>JALCRV010000001.1 GCA_022652945.1 Bacilli bacterium
AGGAACGAGTTCCCCAGGGCGATCCGAAGTCATGGCATTGAACTTAACGCAGAACTTGCCACCGATGCCGTACGGCCCAAGTTTTTGGCCTAATTTAGCTGGGCTGGCCTCACCGCCCATGGAGACGATCTTCATCGTCCTCAAAATCTTTTTGCCTGCCACGTGATAACCTCCTATATATTAATTATCCGTGCGTGGTTGTATTGGGTCTAGAGAAACCCTCCCACGGCCATGGTATGCCCAAAAAAGGGCAAAATACCCCATAGCATTGTTAACTATAGCACTTTTCCTAAAGATAAATCAATAGTAACTTTAACAGACCTAGCCCCAGGGGTCAAGAGGCATTTGACATACTAAGTTCCGTTTTAATCTAAAGATAATTGTCATACTAAATTCCGCTCTTAAGTGAAAATAATCTGTATTTATTAACTATCAGTTAATGAGAAAGATCTAAAAAGCTTAAAGGCTTTGGAATATTGCTATTTTATATATAATATTTTTAGCTAATTAGGATGCACTATATGGAAATAGTCTCAGCCACCGAATTTCAAAATAACTTCGGTAAATACTTGGAATCTGTCCGAAATGGCTCGGAAGTAATCATCACGAAAAGCGGAAAAGAAGTAGCTAGACTCGTTTCTAAAGAAGCCACAGCCCGCTTTCTTTCCGATAGCCTAGTCGGAATCTTGAAAGAAGAAATAAAAGATAAGGATGGCTTAAAAGAAAGACTGACAAAATATGACCGCCTTAATTGATACAAACGTGCTTTTAGATGTCTTAGCTAACCGTCAGAATTTTTATCCTTACTCTAAAGCTATTTTTGATTTATGTGAATTAAAGAAAAATCAAAGGCTACATCTCTTCCCTTTCAATCGCTGATCTGGTTTATGTCATGCGAAAAGAACTAAAGAAAGAAGATATAAATCATGTCTTGCTGACTTTGGAGTTGATTTTTCAAATGGCTGATCTAAATGTCAACGATATAAATAAGGCTCTAGAAACAAACACACCAGATTTTGAAGACGGAATACAAATCGCGACAGCAAAAAGAATTAAAGCCGACTGTATCATCACCAGGAACAAAAAGGATTTGGAGAATAATCCTTTTCCTCTTTTCACTCCGGAAGAAGCCGTTAAGCAATTTATTTAGTTATTCTATTTACCAAATTTGAATATTAACAATCAGGTCTGCTGAAAGAACAAAAAATCAAATGAAAGAAAAGACATTTTTATTAGATGTCTTTTTTAATATGCCGCCAACAAAAAACTCCCGCCGGTCAGGCGGGAGCTAAGCATCTAGAATCGGAATTAAGTAAAGCTCAACAACGATGCTGGCGATGTAGAAGGTGCCAGTATTGGTTGAATGATGACCGACATTGAAGAAGGTCATGCCTTGGGCCTGGGTGAAGTTAACGACATGGACCGCGGTGGTGCCATCAGCGGTGACGACATCGGTATCGACCGGAGTCGCGGTCGCAGCAGTAGCGCCGGAAATCGTTAGCATCTTTTTGCCATTAGCCATGAGCTTCCCTGTGGTTTCAGTGACAGTGATGCTCTTAATAGCAGTCGGAGTAGCGGAAGTGTTATAAATCGCGGAAAGGCCAGTTGTGGCATTAACACGATACTGCAATCCGTTACTATAGTTACCAACACCAGTCGCAGTGATAGCAACGCCGGAAATCGTCTGAGGATTTGAAACAGTATAAGCACCAGAAGGCTGGCTTAAGGTATCAACGGTAAGGTTGAGCGAAGTGACAGCCGCAGTGGCCGAAACAAATTTGACGACAACGTAGTTCGTGACATTGACTTGGAAGGAATAAGTCCCATCCTCAGCCGCAGTCAACTTATCAGCGCTATCGAAGCCACGAGCGACGGTGACCGTATCAACTTTATAGCCGGTAGCCGGAGTCGCAGTGACTTTGACAGTCTCGCCGAAAGCCAAATTCGATTCCTTATCAAGCGCAACTGTGCCATTTTCAGCCTCAGCAGCGGAAGCGGAGAACTTATAAGTATAAGCTGCATCGGTGGTCAAGACATCGGCAACGATGACACCGGAAATTTCCGGAGTTCCGCTGAAATAAGTATAGACAGCTTCCATCGTGACATAATCACCGACAGTAGCACCAGCCGTAGCAAAGTCAGTGGGCTTGGTCCAGGCGCCGGTATAGTAGCCTAAACCAGTGTCGGTCTTGACTAAGTTAGCCGCAGTCTTAGTGCTGCCATAAATGGTGATTGCTGAACCGGAAACCGGATCGACTAGGAAGCCGTTACCATTGGTCGAATTAGTGATTTTAGCAAAGATGCCCGAGACTTTGACAACCTTATTATCAGAGGCAGTCTTAGCTCTTAAATCAGCGATCGTCACCGTATCGATGACCGGAGTCTTCGCGACAACGGTCGGAATGACGACACCGGAGACTTCCAAAGTCCCGTTATAATCGCAACGGATAACCATCATCGTGACTTCATCGCCGATCTTCAGATCTTTGGTGCCAGCATTAGTTAAGAAGTCTTGCGGATTGGTGAAAACAGTCCTGCCTTTAGTGGCATCATAAGCCAACTTGGTGGCATCAGCAGTCGCGCCGTAGACATAGATAGGATCTTTAGTGGCGCCTTCAGTCTGCAGATAGAAGTTGCCGTAAGCAGTCCCATCAGTCGCGGTAGCGTTCGACCAGCCAGTGATCTTGCCTTTAACAAGGTAAGTATAAAGTTTCTGAGGCAGAGTGGAAGCGGCGACAACATCGGTAGTAAGAGGAGCAGCAGCGGTGCCAGCGTTAGCGACGGAGACGCCGTTAACCGCTAAGACGATGCAAGAAATCTCTTTCTTGGTGCCATAGTCCGCTCTGATAGCGATGACATCGAGCTTATCTCCAACCTTCAGATCCTTAGTGGCCGCATTGGTCAAAGCATCTTGCGGATTGGTGAACTTATAGGTCATCGTCGAAAGATTGAAGGAAAGCGCCGAAGCCTGAGCAGAAGTTCCATAAACGGTGATCTGAGTAGTGTCATCGACTTTGGCCATGAAATTACCATAAGCAGAAATATCAGTCTTTCCGGAAAGCAAAGCGGCAAATTCAATCGTGGTCTTATAAGCATACTTGCCGGTGGTGTCATCAGCATTGTAGACATCCGCGATCGTAGCAGCCTTATAAGCCGGTTCGGTCAAAGAAGCCAAAGCGGTGATCTCGACGGAATCAGTAATGCCTTTATAGGTAGCGGTAATCGTCGCAGTGCCTTCCTTCTGAATCGAAAGGTTGACGCCGATGGCAGCGATAACGGTCGGATCGGACGAAGTGACGACCAATTCGCCGGAAGCGACTAAGGCAGCCGGATTGATGACCGGATCAGCCGCAAAGGTGATCTTACGATCAGCCTGGCCGACGTGCCATTCAGCTGTTAAAGCATCCTTGTTGGAGATGGAGAAAGTCTGAGTGATCGAAGAAGACTCAGAGCTGGATTCCGAAGAAGCTTCAGACGAAACTTCCGAAGAAGCAACCGCGGACGAAGAAGCAGCCGCGGACGAAGCGGTCGAAGAGACGACCTGCGAAGAAGCAGCCGCAGATGAAGCCGCAGACGAAGCCGCGGATGATGCTGCAGAGGAAGAATTAGTATTTCCACCGCAGGAAGCTAAGCCGATAGTAAGAGCGAATAGACCAGCAATTGTGAGAATCGATTTTCTTTTCATGTTTCCTCCCTTTCCACAATTTGTTGAAACATCTTTTTCCGAGTAGCAAGTTTATTATACAACCCGGAACCAAATATATTAAGCAGGTGGCGTAAGCATCCTGCATTAATATCTACTGAGAGAACGTCTGATTCTGGACATCTTTAAGGAGAATCTGGTAATCGTGTTTTTTAATAGCACCGATGGTCACCAGAGTCAGACCGAAGCCCAGAAGGATAACAGCGGCGACTAACAAGACCCAGAAAACGAAGTATTCCGGGCAGGTACGAATCAGTTGATTCTGCTGCGCCGGCTTAAAAGAAAGACGGAAGAAGATCCAGGCCAGAATCATCGAAATGACCCCGACGGAAGTAAGACCCATACCCTGAGCAAAGGAGTTATTTCCTCTTTGAATCTCAGCGTGGGCAGCGGCCGCTAAAGACTTGATATCCTGCTCATCGTGGCCTTCATGGATCAGATAGCCACAACGGGGGCAGACATATTCAACCTTGGTCGAAGCTGTTAAGACTTTAGAGTTCGCTTCTAAAGAAGAAGCCTTGGCTTCCAGCTTCCTTTCCTCGATTTTCTTTCCGCAGTGATAGCAATACATATCCTTAACCTCAAGCGCTCACCGAGGAGGTGGCATTAGCACCATCAATCGGGCTGGTCTGCACTAAATCCGCGCTCTTAGAAGGGATGATCTGGAAAGAAATCTTTCCCGAGGTGGTCTTATGGTAAGAATAGACACCGGTTAAAGTGAAGGTTCTCTTGTTTCCATCGGCCCCGAGTTTGAAATCATCGATCTTTGAATAGTAATAGGATCCCTGATTAGGATCTGGAGCGTACATGAAAGTGATATAGACGGTATAAGGCAAAGAAGCGTTATTGAAATAAGGATAAAGCGTGATGGTCTTATCGGAAACATATCCGCCGCCGACCGTGATTTCCCCAGTCAGATTCACCGCGCAATTCAAGGCGGCGTAATCGTTATTCAATAAAGCATCCGGGGCATAATCGAAGACATGAAGCTTAAAATCTTCAATATTGTCTTCAGCCTTGATCAGGACCTTAGCATCATTCTCATCGCTGGAGACGATCGGGAAAGAAGCGGAAGTGATCTGGAAGCCGAACTGTTCGGAATCCACGGCTAAGCCACAGACTTGGATATAAGTATTCTTCTTAGTGTACTTAGAAGGAATAGCTGACATACCGGTAAAGATATTGATTCCGGCGTATTCTCCCTCTTCAGTAGCCGCACCGTTCTCTTTAGTGAAATAAGACTGGAGATAAAGGACATTGTTAGCAAAACCAGCCACCGTGCCCTGAATACGGACTTTGAAGTTAGAGTACTTATTGGTGGCCGTCGGATCAGCAAACTGCTTCAGGATTTCCTTTTTGATATCCAGAAGCGAAGTATCGAAATAATCACCGTAGTTGAATAAAGGATCAGGCAACCCGGAGAAAAGATTCAATTTCAGATCCGTAGCTTGTTGTTGAGCAGCGTAGAAAGTGCTTTCGTATGCAGGCATATCGGAAACGTTCTTAACCCAAGAGAAGCCATCCTGGACGATCCAGAGATTCAAAAGAACCAGTTGATCGAACGGGCAATCCTTCACAGTCAAATTAATCCAAACCAAGGAAACGTAACGAGTCCCGGTTGAATCGAAGGAAGGAGTCTGGTAGGTCGAGATAGGAGCGGAGACCACGATGGTCCCATCAGCATCCGCCTTTTCCAGCTTTTCTTTAGTAAAGTTTGAAGCGGCTTTCCCGTATTCCTGGACTTTTCCAGTCGATTCAGGAGTATCGATCCCGAAGAAACGGGATTTAATCGTCTCGGAGGAAGTCGTGGTGACTTTCGGAGTGAAATGGGCGGTATCACCATCGATCGGCGATTTCAAGCTGACCTGACCGACTCCATCTTTATAAAAATCATGGCCTTTATAATCAAGGCCCAGTTTAACGCTGCCATCATTGACATAATCGATATATGCCATAGACGAGATCTCGGAAGAAGCGGTCTCTGAACTGCCGAAAGAATCGACTCCGGAGGAAGAAGCGGCGGCAGAAGACTCAGCAGAATCAGAAACATTGCTCACTGCAGACGAGTTATCTCCGACCGAGCTAATTATTTGGCCACCGCACGCCGTTAAAGAGGCGACTGTAGCCAGCGCAATAATTCCGAGGAGGGCTTTTTTAATAGAGTTCATTTTTCTGCTCCTTACATGGATTTCTTCGTTTCGTTATAAGCATCTTCAAAGGCTTTATCAATCGTCTTATTGCCAAGTAGGACCTGGGTGACGATACCGCCGACTTCAGTTCGAGCAACCGCGGAGCCTTTAAAGGTCGGGCTGATCAGATAATGGCCAGCGACTTGGTCGCTGACGACTTTAGCGGTCTTGGCATAAGTCTCGCCTTCCTCTAAGTACTGCTGATAAAGATCGGTAGCATAAGCGGAAGTCCTCACTGGAGAATACCCTTCCGAACCGATAACGCACATCTGCGTATTGATTTCGGCGGAGGTGATATACTTCAAGAATTTCCAAGCGTATTTAGCTCTCTTGGCGTTAGTCGCATCATCTTTGCCAGGGTTATTAAGAATCGTTAAAGTCGGTCCTTGGTTAACATAGACCGGATTTTCTGCGCTCATCGAGGGGACCTTGCAAACCCCGACTTCAAATGAGTCACCCGAAGGCAACTGATAGCCGGTACCACCAGAAGACCCGATTGAGAAGACCGACTCGACATTCTTAAAGGAATCGGAGCCATAAGTGCCCTTCACGCCTTTAGTAGTCAGATAGCCGGCATCTTTAGCATCCTTATAAGACTGCACCAAAGCTTTCGCTTGGTCGTTAACAAAATCAACCGAGCCAGTTCCATCCGTATTCAAAGAAAGATAAGGGATGTTCTTCTGGTAAGACTGGGAAATATACATATTGGAATCCGAATCATAATAGATCGGAGTCTTCAGGGTCGAGGAAATCGCCGTCTGGTTATCTTTGATGGCTTTAGCGACCGCCAAGAGTTGATCCCAGGACATATTCTTCAGATAAGTATCGATCTTCCCGCTGGTATTCAAAGTGGAATCATAATACTTCGGGATGGCGGAACCTAAAAGAGTCTTGTTATAGAACATGACTTCTGTGGATTTCATGAAAGGCAAGGAATAAAGTCCTTTTTTCGCATAGTTGGTGCCTTCCTGATAGAAACCTTGGACGAAATCGCTCGCTTCCCCATCGCCGTACCAGCTTTCTTTGCCAAAGCCAATCTCCGGATCGGAAACGAATTTTTCCATATTGACGACAAACTGTTCATCTTTCAGTTCCCCAGCCAAATACTCCGCGACATGATCGGGGTAGGCGACCGCGATCGTCGGGACATTGCCGGCGGAGAAGCCGTTCTTGACGATTGAAAGAATATCGTTATAGCCGCCTTTATAAGCTAATTCAACATTGACATCGACCCCATCGTGTTCTTTCACGAGGGCTTTAAATGCAGTGATCTTTTTATTGAGGGTATCGACGATGCTCTGCCCGAAAGTATGCCAGAAAGTGATCGTCACCGAAGTGCCGCTATCATCTCCAGACGAAACAGATTCCGAGACATTGCTGCCCGTAGTCGAACTGCCAGCGACGTTTGAAGAATTGCCGCTTGCCTCACCGCAGGAAAAAAGCCCGCCTAAAACAATGAAGGATGAAAACAAAGTAAATAAACGCTTCTTATTCATAAATTTCCTCTTTCTATATTGTTAAAGGCGGGCGACAAAACGAATTAGAGACTAAGACTCAATCGATAAGTAGTTAACGCTGAACTACATCGCCAACTTGCAGGCATCGACAGCAGCCTGGAATTTGGTGTTGATATCAGCATCAGTCAAGGTCGAAAGATCATTAGTCAGAGCCCAAACCATCAAACCAGCAGCCTGAGTACGGCAAGTGGAAGAGCCTAAGAAAGCAGGCGAAGTATACATCTCGCCGGTGACCTTCTGGGTGAAGGTGTTAGCGGTCGCCATCAATTTTTCAAGGGTCTTCGGATCTTTGGTCGCCGGATCATTAGCTTCGATATAAGCCGGATCGGTGTAGTTAGAATTACGGATGCCCATGTAGCCGGAGTTAAGCGCCCAATCGAGGGTGTTGGCTTTGTTGGTCATATATTTGTAGAAGAGCCAAGAAGCTAACTTACGGTTGGCATCGCCGTGATCCAAAACGGTGAGAGACGGTCCCTGGTTAATGACGTACGGATCACGTCCAGCAGCGTGCGGAATACGGCCGACACCGACATCGAAGTCACCGGAGAACTGATGCTTAACACCACCGGTGGAGCCGACGGAGAAGAGCGTATTCTGAGCGGTGAAGTAAGTGTTGGTGTAATTGTTCTTCGCGGAGCCTTTAGAAATCATGTAGCCATTCTTCTTAGCAGCGGAGAAAGTCTTCAAAAGCTGTTTCATGCCATCGTTATTGAAATCGACGGAGCCTTCACCAGTCGCAGTGTTGACGGAGGTATAGCCGTAGCCATACTGCTGAGCGAGAGTGATGAAGAGGTTATCATCGGAATCATAAGCGAAGACAGCGTGATAGTCAGCGTTGGTCTTCAGAATCTTATGAGCATCATCCAAAGTGGCATTGTAAGCGACGATGGCCGGGCAAAGTTTGCCGAAGAGCTCTTCCCAAGTGATGGAATTGAAATAAGACTGGGTCAGAGGTTTGCCATCGTTAATGGTCGGATCCTGAGCGGAAAGGTTCAAGCCGATAAGGACGGAAGCATTGTAGAACATGAGTTCGGTCGACTTGCAATAAGGAACCGAATAAGTGCCAGGGATAGTGTAGCCCTTGCCTTCATCGACGAACGGCTTAATGTAATCGGCTTTGTCTTCCGCACTCCAGCCATAGTCCGCGTTATCGATATAAGTATCGAGGTTAACGGATTTGCCGTAGTTGATATATTCAGCGACGTGATCCGGATAGCACTGGACGATATCAGGATAGTTATTAGCCGCAAAGCCTTTTTCAACCGCATCCTTCAGTTCGTTATAGCCCATGCCAGTCTGAATGGTATTGGTGACTTTGACATTCGGCTCAGTCTTCATGAATTCATCGACGTAATTCTGAAGTTGCTTCTGGTTGTTCTGGCCAGTGATGGACCACAGAGTGATTTCCGTAGGCTCTTTGATAAAAGGTCCCTGAGCGACAGCGGACGAAGAGACTGCAGAGGAAGCCTCAGAAGAAGAAGCCGCTTCGGAAGAAACCGCTTCGGAGGAAGCGACCTCAGAAGAAGCAGCAGCGGAAGAGGAAGCAGCTGCGGAAGACGAAGCAGCAGCCGCAGAAGACGAAGAAGTAACAACAACAGTGGTACCGCAGCTAGCTAAAGTCGCGATAAGAGGAAGAAGTACAGAAAGCTTTCTTTTCATGAGTTTTACCCCTTTCAATGTGGTATGTATGTCTAATTATCTTTAAGATAAATTAAACCGGATTTAACTGACACGTATATTATATCATCACATCTCAAATGTTGAACCAGAGGATTTCTTCAAGATAAAAATATTAACCTTTGATACCTGCTCTGCCAACGCCGTGCATAATGTACTTTCTGAAAATGATGAATAAAAGGAAGAGCGGGACGGTGACTAAGACGGTACCAGCCATCTGGTAGCCGAATTCAGTACGACCTAATTCCGGATCCTGGAAAGCTGAACCTCTTAAGCCGTTAGAAATAAGCTTATAAGCATCATCCTGAGTGACCAGAGCCGGCCAGACATAGGAGTTCCAAGTACCCATGAACTTTAAGATGGCGATCGAGAGCAAGGTCGGAGCAGCTAAGGGGACCATGACCTTCCAGAGGAAGGACCAATCCGATTTGCCATCGACCTTGGCGGCCAGATAAAGCTCGTTAGGAATCTGTTTGAAGTTCTGTCTAAGCAAGTAGACGTAAAGGACCGAAACCATAAACGGAACAATCATGGATAAGTAAGCATCCAACCTGGTCTGATTCTCGATCCAGCCGAAGGAGGCGACGGTGATGTAGTTAGAGATGACCATCATTTCGCCCGGGATCATCATCGTCATCAAGAAGACCCAGAATATCGCATCCCTGCCCTTAAACTCCAAGCGGGAGAAAGCGAAGGCGGCGAAGATCGAAGTGATCAAAGTACCAGCGGTCGAGAAGAAAGCCACCACGACCGTGTTCATCAAGAACGTCCCGAACTTAAAGGTCTGGAAAACGTAGACGTAGTTAGTCCACATCACGATATTCGGGAAGAAGGTCTGAGTTGAAGCGATGATTTCATCGTTCATCTTCAAAGAAGTGATCAGCATCCAGTAGAAGGGGAAGACGGTCACCAAGGCTAGGAAGACAATAACGACATAAAGGAGGGTCGTGGAAACAATCCTTCCCACCTTTTCCTGCCTTTGGATCGATTCGACGGTCTTACCGGCATCTTCAATCGAAATCACGATCTTCTGATTAGGAAGTTTCTCGTGGGTAAAATCGATGTACTTCTTTTGTACATTGCTGACTTTCGGAGCGTTCCCTTTGTTTTCCTCTTTTACAGGGGTGGAGGGAGCGACAGCAGTCTTTTTGATGTCTTTATTTTTATTTTCTGTTGCCATATCTTTCACCTCTAATAATAAACTCTCTTCTTCGAAACGATCATCTGCAGCCAAGTGAAGACGAGAATGATGACAAACAGGAAGACAGCCGCAGCCGCCGCAAAGGAAGTGTGGTTGGAAAGATTATCGTAGATGTAGTAAACGATAGTGTACATATTCTTCGAGCCTAACGCGGTGCCCGGGCCATTGAATAAGCCGACGATGGCGGTATATTCCTTAAAGGCGCCGATAAAGGAAGTGACGACGATATATAGGATCTGCGGAGACATCAGCGGAACGGTGATCTTCCATAAAGTCTTCTGTTTGGAAGCCGCATCGATCTGCGCAGCCTGATAGTACTGTTTATCAATGCCCTGCAACCCCGAAAGGAAAATCAGGATCTTGAAAGGCAAGGAAGACCAAACGATATATAAGCAGAGCGGAACGAAAGCTCTCCACTGCTGGGCTCCATAAATCCACATGGTCGGAGGGTTGGTCGGGAAAATGTAGTTGATGATACCGTTATCGGCAAAGATGACCGAGAAAACCATACCGACAGCGATCGTATTTGTGACATAAGGCAGGAAGAAGATGGTCTGCAAAGCCTTCTGGAACCACTTGATGGAATTCAAGGCTACCGAGATCAACAAGGCCAGCAAAGTCGAAACCGGAACCGTGATGAAAACGATAATGAAGGTGTTAGGGATCGCGTACTGGACAAAAGGAGTCTCCCAGGCACCGTTATAAGAAGTCAAAGTCAGGATCTGCCCGAAATTATCGAAAGTAAAGCCTTCGGAAGTGCCGTTCAGATAGGAATAGTTCTTCTGGAAGGCAATCGTGATTGTATTGATCAAAGGATAAACGAGGAAAATAACAACCAAAATCAAAGCCGGGGCCAGATAAAGCCAGCCCTTCCAGTTATTCTTCGAAGCGACATCATCGATACCGGTGACCCGATAAGGCTTGGCGTTCTTTTTCTTTGGGGACACTAGACGGATGATGGTATCATTCTTGGCATCGTAGCCAGGCTGATAATCCGGACGCGCAGCAAAAAAGTCATTAGCTGCGACGACTTTATTATCCTTGCCTTGGGTATTAAGAGTTTGTTCCATCCTTCAGTTCCTCTTAAAATGCCTTCTTAGCAGGAAGCGGATTCTCATCGAGATAGATTCTCGCTTCGGTCTTGGTCGAGAAGATAAAGAACTTCTTCGGCTTCACCGCCAAAGTGATATTGCCCTTATAATCCAAATCATCATTCTGGATGATGACTTTAAAGGTCGGTTTCAAGCAGTTCTCGTTCTTGGCGACGATATAAAGATCACGGCCTAAGACCTGGATCATATCCACATCAGCCTTAAAGCCCAAGCCTTCAGTTACCACATTCATTCCTTCCGGACGGATGGCGACATATAGATCTTGATCTTCAACCTTCGTCTTCGTCTGGAAAATGCAATCGTTGCCGATATAGATCTTTCCACCCTTGATCGAGCCTTTAAAGACATTGATCGGAGGGGTGCCTAAGAACTGAGCGACAAATAAGTTAGCCGGCGAATTATAAACCGTCTGCGGCGAATCGATCTGTTGCTCTTCGCCGAGTTTCATCACGACGATCTCATCAGAAATAGACATCGCCTCTTCCTGATCGTGGGTGACGAAGACCGTGGTAATACCGGTATCGCGTTGAATTCTTCTGATCTCTTCTCTCGTCTGCAATCTCAGACGGGCATCGAGGTTAGAAAGCGGCTCATCGAGCAAGAGGACCTTAGGTTTTTTAACTAGGGCACGAGCGATCGCGACTCTCTGCTGTTGACCGCCGGAGAGTTGGGAAGGTTTTCTTTCCAGATACTCTTCGACCTGGACCAATCTCGCGGTCTCATGGACGATATCGTATCTTTCTTCTTTGGTAAGTTTGCGGTGGGCGATAGCTTGCTTAGTCTCCGACTGAATATTCGAAAGGCTGAAGGCCTTAGTCAGTTCCCCGACCGCTTTGGCGGTCCTCTCTTTAGAGGACTGAGTCATAATCAAAAACAGACGGGTGTGACCTTGATCGAAATAGATCTTCAAATCAGAGAAGCTGATCTTCAGGTTCTTAAGGATCGATCTGACTTTCTTAGTCAAAGCCTTCTCTCTGACATTGTTGACCGAGGTGAAAGAAGAAACGAAAGCCAGAGCTGACTTCAGCTCAGCGCTCATCTTCTGCAGATCGACCGCGTGGAAATCAAGGATGCGAGCCATGATATCGTGGCCGGTCTGGCTCTTCACGATCACGCAGGATTCGACCTTGCCGTATTTCTGGCCGATAGCTTTGATTTTCTTAATGTCGTTATCGATATCTTCCGCCTTGAAGTCATCGCCGAACTTACCCGAGAAGGTCATATCCATGATCTCATCAGGAGAGATGACATTAACATCAGCGCGGAAGATTGTATCGAAGCGAGCTTCGGAAGTTTGCTTTTCGGAAACATCGAGTTTTTCAGGCACGATGATTTTTTTAAAGTTCTCAACGAACAAATCTTTGACTTCGTGAGAAGTATTAAGGAGGACGACGGTCAAATGAAGAACGCCATTCTGATTCTCGACATTAATCTGCGAAGCCGATTTCTTCAGGCCGACCTTTTTAACCAAGGAGCGGACTGATTTTACGATTCCTTCGATGTTATCGCCTTTTTTCAAAGTGTAGACATACTTAAGGATAAAGTTATAGAAAGTGACCAGCGGGACCTCGACTTTGAGGTTGGTCAGAGGGAATTCGATATTCTTGAAAATCGTCATATGCGGATAAAGCGCATAGTTTTGGAAGACTAAGCCGATGCCTCTTTTTTCCGGGGACAAGTTGGTGACTTCCTGATCGCCGAACCACACCTCGCCGGAAGTGGGTTTTAAGAGGCCGGAGATCATATAAAGGGTGGTGGATTTACCGCAGCCTGACGGGCCTAAAAGTCCGACCAGCTTCCCATCGGGGACGGTGAAATCGAGGTCTTTAACAGCGATCGTATCCTGCATGTGTCTCTTCCCGTCTCCCGGGAAGATCTTAGTCAGGTTCTTAATCTTAATTTCCATACTCTATTATTTCCCCGCTTTCTTTGTAATTATAACCGTACCATCATCAGCTTTGGTGTCATTGAGCTTCAAGCGATCGGAGATGACTTTCTCATGATGCGCTTTAGCTAAAGTCACGAAGAACTTCACGTAGTAGCCGATAAAGATAATGGTCGCTACCGAGAAGAAGATGATATAAGCATCGATCGGGTTATAGACCACTAAGCTATTATGAAGCAAGACGGCTCTGCCGTAGATGAATAAGCCGGCCATTAAAGCGATGCCGATCCCGAAGAAAGCCGTGATGGCGTTCTTTCGGTATAGCTTATCGTTGACTCTAAGGTACTCATCGTTCTTATATTTATTCTTCTTATAGAAGTACAAGGCGATGCTGACCCCGAGGAAAGCGAAGAGATAAATAACCGCCGCGATAATCAGAGTGGTATTGAAATCAGTTCTCTTATAGCTGCCGTTAGCCGGGGCGAAATCCACCGCTCCGAAGCGGTAGGACAAAGCGGAAGAGACCACATCCTTCTTGGTGGACGCGTAGACCATATCGATTTTCAAAATCCCTCCTCCTAAATAGAAGGAAGCGACCTTGTTAGCATCTACACCCTGAAGGAAGAAGCAAACCGTTCCTTGCTCCGGCTTCAGCGACAAGAAAGAAGTACCGGAAATCTGTTTAACAAACTTCGTCCCATCGATGTAGTTAACGATATAGAAGGAATTAGATAAACCGTTAAAGCGGTAGCGGATGACTTCCTCACCCTTATTGATTGCTTCTTCATGATCGGCATAAGTCGGAAGCAGAGTCTTATACATCTCAGCGGAATGGTTCTGATAGCTGCATTCGAGAGCTGTAAATCCTTGGAATGAAGAGACGCGATCCAATTGGCAGGAAAGGAAATCGGTCTGAATCAAATTAGTCTTGGCCGCTTTAGCGATCGAAGGCTTTTGAAGGAAATACGGATTGGTATAGTCAGGGATATAATCGCCGACACCGGTCGGACGGATAGCTAGGAAGATATTGGTGAACTTCAAGGAAGTAATATCGACCGTTTCATCCTTGCCGATATAAAGGTCAGCGTTGGAGGAAAAAGTATCGCCGGAGATTTCAGCCCCGACGCCATCGTAAATATTGTTAATTGAAACCTTCGTGCTTACCGTTGAGCGCTCTTCAACGCTGCCGTCAGCTTTCGTGACATTATAGAAAAAGGTCAGAGGCTTATAATCCGCCCCTTCCCCGTAGTAGCCGAGCATGTATGAATTGTTGCCTTGGTCCATCACCGTATAGACGTAGGACTGGCAGACATCCGAGCGCGTAGCCTTATTGATAGCGAAAGAAATATCCGAGTCAGCAGCTTTCAGATCGCTGCCACCATAATCAGAAAAAGCCGCTAAAGGTCTTCTCACCTCTTTGATTTCAGGGGTTAAAGAGACATTCTTCGTGCTGGAGGCATAGCCAGCAGCCAAGGAAACGACTCCTAAGACCGCAAGAAATATCGTCTTCAAAACCGATAGTTTTCTGCTTTTCATTCTATTATGGGTTCTCCAAAATTCCTTTGAATAATCTAGTAGATATCTTTTGTAGTATTAAGATTATAACAAACCACTTTTAAATATTACAAGGTTTCTAATAATCTTTTACATTTAGAGCCTGTCTTATTTGTTTATTTGGTCCTCCATTTTGAAGTCCACAGGCTTTTTAACATCCGAGAAACCTTCTTCGATGATTTCTTCCGGTGAGAAGAAAATCTTATTAGATTCATCCGAGACCTCCTGGATATTCAACATGAAATCCGGGAAGTCCTGTTTTTTCTTAGAGAAGGCCATCAAGGTCAAAGAAATCAGCACGGGCGCACCGTAAGTAAATAAGGAAAGGAAGAAGACCGCGAAAATGAATAACGCCGCTTCCCCGGTAAATCTACCTAGCTTTAAAGAGTAACCATCCGGGCCAAGTCTGGCGATATGGAAGGCAAGTTTACCTAAAGTCTTCCTGCCACGTTTAAAAAACAAAGGCGGAATGTAATAAATCAGGATCGCTCCGAGGATGAAGGCAATCGGAACTTCGATAAAGAAGACCAAATCGGAAAAGTACTTAGTATCCCTCTGATAAAAGGGAGCGAATTCAATCAGCAGACTTTGGGCTTGGTTATCGATAAATGGAGCGTAAGCTTTCTCGGCGTACTCTTTCTCGCTGGCTGTACATAAAGGATTCTCTTTAATATCTCCGTTGGTGTCTTTTACAAAATAACTGATATCCTTATAAGTCAAAGAAGTCGAAAGACGGTAATTATCAAAGACCTTCTTGGAATCGGAAGAAGCTTCCGGAGAAGTAAGGCTCATATAGGAAAGGAACGTGTCAATTGCGGACGTGTAGTAATTCTTCAAAGTTGAGCCAGCCAGATCTTTATTATTTGAATAATAGGTGGTAACCAGAGTGATGATCCCATCCTTTTCAATAAAAAGACCGGAATCGAGTTTCGTCTTTTTCAGTCTTTGTTCAGTTGTT
This sequence comes from Bacilli bacterium, assembly GCA_022652945.1. GTDB lineage: Bacteria > Bacillota_I > Bacilli_A > RFN20 > CAG-288 > Scatoplasma. The sequence goes on from JALCRV010000001.1 coordinate 15,797, forward strand.
TGATACCCCGGAGTTGAATAAGCAATCTGCCTCACCCCGATAAAAAGCGCGATAAAGACCAAAGCAAAAAGCAAAAAATCCATCAGCTGAGCAAAGACTCGCCGATGAAACCTGGCTCTTTGATATTCGACCTTAATGCTTCCCTCTTCTTCCATCAGTCGATTTCCTTTCCTCTCGCCTTACAGATATCATCATAAGACTCTTCACCCAGCAAAGAAGTCTTACTTAAAAAATCAACCAATGTCTTATTGAAGGAACCAAAGAGCAGGAAGCCTAAAGAAATCAGACCCAACAATAAAGAAAGCAAACTTACGATAAAAAGATCCGCCAGTCCAAACAAAGATGTGAACTGAATATAACCCGCCGGTAAAAAGAGAAGATAAGATAAGCAGAAAAGCAAAGAGAAGACAAACTGAATCACGACCTCCCCAATTGACAGCGGAATCAGCCTTTCCGATTCCAACCTTTCAATCTTCATCACCATCATCGAAGGGGTTCTGCCTCTTTTAACAATTATCGGCCAAAGCAAGAAGTAAAGCAGATTCGAGATAAGGTAAGCAAGAGAGGCGGAAATCTCAATTGTCAGATTCAAGCTACGCTCTCCCGCTTTGATGTTTTGAGTTAGCGTCGGATAAGAGGACAAGGCGGCATCTTTAGCTGAACTGTCGCTATATGAGGAAGCGTTAATGGTCGCGATCATTTCCTGATAAAGAGCGGTAAAATAACCGCTGACAAAAGAGTCGTAATCTTTTTGGGCTGCTTCACCTAAAGAATCCTTTGGATCAGTCACCGGCTTAAATTCTTCGACCAGGGCCTTTTGCATCTTCGGCAGGCCATTTAGATCTTTCTCCTGATACGTGAAATACTTCCCTTCCGTGGCGCTAGTTAAGGGGTCGAGGCATTTCATCGCCTCAGTTAATGAATCCTTATCTTCTTTCATCCCGACATAATACGTATAAAAAACATTATCGCTGGTTAAGTTAGGATTGACCTGATAGGCGATAAACTTATCAGCTGAAGTAATAAGGTTAGCGGAAAAAGTTCCTTTTTCTTCCCCTTCATAAAAAAGCAATCCTTCAGCGTAAAGCAGATTCAGTTGTTGCTCCAGGCTATTCGCTTTATCCTTAGCTATCTTATCGTAATTGCTAGTTAGCTTCCCCAGAGGAAACACCGCAAAAGAGAAAATAAAAAGCCCCAAGATAAAAGACAAAAAATAATCCGCAAGGAACATAAGGATCCTTTTGATTTTCCCGATCGGGTAGACCTCTAAAACCGCTGGTTTTTGTTCTTCTGCCATATAAATGATTTTAAACTAAAAAGCCGGAATTTACTTAAACTTTTATTCTTAAGAAAAATAGCGGGCAAATCCGCTATCTTTCTTCAGATCTGTTTCAGCCAGTTACCGATATCTTCGTACTGATCGACCCAGATGGTAATCAAATCGAAAGTGAAGAAATAAGTCGTGATGTCTTTATAGACAGAATCTGAATAACCGGATTCTTTCTTCACGAAGATGAAATTGAACTTCATATAGTTACACGCCAGTTCCAAAAGTCTCTTCATATCCGGATCGTTTAAGGAAATACCGATAAAGAGACAGGTATGGAATTTAAAGTCATGCAGCTGCTTAGAGATATTCCAGGAATATGGATTATTGTACATATAGTAATAATCTGATTCATTGAAAATCAAAGAATCAGTAAACTTTTTCTGGTCGTACTTCCCGTAAGGCAGTAGACCGTGGACATGGTAAATATCGCAGACGGAATCTTTCGTCGCGAAAGAATTATCATCGTAAATCGTGCAGTAACGGATATCTCTCTTTTTCAAAAGATACTCTAGATTCGTGTCGTAGTTATAAGTAATGACCGAAGTCCCCGGATGGGATTGGATAAAGTCCACGCATTTATATAATGTCGAATCGTGGTCGTTAAATGACTTCGCTTCCTTAAACTCATAAAGCTCGTGACAGAGGGATTTATAAGTGTCGAAGCCGGAAGTTTTCAGAATCATCGAGGAAGTGAACAGTTCCTTCCCGACATAATGCTTAACTTCCTCAGCAGATTTGGTATCCCCTGAGTAAAACTCCGTATTCAAAGCTGATAAGAGTCCGTTCCAGTCCTTAGCTCCGTAATCCGCATTGATCCCAGCTCCCATAATCAAATCGGTATGGATCTGAGAAGTATAAAGCTTCAAAAGCCAGAGGATGAAGGAATTAGCGGAGGTATTCTTCCCGGCCGCTTCCTTATCATCGTTAAGATGATATAAAAGCTCATCGGTATAGGCTTCCTCCTCCCCTTCCTTATAAGAGCAGTAATCGATCCTGATACCTTCGACAAACCCGAAAGCGTGGAAGTTAGTTTCATCGAAATAAACATTCAAAGAGGCTGCCGGAACATAAAAATCGCTTTCTTTGATCGAATCGACTTTCACGATATTCACGTTGCCCATCAGATCCATCTGTTCCAGATTCACCCCGTAAAGGGAGTTATAGATATGGACTACGTATTTATGGATATGTTCTTTTTTTGATTTAACGATAGCCTTGAAGTTGCAGGAAGCATCGAAATGGAAACCGAAAGAACGAAGCACGATCGAATTGAAATCAACATCGTTCATATAGTAAAGGAAAAGCAAAATCAGCAGACATTTCTTCTGGAAGATATAATTCTCCCGCTGTTCTTTATCCATATTATGCTCCTAGAATAAGGTCTAAAACTTCTTCGATTATTGTAGGGTAGATTACTAGAGATGTCAAAAAGAAAAGAGGCTTTGTTTCTTTCTTGCTCTTCCCCTAACTCTTATTGACAAAAAAGTTCCCATAAACCATAATAAACAAGCACCTCAGCCTATCGCTGAGCGACCGCAATTGGAGCAATACCCAAGTGGTTAAGGGGCGTCCCTGCTAAGGACGTAGACAGGTAACTGTGCGAGAGTTCGACCCTCTCTTGCTCCGCCAGCTAAAAAAATAAGGAACCTCAGGGAAGAAGAAATTCCCCGCGGTTCCTTTTTTAAACCTTGTTTTCAGCTTCGGATTAAGAACGCAGTATCTTTTCCGCTTCCTGACAGCCTTCGGCGATCTTATCGTCCAACTCTTCGATAGCTGGAGTATTAGCGCGGACAAGGTTAGTCCTTAAGATCAAATACATCGGATAATTCATCCCCACCATCAGAAAGCCGACGACCGCGATAATAATCCCAAACACGATTTTGACGTTGCTGCCGCCAGAATTTAAAGCTAAAGCCAAACCGACTCCTAAGATAGCCGAAGATAAAAGCCCGTACCAAATCGCGAGAATCATCGGCAAATCGTCTTTCTTGATCTGCAGTTTTCTTTTCTGGTAGACAAGTTTCTCGACTTCCCTTTGTTTTTCGTTCAGCTTCTCTTTGTTCTTGAGTTTTCTTAATCTTCTAAACAAAAGGACTCTGTTATTCGGATCGATCTTATCAGAAGAATAAAGCTCCCATCCGAAGCAAGCGAAATAATCGACATAGAAGTCCGCATCTTTATTCGCAACTCTCTTTTCCTTTTTTTCATAAAGGATAAAATCCTTCTCGTTTTCTTCGTTATTGTTTTTCTTCTCTTCCATGCTCTATTACCTCCTAAAGCAAACTCTCAAAATGAAAACCAGCAAGGTTCTGATTTTTAAGCACCGCCATCCCAACCTGAAAGAAAGAATAATTCTCTCCTCCTTTTAAGCAGAAACCGACAATCAAGAAAACCAGCCCGATAAAAAGCACTCCGCAAGAAATATATAAAAGAATCTGTTTTGCTTGTTCGCTCATGAGACAAACCCCCAGAAATCAAACGTTTTTATCTTATAGATCAGATTCCGTGATAAGAGATAAAACCTCGGAGCCCAGAAAAGCCCGAAACGAAATAAAGGATAAATCATCCCGATGCTCAGCAATAAACTAGCAAGCGATAAAAAGATCGCACCCGTCCCGTTAGCAATATTAGCGGAAATCTGCAGTATAGACCAGATAAAGCCAGCAAAACCTCCGATTGACCCAGCGAAAGAAAGAATCACTAAACCCGCTCCGATGACATAAAAGGAAATAAAGGCTAAAAAGCACATCAAGAAAAACCAAGGCATTAAGACGTAATCAAGAATCGACCGCCGCGGAACTAATCTTTTCTCTTCCGTCTTTTCTTTGATCTCTTCTTCCGCTTTTTTCTTCTTATCTTGCCTGGACTCTAAGATCAATTCATCTTCCTCGATTTTCGGATCGAGGAGAGTTTCAATTGAAATATTGAATAATTTAGCTAATTCAGGAAGCTTAGAAATATCGGGGGAAGTAATCGAGCATTCCCACTTCTGGACAGCTTGACGGGAGACGAAAAGCGCATCAGCCAGTTGCGACTGGGTGAGGTTTTTATTCTTCCTTAAAGTCTGTATTTTCGTTCCTAAGTCCATTGAATAGGTTCCTTGCTGACTTCATTATAAAGAGATAGATGAAAGACCGCAAAGGCATTTCAATATTAGAAAGCAAAACTTCTCAGGCGATAAATGGAGAGTTTAGCGAAATACTCCATAAGATTAGCGAGCGCCTTTTTCATGTTGTTCAAGAATTTCATAATCGAATCCTCCTTCGTGCCTAAACCTTTCGTTTAGGTCAACTGAAGTATGCTTTAAATCCCCTTAGCAGAAAACCAACCGGATGGAACAAGTGAGCACCTAACGGTTGCAAAGCCTTAGATAAAGGCTTTTTTACGCTTTAAAAAATCACTTAAAGACATAAAAAAGCTTTACATTCCCTCTTTCTTTTTCTTGAAAATCATCAATAAATACGACAAGGCAAGACAATTGACAGACTCCCAGGTATTCAAAAAACACCAAGGAATAAGCTAAAATAAACAGTATGGAGAGTAATCTCCGCCACTTAAACGCGATATAGAAAGAAAGCAAACATGAAAATAGTCTTCGTCATCGATTGTTACGGCATACCTAAAAACGGAACCACTTCCTCGGCTAGGCGTTTCGCTGAAGAATTAAGAAAGCGCGGACACGAAGTTAAGATTCTCGGAGTCGATTCCTTGGAAGGCGAGAAAATCACCGACCCGGATTTTATTCCTGTGAAGCCTTTCGTTTTTCCTCTTTTCCAAAATCTGATTGTCAAAGAAGGCTTCTGCTTTGCTTGTCCGGAAGTCGAGAAACTTTATAAAGCTATCAAATGGGCGGATGTCGTCCATCTTTACCTAGCCTTCCCTTTAGAGATCAAAGCAAGAGTCATCGCTGAATATCTCGGTAAAACGGTCACTTCCGCTTTCCATATGCAGCCGGATTCAGCTACCTACGCCATTCATATGGATAAATGGAAATTCCTTAACTGGTCAATTTACCGTGCCTTTTATGAGAAAATGTACCGTTATACTTCCCACGTCCACTGCCCTTCTCAGATGATCGCCGATGTCTTGAAAAAAGAAAAATACAATAATTGTCATCCCTGGGTCATCTCTAACGGCGTCATCGATTATTTCCATCCGCTCAAAGTGGAAAAACCTGCGGAATTGAAGGAAAAATACATCGTTCTGATGGTCGGACGTCTGGCTCGTGAAAAGAGGCAGGATATCATCATCAAAGCCATCAGCAAATCAAAATACAATCAGAAAATCCAGTTGATTCTCTGCGGTGAAGGACCTAACCGTAAGGCGTTACAGAAATTAGCGGATAAGAAACTTGCTAATCCGGTGATCATGGGCTTTCAAGATCATCCGCATCTGCGCGATATCATCAACTATTCCGACTTATATGTCCACGCTTCCGATTCAGAAATCGAAGGTATGGCCTGCACCGAGGCTTTCTCCTGCGGTCTAGTCCCAGTCATCTCCGATTCCAAATTATCCGCTACGAATTCTTTCGCCCTCGATCCACATTGTCTTTTTAAGAGAAACGATGCTCAGGATCTTGCGGATAAGATCGACTACTTCATCGAACATCCGAAAGAAAAAGCCCTCCTTTCTGAACGATATGTCTATTATTCCAAAAATTTCGCTCTCCATAAGGAAGTCGATCGTTTCGAAGAGTTCCTTAAAGACGCCATCAAAGAACATGAAGAAAAACAAGACGCCTACACTCTCCATCCGACCCCTAAGGAAAGAAGGAGAATCAAAAAAGCCGCGAAGCAAATCGCAGCTTTGCATCTGGAACAAGAAAAGGCAGCCTGAGCTGCCTTTTTTGCTTACCAGACCTGAGTCGGATCGGATGTGATCTTATTCAGTTCGTTATTAGAAAGCTTCGCTAATTCTTGGACTTTTAAGAAATCCAACTTTAAGGCTTCAGCCATCTTCTTTCCGTATTCCTCATCAGCTTTTAAACAATGAACCGCATGGCGATACTTGATGTTAGAGCTGACTCCTTCCATATTGTTCTTAGTATTTTCAATGATGAGATCCCGATGCTTACGATCGAGGAGACGGTATAATTTACCGCCCTGTTCAAAGCAATTATCAGTCGGGTCATCTTTCGGGTCGTAGCGGTACATGGCACCTTGTAAATCTAAAGGAGGTTCCATGACATCGGGCTGAGCGGCCCAGACACCGGCGGAGTTTGGAGTATATGCCGGAGTTCCGCCATAGTTACCATCGACTCTCATAAAGCCATCGCGATGATATTCATTGACTTCACAGTGGGCTTTATTGACCGGGATTTGGTTATAGTTAACACCCAGACGATAACGCTGGGCATCCCCGTAAGCGAATAATCTGCCCTGGAGGAACTTATCAGGGGAGAAACCTATACCCGGAACCACGTGAGCGGGGGTGAAGGCGGCTTGTTCAACTTCAGCAAAGTAATTCTGCGGATTGCGATTCAAGACCAGTTCACCGACTTCGATCAGCGGGAAGTCTTTATGGTACCAGACTTTCGTGATATCGAAAGGATTATAAGGCATCTTTTTCGCCTGCTCTTCTGTCATAATCTGCACGTACATCTTCCATTTCGGATAGTTGCCTTTTTCAATCGCATCATGAAGATCCCGACCGTGAGATTCCCTGTCTTTAGCAATCACTTGGGCGGCTTCTTGATCAGATAAACAAGCGATACCTTGCTCGCTCTTCAGATGGAACTTCACCCAAACGCGCTTATTCTCTTTATTGTAGAAAGAGAAAGTATGTTCTCCGAACATATCCATATGGCGGAAATCTTTCGGGATTCCGCGGTCGGACATCGTGATCGTAATCTGATGGAAGCATTCCGGCAGCAAGGTCCAAAAGTCCCAGTTATTCTGAGCGCTTCTTAATCCCGTTCCTGGATCGCGCTTTACCGCGCGATTCAAATCGGAGAAATTATGGACATCGCGGATAAAGAAGACCGGGGTGTTGTTTCCAACCAGATCCCAGTTGCCTTCTTCGGTGTAGAACTTCAAGGCGCAGCCGCGGATATCTCTTTCCGCATCCGCCGCCCCTCTTTCGCCGGCCACCGTGGAAAAGCGGACGAAGACGTCCGTCTTCTTACCTTTTTCAAACACTTTAGCTCTCGTATATTTCGAAATATCTTTCGTGCAGATGAATTCGCCGTAAGCTCCCCAACCTTTGGCGTGCATTCTTCTTTCCGGGATGACTTCCCGGTTAAAATGCGCCATCTTCTCTAAAAGCCAGACATCTTGGATAACAACCGGTCCTCTCGGTCCAGCGGTAATTGAATTTTCATTATCGGGGACGGGAGCACCGACTTCATTAGTAAGAGGATGTTTATTCTGTTCCATTTTTTGGTTTTCCTTTTTTAAAACAATATAGACTGATCAGCTATTTCTTCTTCTGGCAGTCTTCGCAGATGCCGTAAATGATAATATCCTGAAGAGAACCGATCTGAAAACGCTTATCGGCTTGAAGGAACGAAGCGAATGATTTTTCCTCCCTTAAGTCAAAAATACGCCCGCACTTTTGGCAAACAAAATGAATGTGCGATTTATCGTCATCTCTCTTAAAATCGAAATGGACCATCCCATCAACCGAAGGGACCTTTACTGCTTTGCCCTCTTCGACTAAGGAATTCAAGATTCGATAGGCGGATGTGATGCCTAAAGAGATGCCTTCTTCTTTTGCAGCCAAAGCCACATCGTAAGCGGTCGGATGGGAAAAAGATGCTTCCAAGAAGCGGGAAACAAATTCCTTCTGCTTAGTGTGTCTTAAGGCCATATGTTCTCCTTCTCTCCTTTCTTTTACTTCTAACCTATCTTATCAGTTAATGAAAATGATTGTCAATAAGCGTGCTTGGCTTGTCTAACCTCTGTTAGAAACCTATAATTGAGAAGAAGAGAAAAAATCATGAGCTTATTTAACTGGACTCCCGGACAGAAACCCGGAGACAAAGGGCCGAATAAAAGCCCTGAAGAAGAAAAGAAGCAAAGAGTCATCGCCGTGTTGACCCTCACTTTTTTGACTCTTCTTATTTTCCTGCTTTTCTATTTCATAAAGTAGAAATATATAAAAAAAGACTGAAAGACGAAAAAAGGCTCGAACTCAACGCTCGGGCCTTTAGTTTTACCAAACGGACTGTTACTTGATGATCTTGGTGACAGTGCCGGCGCCGACAGTGTGGCCGCCTTCACGAATAGCGAACTTCGTGTTAGCTTCCATAGCGATCGGGTGAATAAGCTCGATGGTGAGATCGAGGTTATCGCCAGGCATAACCATCTTGACCGACTCAGGGAGTTCGATGACACCGGTGACATCGGTAGTTCTGAAGTAGAACTGCGGACGATAGTTATTGACGAAGCCAGTGTGACGGCCGCCTTCATCCTTATTCAGGATGTAGACTTTCGCTTCGAACTTAGTGTGCGGAGTAACGGAGCCCGGAGCAGCGAGGACCTGGCCACGTTCAATCTGATCACGCTCAACACCTCTTAAGAGGACGCCGATGTTATCACCAGCCTGAGCGAAATCAAGAGTCTTACGATACATTTCCAAACCGGTGACAACCGCGGAAATAGTAGGCTTAATGCCGACGACTTCCAGGGTATCGCCCATATGGCAGACGCCTCTTTCGACTCTGCCGGTAGCGACGGTGCCACGGCCAGTGATGGTCATAACATCCTCAACGGCGAGTAAGAAAGGCTTATCGGTCGCACGGGCCGGCTCAGGGATATACTTATCGACAGCATCCATCAAATCATCGATGGACTTAGTCCACTTCGGATCGCCTTCGAGGGCGCCTTTAGCAGAGCCACGGATGATGGGGATATCATCGCCAGGATAGCCGTTCTTGCTGAGAAGATCACGAATATCCATTTCATCGAGATCGAGAAGTTCAGGATCATCGACGACATCGCACTTATTCAGGAAGACGACGATGTAAGGAACACCGACCTGCCTAGCGAGAAGGACGTGCTCTCTGGTCTGCGGCATAACGCCATCCGGAGCAGAGACAACGAGGATCGCGCCATCCATCTGCGCGGCGCCAGTGATCATGTTCTTGATGTAATCAGCATGTCCCGGGCAGTCGACGTGTGAATAGTGTCTAGTCGCAGTCTGATACTCAACGTGGGCGGTATTGATCGTGATGCCTCTGGCTTTTTCTTCCGGAGTCGCATCGATCTGATCGTATCTTAAAGCTGTAGCTTCGCCTTTTTTGGCGAGAACTGTAGTAATAGCGGCCGTCAAAGTGGTCTTGCCGTGGTCAACGTGACCGATGGTGCCGATATTGACGTTAGGTTTGCTTCTATCGAACTTCTGCTTTGCCATGTGAAATTCCTCCAATAAATTTCTAGTAAGAATATAGCATATCTACTCTAGTATTTCAACCGAATTTAAGCGCTAAGATCTATCAATCAGAGTCGGATTATTCCGATCTCTTCTTGATGATATCAGCGGCGACCGTCCGCGGAACTTCGGCGTAGTGATCAAAGGTCATCATATAAATGCCTCTGCCCTGCGTCATAGCTCTAAGGTCGGAAATGTAGCCGAACATGTTAGCGAGAGGCAGATACGCGGTAATAACCTGCGCATTGCCGTGGGATTCCATGCCTTCGGTCTGGCCACGGCGGGAAGAAATATCTCCCAATACCGTGCCGAGATAATCGTTCGGCGTAGTGATCTCCGCTTTGACAATCGGCTCGAGGATGACCGGATCGCACTTGCTGGCAGCGCCCTTAAACGCCAAGGCCGCAGCCATCTTGTAAGCAGCTTCTGAGGAATCGACATCATGGTAGGACCCATCGTAGAGGGTGCACTTGATATCGATAGCCGGATAACCAGCCTGCAAGCCACGAGTCATCGCTTCTTTTAAGCCTTCATCGGTCGGCTTGATGTATTCACGAGGAATAGCGCCGCCGGTAATGGCATCCACGAACTCGTACCCTTTACCAGGGTTCGGTTCGAATCTGACATCAACAACACCGTATTGGCCGTGACCACCGGATTGTTTGATGTAACGTCCTTCGCACTCGCCCATCTTCTTAATGGTTTCCCTATAAGCGACCTGAGGAGCGCCGACGTTGACTTTAACATTGAAATCTTCTCTTAATCTGGTGACGTTAACATCCAACTGGAGTTCACCGACACCGGCGATAATCGACTGGCCGGTTTCCTGATTGGTGAAGAAGTGGAACGTCGGGTCTTCTTCGACGAGCTTCATCAGCGCAGCGGCCATCTTATCCTGATCGGCTTTCGAGGCAGGCTCGATAGCTTCGGAGATAACCGGATCGGAGAACTGAATAGACTCGAGTTGGACCTGACGGGACTCATCGCAGAGGGTGTCGCCGGTTGCAGTGTTCTTCAAGCCGACAACCGCACCGATTTCACCAGCGTAGAGGGCATCGACATCCTGACGGTTCTTCGCGTGCATCAAGACCAAACGAGATAATCTTTCGGTCTGATGTTTGTTGGTGTTGATAACGTAGGTGCCGGTTCTCATGACGCCCGAATAAATACGGACGAAGGTCAGACGGCCGACAAACGGATCGGCGGTGATCTTGAAGGCTAGAGCGGTTAACGGCTCATCGTTAGTAGAATTGCAGATGACCTCATTTCCGTTGGCATCGTGGCCGACAGCCGCCGGGACATCCAGAGGAGACGGAAGATAGCTCACGACCGCATCCAAGAGGAGACGGACGCCTTTATCCTTGAAAGCCGAGCCGCAGAGGACCGGGAAGATTTCGCCGGTGATCGTAGCTTTTCTCAAGACTTTCTTCACATCTTCAGGTTTCGGCTCTTCACCTTGAAGGACCTGCATCATCAGGTCATCATCGAAGTTAGAGACCTTTTCGAGCATTTCCTGATGGAAATGCTTGGCTTTTTCCATATACTCAGCCGGAATCGGAACCTCGACAGGAGGATCGGTCAGAACGGCGGAAGTATACATATAAGCCTTCATCTCAATCAGATCGATAATCCCGTGGAATTCCTGGGATAAGCCGATCGGATAAGAGATAACGACGTATTCCGCGCCGAGTTTCTGTTTAATGGAACGGGCGGACATCTCGAAGTCAGCACCGATCGCATCGAGTTTATTGACAAAGACGATACGAGGGATCTTGTACTTGGATGCCTGTCTCCAGACAGTTTCGGTCTGCGGCTCAACGCCGTTTTTGCCATCGAGAACGGTGACGGCGCCATCGAGAACACGGAGGGATCTTTCAACCTCAGCGGTGAAGTCGACGTGTCCCGGGGTATCGATTACGTTAATCTTAATCCCCTTCCAGAAGCAGGTAGTAGCGGCGGACTGAATAGTGATGCCGCGGTCTTGTTCCTGTTTCATGAAGTCCATGGTGGTTGTGCCATCATCGACGTTGCCGATCTTGTAGTTCTCACCGGTGAAATAAAGGATTCTTTCAGTGGTGGTCGTCTTACCGGCATCGATGTGGGCCATGATGCCGATATTTCTTACTTTCTCAAGAGGATAGTCATTCTTATCAGCCATTTGATTGTCCCCTTTCTAGAATCTGTAATGGGCGTAAGCTTTGTTGGCCTCTGCCATCTTGTGGACATCTTCTCTCTTCTTGACCGCACCGCCGGTGCCATTAGCGGCATCGAGGATTTCTCCGGCCAATTTGCCTTCCATCGTCTTTTCAGACTTTCTCAGTCTAGCGTAGGAGACCAGCCATCTTAAACCCAAGGTGACCTTTCTCTCCGCGGAGACTTCGACCGGGACCTGATAGTTAGAAGCCCCGACACGTCTGGCCTTCAATTCGATTTCAGGCATAATGTTGCCTAAAGCGACTTCGAAGACATCCATCGCCGGTTTCCCGGTTTTCTTTTCAATCTGTTTAAAAGCTCCATAGAGAATGCCTTGAGCGATCCCCTTCTTGCCGTCGTACATGATCTTATCGATCAATCTGGTGACAAGCTTGGAATTGTAGATCGGATCAGGCAGGACATCGCGTTTTTCAACGCTTCCGTTTTTACGTGGCATAAATAAATCCTTTTAATCCTTTCTATTACTTCTTGGCAAACTCGCCGTTCTTCTTAGTTCCATACTGGGAACGGCCCTGTTTGCGATTCTCGACTCCGAAGCATTCCAGACCACCACGGATAATGTGGTATCTGACGCCAGGGAGATCCTTGACACGGCCGCCTCTGATCAGGACGACTTTGTGTTCCTGAAGGTTATGGCCTTCTCCGCCGATGTAGGCGGTGACTTCGTATCCGTTAGTTAAGCGGACACGAGCGTACTTTCTTAAAGCCGAGTTCGGCTTTTTCGGAGTCATAGTTCCGACACGGGTGCAGACACCTCTCTTCTGAGGAGCGTATTGGATGTGCTCTTTCTTATTGAGAGAGTCATATCTCTTCCCTAAAGCCGGAGCTTTAGACTTCTCGACAGAATTGGTTCTGCCGCTGCGTACTAATTGGTTGATAGTAGGCATAGATGTTTCTAATTCCCCTTTCATGGAATTCTATTTACACGTTACCGGGCGTATCATAGCCCTTTCATATAAATAGCCCGGACGTTTAATCCGTGCAAGTGAAAGTATAAACTTTTTCGGGTTTGAAAGTCAACACCCAAAAATTCTTAGCTACGAAAAAGCCGGCTTAAGAAAGGTAAGCCGGCTAAAGAAGAGAGTGAATTTTACTTAGTGCAATCTTCAACCCAGGAGATGAAATTAGAAGTGGAATTCCCGCTTCTTTCCGCTTCGGTATGAGCCTTGCCCCAGACCGTAGCGAAATCGACGGAGGAGACAGAAGCGTTATTCTTCAAGGCTAAGGAAAGATTAGCTTCCGTCGTTAAAGCCGTATCGGTCTGATTAATACCAGTTCTGATACGCCAGAACGAAGCGACCTTTGAAGTGTTATAGCCCTGATAGTAATCATCAAGATAGTACATAGGATTGTACATCTCACTGCGGTAAGTAACATCCTTCCCAACCGAATCGGTCGCCTGGAAGTCAGCGGTGAAAGCGGAAGTATAATCCGTATATCCGCTTAAAGAGGCATACTTAGTCTTATTATCTTCTAAGAGTTTCTTTTCTACCGCATCGAAATGGCCAGCTGCGGAAGTGGCTTCCGTTGAACGGAAGACGGTATTCTCTGTCGCATTCCCGCTCGGGCTATCAAAGGCCCCGACGGACTTAGAAGCTTGTTTATCGGCTTTGATAAACCCGCTTAAATCGGTGATCGAAGCGGTATTAGAAGCCGAATCAAAGCTAGCCCAGCTCCCTAAAGAAGAGACGTAGCTGGCTTTAGAAGAAGTATCCGTCCCGTAAGTATCGCTCAGGTAGTTATTTAAAGACTCACTGACTACCGAGACGATGTAATCGTAATAAGTGCCGGAAAGATAGAACCCGGAAGAGCTTTGAGTTAAAGACAAAGTCTCACCGTTATTCTTTAAGCCGATACCGTTGATAAAGTCGGCATAAGCGGAAGCCATATCGTCGCTTAAGGCCTTAGTAAAAGTCCCGTTGGTTCTGCTTGAAGAAGTGAAGAACTGACCCATATTCCATTCGTAGGCTTCGTCCCCTTCATCCAAGGAAGTAATCGGGCACCAGCACATCGAGCCGGCCACCGCATCGGAAAGATCATTTCCGTTCTGATCCTTTAAAGGAGCTCCGATCGCTTCAAGGTAAGGAGTATATAAAGGAGAATCACCGCTAGCCCCCATCAAAGAAGACTGCGCTCCGCCACCCGACATCCCGAAAGTAAAGATCTTCGAGGTGGAGCCAGGTAACTTGCTAGCGTTATATCGATAGTCTCTGACCGCGGCTTTTAAGTCTGTTACGCCCCAGGGGGCTTGACCGGAAGTGACGTTTTTCCCTCTCATCCCGGCTTGGACATAAATAAATCCAGCCGCCAGATAGGAACTGATGCTGCTATAAGAATAAGAAGAAGGTTCTGCTTGCGAGGCGTAGCCCGGAGTATTGACCGGGAAAACAATCGGAGCGGAGGAAGCCGTATAAGAGGCGACGCTTCCCTGGGCATTTACTTGGCAGGTATAAGTCCCATCGCTATTTTTCGTTCCGGTAAAATAAGCGCCCGGGACAAAAATTCCCATGGTTTCTAAAGAAGAATCAACCGGAGCGGAGCAGTAGCTGAGCCCGATCTGGTAATAAACGTTATTGGTGGCATCGTAGGACCATTTTGCTTCATTTATGTCAATTGAGCCAGAGGCGACAATGGAGGCGGCGCTTCCACCCATTCCTCCTCCTCTGCCCCCGCCTCCGCTATTAGTCGTCGCGCCCGTCGAGGTCAGTTCAGAGGTGGTCGAAGCACTGCTGGTACTGGTTAAAGAAGCCGTAGTTTGGCCACAGGAAACTAAAGATAAAGGAAGAGTCAGACATAAGCATATAAAGAGCATTCTTTTTTTCATAATAAGCCTCCTTAAGGCTACCTTATAGATTTAAGCTTGATAAGAATCAGTCGACATTAGTCAGAACGTATTTGCCGTTTGACGGGGTGTTGATTGTAATCTGGCCAACTTTGCCTTTAGCGGTCGAGGAAGCCCCGGTGGAAGTAGGAGCGGAAGTATCAGTAGAAGGGGTTTGTGAGCTGGTCGTGCTTTTTACGCTAGAACTATCTCCGCAGGAAGCCAAAAGCAAAGGCATCGCTAGGAGCAGAAGAGACATCGCTATTCTTTTTTTCATAAAGATTATCCTCCAAGAAGTATCTTCGTGTAATATACATTTAACTAGTAAAGATTATTGGCAAGCAATTCATTTTTTCTTTAAGAAATGACTAAAGCGGAATAAATTTTCACTTCTTTTATAGAAAAACGTTCGACTTAATTGTCTTAATTATTGCAGGAGGAAAAATGCTTGTTTCCAAGAAAACTGCTCAGCTCTTCATCTCCGGAGATGAAAAAGCTATCCAAGAGGTTTATCTCTCCTACCGAAAACTCTTATTCTTTATTCTCGGCTCGATCCTCGGCTCTAAAGATGAAGCGGAGGATCTTTTCCAAGAGACTTTCTATCAGGTCTTAAAGAATAAAGATAAGATAGCTGATCCTCAAGGCCTTCATTACTACCTCTTACAGACCGCGAGGAATCTCGCTTTGAATTACGTTAAGAAAAGAGAGAGAACCGTCTATTTTGAAGATATGTTTTCTTATGAATCCCAGGATAAGAAAGAAAATGCCTTCTTACAGGATCTTCTTCCTTACCTTACCGATCAGGAAGCCTTCATCGTGACTTCCCGCCTAGTCTACGGCTTTACTTTAAAAGAGATCAGTCAGTTTATTTCTCTGCCCTTATCGTCCACGGAGGCGATATATAAGAAAGCCTTAAAGAAAATCAAATCTAAGTATTTAAAAGGAGAATGATTCTATGAATTACAAAAAAAGATTCGCCGCTGATGTTGAAAAGAAATTGGATGCTCAAGCTCCTCACCTTGATGAATTCGAGAAGAAAGAAGAAACAGAAACAGAAAAGCCCAGCCATAAAAAGCTGTTCTGGTCTTTAACCGGCTCTTTAGTCGGAGCGGCCTTGGTCTTAGGTACCTTATTAGGTATCTTCCAACCGTGGAATAAAAAGACCGGCGAGAATTTAGGAAATCTTTTGACATCCCCTTCAGAAAGAGATATCCAGAAACTGAGTTACTCCGACGATATCAACGTCGTCTCCTTGAAGACGATAAATATCTATAAGTCTTTTGTTTCCTCTTTCGGCCCAGAGGTCTTTCAGGAAGAGGATACTAGTTCTAAGAGCTTCTCCGTCTTGGATGCCTTTGTCAATGTATGTATGTTGGCTTATACATCTTCTGCGGAAATCAGAGACGTTATTCTTTCCTGGCTTGGCAATCCTTCGATTGAAGAAGTGAATACGGCGGTTAAAGAACTGATCAATGCCTTAGGGACTCCTTATCTTCCCTCTAACGAAATCCTCACCGCTCCGGAAGGAGGTTTCTCTTTAAATTCTATCTGGTTAGATGAACAGTTAAATCTTAAGGAGAACAGCAAGGAATACTTAACTGTCTTGGAGGACTATTATTATGCGGCGGTTTATCATTCTAAGCCTTCAGCGGAAAAGTTAAACCAATGGATGAAAGATCACGTGCCTTCTTCCTATCCTAAAATTCCGCAGATTGTATTCCCCGATAAGGCCAAAGCGGATATCAACGCTTCTGTCCTTTCGTCATATTTCTTCTTCCGTTCCTTTGAAAAAGCCACGGCTGATATTTATTTAAGCGAGTATCAAAGCGGTAATCATTATCTGGATTATTCTTTAGCGGATGGCCAAATCAAAAAAGCTGATTATACCCTTCAACACCTAAAAGGAACCCGAAAGAAAATCATCGGCTCAGCTTTTGAAGGAGTAAAAGCTGAAATGGGAATGGCTTACTTCCTTCCGAAGGAAGGCAAGTTGCCTAACCAAATCATGGCTGA
Organism: Bacilli bacterium; assembly: GCA_022652945.1. Classification (GTDB taxonomy): domain Bacteria; phylum Bacillota_I; class Bacilli_A; order RFN20; family CAG-288; genus Scatoplasma. The sequence goes on from JALCRV010000001.1 coordinate 32,548, forward strand.
CGTAATAAATGAAAACTACTCCTTCAGTTCTGAAGAATATACTGCCAGCCTTACCGCCCCTTACTTCTTAATCGATAACAAATTGGATTTAACCCCCGTCTTAAGAAAGAAAGGCTTGACGATGGAAGATGGCTTTTTAGCTAACTTAGTCGGCTTCGGGGAGCAACTGGCGGAAATGAAGCAATTCTCCTTGCTCCAATATGATTACTCAGGTCTTTATTCCGCCTCCATCACCATAGCTAATGAGGAGACAACTTCAGTTCCGCAAAATGAAAAGTACGATTTGGTCCTTAACCGTCCTTATGCCCTTTCTGTTTCGCTTAATGTCAAAACTGAAGAGAAGGTCGGAAACGTCCATAAGAATGTTTCCCTTCCGGTCATCTTCGGAGAAGTCTTCGATCCGGGATACGAGATATATAAAGGATAAATATGAAAAGAAAAAAGTCTTCCAAGGTCCAAGCCAAGGAAGACTTTTTCAGTTGCAGAAGAAATAAAGTCTAATAAAGAGTCATGCTTCCCGGATGGAGATCGATATAAGGAAGCTCTTCTTCCTGGGAGGCGTTCTTAGCTAGATCAGCTGACTTTCTCCGATACTCCGTCGGAGACATCTTCATGATCTTCTTAAAGGAGATGGCGAAGTAGTTCGGATCGGGGATTCCGACTTTATTAGCGATATCGGTGATAGGTTTATCAGTATAAGAAAGGTAATAGCAGGCGTTGGAGATACGGTGTCTTAAAAGGTACTGAATCGGAGACTGATTGACGTATTTCTTGAATAGTTTGCAGAGCTCGGATTTGGAGAGTAGAGAGTTGCGAGAGATATCATCGAGGGTGATTTCATTCATGTAATTCTCATGGATGAAGTTGATTGCGTTCTTGACCAAGAGGACCTTGGAAGAGAAGGTATTGCCGATGACATCGGATTTCGGGATGTTTCTATAAAGGATATACCAGGCATCCAGAAGCATGATCTTGATACCCAGTTCAAAGCCATCTTTCTTGGTGGCGTTAAAACGAATGGCGTTAGTAAAGGCATCGATGCACTTCTTGCCCCAGTTATCAGGCTGCTTAGTATCCTTTATATAATAATAGGCATGGTCGCCATTGATGATAGGCAAGACATAAAGCCTTTCGATATCGGAAGTATGATATCCATAGATCATCACCGGATTAAAGACGATAGTCTGGACAACCGAATCCGGATAGTTATCGTGAAGGACGCAGTGAAGAATGTTGGAATTGATAAAAATCGCATCGCCTTCATGGACCACGACCGTCTCATCGTTACAGGAGATTGCGATATCGCCTTTGATGGCTAAAGTGACCTCGACTTCATTATGCCAATGGGCATAATAGGAACGGCTGCCAAGATATTTATAACCATCACCGTAAAAAGCCACAGGAAATTCAGGCTTTCCGTGATTGATCAGTTCATGCATGGTCTCATCGATCAGATGAGCACCGGTTATCGGGTTATTCATTCTCTACACACCTCTTGGTATTATTATAATATGCTTTTAAGCATAATTTAAAGAGGAGAAGGCTATCTTTTTATTAACTAATTAGTTAACGTTCATTTTTTAAATATCGGTATTATTTTCTTATCCAAGTTGATGACCTTCAACGGTGGAAAATCAGCTGATTTCAAGACTTCGTTTTGGCATTCCTTAGTAAGAAAGGCATTTTTTAAGCTTTTAAATAAAAAGTTATCCACAAATTAACTACAAGTTATCCACCGACGGTGTGAAACCCCATGAAAAGCATTCACACAAATTTTCATTAAAATTTTTTGCTGTCCTTTCCCTCCCTCTTCAAAAAAGAGCAACTCAAAATTCAAAGAATATATTAATATAACAACTACCTCGGTTGGCAAGGTTGTAATTAGTAAAAAAACTAGTAAAAAACGAAGTGGAAATAAGATACGCCGGAACTATCAAATCACACCCTTAACATCAAGACTGACGGCAATTAAGTTATACTAATTTACTACTAACAGAAAAGGCCCATTTTTAGGGCTTTATGGAAACATTTTCAAGTGAGTTTTTTTGATTGACAACCAAAAACCTAATCACTATTCTAGTGTTACGCTCGCCGGTTAAACCAGAGGCGTATGAAAGGCGATTAAGATGAGAATCTCGGGGCTCCAAAAAGTTACTTTATTGGATTATCCGGGTCTCGTGGCCTGCACCGTCTTCACTCCCGGCTGCAACTTCCGCTGCCCTTTCTGTCACAATTCGGGCTTGGTGACAGATGTAGCCCATGCGGATAATATCCCTATCGATGACTTCTTCGCCCTGCTCAATAAGAGAAAAGGCCTCCTCGATGGTGTCTGTATCACCGGTGGTGAGCCGCTCCTGCAAGAAGGGTTAGAAGATTTTATCGCCCGGATAAAAGACTTAGGTTTCAAAGTCAAGCTCGATTCGAATGGCTATTCTCCAGCTAAGTTAAAGAAGCTCATCGATGATAATCTGTTGGATTTTGTCGCGATGGACATCAAAAACTCGCTTGAGAAGTATCCGTTGACCACGGGGTTAGCCACTTTCGATCCTCAGCCTATCGAGGAATCGATTGCCCTCTTAAAAGAAGGAAGGGTAGGCTACGAATTCCGCACTACCGCTGTGAAGGAATTCCACGAAGCTGAAGATTTCAGAAAGATGGCTAAGATGATTGAAGGCACCAAAGCCTATTTCATCCAAAACTTCAAAGACAGCGGTGCAGTGATTGCCCAAGGCTTACATGGGTTTGACAGAGAGACCCTTTTAGGCTTCAGACAGATCATGCTAGAAGCTCACATCCCCTGCGAGCTCCGCGGTGTCGATTAGATTGTTCTCTGCTTTATAAGGTAAAAAGCCTTAAGATAGCGCCCAAAGAAAAAGTTGCGCATACAGAAAGGAAGATACGAATATGTATAAGGTTAAGAAAAGAGATGGCTCAGTCGTAGATTTCGATATCGAAAGAATCTGCAACGCCATGACCAGAGCTTTTGACTCGGTCGGGCGGCAGTATAATCCGTCCCAGATCAGACTGCTCGCTTTGGAGGTCACTTCCGAATTCGAGTCCAAGATCAAGGATAACGTAATCGGGGTCGAGGACATTCAGGATGCGGTTGAAACCGTGCTCTCCAAGACCGGTTTTGCCGATGTCGCTAAACATTACATCCTCTACCGCAAGAGCCACGAAAATATCAGAGAGATGAAGAAAACCATGCTGGATTATAAACAGCTGGTCGATGGCTACGTCAAGAATCTGGACTGGAGAGTCAAGGAAAACTCCACGGTCACTTATTCTATCGGTGGTTTAATTCTCTCTAACTCCGGGGCTATCACCGCTAACTATTGGCTTTCAGAAATCTACGATGATGAAATCGCCGCTGCTCACCGCAACGCCGATATCCATCTCCACGATCTTTCTATGCTCTCTGGCTACTGCGCCGGCTGGTCTTTAAGACAGCTGATTCAGGAAGGCTTAGGTGGCATCCCTGGAAAGATCACTTCCGCTCCGGCCAAGCACCTTTCCGTCCTCTGCAACCAGATGGTCAATTTCTTAGGCATCATGCAGAACGAATGGGCGGGAGCGCAGGCGTTCTCCTCGTTTGATACTTATCTGGCTCCGTTTGTCAAAGCTGATAATCTCTCCTATCCGGAAGTGAAGAAGTGCATCGAGTCCTTCGTCTTCGGGGTCAATATCCCGTCAAGATGGGGCACTCAGGCACCGTTCTCTAATATCACTCTCGATTGGACTTGCCCGCCGGATCTTGCCGATCAGTATTGCATCGTCGGTGGCAAGCTGCAGAACTTCAAATATAAGGACTGCAAAAAAGAGATGGATATGGTTAACAAAGCCTTCATTGAGACAATGATCGAAGGCGATGCGAACGGCCGTGGGTTCCAATACCCGATTCCTACTTATTCCATCACCCGTGAATTCGATTGGTCCGAGACCGAGAATAATAAGTTGCTCTTCGAGATGACCTCGAAATACGGCACTCCTTATTTCTCCAACTATGTCAATTCCGATATGAAGCCTTCCGATGTCCGTTCGATGTGCTGCCGTCTGAGACTCGACTTAAGAGAACTCAGAAAGAAGTCCGGCGGTTTCTTCGGCTCGGGCGAATCGACCGGCTCGATCGGTGTTGTCACGATCAACATGCCACGTATCGCTTATCTCTCGGCTGATAAGAATGAATTCTTCCAGAGACTCGATCACATCATGGATCTCTCCGCTCGTTCTTTGAAGATCAAGAGAACCGTTATCACCAAGTTGCTCGATGCGGGACTTTATCCTTATACCCATCACTACCTCGGCACCTTCAACAACCACTTTTCCACGATCGGTCTGGTCGGTATGAATGAAGCCTGCTTAAATGCTAAATGGCTGAAGGAAGATCTCACTCATAAGGAAGCCCAGGATTTCACTGAAGAAGTCCTTAAGCACATGAGAGATCGTCTGGTCATTTATCAGGAACAGTACGGGGATCTTTATAACCTCGAAGCTACTCCGGCTGAATCGACTGCTTATCGTCTTGCTAAGCACGATAAGGAAAGATATCCGGATATCATCACCGCTGGCGGCAAAGATGGTGCGGCTCCTTACTACACCAACTCTTCCAACCTTCCGGTCGGCTACTCCGATGATGTCTTTTCCGCTCTGGACATCCAGGATAAGCTCCAGGTCATCTACACTTCCGGCACGGTCTTCCATACCTTCTTAGGTGAGAAGCTCCCGACTTGGAAATCCGCAGCTGACTTAGTAAAGAAGATTTCCGATAACTACCACATTCCGTACTTCACCCTCTCTCCGACTTACTCGGTCTGCCAGGAACACGGGTACATCGCTGGTGAAAAATACGTCTGCCCGATCTGCGGCAAGACCACCGAGGTCTACTCTCGTATCACCGGTTACTATCGTCCGGTCCAGAACTGGAACGCTGGTAAGTCTCAGGAATTCAAGGAAAGAAAGACCTATAACGTCTCCACTTCCGAATTCAAAGAGCACGTCTTCGATGATATGTCCCACATGGAAATCGATGAGTCGGAATACTCCAAGTCCGGCGCTACCTGCCAGAACGTCAAAGCCGGCGAACAGACTTATGAATATCTCCTGTTCACCACTCCGACCTGCCAGAACTGCAAGCTCATCGAAAAACTCCTTGCTGAAAACGGCATCAAGTACACGCTTATCAACGCTCCTGAACATCAGGATCTCGTTGAGAAGTATCAGGTTTCCAAGGCTCCTAGCCTTGTAATTCTCGCCGCGGATAAGAAGTCCAACCAGGTGATCTCGGATGTCACCCAGATCATCGGCTTCCTTAAATCCGCTGCCCAGCCGGCTGCTAAAGCGGCTTAGTTGAATCGCTAAAAGGACTCGCCTCACTGCGAGTCCTTTTTTCGTGGGTTTTCCATCAAGAAAAAAATTAGATTGAACAAACTCATAAGAAAAGGGCTCGGTTTCCCGAGCCCTTTTCCAACGTTTAGAATTGAAGATTAAAGATTGGCATAGGAGTAAGCGGTCAGAGCGAAGCCCATATACTGATTGAATTCAGAAAGGGTTGCGCCGGTATCGACTCCATCGACATACCAGTTCTTCGGATTGGTGTTGGTATCAGCCTTAGCACCAACGAGCAGAGCGGTGAGTTCTTTGCCGACAAGGAAGTTCTCCATCGCAGCGATGTTCTTCTTCCAGTTGAAGGCTAAGGTCGTGCCATGATAGCCGTAAGCGTTATTGGCATCGGCTTTGAACGGATCGCCCGGATAGGCGATGCTGACCGGAGTGGTGAAGGCGCTGCCTTCAGCATCCTTCAAAATGGAGATGTCGTTATTTCTCATAGCGAGATAGTACCATTCAGCATTGGCTTCCTCAGCCTGGACATAAGTGACCAGATCGGAGATACCATCAGCGGAATAGATGCCTTTTTCGCCGCTAAGAGCAGCTGCTCTAGTCGCAACAGCGCCGGTGAAGACTTTGCCAGCGATCTTGAGGTACTTGGCATAGTAAGTAGTGAAAGCAGCTGCAGTATCAGTAGCCGCAGTATCGATTGAATAATAAGCAGCTTCAGCCGGAGCAGCGGTCTTGCTCAGAACAGAGATGTAGGTGCAGAAGAAGGTCTCGTTGAAAGCAACATAAGAAATCTTGCCATCAGCGGCGACATTCATCTCAGTACGGCCGACAAGGATGGCTTTGCCATGGATGAACGGAGCGTAGTGAGCGACGATGCCCTCAGTGCCGTTAAAGGCATTGACAGCCAGAGCGACATATTTATCGAAAGCGTTGATAGTCGAGCCAGTAGCCACACCACCTAAGGACCAAACCTTAGAAGTGGCATCTCTGGTGATAGCAGGAGCTTCAAACAGAGCTTTCCCGATCAAAGCTTCCTTGACCTTAGCAACATTGCCCTTCCAGCCCAGAGGATACTTGGAACCTTGGACCCAGTAAGTGGAATTGACATCAGCCTTGAATAAAGCTCCATCGTTCTGGACAGCGCCAAGAACGACAGCCGTCTCGAAAGCATCACCAGCAGCATTCTTGACGATGGAGATGTTGTGATTTTCAACAGCGGTGTAATACCACTGAGCGTTAGCAGCGGAAGAATTGACATAGTCGAAGAGATCAGCGATGCCATCAGCGGTGTACTTGACGACTTCGCCATTGTATTTAGCATCGTAGGCAGCGCCGGTGAAGACTTTGCCATCGATCTTCAAATACTTAGCATATTTTTTAGTAGAGGTAGACCCATCATAGCCGGTGACCTGGACCGAAATAGTTTCAGAGGTCTGGCCGTTAAGCTGAGCATCATCCTTGATGTAAGCCATCTCGGAAGCAAAGAAAGTCTCGTTGATATCCATCGCGGTGACTTTGCTATCCTTGACGGTGACTTCAACTCTGGCAACTAAGTCAGAGTTAACGATGCCATAAGCAACACGGATGCCATCCTTGACGGACGGAGCAGCTTCAGAAGACGAAGCAGCAGAAGAAGCAGCTTCAGAAGACGAAGCAGCCGCGGACGAAGAGGCAGCCGAAGAAGAAGCAGCAGCCGAAGACGAAGCGACAGCGGAAGACGAAGCGACAGCGGACGAAGAGGCCGCGGCCGAAGACGAAGCTTTCTCAGACGAAGAGTTCGTGATGGTGCCGCAGGCACTGATCATGCCTAAGCTAAGCAAGACAGCAGTAGTTAAAACAAAACTTTTTTTCATCTCTTTGCTCCTTTGCAAAAATATTTAGCAGGTTCTTATATCCTGCACGTTAAAATATACTTGAAGAAGTCAATAAAATCAATGTAATTTAATGCTTTTGTTAGATGAAAATACAATTTTACATCATCATTACCGTCTTACCGATTAAGATGGAAAACGCCAGTTTTTTTAATAGTCTCTTACCTAAGGCATTAATAAAAACAAATGCATAAAAAAGGCCCGCACCGAAGCACGGGCCTAGTAGATCTTAAAGGCTAGAGTCTAGAGAGCGACGTTGCCGTAAGCGAAGACAGCGAGGTTGAGGAAGGTCGAGAACGATTCGATCGTCGCACCAGTTCCGACTCCGTCGAGAGTGTAGCCACCTAAATCACCCGAGGAGACAGAAGAAGCAGGATCACCGACCTTCGGACGATGAGTGAGGGAAAGTCCAACCAAAGCATCAGCAATCTTGGAAGTCTGCTTAGCCCAGATGTTGACACCGCCGACGTTCCAATGTTTATTGGCTAAATCAGCTTTGAAGTTAGTTCCTTCATTGTGAAGCGCAACATTAGCAGAAGTGCCATCAGCATTAGCGATGATGACATCGTTATTTCTCAGAGCGTTATAGTACCAACCAGCGCCGGAGAGAGTGTTGCAATAAGTGAATAAATCAGTGATCTTCGCTTCGGTGGAGGCATACTGCATCATCTCACCGTGGAAAGCGGTAGTGCGCGGAGTGCCAGTGAAGAGAATGCCACCGATCTTCAGATACTGAGCGTGATACTCAGTGGTCGGAGTGACACTGCCATCCCAGCCGGTCTTATCATAAGTGTAATTGACGGTCGGGGCGGTAGTAGTAGCAGATAAGAGGGAGACAGAAGTGACGAAGTTAGATTCATCGAAGATGGCGGAAGTAATCTTGCCGTCAGCATCGACGACGACTTCGGACATATCGACATCGTTAGTATTGGCAATCTGATAGTTGACGCCGACGCCGGAATCACCAGCGAAAGCAGCGAAAGCCAGATTGTAGTATTCCTCAGCAGCGGTGATAGTAGCACCGGTGTTGACTTCTCCGATCAAGAATTCCTTGCTGTCATTTCTGGAAGCGGCGGGTTTATCAGTCAAATCCATGCCGATCAAAGCTTTTTCAATATCGGCGATATTCTCTTTATAGCCGATCTTGTATTTGGTATTCTTCGGCCAATAAGTGGAATTGATATCAGCCTTGAATAAGGAACCAGCGCCCTGGACTGAGCCGAGGACAACCGGAGTATCAAAAGCGGCACCTGTGGCATCCTTGACAATCGAGATATTGCCAGTCTTAGCCTGGTTATAATACCACTGCATGCTTTCCTGAGAAGCGGAGACATACTCGAAGAAATCGGTGATATTCATCTCAGCGTTCGAATAGACGACAATTTCACCATACTTAGCAGCATCGCGGACAGCGCCGGTTAAGACGATGTTCCCGACTTTAACAAACTTAGCGAACTTAACATCAACCGCCTTGCCACTCCAATCAGTCTTGGAAGCGGTGATGGTCTCGACAGTCTGGCCGCCGAGCTGGGCATCATCGACAATCTGAGCGATGGAATTATCGCCGCTGCCGAGCAAGAAGGTTTCATTGATCTTCACATCGGTGATGATGGAGCTAACAGTCGAAACCTCAACTCTGGCGACGAGGTTAGTGTTGACGATGCCGTAAGCAGCACGAGTGCCGTTAATCGCATTGACAACAGAAACTGAAGAGACGGATTCAGAAGAAGCTTCCGAAGAGACAGCTTCCGAAGAAGCAACCTCAGAAGAAGCAGCAGCGGAGGAAGAAGCGGCGGCAGAAGACGAAGAGGCAGCCGCAGCGGACGAAGAGGCCGCAACAGAAGTAGCGGGGGTTCCGCAAGCAGCCAATAAACCTAAAGCCAATAAAGACGTAACAGACAGGACTAAACTTTTCTTCATATTGATTAGGACTCCTTTTCCTAGAATAGCGGGCTTTCCAAAAAATGCCAACTATATAGTATGAATTATATAGTTATGATGATAAAAAGTAAAGAAAGCCGAACTGGCGCAATTATGCAAAAGCCAAAAAACAGTTTATTTCTAGCCTTCTAAATAACCGTTTCTTTTTTTCTCAGCCTTTTGAGCTTCTCTTTGATTCAAAGAAAAAGAGCATCCGCAGTAGTCTTGACGGTATAGCCCGCACTCTTTAGCAAGCATGATTCCCTTTAATTGCCCATCCCTTTTGCGGAAGTCGGAAGGAAGATAAACAGTCCCGGGGTATTTAAGACTTAATTCCAAGCAAATTCTATTTAATAAATCAGATGGTTTCTTAGAGGAGACGGTCATCACGGTCGCAAAATACTGAAAATGATTCTTGAAGGCATAAGAATAGGCTAAATCCAGCCTGAGAGTGTGACAGATCGTGCATCTTTGGCCACCCTCTTTATCTTCCTCGTGTCCTTTAGTCTTCTCGATAAACAAATCGTAATTAAAAGGCAAGGCCACGACCTTCACTTCTTCTTTCTTTCCCTGATTAAAAGAAGCTAAAAAGCGTTTAATCTCCCCGAGCCTTTTCTCATACTCGGCTTCCGGGTAAATATTCGGGTTGAAGTAACCGATGGTAATATCGAAATAATCATTAAGCCAAGTCAAAGGATAAGTGAGACAAGGCCCACAGCAGGCATGGAGAAAAAGGGTTGGTCTTTTACCATCCTTTTTCAAGCCTTCCAAGACTTGACGACAATCTTCATCCCAGTTTTCTTTCTGATTAGTCATGGATGAACATCGCATCGCCGAACGAGAAGAAACGGTAATCGTTCTGAATCGCATGCTGATAAGCCTTTAATACATTCTCGCGGGAAGAAAAAGCGGAGACCAACATAATAAGAGTAGATTTCGGCAGGTGGAAATTAGTGATTAAAGCATCGACCGCTTCATATTTAAAGCCAGGATAAATGAATAAAGCCGTATCTTCATGGCAGGCCTTAAAAGTCCCGTATTCGTGGTAGACGGTTTCCAAGGTTCTTACCGAAGTCGTGCCCACCGCGATTATCCGGCGACCTTCCTCTTTCGCCAAGTTCAGTCTCTCGGCGGCGTATTCATTCATTTCGAAGTATTCGGAATGCATCTTATGATTAAGGATATTATCGGTCTTCACCGGACGGAAAGTACCTAAGCCAACATGCAAAGTCACATCGATGACTTCCACTCCCATCGCTTTAATCTTCTCAAAAAGCTCGCTGGTGAAATGGAAACCAGCGGTCGGAGCAGCTGAGGAGCCTTCGACCTGAGCGTAGACGGTCTGATAACGATCATTCTGCCCTTCTTGTTTATGGATATAAGGAGGTAAGGGCATCTTGCCTAAAGCATCCAGTACCTCATAAAAAATCCCGCGGTAAGTCATCTTAAAGACTCTTAAGCCTTCGTCGAGGACTTCTAAACAAGTAGCGACCAGCTCTTTGTTAGGGCCGAACACTACCTCCGTCCCGACCTTGACCGCTTTCGCATTTCCGACCAGAGCGGTCCAGACATCTTTTTCTTTCTTGTCTTGGCTTAAAAGCAAAAGTTCGATCCTGGCCCCGGTGCTTTCTTTAATTCCTAATAACCGAGCCGGGATGACTTTCGTATTATTCCTGACGATCACATCACCTTGATGCAAATAATCGGTAATCTGAAAGAAATGCTTATCTTCCAAAGCCCCGGTTGTTCTGTTCATCACCAAAAGCTTGGATTCATCCCTTTTATCAGCCGGGGTCTGGGCGATCAATTCTTCCGGCAGATGATAGTCATATTCATTTAAATCGTAGATGTTATATCCGAAATCCTCGATTGCTTTTTGGATTTTCTCATTCATCTCCGCTTCACTTAAGACATTTTCTTCCATATTTTAAAATCCTCTTTTATCTCCGAATTTATCCATCGTTTCCTTAGCGAACTCGTTAAATCTATCTTCCTTAATCGCCACCCTGGCTTTCTCCATCGTCGAAATCAGGAAGCGAAGATTATGAATCGAACATAAAGTCTTCCCTAATTCCTCATCGCATTTCATCAGATGATGGAGGTACGCCTTAGTAAAATGCGTGCAGGCGTAGCAGTCGCATTCTTCATCAAGAGGAGTGAAATCATGCTCATATTTCGCATTCAGGATATTAACTCGTCCGTGAGAAGTCATTAAAGTCCCGTGTCTAGCGATCCTTGTCGGCAGGACACAATCGAACATATCCACGCCTTTAGAAATCCCATCGAAGATCATATCTAACGAACCGACACCCATCAAATACCTCGGCTTATCATAAGGCATTTTCTTCACCGCATAAGAAACCATCCGGTATTCCACATCTTTCGGTTCCCCAATTGAGGTCCCCCCGATCGCATATCCATCGAAGCCGATTTTCGTCAGCTCTTCTGCGCAGTGTTCTCTTAAGTCCTCATAATCCCCGCCTTGGACAATCCCGAACAAAGCCTGATCCTTACGTGTATGAGCGTTTTTACATCTCTGGGCCCACCTAAGAGTCCTCCTCATCGATTTTTCAATGTAATCCCTGGAGGAAGGATAAGGGGCACACTCATCGAAAACCATTGCGATATCCGCTCCGATTTTTTCTTCAAGATCCATGACACTTTCCGGAGAAAAGAAAATCTTATCCCCGTTTAAAGGATTCTTAAATGTTACGCCTTCCTCTTTAATCTCTCGCATCTGAGCTAAAGAAAAGACTTGATAGCCGCCTGAATCGGTCAGCATCGGCCCGGAATAATCCATAAACTTCTGGACCCCGCCGGCTTCAGCAACTAAATCAGCCCCCGGACGCAAAGCCAGATGGTAAGTATTTGCTAAGATCACCCCAGCTTTTAATTCTTCAATCTGCTTAGGAGTCAAGCATTTAACTGTGGCCTGCGTCCCGACGGGCATAAACATCGGCAGTTCGACATCCCCGTGCGGCGTATGCAAAATCCCGTAGCGGGCAAGAGAGTTCTTGTCCTGATGCAGGATCTCTAATTCGATGTTTTCCGAGGCCATATTCTTTTTCCTTATTAATCCGACGCTTCTTATTCTATCTTTAAAGAGGCGCCCAAACAAGAAAAGAAACTTACGAGGAAAGAAAAGCCGTTTTTCCTTCTCCGTTTGACTTCCTTTCCTTTTAATGCTTTGATTTAAGTAAGATTTAATTTAGGAGGCCATATTTATGGGAGAATACTCGCAATATATTTCTGACCAGCGCCGAGAGGTAGCTACCCCCGCTTCTTTAGTAAACGAAGGGAAAGCCTCTTTTGGTACTTTCGATAAAGAGTTTGAGAATCTAAATCTCTTAGATGCCAAAAAGCCCACGCATTTAGCCACCTGCTTTAACAAAATAAAACTTACCCGCTGGGAAGCCTTGGAAGTCCATCTGGATGAAGGCGAGTTGGTAGTCGGCTTATGCAATATGGGTGTGATGGCTACTTTAGCAACCCTCTTTTTCGATATAAGAAATTCGAAGCTTTACTCCTGGTCCAATACAATCCCGGTCAAGAAAGCCATCATCGCTCAGAATCTTCTTAACGGACACACCACTCACACCGATCACAAGAACGCGATGATTAAATATATCAACGACTTCCAAGAAGGAAAGGCAGAAGTCAACGGAGCCATTAAGAATAAAAAGACAGGAGAAATTTCTTTTGATTTCTTCTTAGTCCGCGCTTCTAAGCCCTCGATTGTCTCCATTCCTTTCGGGCCTAACCGTCCGCTGTACACCCAAAAAGACTTATTTAAAGCGGAAGGGAGCCTGACTCTAAATGGCGAGACCTTTAAATGCAACGAAAATACCTACGCAGTGATCGATGATCACCGCGGTTACTATCCGCGCCATGCTCACTATGACTGGTTGACGACGATGGGCAAGGATAAAGACGGCAACCCGCTCGGATTCAACCTGACCAGAAACCAATCTATCGATCAGGAAAAATATAATGAAAACCTCATCTGGTTAAAAAATGCCTCTTCTCTGCTCCCGCCTGTCGTCTTTAAAAAGTCCGCTCCGACCAAGACCTTCATCTCGGCAAAGGAAACCCCGATCATCTGGACGGTTAAAGATGATCACGGCATGGTCAACGTTAACTTCCGCTTAACGGGAGTCAATAAAATGATCGTCCATGCGGGGATTATCCGCATCGATTACTTCGTGACTTTCGGTGTCTTAGATGGTTATCTGCTCCAGGAGGATGGAAAGAAAATCGTCCTCGATGGAATCCAAGGCATCGGAGAAGATAAGACTCTTCTTTTCTAAAGCAAAATTAAAGACCGGGTACACATCATCGCCCGGTCTTTTCATTTCAGAAGTCTTTTTTTACTTCAATTCCGTATTTCGCCAAGATTTCATCCTGCTCTTTAAAGTATTTCCTGAAGTGACGGAAATAATCTTTAGTCTGGGGATTGATGTAATGATCATCAACCGAAGGATCTTTCAACAGTTTTACGAAATTATAAGGCTTATTGACTCTCCAAGCATGCATGAACCCGAAGAAGATAGCGTCTTTGGGGCAGTTCATCGTGCATCTCATGCACATTGAGCAGTGATTATTGATTTTAATCACACCCTTTTTATTCTTATACATAGCATGCTGAGGGCATTTTGAGATACATAAGCCACAGTTGATGCATCTTTTCTTGCGAGAATGGCATAAGGGATGATTAACCTTAGGAGCAATCCATTCGATACGGAAGAAGAAAGAAGTGATCCTCCTTGAAAAAGGAAACTTTACTTGGTCTTTCTCACCGAGAGCTAATCTTTTAGTTACGACGTCACTTAAAGCATAAAGATATTCATACATCTGCTTAACCACCCCATCGGGATAGCGGAACATGATGTTATAAGGCATCAACAGATGCTTTTCCATGATGAGGTGATAGCCTTTCTTCTTCAGCGCTTTATCGATAAGGTAAGAAGAAGAGCGATTCCACATATAGGGTTCCCCGGAAGTCTTAAAGATAAAGTAATCCTTGCTTTCCTTTAAAGCGGGCAGCTTTTTTAGAAAGCGCAGGAAAACCTCCGGTACATTAAAAGCGTGAATCGGATAACCGATACCGATCAGATCATAAGCGGAAGGATCAGGAATCTCTTTTAAAGGCTCCTGGTAAATGAACAGGTCCGTCTGGATTCCCTTCTCTTCGAAGTGACGCTTTAGAAAAGATGCGGCTAGAGAAGTATTTCCAGTGCCTGAATAGCAGAAAATCAAACAGCGCATAAGCTTTATTTAAATGACTTATTCGGATAGCTGGCTTCCATCGTCTTAGCGATGGCTTCTTCTAGCCCTCCGCGTCCGACATGCAGTTCCGTATCGATCTTATCCATGACATCTTCAGGGACAACAATATCATGAGACATGATATCTTTCATCATTCTTCCTAAATCCAAGCCGGGCTGATTGCCTTTCTTTTCTTCCTTATGTTGAACGGCTTTAGCCCCTAAGCCACAGATCCAGCCAGCCGGGTTAATAATCTTTCTAGTATGCCCGGTAGCTGAGATCATCATTTGATCGATCATCCAGTTGAAGGATTTATTCTGATCGCCGATCGGATAGCGCTCACCATCCTTACCATAAAGCAAAGCACCGATAGCGGCTTCCCCGATATGTTGAACGGCAATCATCGTCGTAGAGCCTTTAGGGAAATAGACCGTCTTCTTCCCGTAGACATATCTATCAAGGTAGACATCCTTCCAAAGCGGGGTTCTTTTAGGCATCGAGCCGAAAATATAAGGAAGCTCAAGGACGACAACTTCCATATTTTTCTTCTGTTCGTTTAATTTAGCGGCTTGCTCAACTCTCGCTCTGACGTAAGGATTATGCTTAACCAGTTCCAGTTGCGGATAGATCCGATCGAAAAAAGCAAAATATGAGTTAAAGACCACACCTTTTTTAATTCCGGCCTTTTCGGCAGCGCGGAAGCACTTGGCGCAATGCTCAACCAATCTCTCGTGGAAGAATTCATAAGACGGAGCGGGAGGTGTGACACGATCATCGGGCCCGACAGAATAAACTAGATAGTCATATCCTTTCATCATCTCAGCTAATTTATCCTCTTCAACGGTGAAAAGATCAGTATATTGGACTTTGATTTCTTTCGGATACCAGCCTTCAAGATCGATATCATCCAAGGAAATCGAGCCGACTTCCATGCCTTCACGTAAAGCTTCTAAAGCGGTGTAGTAACCTAAAAAGCCTGTCCCGCCTAGTATCATTACCTTCTTTGCCATAAGTTTTCCCCCATATTTCTTCTATTTTAGAATATTTGAAAAAAATCGGAAAGTTTTTCGCATGCCTTTTTTTAGGACACCTCTTGTCCGTTGTCAGCAGTCTCGATGATGTCAAAACCCTTAATCCTAATGAGCGCTTTTAAATAACAAGGCCAAAATTATGATTTTCTAAATTTCATTAAAGTTTATTTTTAACCCAAAATGGTCTTATTTAGTACTCAAAAAGGTTTTACAAATGTGATTAAATAATACCAAAATGGAAATATGGATATCACAGAAAAGATTAAAGTGTTGATGACGGAACGTGGTTGGTCAGTTTACCAGCTTTCTAAAGAATCTACCTTGACGGCTTCGACTTTGACGAATATGTTCAAGCGGCATTCGCAGCCGAGCATTAAAACCGTCAAGTCAGTTGCTGAGGCTTTCGGCATTTCCGTCTCGGAATTGCTCGGTGAAGGCCCGGTCGATGAAAACGGCAAAGTCCTCTCACCGATTGAAAGCCAGATTATCAGCGATTATCGGAAGCTGGATCCAGAAGCGAAGAGCCTTTTTTTCTCGCTGTTAGATCTTTATACCTCAAAGAAACATTAGATATTAGCAGCGACGACCCGCTAAAGAAAGGAAAATAAAGCTGCGTTATCTAAGTCTCCTAGCCAACCATTCACCGTTAAAAAACACGAAAGAAGACGTTCTTAAAGAGATGGCTCCGGCCATCTCTTTTCTTATTAAAAAGAAGTGCTATCACCTTTAAAATATGCGTCTATTTAGCAAGTCTTATCAAAATGTTTTCCACGCCTCACAAAGAAAACTATTAGATTGGCTTGGGTCATACCTGAGCTTTCAAAGCAAGAACTAACTGTGAGGATCCAATTAGTTCTTGTTAACTACGTGGCGGAGCAGTAGGTCACTTATCCGAACTCTTTCGACTTTTCTCTTCAAATCGTCGTGATTTGGCGCCATGCTGGTTTCCCGCTGCCCGAACTTTTCGGAAGCGGAGTTGGCGCAGTTTGTGCCACTTCCTTATCCCGCTCCCGCCTTGGGACGCTTTCGTCCTCTTCTGAGGGTGCTCCCTCGGGTCGAGAGGATCCCAGAGCGGTCTCCGAAATTTGGACGATTCCCGGCACGGCCTTCTCCGGCCCATTGGCGACAAAAAACGAAAACGCCATTATTTCTCGTCTATTTTGGAAACGAGAATATGGTCTTTGTCTCAGTTGAATTTCGAATTTTTCGCCCTTTGAGAGGCAAACCGTTTGCGGTATTGGTTCAAGGACATTTCATTCGCACCTCCGGCCAAATCGAGATCCTCAAGTTGGACCGCGTCGTGCTCCCCGCCGTAGCGGTCGTGATAATAGGACACGCTCCCACCCAGCGGAGAGGAATAGGCCCGGAGATCGCGGAGACATAGGGATTCGAAAAGAAAACCAAGCGTCTTGAAATCCTTGCTGAAATACTCAGGGGGACAGCCCGAGGGCGGCCACTGCGATGGAACTTGGTCCCTTTGTTGCAAAAAAACTATCGAAATCCAATATAATGTGAAATGATTTGCGCTATTTTTCTGAAATGATTTGTGATAAAAAATTGCCTTATTTCGTAATACTTAGGCTTTTTCTCCGCCAATGACCGCTTTTAGATCTCTTGCCAACGAAAAACCGCCCGAAGGCGGTTCCTATTTCCATTTCACGTCTGATAGAGGCTTGAAACGGACAACGAACCCTGTGCGTGTTGCCCACAAAGTTCGGATAACTATCGACTGGCGGAGCAGAAGAGATTCGAACTCTTGCTAGGGTGAACCCTACTGCCGGTTTTCAAGACCGGTCCCTTAAACCAGCTTGGGTACTGCTCCAAATTGTTCTAAGAAAAAAGGAGATTTCTCTCCTATCTTATACCAATGAAGATGGTGGGCGCTATAGGGATCGAACCTATGACCTTCTGTACGTCAAACAGATGCTCTCCCAGCTGAGCTAAACGCCCATCCGCGATTTATGATAAATGATTGATAAATCAAAGTCAATCGGATTTTAACTAGTTAAAGAGCGTAAGAAAGACTGATTTCAGGAGGCAACAGCTTCTTTCTTGCTGATTCTGATGAGCTTTTTCATCTGAATAAACTCGTTTAACAGAAAGAATAAGCCCAAGATGGAAGAAAGGACATCGGAAATTAAAGCGGCATATAGCATCCCTTCGATTCCGCTTTGCTGAGCCAAAATAATCAAACAAGGGACAAAGAAGACGACATCTCTTGAAATTGAAAGAATCATCGATTGAACCGGTTTACCTAAAGACTGCAAAATAATCGAACCGGCTTTCTGAAAACAAGTTAAGGCGATGCCTGAAAGATAAATCCTAAAGCAAAGAACAGCGTAAGCATTATAAGTTTCGCCCTGGTCTTTACCGAATAAATCAATAATGACCTGAGGGCAGGCTTCAAATATTACCGTTGCGACTAACCCGACCCCCAAGTTCAAACCAAGAATCCAAAAGATTGTTTCTTTTACTCTTTGATAGTTCTTCGCTCCGTAATTAAAACCGATTATCGGCTGTCCGCCTACGGCGATACCGACTCCGATGGCGATGACGATTCCGAAGACCTTCATCACGATTCCAATAACCGCCAGAGGAATATCGACTCCATAAATAGAATTCGTTCCATAAATATTGATTAATTTATTGGCAACTGAGATAACGATGACAATTGAGATCTGAATGATAAAGGAAGAAATGCCTTGGCGGAGGATGCCTACTATAGACCTCCAGGAAACACGGAATGAAGACTTATGGAAAGCGAAAGTCTTAGGATGGATAAAATAAAGCAACGTCATGATCAAGGAGGCGTACTGTCCGATTATCGTGGTGATTCCCGCTCCAAATGTCCCTAGGTTCATATAAAGGATCGCAATAGGATCTAAAATCAGATTTATAACAGCTCCTAAGCAAGTAGCAAACATCGAATAGCGGGGAGATCCATCCGCCCTGATTAATCCAGCCAATGCCGAAGTAATGATGTAAGCCGGCATTCCAATCAGAATTACGTCGAAGTAATCTTTAGCGTATTGATAGCAATTAGCGCTGGCTCCAAAAAACCACAGCAGCGGTTCTTCAGCAAAGAAGCCTAAAAGCGTCACAAAAAGCGCGAAGACTAAGATAAGAAGAATCCCGTTTCCGATACATCTTTCCTTTTCTTTTTCATCCCCTTTTCCTTGATATAAAGAGAATAAAGATGAAATCCCGTCTCCCGCCATCAAAGCCAAGGCTAAAGCGAAGACAGTAAAAGGATAAACCACATTAGTAGCGCTGTTTCCTAAATATCCTACACCCTGGCCGATAAAGATCTGGTCGACAATGTTATAAAGAGCGGCCACCAGCATCGACAAAACAGACGGAACTGAAAACTTTCTTAACAGAACAGTAATTCTCTCTTTTCCTAAATAATTTCCATTTTTAATTTCGACTTCTTTACTTTCCATAGACAATTAATCTTCTTCTCCTTTGTAGCATTCAAGGGTCTTTTTTCTTATGAGAAACATAGAAAAAAAGCGTAAGCCTTGCCTGGACTTACGCTAGATTAGCTGCGCGGTTGCTATTAATTATTATGGCTAAACAGAAAAGAAAAGCAATAAAGAAAACGGTTTCATTTTTCCTAAAAAGCCTAGATTGATGGATATTCCTGGAGGCCTATGAAAAGTGCTATATATCAGTCTGATTTCAAATGCTATAATTAAAAAGTAAGGAATAATTAAGTTAAAAACTAGCTCGGTTATCTGCTGGAGGATCATTTAATGATTTATACTTTGACATTATCGCCATCCTTGGACTATCGCTTTCAATGCGGAGAGATTAAAGTCGGAGAAATCATGCATCCACATAACGCGGAATTCGCTCCGGGAGGCAAAGGCATCAACGTTTCCCGCTGCCTCACTAAATTAGGTGTCCCGAATATCGCTTTAGGCTTTCTAGGAGGCTGGGCGGGACAGAGAGTCGAAGAGATGCTTAACTCTCTAGGTGTCCGTTCGGATTTCATCAAAATCGACGGCGAAACTAGAATCAATGTCAAAGTAACCTCGGATAATGAGGAAACAGCCTTTAATCTAGATGGCCCGGTCATCTCGGAATCCTCGATCAACGAACTTTACTCCAAACTCGATAAGATGAGCTTCGGGGATATTCTAATTATCTCCGGCTCGACGGGTCGGATTCATCTTTCCATCTACGATGAGATTATCACCCGTTATTCCGCTAAGGTCCTCTGCGTCCTCGACGCTCATGGCACCGCCTTAAAAGAAGGCCTTAAAGGCAAGCCTTTCTTGATCAAGCCCAATATCCATGAACTATCGGAATTGATCGGGCGTGATATCGCTATCGATGAAGTCCCGGAAGTCGGTAAGAAACTAATCGCGGATTATGGAATCACCTACGCCTTGGTCTCTTATGGCAAGGATGGGGCTTGCTTGATCTCCCCGACTGGTGTCGTGAAGAAAAAGTTTGCTCGTTTCGACCGCAAAGTCGTTTCCACCGTGGGAGCGGGAGACTGCATGTTAGCTTCCTTTATGTACTCCTTATCCGAAGGCAAGAATATCGAAGACTGCTTGGAGGATGCTGTTATCTGCGGAGCTGCTAACTGCTATACTGGACACGTTCCTTCCAAAGAAGATATCGCTGAATTAAAACGTTAAAATTAACTTAAAAGCGGACAACAATGATGATTTATGCCCCTTCTGGTTTGGTCCAGAGGTCGAGGTACACATCACATCAAATAAGCCCGCTTTTTTAATGCAAAAAGCTGCCCACAGGCAGCTTTAGGAAGTTAGATTTAATATTCATCCTGATCGGAAGGAGAAGTATCTTCCTTTTTCTTTTCCTTAGCTTCTTTAGCTTTCTTAGCTAAGTCGGCTTCGGAGATATTCTCGACTTTCCAATCCGGATGAGCGGTGCGGATACGGCTTAAGGAGGCGTTAACTAAGCTGATGTCTTTCAAGACTCTCTTAGTCTCACCTAAATTCCCGACCGCTGTCTTGAAATCATCGATCGAAGCGTTAAGTTCATCAAGGGAGTTATCTAATAAACCAGAGATAAGGACTTCGTTGCGATAGGCAGAAATCGAAGGATGATAGTCGGAAGAGGATTTGATCTTTTTATCTAAAGAGATGATAAGCTTTTCGCCTTCCGCGGTACGCCCGTGGGAAAGAAGCAAATACAACTCTTCAGAGAGACCTTCGCAGCGAATAGTATCGTTAAGGTAAACATCGTTTTCCTGAATCAACTCAACCGTATGCAGGGCTTCCTGATACGCCCCGTCATAAACCTGGGAATGCAATAGACTCAACAGCGTCAGAGGTTTAGTGCGGGAATTATCGTAAGAATCGTATTTGATCGGGTCGGTGAACAGACCATTGATATCTCTTCTGGCCGCAATCAGATATTCGTTATAAGCTTTTCTTTCTTCATCTTTAGAAGTAAGGATCAAAAGGTACATATCGTTAGGGACATCGAGTTTGCATGGGAACATCTCGTAGAAAACCACCAAAGCTCCAAAGGCAGCTCCAAAGCGGAGGCAGAAAGCAAAATTCCCGGAAATGCCGCTGAGGAAGGATAAACCGATTTCAATGGCGGCACCGATAATATAAACCAGAAGTCCACCGAGGAACATTTTCTTCGGCTTAGCCTCGACATTATCATTTTTCGGAGCGTAGTTAATATGGAATTCAAGAATATCAGCTCCGTGGAAGGAGAACTTTGCTTCTCCGTTATTAATAATGAACTGAAGACCGAGGAACTCAATCCTGGAAATCTCGTAACCAGCGCTTAAAGCGAAGATAATCTTCCCTAAATTATAGAAAAAGAGACCAGCGAGCAAGGAAAGGAAGATGGCCAGCAAGACGTAGCCGGTGCCGATCGTCACTTCCTTCTGTAAAGCATACCCGATGCCAAAAGCGCCTAATCCGATTACTATCATCATCGGCCAAGACATATTGACATCGAGATAATGTCTAGGCGATTTAGTGAAACGAGCTCTGGTTTCCTTAGAACGTTTATCCAGCAGTTTATCTACATCGATGGGTTTAGGTTCTTCGGAAGCGGCTTTATACGCCGGTTTTTCTTCATTGTTTTCGTCCATTTTTTTAATGCCTTTCTAAATATAAGGAAAGTATACTACAAAAAATTATACCTTTAATTTTGCAATATAAGTAGCCTTTTCATCTTCCTTGATTCCGACCTCGGTCATATCGTGAGGAAGCGGCAAGGAATCGAGATATTGCCTAAAGCAAGAAATCGCTCCGTCAGCGCTATCTCCTTCCTCTTGGAAGACGAATTCACCGAACTTGTAGATTTTATTATGCAGTTCGACTTTATTGACTCTTAAGAACTCCGGCAGGAGGAAGCGCAGACCTAAGCCGTGAGCTAAGGAAGGATTCTTTCCCGACATCTGATGCTCAACTGCATGGCAGGGGAAACGCATCTTCTTTCCAAAGCTAGTCCAGCCGTTATGAGAAACGGTGGAGGCAATCATCATCGAACGTCTCGCGGCGTAATCCGAAGGATTTTTAAGTAAAACAGGGGTGATTTCTACGATATCCTTGATTACCGAAAGAGCAAGTAAATCGCACATCTCGTAATCCGAAGAGGGGGAGAAATATCTCTCGAAAGAATGAGAGATGATATCGACTAAACCGCAGGAAGTCTGGAATAAAGAGACTGAAGCGGTAAGCGAAGGATCTTCAATCGAAAATGTCGGACGGTTATGGATATCGTTAAAGCCACCTTTGAAGCCTGTGGCATATTCTGACATCACGCAGGAGTCTGACATTTCTGAACCAGCCGCGGAGATGGTTAAGATTACTCCTAAAGGCAAAGACTTACTGGGTTTAGCAAGCTTTTTATTGAAATCCAAAGGATCCCTAGGATAGAAATAACTAGAGGCTAAGGATTTAGCGGTATCGATCACTGAACCCCCGCCGACCGCCAGAATCATATCCGGATTAAAAGTTTTCACCTCGGGAAGAATCGCACGGACAAACTCAATCTCCGGGTTAGGCTTGACCCCGCCCTTTTCGATAAACTCGATCTGATTGTCTTTCAACGACTTTAGGAGGATAGGATAATTGCCTGATTCTTTTAAGGATTTTCCTCCGTAGATTAAGACGACGCGTTTATAGCCTTCTTTTTTTATAATCTCACCAGCTTTGGCCATCGCGTCGGATACGAAGTAAATACCCGTCGGGCATTTATAATAAAGATCTTCCATTTGGCTTTTCCTCCTAGAATAAATTTATGGTAGCACTTTTTAACGCTTTTTCTCACCTTTAATGCATTTAAGAAAGGAAGATGGGATATTGCTTTCTAGTTATCGAATGCACAAAAATGTAAATAGTTAAGAAAAATCGTTATCAACCCTTAGAAAATATGCAATAATGAACGGGAAGACCGCATTACAAAACGGTGGAGGTTTTTATGAAAAAAGCGAAGATGATGAAAAAATACGCGAAGTTAATCGCGGAGATTGGAATCGGAGCCAACCCCAAGCAGGATGTAATTATCCGCGCTCCGGCTGAAGCTTATCAATTCGTCCGTTATTTGGCTCTTGAATTATATAATTCCAAAGCCCGGAGCGTTACCGCTGATTTCTCAGATGGTCCTTTAACCAAAGAGACTCTGATGCATGTGGCTCCTTCTAGGCTTGATATCATCCCTGATTGGGAAATTGCTAAAGAGAAGGAAAGAGTTGATAAAAACTTCGCCAGGATTACCTTAGTCGGCGAAGATCCCGCTTTGTTTCGCTCTGTCAGCGGCGATCGTCTTATCAGAAGAAACAAGGCTCTCACCGAAGCCTTCTCTCCTTTGAAAAAAGCTTATAACGAAAATCAACTCGCTTGGTGCATCGCTGCAGTGCCGACCAAGGCTTGGGCTAAGAAAGTATTCCCAAAGCTTTCTCCGACTCAAGCGATGATCAAACTCTGGGCTTCGATTTATCAGGCCTGCTATGTCGAAGAGGATAACGATCCTTCCCAAGCCTGGAAAAAGCATATCGAAACCTTAGCGAATCACGCTTCTTATTTGAATTCTTTGAACTTGAAAGCCTTGCATTACACTAATAAATTAGGAACGGATCTGACAGTCGGCTTAGCTAAAGGACATCAGTGGTGCTCCGCCCAAGCCCTTCAGACCAGACTTGGCACTTACTTCGTCCCTAATATCCCGACCGAGGAAATCTTCACAATGCCTGATCGCAGAAATATCTATGGTAAGGTAGTCGCTTCCCGTCCGCTTTCCGCCCAAGGGGTCATCATCGATGGCTTCTGGATGGAATTCCAGAATGGCAAAGTTGTCGATTTCGCCGCTAAAACAGGCTTGGAAAAACTATCAGAGATCATCCATTACGATGAGAATTCATCTTCTTTAGGTGAAGCGGCACTAGTTCCGTTCGATTCTCCGATTTCTAAACAGAACATCATCTATCAGGAAACGCTTTTCGATGAAAATGCCTCCTGCCATCTAGCTCTCGGTTTCTCCTTCAAAGAGAACTTAAAAGGCTCTGAAAAGATGAGCGACGAAGAAGTCTTTGAAAAGGGTGGCAACCAGTCGAAAGTACACGTCGACTTCATGATTGGAACCGAAGATCTGAAGATCGATGGCATTAAAGAAGATGGAAGCATCGTTCCCATCTTTGTCAAAGGCAATTTTGTTTTCTAAAGAGGCTTAACAATGGATGATTTTACATATCAGAATGGAGTAAAAATCCGTTTTGGGCAAGGAATCGTCAGGGATCTTGGCCACGAGGTCGGTTCTTATTCCGACCGGGCCTTGATTGTTTTCGGTGGCAAATCATCCAGACTGAACGGCTCATATGACGATGTGATTTCTTCTCTTACGGAGCATCATATTTTCCATTGGGAATTAGAAGGGGTTAAGCCTAACCCGGTTATCTCAAAAGTCAGGGAAGGAATCGAGATTTGCCGGAAAAACTCGATTGGAGCAATCATTGCCATCGGTGGTGGTTCCGCCATCGATACGGCTAAAATCATCGCTGCTGGAGTTAACTATGGAAAAGATCCTTGGGATTTTTTTGCCAAGAAAGATAGCATCGATTCTGCTCTGCCGCTATTTACTGTGTTGACTATTGCAGCAGCCGGTTCCGAATTCAATAAGTGGGCAGTTATCACCAACGATGCTACCGGCGAGAAAAAGGATTGCGGATCTGACTTCCTGCTTCCAAAAGTCACTTTTGAGGATCCTAAATACTCATTTTCAGTCGGACCTAAACAAACTGCTGCCGGAACAGCAGATATCACTTCTCACATCATGGAGAACTATTTCGGTGATAAAAAAGGCAGTTACGTTCAGGATAGATTAGCGGAAGCCCTTCTGAAAACTTGTATCCATTACGGCCCAATCGCTTTCAAAAAGCCGAACGATTATGAAGCGAGAGCTAACTTAATGTTCGTCTCTTCTTTACCAGAATCCGGTCTACTAAACAGCGGGCATTCTTATGACTTTGTCGTTCATCCTCTAGAACATCCTTTATCAGGGATGTACGATATTACACACGGTGTGGGCTTAGCAATCCTTACTCCGGTTTATTATGAATACGTTCTAAATAAAAAGACCCTGCAGAAGTTCGTCCAATTCGCTACCGGAGTCTTTAATATCTCTTTGGAAGGCAAGAGTGAAATGGAAGTAGCTAAAGCCGGAATCCAAGCCCTTAGAGATTTTTATAAATCCATGGGGCTTCCTTCGACTTTAAGGGAAATCGGAGTTAAGAACGATAAGTTTGCCTTGCTGGCCGACCAGGCTTTAGATGGAAAAAGCACATTAGGGGCTTTTTGTCCGCTTTCTAAAACGGATATTATAAATATATATAAATCAGCTTATTAAGGAGGAAGACATTATGGTCACTATCGCCGTCGATATGATGGGCTCGGATTTGGGCCCGGAAGAACTGGCTAACGGAGTAGTCAATTATCTTCACATTAATCCAGAAGTAGAATTCATTTGCTTTGGCGATGAATCAAGGCTGATTTACCTTAAAGGATTAGATAGAGTCAAAATCGTCAATACTACCCAAGTCGTCCCGATGGAAACTGATGTCTTGGGCTTCTTAAGACTGAAAGACTCTTCGATGTACAAAGCCATCCAAGCCGTTAAATCGGGTGAGGCACAAGGCATCGTGACCGCTGGCTCCACCGGCGGATTCCTGACCGGTTCCACTCTATTGTTAAAGAATATTCCTGGCGTCCAAAGAGCCGGATTCTGTTCTCCGTTCCCTACGATTGTTAAGAATAAACCGGTCCTGATCCTTGATATAGGGGCTTCTAACCAGAATACCGCTCAAGAATTAGTCGGTTTCGCCAAGCTGGGCTCTATCTATTCAAAGCTGTTTTTCGATGTTAAGAATCCTAAAGTCCAGTTACTCTGCAACGGAGTAGAGGAAGGGAAAGGCCTTGAAGAAACAAAAGGTGCCTATAAGATTCTTAAGGAAATGCATTCGGATGAATTCGATTTCGAAGGAAACATCGAACCCCGCGATGTCCTTAACGGCGACTGCGATGTTGTCGTGACCACCGGATATCCTGGCAATGTCTTCTTAAAGTCCACCGAAGGGGCAGCTCAGATGATGGGTGCTCTAATGAAGAAAGCCTTTAAAAAGAACCTCTGGACCAAGATTGGTTATTTATTCGCCAAGAAGGGCTTCGATGAGCTGAAAGAAACCATGGATTACAAGAAAACCGGCGGAGCAATTCTCCTCGGTATTAACGGCGTTGCTGTTAAGACCCACGGAAATTCCAATGCCTATTTCTTCTATTATTCCTTAGATTTAGTCTTCCGCATGGTGAAGAGCGGAATTGTTCAGAAGATCGAAGAGTCTTTTAAAGACGAAGGAAAGAAGTAATAAAATGCCAGCCAAGGATTTTCACGATTTACTTAAATCATTAAATATCAATTATAAAGACGACTCATTGTATGAGGCCGCTTTTACTCATGCCTCTTACTACAATGAAAATCGTGATACCTGCAAAGCCGATTACGATCGTTTGGAGTTTATCGGTGATGCCGTCCTTGATCTAATCGTTGCGGATTTGGTCTACCGTCGTTTCCCTGAGATGAATTCTGGCGATCTTTCTAAATGCCGTGCTTCTTTAGTAAGAGGGGCAACACTTTCTTCCTTTTCAAACAGAATCGGCTTAGCTAATTACATCAGAGTCTCGAAAGGGGAAGAAAAATCCGGCCCGATTAAAGCTAACATCATGGAAGATTGCTTTGAAGCTTTTATCGGGGCTTATTATCTTGATAATCATGAGGACTTCAAGTTAACTTGGAAACTCGTTAATTCTTTCTTCGCTGATCCGATTGAGCATTACGAAGTATATGAAGTCTTCGATTATAAATCTAAGCTGCAGGAGATGCTGCAGGCTGACGTCAAAGGTGACATCATTTATCAAACCGTCAAAGAAACCGGTTCTCCTAATGACAAATGTTTTGAAGTTGAAGTATCCTGTAACGGTATCGTTCTCGGTAACGGACAAGGAACTTCAAAGAAAAGAGCTGAACAAGAAGCGGCTAAGAATGCAATTGAAAAGAGGGTTGTCTAAATGGGATTAATCGATTACCTGAAGAAAAAGTTTGGAAAGAATAAATCTGAAAATGAAGTCAAAGAAGAACAGACAACCACGAATGATAGTCAAAAGGTTGCTTCTTTAGAAAACTCCAATGTAAAACCGGAAAATAATAATAGCACTGCAGTTGTCTCCAATGTCGAAAAGCCTGTAGAGTCAGCTGATGGAAAGCAGAAAGAAAACCAAGAGTCATATGTCAGAGGAATGCAAAAAGCCCACCATGGGTTTATGTATCGCCTGAAATCTTTGGCATCCATTTTCCACAAAGTCAATGACGAGTACTTTGATGATCTTGAGGAGATTTTAATCGAAGCTGATGTCGGAGCAGACCTGACATTCAAAATCATCGACGAGGCTAAAAAAGAAGCGAAGATTGAAAAGATCGATGCTCCTGAAGAAATCAACAAATTAGTTATCGAAAAAATGTTCGAAGGTTATCAAAGCGCCGGTAATAAGGTGGATGCGGATTTAGCTTTCGTCAAAGAAGGCCCGACCGTATTGCTGATCGTCGGAGTTAACGGGGGTGGCAAGACCACAACGATTGCCAAGCTTTCTAAGCGATATAAAGATGCAGGGAAAAAGATTCTTCTTGTTGCTGCTGATACTTTCCGCGCTGGAGCTGTTGAGCAACTTGGGGTCTGGGCTCAAAGAATCGGAGTTGATATTTTAACCGGACCGGAAGGTTCCGATCCCTCTTCCCTTTGCTATGACGGGTTAACTAAAGCGGTGAAAGAAAAGTACGACTTAGTTATCGTCGATACTGCAGGACGTCTGCAAAATAAAGTCAACTTGATGAATGAATTGGCAAAGATGAGAAGGGTCATGACGAAGGTTATCCCTTCCGCTCCGCACGAATCCTTTTTGATTATCGATGCCAATACTGGGCAGAACGGAATCGAACAAGCCCAGGTGTTTAAAGAAGCCACTCCTTTAACCGGAATTGTTATCACGAAGATGGATGGGACCTCCAAAGGCGGGATTATTTTAGCTATCCGCGATAAGCTTGGAATTCCAGTTCGTTTTATCGGCCTAGGTGAAGGGATGGATGACTTAAAGGAATTCGATCTTGATGATTACCTTTACGGGCTTCTGGTCGGGGAGGGAGACTGATGCCTTTCAAGAATCAGCTTTGGGCCTTGGTCGTCTCAATGGTGGCTTATTCAGTCATCTGGTATTTAGTCGTCCTCTTTACAGGCTATACTTATTTAGCCTACCTGATCGCTGATATCTCCGGAGCCTTCCTTTATTCTTTTATCTATATACCTAACCAAGAGAAGCTTCACTTCTACTCTTCGAACATGTTCAATTATCTTTTCTCTACTTCTCTGATTTATTTCTTTGGTTTAAGTATCTTCTTTAAATTAATAGGACTGATATAAAATGGATGACTTTAAGAAAAGAGAAAGACTTAATAAACTGCTTTCTATCTACGGCAATGCACTAAGTCAGATTCAAAGGGAAAACCTCACCGCTTATTATTCTGATGATTTATCCTTAGCTGAAATCGCATCTAATCGTTCCGTCTCCCGTAACGCTGTCCATCTCTCGATCAAGAAAGGTGAAAAAGACCTTGAGAAAATGGAAAGCGAACTGCATATCTTAGAAAAGTCTGAATCTCTTCTTAGCAAAATCGAAGACCTAGCTGAAGAAAAGGACGACAAAGCCTTTAAAGAAAAAATAGAAACTATCAAGGAGGAATTGACTCATGGCATTTGAATCATTAGGGGAAAAGCTGCAAGGGATTTTTAAGAAGCTCTCCGGCCAATCAAAACTATCCGAATCCAACATGGACGACATGCTTCGCGAGGTACGTCTGGCCTTGTTGGAAGCTGATGTCAGCTATAAAGTCGTCAGGGATTTTGTTGATGATATTAAAGAAAAAGCCATCGGACAGAAAGTACTTCAGCAATTATCTCCTTCTCAGATGGTCGTTAAGATCGTCTACGAAGAATTGGTTGAATTGCTCGGCTCCACCGATTCCGAGTTACATATGGAATCTGGACGCCCGACCGCCATTATGCTCGTTGGTCTTCAAGGTACAGGTAAAACAACCTCAGCCGCTAAACTGGCTTATCTTTTTAAGAATAAACAGAACAAGAAATGCCTGATGGTCGCTTGCGATATTTACCGTCCAGCTGCTATTGATCAATTGGAGACCCTCGGTAAGGAAATCGGAGTTGAGGTTTATTCCGACCGCAGTGGTACTCTCCCTCCCGATATCGCTTCTCAAGCTTATAAAAAAGCCTTAAAAGAACATTACGATATTGTCATTTTCGATACGGCTGGCCGTCTGCAAATTAACGATGAATTGATGGATGAATTGAAGAACATCCAGACTCAAGTCCCGCTCTCAGAAACCCTCCTGCTCGCCGATGCGATGTCAGGTCAGGATGCCATCAATGTCGCCAATGCCTTTAACGCCAAAATCAAACTGACCGGCGTCATCATGTCTAAGTTGGATTCCGATGCCAGAGGTGGTTCGGCTCTTTCAATCAGAAAGATGACCGGAGTTCCTATTAAGTTTGCGGGCACCGGTGAAAAAGTCGCCGACTTAGAGATCTTCCATCCTGATCGAATGGCGAATCGTATTCTTGGAATGGGCGATGTTGTCTCGCTTGTCGAGAACGTCGAAGAGAATATCGATAAAGAAAAAGCTGTTAAAACCACCCGCAAAATCATGTCCGGCAACTTCGGCCTGGATGATATGCTGGCGATGATTCATCAAATTAAGAAGATGGGCCCTTTAGGTAAATTATTGAAAATGCTTCCGGGGATGCCGAAAGTCTCCGATGAGCAATTAGCTAAAGGTGAGGATAACGAAAAGATGATGGAAACCATCATCTTCTCTATGACTTCCGAAGAAAGAAAGCATCCGGAAATCATCAAAAATTCCCGCAAAGTCAGAATCGCTGAAGGCTCAGGAACTACCGCTTACGATGTTAACCGAGTCTTAAAAGCCTTCGATCAGATGAAGCTTTCAGTTAAACAGATGTCTCCTTATATGAAAAAAGCCGCCGAACAATCGATGGCTGAAGAGGCGAAAAAGAAGAATTAGTTCTCTTCCTTCTTAATCTCCGCTTGGATGAAACGCTCGCCTTTCTCTAAGGCGAGTTTTTCAGTCTTGGAGATCTCTCCCGTCTCCAGCTCATGAATACGCTTAAGATCTTTTTTGGATAACTTCAGTTTTTGATATAAATCAGGGCGGTATTCCTTAGTCAGCTTTAAAGCTTCCCGCCGATGGAAAATTTCGATGGCTTCATGATTGCCGGAGAAAAGAATATCAGGTATTTTTTCGCCTTCATAAGAATAAGGCAAAGTATATTGCGGGTATTCTAAAGTCCCATCGTTAAAACTTTCCTCCTGAGTCGACTCATCCGCAATGGCGCCTTTAAGCAAGCGAACGACCGAATCAGAAATCGCCATCGCTCCGATTTCTCCACCGGTGGTTATGTAATCACCGATAGAAATCATCTCATCAACCCGAGAGTTAAAGCGCGAATCAATTCCTTCATAATGACCGCAGATTAGAATTAGATCTTCTTTTAAAGACAGTTCTTTCGCCTTTTCCTGATTGTAGGTTTTACCTAAGGGAGAAAGCAAAACCACGTGGGATTCAGCAGTCCTATTGGCCTTTAAGCAGTCGCATAAAGGTTGCATTCTCATAATAAGACCAGCACCGCCACCAGCCGGACGATCATCCACACGGTGATGCTTAAAGTCGGCGGTATAATCCCTGATATTCACAATCTTAAAGCTTACCGCTCCCTTAGCGATCGCTCTAGCGATAATAGAGTTATTCAAAAAGGAAGTGAAGAAATCAGGGAACAAAGTCAGAATCGTGATGTTAAGCATTTTCCAGTATTTCCTGTCCTTGAGGAGTCAGATGCAGCTCTTTTTTCTCGTTTTCCGCATAAGCGATAAGAACATCTACGACATAAGGAAGAAGTTTATCTCCGACTTCAAGGTACAATTTGCCGCCCATATTCGTGAAACCGGTGACTTCACCTAACTTTGTTCCTTCCGGTCCGATGACCTGATAGGAAACAAAATCAGAAAGATAGACTTTGCCTTGAAGTTCTTTTTTGGCGACATAGATATCTTTCTTTAAAAGGACCTGGGCTTTATCGATAGAATCAAAACCTTCGAGAATTAAAAGACCCAACCCTTTAGGTATCGTATAAAAAGAAGCGATCTTTGTCTTGATCTGTCCTTCTCCTAATCCGACAAAAACCTCCTGGCCTTTAAAGAAAAAATCCTCAATAGAATTAGCGATTATGAAGACTTTTACTTCCCCTTTTAAGCCGTGGGTAGACATAATGTGAGCGACTTTGGTTAATTCGGCCATATTTAATATTCCTTCCTTTAAGATAGTCTATTTTAGATAGAGCATTTTTGCAAAATACAGAAAAGGCGCTCCAACGTTCAGGTGAGGGGCGCCTTTAGTTTGATAAACAGAAGATTCGACTAATCTTTCTTATCAGTATCTTTTCCTTCATCTTCGAAGGATTCGAACTTGATATGAACGCGTTTATGGTCATCGCGGGCTTTGACATTGACGATCGTACGGATCGAATCAGCCACGCTGCCGTGACGGCCGATGAGCTTGCCTAACTCAGCATCCGGGCAGGCGATCAAGAAATGGACATCGCGGGTAGCCTCGATTTCCTCGGGGGCTTCCATGCAGCGAATGAGGATGGATTCGGGATTGTCGACCAGAGGCTCAACGGCACTCCGGATTATTTTTTCATAGTCCGCGGCCATAACTATTTAGCCGCTTTCTTGGCTGCAGGAGCCTTTTTAGATGAAGCCGCTTTCTTGTTTTCGAGATACTTGCCGTAGATGCCTTTAGCAGCGAGCATAGCTCTCATCGTATCGGAAGGGGTAGCACCCTTAAGCAACCAATCGATGGCCTTGGCTTCATCGATGACAGCATCAGTGAAGGGCTTATTGGAATCATAATGTCCAATCTGCTCGATGCAATGCCCATCGCGAGCACGGCGAGAATCGGTGACGACGATACGATAATCGGAAGTCATATTTCTTCCGATTCTGGCTAATCTGATTTTGACTGACATAGTTTATTTGTTTCTCCTTTTCAGTACTTGATTAATATACCTTAAGACATATGTGCTGTCAAGTCTTTTGACTTTACAGCATATTAAGAATCAGACCTTCTGATTTCTGATTCCGTAATGGAAAATGATTCTGACAACAACGATCGCTAACGAATAACCAATAATCATCATTCCAAACGGGAACATATTCGAAGCGATCGAAGCGAAAAGAAGCCCGAAAGCAAAAAAGGATAAGAAAGCAACGACCGAAGTGTATTCAACCGGAAAAGAAATGCGGTTAAGCCCGATTTCCACGGAATTCATCGCGATTCCTAATAAGGCGCTAAGAAGAGGAATACCAAGGAAGATGTTGCCGTAGATCGATAAGGTCCCCGAAGCAAAAATCCCTTGATAGTAATTAGTCCAGACAGGATTACCGTTCCCATCTGGCAGACAGATAACATTAAAAAGACCGGACAAAAGGAAAAGAATCATGATGACAATATAGATAATTCTTTCAACTCTTAATGCTTTTCCCATATTTCTTACTTAATGCTCTCTTTTATCTTATCGCAAAAAGCAGCTAATTCGGGTTGTTGATTATCCTGGTAAGCACCGTGGATAGTTAAAGTAGGTTCGATAACTGTCGTGTTCCTGACGAAAGATAGAATCGCTTTCATCCTGGCGCCAGCCACCGGGGCCCAAGTGCCGTTTTCAATCAATCCGAAAGTACGATTCTGAATACCGATATTTTTCACATCGGTCAGCAGCGTATTCATCGGAGGATATAATTCTCCGGCGTAAGTAGCGGAGGCTAAAATCACCGTCTTGACTCTAAAGATTTCCGAAATCAGATAGGAAATATCAGTCTTCGTGATATCGAAATACTTTCCGCCTTTAACTAGCTCGTTAATCTTGGAAGCTGCATAAGCGGTATGACCATAAATGGAGCCGATTAAAACGATAAAATCATGCGGATCTTCCGGTTCATAAGAAGCCCATTTACGATAGCGGCTGAGGATATCTGCAAAGTGATTACGCCAGATCGGTCCATGGAGTGGAAGAATCATTTTAATTGGCAAATCCTTGGCGGAATCCAGCACTTTTAAAACCTGGGGCCCGAATTTACCAACGATATTGGTATAATATCTCCTCATTTCGGAGAAGTACTTTTCATCGATATCCATCTCATCGGAGAAGATGCTCTTTTTATTAGCACCGAAGGCTCCGAAAGCATCGGCGGAGAAAAGAATCTGCTCTTTCTCATCATAGGTCATAATGACTTCCGGCCAATGGACAAAAGGAGCGGGGACAAATCTCAGCAGATGGTTGCCGGTATCAAGTCGGTAGGAAGGGTCGATGATAATAATTCTTTCGGAACTAAGTCCAGGAACATATTCCGCGAGCATTTTGCTGCCCGCCAAGGAAATGATGATCTTAGCTTCCGGATATTTTTTGACAACACGGCAGATGGCGGCGGAATGATCCGGCTCCATATGCTGAACTACTAGATAATCAAGTTTACGTTGACCTAAAACGGAAGCAACCTCGTTTAAAAAAGCTTCGGAAACTTCCGGATCAGCTTTGTAGAACAAATTGCTGAAGGGGTTAAACGGAGAACCAAGATCTTTCTCTTTGGCATTTTCTTTGCAGCAATTGCCTGGAACAGGCATTTCAATCGTATCTAAAAGTACTGTTTTCTTATCCTTAATGACATAGGAGTTATACGCCATACCGTCGGGTATCGGGAAAAGATTTTCAAATCTTTCGGCAGCATAGTCATTGCCTCCGACATAAAACAAGTCTTTTAAGATAGAAATTGCTGGCATTGCTTAATCCTCCTTAATGCTCACTTTGTCTGACTCTCAGCGTAAGTCGCTTTGATGATATTATCCAAACTCGCTGACATAAAGGTCAAAACCGTTTTGACCTTAAACGAAGGGTCTAAAACCATCCCGGATTTAAACCAGTTCAAGGCCTCACCGACGATCGGGAACTTATAAAAATCCGCAATCGATTTTTCCTGTTCAGGAGTAAGGGTGATTCCCAACTGTTTTTCTTTGTCTTTAATCAAGGAAACCATCATATCAGCGATTTCCTGATAAAGATTATATTCAAGTATTTCCCGATCGACAGCGGAAATCGTATTTAAGATGGCATCTTTATTTGTTAAAGCATAGGCGAAGACTGTTGCGATTGAATCTTCAATATTCGAATTAGGTTTCTGATTAGCCATGATATAAGCGATATCTGACTTATACATATATTCAGCCAGATAATAGACATCTTTAAAATGGTAGTAAAAAGATTGTCTGTTCATATTGCAGGCGGCGGCGATCTCAGTAACCGTAATACGATTGAGCGGCTTTTGCTTTAAGCAATTCCTTAAGGCTTCCGCTAATTCGTGGTCTTTATTTTCTTCTGCCATTATTAAACTCCTCTACCGTGTAACTGATATTATACACCAGACGACTTTTTCAAATCTTGGCTTTATAAGCCCAAGTCCTCACCAACTAAAATCACTTTGATTCTTTCCGGAACCATCGAGAGACGGATAACCGCCTTTACGGCGCAGATACAGTCTGGAGAAATACATTCACTGCAGTTGCCATTTAAAGCGCAAGGAGTGTTCTTTTTCAAGCGTATCGCATTTAAAGGACCGGCGATATTCTGAGCCCTGGCTTCCGCCTCCTCTAAGGAAGGGCAGACTTTATTCATCCCGGCGATGATTATCACCTCTCCGGCCCCGAAAATAATGGAACTGATCCGGTTAGCGGCACCATCGATTTCAAAGATTTCACCCTCAATTGAAATGGCATTAGCGGAAGCGATGAAATAATCAGCTGTCAAAGCTTCCTTCATGATCTTCCTTGCTTCTTCTTTATCTTTCGCTTTCGCCCGGTCAATCAGACGATAATTTCGTTTTCTGATTTCTTCATCTAAGCCGATTTCTTTCATCGTCAAGCTTCCTCCCCAGCTTACTGAGGAGCCTTCTTTCATAAAACCTAAAGCAGCTTCCTTGGCTTCTTCTTTCGTCTGCACATAGATTGCTTTAAATCTCCGTGCGGTTAGATTCTTCACTAACTTAGCTCCCATCAGATCATAACGTTGCTGTTGAAGTGTTTTTTCCATACTTGTTATTCCTCTATTTTATAAAGTTGGTTGAGATATGCTTTTCTTCTTGCGGCATCTTTACACCCTTTTCTTTACCAGCCTGAAGAGAAGAAAGAAGCCAAGCCATATTTCTTGCTAAAACCCTCATGGTTTGCAGTCCTTCTTCATCCTTTTCCACATCGGAAGGGGTAAAGCCATGGACCATGTTCCAGTATTGAGAAGAGACAATCGGCATCATATTAATAGAAAAATACATGTTCAATTCATCGAAGGTCAAGCTTGCTCCGCCTCTTCGACAGGAAACGACACCGGCAGCCGGCTTATATCTAAGGAAACGGCTTCCAGCAAAAAATACGCGATCCATGAAGCATTTCATTCCACCCGCCATCGAGGAATAATAAACGGGGCTTCCGAAAATGAAACCATCCGCTTGAGAAGCCAAAGCTAGGAATTCATTAACCTTATCTTCAAAGATACATTTACCCAAGGTTTTACATTTCCCACAGGCCATGCACGGATGGACTTGGTTACCGATCCAGAAGATATCTGATTCGACACCTTCTTCTTTTAATGTCTTCCCGATTTCTTCTAAAGCACGGTTGACGCAGCCATTTTTCTCAGGGCTGCCATTTACCAAAATAACTTTCATAATATATCCCTCACCTTCATTATTTTAAACTAAATATAAATGAATAGAGTAATAAGAAAAACAGGTCTATAATGTTGGCATTAGGAAGAGTAAAAAAATGCAATTGAAAAAGACGATGTTGGTTTCTTTAATCTTAAATTCCATCACTGCGATTTTTGAGATTGCCGCTTTGATTATTATGTTCATTGGTTTTGGAGATGAGCAACATGCGGCCTCTTCTTTTCATATGTTCCAATTTTTCACTAACGATTCAAATATCCTTTTGCTTTTAGCCGCTCTTTTCCTTATCTATTTTGAAGTGAAGTCGCTGATAACTAAGACCGATTCAATACCTAACTGGGTTTATGTTTTTAAGCTTTTAGCCTCGGTCGGTACCACTTTGACTTTTCTGACCGTGATGTTCTATTTGTTGCCTGTTGTCGGAGTTGGAATGATAGGCACCTTCGGAATGGCCTCTTTACATATCGTCTGTCCTTTAGCGGCTATGATTTCCTTTATCTTTTTTGAAAATGGAGAAAAAATAGTCTTTAAATCTGTATTCCTTGGTATCGTCCCTGCTGCCATTTACGCCCTTATAATTGTTCCTTTAGTAGCAGCTAAGCTTATTGAATCCCCTTATCCTTTCACCGATGTAATCAATAATCCCGCTTATATTTCAGTGATTGCCGCTTTCGCAATCATTATCGTTACTTTTCTTTGTTCACTCGGCCTTTGGAAATTGAATCAGTTGTTTTATAAAAAAGTTACTTTAAAACTCGATTAAAAAAAGGAACCCGGAAACCCGGGTTCCAATCGATTGAAGCTTAATTATTACTTAACTTCAGCGGCGTTCTTCTGAGCTTCTTTTTCAGCAGCCAGCCAGTTGTAGCAGAAGGCAGCGATGGCAGCACCGATAAGCGGAGCAATCAAGAAGATCCAAATCTCTTTAATCGGGTCAGTCTGACCGTTCATAAGAGCGATAAGAGCAGGTCCGAAAGAACGAGCGGGGTTAACGGAAGTCCCAGTCAGTCCGATGCCTAAAAGGTGGACGAGAGTAAGAACCAAGCCGATAACGATGCCAGCAACAGAGGAATTCTCAGGTTTAGAAGTAACACCGAGAATAGCGATAACGAAGATGAAGGTAAGAACAACTTCAGCTAAGAAGCCTAATAACTGACCGCCGATGCCAGTGCCTAAAGCGGCAGTGTTAACAACGTTGGAGCCTAAGTTCAGATCGGGGATTCCGGCGTTCATGAAGATCAGTTCAAGGAGCAAAGCGCCTAAGATAGCGCCGACGAATTGAGAAGCGACATAAACTCCGAATTCCTTCCACGACATACGGTGAGAAAGAACCATACCGAGGGAAACAGCCGGATTGATGTGGCAGCCGGAGATATTTCCGATCGAATAAGCCATAGCGACGATTGAAAGACCGAAAGCTAAGGCCGTAGCAACTAAGAATCCATTATCGAAGAAATGAGAAGAAGCAACCGCGACACCGCAACCAACGACAACTAAGACGAACGTCCCGATACATTCAGCAACAGCTTTTTTAATTAAAGACATTAGGTCAAAACCTCCTTTGACGATATATATTATAGCGAATAAAAAGCAGATTTAAAGCCATACAAATAACTGAAAAAGTCCAAGAAAAAAATCAGAAGTCAAAAGTTAGAGCAAAAGCGGCCCCTTTTA
This sequence comes from Bacilli bacterium, assembly GCA_022652945.1. GTDB lineage: Bacteria > Bacillota_I > Bacilli_A > RFN20 > CAG-288 > Scatoplasma. The sequence goes on from JALCRV010000001.1 coordinate 70,048, forward strand.
TTCAAAACAAGATAAATAGCAGCGAGAAAAATTGTTTTTTGCGCAGAAAAAATCAACGATTTATTTATAAATAAATTATTTTATTAAAATAAATAAAAAGCGCCTTATTCAGGCACTTATTCCAATTTTCACTTAACTAAAAATGGTCGGAACGGCGAGAATCGAACTCGCGACCTCTTGGTCCCGAACCAAGCGCACTACCAACTGTGCTACGTCCCGACGATTGGTGCATTGTCTCTTCGACAAGCATAGTTATTCTATTAGTTTGTTTCCAAAAAATCAATTGAAAAATAGGGGTTAAGACCGAAATTGATGAATGACATAGTAAGTTCCGTTTTGTGACAGGAATTCTGATTTTTGGGATTCCCGCCCGTTTCTGGTACCATGAAAAGTACCGCGCGCTCCATGCAGGCAATGACGATGAGACCCGAAAGAAAGGGAGATAGAACTGCTATGGAAAACGAACACGACGGGAAGCACATGACTTCCCAGATGAGAGAGACGATCCTCAGGATGATCAAGGCCGGCGCAAAGCTCGAGGACATCGCGGCCGCCATCGGCAAGGACCCGAGGACGGTGTCGAAGGAAGTGAAGGCCAGGAGGCAGACGGCATTCAACGAGCGCAGTCGCTTCCACGAGCCGGGGTACGAGGAGTCGAAGTTGGAGCCTTGCAAGAGGCTCGTCAGATTCCCCTACGTCTGCGACGGATGCCCCGACCGCAGATACTGCAGCCGCGAGAAGAAGGTGAACTACGTTCCTTCCGACGCCCAGTCATCGTACGAGGCGACGCTCGTCGGATCAAGGCGCGGGGTTGACATGACCGAGGGCCAGTTCAGGGCGCTCGACGAAGCCGTCTCGAAAGGCACGAAGGCCGGGCTCTCGATCTGCGCCATCGCTCTGACCGACCCAAGGGCCGCGATCAGAAGCCAGCGCGAGCTCTACCGCATGGTCGAGAACGGATGGCTCTCGGTGAAGAAACACGACCTCAGGATGGCAGTCTCGTACAAGCCGAGGAAGAAGGAATACGCCTACAAGTCGGCGATCAAGGATCCTGCGACCATGGAAGGCAGGAGGATCGAGGACTACTGGAGGATGCTGTCGACTGATCCTTCCGCGCTTCCGGCGCAGATGGACACGGTCATAGGGTCACGGGCCTCGAGGAAGTGCATACTGACGCTCCATTTCCCGGCCTTCCACCTCATGCTTCTCAGGCTCCTCAGGGAAAAGACGGCAGAGGAAACCGTAAGGGCGCTAGACGGAATCAAGGAGGCCGCCGGGCCGGAGCTGTTCAGAAGGCTGTTCCCGGCCATCCTCTCAGACCGGGGTCCTGAGTTCTACGACGCCTCCGGAATCGAGGGGTTCCCCGGGACCGGCGAGGCGGTGACGTCGCTGTTCTACTGCGATGCCTACTGCTCGAACCAGAAGGGCGCCATCGAATCGAACCACAGGATGCTTCGCTACTGCTGCCCGAAGGGGACCGACTTCGACCTCCTGACAGATGACTACGTCGCGAAGTGCGAGTCGGCGATCGCCTCGTACCCGAGGAGGGAGCTGGGCGGCAGGACGCCCTATGATGTCTTCGAGGCCTATTACGGCGAGGAGGCGCTAAAGAAGCTGGGCATCGAAAAAGCCGATCCCAGGAAGATCGGCTTGCTGATGTCCGGCAAGAAGGGCAAGAAGTAAACAAACACACAATTTGTTTATCAGAGCGCGCGGCAAGAGGAACTTAGTCCGACAAGCGGAAGTAAGCCCTGTCTTTTTGCGTGCGCGGATTTCTTCTCGGACACCCCAATATAGCACAAAAGCGGAAGTAAGGCATCATCAAGGCCCCTCCTAGGCCATTTATCACGCCTTGTTTTTTCTTGGCCGTACAAAACGGATACTTACTATGTCATTCATCGGGTTAAGACCGAAATCAGCCCCTAAGTCCCTTTTCTTCGATAACCTTTTTGATGGTCTTCCAGTCTTCATATGCTAAAGGCTTCTTTTCGGGGTCTCTTAGTAAGGCTGCCGGATGAAAGGTCGGAACGAAGAGGATTCCCTTCTTTTCTTGAATCTGTCCATGCTGGCGCATAATCGAAAATTCCTGATTGATCATCGCCTTAGAAGCGACTGCTCCCAGGCAGATAATTAATTGTGGATGCTGAAGCAAATACTGCATTCGGAGAAAATCCAAGCAGGCTTTGACTTCGGCCGGCCTTGGAGTTCGATTCTCCGGAGGGAAGCATTTAACGACATTAGTTAAAAATGCGTTTGTCCTATCAATTCCTGCATATTTCATCATTTTATCTAGAAGCTGGCCAGCCGGTCCGATAAAGGCTTCTCCGCTCATATCCTCATGTGCTCCTGGGCCTTCTCCGACAATCATGATTTTAGAATGAATATTCCCACCCCCGACCACAGGGTGAGAACGGGACTCACTCAAAGGGCATTTATGGCAGTTAATGATTAAAGAGGACAATTCCGCTAATGAAGGTGCTTGCATTTGATTTAATTATAGTACAACTCGGTTAATGTATAATATTCAGTATGAAATACACACTTAGCATTGAAGATAAGAAGAAATTAAGCCGCTTGTTTCAGACCAAAGACGACAATATCAATGTCGCGGATATTTACAATGAATTCTTAGATAATAATCCTTCTTATATTTCACAAAATGACATCGTCAGTTTACTAAAAGAAGGTAAGAGCGAGGAAGAAGCTTACTGGCTTTCCTTCTGCGATGCCATCGATATGGATCCGGAAGATGAAATGGTCTCTCTGATTGCTTCTAAGTACCATATGAATGAGATGAAACGTCTAAATCCGGAGAAGTATCTAAATAATCCATATTTGAAAAATATGCGGCTTCTGCATGGAAAATCTAATAGATGGGAACTGACAGAAGACTATTTTGCTCCTTATGAAGGTTTCATTTATCAAGACACCATAACGGAGGAGGATACCTTCCGCGAGATAACTTCTTTCGGCTATTTCCCAACGACCTTCCAGTACTTTGAAATCCTCCAAGACAATAAAGTCTGGATGTCGATTACCCCGCACGAAATCGAGACGATGGAAAAACCCATCGAAGAAGCTAAAGGAAGGGTTGTCGCTTTTGGTTTAGGCCTCGGCTATTTTCCGTATATGGCCTCTTTAAAAGATGAGGTCAAAGAAATCTACATCGTTGAAAAAGACCTTAACGCCATCAATCTCTTTAATAAAGAGATTTTCCCAAAGTTCCATTTCAAGGATAAGTTTAAAATCATTTACGAAGATGCCTTTGAATATCTGGAAAACGACATGGAAAAAGAACATTTTGATTTTGCTTTCGTGGATATCTGGCATACGCCTGATGATGGCCTGGAGCTTTATCTAAAAGCAAAAAAATATGCCTCGGCAATCTCCAAGACTGTTTTTTCATACTGGATTGAGGAATCGATGATTGCCATGTTAAGAAGAGCCTTAATAACCTTGATTCAGGAAGAAAACGAAGGATCCACCGATGATAATTATCAAAAAGAGGAAAACTTTTCTGATCATCTAATTAATAGACTGCATTTTATCTTTAAAGATGTTCTTGTTACTTCTTATCAGCAAATTCATTCCATGCTCAGCGATGAAGAGTTGAAAAAGACCGCCTGCTTAATATAAAAAGAAGCGTCTTCAACGTTAAAAATAAAGACTAAAAAAGCCCGATTTCTCAGGCTTTTATTTCTAAATGGTCGGAGCGACGAGATTCGAACTCGTGATCTCTCGGTCCCTAACCGAGCGCACTAAACCAAACTGTGCTACACCCCGTGCAACGATTATTCTATTAGTTTGAATTGGAAATTGCAACGGAAAAACTAGGCAAAACGGGAAGAGGAATCTTCTTGGCAATCAGAAACTTCTGGATTCCTCCGCCCTGAAGGGTCAGTTGGCCCTTGCGGCTTGTTTTTTAAGTCTTCAAAGTGGTTTTCTTCAATAAGTTTATCGATTTCTGGTTTTATGTATTCTCTCATCCATTTCAGTTCGCCTTCGTGGTTAAGGTGAATCAGGTCTTTTCTAAAGAGGCTCTCGAAATATACCCGCCCGTCAAAAGTCATTTTTTCAGCTTGAACAAACCGCATATAAGAGTGAGACTGGCAGTAAGCTTTCAATTCTTCGTTGATTTGTTGAGTTAAGCCGGTGAATTCTTTTCTTCCCGGCAAGAGAAGCCCAGACATCACGACGAGGATGGAATTAGGAAGGCGCTGATGAAAAGAAGTGAACATCTGGTCTTTGTATTCCATGCATTTTTTGATTTTTTCTTCCGATGTTCCCTTTAAACTGACATAGTCGTTCGAACCAGTTTGAAAAAAGACCATCCTCGGGTTATAAGGAAACAACAGGCGGTCAGCAAATTCTACTAAGGTCGCATCAGTCGCTCCGCCAAAGCCGCAGTTAATGACTTTGTACTCCTTTAAGTCAGTCTCCATGTCTGTCCAGAGGCGAAAGTTCGAAGCTCCATAAAAGACAATCTGGCTCTGGAAGTCTTGATATGGGTGCTTTTTAATGATTTTCTTGATGTAAGACGACCTAAAGGGGCCCTTTACCATCCCATCCCCGAGAAGTTTCAGGACTGGCAAGCAAGTGAGAGGATTGATTATCGATAAAATCAGGAAAAACTTCACGAACCTCATATTTGGCTTTTTTGTCATAACTAAACCTCTTATCTTTTATTTTATTCTTCTGTCAGTCGCTTTTATTGTACAAAAAAAGGAAACCATTATAAAAAGCATAACTATAGTTGCTTAAAAAAAGGCCTTCCGGCTTGGCCGGAAGGCTAAGAAAACTACTTCGTTCCGAAGATACGGTCGCCGGCATCACCTAAGCCCGGGACAATGTATCCGTTCTTATTTAAATGATCATCCAAAGCGGCTAAATAGATATGGACATCCGGGAAGGCTTTTTCTACGGCATCCACCCCTTCTTGAACACCGACTAAGCACATTAACCGAATATCGGTGAAGCCTCTTTTCTTGATGGCAGCGATAGCAGCGGTAGCAGAACCACCGGTCGCCAACATCGGATCGATAACAACAACCAGCGGATCTTTCACCTCAGGAAGTTTGAAATAGTATTCATGAGGCAGAAGCGTCTTTTCATCTCTGAAGATTCCGATATGTCCAGTCCGTGCGGTAGGAATCATATTCCTCACACCATCGACCATACCGATTCCGGCGCGAAGAATCGGAGCTAAGACAATCTTTTTCTTCAGCTTGGTCTTATGGAGAGCGGCTCCGGTGGGAGTAGTGATAATCTCATCTGAATCATAGACTTCGAGATCCTTAAAGACTTCGTAAGACATAATAGACGCGATCTCTTCCAAGGCTTCGCGAAATTCCTTGGACTTCGTATTCTCATCACGAAGAATATCGAGTTTGACCTCGATAAGAGGATGTTTGACAATTGTCAGCATTAGTTTTGCCCCTTTCTGTCATTGATTATACTCATTTAGGAAAATATATTAAACGTTAAATTGGTTTTTTTCTAAAAAAGACCCCCTTGAGATGGTATAATCACATAGGAAATAAAGAGGTCAAGATGGCTATAGATTTCAAAGGGGATTTAAACCCTGAGCAATATGCTGCTGTTACCAGCAATGCCCAGCATTTAAGGATTATTGCAGGAGCCGGAACCGGTAAAACCAGGACTCTGACTTATCGTTTAGCCTACATGTTAACTAGAGGAGATATGCTGCCGAACCAAATCGTCGCAATCACCTTCACTAATAAAGCCGCTCAGGAGATGAGAGACAGAACGGATAAGATCCTTACGGAAAACGGTTTAGATATCCAAGGTCGTCCTTTAATTTCGACATTTCACTCTTTCTGTTACCGTTTTTTAAGAAAAGAATTAGTCGGTCACTTTAAAGGCTTCACTAAAGATTTCCAAGTCGCTTCGGAAGATGACCAAAAGGCTCTTTTTAAAAAGGCTGCAGCTAATATCAAGGCTCAAGTGGATTCCAAATCTTTCAAAGAAGCCATCAGCATCATCGAAGACTGCAAAACAAAAGGAATTGAATATAACGAGCTGAAAGATAACGACAATCGTTCTTTAATGCTGGGTATCGATATTAAAAAGCTTTATGAGCAATATCAGATCCTTTTAGCTTCATCTGATTTATTGGATTTTGATGACCTTCTGATCTTCTGTAGAGATGTGATGGTTCACGATGATTCCTGCCGTGAAAGTTACAGGAGAAAATATAAAGCTTTCTTAGTGGATGAATTTCAGGACACCAATGACCTCCAATATCAGATAGTTAAGCTTTTCATGTCCAAGGAATGTGAACTATGTGTCGTCGGGGATCCAGATCAGACAATTTATACATGGCGTGGGGCGGATAACTCGATTATCAAGAATAGTCTCCAAAGAGACTTCCCGGACTTATCGACGATTACTTTGGATATCAATTATCGCTCTACCCAGAACATTCTTGATAAGGCAAACACGCTTATCAAGAACAACCACAATCGAGTTGATAAAAGCTTAAAAGCCGTCACTCAAGATAAGGGAGAAGAAGTTGATTTTATATCTTCCTTCGAATCGAAAGAAGAAGCGCAAACTATCGGCCTAAGGATTAGAAACCTACACGAGAAGAATAAAGTTGCTTATAAAGATATAGCCATCATTTATAGGTCTAATTTCCAGTCGAGAACCTTCGAACAAGTCTTTCCAGAGATGCGAATTCCTTATAGGCTTTTTGATGCCACTTCCTTCTACGATCGTATCGAAGTAAAAGCCGGGTTAGCTTACTTGCGCCTTTTAATCAACACCGAAGATTCGGTTTCCTTCGAAAAGGTCATTCAGTACCCCTCAAGGAAAATCGGTGATGTTACTTTGGCTAATCTTTATGAGCAGGCTAACGCTGCTCAACTGCCAATCTTTACTTTCATTATTAGAAATATCGATACCCTACAAGCTACTCCGTTAGTTAAAACCAGCCTAAAGTCTTTAATCGATTCTTATAATAAATGTCTCCAGCAGCTTACCGATGCCAATTCGCCTAAAGCCATGGCTGATGCCATCGATCTTTATTTTGTAAATACCGGCCTTTATGATTGCATCCGTGAGATGGATAAAAAGGACTCTCAAAAACGCGATACCGATAACGAAAACGAAAGAGAAAAGAACCTCCAGGAATTAACTGTCGACTTTAAAGAATTCCTCGAAAGAGCTGAAAGCGGAAAAGAAGAAGATATCCAGCCAACTCTAGTTGACTTCTTGATCAATGTTTCTTTGATTACCGCCCAGGATGACAATACCAACGCTGATGCTGTTAATGTCATGACCGGGCATGTTTCTAAAGGTTTGGAGTTCACTGCAGTTTTCGTTACAGGTATGGTCAGCGGAATTTTCCCGACCACCCACGCCTTCGAAAGAGGACGGGAAGCGATGGAGGAAGAAAGACGTTTATTCTATGTAGCGATGACCAGAGCTAAAAAGTATCTTTGCATTTCCACTTACGGTGGACAAATTTACGGCAATACTCCTGCCTTACCTTCACCTTTTCTAAAAGAGATTGGTTTCTTCCCGACAAGCGAACGTTCCGGCTTCCTTTATTCTTCAAGGCGCGATTCTCATTCTTTCGCTTCCAAAGCTCGATATGAAAATTCCCGCTATAGTTCAAATTCCGCTTTCCGCCAAATCGATCGGACGGCGGCTTCTCAAGGGTATGTCCCCGATGAAAATGATTATGGGGCTTCAGTTGGAATGCCTGCCGGTTATGGAACAGCTAAAGTCACCCTCGGCAAAGTAAAGCAAACCGGGGTCGAGGCTAATTTAAATGATGTAGAATATAAGCCGGGAGATAAAGTCGCCCACGCCTCTTTTGGTTTAGGTGTTGTTAAAGAGGTTAACGGCAATAAACTCACCGTCGTCTTCGGGCCGGAGATTGGAACTAAAGTCCTGATAATCGGCTTTAAGGCATTTAGAAAAGTCGGATAACGAGAAAAGGAGATATTATGGCAGAGGATGAAGACAAGAAAAAGGTTCAAGAATTAACTGAACTTCTTAATCGCTATAACTACGAATACTACGTCCTTAATCAGTCTTCCGTGTCCGATCAAGAATTTGACCGGTTGATGGAAGAATTGAAAACTATCGAGGATCGTAGACCTGATCTGCGCTCCAAGCTTTCGCCTACCACCAGAGTCGGGGGAATGGTCGCAACCGGGTTTACCAAAGTCACCCACCAGACCATGATGATTTCCCTCGGAGATGTTTTTAACGAAGATGAACTAAGTCATTTCTATCAGTCTTGCGAGGACGGAACCGGATTAATCGATCTTCCTTTTATGGGGGAAGTCAAAATCGATGGACTTGCAATGTCTTTGATATATGAAAACGGTGAACTCCAGATGGCGGCTACAAGAGGAGACGGAGTCGTCGGAGAAGACGTCACCGCGAATGTTTTAACAATTCCCTCGATTCCTGTTCACATTAAAGATAAAAGACACATCGAAGTCCGCGGAGAAGTCTATATGTCGAAAGCTACTCTCAAGAAATTAAATGAAGAAAGAGCTAAGAACGGTGAGCCTTTATTGGCTAACGCCAGAAACGCAGCGGCCGGTTCTATCAGACAATTGGATTCCAGAATCACCGCTTCCAGACACCTCGATGCTTTCTGGTACTATTTCCAGAACGCTGAAGAATGCGGATTCAAGAATCACTCGGATTCTTTGGATTATCTCCAAGAATTGGGCTTTGTCACTAATAAAGAAAGAAAAAGAATCCACGGCCTGAAGGGTATTATGGACTACGTAGCTGAATACACAGCTAAGCGCCCTTCCCTGGGTTATGATATCGATGGCTTGGTCTTCAAGGTCGATTCGCTTCATCTTCACGATGTCCTCGGCTATACGATGAAGACACCGAAATGGGCTATCGCTTATAAGTTCCCACCGGAAGAAGTAATCACTAAACTGACCGATATCGTCTTAACTGTCGGCAGAACTGGCCGTGTTACGCCAAACGCCATTCTTGAACCGGTCAGAGTAGCGGGCTCTTTAATCGGAAGAGCGACTTTAAATAACGAGGATTTCATTCATAACCTTGATATCAGAATCGGTGATTACGTCGCCTTACATAAGGCGGGGGATGTTATCCCTGAGGTTGCCAAGGTCATCATGGAACGCCGCGATCCTAATTCCGTGCCGTTCCACTTCCCGGAGACCTGCCCTTATTGCGGCACACGGTTAGTGAAATCTGAATCAGATATCCAACACCGTTGCCCCAATGATCAATGTCCCTCTAGAAGCATCAATAAACTGATTTGGTTCGCTTCCGATGGCGGGATGGATATCGATGGGCTCGGAGATACGATGGTCGAGAATCTCTTTAACGAAAAACTCGTCTTGGACATCCCTGATTTCTACCGCTTGAAAGATCATCAGGAAGAAATCATGTTGATGGATGGCGTGGGTGAAAAGACCTGCACTTCGATTTTCCAAGCGATTGAAAAATCTAAAGGCAACACTTTAGAAATGCTCTTGGCTGGCTTAGGTATACCTCTAGTCGGCAAGAAGACAGCGAAAATCTTAGCTCAGCATTATCTGGACTTAGATAAACTCAGACAGACTTCGCTTGAGGAACTTGAAGGACTGCAGGATGTCGGAGAGAAAACCGCAAAGATCATCCTCTCTTACTTCAACGATGAAAGAAATATCCACATGTTGGAGGATTTAAGAGCCTTAGGCTTGAATTTCCGCTGTTTGACATTATCCGCTCAAAAAGAAGGCGGGAATTTCTTCGCCGGAAAGAAATTTGTCCTGACTGGTTCTTTAGCTTCTTCCGGACGTAAAGAAATGACTGAAAGACTGGAAGCCTTAGGCGGGATTTCTTCCGAATCGGTTTCGAAGATGACTGATCTAGTTATCGTCGGGACTGACCCAGGCTCGAAATTCACGAAAGCCCAGGCTTTAGGTATTAGAATCATGCAGGAAGATGAGTTGCTGGAAAAGCTGAAGGAAATCGAAGGAGGTAAATAATGATTAAAGTCACGAAGGAAGTTATCGACGTTTGCGCCAATAACTTATTGTTTGAGATTTCACCTGAAGAAAGGGATACAACCCTTTCAGAATTCGATGCGATTGCTACCCAGATGTCCTTCCTTGGCAAAATCAAGGATATCGATAAGGCCGAGCCTTTGACTTTCCCCGTCCCCGATGCCCAGTACATCATGCGCGAGGATATCCCGGTTAAGCCGATGGATGCCAATGAAGAGTTGAAGATGGTCCCTTCCCGCTTAGGGAATCAAGTCCGTCTTCCGAAGGTGGTCGGGTAAATATGAGCTACTTAGATTTAACGATTTCTCAAATGCATCTCGCCTTAGTCGAGGGCATGGTCACGCCGGCTGATTTAGTTAAGGAAGCTATCGCAGTAAGCAAAGGCAATAAATGCAATATTTTTGAAGCCACCGATTTTGAGAATGCTCTAAAACAAGCAGAAAGCATTACCAAAGTCGATGAAAAAGACACGCTATTAGGTATTCCGTTCCTCGTTAAAGACAACTATTCGACTGCGGGGGTGGAGACCACCGCTTCTTCAAATATCCTTAACGGTTATGTTCCGACCTTCGATGCGGAAGTGGTAGCTAGATTAAAGAGCAAAGGCGCCATCATGCTAGCGAAGACCACCATGGATGAGTTGGCTATGGGTGGCACCGGAACTTCCGGACATAAAGGGGCGACTTTAAATCCTTTTGATCAGACGAGGATTATCGGCGGCTCTTCTTCCGGCTCCTGCGCTGGAGTAGCTGAGGGCATCGCTCCGTTCGCTTTAGGCTCCGATACCGGCGATTCGGTCAGAAAGCCTGCCGGCTACGGTGGCGTTTATGGATTTAAACCCACTTGGTCACGTATTTCACGTTTCGGTCTTTTCCCCTTCGCTCCGTCTTTAGATGCGGTTGGGTATTTTGCTCGCTCTGTTGAAGATATCGCCTTACTTACAGAAATTCTCGCTGGCCACGATGAGAAAGATATGTCTTCTTCCTATCGTCCAGTTGAAGATTATTTAGGCATGCTGAAAAATGACTCTCATGCTAAAAAGGTCGGCTATTTCCCCTCGGTTATCAAGGCGATTCCCGATAAAAAGATTATTGCCTCTTTCGATAAATGCCTAGCTGGCTTAAAAGAAAAAGGATATGAGATTGTCTCTTACGATTTCCCTGAAGATTTGCTTAATGCTTTATATCCGACTTATATGATCATCTCCTGCTCAGAAGCTACTTCTAACGATGCTAACCTCGATGGTGTTAAGTTCGGACTTAAACCCGATCAGAACGCCAAGACCTGGGAAGCCTATATGTCCGATGCTAGAACCCGCGGATTCTCTTCGCTCATTAAGAGAAGATTCATCATTGGTTCTTTCTCCTTGCTAGCTGAAAACCAGGCGGAGCTTTTCCGTCGTGCGCAGAAAGCCAGGAGACTAATATATGAAGCGATGGAGAAATTCTTTGCTTCCTGCGATTATCTGCTTCTGCCTTGTGCGAAAGGCAAACCTCCTTTTATCAAAGACATCTCAGATCGTTGGGATCCGAATCCCAACTTTGTCGATAACCATCTGGGCTTAGCTAACTTAGGCGGCTATCCTTCGCTTACCTGTCCATTAGGTTATGAAGATGGTCTGCCTTACGGTATTAACATTACCGGCAGGCAGTTTGAAGAAGGAAAGGTCTTCCAAATCGGCAAAGATATCGAAAATCTGACGGGGTTAGTTAACGCCACCGTCTCTAAGCATGGGGAGGGCATCTAAAATGAACTTTGAACCTGTCATCGGCATTGAAATCCATGTCGAATTAAAAACTGATTCTAAGATGTTTTCTGCTGCTCCCTGTTCCTTTGGTAAGTTGCCAAATTCTCAGACCGTTCCTTATGATTTAGGTTGCCCGGGAACGATGCCGGTAGTCAATAAAGGCGCGATTGTCGATGGGGTCAGAATCGCTCATGCTCTGCATATGCAGATTGAAAAACTCGTGCAGTTCGACCGTAAAAACTACTTTTATACCGATCTTCCGAAAGGCTACCAAATCACCCAGCAGGAACATCCGATCGGCAGAGATGGCTATCTGGATGTAGAAACTGCCGATGGGACTGTCCATCACGTCAGAATCGAAAGAGCTCATTTGGAAGAGGATACCGCTAAGCAACTTCATTTAGGCGATATGACCTTGGTCGATTATAACCGTTGCGGCACTCCGTTGGTGGAAATCGTTTCCATGCCGGATATCCGCTCGGCGGAAGTTGCGATGAAATATGTGGAAGCGATCAGAGAAATCGTCACCTTCCTCGATGTTTCCGATGGAAAGATGGAAGAAGGTTCCTTGCGTTGCGATGTCAATATTTCCATCCGTCCTTACGGCAGTGAAGTCTTTGGCACCAAGTGTGAAATCAAGAATCTGAACTCGATTGCTAACGTCCGTTCCGCTCTGGAATACGAAATCAAGCGCCAGTCGGAAATCATCCTTGCTGGGGGCAAAGTCCAGCAGGAAACCAGACGTTATGATGAATCGAAAAAGCAGACTTCTTTAATGAGAGTAAAATCCAACGCGATCGATTACAAATATTTCAGGGAACCTAATATCGTCCCGATTCAGCTTTCCGATGGTTTTGTTGAACAGGCGATTAAGACCATGCATAAACTTCCTTCTGTTTATAAGGAAGAGTTGATGCAAAAAGGGCTGACTTCTAAGGAAGCTGAAGTCCTTTTAGCTTCCCGTGAGATGGTCGATTATTTCGACGATGTCTCCGCCTTAGGCTTGAAGGATATTAAGACCCTCTGGAATTATCTGATGGGCGAGATCGCCGCGTATATGAATAAGGAAATGATTACGCTTAACGATTTGAAATTCACCAAAGCCAACTTAAAAGATTTCTGCAACCTGGTCAGCGAAGGCAAGATCAACTCTAAGCAAGCCAAGGATGTTATCTCTTTGATGTTAGAAAAAGGCGAAGATCCTTTAAAGATCGTTAAAGAATTAGGTCTTGAGCAGGTTTCCGATGAAGGCGCCATCGAGAAGATCGTCGATGAAGTCTTAAAAGAAAACCAGCAATCTGTCGCGGATTTTAAGGCTGGACATGATCGGGCCCTTGGTTATATCGTCGGCCAGGTGATGAAAGCCTCAAAAGGAAAAGCTAATCCTTCGATGGCCAAGGAAATGATCCTTAAGAAAATCGGCCAATAGAAAGCGCATAGACATTCGATGGATTATATAGGTTGGACTAGTTTATCGATAATGATTATTCTGGCCGGGACGACTCTCGGCTCAGCCTTCGTCTTCTTCTTCCGTAAAAAGCCTTCCGATCGTTCCTTCGTTATTTCTCTTGGCTTTGCCTCGGGAATCATGGTGGCGGCGGCTTTTTTCGGCTTAATTAACCCTTCAGTAATTCAATCAAAAGCTAACTATCCCATTAATCTGGCCTGGCTTCCTCCGCTCGCTGGTTTTATTTTAGGAGGCCTGCTTCTTTACGGGATTGATAAACTGGTTCCGCATATACATAAAGATGCAGCGAAACCTGAAGGCTTAGCGGCTCCGGAATTATCGAAGAATTTTAAGTTCTTCCTCGCAGTCACGATTCATAATATTCCGGAAGGTCTCGTCACCGGCTTCGCCTGTGGCTTGGCCTTAGCTAATCAAACTCAGATGTCATACTGCTATTCAGCTTTTGCCTTAGCTTTAGGCATCGCTATTCAAAACATCCCTGAAGGCTTCGCCATTTCAGTACCGATGTACAGCAGTGGAATGTCAAAGTGGAAGTCTTTCTTTTACGGGATGGCTTCAGGCTTAATCGAGCCTATTATGGCTGTCGGTGGTATGTTTATCGCTGCCAATTCCGCTATGGCGATGCCGTGGCTCTTATCATTTGGAGCGGGGGCAATGCTTTATGTTACCGTCGATGAATTGCTTCCTGATGCCCATAAGCCTGGATATGAACATAACGGCCTCTGGGCGTTCATGATCGGCTTCGGTGTTATGATGGTTCTGGAGACAATCCTTTAACGATTTGGTTTTCAGTTTGAAAAGGCTTGGGGTGGATTTAATGGAGTTTTAGTGGTAATTTATACATGCGGGTCAATTAACTAAGCTTTCTAAAAAAAGCTTTTAATTAATAAAAAGGGGGCAATAATGGATTACCAAATCAAATACCGCTGCCACGGTAAAGAATTCGTCAACAATTCAATCTATGCGGAAGTTAAACTGGTTTCTGAAAGCGATCGGCTGCGGCTTACTATTATCCCTAAAGAAGAAATCCAGATGGAATCTGCCGTGATTTCTCTTGATGATAAGTTAAATGAAGGCGAAAAATTCTTCTCTGAAGGTTTCCAGTCCTGGACCGATACGATGGAAATGTCATATGAACAGTCCACGAGAAAAATGGGCTTCTTAGGCCGCATGAAATTCTTGGATAAGAAATATGGTTTCACCGCTTACGGCGATTACAATTTTGTTCCTTATAGAAATCATTACTCTTTTGATTTCACTTATTTACGTCATTTGGATGCCTGCCGTTTCTACGGTTCGATCACCGAGAGAAACGGATACACGATCTTTTTCCTAGATGGAAGAAACCTTAAAGCTACGAAAGATATCGCTGGGATTTTCATCTCTTCCGCCTATGAATTGTTCAATCTTTTGATTGTTAAAGGCACCAAAGATGAAGTCTTTAATCAATACGCAACCGCTATCGGCGGACAGTTAAGAACCAAGAAGAAGATTAAAGGCTTCACCACCTGGTATCGTTACTATGACAAGATTACCGCTCAAGACTTAATCGAAGATGTCGAGAAAATCAAAAAGAGAAACCTTGATATCGAATTCATCCAACTCGATGATGGCTTTGAAACTCAAGCTGGTGATTGGACTTCCTTAATCAAAGAAAAATTCCCCGATGGTTTAGAGCCATTAGTCAAAAAGATCAAAGAAGAAGGGTATAAACCTGGACTCTGGCTGGCACCGTTTGCCGCCGGCAAGGATTCAGAATTAGCCGCTAAACACCCTGATTGGTTAGTTAAAGATTCTGCGGGTCAGCCGATTCTAGCTGGCTCAAACTGGGGCACTTTCTACGCTCTGGATATCGAGAAAGACGAAGTCAAAGAATATATCCATTCCTTCCTTGATTTCTATAAGAAGATGGGCTTTATGCTCTTTAAGTTGGATTTCCTTTATGCCGCTGCCTTAATCCCGACAAGAACAAAGACTCGCGGGCAGTTAATGACTGAAGCTATGGAGTTCATCCGTAAAGAACTGGATGATGTCTTGATCTTAGGCTGCGGAGTACCGATGTTCCAAGCCTTCTTCAATGTCGATTACTGCCGTATCGGCATGGATGTCACACCGGAATTCAACAGCAAGTTCCTTTTCCGTCATCTCCACCGCGAGACTCCGAGCACGAAATATGCCATCGGCAATATCGTCGCCCGCGCTCCTTTCGATGGACGCTTCTTTATGAATGATCCGGATGTCATTTTCTTCGCGGATGATAAGATGACTCCTGAACAGATGGATATGCTTTATCAGGCTGACCAAAAGTACGGGAGCTTGTTCTTTACTTCCGATGATGTCTCTAAATGGACGGCAAGCGACATCACAAAATGGAACGGGCTAGGAAAATAAAGCCTTAGTCTACATTAGATATCGTTGATTTCGGGGGATTATCCTATCCCCCGTTTTTTTTATTGATTATGAGATTTACTGATCACGACGACTACGCTCATCGAGTCTTTTCTGTTTTTCCATTAAAAGGCGTTCATATTCTTTTCCGGCTTCCAGATCAGTCATCAAAAGAACTCTTTTCGCTTCTTTCCAGACGGTGAATAAATAAAAGGACTGCAGAAGGAAGGCAAAAAGGAGGACTAACCCGATAAGGAGAATTTTATCCTTAAATCCTTCAAGAAAAAAACAAATGATAAAAATCGTTATTTCCAAAACCGTTTCAATAGAGGTGACAGTCAAGACAGAATTCCTTCTGAGTCTTTTCGAGGACTTATAATCTATTCCATCTTCCTCGATTGTCTTTTGATGATTAGTTTCTTCCATATATCCGTTCTTCCTGCCTCTAACTAATTATATTATAAGAGTCGCTATTAAAATCGGGTTTCTAGAAAAAATTAAAAAAAGCCGATAATTAAAGACATTTCCACCTTATTTTAAAAAACGGGCAACAAAGTTTGCAAAATGATATATTTATAGTGTTAAGTCACTTGACCTAAACTCTCTAGTTTTATGGAAATAACGAATGAAGTAATAGACAATATCGCGCAATTCTTCCCCGGGAGTTTTGCTATTCTTTCATTTAAAGACGGGGAATGGAGAATGCTAAAGCATTCTGCTGACCGGCCTTATGTCTATAAAATACCAGCTGAGCAATATCAGAAGTTCTCCATCGAGGAATTTCTGAAGCATGTCATGCCTTCTGATCAGGAGCAGATTTTAAAAAATGTCGATCGTTGCGTAAAAAAGCATGAAAACGCCGAAGCAACCTATCGCTTAATAAATAAAGCTACCGGTTTTACTTGGATGCATTCCGAGATGAGATATATCGGGGATATGTTAACGACTCCCTGCTTTATTGTCTATTTTGCGGCGAATCCAGTTTTAACTGATTTAATCGATAAAGTCATTGAGAACACTACCACCTTGGTTTTGATTGTCGATACAAAGACTCACGAGGTGCTTTTCGCAAATAAAGCAGCCAGGAGTTTCAGCGGGCAGAACTCTTCCTCCTCAGGTTCTCTTTGTTATTCTTTCCTTCATAAGAAAAGCTCCCTATGTGAAAATTGTTATTTAAATAAGTTAAAAGAAGAAGATAACTATGCCACCGAGATTTTTGATAAAGAATCCGGAAAGTATTTCCATCTCACTTTCAGCAAGATAGATTGGTATGGCCGAAACGCTGCCGTTGTCTATCTCGATGATGAAACTCCAAATAAAACACTGCAGCTTAAGTTGGAGGAAGAAAAAGACTCTTTCGCAAAGACTATCGATTCCATTCCATGCGGGATTGCGGTCTTTGAAAAAAAGAACGGGGTTATACGAAGAATTCTTGTCAATAAATACACCGAAGAGATAAAAGGCGTCTCGAAAGAAAGGCTGGAATCAGAAGACTTCAATTCCTTATTTAATCGAGTCTGGCCTTCGGAAAAAGAGATGGTTATCCAGAACACCAAAGATGTCTTCACCAAGGGGGAAGTCTCTTTGACCTACCGAACTTTAAATCCCAAGACCAATGAATTTGTCTGGATGAGCAGACGTGGAATCTCTTTAACTAAAGCTGATGGCTCCATGCTAGGTTTCTTCTCCTATTTTGAGATTACAAACCGCATCAAGATGGAAGAAATCATCAAGGAGCAAAAAGAGCGTTATCAGCTAGCGATCAGCTCGGCGAATATGGATGTCTGGGAATACGATGTCCTTAGCCATAAGATCATCACTAACCGCGGTGGAAAAGAATACGCAAGAAGCGTGGATGAATTCGAGCACTTTATTTCGCACTTAAATTCAGCTTCTGGAGAAAAAGCACAGGAAAACACCGCTTTTAAGAAAGTCTTCAAGGCCATTGAGGAAGGCGATACATCCTTTAACTCAGCTGAATATGTCATGTATCTGCCTCAAAGCGGAGAAACCAGACACGTCAAATCATTCTGGACAATCGTCTTCGATGACAATCACAAGCCCTTAAAAGGGTACGGCATCAATGTCGATAAGACTGTCGAATATATGGAAAAAGAGTCTTATGAACGAGAAATGCAGGATCTTTTGACTACAAATCCCAATGCCTTATGCGCCTTCAGATTAAACCTGACTAAGGATAGTTGCATCCATGCTAATGAGTCATCGATCTATATTTCTCGCGTTCTATCATCCAATACCGCGGAAGGCTTTTTAGGTAAGCTGAAAAATCAGATTATCGATGAAAATGGCAGGGCGGAGATGGAAAAACACACCCGCCTGAAAATGATTGAGGACTTTGATCAAGGCCATAAACGTTTCAATATCACTTATCAAAGATATCTAGAGGACGGCTTGATTCATTGGGTCACGACTTTCTTCTCCTTGATAAAAAATCCTTTAAGCCAAGATATTGAGGCCGCCATCTTTTCAGTGGATTCGGATGAAGTCCATAAAGAACAAGCCGTCATTCAAAAAGTCGATGCGGATTACTATGATTTCATCGCCATTGTTAATATCAAAACCAATAAAATCCAATTCCATTCTATAAATGAAAACGCTAAAGATATTCAGGCAATTTGCAACGCTTTGACTTCCTATCAAGAGATGATGAGCAATTATTTCTCTTTAACTATGGAAAAAGACAAAGCGGAAGCCACCATCGCTCAGTTTGAAGTCCCTTCTTTAATCAAGAGAATCGATACTGATGGCATTTTCTCTTCATCCATCAGCGTTAAGGATGAAAAGGGACTGACGAAAATCAAGCAGTTCAAAGCAACATACCTTGATTCTTCAAAAAGCGATCTTTTGATTACCAGAGCTGATATCACTAAGGCGGTTGAAGAAGAGCAAGCAAAATCCCTGCAGCTGCAAAAGGCTTTAGATTCCGCCAAGAAGGCTAATCAACTAAAGACGGACTTCTTAGCTAATGTCTCCCATGATATGAGAACCCCTTTAAACGGCGTCATCGGATATACTCAATTAGCCTTGCAATCCAACGATGATAAAGTTCGTCAGGATTATCTGCTGAAGATCAAAGAATCCAGTTTGTTGCTTCTCTCCTTGATTAACGACACCTTGGATCTATCTAAAATCGAGACTGGTGAAACCAAGATTAATCTGTCGATAATCGCCCCTGAAGAAATCGTCAATGAAGTCATTACTTCTGTCCGCCCGACAATCGATTATAAAAAGATCAAATTTACTGTTAAAACCTCAAGCAAATTAGATCCTTGGGTTTATATGGACACTCAGAAAGTCCAAGAAATCTTTAACAATATCATCTCCAACGCAGTGAAGTTCACTCCGGTCGAAGGAGAAATCAAAGTAGATATCTCTTGTGTAAAAACGGAAGAAGACTACTCGACTTACCGCATTATCGTCCAAGATAACGGCGTCGGGATGAGCCAAAGCTTCCTTAACAAGGCTTTCGAACCTTTCTCCCAGGAAAGAAACCAGAATACCAGAAACATCCCCGGTTCCGGTCTTGGTCTTTCGATTGTTAAAAAACTTGTAACTCTCTTAAAGGGCACGATCCATTTGGAGTCCAAAGAAGGACAGGGGACCAAAGTCACTGTCGAATTGCCGTTTAAGAAATCAAACGATTCGGGTCAGACCAAACAAAATAACATCAAAGATTATTCTTTAGATGGCATTTCGATTCTCCTAGTAGATGATAATCAGATGAATACGGAAATCGCCAAAACCATCCTTGAGCAAAAAGGAAGCAAGGTTATTGCCGCTCAGGATGGAGAAGAAGCTATCAAAGTATTCGAAGGAAGCAAAGAAGGCTCTTTCGATGTTATTCTCATGGATATCAGAATGCCTGGGATGAACGGGTTTGAGGCCTCTAAAGCCATCAGATCTTTAATGAGAAAAGATGCCAAGTCAGTCCCTATCATCGCTATGTCTGCCGATGCTTATTCCGATGATATCAAACGCGCCTTAGCAGCGGGAATGGATTCATATATCACTAAACCTGTGGATGTTAAGAAGATGTGCGAGGAGATCGCTCGCCTGGCGATAAAGACTGCTCCGGACAACAAATAAGCTCACAAGAAGCGATTTTTTTCTTTCAAACTAATGCCTTAGTGATATGATAGATAGGGCACCCCCAAAAGGAAAATTCTTATCCAAGAGGAGGTTTTTTTATTTTATGAACACAAAGTTCATCTTCGTTACAGGAGGCGTTGTTTCTTCCTTAGGCAAGGGTATTTCTGCCGCTTGCCTCGGCCGCATGCTAAAAAAGCGCGGGCTGAAAGTATTCATGCAGAAATTCGATCCGTATCTCAATGTCGATCCCGGCACGATGTCTCCTTACCAGCACGGTGAGGTCTTCGTGACTGATGATGGAGCGGAAACCGATCTCGATTTAGGTCACTACGAAAGATTCACCGATCTCTCTTTGACCAAGGAATCCTCGGTCACTTCCGGAAAGATCTATCAGACCATCATCGAAAAAGAAAGAAGAGGAGATTACCTGGGCTCTACCGTCCAAGTTATCCCTCACGTCACCAACGAAATAAAACAAAGGCTTTTAGATGCGGCTAAAGCTTCAGGAGCTGATATTGTCATCACCGAAATCGGCGGGACTGTTGGCGATATCGAATCTCTGCCTTTCTTAGAAGCTATAAGACAGGCCAGAGCTGATTTCGGATTCGACAATACCTTATATATCCATAACACCTTGGTCCCTTATCTGAAGACTACCGAAGAAACCAAGACCAAACCGACTCAGCACTCCGTAAAGGAACTGGCTGCTTTAGGTATTCAACCTGATATCATCATTCTCCGCTGCGAAGTAGGAGTCGGAATCAAAGAAAGGGAAAAGATCTCTCTCTTCTGCAACGTACCCGTTCGCAACGTCCTCGTTGCCAAAGATGTCAAAGTCATCTATCAGGTCGCTTTGGATTTACATGATCAG
Source organism: Bacilli bacterium (assembly GCA_022652945.1). Taxonomy (GTDB): domain Bacteria; phylum Bacillota_I; class Bacilli_A; order RFN20; family CAG-288; genus Scatoplasma. The sequence continues at coordinate 90,648 of JALCRV010000001.1, forward strand.
GGCCTGGATGATATCGTCCTCGAACATTTCCATCTGGGCGCTCCGGAAGCGGATATGTCCGATTGGAAAGGATTGGTTCAGAAGATTTCAGCCTTGAAGGACAGCGTGGATATCGCTTTAGTCGGTAAATATGTTGAACTTCACGATGCCTATATCTCCGTCAATGAGTCCTTAAAATTCGCAGGCTACGCTTACGATAAAAAAGTTAACATCCACTGGATCAACGCCGTGGATGTGACCCCGGAAAACGCTGAAGAGACCTTTAAAGGCATCGATGGTATTTTAGTCCCCGGCGGCTTTGGCGAAAGAGGCACCGCTGGGAAAAAGACTGCGATCAGATGGGCTCGTGAGCATAATATCCCTTATTTAGGTCTGTGCTTAGGCCTGCAGTTAGCCTTAATCGAATACGCCGAGGATGTTCTAGGTATGAAAGGTGCTAACTCCACCGAGCTCGATCCAACCACTCCTTATCCAGTTGTGGATTATCTTCCGGACCAATATAAAGGCATCCATTTAGGCGGAACGATGAGACTGGGGGCTTACGATTGCCAAGTCAAAGAAGGAACGAAAGCCTTCGAAGCTTATAAGACCACCAAGATATCTGAACGCCATCGGCATCGTTATGAAGTAAATCCGAAATTCCTGCCGCAATTCAACGATGGAAACCTCACTATCTCCGGTGTGAACCCCCAGACCGGCTTAACCGAAATCATCGAGTTAAAGAACCATCCGTGGTTTGTCGCTTCTCAGTTCCATCCAGAATTCAAATCGCGGCCTTTAAATCCGCATCCTTTGTTCCGTGAGTTTGTCCATCACGCCATCGAGTACAAAGAAAAGCAGGAAAAGAAAGCCTAAAAAGAAAAGTTGCCGGATCTTAAGGCCGGCAACTTTTTAATTGAATCAATAATCTACAAGGCAGAGAAAATTACTTCTTTTCGTCTTCCTTTTTATTTTCGTCTTTTTTCTCAGATGTATCTTTGTTGATCTGCTTATCGTTATAAGGAGTCTGATCAGGCTCTTTTTCTTCTGCTTTCGGTTCTTCATGCGGCTTGCTTTCCGCATCGACTGTCTTGGATTCAGTTCCTTCTTTGTTCGTATCGACTTTCTCAGCTTTTACCGGTTTAGGTTTCTGGCGACGGAAAGGAAGGAAGGCAGTTACTAAGTCATAAATACCAGCAGCTACTAATAATAACCCACAGATAATCAGAACAATCTGACTGATGGTGTCTTTAGCTTGGTCCTTATATACAAATAAGAGGACTCCACCAGCAATAAATAAGGCGGCAAAGAAGTATTCAGTCACAGCAATCCACATCTTCCTCTGTTTCTTTAGGATGCCAATCGTCGCACCGATAATGAAAGTCAGGGCGAAACATAGACAGATAACCGCAATCAAATGAACAACTAACTTCTGAACCAAATCGACAATCTCTGTCGAATCCAACCAGAAAAGAACGCCGATAGAAATCTCAAAAACACCGGAAATAAATTCTTGCGTAATGGCGGCAGCCTCTATCGGTTCGAAATAATACTTAATTATGCAGATAATGCCATCGATAACTAAAAAGATACCAAGGATAATCAGAATCCACTTCTGAAAATCCGGGTTATTAGAATAAACGATAGCTAAAACGCCGACCGTCATCAGGATCATCGCTTCGATAACTCTGATAATTGCCCAGATTTTCTCAGCTTTTTTGATTTGCTCGTCTTTTACTACATCTGACATAATAATCCTCCTTCTCAGCGACTTAACCAATCGCTTCAATACTTTATTATTGTAAACCATCTAAAACAATGTTAAGTGTTTTCTTATCAGGAAAAGCAGAAAAATGGGAGTAAAGAAACCACACCCTTTTTCGGCTTGTAAATAAGCCGTCTTTGTGGTAGTTTATTAACGCTTGGGGCTGTAGCTCATCTGGGAGAGCGCATCGTTCGCAACGATGAGGTAGCGGGTTCGATCCCCGTCAGCTCCACCAAACGAAACACCAGACGGACCGCCCGTTGGGGTTCAAGTTCCTTGACGGCGCATTCGTCTTAAGGTTCTACCTCGGTAAGACAAGTTAGGACTATAAGCAAGAAAGAGGGTTCAGAAGCCCTCTTTTTTCGTTGGTTTTGCTGAAACAGGATAAGGGGGGTGGCGCAATCTGCGTCATCCCATTGACAGGAAGTCGTTGTTTGATACAATAAAAACGAGAGGCAGGGATAATTTAATTCATAAGCCATTCTGTATAGTACTTTAATTAAGATTTATTCTAAAAAGTACTATTCAGAGACGAATTGGTGTAAAATAGTATTAGGAGGAAAACAGGCATGACAAAGGCAAGATATCCGAGGGAAAAATATCTGAAGCGACTACGGCCATTTTATTCTGACACCGGAATGATAAAGGTTATCTCCGGAGTAAGAAGATGCGGTAAGTCTTGCCTTCTTGAGTGCGTTGAAAAAGAGTTGCTTAATCAAGGCGTTTCAAAAAGCAGTATTATTTTTATCAATCTTGATAAGAGGCCCTTCAAGTCAATCAAGAATGCAAAGAAACTTGAGGAAGCTATTGATAAAAGAACTAAGGGAATATCCGGGATAAAGTATCTTCTTTTGGACGAAATCCAAAACGCCAAAGATTTTGAGGAGAGCCTAAATGCCTATCGTGAGGAAGATGATTTTTCCATTTTCATTACGGGCAGCAATTCATACCTTCTTTCGGGAGAACTATCCACAAAATTAACCGGGCGTTATATTGAAATAAAAATGACAACGCTGACATTTGACGAGTATCTCGGCATGAAGCGGTTTCTTCAAAAACCTATCAATCCGAACCTTGATGTCGAATTCAATTCTTACCTCATTGAAGGCGGATTCCCAAAAGCGCTGGAGTACGATGATCTGACAGCAAAGAAAATGTACGTTCAAAGTGTTGTTGACGAAATCTTTGAAAAAGACATTAAACACAATAAAAAGATTCGAAAGAAACGTCTTTTTGATGAGATCATGCGGTATATCATCAATAATTTTGGCTCGACAACCTCGATTGATAAGCTAACCGATTATTTAAACTGCACCAAAGGCATGAAGGTTCATAAGGAAATTGTCTACCGCTACGTTGAACAGCTCATTGCCATGCGTATTGTTGACAAATGCACCAGAATCGATCAAAAAAGCAAAGAATCCCTTTTCGGAAGGGAAAAATATTATCTTTCGGATCTAAGCTTCTATTTCATCCGGAACACCGATAACAGAATCAATTACGGTCCTGTTCTCGAAAACGTCGTCTACAATTACGCCAAAAGCTTAAACTACGAAATAAGCATTGGAAAACTGAAGGACTTTGAAATTGATTTCATTCTTCGGGACATTAATCAGGACTATTCCTATGTTCAGGTAGCTAAGACCATCGATAATGGAGGCGATGACGATAACCAAAATTCGACGGAAGAAAGGGAATACCGTCCTCTTGAGTCAATCCGAGATAATTATCCAAAGTATCTTTTGACGATGGACCATCTTTTTCAAAGAAGAAACGGAATCAAGCACGAGAATTTAGTGGATTTCATTGCAAGCGAAAATCTATTTTAACCAATCCTATAATATCTTTTAGAATAATTCACATAAAAAGTACTATAGAACATAGCGTTTAAGATAGTTTTTCTTGATACTGTTAATGTAAACAGGATCAATCGTTCTCTAAATCGGGCAACTTTTGCAAATGGATTGGAAGACTATTACGGTATGACATCAGTCCGTCTGGCGTCGCATTCGCTCCACCAAACGGTCTATATCCGAACTCAATCTACCTCGTAGGGGATTGTGTTGGGATTAAAGTCATGTTTGATGAATACCGAAGAGGTAATCACCTAACTTGACGATAGAGGGCGGTCTTAAAGGCCACCTTTTTCTTATGTTCGGTTTATTTGTCGGTTTTTGAAAATTGTCTTAGGCAAACTTAGTTAATAGGAATCATTGCACAAATGAAAATAAAACCAATATCAAAGACGTCTTTCCAATAGACCTTTATAATCTTTGATACGCTTCTTATTTATAAGCTTTAGAAGACAATTCTGTTATAACGCACGAGGCAGAATTCAAGAGTTTCTTTGAACTAGCAGAAAGATGTTTTTCCTGACTGAGAGGATTTTCATAATTATCAGCAATGAATTCAATAACATCCTCTATGTTTTCATCATTGATTTCATGAATGTTAATTTTAGGCTCAACATATTTATCGATAAAAGACTTAACATTATCTGAAGGTATATACATATTACTAAGTTGATATTTCATTTGTGTTTCCTCTTTAATAGTTTTAGCAATAATTTTGATGGGAAGAACCATGTATTAATTACAAAATTATCCTGTGGATTAATACATGAAAGCACTCTGTTGTCTGATAATCTGCGATAAGAAGGTCTTCCTTCAGCATCGATTCTTACATCTGTTATTTGAAGAGGCTTCTTACGTAGATTATATCCCAATTCTCCTTTGCTAATGCACCTCAATTTCATTCTTTCAATAGCATGCTTTCCAACCTTATACCCGTTAACCTTATATGGCCTTGTAGGATAATATCTTTTCACATTGTTTGACCTTCATAAAATCCTTTCATAACACGATTATAAAGGCCATAATAATATAAAGAAATGTAACGCCGCAATCAATAAAAGGTAGATATATTAATGTTTAAATAAATGTAATAAGCATTAATGTTAATATATTTTGGTAGATGAATGATATACTATTAACGCTTTTGAAACACGAATATTCAGAAAAGTTCAAAGTGAGGATATCCCGTTACTGCTTTTTGGTTCTTTTAAATGACTGCCAGGCTTTCGGCTCAGTAAACAAAAAGGAAGCACCGAACATCTGCGGGCTTCTCAACAAGCTGATGCCGACCTTGGTAAAGCAGAGGGAAAAGAGGCAAACTTTGATTCACGCAAAGCTTGCAGAGTCCGAAATGCTTAAAAGCGAAAGCAATTCATACGAAGAAAAGACAAGAGAATATTTAGACACTATCTATGACCAAGTGTACTTCGGAGATTATCTTTCAGAGACATTGAGCGAATCCGTTTGGATCAGGCCAAATCGCGAAACGTTGCTTTTCTTTGAGAGAATAACAGGGCAGGTAATAGAAAAAAGCCAGATGGATTTGAGTAAATACCTGAGAAGTCTTATTGTCGAGTACTGTTCTATTCCACAGTTTAAAAGAGAGCAGCTTTATTTTAAAAAAGAGATAGATTCAATTGAACTTGCGATATCACATGGAAATGCGCTTGCGGTCAAAAGAAAGGGTGATAGAGAAGAAATAATACCAATTACGATTGCAGCCGAATTTACTTGGGAACAGAAGAATTACTTGATGGCGGTGGAAAACAAGGGACAAGGAAAGATTCTTTCGCTGCCTCTTGGAACATTCGTCCCTCTTTACGAAGACAAAATCGTTAACTCCCCAAATGAAGAGCAGCTTAATTTCATTGGGAAACTGATTGACGACGGCACTCTAGGAACGAAGGAAGAGTTCGATATTGAGGAGGAAACCAAAAATGTTTTGGAACAAAAAGGCTAGAAAAGAAAAGCCATTGTCAAAGGAAAGCAAGAGAAAGCAGGAATGGGCAATCAGCAATTACTACAAAGAAAAACGAGAAAGGAACGCAGATGAAAGCCAAAGAAAAAATAAGTGAAAGAGCTTATTCAACATTTAAATATAAAACCTGTTTAGCTAAACCATCATTTATAAAACTGTAAAGGCCATAACGTTAATGCGTTTGGCATATACTTAGGAAGATCTAGCAATCAAGGAAAAGATTCTCTTCGACTCAAATCGACTCTTCCAAAATGAAACACATCCAGACCTTGAAAGAGGCTCAGATTTGTCTTTAAAAAGGGAAAAAATATTGCCTCGTTTATTTTCCCATTTTAACCCATAATGTATATTCAAATCACATAAAGATTTCGCGAGAGGTGCCGTCTATTCCAACTAAAAATGTGAAGAACATATAGTTTATTCGCTTGAAAAATGTGATGTTTAAAGTATTTATTCGCTTGAAAAATGTGCTATCGCTTGTTATAACATACTTGTAGAAAATTAAAAAACAAAGGAGCACCCGTATGTTTAAAAGAAAAATAACTGAAGAAATGTTGACTTGGAAGCAATCGCTTTCTTTTAAACGCAAGGGATTGATCATCCAAGGGCTCCGACAAGTTGGCAAAACCACCATCGTTAAGGACTTCGCCGCCAGAGAATATAGCAACGTCGTTTATATAAATTTTAAAACGAACCGCTCAATCCGCTCAGTCTTTGATGGGGATCTTGACGTCGATCGGCTTATCATCGGCCTTTCAGCGGCCTTACCGAAAGAGCGTCTTGTTCCCTGGAAAACTGTTCTAATATTTGATGAAGTCCAAGAATGCGGCAACGCCCGATCTTCCATTAAGCCATTTATGGAAGACCCTCAGAAACGTTTTGATATCATCGCTACCGGATCTTTATTGGGATTAAGAGGATATAACCGAAAGCCCTCAGGAGGACCCGCGACTGGCTTTGAAACTTTCTTGGAGATGAAGCCAATGGACTTCGAAGAATTCCTTTGGGCAATCGGCTTAGATCCGAAGCCCATTGATTATGTGAAAGAGACTTTTAAGAATCGGCAGAAAGTTGACCCGGCAGTGAATGAAAGCTTTCATCGTTACTTTCTTGATTACCTCTGTGTGGGTGGCATGCCCGAAGCCGTCGCGGCTTTTGTCCAAAGCAAAGACATGAGCCGGGTCGGACAAATCCAACGGGACATCCTTAAGAGCTATCAAGACGATTTTGGTAAACATCTCGATGTGAACGAGAACGAAATCATCGATCGCGACGAACTAGGTCGAATCAAGGCAGTCTATGATTCAATTCCTTCGCAACTCGGCAAAGAAAATAAGAAATTCCAGTATGCGCAAATCGGGGAACACGCCCGAGCTCGCAACTATCGTTCCGCCATCCAGTGGCTCGTTGATTTTGGCCTCATCAGTCTTTGCCATAACCTCAGCGCGCTCGAGTTGCCTCTAAAAGGGAATGCGATTGACGATTGTTTTAAAATCTATGTCAATGACACCGGGCTTTTTGTGGCGATGCTCGAAGAAGGAACGACCTTCTCAATCCTCCAAGGCAATCTCGGAATCTACAAGGGCGCCCTTTACGAAAACTTGGTCGCTGATGCCTTTACTAAGAATTCCTTGCCGTTGTTCTATTATGCGAAGAGCAGTGGACTCGAAATCGATTTTGTGACACGCCATCAAAATGAGTTAACTCTAATTGAGGTCAAAGCAAGAAACGGCAAAAGCAAATCACTTAAAACCATCCTTAATGATGTCTCCGCTTACCACGTTAAAGCCAATTACAAGCTCACTGACGGGAACATCGGAAGCGATGGACTCATCAATACGATTCCTCAATATATGGCCTTCCTCATCGACTAAAGAAAAGGCTCAAGAGTTTCCAGACTACCGACGTTAAGCGGATAAAAGACAAGATAGCCCTCATTTGGGCTTTCATCAACTCTTTCTATCTCTATGACGACGAAGGCAGATATGCGCTCATAAATTTCAATTACAAAGGGTATTAAAAGAAGGTAATACCAGGCAAAATGGGTTCGGATATGAAAAGGCTTATCCAACCAAACGAAGCACCAGATGGACCGTCCGTCGAAATTCTAGTTACTTGACGGCGTCTTTGTCTTAAGGATCTACCTCGGTAAGAGAAATTTGAAACATAAGCAAAAAGAGGGCTTGATAATATGTGCCCTTCCTCTAGGACACCTTGCGGTGTCCAGGATTCAGGGTACGCATCAAAAGTCCTCTTTTTTTATCTTCGTAAACCCGATTAGCTGACAGTATAAGTGACAGTAATATCGCTTACCGAGGTAGCATTATCGATCGAGCCAATCGCCGTGATAGAGATGGTATGAACAGAGCCGGAAGTCCAACCAGCTAAGATTGCACTATCGATGGTGTAAGTCATATTCTTCCCGACGTTGACTTGGTCAAGTTCAACAGTGGTCCCGGTGACGATCTTAACAAGATAAGAAGTCACGCTGGAATTATCCTCGTTTGTCCAAGAAATCACACCGGTAGAATCTACCGTCGTATTAGTCAAGGTGGATTTCTTCAGTAAGACAAGAGTCTTAGAGACATTATCAGAAACGATGTAATTAGCTGCGGAGGCTCTTAAGGTCAACGCGGTCGTGCCGGTAGCAGAAACGTCCGGCAGACGGCAAGGCGAAGCGATAAAGGAATAATCAACACCGTTAATGCGAATCAGATACTTGCAGCCAGCAGGAGCGTTAGCCGGCAAATCGAAGGCGATGTCGCCATTCGCATCCAGGTGAACGTTAGATACCATTTCGATCTTCGTAGTGGTAATCATCTGGCAATACGGTGAAGACAGATGAGTCGAATCGCCGTTAGAGCGAATGAAGATCTGATTCTGCCCAACCACACCGTAAAGGCTGATGGTAGTAACAGTGCCGTCAGTAGTCGTATGCGTTGTAGAGATTGATTGATTATCAATCTGGATATAAGTATAACTGACCGCACCGGTAACCTGAACCCAACTGTAACTGCCACCGTTAGCATCATCGACAATAGTGATTACAGGGGTTTGAAGCAAAGTAAGCGTAGCGCTGGCGGCTGATAAAGAAGCGTTGATCTTGCCGGTAGCAGAACCATCGATCGCTTGAATCTCAATGGTCGTGTTCCCGTATTCAGGAATTTGGTAGCCGGCATCTTTCATATCGAGCTTTCCGATATTTTCAGAGACATAGGATTTATATGTCTCTCCACCAACATGGATATAAATGAAATACCCAGTAGCACCGGTGACCGGCGTCCAAGTCAGGTTGCCTTCGCTATCGATAACAATCGAGGATCCAGCTACGCTGGTGAGCTTATCGAAGGAAGCGTAATCGCCGACCGTGAAGATAACGTATGAACCTTGAACGGTGACTCTGACGACCATGACTTCATAAGTCCCGGCAGGGAGGCTACTTAAGGAAGCAAAGCCGTTGCTGGAGTAAATCGTGGACTGGCCTTTGATGACAAAGATGTAATAAGTCGAGGTCAGACCCGAAGTATGAGCACCGACACCGTCATCAACCACGTAAGGAGTATCTTTTTCGAGAGTATTAGTAATGCCCTCTAAGCTCAGGTAAGAGTAAGAAGAAACATAACCGGAGGCCGAAGCGATGATGAAGAGCGGACCGAATTGCCCAGCTGCACCAGTCGGAATCGTCCAAGTATTAACACTGACCGTATCGGAGATAGTCCCATCGACCGTAGAGACCGTGTAAGAAGTCCCGCTGACGCCGGTATCAACCCAAGTAAGCTTGCCATCGCCGGAATAACTGATTTCCGGAAGTGTCAGTTTATTGACGTTGATGCTAACCGCATTAGAATCGAAATAATTAACGCCGTCGCCGATGGCGGTCACAGAAATAGTAACAGCACCGGAAACCTGATCCATCATATCGAAGCTGTTGGTGGTGATCCCCGTGTAGATCTTGGAATAAGAAGTACCAGTGACAACTACCTTATAACTGCTAGCATTGGTAACCGCCGTCCAAGTGAAGTGAATTCCACTGGCGAAATCAAGATCCGAGACCTTGTCGAGCTTATAGACGATGATGAAAGGATACCCACCGGAAATGAGGCTATTCGATCCAGCGGCATAACACGAAGAAGAAATGGAATACTTGCCAGGAGCGAAACTCTCATCAGCTAAGCTGAAAGTACCGCTGTTCCCAACATCGATTTCGTGGATAGAACCGCCATTAAACATATAGTGAATTAAGTAGCCGGCAGCTTCAGGATTGATATCCCAAGAGACGATATTATCGCTAGCTACAATGTTACCAGTCTGTGCAAGTATCTTGCAGGTAATCTCCGAAGAATAATCGGAGTTCAGATAAGTAACGCTATCGCCGAGGACTCTGATCTTCACGATATTATCTCCCGCCTTAGCACCGGTCAAAGCCGAGCCAAATTCAGACGGATTATAAGATGTGGTAGTCGAAGGGAAGGTCTTTTCAGTCCCGTTAATGGAGATTCCATAACCGGACGCACTAGGAACTGCTGTCCAAGTGAGAATATGGCTGGAGTTAACCGTCAGGTTAAGTCCGGAATAGTCGAGCTTTTCAGCGGTGATCGTAGCGGAGAAATTACCGGAGATGCTGCCACTAGCCGGAGTAGTGGTCAAAGAAGAATCCTGCGTGCCTTGGCCGACAGCCATGACTTTGATGTCTTTTAAGGCACCGGTGATGAAGCTGACGGTATCGCAGTAATTGGTAGTGACAGTAATCGTATGGATACTGCCATCAGCCACGACAGTATAACTGACTAAGTAGCTTTCCGCATTGGTAACCGCCGTCCAAGTGAGGATGCCGTTGCTGATTTCCAAATCGGTGACAGTAATCAACTTATAGATGATATTGCTCTTAGGAGAATCCGTCAGATAATTGTTGGCGACATCGCCATCGTTAGGTCTGACGATAATGTAGATACTCCAGCCAGTCTCGCTGACGCCCGGAGCGAAAGTATAGCTCATAGTGCCACCAGTCTGTCTGGTAATCTTTAAGACATCGTTAACGTAGACATCGTAATAATAGCCGCAGGAGACTTCGTTCCAACTGATTGTAGAGCCGTTCCACGAAATGACCGTAGCCGCTAGAGCATGGGCGGTAATCGTGATATCAGCGTGCATATCTTCTACCACATTGTAGTTTTCCGCATCGACCAAAGTGAAGCGAGCCACAATGTGATAGACACCTACACCCTTCACTTGATCAAGAAGCAGATAAGAATCATCGAAAGCGGTCGGCTCACTGTTGCCGACATAGCAGTAATAGGTGACCTTGCTGATCGTCGAAGGCAAAGTGCCAGTAATAGCAATCGTATGAGAATTCTGATCGTAAGGTAAGGTCGTGCCAGCAAAGCCGATGCCGGACATATCGATGGTTGCCTTATTGATAACTAAATCGGCGGTCAGAGTGTCAACTCCGTTCTTGAAGCTGTGGTTAGCATCGACTGTGAAGGTCGCAGTGAAAGTATAAGTCCCAGCATTGACCTCGGTGGTGTTATTCCCAGCATCAAAGATAGAGACTAGGCTGACGCCTGTCGGCAGAGAAGTGAGATTAGAATCTGTCAGTCCATAAGCGGTCCCATCATAAGTAACAGTCTTGCCGCTGAAGGTGACGCTCGTAGTTAAGTCAACTTCAGCCTTTTCGATGACCAAGTCAGCGGTCAGAGTGTTAACTCCGTTCTTGAAGCTGTGGTTATCATCGACTGTGAAGGTCGCGGTGAAAGTATAAGTCCCAGCATTAATTTCAGTGGTTTTATTATTGCCATCAATAATCGAGACAAAGCTGACACCTTTCGGCAGAGAAGTGAGATTAGAATCAGTAAGCCCATAAGCGGTCCCGTCGTAAGTGACAGTCTTGCCGCTGAAGGTAACATCAGCAGCCAAATCAACTTCAGCCTTGTTGATAACTAAATCAGCCGTTAAAGTATTCGCTCCGCCATTGAAGGTATGGTTATCATCGACGGCGAAAGTCACGGTGAAAGTATAAGTCCCAGCGTTAGTCTCTTTATCATGGCCATAAGCATCCAAGATTGAATCAACGCTGACACCATCAGCGAAAGTCCCACCGGTAACAGGAGCATGGGAGTTCCCATCGTAAGTGACAGTCAACGGATTGAAAGTAATTCCATTCAGACTGACAGTCTTCTTATTAATAGTAAGAGTCGCCGTTAATGTGAAAGTGTTCGTCCCATTGCTGAATTTATGATTAGCATCCGCCAGGAAGGTAACGGTAAAGGTATAAGTCCCAGCATTTATCTCAGAATTCTTGCCGTTTCCATCGACGATGGTATAGCTATCAATACCAGCAGGTAAGTTAGCCGCATCGTTAAGCGTAGGAGCATAGGCGGTTCCTTCATCCGCATAGGTATAATCTACATCGTTGAAAGTCACACCCGACATATCGATAGCCTTTTGAGAAATCGTCCAAGTAATCGTTACATCGCTGATGGCGTTGTAATTATCATTGACGGTGAATTTAGCAGTTGTCTTATAGGTTCCGACCGCACTCTGAGTTAAAGCGGAGCCGGAATAAGTAACGCTCACACCGTTAGGAAGCTTAGTCTCTAATTCCAAGGAGTGATTCGAGCCATCATAAACCGTGCTCGGATCATTGAAAGCAATCGTGACGGTCTGCTTATTAATGATGAGATTAGCATTCAAGACTAAAGAGTTGCTGCCGTCAGCGAAGATATAGTTATCTTTAGCGGAGAAAGTAGCAGTAAAGGCATACGTTCCAGCATTAGTTTCTTTAGTGTTGCCCTTGCTATCGATGACAACAACCGTATTGACGCCTTCCGGAAGCGTTCCAGAGACGGTCATGCCATAAGTCGTATTATACAAATAAGTTTCCGTCTGATCAGCGAAAGCAACACCACTCATATCGATGACTTTCGGATTGATCTTCAAGGTAGCAGTCATCGAACTGACAGGGTTGTGGTTACTATCGACATTGAAGTAAACCACAGCGGTATAAGTCCCGATATTGGTCTCGGTCGCATTTTCGTAACTCTTAACCGTGACGCCATCAGGTAAATCGCCTTTGATTGCGATCGTAATAGAGCTGCCAGTATAAGTGGTCTCAACATTTTCAAAGGTGATTCCGCTCATATCCGGAGTCGCTTTAGAAATGGTTAAAGTCGCAGTCTTATCAGCCGGGACCACATAGTTGCCCAAGCTATCGGAGAAATGAGCCGTAACCGTATAAGTCCCGGCATTCGTCTGTCCGTTATTAGTGTAATTGACATTGACGCTAGCCGGCTGGCCATTAGCGAAAGTAACGTAAATGCTATGCTGATTGCCATCGTAAGTGACCGTATCGTTATTGAAAGTCACTCCGTTTAAAGCCGCGGCCGAGATTGTGATCTTCCCGGTGATCGAGCTCTTAACGATATAGTTGCCGGTCGTATCGGTCAAAGTATAAGTGGTGGTATAAGTACCAGCATTGATAAACTCATAGCTGGTCAAAGCCTCGGCCGTCACGCCTTCCGGCACGTTGGTCGGAGCGAGGGTATGAGTAGTCCCATCGTAAGTGAAGGTTCCTGTCCCACCCATAGTGATGATATTAGTCAGATCCTTCTTCGTGACTGTCAAAACGGCACTCATGGAAGGAATCGCATTATAGTTATTGGCATCGCCAGTAAAGGTAGCGGTCGCTGTGACAGAACCAGCATTAGTCAAAGTATTGCTGGTGTACTTGACGCTGACGCCAGTAGGAAGCGCACCGGTGATTTCGACTTTATTCTCAGCTCCGCTATAAACGAAACTAGTATCTTTAAAGGACACGCCGCTCATATCGTAGGTCGCCTTATTAATAGTCAAAGTGGCTTTCATATCATCCGGCATTTTATAGTTGGAACCAGCTTGAGCAACAAAATGAGCCGTGATTTCATATTCACCAGCCTCGGTCTTGTTATTGTTAGTGTACTGGACTTCAACTCCCTCAGGCAGAGTCCCGGTGATAGCGAGGGAATGCGGCTGGCCATCATAAGTGACTTCGATTCCTTCAAAGGTGATGCCCTTGATTTCCGACTGGGCAATCATCAGTTTCGCCGTCTTATCAGGAATCGCATTGTAGTTCTTGTTTGAATGGCTGAAGGAAGCAGTCGCCGTGACTTCTCCGACATTAGTCAGCTTATTATTCTTATAAGATACGCTGACGCCATCAGGAAGCGTTCCAGTGATCTCCAAAGTCTTTTCCGTCCCATCGTAAACAAAAGTCGTATCAGCAAAGGAGACCGCTGACATATCGAAATCGGCTTTTGCAATCGTCATCTTAGCCGACAGATCAGGAAGCTTAGTATAGTTACCGGTCGTATCGGTAAAAGAAGCGACCACAGTGTATTCACCAGCATCGACTTTGGCGTTTTCCTTATATGTGACACTGACACCTTTTGGTAGCATCCCGCCTATTTCCAAGGAGTGCGGTTTGCCATCGTAAGTGAACGTCTTGCCAACTAAGGAAATCCCGGGGATCGAAGCCTGGGCGATAGTCATATTAGCGGTAAGGCTATCGATCGGGGTGTACTTACTTGTCGCATCACCAGTAAAGTTGGCGGTTACTTTATATGTTCCGGCATTTACCTTCTCATTGCCATCATAGCTAACGCTTACTCCGCTAGGAAGCGTACCTGAGATGGTGATTGAATGGGGGTTGCCATCGTAGGTAAACGAGGAATCGTTGAACGTCACCCCGCTCATATCGTAGGTGATAACTGTATCACCGCAGGAAGCGATTAAAAACACCGGAACCAGCAGTGTCAACCCTAGTAAAACCTTGCCGAATTTACTCATATTTTTTCCTCCGATTTATAAAAAAAGATAGTATCTCGTTTTTATTTTGAGTTAAAAGGAAAGCATAAACAATATAGGCAACGGACAGAAAAGGACGGGCAGAATTGTCCAAAAGGACAACGGACGCAAAAATAAAAAGTGAAATAAAAAAAGAGCGGAAAGCCATCGAAAAGCCGTTGGTAAGTCAACATGTTAAAAGAAGGCTGACATACTAGCTATTTTTATAAACTTAAATTATGAAATTTTCTGAAAGAAGGCAGAATATTTTCAATTTGACATTAACCCTTTTGGGTGTAACGGGAAACGAGGAGGCGGGGGTAAAATCAGGCTGTATGAGATTTCGTCAGCCAATTAAATCTAAGTCATTTTTTTAGTATGTAAGAGAAATATTCTTCCCATTAAATAACATAATCAAGACTCCAATCTTCTAAGTCTGAAGATCATAAAATCAGCCGTTAAGTTAAAGGAGGGCGTTATGATAAAACTGCTTCTCGTCGAAGATCAAAAACTCCTCCTAGATGGCCTAGCTATCTCTTTAAGCCAAGAGTTCTCGGTATGCGGAAAACTCACCTCCGCCAAAGATGTCATGACTTTTTTAAAAAAGCCGGGAAATGAAGTCGATATCCTTCTAGCGGATATCTGCACCGGTGAAGCTAATAGTCTGGATGTCATCAAACCCGCCAAAGCTCTGATGCCTAAGCTCAAAGTAATTCTTATGACTGGAATCCCCGAGATCTCTTTTATCAAAAAAGCCAAGGAAGTCGGAGTGGACTCTTTTATCTATAAGAACATTTCCTTCGAGGAAATGTCATTAGTCATCAAAGCGACCAATAACAATTACCATATATTTCCCGATAGCAAAACTACAAGTTCGGTTCAGAATATTAAAGATCTCGATGATAGGGAATTAGAGATTCTCCGCATGTACTGCGGAGGAATGGATAAAAAGGAAATCGCTCAAAAACTCGCCTACTCCGAATCGACAATTAAACAATGCATCCGTTCAATGCTGGATAAAACAGGATTTGACACGATTAATCATCTAGCGATCTTTGCTGTCTCCAACCGCTATGTCGTCCCCGAGATGAAATAAAAAGAAACTGAAATATCAATTCGATTTAAGAGCAAGAAAAAACCACTGCGGAGGAATAAACATGCAGTGGCTTTTTTCGACCTTATTTGTCTTCGAAGAGAATCTGATTCAGGACGCTTTCTAAGTATTCCTGATGACCCGAATCGACTTTGATCTCATCGGTCTTCAAAGCGTGAGCAGCTAGTTCTTCAAAGGAAATCTTTCCATCGACGATTTCCTTGCCGAATCCGGAAGCGTAACTCTGATAACGCTCTTTCACAAATTCCGGCAGACGTCCATCATCGATAATCTGCTGAGCCTTTCTTAAACCTAAAGCGAAAGTATCCATACCGGCGATATAGGCGAGGAGAATATCCTCGAAAGTATTGGATTGTCTTCTAGCCTTCGCATCGAAGTTCAGACCGCCGGTTGTAAATCCACCCGCCATCAGGATTTCATACATAGCTAAGGTTGTATCATAAGCGTTAGTCGGGAACTGATCGGTATCCCAGCCAAGGAATAAATCGCCCTGGTTCGAATCGATGGAACCGAAGACGCCGTTGGTAGCTGCCACTCTGATCTCGTGCTGGAAAGTATGCCCGGCTAAAGTAGCGTGGTTAGCTTCGATATTCATCTTGAATTCTTTTTCAAGACCGTATTTTCTTAAGAAATTGCAGCAGGTAGCGACATCGAAATCATATTGATGCTTGGTCGGTTCCTTGGGTTTAGGCTCGATATACAGAGCGCCTTTAAAACCGATTTTCTTCTTATAATCAGCCGCCATTTGCATAAAGCGGCCAAGATTATCGACCTCTAAGCCCATGTCGGTATTCAAGAGGGTATCATAACCTTCTCTCCCGCCCCAGAAAACATAACCTTCCGCTCCGAGCTTCTTAGCGGCATCAAGACCGTTCTTGACCTTTAAGCAAGAGCGAGCAAAGACTTCCGCATTCGGGGAAGTCGCGGCACCCGCCATGAAGACCTTATCGGAGAACATATTGACCGTGACCCACAGAGGATGGATATCGGTGCCCTTTTGTTTCATGAGCAAGTAATCGACCATCTCGTGAAAATTCTTAACTGTCTCTTCCATCGTCTTGCCGACCGGAGCGACATCGACATCGTGGAAGCAGTAGAACTTAATACCGAGTTTCTTCATCAGCTCGAAGGCAAAATCAGCCTTCTTTTTATACATCTCCATCCCGCTCAGACCGAAAGTCTTATCCATGGTATCCCCGCCGAACATATCGGTGCCGGAAGCGTTGATGGTATGCCAATAAGAGAGAGCGAAACGAAGCTGATCCTTCATCTTCTTCCCGTGGATTACTTCTTCAGGATTATAGTATTTGAAAGCGAAGGGTTCTTTGCTTTTAGGACCTTCATAATTAATCTGCTTGACATCTGCATAGTTCTTCATAAGTTTTCCTCCTTTGAAAATAAGCGGCGAATCACGTCTATTTATTTCTTGGGGTTATTAGGATCGACAGGCTTTTCTGCTCCAGGTTTAGGCTGGGCAGGTTTAGCAAAAGTGGAAGGGACTTTTTGTCTATTCTGGAACATCTTGATCCAATTCTTGACAAATCCACCTTGGATGAGCTGCAGAACGACCGCGATCAAGAGAATCATGCCCTTGATGGTATCGTTGATCAGAGGGTTGAGCTGCAAAGCGGAAATAATCTTATCGATGATTTGGAAGGACATGGTACCGAAGAGGATACCGACCGTGTTGCCTTTACCACCCGACATAGCAATACCGCCGATAATACACGAAGCAATGGCGTATAGTTCATAGCTTTGGCCAGCTGTCGAGCTATCCATAGAGCCGTAAATCGAAGTATGAAGGAAGGCGGAAAGGCCAACTAAGACACCAGCGATTGTGAAGACAGCTATACGGGTCCAGGGGACGTTGATGCCAGCTAAGGAAGCGCCTCTGGCATTGGAGCCGATAGCGTAGATCTTACGGCCGGGTTTGGTATACGTGACGAGGTAGAAAACAATACCGACCATCAAGAAAAGCAGGAAACCGGTGATCGGAAGAATAATGTTGGAGTTTCTCCCTAAGAGGTCGTTATTTCCTAAAGAATAGAACGGAGAATGAGAATAATCGTAAATCTGATAAGTCTGCTGTTGTTGACCGTTCGAGGTCGGAATTGACTTTAAGATGAATTTGCAGAGACTGCGGAAAATCAGCATCGTGCCTAAGGTAGCGATGAAAGACGGCATCTTCAGTTTGCCGACTAATAAGCCGTTAAGGAAACCGATAACCGCCCCAACACCTAAACAAATAAGGAAAGCGACCAACATCGCGAGCCCTTTTTTATCGGGGGAAGCAGTCGCAATCTGGTTATAAGCAAGAATGGCTAGACCACCTGTAAAAGCAAAGTTAGAGCCGACAGAAAGATCGATATCACCAGTGATGATAATGATACCCATACCCAACGCCATCACGCCGAGAACGGAAGACTGAGAGAAAAGATTCGCGACAGAACCCCAACGGAAATAAGGAGTGACAATCACGAAGGCGATGAACATCGCCGCAAAGATATAAAGGTAAGTGGCTTTCTTCCAGCTGGTGGCTAAAAAGCCTGTAGTTTTTCTCATCCCGACACTAAGTGAACTGCTCCTTGCCACTTTTTGAGCGTTGCTCTGCGGGATCTTTGTCTCGGTTTGATTCGGTTTCTTTTCTTCCATAAAGTTATCTCCTTTTTCCTCTTAAGTGGATTCCTATTTAGCCATCTCGACCTTATGAGCATTAGTCGCGTAAGTCATGACTCTCTCTTCAGTAATCTCAGCGTTAGGAATATCAGCTTCGATATGTCCACGATAGAAAACGCAGCAACGATCTGCCACCTTCTTGATTTCGGAAACTTCCAAGGTGTTGAAAAGAATCGTCTTCCCTTGCTGAGCTAACCTCTCAATCAAGTGGTAAATTTCATCCTTAGCACCGACATCGATACCTTGGGTCGGATTATCCAGAAGCAAAATATCCGCATTAGTCCCCAGCCATCTTGCTAGGATGACTTTCTGCTGATTGCCACCTGATAAGGAAACAATCAAGTCTTCAGAAGACGTGCATTTAATCGAAAGATCTTTTTGATAAGACTTAAATTTCAGATTCTCTTTTCTGCGTTTGATTATCGGATGTTTCAAAGTGGAAATCTGATGTTCAGCAATATAGGAATTCTCCAGTAAAGACATATCAGGAATAATCGAATTTTCCTTACGGTTTGCTGGGATCATTCCGATTGAAGACTTCATCGCTGAACGGATGGAGCCTAAAGGCAACATCTTGCCTTCGACGTAAACCTCTCCGCTTTCAGCCGGCATCGCTCCGAAAATCATTTGTAGCAACTCGCTTGAGCCAGCTCCTTCCAATCCTGTCAAACCGATGACTTCGCCTTTTTTAACATCCAAGGAGACATCATCAATCAGGTTGCCTTTCAAATGGCGGACAGAAAGAACGACCTTGCCTAAAGGACGAGGTTCATAAATCTTCGAAGTAGCTAAAGCCTTGCCGACGATTTCTTTCGTTAGTTCATCAGGAACGACATCTTTAATCAGTCCTGAAGAAATCAAGGAACCGTTGCGGAAGACAGTATAACTATCAGCAATCTTGAAAATCTCCGGCATCTTGTGGGAGATGAAAATAAAGGTCTCGCCTTCTTTTTGCAGACGTCTGATAATTCCAAACAGATTATCGATTTCTTCGTTGGACAAAGCGGTAGTCGGCTCATCAAGAATGATGAGCTTAGCGTGCTTTCTCAACGCACGGGAGATCTCAATCAACTGTTTTTCAGCGGTCGATAGTTCAGATACTTCCTCCGTGGCGCTAAGACGAATACCCAGATCTTTAAAGAGGGCATTAGTCTTACCGATCATTTCATGGATCTTAAGGCGACCGAATTTATCGATCAATTCATCGCCGATGAAAATATTCTCATAAACCTTTAATGTATTGAAGATGTTCAGTTCCTGGTGGACAAAGGCGATACCGGCCATTTCCGCTAAGCGGACTGTCATTTCCGGATAATCTTTGCCATCGAATAAAACCGTCCCACCATCTTTGGTATAAACGCCAGCCAAGATGTTCATCAAAGTGCTCTTGCCAGCACCATTTTCTCCTAACAGAGCATGGACGCTGCCTTTTTCAACAGAAAAATCGACGCTGTGGAGCACTTCCACACCGTAGAACGATTTACGAATACCCTTCATTTCGAGAAGTTTCATGACGTGAAGCCTTTCTCTTTAAAAAACCTCCCCTGGGCAAGAAGACGCATTGCCCAGGGAAGATAACAGATTGAATCAGTTCAGATATTAAGCGACACGATAGTTGCCGGAGCCGAAGCCCTTGAACTGGGAGACGTTATCAGCATCGACGGTGTTGACGGCGATGACGTGATCCTTGGTGACAGTCTTGCCATCGAGGTGATCGATCATATCCTGAATAGCGGTCTGAATCATGGCCGGATCATAGGTGACATCGAACAGATAACAATGCTGTAAGAACAAGCCTTTGTAATCGGTCGTATGTTTGCCTTCCATGACGGCGTAGATTTCATCCAAGCTGGAAGAAGAAGCGAGAGAAGTGACACTCTCCTTGAACCAAGTCTTGACATCATCAGTAACACGGGTGGAGTTAAGAGTCTCAAGAATACCCATGGCGATTTCATCATCGTGAGTGAAGATCCACTTATAATCAGCATAAGTGCCAAGGTTGACCCAGTTGGTGAACAAATCGATGGACTTAGTACGGCTCCAGCCAGTGTAATCGGTGGTGTAGATAGCATCCTTCAACTGTGCATCAGTCCAGCCACCTTCGCTCTTAAGAGTATCAGTGAAGCCAGAAGTACGGCTGACAGGGACGGAGGAGTTATCGCCCGGCATAATGAGAATCTTTTCGCCAGGTTTAATGCCTTTTTGAATGAATCTCTTAGCGGTAGCGACACCGATGCCATAGTTATCACCTAAGACGTTGGAAACACGGCAGGCAGCGTTGGTGATGTTATCAGTCTTGACGACACGGTCGAACTGAACGAACGGAACATTAGCAGCGACGATCTTATCCAAAGAGCTGCTCATAGTATTGTCGATAGGAAGAAGGACGATCCCGTTAAGGGCATCTTTATTGACGAGAAGGTCAGCGACCTTGTTAGCCTCAACAGTAGCATCTTCGCAAGCAGTAAGATTGACCTTATACTTGCCTTCCTTGTTGAGCGCGTCAACTTTTTCCTTGGCATAGCTCTGAACAGCACCAGTCCAGCCGTGATCAGCAGTCTGAACCAGAACTTCGACGGTCTTGGCAGCACCATTGCCGCAAGAAGTCAAACAGCAACCAGCAACAACAGCAAGCGCAAGCAGAGACATAACTGATTTCTTCATAGATTTAACCTCCTTTTAAGTGAATCTATAAACTAGGGTCAGTGCCCCTAATTTCAATGGAAAGAGACTAGAAACGAAACAGAACTAATTGACAGCAACCGACGAGCTCTAATACTTAACCCAAGTGCCTTTTTCAGCCGATTCGATGGCTTTATGGATAAAGTGGACACCATCTAATCCGTTCTCCGCATTCTGGAAATCCAGATCAGCGGGTGTAAGCTTCTCGCCGTTTTTCTTCTTCAGGATAGTCGTAATGACATTCCTGTAGATGTTAGCGAAAGCGGTAGTAAGACCTTCCGGATGACCAACCGGGAGTCTGGACAGATTCCCAGCTTCGTAGACCTTGGTATAAGAAGAGCCACGCTTCATCGTCTCCGTCGGCTCACCAACCGGTGTATAGAGCAGATCATCAGGGTATTCCTGGCTCCACTCCAGAGCACCTTTATCGCCGAAGATTCTGGCGACCAAGCCGTTAAAGTGACCGCAGGCTACCTGGGAGCACCAGAAGCCAGCCCTGACTCCGTTCTCATATTCGAGGATCATATTGCTATTTAGATCCAAGGCCATACCGTACTTATCGGTTGTGGCGACGATCCGTTTGATGTTCAATCCGGTCAGATAGTGGAGCAAATTCTCCGCGTGGGTTCCGATATCGCCGATGCAGTTAGAAATACCGGAGTATTTCGGGTCGCTGCGCCAGACGGAAAGGGTAGTGGCTTTCTGATTAGCCGGATCAAGCGAACCGACCAGCCAGTCTTGGACATACTCGACATTCATCGAAACGATCTTGCCAATCTTACCTTTCGCAATCATTTCACGGGCTAATTTAACCATCGTGTAACCGGTGTAGGTATAAGTCATAGCGAAGACCAGATTCTTTTTAGCAGCTAATTCGACCAGTTCCTTAGCTTCTTCTTCAGTGAAGCAGAGCGGTTTCTCGCAGACGACATTGATGCCGTGTTCGAGGAATTCCTTCGCAATCTGATAGTGGAGGAAGTTAGGGGTGCAGATACTGACCCAATCAATGCCATCGGGACGTTGGCTTTCTTTCTCAGCCATCGTCTTATAGTCATCGTAACGACGATCAGCGTCGATATGATAAGCATCCGCGGTCTGGACATGAAGCTCAGGGACAATTGAGAAAGCCCCGGCGACTAACTTAGCTCTCGGATCCATCGCGATTGCCCGACGATGAACTCCGCCGATAAAGGCTTTGATATCACCGCCGACCATGCCGTAACGCAAGAACTTTTCCATGTTTGTTCCTCCTTCAGTCTTTCAGTTATTTATTGGAAATAGCGTCATCGAATTTGACGTTGGAAGGCTCGAAATCAACCTTGCGGACAAATTGGCAGGCCTCTTCGCCACCGCTGATTCTCTCCATGCCGGAATCTTCCCATTCCACGGCGAGCGGACGACGATTGCCGTAAGCGTTAAGGACTCTGATAATCTCTTCGAAATTGACCTGGCCATGTCCGAGTGAACGGAAATTCCAGCCGCGTTTTCCGCTGCCGAAATCGATATGGGAGCCTAATAAGCCTGTTCTCCCATTAAGAGTGACCGCCGCATCCTTCATATGGATGTTATAGACTCTGTCGATGAAATCTTCCAAGAAGAGCTCAGGTTTGATTCCTTGCCATAATAAGTGGGAAGGATCGAAGTTAAGCCCGAATTCCGGACGATCCTTAAATACTTCAAGAATACGTTTAGCGGTGTAGTAATCGAAGGCGATTTCACCCGGGTGGACTTCAAGGGCGAACTTAATGCCGTTGGCCTTAAAGACATCCAAGATCGGAAGCCAATCTTTTCTGACCTGCTGGAAACCAGCTTCGATCATATCTTCCGGAGTCTGAGGGAAGCTATAAAAATAAGCCCAGATCGGAGAACCGGTGAAGCCGCTGACAACTTCGACACCAAGTTTCTTGGCGACGACAGCGACTTTCTTCATGCTTTCGATAGCCCAAGCTTTGATCTCAGCCGGTTTATTAGCTAAGCGAGCCGGAGCAAAATTATTCAATCTAGGATCGGGTTTATCGGAAACGCACTGTCCGATAATGTGAGAAGCCAAGGCGCTTAAAACTAAGCCGTTCTTTTTCAAGGTCTGTTTGATAAAGGCGATATACGAATCATCGCTATAGGCCTTATCAAGGTCAAAAGCGTTGCCCCAGACAGCTAATTCCAAGCCATCATAGCCCATCTTCTTAGCCGTCTTGCACAGAGTCTCAAAATCCAGATCCGACCACTGACAGGTGACTAACGTAACTAATCTCTTTGCCATATTTTGGCCTCCTTTTTTTATTTAGCGAGCTTGTGCGTAAGAATCGATTCTTTGAGGATTAAGACATTATCCATGATGATTTCTTTTGGAACTTTATTGCGGCAGACCAAGCTGTCGAAGATCAGATCAACCGAGCGGACACCTTGCGTATAAGGATGCTGATTGATCGTTCCGGCCACCAATCCGTTTTGCAGTCCTTCAAGGACTCCTTCCGACTGGTCGACGGTGATGACTTTAGGATGTTTCCCGCTTTCAGCGATAGCCTTCAGTCCTCCTTCTTCACCGGCGCCTAGGAAACAAATCAGACCGATAGAAGGATTTTGGAGCATCGTCTTTACCAAGTTATATGAGCATTCGTTCTCATCTTGGTTTTCGATAATCTCAGTAAGATTAATCTTTGGCTCAATCGCTTCCTCGAAGCCTCGGCAACGAAGAGACTGACCTGGGTGGGTAAGACTACCTACGACAATTCCACACCCAGTCGGTTCGTTAACAATAAGACTAGCGAAGTTTCCAGCTAAGCGACCCGAGTTAAGATAATTCGTCCCGACGAAGCACAATTTGTTCTTGGCCTCTAAGTTAAGGTTCACAGCGACCAGAGGCACGTGCAGGGAATTAAGAGCGGCTTGGATATCTTCATCACCGATTGCGGCGATCAGAACTGCATCCACACCTTCTTCTTTCAACTCAGCAATCGCCTTCAGGTTAGCTTCCTTATCGAAAAGGGAGACATTTTTCAGGATGAGCGAGATCCCAGAAGAACGGTAATGCTCAACTTCATCCTTAATCCCCGCGATAACCAGATCGAAGAATGAATTCTTCAGGCCGCCGATGACAGCACCGATTTTCAATCCTCGATGAGACATATATAAGGAACGTGCAGCAGTATTCGGCCGGTAATTGGTTTCATCGATTACCTGCAGAACCCGTGCCTTAACTTTAGGAGAGACCCGGCCACGTTTATTGATGACGCGATCGACTGTGCCCCTTGAGGTCCCTGCCAAAGCGGCAATTTCTTTAATAGTTGTCTGTTTCATTTCCTTAATGGGTGTAACACGCACGGTTTGCGTGCTAGAGCACACTATTAATTTAGAAAAATGTAAGCGCTTTGTCAATACTCGTAAGTGTAACCACCCGAAGAATTTCGGTGAAGAAAAAGCATAGTTTTGTCAGGTTGAAATGTAAGCCCTTTTATTGTGTGCCTTTTAAATTAGGAGTATAAATAAAAACAGCCTATCAGGCCAAAAATAAGGCAGTGTGTCAGCAGTTAAAACAAATACTTTTTTGACACATTCTTAAATTTTAAAATAAAATAGTTTATATAGTTAAAATAAATTATAATCGCCTAAAAAACATAGCGAAACTTTTTCTGTTTTTTAAGCTTTTTTATATAAAAATCATGGTTGAAATTATATCAGTGTCTATTTACTGATGCAAGAATAATGCTCGAAGGTCGAAAAAGCACTCTTATCTTCTCTGAAAAACGAACAAACGATCTCCCGGCTGATCTTTGGCACGGGGATAGGTTCCCTGAGAAATCAGGTTGAACGAATCAGAAAATAAGGTAATCCAGTACTCGTTTGGTTTGTTGGAGGTCCTTAAGATCCCCTTAAGATAAATATTGCCGTCTTTATCTAAAGTCCCTCCCATCTTCTTTCTTTGGGCATCCTCAACTATAAAGTTAAGCTTAACGAGCAAGATGCCTCCGGGTTTAATAATCCTAGCTAACTCAGCGATGAACTCTTTAGCCGTCAAAGAGGGAATCACATCGAGGAAATTACTTGTAATCCCGCCATCGAAATAATTATCAGGAATTTTTCTTAAAGCCATCAAGTCCCCACAGATAAAATTTAGATTAGAGAGCCCTGATAACATAGCTGTCTCCTCCGCAGTCTTTAAAGCCGCCAAGGATTGATCTAAGCCGGTATAATGATGCGTCTTTTCCCTATCGAGAAAAGCCATTTTCATCAGCATCTCTCCGCTTCCACAACCTACATCGATAATCGAGTTGCCCGCTTGGTTGACTTGGTTAAAATAAGGATCTAAAGGATCTAAGAATGCTAAGGATTCCTCATTGAGCTTTTCCGGAGTCGTCTCTTTAAAGACTCCATCCCAGAACTTCCTCAACGAAAAGTTAATCTTGCCTAGCTGATCATTCTTCGCTTTTAAAGTCAGATAGACAGTAAAAGCCAAAAGGAAAAGAACTATAAACCCAAAAGCAAAAGGAAGTGTCCAATTCATAATCGTTCTTCCCGCTACATCAAAATCATCCCCCTCAGAAGAGGCCTGAAGTAAAGCGGACCCAGTTAAAGCCCCGGCGGTCAAGACAAAGATCAAAGGAAGAGAAGCAATCCATATAACCTTAGCTGCCTTGATAACCTTTTCTCTTTTCAGCATTTTAGTTCCTTTATTCCTCGCTTTAGTATAAAGCCATATTCTTGCTTCTTTCCATCCTTAAAGCTCATCGATATCTTCTTTTGCGCATTTCTTTAGGCCCTGCTTAGTAAGTAAATAGACATCTTTTCCGAGTGAAGAAATAAACATCCGATCATGGGAGATGGCGATAAATCCGCCTTTAAAGGAATTCAGGGCTTTTCTGATCATCGGATTAGAAAGAGGCGAAAAATTTCTGGTCGGTTCATCAAGAAGTAGAAAGTCATCCTCTTCCAGAATAAACTTTGCCAAGAACAATTTGCCTCTTTGTCCCGAAGAAAGATAGGAAAGCGGAGAGAGCATTTCTTCCGAAGAGAACCTTAAGGCCCCGAGGAATTCACCAGCCTTCAAACGGTCTTCTTTCTTCCTAGAAGGGCAGATAAAATCCAGAGGAAGCAGATGGTAATCCATCTTATCCTCATAATTTTGAGGCATATAGCCGACTTTAAGATCCTTCCTGTCTTTTAGTCTTTCATAAATAGTCTTTAATAAAGTAGTCTTGCCCACTCCGTTATCGCCGATGATAACAATCTTATCTCCCGTATAAGCTTTTAAGAAAATGTCATTAGAAAGAACCCGGTCTTGGACCTTTAATTCCTTTAAATCTAAAGAGGTAATCAAAGTCCCTTTTTTCAATTTAGTTTCTGTTGGAAACTTTAAGTTAATCGCTTCCTCTACATCCGCTTCTTTTGTCAGTTCTTCGCTTTCTTTCTCTAAGCGTGAACGCTGGGAAAGCAGAGCCTTCATTTTCTTCTTTAAAAGCCTTCCTGCGGAATCAGAGCCCGCTTTAGGGAGATTAGCCTGCTGATAACGAACTGAGTCATAGACATGAAGGAAGCGTTCCTTCTTTTCTTCGTATTGTTTATTTTCTTCCTGAGCTACCTGATTCTGTTTCTCAATAAGGTGAAACCGTTTCTCGATATAAGAAAGATAATCTAAGGAACAAACAGTGATTTTCGCTTCCTGTTTTTTATTGACTTGTTCCAGATGGATAATCCGATTCGCCGTTTTCGAAAGAAGCATTTCATCGTGAGAGACAAAAAGCAAAGGAAGCTGGCAAGAAAGGATAAACTCTTCCATCCACTTTAAAGAGGAGAGATCTAGATCGTTAGTCGGTTCATCTAAAAGCAGGATGTCCGGATTCAAATACAGCAGTTTAGCCATCCGCATCTTAACTTTCTCCCCGCCCGATAAAGAACTTAAAGGCTGATAGGAGAACAAAAGCTCAGGTGAAAGCTTCACCCGGCTCAGGCATTCCTGAATCCTTTTAAAGTCATTATAAATCGAAAGGTCCTTTTCACTTTGAAGATCCTTTTTTAGAAAATAGTCCTCCATCGTTAAAGAGGAAAAGCCCTCCTCGAGATTCTGACTTAAGTACCCGATTCTGCCTTGTTTAATTACTTCACCTTGATAAGTGCAGTAACTATCGAGCAGCTTAGAGTCGTAAATGAACTTTAACAGGGTGGATTTACCGTCTCCTTCCTCTCCGATAACCGCTGCCTTATCTCCTTTTTCTAAAGTAAAAGAGAAATCTTTAATAAGCGGTCGTTCTCCATCTTTTTTAATAATCGTGACATTCTGAAGTCTCAACATATTTTTATCCTCCATGATTAAAAGCCAAAGTAAAAAACCAAAGAGGACCTAAAAAAGAAAGAACGTCTTCTTCTCTAGATTCCTCTTTGGTCTTTATATTCTCATTGGATGGATAAAACCTCTGCTCAAATTATAAATAAAGGATAGGCTTTTTTCAAATAGACAAGAAGGAATACGTTTTATTTTCCTTCCTTATGGAACTTCTTCTCGTTGTCTTCGCTTTCTTCCTCCGATACAAGCTTGTAGGCTTTGCCAAACTTAGCGAAATTATCGTAGAAGAGGATTATGAATAAAGGCCCGCCGATCATGATGATTTTTCCAATAATTGACTGATTGAAGACAATCCAGGCTCCTAAAGGACGGGAAACATAAACTAACTTCCCGACGATTTCTTCCCTGGTCAAAGTATCCGACATATCAGTCCCGGAGACGGAATTAGTAACATCGACATTGTAATCGATTCCGTTATTGATATTGATGACTTTCACGACGGTCGGATAAGTTGATTTGCTTCCATCGGAAGCGGTGATTTCTTTCTGGTAATAAATGATATCGCCCTGCAGGACTTCTTCCTTTTTATCTAGAGTCCTGAAGGTCACAAAATCGTTAGCGTAAATGGAAGGAGCCATCGTCGAAGAAGCGAAGATCATCGAAATATCAGTGCCGGCCTGATAATCGTTAGCGATATTCTTGCTCCCGATGGAAATAAGATAGAAATTGGTTGCTAAAGCCGATAAACAAAGCAAAGAGAAGATCGTGTAATTAAAGTACTTGAGCGCTTTTTTGATAAGAGAGGAGAAGT
The DNA here is from genome assembly GCA_022652945.1 of Bacilli bacterium. Classification (GTDB taxonomy): domain Bacteria; phylum Bacillota_I; class Bacilli_A; order RFN20; family CAG-288; genus Scatoplasma. The sequence goes on from JALCRV010000001.1 coordinate 118,600, forward strand.
CTTTCTTCGGCTCGATGACTTTATTTGAGGAATAATCGATTACGACTAAATCCTTCCGTAAAGGCAAAGAAGTATGGTACAAGGCTGACTCCCTTTGGCAGGAGATAATAATCTCCCCCAGATCAAAAACCGAGAGCAGCAAGACCGCATAAATAAACCCATCGGTCATTTGAAAATCGAACAGATTCTTTAAATACATCATCTTCGTTTCCGAAGACATCACCTTATCAAACGAGCTCAAGAAAGCGTAAAGGATAAACCCGATAAAGAAGGCGATAAATAAAAGGACTCCGTATTTTCTTTCTTTGATAAAAGTAGAGATCGATAAAACCGTAAAAGCGGAAGCTAAAGAAAGAATAAAGCCCAGGATAATCAAATTGAATTGATTACCTAACGATAACTGATAATTAAGAATCAAACAGGTTCCTAAAGAAAGCACGAAGACAATCAAATATAAGGACAAAGTATAAAGGACAATCGACAATAGACGGGTATAGACTACCCGGTTGGCTTTCTGTCCCATTTTGATCAGCATATACATCTTATTATTGTAAAGATCGTTAAAAGTCATCCGCCGATAGTCGCTATATAAATAGAAGGCGACAAAGCCGGGAATAATGATATTAATCAGGGAAATGATGGAGAAAAGCGTCTGGTCAGAGAACAGAGTCATCTTCTCTCCGACCACCGTATCTGCCAAGGTGGAAAAGACCGTGGAGCAGATAAAAGTCAGGACGACCACTAAAACAGCATCGACAAAAATCTTCCATTTGTGGTTTGCTTGACCCACAAAGGGCTTTTCTAGTTCATCCGATATTGCCGTGGAAGTGTATATCATGACTTTCTATTCTCCGATTTCTTCGAAAGCATTAGCGACTCTGCCATGATTGATACGGATATCGCCGATAATAATGCCTCGGCTTTCACATAGCGTAAAGAATTCTTCATTTAAGAAGGCTGACGGTTCCAGATATTTAACGTAGACATAGCCATCCTGAGGCAAGCAGTCCAGTTCTTTTCCTTTAGCTAAAGAATGGATAATATCTATCAGTTCTTGGCTCTGTTCAGTCTTAATCGAGCAGGTGACCTTATCCCAGTTCTTATAAAGATCGTTGACCGAAGAGAAGGTCTTCAGTTTGCCTTTGCTTAAGTAAATCACCTGATCGCAGGACATGCCGATCAGTTTATTGTCCCCGGTCCCGATAATGATGGTCTTCTCTTTAAACATTTGGAATAAGGCCTGGATAACTGAGCATTCCTCATAAGAGAAAACATATTGAGAAGCATTGATAACAATCTTCTCGGAATCGGAAAGCAAAGCCACCATAATCGAAACGATAAACTTTATGGTTTCAGGCATCTTCTTAATCGGAGTCAGGACATAGGATGCCATCTTGGCTTCCTTTATATAGTCCAACATTCTTTTCTGTTCGACTCCCGGTTCAAACTCCAGCCCGTGAGACTGACAATAAATATTTCTGATCAGCATCAAATGTTTCAATAAAGACATATCTTCATAAAGCATGCTGGAGGAATCGAGATAATAAATCTGCTCCACCACAGCTCTCTTTAAAGCCTTGGTCCCTAAAGAAGAAAGTTTAACGTAGCCTTTGTAATAACTACGCATATTGCCGAGTATTTCAATTAAAGCCACCAGCTCTTCCTTGTTGGTAGAAGAGATTCCGACTTTCTGGCCTTTAAGGATTTCAAAAGAAAGCCCATCCAGAAGAGGAATGAGTTTTCCTTCTTCTTTATAATGCTCGGCGGAGATTAAATCCTTGACGATAATCGAGACGTTTTCTTTACCGCCTTCTTCGATCGGCTTTATCTCTTTATTATCAGTGCTCATACTATCCTCCTGATAAAAAGAGAAATCACATCGCTACGAGGAATCGGGGTCGGATCTAAAGAGTTATTATTATCGCCTTTAGTCTTGTAATAGATAACTTGGCCTTCCGTATATGTTTCCACCGCTCGATGAGTGACAATCACATCATCAGCGTTGTAGAAAGTAATGATATCTCCTTCGGAAGCAGAATCTTTATACCCGACGGAAATCTCCGTTGAAGCATCGACCTTTTTAGAAAGGATCACCGAACCGATCGGCAGGGTCGGATTCATCGACCCGGTCTGAATATATTCAATCGAGTAATTGAAAAGAAACGGGACACGGTTATTTTCCTTGGCTAAATTAACAACCACGATAAAGAAGCAGAGAAGACTGATAATCAGGGCGAAGACGATATCTCCGATTTCCTGATAGATCTTTTTTCTCTTCCTTTTGGCCTTGCTTTCCGGAGAGTTATAATCTTCGACTTCCTTGTAAAGCTGGTCGAGAGTGGAAGGCTTATTAGCTTCCTGTTCTTTCTTTGCTTCCGTTACCATTTTTTAAAAAAGCGGGCTTATCGCTAAGCCCACTTATTATACCTTAACTTATCAGGTTATGTCTTGTTAGGCTTGGACGCCGGAGCAAGAAATAGCTAAAGTGGCAGTTTTGCCGATGTAATTGTTGTTATCAGCGGCATCCGGGAAGGAAACCTTGAAGGAGAAAGTGCCAGTAGACTTAACGTCTTTAGCTAAGACGCAGGTGTAATTAGCATTATCGATCGTCAAGGCATTAGCGAGATCGCCGGAAAGGGCAACCGCGAAAGTCACATTGATATCAACTTCGGAAATATTGGCGGCATCATAGTTAACGACCGAATAAGAATAGGATTGTTCCTCACCAGGAGCGAGCGAGACGGTCGCATATTTGGCAGCGGTCGAATCATCGGCCTCAACCATCACAAACTGCTTAGCATTGATATCACCGGATTTTCCATCGGTCGAAGCATTGTACTTAGCGAAGACGGAAGCTCCGATACCAGAAGCGAGAAGAACAGCGGCGCCAGCAATTAACAGTACTCTTTTCATAATGTTTATTCCTTTCTTGACTGGGGTTTAAAAAAGCCAGTCGCATTATGTATCTGCAACTGGCTATCTTGATTTCTGTTCAAGACCCTTTAGCTTTGCGTCGCACCATCGCTGATGCTTTGCTCGTCAATAATGTAGCACATGCACGATATTGGTGCAAAGACATAAGTAAAAAGCTTAGCTCATAAAAGACCATATCAAATAAATATGGCTATATATAGGCGTTTTTATATAGTACAATTTGTTTAAAAGACCTAAAATGTCAAATTGTGAAAATGATAACTTTTTAATACTTGCTCAAAAAAGCCCGAAGCTTAGGCATTTAAAGAATCGGAAAAAAATCAGATAAAATCTGGCTTTTCTGAAAAGGATAAAAAATTGTTGAAGGAAGTAAGATAAAAGGGCCAAAAGGACTGCTAAAACCCCTTCCAAAACGTTTTTAAGCCTCTTTAGACGCTCGTTGAAGCCTTCTAAGAAGCCCAAGTATTGTTTTGTTATGCTTTTCCAAAGGTTTATAGCGTGACTTTTTCCTTAATTAATTTATCAAGGCTGCCTTTATTACGTTTAAAAAAGAGGCGGTCCCCCGCCTCAAGAGAAATATCTAGATGAAGATTTATCTAATACGCCTGAGTCAGAACTTGGATGGAGGTTAAAGAGTTAAGATTTAACTCACCGTCAGCATAGTATCCAGAAGCGAAGCATTCGACCGGGCTTAAGGCTGTGCCGTTCATTCCTCTTCGATAGATGAAGGATGTATAGTTATCCGCTTCACCGTTATTGGTGTACTTGGCGAAATAGAAGTCATAGATTCTGTTCCCGCTTTGGTCCTCACCTTCGTAAACGATGGTGTAGCTGTAATTCAAAGGATCAATCGTCGCTCCTTCAGCCGCTAAGGAATTATAGTAATTCCATTTATTGTTGCTGTCGATTACCAGTTTCTCATTCGTCTTCAAAGCGAAAAGATCAGTGTAGAAAGCACTGCTCTTTTTAGAAAGTAACGCCAGGGAAGCATCGTAGAAACTACGAGCGGAAGAGATCTGGCTCGCATAAGTGTTCGAAAGATCTTTAGTAGAGAAGGAAGTGCTATCTAAATAATAGACATAGCTCCAAGTAGGTAAACTGACTACCCAGTATTGGACATAATACTTAACAGACTTGGCAGCTAATTTGGCTTCACCGACAATCGGAGAGGAGCTAACGCCGTTAGCATCCACCGAATACTTATAGACCGGCCACACCAAGGAATCGCCGGAAGCCGAATAAATGCGGCTAGTATCAATCGGGGTGACATAGATATCGTAAGTATTCTTGCCCGTCAGATAGACGGTATAGCTGTAATTAGCAACCTCGCTAGCTTTCGCACCTAAAGCAGAGTTAATATCCGCAGCCATATCCGAATAGAAGGAACTATCACGGCCGGAACCTTCGTGGTAGCTTTCCACGATTGCACCTTTTTTCTGAATGGTGAAAAAGTCGCTAAAAGAATTATCCTGGCCGAAAATCAAAGAGGAGATCGCGCCTTCTAAAGACTCGACATTTTCAGCGACCGTATCAGTCTTGGCATCATTAACGATGCTGTATTCTTGAGAAATGGTTTTATTGTAAAGCGAAAAAGTCGGAAGCAAAAAAGAGGCCAACAATAAAGAGGAAGCGACAGCGGTAATAGCAATTTTTGTTTTCATATCGCGCCCTCCTTTGGTTAAAAAAAGCCAGCTACACAATGTGCAGCTGGCTATCTTGATGATTTCAAGACCCTGTAGTTTTCCGTCGCACCATTGCTGGTGTTTTGGCGTTATTAGTATTAATTATTTATATGGAGAAGTCAAATTATCAGGGCTATCAGGGCTTCTCTATTAATATATTATTCAAAGAAAACGGACTTCTCTAATGCTCAAAGGGCTCTAGTTTAAAATTTGTCTTCTTTTTAAAAGAATGCTTTGAATAAATATAGGTTATTAAAGCCTCCAAAGGAATTCCTTAAAAACCCTTTAGGCTTAATGGATATAGAGGGGCGTTCATGCTAAAATATATAAAATAAAAAACGGGTAATCATGGCATATATTAAGAATCGATTGTCAAAAAGAAAGTTAATAAATGATTTGTTTTTAAGTTCTGTTTGCCTTACTTTATTGTTTCCGGTTTTAAATGCCTGCCAGCAAATCGATAACTATATAGCCTCCGATGGCAGAGTGCAGATCAGAGTCTCCATGTTTAATTCCTCTTCTTTTATTCCGTGGAGAGATTATATTGAGACTCAGTGTCCTGATATCTCAATCATCTGGGAAGATAACAGAAACGCACCTTTGAATATCCTTTATAAGGCTAAACATAATGAGGAGCCGGATATCGTCTCAATAAGACGCTTTGAAAACGATACGGCTAAAACATTAGTTCCTTATCTTTATGATTTATCCTCCTTGGATATCGCTAACAATTTCGGTAAAGAATATCTAGATTATTATCGGATGGACGATAAGTTATGTTGGTTGCCTGAGCCGGGTTTGTTTGATGGCTTCGTTGCCAATAAGAACCTATTTACAGCTAAGGGCTTAAAACTGCCCACCGACTATCAGTCATTTATCGATTCCGCTGAAAAACTAGACGATGGTAAAATCACCGTCTTAGGCGCTGATTGTAAGGATAACTGGACCGCTACAACCGTTCTTGAAGGCTTGGGCTTACAGGACTTTTTTACTACTCCTGAAGGTGTTTCCTGGCTGACTAAGTTTAAAAACGGGGAAGCCAAGTCTGTCGATGAAGCAGGCTTTAAGAAAATCTTCGCTAAAGTAAGGGAATTAAAGGAAAAGAAGTTCTTGACCCAGGAGGATATCGAAGCTGATTACGGTTCCTTAGCGGCGGGGATTGTTGCAGGTAACGTTGCAATGGCCAGGCTTTCTTTGGATGGAACGATATCCACTTCCGCTAGCGCTGGGACTTACGTAGCTCTTCCTTTCTTTGGCTCGGACTCTTCATCCAACTGGATTTATACTTATCCGGTCTTTTCCTTAGCCATGACTAAGAAGGCTGCAGTTGATTCCAGAAAGCTCAAGGCCGCTACCAAAGTCATGGAAACGATGTTCTCCTCGGAGGCGGAAGAGTTGTTGAATAAATCAGGAGAAGGCCTTATTTCTTATAACGGAGTCTCTCTTTCTCATACAGCGACGATGGATAATATCCAAAAAGAAATTGCAGAAGGCCGCTGCTTTATCCGTACGATGAACTCCAACACATTTGTTACCTTCAAGGAAACGTTAAGAAAGATCATTATCGATGGCGCTGATGATGATGCTTTGATTTCTTATTTAAACAGCAATTTATTTACTGCATTAAATGACGATATTATCGCTCAATCCTCAATCTATGCTCCTTACGAACTAAATAAGGATATGTGTTCTCCCTTCGGCTCAATCGTAGCTAAGACCATCTGTAATCCTTTTGATGCTGAGTACTCGATGATCGATTATAAAGAAATCGCCGCCAGTCTTTATATAGGTGAATACACGAAGGCTGATGTTAATGCGATGGTTATTAGTGACAGCCTTTATGTAGGTGATTTAACCAGGGCCGAGATTCAACGTGTAGTTGAAGCCGGTTTAGTCGGCTCCACCACTTATCGTTACGGGGGTGTAGAGCCTTTAATGATCTATCCGATTTTAGGAAACTTAAAAGCCAAGCTGAGCAATGATGCTTCCTTGCTTAATTTACAAGACAAGGACGGGCTAGCTATCGATGATTATAAAACTCATACGATGGTCATTTCCTCCCAAGCCTACAAAGCGGTTAGATATATTTATCCTTTCGCAGGGGCTAAGTTTACTCTAGCTAAGACAAATCTGATGGATACTTTCCTTAGCGCTTGGTTAAAGCAAACCGCCCTTGATAATTACGATACTTACTTTACTTATTGAGGCAAAAATGGAACAGGAAAAAAAGAATAAAGGAAAAGGCGGAAAAAACAGATTGATGGTCTTTTCCTATATCATCATTATCCTAAGCGTTATAGCTACGGGTGCCATCGCCGCTATGACCTCTGTTTCATATTCGACAAACTTACAAATCACAGCCAAAGAGGAGAAGTTCCTTAAGTCTAAAGAGGCGATCACTTCTTTTATCTCCGGTTCCGATTTGCTGACTAACGATATCTGGAGCTTTGCGAACACTAAAGATCGCACATATATGGAAGCTTATTGGACCGAAGTCCAAGTAACTCGTTCCCGCGATAAAGCCGTCCAGACTTTAATCCGTCTGAATATCTCTCCTGTGGAAGCCTCTTATATTCAATCCGCCAAAGCTTCTTCCGATTACTTAATCGAAAGCGAAACCTGGGCCATGAGGATGATTTGTGAAAGCGAAGGGATGGCAACTAGCGAGATGCCTGAAAGGGTAGCTTCTTATCAGTTATCAGCTGCTGATTCCGCTCTCACCAACGAGCAAAAAGAGAATAATGCTAAACAGTTCCTCTTCGGCTATGACTATTCGACCACGAAGTTTGAAATCCGTCAAAGCATCAATGAATTTGATATGAAGCTGACAACGCGTCTGACTAAAGAAATCAACGAAACCGTCAATTACTCTAACCGCCTGAGTTTTATCACCACGATTATGATGGTCTTTTCAATCCTCGGCCTTGTAGCGATGTTGATTATTTATATCCTTTTAAGAAACAGCAGTTCCAAACGCTTAGCTGTCGCCTTAAAAGAAGCGGAAGCCGCCTCTTCAGCTAAGTCTTATTTTACTTCTCGCATGTCTCATGAAATCCGCACTCCTTTAAATGCGGTTATCGGCTATATGTCGTTAGCTAACTCGAACATCAAGAACGAATCAAAAGCTAAAGAATACATCGAAAAATCAGATAAAGCCGCCCATAACCTCTTAGATATCGTTAATGATGTCCTCGATCTTTCCGCCATCGAATCAGGTCGTATGCAACTGGCTTCCGCCTCTTTTTCGATTGCTCAATTAATCTCCGATATTTCTTTGATTTATTATTCGCAAGCCCGCTCGCACAAGATCTTTTTTAAGAATATCAATGTCGGTTTGAAGGATGAGATTCTCATCGGAGATCGTATCAGGACTAATCAGATCCTGACTAACTTTTTATCTAACGCCTGCAAATTCACCCCGGAAGGAGGGCAGATTGTCCTTACTACGGTTCAGGAAAAAGCGGAAGGAAATAAAGTCAGAATGACTTATATCGTTTCCGATAACGGAATCGGCATGAGCGAAGCATTCCAGAAGAAATTATTCACTCCTTATGAACAGCAGGACACCTCGATCGGGCAGAAATACGGCGGGACGGGTTTAGGTCTTTCCATCGTTAAAAAACTAGTGGAATTAATGGGCGGGACCATCCTTTGTTTCTCCTCGCAAGGAAAAGGAACGACTTTTAAAGTTACCATCGAATATGGGATTGGAACTCAAGAGCCCTTAACTAACACGGATTATTCCTCTTGCCGCTGTTTAGTAGCGGAAAGAGGTAAACAATATAGTTCAACTCTGGTCTCCTATCTAACTGATTTGAAAATTAAGACTGATAGTTCTTATACGCATGAGGAAACTGTCGCCAAGATCAATGAAAGCATTCAGAATCATCAATCTTATAATTTTATTCTGGGAGAGTTCCCGGAAGATAAAAAGAAGATCGATGAATTAGCAAACTTAGTTAAAAGTATTAATAAAGATTCCCGCCCAGTGGTAATCATCGATTCTTATGACACGACGGAAATCAAAGAGCACGCCGAAGAAGGAGCGGTGAATTACCTTATTTCCCGTCCAATCTTTGAATCTGATTTAGATAAGCTCTTATCTTCGATTATTAATGGCAATAGTAAAAAACTCGCGGTTAATGAAAATAGATCATCCTTACAGGGAATCAAAGTCTTACTATGCGAAGATAATAAGATGAATTCAGAGATTGCTACTTCCATTCTGGAAATGAATGGAGCCGAGGTCACCTTAGCGGAAAACGGCAGGGAAGCAGTGGAGAAATTCCTCGCTTCTAAAGAGGATTATTACGATGTAATCCTGATGGATCTGATGATGCCGATTATGAGCGGCAATCAGGCGACAGAGGCGATTAGAAAGACTAACCGTAAGGATGCTTCCTCAGTCTACATTATCGCCATGACCGCTAATGCCTTCGTCTCAGATGTTAAACAAGCTTTAGCTTCCGGCATGAATTCTTTTATCTCTAAGCCGATCGATGTTAAGAAGCTTATCGAAGAAGTCTCCAAGCATAAAAAAGAAAAGTACAATTAGTTTTCTCTGATCGTTAACTTTGTTATCGATAGCTAATAATAAGAATCTTATAGAAATTTAAAAGTTTCTCTGAAGAGTTTAGAATACTCTTATGGAGAAGCCATGGCATTTAAAAGAAAAATCATAGTTGTTGATCTATTATCCTTGTTAGCTTTTTCCTGCCTGCTTTCTTTAACAGGTGAAGGTTATCAAAAAGCCTTGATAAAAAGCCCGCATATTCTTTTAACCCAGGCCGCAATGCCGGAATCTTTTTTTAATGATGTCGATGGAATCATTTATAATCTTCAGCCTTCGACCGTTTATCAACTCTATTTCAATTCAACCGATTACCTTTCATTCACTTCAGACGCAAAAGGGGAAATATCGGTCTTTGAACATCAGGAGCTTTTAGGAAAAGAAATCGAGGGTTTAGTCATCCCTGCCGATATGGTCGTTAATGATGAAGACTCAGCAGAGCAATATTGTTTTTATCAGATCCCTTCCGCCATCGAAGAAACCCCAACGGCATATTTCACTCCGGAAACCGGCTTACTTTCTTCACTAGTTAAAGATTCTTCCTATCGCCTGTCTTTTCTAGAAGGGGATGATTATGAAATAACCTCTTCAACTAACGGAGATTATTATTTATCGGGGGATAGCAAAACCGTCGGCAAAACCTTGACTTCTTTAGTAAAAATCGGCGATGGCACTTCCACTATTTCTTCCGCTCCTATAAGTATCAATAAGAAAATCCTTTCACCCGGACAAGTTCTTTCTTCTTTCAGTCAGGAAGGAGGATATATTTACGGGCTGTACGCTAACGCCTCATATCAATTAATCACCTCTGAAAATAACACGATTAATAAAGTCGCCGATATCCATGGGACTATCTATGCGGATGAAGAAATATACGGCAAGACAATAAATAAGATAAAACTAATATCTGATAGTTCAACTTACACCTATGCAGAATCAGCACAGACCCTAAATTATCTTTTCCTTTCAGGAAGAGAAGAGACTCCTTCCTCCGCTGCATTCGCTCAGGAAAGTGATCTTCTCTCCGGATTAAAGAGCAATCTGACTTATGTTTTGACTTTCGATGATTTCAGTTCTTATGAATTCCAGACGGGAACAGAAGAAAGTTTCTCGTTAGCGGATATTGAAGCTATCAAAGGCAAGACACTAAGTAACCTGAAACTAAAAGGCGATTACGCATTAAAAAGCGATTCCTTGCCTTTTTACTTATCCGGGGTCATCCTCCCGAAGATGGCTTTACCCGCTCCTAATATCGATAAAGTAAACGGAAAGATTTCTTCTTTAGAAAACAATATCTTTTATCGTCTGTTAGACGGGGACAAAACTAGTTATGATATCCAAGCGGACAGCGAGGGAACTATTGAAATAATTAAGCATCCGGAACTGCTCGGGAAGAATTTAACGTCTATTCAGGCGTTGAAGAACGGGGACACAATCAATTCAGATCCGAAAGTTATCTCTTATCAGGTAGCCAGCAAGATTGAAGAGAAGCCCACCGCTATCTATAACAAAGATAGCGGAGCATTAACTGGTCTAACCAGCCTTTCCGCTTACGCTGTTATCTTCTCAGATTTATCGGAAAAGGATATCCAAGCGGATGAGCAAGGCACCTTCTATTTAACCTCCTCTTTTTCTTTCTTAGGTAAAAGACTCTCCGGTCTGAAGAAAAAAGGCGATGGAATTAACTCTATTACTTCCCAAGTCCAAAGCTTTTCCAATGAGTTAATCGCTATCCAGTATCTGACACCGGAAGCTGAATATACAAACGGATTTATCTCAGGGCTAAATAGTGAAAAAACTTACGAAGTAACCTTTGATGATTCGTCCTCTGTTATTTTAAAAACCGATGTTAATGGATATATTTTCCCGTGGTTAGAAGCCAGCCTTAGCGGTAAGACCATCGTCTCCATAATGCAAAAAGGTGATGATCTAAAATACATAAATTCCCCTAAGCAAGATGGTTTAAACTGGCTTATTCCTTCCTTAAAGGAAAATACCCCTCAAACTTCTTTCGACAAAGAAAAAGGTACTTTAAACGGATTAGAAAAAGATGCTTCCTATCTTTTGATATTTTCTGACGGGACTCTTTTTAATCTTAACGCCACCGCTTCACAAGAAGATCTAGCTAGCCTTAGCCAACTTGCCGGCAAGACTCTTATCGGGTTAGTGAAGGTCGGAGATAGCAAAAATACCGCTAATTCCTTCATGGAAAGTCTTAACTCCGCAATCCTTCCCCATGAGAAGATGCCAGAGGCGACTTTCCAAGCTCCTTACCTAACCAACCTCAGCGGGAATTCCAACTATATCTTAAGCTTCAGCGATGGAACTGATTTAACCTACAAAGCCAGTCCGAAAGGAACTATCAATACTTCAGAAAACGTTTCTTTCTATGATAAGACCTTGGTGGGAATCAGCAAAAAAGGTAACGATACTTCTTCGATTGATTCTCTAAAGCAACAAGTTAATTTCGTTTTACCAAAAAGAGAAAAAGCTCCTTCAGAACAATCGCTTTCTTTTGATAAAACAACAGATATTCTTTCCGGTCTAGAGGAGTCCTCCTCCTACCTTTTGACTTTCAGCGATCAATCGATAACCACCATTAAAACCAAAGACGGGGAAACGACGATAAATCTTTCAAGCTATGCGGAAAGAACTCTCGTCTCCATCGCTAAAGTCGGGAATGGAATTACTACTGTCACCTCTACATCAACCCCTTTGATGATTAAGATACCTGTTCTTCAGACTAAGACAAATGAGACCAGTATAAACACCGTGACCATCATTCTTCTTTCTTGTCTTTTAGGTCTTATTGTTCTTTATATCGCCTTATTCTTCATCTGGAAAAAGACCAAGATCAAATTGCCGAAATTCTTAGAGCTTTCTTATAGAAGCATCTCTAAGGCTTTTTCTAAAGAAAAAGAACGGGAAAATCAATAAAAGCACATAAATATCACAATACCTTCAGCCGTTTTCTTTCATAAAATAATGGTAAATGAGGTAAAACATATGAATACCAAACAATTTATGATCAGAGATGAGAACGGCAAGCCGTTTATTATGGTTGCCGGTGAAGTCCATAATTCCGCTTCTTCCTCAGCGGAATTCATGGAGCATATCTGGGATCAAGGAAAAGAACTTGGTTTAAATAGCCTTCTACTTCCCGTCACCTGGGAATTGTTAGAACCAGAAGAAGGTCATTTTGATTTCTCCTTAGTCGATAAACTAATCCTCCAAGCCCGGAGCAGGGAGATGAAAATCGGCTTCCTTTATTTCGGAGCTTGGAAAAACGCCCAATGTATGTACGCTCCTAGCTGGGTCAAAGAAGATTTAAATAGATTCCCCAGGGCGGAAGTCGAAAAAGGAAAGAACAAAGTAGCCTTAAAAGACTTTTATGGATTTCCATATACTTCGTTATCTTACCTCGGTGAAGAGACCAATAAAGCGGATAAAAAAGCTTTCATAGCTTTGATGAAGCATCTTAAAGAAGTAGATGAAAAAGAAAAGACCGTCCTTTATGTCCAGATTGAAAACGAAACCGGACTGCAAGGAGCGGGAAGAGAACATTCCTTGAAAGCGGATGAACTATTCAACAAGAAAGTCCCTGCAGAATTTGTTTCCTATATGAAGAATTCACTTTCTTCGATGACAGAAGATGTCAGAAAAGCTGTCGAAGAAGGAAAAGAAGAAGGAAGCTGGGAAGAAGTCTTCGGAGCTTGCGCCGAAGAAATATTCTCCGCCTTTTATATCGCCTCTTATGTAGAAAAGCTCGCTAAAGCCGGTAAAGAAATCTATCCTTTGCCCTTCAGTGTCAATTGCTGGCTGGATAAAGGAGCGAAAGCGGGAATCTATCCTAGCGGTGGCCCGGTCAGCCGCATGATGGAAGTCTGGAAATATGTCGCGAAAGATGTCGATGTGGTCTCCCCTGATATTTACGTTCAAAATTTCTGTCAGATCTGCGAGGAATATCAGAAGCTTAATAATCCTTTGATGATTCCGGAAACGGCGATTCATTCCTACGCCGCCCTCCGCTTGGTTTATACCATCGGCCATTATCACGCCTGGTGTTATTCTCCGTTCGGATTTGAGGATATGGGCAAGCCTTTTAATGCTTTCCAAGGCTTCCTTTTCGGAATGGATACTTCCGATCCCTTATTGAAGACTCCTCAGAACCCTCTTGAATACGCCTATTATGCTAAGGCTATCGATTCGATGAAGGACTTATTGGCTTCGAAGTATTCGACCTCATCTTTACAAGCAATTAGCAGCGAAGAAAAAGGGAAGGATACGTTGTTGTTCTCTTCTTTCGGCTTCAAGGTAATCATGAATGTTCAACTCTTTAGCAGAAAAGATGGCGTCTGTCTGATCGTTGAAAAAGAGAAAAATGAATTCTTCATTCTCGGTCATACAGCGATGATCGTTCCTTTCTCAACAGATAAAGAGAAACCTAATATCGATATTTTGGAATTAGAGGACGGAAAATTTGTCGATGGCCAATGGCAAAAAGATCGTAGGCTGAACGGTGATGAAGCCTCGATTACCCTAAACGAGCCTTCCTTAATCCGTATCAAACTGTTCAGTTATAAATAGATCTCTTGAAGTAATTAAAAAGCAGTTGGTTTTTGCTGCTAAATCTTTAAAATACTTAAATCCAGGGGCTTTAGCTTCCCTGAATTTGTCTTTATATGCCCAATTGCGTTAAAATGCTAAAAGGAGCAATAAAAGCCTCATATATAAAGATTTGATATTCTCATAATGAACGAAATACCTAGCTGGCTATGTCTTGATGTCTGCTCTCTGCTGTTGCTGCTTTTTGTCTTGATTTCTTCCTATAAAAACACCGAATCAAAAAGCAAGGATAGCATCCTCTTTAGAGTTCTTTGTTATACCTTCATCATCTTCGTAATATCCGATGCCATATCTAGCATTAAACCGGATGCAGACTGGAAAATCGTCTTAATTAAAATCTTTATATATGTAAATTTCGGTATCTCTCCGATTGTCGAAATCGCCTGGCATTGTTTCGCTTCCATTGAGATTTATCCTCATAAGAAAAGTAAAACCGAGGCCTTTTTATATGTGGATATCGCTTTAGGAGGAATCGATTTAATCCTTCTTTTGCTCACTCCCTTCTTCAACCTGCTTTTCCAGTTTGACGCTAACGGAAACTATTCGCGTGGCTTCTTGTTCCCGCTGCATTTTGCTGTTCTTTTCTTGATGATTGCCACTACCACCTTAATGACTTTTGTCTTCCGCAAAGAAACCGAGAAAGGGAAGATCACTTCTTTGCTTTTGTTCCCGGTGATCCCGGCCTTTGGTATTTTGCTTCAATACCTGACTAAAGGCTTACCGACCGCTTCCTTTTCTATCGCCCTTTCAATCTTGATTGTTTTCATTAACATCCTTTTCCGTTCCATCGATGTGGATTATTTAACTGGGGCCTACAATCGAAGAAAACTAGAAAAAATCCTGCAGCAGAAGATCCATAGTTCCAATGATTCCCATTCCTTTTCCGCCATTCTTATTGATTTAAATGACTTTAAGAACATCAATGATACATATGGACATAATATCGGGGATCAAGCCTTGGAAGATACAGCGGGAATCCTTGTTTCCTGCTGTTCACCGGCCACCGGTTTAGTAGCTAGATACGGTGGAGATGAGTTCTGCCTCGTCTCAGATATCTATAAGGAAGAAGACCTGAAGGAATTTGTCAATAAGATTCAAAAAGCCTTAAAAGACTTCAACGATTCAGGAAAAAGACCTTATAAGATCAGCTTCGCCATGGGGTATGCTATCTATCAAGCGGAAAGTAAGATGTCCGTAGCGGACTTCCAAAAAGTAATCGATGAAAATATGTATAAAACTAAACGTTTTCATCACACAGAGGAAATAACTCATTTATAATATAGATACGTAAATTTATTTATGGAGGAATTATGGATCAGCTTTTAATCGAATTGGAAAGCCAAGGAAACGATGTCAAAGGCGCTTTTTAGAGCGCTTCATGGGAAATGAAGCCTTATATGTTAAATTCTTAAAGAAATTCCCGATGGATGCTTCCTTCCCTCTGATCAAACCCGCTTTTGATAAAGGAGATTTAGAAGCCGCCTTCGAAGCTGCTCACACCGTTAAAGGAGTCTCGGGCAATCTAGGTTTAACTAGACTATATAAAGCCACTTCGAATACCGTCGCTCTTCTTCGTGCCCAGGAAAAGGATAAAGCGGTGGAATCTTATCAGGAAATCGCTGATTCCTACGCTGAAGCGGTAAAGACGATCGAAAAGTATCTTTAATTAGAGCTTATTATCATTTAACGATTTAAAGAGCGGGATTAAAATATTCCGCTCTTTTTATGTGAAAATCCTTATCGCTTTTTTGTTTCCTAGTGATCAGAAGGAAATTTTTACTGAAAAACCGGTTAAAAACGCTTACCCGGTGATGCAACATTGTTTTATTTCTTATATAATAAGAATGTCCGCAAAGGCGGAACAAAAAAGGAGATTTTTGTAAATGCCAAACATCAGTTCTGTTCACGCGAGAGAAGTACTTGACTCCCGCGGCAATCCGACCATTGAAGTTGAAGTCGAGACTGTTTCCGGCGCTTTTGGAAGAGCGATCGTACCTTCGGGCGCTTCCACCGGCGAAAGAGAAGCTCTTGAACTTCGCGATGGTGATAAGAAGAGATATGGCGGCAAAGGTGTCTTAAAAGCCGTCGCCAACGTCAACGATATCATCGCTCCGGCCATCATGGGCATGAGAGTCGACGATCAGGTTGGCATCGATCATTTGATGATCAAACTTGATGGAACCAAGACCAAATCCAAGCTCGGCGCCAACGCCATGCTCGGTGTTTCCCTCGCGGTTGCCAGAGCTGCTGCTGATTACTATGGCATGCCTCTTTATAAGTATCTCGGCGGCCCGAACGCTAAAGTTCTCCCGGTCCCGATGATGAACGTCCTTAACGGCGGCAAACATGCTGATTCCTCCGTTGATTTCCAGGAATTCATGATTATGCCGGTCGGTGCCAAATCCATCCGTGAAGCGGTTGAGATGGGCTCCGAGACCTTCGCTGCCTTAAGAAAGATCCTTAAGGATCGTAAAGATGTCACTTCCGTCGGAGATGAAGGTGGCTTTGCTCCGAATGGACTTAAGTCCAACGAAGAGCCGCTCGAACTCCTCGTCGAAGCTATCAAGAACGCTGGGTATGTCCCTGGCAAAGATATCTGCCTTGCTATGGATCCGGCTTCCTCCGAATTCTACGATGAAGAGAAGCACGTCTATGTCCTGAAGAGATCAGGCCAGGGCGAAAAGACCACCGATGAGATGATCGATATGTATGCTTCCTTCGTCGAAAAGTATCCTCTTATCTCTTTGGAAGATGGCTTAGCTGAAAACGATTGGGATGGCTGGGTTAAGCTTCAGAAGAGACTCGGCGACAAGATTCAGCTCGTCGGCGATGATTTGTTCGTCACCAACGTTGAATATGTCGAAAAAGGCCTTGAGAAGCACGCTGCTAACTCCGTCCTCATCAAGCTCAACCAAATCGGCACTTTAACCGAGACTTTGGATACCTGCAAACTTGCTATGACTCATAACTGGACCTGCGTCGTCTCGCATCGTTCGGGCGAAACCGAAGATACCACGATCGCTGATCTGGTCGTCGCTCTCAATGCTGGACAGATCAAGACCGGCTCGGTCTCCAGAACTGATCGTATTGCGAAATACAACCAGCTTATGAGAATCGAAGAGGAACTCGGCGATAATGCTCAGTACCTCGGCAAAGCCGCTTTCTACAACGCCCATCTGAAGTAATAAAGACTTAACAAATCCGGGGGAAGAGATTCTCCCGGGTTTTTCTTTGCCTTTTTTCCGCCCCTTTGATCTTCATGGAAGATTTATACGATAAAGAAAGGGCGGACATTGGTAAAACAGATATAATAAAGCCATAAAGAGGTGGCACCTTATGGCAGGCATGAAAGCCGTTAAAGAAATCTTCGTTTACGGACCGGGACCGTCTTCTTCACATACGATCGGGCCATATAACATCGCCAAAGATTTCAGAGAATATCTGGAAAATAAAGAGGTCAGAGAAATAAAGGCTACGCTTTTTCAATCTCTGGCTTTTACCGGAAGAGGGCATTTGACTGATCAGATAATTAAAAAGGCCTTGGAGCCATATAAGGTTGAAGTCATCTTCGATACTAAAACAAAAACCAATCACCCTAACACTTTAGCCTTAGAGGCCTTCTTGCAAGATGGGACAAGTATCTTAAAAAGATATGTCTCTTACGGTGGAGGAGTCTTCGGTTTAGAAGGGGAGAAAGTCAAAAGCGATGACATCTATCCTTTTTCCACTTTCGATGAACTGATAAACGAAATGGCCAAGGCTCAGACCGATGATGTCTTTGATATCCTAACTAAATACGAAGGAAAGGATTTAAAGGAATTCGGACTCGATCGCCTAGAGAAGATGTTTAATGTCATCGAGAAAGGCTTAAGCGCTTCTTCGATCCTTCCTGGTAACTTGAAATTAAAAAGGGTGGCCGGGGAATTGAATAAAAGAGCGGAGCAAATTGAGGACGACTTTGCGAAAAGAACCTTGCTATTATCCTCCTTCGCTTATTCAACTGCGGAAGAAAATGCCTCCGGAGACTTTATCGTCACCGCTCCGACTTGTGGCTCGGCGGGAGTCGTCCCCGCTGTCTTATATTACGAATATAAGGTCAATAATCAGCCCTTAGAGAAACTAGCTCCGGCCTTAATTGTCGGCGGGATGGTCGGGGATTTTATCAAGGCGAACGCTTCGATCAGCGGAGCGGTTTCCGGTTGCCAAGCGGAAATCGGTTCTGCGACTTCGATGGCGACCGCCTCCTTATGTTATCTTTATAATCTCTCACTTCATCAGATTGAATACGGAGCGGAAGTAGCGATGGAGCATTTCCTCGGTCTGACCTGCGATCCGGTAGAAGGTTATGTCCAGATTCCTTGTATCGAACGTAATGCGATGGCTGCCATCCACGCTTACACCGCCTTCTTATACGCCAAAGAAATCTCCAAGATGCGCAAAAACGAAGTATCTTTCGATAATGTCGTTAAAGCGATGAAGGTCACCGGAGATTCCCTGAACTATCAATATAAAGAGACTTCCTTAGGTGGGCTTGCTGAAGTAGTAAAAGGTCCGAAGAAAGATTGATAAAAGACATAAAAAATGCGCTGGCAGTTAATCTACCCAGCGCATCTTTTTAAGTCTTCTTTAGTTGCCTTTATAAGCCTTACGCATAATCTCTTCCATCTCGCTGACTAGAGGCACTCTAGGGTTAGCCGGCGTGCATTGATCCTCGTAAGCCAGATAAGCGATCTTTTCGATATTGCTCTCCCAGACCTTTTCATCGGGGACCAGGGAAGCGAAATTCATATCGATTCCGATTTCTTTGCCAAGGGAAGTCACAGCGGCAGCTAAGACTTCGCCAGCCTCGGAAGCCTTCTCAGCTTTCAAGCCAAGCGTATGGCAGATATCCAGATACTTCTGGTCGCATTGATATTCCTCATATTTCGGCCAGACGGATAATTTGGTCGGAGTAGTCCCGTTATAGCGGATTACGTGCGGCAGAAGAATAGCGCAGGTTCTACCGTGGACCAGATGATATTCACCGCCGATCTTATGAGCTAAGGAGTGGACTAAGCCTAAGAAGGCGTTGGCGAAAGCCATACCGGCAATCGTCGCTGCATTATGCATTTTCTCTCTGGCTTCCAGATCGTTTTTACCGTCTTTAACCGCGCGCGGCAGATACTTGAAGACCAGCTTAATCGCTTCTAAGGCTAAACCATCGGTATAATCGGAAGCCATAACTGAAGTGTAAGCTTCGATGGCGTGGGTTAAGACATCCATGCCTGTTTCAGCGGTGGCCTTAGGAGGCAGATTGGTCGTGAATTCGGCATCGACAATCGCGATTGAAGGAGTTAGAGAATAATCTGTTAACGGATACTTTTTACCGCTGGCTTTATCGGAGATAACAGCAAACGGTGAGACTTCACTTCCGGTTCCGGAAGTAGTCGGGATGCAAATCAATTTGCTCTTACGCCCAAGTTCCGGATATTTGAAAGCGCGCTTTCTGATATCCATGAATTTCTGTTTCAGATCATCGAAGTTAACTTCCGGATGTTCGTAGAAGATCCACATGGCTTTAGCGGCATCCATCGAAGAACCGCCACCCAGAGCGATAATCGTATCCGGATGGAATTGATTCATAATCTCTAAGCCTTTGCGGACGGTAGAAATATCCGGATCCGGTTCGACTTCCGCAAAGAGCTGGTAAGTAACCGGATTTCTTCTTTCGTTCAGTTCATCGATAATCTTATTTAAGAAACCCAGTTCGACCATCGAGTGATCGGTGACGATGAAGACTTTGCCGACATCTTTGCAGGAACGAAGATATTGGATGGAATTTCTTTCGAAATATATTTTCTGAGGTACTTTAAACCACTGCATTGTATTTCTCCTCTTTCCGATTTTCTTGATGTTTAAAAGATTGATGGCGCTGACATTGCCTCCGACTGAGTTATGGCCATAAGAGCCGCAGCCGAGAGTCAAAGAAGGCAGGAAGGAATTGTAGACATTCCCGATGCCGCCGAAGGTCGAAGGAGAATTCCAGATAATACGAAGCGCCTTAACCTTGTCTCCGAAAGCATCCGCCATCTTCTGCTCTTTGCAGTGGATGGCCGCGGAATGGCCAAGCCCGCCAAATTCCAGCATCTTCTCCGCTAAATCGAAGCCTTCTTCAGAGCCTTTGACTTTATAGAAGCCGAGCACCGGAGAAAGTTTTTCTCTAGATAATGGCTCTTCCGGTCCGACTTTAGTTAACTCCACGCCGATGATTGAAGTGCCCTCAGGGACTTTGAAGCCGGATTTTTCCGCAATCCAGGAAGCGGACATACCAGCGACATCCGGATTTAATTTTCCGTTTTCGACCCCGGGTTTACCGCTCTCAACCCCGAACATGAACTTTTCGAGGAGATGCTTTTCTTGCTCGGAAGCAAAATAAGTACGGAAGCGAATGAACTTATCCTTCATCGTTTTATAAATAGACTCATCGATAAAGACCGCCGACTCGCTGGCGCAAATCATCCCATTATCGAAATTCTTGCTCAAGATTACATCATTAACAGTTTCATCCTGATCGCAGGATTCATTGATGTAGCAGGGAACATTGCCCGCTCCGACACCTAAAGCCGGTTTACCGCAGCTATAAGCCGCCTTCACCATCGAGTTGCCGCCGGTAGCTAAGATAGTTGAAACACCAGGGTGATTCATCAAAGCCGAGGTAGCTTCCAAGGAAGGATTCTCGACCCACTGAATACAATTTTCCGGAGCTCCCGCCTGAATCGCCGCCTCGCGCATAATGATGGCGGCGGCTTTCGAGGATTGCTGAGCTTTCGGATGGAAGGAGAAAATAATCGGATTTCTGGTCTTCATGCAGATTAAGGATTTAAAGATAACTGTGGAAGTCGGGTTAGTGACCGGAGTGATTCCGCAGACAACGCCGACCGGCTCAGCGATTTCCGTAATCCCAGTTACCGGGTCTTCGCTGATAATGCCGACCGTCTTCGTGTGGCGCATATTGTTAACCACATATTCGCAGGCGAAGAGATTCTTCGTCGCCTTGTCTTCAAAAACACCTCTTTTAGTCTCATCCAAGGCTAAACGGGCTAAATCACCGTGATGATCAAGACCTGCAACGGACATCTTGGCAACGATATAGTCGATCTTTTCCTGATCGAAGGAAGCAAAATCATCTAAGGCCTTTAAGCCTTTTTTAACTAACGCATCAACTTCAGACTGAGCAGGGGAGACTTCTTTCTTCTCAACTACAGACTCGGAGGCTTTTTCTTTTTTGTCCACCATAATATTTATTCTCCTTTTGATGACTCAAAGTTAAGACGATGAGAGAGGACGGCTAACGAAGAGGCTAAGTTCACATTCTCCACAACGATGCCTTCTGGAACGCTGATATGCGTCGGAGCGAAGTTCCAGATAGCCAGCGCTCCGCTCTTCAAGGCCAAATCGACAATCTCCTGAGCCGAGAACGAGGGAACCGCGACAATGACGATCGTCGCTTTATATTCTTTTATCGTTTCCGCTAATTTATCTAAAGGAAGGATCTCTTTTCCGCCGATCTGCTTTCCGACCTTTTGAGGATCGGTATCAAAGCCGGCGACGATCGATAAGCCCATGTCTTCGAAATAAGGATAATTCAACAGGGCTCCACCTAGATGACCGGCTCCGATTAAGACCGCAGCTGTCTTTTGACGATAACCCAGGAAAGTTTCCAGAGTTTCAATCAGCTGATGGATATTCCTTCCTTTTTTCGGTCTTCCAGCTTCATCGGAGACCGCCTGCAGATCTTTTCGGACCTGTTCTTCTGAATAGCCAAGCTCTTTAGCTAGAGTCGGGGAAGAGACATTGATTTCGCCCTTTTCCTCTAAGACTTTCAAGAATTTAAGGTAAAACGGATAACGCTCGAGTTGGTTCTTACTGAATCTTTCCATAGGTTTCTCCTTTATCCTCTCGACAAGACTTACGTTAGCAAAGCGGGGAAGAGAATTCAAGGAAAGCGGTATTTATTTACCGATATATCGATTAATCAGTAATTATTTACCATAAATTAATAGTCCGCGCTAGAATATTAATAATTTTTTCCTGATATAAAATCTAAGTCAAATTAAAAAGCCCGCCGAAGCAGGCTGATTACCTCATCAAGAAATCCCTTACTTATCGATGATCTTCATCAACAGATAACATAGAGACTTCAAATACTCCACATCGGTCTTCGTAAAGACATCCTTCTGATCGGAATCGATATCCAAAACACCGAGCAAGGCAGACTTTTCAGAATATAAAGGCACCACAATCTCGCTTTGAGTGGAAGAGGAACAAGCGATATGGTAATTGATCTTCGTCACATCTTGAACAAACTGAGTCGTTAAACTCCTAGCCGCTTTCCCACAGACCCCCTTACTAAAAGGAATCAGATCGCAGCCCGGGCTTCCGACATAAGGGCCTAAATATAAAGTATCTTCCTCTGTCTTCTTCAGATAAAATCCCACCCAGTCCATATAAGGAAAAGAAGATGCCAGCAAATTAACCAGATGCGAAAAGACCGTCAGCCTTTCCGGCTGATACTGACTAGTAACATACCCTTTAAGCATGCGAAGCAGATCTTCATAAAGGCGTTTCTTTTCTTCGTTTTCCATCTTTCATATTTTACCATGGCTAGCCTAAGTAGAGCCATAAGAAGAAAGACTAAAAAGGCTGCAAAGGAGCAAACCCCTGCAGCCTCAGCTAAACTTAACTTAAGTCTAGAGCTTACCCATCTTAGCGATGGAAGCGTATCTTCTCTTGGCGTACTCTTCGCACTTCTGATAAAGCTCTTCAGCGTGAGCCGGATTGAGCTTCGGAAGCTGAGAGTAACGAGCCTGAACCATCAGGAAGTCACGGAACTTAGTCCAATCAGGTTCCTTGGAATCCCAGGTGAGCGGATCCTGTCCAGCGGCGATCTTGCGCGGATCGTATCTGAAGATCGGGAAGTACCCACACTCAGTGGCTTTCTTCTCGATTTCCTGAGAATAGCCCAATCCACCTTTAATCGAGTGGAGTAAGCAAGGAGAATAAGCCATGACCAGAGACGGACCATTGTAGGATTCAGCTTCTTTCAAAGCCTTGATAGCCTGAGCAGGGTTAGCGCCCAAGGAAATATTGGCGACGTAGACATGCTCATAAGCCATCGCGATGAGCGCGAGGTTCTTCTTCGCATCCTGTTTGCCAGCGGAAGCGAATTCCGCAATAGCACCGGTCTGGGTTGATTTAGAAGCCTGACCGCCAGTGTTGGAATAGACCTCGGTATCGAGAACCAAGATATTGACATCTCTCTGGGAGGCGATCACATGATCGAGCCCGCCGTAGCCGATATCGTAAGACCAGCCATCACCGCCGATGATCCAAACAGACTTATCGAGCAAATCAGCCTGATGATCGAGCAAAGCCTTGATGCCAGCGTTCTTGGATTCCTTGATGAGATTAACCATCTTGACCAAGATTCCCTTGATGTGGGCCTTATCCTTGATGTTCTTCTCATAATCTTCCAAGACTTCTTTTAACTCCGGCTCCACTTCAGCTTTATTAGCTTCGATGATGCCGATAATCTGCTTAAGCTTGAAATCGGTCGCGACTCTCATGCCGTAGCCGTATTCAGCGTTATCCTCGAATAAGGAGTTCGCCCAAGCCACACCGTTTCCATCTTTATCAGTGGTGAACGGAGAAAGCGGGGTCGAGCCGTTATAAATGGAGGAGCAGCCAGTGGCGTTAGCAACCAGCATATCCGGTCCGAAGAGCTGAGAAGCCAAACGATAGTAAGGAGCCTCACCGCAACCAGCGCAAGCGCCGGAGACTTCATGGTAAGGACGAGCTAAGGAAACGCCCTTAACCGTATCGGTCGGGAACAGACCGACCTTCTGCTCGACTTTCTTATAAAGGTAATCAGCAGCCGGCTCGTGGGAGAACTGAGACTTGGCCTCGACCATTTCGAGAGCCTTGAAGTTCTTCATCGTGCCATCAGCTTGTTTAACCATCTTGCCCGGGCAGGAAATAGCGCAGACTCCGCAGCCGACGCAGTTACGAGGGCTGACCTGGATTCTCCACTTCAGATCCTTGACATTCGGGCCGCCGAAAGCCGGAATCACATCAGCCTGCTCATTCTCCGGCAGACCTTTGATTTCAGCATCAGTCAGCAAGAAAGCACGGATTGTGGCGTGCGGGCACCCGAAGGCGCAACGTCCGCACTGAATGCAGTATTCCTTATGCCAAAGCGGGACAACATCAGCGATCGATCTCTTTTCCTTGAAGACCATGTCGTTCTTCATCGTGCCATCTTCCAGTTCCCATCTGCGGAAATTGGAGACCGGCAGATCGTAGCCGCCGAGTTCACCGACGACGTTCATATAATCATCGAAGTATTCATCTCCGGTGACTTTCTTCTCTTTAACAGCCGGAAGTTTAGCCCAAGCCGGATCGACCTTGACCTCAACCAAGCCATCAGCGCCGGAATCGATGGCCTTATAGTTAGCCTGAACGATTTCATCGCCCTTCTTGAAGTAGGTCTTATAGGCCATATCCTTCATCCATTTCTTGGCCTCTTCAAAGTCCATGATATTGGCCAGTTTGAAGAAGGAAGCCTGGAGAATAGTATTGGTATGTCTGCCCATGTGGCAAGCCATCGCGAGCTTGTTAGCATCGATGATGTAGAACTTAGCATGTCTAGCAGCTAAATCATGCTTCATCTTATTAGGCATGACCTTGATCAAATCCTCCGGAGCTAAATCGGTGTTCAGAAGGAAGGTGCCGCCATCTTTCAAATCCTTGACGATATCGAACTTGAAGATGTAGGAATCCAAAGACACGGAGATGAAATCCGCGTGCTGGATGTAATAAGTGGAATGAATCGGAGTCTTGCCGAATCTTAAGTGAGATCTGGTGACACCGCCCGATTTACGGGAATCATAAGCGAAATAAGCCTGGCAATAAGCGTGGGTCGCATCGCCGATGATCTTGCAGGAAGACTTGTTGGCGCCGACGGTGCCATCCGAGCCTAAGCCGTAGAAGAGGCAGGACTTGTAATCGCCCTCGACCACGAAGGACTCATCGACCGGGATCGAAAGGTGAGTGACATCATCATCGATGCCAACCGTGAATCCGGTGAAAGGCTTCTTGGAATCGAGGAAATCAAAGACAGACTTAAAGTGCTTCGGCTGGAAATCCTTGGAAGCGATGCCGTAACGTCCACCGACGATGACATCCATCTTTCTTCCGACTTGTTCGAGGGAAGCGACGACATCGAGGTAGAGCGGCTCGCCGACAGAGTTAGGTTCCTTGGTGCGATCGAGAACCGCGATTCTCTTCACGGTCTTCGGCAGAGCTTCAGAGAGGAGCTCCGGAGAGAACGGACGATAGAGATGGACACGGACCATACCGACTTTCTTGCCTTCTTTGACAAGTTTCTCGACGACTTCGTGTCCGCATTCAGTGCCCGAGCCCATAAGGATAACGACATCTTTGGCATCTTTAGCACCTTCGTAAATAAACGGAGCGTAAGGACGTCCAGTCAGTTCGCTAGCCGCCTTAAAATACTTCTGAGCGACTTCGATGATGTGCTGATTATGAAGGTTCTGAGCTTCCAAGCCTTGGAAGGTCGTATCATCATTTTCCGCACCACCGCGGGTGACCGCGTGGCCGTGAGGATTAAGGGCCTTAGCCTTGAAGGCTTTGACCGCATCCATATTAAGGAGGGATTTCCATCCAGCATCCTCGACAAACTCAACGTTCTGGATTTCATGGGAAGTACGGAACCCATCGAAGAAATCCATGACCGGAGCGGAAGCTTCAATCGCGATTAAGTGAGCGACCGGAGCTAAATCTGCGACTTCCTGGACCGAGCCAGCGCAGATCATGGAAATACCAGTCTGACGGCAGGCGTAGACATCGGAGTGATCGCCGAAGATGGAAAGCGCGCGGGAAGCTAGAGCACGGGCAGCCACGTGCATGACCGCCGGCAGTTCCTCGCCGACCCATTTGTAGATGTTCGGAATCATCAAAAGCAAGCCCTGGGAAGCGGTGTAGGTGGAAGCTAAAGCTCCAGCCTGCAAAGCGCCGTGGACCGAACCGGAAGCGCCGGCTTCGGATTGAAGCTCGACGACATCGACGGTGTTGCCGAAGACGTTCTTTTTGCCCTTAGTCGCGAAGGCTTCAACGCCTTCCGCAATCGGGGATGACGGAGTAATAGGATAAATAGCGGCTACTTCGGTGAAGAGGTAGGCGCCCATAGCGGCGGCGGTGTTGCCGTCGACTGACAAGAAGTATTTCTTAAATTCCATAATGTTCCTCCATGGACCTTTCTAATTATATTACTTAGAAAATATGTATGAAAGCCGGATTTTAGTCCTACTGCATATCTTTCGCTAGTTTTTTGATGTAATCGCGGACTTTCGGACCGAGATCAGATCTCTTCAGAGCGAAATCTATGGATGCTTTCATATACCCGAATTTATCGCCGATATCGTATCTTTCGCCGGTAAAGTTGCAGGCGTAGAGCGGATGATTTTTCATCGTTTGTCTGATCGCATCGGTCAGCTGAATCTCTCCGCCGACACCCGGCTGAGTATGTTCGAGAATCTCGAACAAATCCGGTGTAAGGACATAGCGGCCTAAAACCGCGTAATCGGAAGGAGCTTTTTCGACCGGAGGCTTTTCCACAAAGTCGGTGACCTTGAACAAAGTATCCTGAGGTCTCACTTCTTTAGAAGGCGAGACGATCCCGTATTTATTGGTCTCGCTGTGCGGTACTTTCTGGACACCTAAGATCGTGGTTTGCTTATCGTTATAAGCATCGATTAATTGCTGCAAAGCCGGCTTATCCTGCGGGACGACCAAATCATCGCCTAAAAGAACGGCGAAAGGTTCATCACCGATAAATGATTTGGCGCAGAGAATCGCATGGCCCAAGCCTTTCGGCTCCTTTTGACGAATGTAATAGACATTCGCTAAGGAAGCGATCTGATGGACTTCATCAGCCAAGGCATCCTTATGAGCCTGCTTAAGTCTCATTTCGAGTTCGTAATTGACGTCGAAATAATTCTCCATCGAATTCTTAGTGGAATTGGTAATGATCAGAATATCATCGATTCCAGATTTGATGGCTTCTTCGACAATAAAATGAATCGTCGGAGTATCGACGATCGGCAGCATCTCCTTAGGCATCGCTTTGGTCGCAGGCAAAAAGCGAGTGCCCAAGCCAGCTGCTGGTATGACAGCTTTTCTGACTCGTTGCATAATCCTTGTTTCAATTCCTCCTTTGTAAAGACGGGATTCCATATCTTATAAATTATAACATAATACGCCATTGAAAAGCCTTGAAATAGGACGAAAGACCCCTTTAGTAAAGCGACAAGTTGAAAGCAAAGGAAAATGTTTCCCTACCGCCGATTAAAGGAAAGGCGATGTCTAAATTTAAAGATTGTTTTTATAGACAAGACTTAAAAAGCTCTGAGGGTTTTTTAACGCTTGTTCAAGAAGGCCTTTTTTCTTCAGCGAGATAGCGATCGCTAAGGAACGAGCCTGGCAGTTAACTTGTGTCTTTTCGTTAAATTCGATATCGGTAAAAGTGTAGTAAGAAAGGAGCGGATTTAAATCGATGTTCGATTGCTTAAGGGCATTAAGGTAAAGCCAATCGTAGAAGAAAGTCTTGGGTTTTAAAGAGAAATCATTCTCCGCATAAGTAAAGCCGATTAAGGAATGATTCTGGCTACGTTCTTTGACGTAATCTCTAGCTTCTTTAGGAAGCATCTTACTAGCTTCTATAAAACTGCCGACACCTTCAAATACTTTCCCGGCTTGGAATACGCTCTCAAGATAATATCCATCGAGGAGAAGATTAAAAGCGCTGCAGTCGACGCCGTTCTTTTCTCTGGACTTAGTCGATACTTCAAGGACTTTAGATCCCGGATGAAGATAAAGGACAGCGCGGTGAAGAGAGTCGACGTTCTTCTGCTTTTGAGAAAAGGCTAGACCTTGGACATATTGAAATTGAACTATCTCTTCTGAATAGGTGTTTATTAAAGAAGGATGAAAGACCATTTTTGTTGCCATAATAACCCCCTTTTAAATCTTGCAGTCATAAATAACAACATCGAAACGGCACATCTTTTCAAAGCCTTCGATAATCCTTTTTATTTTCTGTTCTGACAGATTTTTAAAGAAAGTATCGATCGTATCGATTGCTTCTTGATAGTCTGAAGCGTTACAGCCCCTGGCGTAGAAGATATTTTCCGTAAATTCTTTCATCGTCTCTTGATTCCATGCTGTCTTTTCCTTTTGCGGATAATAGCTTGCTATTTTCTCGCTATAAAAAGGTGATTTGTTAGGGTTAACACACTCGCTATTTTCCCATCCGAGATAACAAATCCTCCAAAGGAAGAATAAACCGAGCACGATTTCTTCTTTACCGCCGATAACCCAGTATGGAGTAGACTCATGACTGATTTGAAAATCGGCGAAGTGATTTGATTTTTTCTCGCCAGCTTTTAAAAGGGTAACACGGCCAAGAAAGCGAGGACGACGTCTGGTTAAGAAAAGAGAGACGAATTCCTGGACATCATCTCCGTTAAAAGGAAAACATTCGCTGAAGTTTAAAGCTGAAAGGATTTTATTCTGCAGCAACTGTTCAAAGCTGACATTATTTATGATCTGCGGAAGAGAAGAAGACGGGGCAAGAAGTGAAGCCTTATCAAAAGTATAATTGTCTTTGATCACTTCGAAATCGTATTGACTTAATAAGGTCTCTTTGTTAATTGATTCAGGCGTGGTATTCGCATCTAAAGAAGTTAAAGAGGCCTTTTCTAAAAGACTTAATACTCGTTTATGTAATTTTTCTAAGCTTTGTTTAGGGGAAAGCAAACTAACTTTCCCCGCGAGGGAAAAGCACCATGAAAGAATCGATTCTTCATCAGCTTTTACCTTCACATGGCATTTACCATCGGGGGTTATAAACGTCGACTCGACATCCCAGAAATAAGCGAATAAAGAATTAAAGGCCCGTTCATCCTCAATTTCGATTTCCGCCTCAATTACTTCCCCCGCTCCTAGATGAGGATGCTTAGCAAGATATTCTTTTACTGCTGTCTCTGAATACGTGATGGAATGTTTGTTATCTTGAGGGATTTCTTTTACGTCAGTCATCCGGTCGATATAAAAGCGAATAAACAACATCTTCTCAATACTTCCAGCCAGCAAACAATAACGGCCGTCTCGGAAATAGCTCTTAATTGGTAGGACTTTTTGCGGGTTATTAGTTAAAGGCTTTAATTGGCCTTTTGCATCGTAAGCATTATAAGTAAACTCAATTAAGGAGCGGCGTTGAATAGCTCCAGCAATAGCTCCGATTTCGTAGAAGATATGCGGATTATTTCTTCTTCCCCGTTCATCCATTTTTTCAATGCTTGCCAGACGGTTTCTTTCATTTATCGATAAAGTCTTAGTCAGGCTAGAAAAGATCTTTTCAGCATCGCTAGGAGAAATCGAAGGTGAAGAATAGATAGCATCCAGAACAAATTCTAGTTGCCCCTCATCGAAGACTCGTCCGCCTAAGGCCACACCTTTAGAAGTCCTAATAATATCAAACTCCAAATGCTCAAGAACATTCAGGGCTCTAGTTATGGAGCGGCGTTGAGTCTCAACCCCATAGTCTTCTTTTAAATAATCAAGGATCTCCGTTTGGGTAATCCGATGTTCCTCGTCGCTGTATTTACTTAAGACAAGATAGACCAATAAGGTATATTGGTTTTTATAGTTAAAATTGCTTTCTTCCATCCTAGCCTCCTAGACATTAACAAGAGTGTAACATAAAGTCTAAAGATTTGTGTGACTCTAAAGTCCCTTAACTAATTTTTACTGGCTTTTTCATTGTTTTTATAAATCCTGATAGCGCAGAATGAAGATGCTTGGGGAGGGGAAAACAAGATGAGCAAAGACATAAGGATGACATCAGAAGGTCTAAATCGTTTAAGAAAGACAGTATATGAAAGTTTGGACAATATTGACTCTCTTCTTCTAAGTGAGGTTTTAAACAGCCTTACCCCTCGAGAGCACGATATTCTCTTTCTTCATTTAGGTTTAGGAGACGATAAGAAATACGATCTTTCGACAGTCGCAACAATGCTCGGTCTAGCTAAAGAAAGGACAAGCCAAAGTTATCTCTCCGCCATCCGTAAAATGAGGCATCCAAGCCGGGTGAAAGAAATCATTAAAAAAGAGGAGACGAATCAACCTAAGACGTTTTAAAAACTAATACGGGTCTAGCAATTATCAGCAAAAAGGAGGAAAAGAAGTATGGAAAGAGAAATCGATCAAAGAATTCTAAAGGCCTTGAAGGAAGGTGTTATCTGCGTTTATCCAGATCCTAAAGAGCCATTTAAAGAGGGATATGTCACAAGCGTGGATCTCAATGGCGTCTACGCAAACACCTTACCTAAAGGTGTTCCGGCTGACGAACTTCCCTTGGAGGCGGAAGACATCTATTATCCGCTTTCGTCTTATGGTAAAACGTGGGCTTTAGATAGCGACGAACTGCTCTAGTAAAATCATTAGCAAAAATCAGGGTTACTTGAAACCCTTCAATGTTAAACTCCGAAACATCTTTTAATTTGATAACTTATAAATATGAAATCTAACTAAGCTAAACTCGCCTTTAACTCTAAAAGGCTGTCTCTTAATTCCGCTGCTCTTTCAAAATCCAACTCCTGAGCGGCCTTTTTCATCTCTTTTTCCAGTTGAGAAATCAAGTTTAAAGTCTCGGACTTAGTAAGCTTGCCTTTCTTCTTTTCTAACTCCAGAGGTTTCTTCTTATCGATCAACCTGACCGGAGGAATCAGAGGCTTAACAATCGAACGAGGAGTAATCTGATGCTCGATATTATACCGATTCTGGATTTCCCTTCTGCGGTTAGTCTCTTCGATTGTTTCTTTCATCGACTGAGTCAGATTATCCGCGTACATGATGACCTTACCGTGATCGTTTCTAGCCGCTCTTCCCGAAAGTTGAATCAAAGATCTTGTCGATCTTAAAAAGCCTTCCTTATCTGCATCGAGAATTGCGATTAAAGAAACTTCCGGTAAATCAAGCCCTTCTCTTAAAAGGTTAATGCCGACCACCGCCTGATAATCGCCTTTTCTTAACTTATAGATAATCTCGCTGCGTTCCAAAGTCAGGATTTCATGCTGAAGATAAGCGACTTTAATACCCTTCTGTTTAAAGAAATCGGTGAGGTTTTCCGCATCATCGATTGTCAAAGTGCAGACGATAGTCCTTTCGTTCTTCTTAATTCGCTCGTTGATTTCATTTAAAAGATCATAGACGGGGTTATTCTTATTCGATCTGACTTCGATCAAAGGATCCAGAAGCCCGGTCGGACGAATAATCTGCTGAACAAAATGACCGCCAGTCTGTCCTAATTCCCAGTCTCCCGGGGTGGCGGAAGTGCAGATCAGGTTCTTCACCTTAGCGAAGAATTCATTAAAATTCAAAGGGCGGTTATCCAAAGCGGACGGTAGACGGAAACCGTAATCGACCAGCACCTGTTTACGGGCCTGATCTCCGTTATACATACCGAAAACCTGCGGGATGGTGACGTGGGATTCATCGACGAAAGTCAAAACATCCGGATCCAAATAATCTAACAAGCAGAAGGGCGGTTCGCCCTTTGCTCTTCCTTCGATGTGTCTTGAATAATTTTCAATACCCGGGCAGATTCCAAACTCCTCCAAAGATTCCATGTCGTGGCGGGTTCGCATATCAAGCCTTTCCTCTTCCAGTAATTTCCCTTCCGTATGGAAATAATGGAGCCTTTCAGTTAATTCTTCCCTGATCCTTTTACAGGCGGCCTTGACTCTTTCGTACCCGGAAGCGTGTTCATCAGCCGGGAAGACCATAAAATACTCGACCTGATTAACTAATTCCCCGGTCGTCAATTTCACGACATCCATCTCTTCAATCTTCGAATCGATATCGACGTAGACCCTTAAGCAGGTCTCTTCATTGCTGAAGGGAGCAATCTCTAGAAGGCTCCCGCTTAAGCGGAAAGTCCCCGGGGTCAAGGACATATTGTTTCTCGTATACTGAGCATCGACCAGCTTAGCCATCGTTTCACGTAAATCAATTTGCTCTCCGACTCTTAAATCGAAAGCCAAATTGGTATATTCATCAGGATCAGTCAGACCGAAAATCGAGGCCACGGAAGCGACGACAATCGTATCTTTTCTCGAAAGGATCGAATTGATTGAAGAGGAACGCATCATCTCGATTTCATCGTTGATGACAGCTTCCTTATCGATATAAGTATCCGTTTTCGGGATATACGCTTCCGGACGATAGAAATCAAAGTTAGAGATAAAGTACTCCACGCGGTTTTCCGGAAACAACTCCTTAAATTCCGCGTAAAGCTGGCCAGCCAAAGTCTTATTATGGACCAAGACCAAAGCCGGACGCTGAGTCCTTTCGATGACATTAGCCATCGTAAAAGTCTTACCGGTGCCGGTCGCCCCTAAAAGCACCTGAACTCTTTTATTTTCCTTTAAGCCTTCTACTAAGGCATCGATCGCTTCCGGTTGATCGCCGGTCGGCTTATAAGGCGCATGGATCTTAAAGGGGATGAATGTCTTGTTTCTTTCTTTCATTATTAGATAGTTTCCTGCATTAAGACTTTAGTCATCTCGGCGCTTTCTTTAAGCAAATACTGTTCCAGATTCAACTTAACATAATGATACATCGTCCTTGAATCATAAAGCCCGTTCTCACTCAGGGCTTCATCCTTTTTAAAGCTATTCAAAGCCTCCAGATAGTTTTCCTTATTAGCGTACTGAGAAAACATTTTTAGCCCCTCGAAGATTCTCTGCTCTTCACTATAAGAGAGACGGTAAGCATCTTCCTGGTAAGAATTATATACTAGATGCTGCTTATAAGGCAGATAATCATTAGTGGTAACATCGGGAACAATCCCACCTTTGCCGACTCCGTCAAAGGTTGTCTTTTTCGGCCCGTAGACTGCCTTAACCGTCAATCTCAAAGTCCCGCCGTTTTTCAGATTGATAATAGCTTGCTCGATTCCCTTGCCGTAAGAAGTCGAACCGTAGATCTTCGCCATCCCGTTCTCCTGCAAAGCCTTGGCGAACAATTCAGTCGCGGAAGCAGAACTCCCATTAAGGATGATTCTGATGTCCTTCACCTGAGCAGTCGTAAAAGAGGGATCGGAAGTCTGCGTATAAGTCTTCGTGATATTTCCTTTATTATCCCCTTCCATATAGTCGATAGAACCTTTAGGAAGGAAAAGATTAGCGACCCCAGCTCCTTCCCCGACCCAACCACCACCGTTATCCCGGCAGTCGAAGACCAGACGATCAAGAGGACCAGAAGCAGCGATCGATTCCGTAATGAGTTTTTTAACTACCGTAGTCGGGGCGTTATCTCCGGTGCCTAAAAAGGTATTGATTTTAATTCCTAAGACATGCTTATTATTCGCATCTAAGCCATCGGAAACGACCTGAGCCGCAATATCTTCCGCTTCCCCTAAGCCGGCTTCAAGATCCGGCATCAGCGTCTTATTGCGGATAAAACGGAACGTAACCTTTTCCTTCTTAGCGGTATCGGAAGGAGACATCGCTTGATTAGCTAAAGAAAGCGGCATATCCGTAAAATACGAAAAATCCGAATCGGAAGGATGCTTAACTCCGATGATTACATCGTCCTTCTGGAATCCAGCAGCTTTAAAAGTCCCTTCATAAAGCTTAATGATCTTTAAACCACCGTAAACGATCCCCCCGGCTTCAGCTGTATAAGGCACACTCGCAATCCCGTAAGCCCCGCTGGAAGTCGTATCCAGCCCCTGGCCGCTATAAGTAGAGGTATAGAAAGTATAAGGATCATCATCGTTATCTAGCATCCCTTTAATCATGTAACCATTAAAGGTATCTTTAAAGGTCTGATAATCCGAGGCGTAGAGCCAATCATCTTTCAGATACTGGTAGATTTCTTTAGTTAAGGCCGTTAAGGGATCATCTTCCTTTTTCGAGGCCGCCTGATAAATCAGAGCTCCGCCAACCCCGCCGACGCCTAAGGCTAAAATCAAAGAGAGGACCAAGATCAATAAGCTGGTCTTCTTTTGATCTTTAACTCCCCTTTGATAAGCGTCCTTATCATCCTTTTCTTTCGGAGTCAAAGGAGCGGAATATTTTTCATCAGCCATAATTCACCTCCTCAAAGACTTATATATAATTAGCGATTTTAAGTATAACATATATATAATTTATAGCCTTAAATCAAATGGCGGAAAGAAAAGGAGCCATCAAAAAACCGCCCGAAGGCGGTTAGTTGATCTAAGCTTAAATCTTTTCAGCTTTATCAGCTTTAAAGGACAAAGTATAAACCGGGGAGGTGCCTTTAATAAACACCAGTTTGATTCTAATCCCGTCGAAACTGACTCCGTTCAAGACCGCGCCGGAGATTGCGTTTAAAGCAATGCCGCCGTTAAGAGACTCCAAGGCATCGATTTTCACACCTTTGATTTTCTTGATGAAAAGGAACTTGGTCTCGAACTTCAGGCTTAAGGCCATCGGCTCGGCATTCACTTCCTTGACTTCCATCCCGACGTATTTTTGGATTTCAGCTAGCCCATCTAATTCCATTTTATTTTGTCTCCTTCTTTATAAGGTCAGCAGGTTGTTCTTCTTTCTTCTTATTATCCTTCTTGCTCTCCTCATCTTTTCCATTATAAGACTTAGAGGACTTAAAATGGGGTATTTTCTCACTGGGGACCATCATCAGAGGTTCTTTAGAGAGATCCTTGATTTTCTGGATGACTTGTTTTTTATTCCGACCCTTGGTTTTCTGCTTCTCTTCAAACTGGATTTCCCGATTGATTCTAAACGGGACCTTGCGGAATCCGTAACCGGTCACTTCGGTCGCCTTGAGGATTGTTAAGAAAGCGTTAGAGTCGATCCGATAGACCAGCTTTTGCAGTTCATCGTATTCTTCCTTAGTAAAGACAACCTGAACCATAACCTTATCTTCTCCGGTATAACCGCCGTAGCAGTCATATAAGGTTGTGCCTCTTTCCAGTTCCGCATTGATCGCTCCGTTGATTTCTTCCCACTTATCGGAGACAATCATCCCCGTATAAGTATCCGAAGAGCCAATATAGATCTTATCGATCATCGTCGAGCAGAAGAAGGCTGAAGAGATGCCGATAATAAGCATCACCACCGACTGATCGAAGAAAATATTCGAGAAGATAATAACGGAATCAATGAGTAAACTGGTGATTCCAGCCTTGATATTGAAATACTTAGTAATCGCTAAGGAAATACAATCCGTGCCTCCTGTGGAGCCACCGCCGATAAATGTCAGAGCACACCCCAGACCCACCAAGACCCCGCCGAAACAACCGGCCAAAATCAAAGCGGAATTATCTCCTGTTGTAGGGCCGACATAGAAGAACTGCCCCAATTTCCCTTCGAGGACTTTCTGAAAGACGAAAAGGAAAACCGGGTAGATAACCGTAGAAATCAAAGTCTTAAAACTGAAACGGACCCCGAGGAGGACAAAACCGATGACGAACAAAACAAACTGAGCGATCGAAATCGTTAAGTTCGTCTCGTCAGCGTTCATCAGGAAAGCCTTCTGCAGGATGACACCGATACCAGCTACCCCGCCTGAGACAATCCCGTAAGGAATCAAAAACAGTTCATCGCCCGCCGCTAAAAGAATAGAGCCTAAAACAATCAGCAAATACTTCCACAGAGTCTTGCGGATATTTCCCGGCCGAAGATCTTTTTTAACATCTTGCCAGGCCAGTTTGAAATCAAAGTTTTCTTTCATCTTTGAAGGCCTTCTTCAGATAGGCTTTGATAAACCCATCTAGCTCTCCATCCATCACGGAGGAGACATCTTTTTCTTCATAATCTGTCCGATGGTCTTTCACTAAGGTATACGGGCAGAAAACGTAGGAGCGGATCTGCGAACCGAACTGAATATCCTTCTTCTCGCCACCGATCTGCTGCAGCTTAGCTTCCCTTTCAGCTTCCATCTTCTGGAAGAGGCGTGACTTAAGTAGGTTCATCGCCATTTCCTTATTCGCCAACTGATCGCGTTCCACCTGACAGGACACCACGATTCCGGAAGGAAGATGGGTGATTCTGACCGCGGATTCGGTCTTATTGACGTTCTGTCCCCCGGCTCCCGATGAGCGGAAAGTATCGATCTTTAAGTCTTTCTCGTCGATATCTAACTTAATGGAGGAATCAAACTGAGGCATGACATTCACAGAAGCGAAAGAAGTATGTCGCGATTTAGAGGCATCGAAAGGTGAGATTCTCACCAGACGATGAACACCGTTTTCCGACTTTAATAAGCCGTAAGCGTTCTTACCGGAAATCACGACGGTCGCCGAGGAAATCCCCGCTTCTTCACCTTCCTGATAATCCACGACTTCAAAACGGAAAGCGTGCCTTTCTGCGAATCTCTGATACATACGGAAAAGCATCGAAGCCCAATCATGAGCCTCCGTTCCGCCCGCCCCCGGATGGAAATCGAGGATTGCATTATGGTTATCGTAAGTCCCTGAAAGGTACATCAGATTCTCAAAATCAGCGACTTCTTTATCGAAAGAGACAATCTTCCCTTCCGTTTCAGCTTGGAAATCCGCATCCTTCTCTTCCTTTAAAAGCGAAAGAGAATCGGAGATATCGTTAGCTCTTTTGGTCAATTTATCGCAGGCGGAAAGTTGGGACTGCAAAGAGGACAAAGAAGCGTTAATGTTCTTTGCCCGTTCGCTATCAGCCCAGAAATCGGGAGCTAAAGTCAGTTTTTCAAGTTCGGAAAGCTTAGTCTGGAGCGCACCGATATCAAAGGCACCCCCTTATATCGGTCAATCTCTGTTCGATATCAGCAAACATGCTGTTCAATTCATATAGTTCTCTCATGATCATTACTCCTGGTTCTTATCTTCGCCCGGACGCTTTACGTAGGAAGGGGCTTCTTCTTCCTGAGGCTTATTAGGGCCAACTTCTTCTTTATTCGGAAGCGGAGCCGGACCAGCTTGTTCAGGTTGATTAGCCGCCTCGGCAGGGGATGGAGCAGTCGGCTGCTGGACTTGGACCTGGACACGGAAGAGCGCGGAAGTGATATCGGAAGCTATCTGCTCCAGCATCTTTTCAAACAGGTCGTAGCCTTCATTAGTGTAAGACTGCAACGGATCGGTATTGGCATATGATCTTAAGTAAATCGCTTCTCTGAGCTTAGACATCGTATCGATGTGGCGGGTCCAGTTGCGGTCGGTCATCTGTAAAACGACAGTCTTTTCAACGTAATCGGCCAGTTCATTCGACCACTGAGCACGCTTTTTCGCGTAATCATGATCGAAGATAGTCGTGATGAAGTTAATAATATCAGCCGGAGGCATCGAGTCGATATCTTCGACTTTGATGCGGTCGACAGGCAGATAGCGCGGGCAGAGATAGTCGAGCAAAGCTTTTCCATCGACGACTTTCTCGCCTTCGGCCATCTTCAGATGGCTGTTGACAGAAGCTGTAGTGAACTTAGAGAAATATCCGTGGATCGTATCCTGAATCGAAGGAGAATAAAGGATCTTATCTCTGGTCTTATACATGATCTTTCTCTGGTTAGAAAGAACATCATCGTAATCGAGCAGGGATTTACGGGTATCGAAGTTCTGCCCTTCGACTTTCTTCTGAGCGGAAGTGATAAGGTTAGTCATCGTCTTCGACTCCAATGGCTCATCGCCCATCTGGTCGAACATCTTAAATAACGAAGGTGAAGCGAAACGCTGCATCAGTTCATCTTCGATGGAGACATAGAAACGCGAATAGCCCGGATCGCCCTGACGGCCGGAACGGCCACGGAGCTGGTTATCGATACGTCTGGCTTCATGTCTTTCCGTACCTAAGACCGCTAAACCACCGAGCTTTTTGACTTCATCGGTGATCTTAATATCGGTACCACGGCCAGCCATGTTCGTCGCGATGGTGATCGCGCCTTTTTCACCGGCTTTCGCGATGATGGCGGCTTCTCTTTCATGGTTCTTGGCGTTAAGGACTTCGTGAGGCAGATTGGCCTTGGTCAACAAAGCATCGACGATTTCAGACTTTTCAACGGAAGGAGTGCCGATCAGCATCGGCTGCCCTTTCGCGTGGCGTGTTTCGACATCCTTTAGAAGGGCGTTATATTTGGCCTTCTCGGAGCCGAAGACTAAATCCGTATCATCGAAACGGATGACCGGACGGTTGGTCGGGATGACGATGACACGCATATTGTAAATATCACGGAATTCCTCTTCCTCGGTCTTCGCCGTACCGGTCATGCCGGCCAGCTTATCGTAAAGACGGAAGAAGTTCTGGTAGGTAATAGTAGCCATGGTGATCGTCTCAGGCTTGACCTTGACGTGTTCCTTAGCCTGGATGGCCTGGTTTAAGCCATCGGAATACTCACGGCCTTTTAAGACACGGCCAGTGAAGGAATCGATTAAGAAAATCTCATCTCCGGAAACCATGTATTCCACATCTTTCTTCATGATGAAGTTGGCTTTTAAGGCCTGGTGGATACGGTGGACCAAATCGGAGTACTGCGGATCGAACATATTGGTGACTCCGAAGGCTTTCTGGACTTTATCCACGCCGGAGTCGGTAAGATTGCAAAGTTTCTTCTTGATATCGATCGTAAAATCGACATCCTTCTTTAAGGCCTTAACAAAACGATCGGCGGTCAGATAGGAGTTCGCGGTGATGCCCGAGCCTCCGGAGATGATCAACGGAGTTCTGGATTCATCGATCAAAATGGAATCGGCTTCATCGACGATCGCGTAAGAAAGATTTCTTAAGACTCTGCGGTCGGTCGAGGTGGCCATATTATCACGGAGGTAATCGAAACCGACCTCCGAGTTAGTCGTATAAGTGATATCGCACTGGTAAGCTTCCTGTTTGGCCTTGGTGTCCTTTTCACGGAGGTTAACACCGACCGAGCAGCCGAGGAAACGATAAATCTGACCCATCCACTCAGCATCACGCTGAGCGAGGTATTCGTTAACGGTGACGACATGGACACCTTTGCCACTTAAGGCATTAAGGTAGACAGCCATGGTCGCGGTGAGGGTTTTACCTTCACCGGTCTTCATTTCAGCGACATCGCCTTCATTTAAGACCGTCGCACCGAAGACCTGGACAGGATAAGGGAACTGGCCGATGACACGCTTAGCCGCTTCACGGCAGGCCGCGTAAGCTTCCGGCAGCAGATCATCGATGGTCAATTCGGGATTATCAGCTAACATTTTTTTGAACTTCGGGGTTTCACCTCTCAGTTCATCATCCGACATCTCTCTCATCTTCTCTTCGTATTCGAAGACTCCTCTAGCTCTTTTTTGAATCTTATTAAAGGAGCGAGCGTCGATCCTGAATAACTTATCTAGAAATCCCATATGGTTTCCCTTCTTTTCTAAGCCGGTTAGACGGACTTATATTATTAACTAATAATTAAATAAAACAGGTTAAAAGCCCACAGATAAGTTTATCAGTTAAATATCGTCCTTGCAAGGCGGATAAACGGGGGAACTAGATGCTAGAAAAGG
This sequence comes from Bacilli bacterium, assembly GCA_022652945.1. GTDB lineage: Bacteria > Bacillota_I > Bacilli_A > RFN20 > CAG-288 > Scatoplasma. The sequence continues at coordinate 158,015 of JALCRV010000001.1, forward strand.
TATCATCTATTCCCTTTTTGCTTCAAGGAGGTTTTTTATTCCATCAATCTTTCTATTTTGAAAGATAAAAAAGGTAAATATTAACTGGATTAAGCAAACGTAAGAGGGTTAACTGTTGTAAAATTAAAGCATGCTCTTCCCTAAGCATCATCTTCCCTCCGTCGGCTTAGTCCTCGACGGTGGCGGGGCTAGAGGCCCCTATCAGATCGGCGTCTATATGGCGATGGAAAAATACGGGCTGACCGAACATATAATCGGCACTTCCGGTTCTTCGATCGGAGCTTTTATGTCCGTGCTGTTTTTATATAAAGATCCTGAAAAGATGATCTCTTTCTGGCAAAAGGCTGATAACGCCACCGTCAAGAAAGGGAAGGAACATAAGCTTTCCGCTTTAGCATCCGTCCTTTTTAAAAAGGAAGGCTACTACTCAAGAGAAGGATTAGTCGATTTAGTTAATGCGAATATCAATCTTGCGGAATTGGTCAATTCTTCCTCCTATCCTCTTTACGTCTCGTTAGCAAAAGAGATCAAAGACGCTAAAGGAAAAGTAGTTTCTTACCTTCCAGAGTATCTTTCTTTAAAAGGCAAAAGCTCAGAAGATATCATGACTCTGCTTTTAGCGACCTCCGCTATTCCTCTGGTTTTTGATCCGGTCAGTTATAAACAAGAGACCTACGTCGATCCCATGAAGGCGGATAATGAACCGTATAAGCCTCTTTTGCACCTTGATCCGGATATGCTTTTTATCCTGCCTTTAAATGATTCCCATCTGAATAAGTCCTATCCGAAAGATTTTCTTTATCCCATTGTGGATTTTTCTTCTCCGCGTCTTTTCTCGTTACCGAAGCTGAACATGATCGATTTCAAGAAAGAAAATGCGGATATCTATATTTCCGAAGGCTATCAAGTCGGAAAGCTGTTATTGCATTCGATTTACGTTAAGGGTGAGCTGCACGCTTTAAGTAAAAAGCAGAAGAAAGAAAGATATAAGCCTTATTATTCCTTAAGCAAATTAGGCATCGACAATATAGAGTTTGCTACAATGGATGTTAAGGAAATACTTAACGATATCAAGAAAGGAGCCGAATAAATCATTATGGATGAAAAGACCACTTATCAGGAACTGATCCAGGAACTTAAAAACCCTGCTGATCCTTTGTTTGGAGGTTCCTTAGCCTATATTCAAATCGAAGAATCCTTAGCGATGACAGAAAAGCTATTGCAGATTAAGTTAAAAAAGCCCTCCTCTTTCCAAAACGATTATCTTTCGATGATTTCCGTCACTTCGATTGTCGGCAAGCAGTCTCACGAGATGATCGTGGAAGATGGAGAGACCTTCAATAAGCTCCGCCTCGCCCCAACCCAAGAAGAAAAAGATGAAGTAGTTAAAGCTCTCTTCCCGAAGTCTTTGGCTTTCCTTTCTAATCTGGATTTGCTTATGACTTTCCTTGAAAAACTCTGCTTCTATGAAAAGACTTCTATGCAGTACGATTACCTGATGATCAGGGACTCTTTATGGGCTTGCTACAATAATCTGATTCACATTTTAAAATACGAAATCAAAAAGATGTCTGAAGGTGAAGTCAAAGATGGTTATAATCAGAAGGCTGAGGCTTTGCTCGCTAGGGAATCCTGGCTAGATAAGCAGTTAAAAGAAAATTCCAATCCCTCAGAAGACGAGAAGAAATAAGAAAGAAGCAAAAGAAATGAAAAACTACGTTGAATGGGCCGATCGTAAACGTCTGATCGATTTAAAGAATCGGTTCTCTACCCTCTATCAGAATGAAGACGGGACGATGTTCTATATCGAGCCGGTCTTTTATGAAGCCTTAGAGTATTTTAAGCAGATCAAGCCGGAAAGATTCCAGGATATCCTTAACGAGATGGACCGGGTTGTGAAGAAGAATAAACTGGTCGTCTTTGTCGGAGATGAAGAAGATCCGATTACGATTATCGATGACGGGGTGAAAGCCGTTTATCTTTGCATCCACGATATTACCGATCCTTTAGGGATCTTTATCCAGGAAAAGAACGCGAAGACGGATTACACGGATTAAAGCCATGAATAAAAAGAAAATTGTAGTATTACTGTCGCTGGTTTCTTTGCTTCCCCTTTCTTCCTGTCTGGAGAATCCTTTTGCCGGCTCGATAATCAATTACTCGTCCCAGCAAGAAAATATCTCGGTGACGACTAAGACTTCCTTTGCGGACAATAAAACCGATCCTTTTACTAACGGAACTTCATATTTCAAGGACATCGTCAGCGCCACGGGAAGATACTCACCTAAAACCACAGGCAATATCCGCCTTTTAGTCGTGCCAGTCGTCTTTCAGGAGGATCAGTCGACTTATACTTCCTCTTCGTCAACCGGCAAGAAAGTCCTAGCGGATCTGAATACCACCTTTTTTGGCACCTCTTCTACGACTAATTACTGGGAATCGGTATCTTCGTTCTACGATAAATCCTCATACGGGAAACTGAACATCACCGGGACGGTGACCGATTTTGTCTATACCTCTAAGACTTTGGCTTATTATTCTTTGCTGCTTTCTTCTAAAAGAGTTTCTTCTTCCACCGTTATCACCGATGGGTTAGCAGAAGGAATCTACGATAATCTTTTTACCGGCACCAGCCCGAAATACAAAGTCTCCGATTACGATGGAGACCAAGACGGGGTGATCGATCTTTTCTGGATGGTATATATGTCTCCTTACTCAACCAGCAGCGATCTTTTATGGGCTTATACCTACTGGGATTCTTCCTCTTCCTATAACAGTCTTTCTAACTATTCCTGGGCTTCCTATTCCTTTATGTATGAAGGTGTAGCAACTGGCTCAAACGCTGTCGATGCTCACACTTTCATCCACGAAAGCGGACACCAGATGGGCTTAGATGACTATTACAGCTACGATTCATCGGTAAATTCGACTGCTCATCGTTATTCCCGTGCTCCTTTAGGTGGGAATGATATGATGGACTACAACATTGTCGATCATTGTTCTTTCTCTAAATATTGCTTGGGTTGGGTTACACCGACCATCGGGGAGAAAGACCACACTTATACCTTAAAACCTTTCGCTGAATCCGGCGATTGTTTGATTCTGGCTAAGGATTTTAACGGGACTTGTTTCGATGAATACTTCATCGCCGAATATTACACCCCGACTAACTTGAATCTTCTGGATTCCACCATCAAATACGCTACGAGCAATGTTAAAGGCTTCAGCGAAGCGGGGATCAGAATCCTCCACGTCGATCAAAGGCTGGGGAAGGTCTCTTATAACCGCACCCTCGGCGGTTGGGCGTGGGATGGACATTATTACGATAACGTCCAGCCTTTAGTTTCTTCCTCTTCGGAATATACGATCATTTCTTCCAATACTAAAGAATACTGCTACGATTCTTCTTCCTATGCCTTAGTCAGCTTAGTCCAGGCTTCTGGAAATACTAATCTCATGCAGGAAAAAGATAACCGCACCAACCATGCAGTCAACGCGGACTTATTCACTCCGCTTTCTAAAGTATTCGGAAAAGATGTCTTCCCTAATGGCACGAAGGCTGATGAAGGATGGAGCCTAGACTTTTATCTTTCTGTCGATGCCTTAACCACAGCCGGAGCGACTTTAACGATTCATTAGGCTGCTTAAGCTCTTATTTATTTTATTTTTAAAGAATTCATCACCAAATAAAGCAGTCTATTTAAATGTATAATAATTGTCGAGAAGATATTTTGCTTTAGAGGAGAGTGTAAAAATGAAAAAGAAAATTATACCGTTTCTCGCTTCCGTCGCGCTTATGACCCTTTCCTCCTGCAGCATCGACTTTGGTTTCTCCGCAATTTACTCAGTCTCCACCACCTCCGTTGCAACTTCTTTTACGGGCTCCAGAGAGGATCCCTTTTATAACGGCAGTGAATATTTTAGAAAAATGCTGATAAACGGCGGAATGTATTCCGCTCCGTCCACCGGCAATGTCAAAGCCTTGGTGGTCCCGGTTGTCTTTAAAGATGATCAAAGCACTTATTCGGACACCTCAGCTAAAGGCATCGAGTTAAAAAGCAAGATGCAGACAGCCTTTTTTGGTACGGCTAACGAAACAGGTTACTGGGAATCCTTAAGCTCCTACTACACCAAATCCTCCTATGGGAAGTTGAATATCTCCGGCACTGTCACCCCTTATTTGAATTTGGATTACACCGTAGATCAGGCCCTCGCTTCGATTCCTAAAGGCAAAGACTCCGCTTCGATTACGAATACAATCGCTGAAAAAGCCTACGATGCCTTTTTCACCAACGGCTCATATAACTACAAAGATTATGACAGCGATAACGATGGAATCATCGATCTGGTGTGGTTGGTCTACTGCCATGACTATTCCCGTTCCGACAACACTTCTTTGCTCTGGGCTTATACTTACTGGGATTCTTCCGCTAATTATTCTCATCTAGCCAACTACTCCTGGGCTTCCTCTTCTTTCATGGATGAATCAGGAGTCGGAGTTGATGCTCATACTTTTATCCATGAAACCGGTCACCAGTTCGGTCTAGATGACTATTACAGTTATGATAATTCCCCTTCCCGTTCGCCGATGGGTGGAGTCGATATGATGGACAACAATATCGTCGATCATTGTTCCTTCTCTAAATATTGTCTCGACTGGGTTAGTCCGATTGTCGGCAAGAAAGATCAGTCTTATACCTTAAAGCCCTTTGAATCTTCTGGGGATTGTCTGATCCTCGGGGATAATTTTAACGGGACCTGCTTCGATGAATACTTCATCGCTGAATATTACACCCCAACTGGACTTAACGCCTTAGATACCGCTAACGATTACGATAACGCCGGCGTCTATGGATTATCCCAATCCGGCTTAAGGATCCTCCACGTCGACCAGAGATTAGGTAAGTTCACCTCTAAAGGCTGGGATGGCTACCTATATGACAATCCTTCCACCCAAAGCCATTCCTCTTACTACTACTGGATGATTAATTCCAACTCAAAGTGCTACTGCTCCTCCTCAACCAATTACTGCTTAGTTAACTTAGTCCAAGCTTCCGGCAAGACTAACTTGCTTGAGACCTCTTCCGGTGGCGCTAGCAGCCATTTCGCTAATAATAACGATATTTTCACCTCGACCTCGAAAGTCTTCGGTCAGGATATTTATGGAACCAACCAGAAAACCAATGAAGGATGGACGCTACCATATAAAGTCGAGATCTCTTCTCTTTCTTCTTCCGGGCTATCATTAACACTAAGCACGAATTCCTAAATCTCAACATAGATAGTAAAGGGGCTGTTATGATTTCAATCTTGTAACAGTCCCTTTTTTTATGCTTTCTAATGATAATTTTCATTTGTTAAAAAGGAAACGAAAAAGAAAAGCAAAATCAAGGAAACATATAATAAAGATTTGTTAGACTCAAGATATTGTTGCAAAGAACTAACAAGCTTCGGAACATCGTTCTTTACTAGAAGAAAATTCCTGCTGATTATCCAATTTTGATGAATATCTAATAATTCTTTCGCAGTAAGAGCAGATTAACTCAATAGTTTTATTTTCTTTCATAAATCAGTATCCCTGTTTTTTTCATTTCCTGATCTATCTTTCCGTCAGCTTCGACATTCTTAGGGCTCATCAGATCGATCTCCTTATTTAATTTCTCTTTCAGTTCTTCAAGCAGGCCGAAATAAGCAAAGCCAGTAACATCTGACTGAATATATAAATCAACATCGCTGTTCTCTTTAGCTTTCCCTTTAGCGTAAGACCCGAACAGAAGGCAATAAGAGACTTCCGGATGCTTACAAAGCACTTCTGTTATCTTCCTTCTAACAAGAGACAAAGGATAAATACCAGTCTTAGTAGAATATTCAGCCTTAAGAAAACTTTCGTATTCGGAGAGTTTCTCTAGAATCAAATCAAAAGCCCAACTAGTGGGCTTTCTAATTCCCTGCTCATAGTTACATAAAGTAGTCTTTGGTATGCCTAGATACTTGCAGCATTCGCTCTGGCTGAGGCCGAGATTTTTCCTTAAGACCGCAATCGGGTTTTCCATAAAAATACCTTCTTCATAATTAAATAAATACCCCATTGGGATATAGTACAAAGATATGTTTGGCCTTTAACACTAGAAAGCATCGATAAAAATAATTGCCGGAGCTTTTCTAGAAGGCTATAATAAAAGAGCAAACAGACGAATGCGTTTGCGACTAACACATATTCATAGAAAGGTCGTTTCAGCATGAAGGGCGTAGTAAAGATGTTCAATTCGACGAAGGGTTTCGGTTTCATCACCGGTGAAGATGGCAAGGATGTCTTCTTCCATCATTCCGCTTTGGTCCCGGCTTCCTTAGAAGCTTCGATCGCGGTCGGCGATAAAGTCGAATTCGAGGCTCAGGATTCTCCTCGTGGGCCGAGAGCTTCCAAAGTCGAAAAGATCTAAGATCAAAAGGATTGAAAAAGTGCCTCGCTTAAATGCGAGGCATTTTTTATCCATGATTTTGCCAAAGTGTTGCTGCCTAATGCCTTAGTAACAGGCTTTTAAGCGGAACACCACCCTTGAATAGAAGGAGTATGCTTCCACTTTTTTCGTCCATCTTCAGGCCTCTTAGGTAAGTCTTGAACGTTACCAAGTCTAGATAATTTTGGAGATAATTCTCCTTGCCTCTGATATAGATGATCCAATTTCTCTTTAACATTGTGTCCACAAATGTTTCCATCGATTTAATTGGTCCATCAGACTGCTTGAACATCTTTACCTAGAAGGTGAAAGCACTAAAGCCACAGCCAGAAGAAGATCTTAAAAAGGAGGCCAACTATGAATCCGCCTTCGAGAGAGTCAAAGTCAGCTTAAAGACCGAGAAAGTCTCCTCCGATTGATTCATAATTCCTTCCAATGCCATCGCTGATCAATTTCTGCCTTTAGACAAGAAAATGGAGTTCCTGCCTGGCGCGGCAAACTCGCAGAATGAATCTGAGTTGAAAAGAAAGGGAGAGGAAACATTAGCGTCCTCTCCCTTTTTCAATACTCAAATGAATTTATTTCACATCAGGCTTCTTGGCTAAGCCATAGTGCAGATTAGGCGAATGCGGATTGCCAAGCCTTAAGACTAGACCAGCGTCGAGCAGAGGCTGAATAACATAATTCCGGAAAGATGATTTTCCGGCGTAAGACGAAAGAGCCTGCAACTCGCTGATGGTCTTGGCTCCAGATGACAGATTAGCCAAGACTTTTTTCTGCTCATCACTCAGAGATATCTCAATTTGGCTTTCCTCGGAAACCAGCTCTTTTCTCTTAGCAAACGTAAGGTCCATCAAAGTAATCTGGTACTTGTTCCTTGAAATAGTAAGATACGGCTGAAACTCCCGCGGGTAGTCTTGGTAAACCTTGTGTATCTTATCGAAGCCCGATCCTTTTCTCTGCATCAGGCCACAGAGCCAAAACATCTGGCAGATGCCTTGGTTTCTTCTCATGCTGCCGATATCTTCGATAGTCGGAGCCGTATAGCCGTAGCGGGCGGGGATGAAATCCCCAGGGACAGTAACTTCCATTCTGTCGGTAAAAATATCCAAATCGATTTGGCTTCCTGTAATCGTATAATCACGATGAGCCAGAGCGTTGATCAAGACCTCGTGAACCGGAATTGAGGGATAAGCCGAGATGGAATCAGCGTGATCGTCTTTTTTCAGAAATCCTTTACGGGTATTCCTCTCCACAAAGGCTTTCATGCCATCGTAGAGTTCCAGCAGATTGCCTTTGATCATTTTGTCGTCTATTGAATGATTGCCTCCTTTATCGAAGCCATCCCAAAGAGTGCAGTGAACGGCCACATCATCGGAGACAAAACCATCCTCAAAAAGCATTCCGGCATTGGTAAGATCCCCATTGGTGCAGATTGCATCGGCCGACATCAGATCTGCTTTTTGCAGATTCGGATGGCCTTCGCTGTTTTCCTTGAATCTTTCAGCAAAAAAAGAGAACTTGCTGAGATCGAAAGGTATCTTGCTGTCTTCCTTGTCAAAGACTCGGAAGCGCCCCTGCATACCGAAAGACACGATTTCATCAGGTGTAGCTGGAACTGACTCGCCGTCCTTCCGGACATAGACAATTTCATTGTAATCCCCGATATGGTATTTGACCATTGAGGTGGAGGGATAAACAGACAGAATCAAGATGTAATTTTGATGATTACCCTCAAAATCCATAACATCGATTTTGAAATTCACAATCGGTTTTAAATATCTGGCGATATTATCGATGATAAGCCTCTTGCACTCATCGATTGTGGTGGGCGGAAGGCCTTTAACAAACCCATCGTCAGTCACTCCGACATAGATTGTCCCGCCTTCGCTGCTGTTGGCAAAAGCAGCGATGCTTTTCAGCCATCCCTGAACATGCTTGGGGTCAAGCTCTTGCTTGAATTCGTACAATTCATTCTCTAAGTCTAGCTTAGGCAAATATTCTCTAATGTGTTTCATGGCTTAATGATAACACAGAACTGAACTGAACTCAACTGAACTGAACTGAACTCAACTGAACTGAACTGTCTCAAGAATGAGATAGCCAAAAAACTGACAAGGTTACCAGAGTCTATCACGTCGCTAAACGCGAGGATGGCAAGTGGCAGATCAAGTACGCCGGTGGGAAAAGCCATTATGCTTTATAACACTAAAGCCGCTTCAACAAAAAAACTGCTACGGAATTAACCGCAGCAGCCTTCTTCATTTCTTAATCGACTAAGGTCTAATGACGGCCCCAGCCACCACGACGATCATCGCGACGATCATCGCCACCGCGATATCCACCGCGATCAGAATGACCGTACCCACCGCGATCAGAGTGGCCGTAACCACCTCTATCCGAATGGCCGTAGCCTCTATCAGAATGGCCATACCCACCCCGATCCGAATGACCACCACGGAACCCGCCGGAGAATCCTCCGCGGCCACCCTGGCGTTTTTTCTTCTCGGAAAGTTCGACGTTCACTTCTCTATCGCCGAAGTGTAAGCCGATGAGACTCTTTAAGACATCATCGGAAGCGGTCTTCGGAAGTTCGAAGAAGGAGAAAGTATCCTTCAGATAAATGTCGGTGAAATCCGCGGCTTTGACCGAATGGACATTGTCGAGGATGAAACGACGGAGGGAATCCTCATCAAGATCATCAGCATAGCCGATGTTGATGAAGAAACGCTGAGTCGTGGACTGATCGTCCTCTTCCGGCTGAGCATCATCTTTAGGAGCCTTTTTAGCATCCTCTTTCTGTTTCTTGGCAGCTTCTTTAGCATCCACGAGGAGCTTTAAAAGCGCAGCGGAGACAGCTTCGAGGGTATATTTAGTTTCTTCTTCGCCTTCGCCTTTTGCGGTTAAAGCGGCGATTTCCGTCTGGAATTCAGCAAGATCTTCAGTATCGACAGTCGACTTAACAGCAGCTTCAATTTTTTCGAAATCCATAGTTTTAATTACCTTTTTCTTTCTTTCGACGGGGATATATTCCGTCATTTTGCTTTTCGTCAATTTTTCGAACACGGCTTTCATCTTCATCTCGTCTTTTTCTAAGAACGTGTACGCTGCACCTTCTTGGCTGGCTCTTCCTGTTCTCCCTATACGATGAAGGTAAAATTCGTCTTCATCGGGGATGGAATAATTAATTACTAAGTCAGCATCGATCACATCGATCCCGCGCGCGGCGATGTCGGTAGCAATCAGGATGTTTGATTTGGCATCTCTAAAAGCTTTCAGGTTTCTTTCTCGGGCGTTCTGCTTCAAATCTCCGTGGATATAGGCGATATTATATCCGCTTTTCTTTAAAGACTTCTCTAGCTTATCGACATTGTGCTTCGTGCGGCAGAAAATAAAGGCTCGATTGAACTCGATGGTATCAAGCATGGTTTTCAGGACATCCAGCTTGGCGTCTTTCTCGAATCTGACATAGTATTGTTTAATCAGTCTTTGGTCTTCTTTCGGCAAGAGAACGCTGACCCTCTCCGGATGATCCATGTACTTTTTAGCGGCTTTTTCGACGTTGTCGTCCATGGTGGCGGAGAAAAGTGCTGTCTGATGCTTAACCTTGATATACGAGATGATTTTGTCGACCGCAGGCATAAATCCCATGCCTACCATTTCATCGCATTCATCCAGGATCAGCAATCTGATATCGTCCAGCTTCAGTGAGTTTCTCTCGAGGTGATCTATGAGCCTGCCGGGGGTTCCGACAATTATTTGTGGGTTTTCTTTTAGCGCGGCTGTCTGCTTAGTTATGGAGGCTCCTCCATAGATAGCGACAGCGGAAATGCCTTTTTTAATGACAATCAGGCTTTCAATGGCGGCGACGATCTGCTCAGCTAGTTCCCTGGTCGGGACCATCACTAGGCATTGGGGCTTAATTTGATTTAAGTCCAAGGAAGATAACATCGGGAGGGCGTAAGCGAAGGTCTTGCCTGTCCCGGTCGGGGCTAAGGCAATCACATCCAGGCCTTTATTGAGAAGCGGGATAGCTTTCTCCTGTATCGGCGTCAGTTCTGTCAAACCCATATCAGCTACTGCTTTGCCGATTTTCGGATCTAGTCCCAGCTCTTTAAATTCCATTCGTTTCTTTCTTCTGTCTCTTTCAACGACGATACATAATAGCACATTAAGGAAAAGAAAGTGCAAAAAAATTATTGTCTGCAATAAAGCGATAGTAATTGAATGTAAATAATAATCGCAACTAAAGCATAAACTGGTTTAGTTTCCAGCTAATTTACCCGTTTTAAGAAGACTTGAAACACCTAAATAGGCTGAATTCAAAGTCAAAATCCTAATATTTAAGAAAAAAGAGAAGATAGAAAACAGTATTCCCTTAACTAATAACAACTTTTCAATAGTTCTTACTTCTCTAAGAACTTCTTAACTTCTTTCATCCGAGGTAACGAGACCAACGCTCCTCTTTTAGTAACCGTCAAAGCCGCGACCGCATTAGCAAACTCCGCGGCTTCTTTTAATTTCATATTATTATCTAAGCAGTAAGCTAAAGCCCCGTTAAAAGCATCTCCAGCTCCTGTCGTATCCACCGGCTTTATTTTATAAGCCGGAATAAAGGTCTTCTCTTCATTATCAAGGATCAAGGCACCTCTTGCGCCTAAAGTAATCACTAAATGTCCGATTCCCTTCTTTAAAAGAGATCTTCCGGCTTCTTCAATCTGTCCGTCAGTCGAAGTATCCATTCCAGCGATCAGTCCCAGTTCATGTTCATTAGGAGTAAGGATAGAGATATTCTTTAAAAGCTTATCCGAAAGAGGAACAGACGGGGCGGGATTAAGGATAAAAGTCTTCCCGGCTTTTTTAGCAAGACAAGCGAATTTCTCGACTGTTTCCATCGGTAATTCTAATTGCGTCAGGCAGATATTGGCTTCATTTAAAGGCTCGGCAAGATTTTCGACATCGTTAGCTAAGAAGGAAAAATTTGTCCCGTGGATAATCGCTATCCGATTCTCCCCGTTTTCTTCAACGATAATCACCGCCAAACCCGTTCTGCCTTCAACTCTTTTAATGTATCTTTCATCCATTTTCTCATCGACAAGGATGTTATGGTAAAACGCTCCGTAGCTGTCGTTTCCTAAAGCTCCGGCTAAGGTTACATTGCCACCTAGTCTTTTAATGGCGACCGCTTGATTGGCTCCTTTACCGCCCGGGTACATATTAAAATCGATGGCGGCTAAAGTCTCCCCGGGTCCCGGGGCCTTTTTCATCTTAGTCACCAGATCGACATTCAAGCTTCCGACCACTAACACGCTCATTGGCAAGTCCCCCTCATCTATTTATTTTAATAACTCGTACATCTTTTGCGTATATTCCGCTAAGCCTTTAATCGAAAGATGCTTAATCTCCCTCATATAAGTCTCCAGTTTATCACCGATAGGCTTAGTCCATTTTTCATCTAAAGGCTGGTTATTCATGATGGCGATCGCCGTCCCGATCTGCGCAGCATTGCAATCGACATCATATCCGCACATAGCCGTAATATGCATCGTCTGGTTATAATCCCCATTCCCATACCATAAAGCGATCACTTCGATCGCTGCATTCGGATAAGCGTGAATCCAGTTATAGACACCGAAGATCTTCTCACATTCCTTAAAAGCTTCTTCCCAGTTATCATGAGTAAGACAACTATTCAAAGCCTTAGCCACGACATAATGATATTCCGCATCCTTAGGAATCAGCTTAATCGCTTCCCTGATAATCTTACGGATATCTTTTAAGACGTAAGATAAGCAGACCAACTCAGCATTGAAGACTTCCCCCAAAACACCGTTATTATGATGGGAAACAACACCGTCCATAAAAGCGTATTTAGCGGTCTTTTCCGTATCTCCCGGAGCGAGCATACCAATCACCGCTCCGCGCATCTGGGCTCCGATCCATTCCCGATAGGGGTTAGCTACATATCCGGATTGAGGAGGCATAATCCCCATCTTGATATTCCTTAAAGCCATCTCTTCCGCAGACCATCCGGTCGGGATCAGACTCACCCATTTTAAGGCGATATCTTCCGAGGTTAGTTTCTTTCCCTTTTCCTCAACAGCTTTTAAAAAAGCTAATTCATAAGTGATATCGTCATTAAAGGTATTAGGTTCTCTGACGTAAGAATATATTTCTCCGAAGACTTTCCTGATATTTTCAGTCTTATAACCTTCGCAGGCGGTTCCTAAAGCCCCGCCAGCGATCTGACCTAACCAACCTAGATAAGTCCTTGAAAGATAATCATCTTTAACCGCATCGAAAGAATATCTCTTAAAAACAACCTTGGAGGCATATTCCTCATATGATTCATAGATATGATACTTCCAGTAACGGCTATGAGGATTTTTAGGGGCGTTTGAAAGAATATTCATGATCTGCGCAGTAGTTTTACATAGATTACCTAGATCGTTATTTTTTAAATACTCTTCTCCTTCCGGTATTAAAGCCTCCGCCTTAGAAACATCGTACCCCATATTTTCCATATCCTGGATTGCACCGATGATCACATGCTCTTCCGCATTAGATCCCGGAACATGGGATTCCCATTTCATCCTAATCAATTCGTTATCAGTCTGTTCCATCTGGGAAGCAAAACTCCAGCCTTGTTCTTTTTCAGTGAGGATCTTCGGCAGACATTGTTCCATCGTCTGCTGTTCAATTAGTCTGGCTTTCATGTTTAATTCTTCCTTTCTTTGTTTTTTCAATAACGGCATAGATAATCAAAGCGATAATAGTTAATCCGTAAGGAATAATGTTTAAGAGTTGATAAGGGATATTCAAGACGGTCTGAGCCCCTAAAGCGAAATAATCAGCAGCTCCGAAGATATAGGCGAATAACATAGCCAGAAAAGGATTGCCTCCTCCCATCGCTTCCGCCGCGATGCCGATAAATCCACGTCCTGAGACCATCCCAGCGGAGAAGAAGGATAAGTTAGCCATCGAAAGATAGCAACCGCCAAAACCCGCGAATAAACCGCATAAGATTAAGGCCTTATAACGAGTCTTCTTAACCGAGATTCCGACAGAACTAGCCGCCTGAGGATTAAAGCCGACCGCTTTAATATCCTTACCTAGTTTGGTGTGCTTAAGAATAAACCATAACGCGACCAAACAAACGATGCCGAGATAGAAAAGCAGATTCTGTCCAAATAAAGCTTTACCGATAACTGGGATCTCTGAAAGCCAAGGAATAAATAAGTCAGGGATTAATTTCGACGGGAAATTAGCGGATGTTCCTTTGTCTCCGGTGGTTAAGTAGAGGATTAAAACCGCTAACCCGGAAGCCATCGTATTTAAAGCAATGCCGGTTAAGAACGGATCGGTCTTAAGATTTAAGGAGGCGAAGGAGAGAAGAAGCATCAGAAGAACGGAAGCGATTAAGCCGCATAACAAGCCTAAAGCCCAAGAAGAAGTGAAGTGGGAGACTAACCCACCCACGACTGCGGAGACGGTCATCGAACCTTCGATATTGATAGATAGTTCCCCGCTCTTATTAGAAATCAACGCTGCGAAGGCCGCAAAAATAATCGGGATTGCATAAGCTAAGGAATTAATCAGGAAGGTTTCAGAGAAGATAAAGTTCCACATCTTATTTCCCTCCTTCCTTTAAAGGCCTGATTGTAGCCTTGTTTTTCTTCTTAAAGAATTTAAAGGCAAACTGAGCGCTGAAGAGAATGATAATCACCGCCTGAATGATATAAACAATCTGATTAGGAACATCGGAAAGCACGGTCATTTTACTAGCCCCGACCCTTAAATAAGCCAGGAAGAAAGAAGCTAAAGGAACAGTCAGAGGATTATTCCCCGCCATGATTGCGATGACGAAACCATCGAAGCCATAATTCGGCAGCGCCTTCCATTCAAAGCGGTAGAGCCTTGAAGATCCTAAAACATAAATCGCTCCGCCGATTCCCGCGATAAAAGCTCCTAGAACCTGGCTAGCCACGATTGAATGCTTAGTGTTGATTCCGGAATACTCCGCAAATTCCTTATTGTCTCCAGTCATCCTTAACCGATAACCCCAAGTAGTCTTAAAAAGGAAGAAGAAGCAAAGAAGGGAGACTATTAAGGCTAGAAGGATGGCGGATGATAGACCCGTATCGGAATCCCAAATGGTCAGTTTCATATTGTCTTCTAGGTATTTAGTCTTATCCGCTACATCCGGATCTGAACACGGACCCGAGAGCAGATACATAACAACCCAAAATACGATGTAGTTAAACATCAAAGAAGAAACGAATTCATTAATCCCTAGGCTGGCCTTCATCTTAGCGGGGATATACCCGACCAAAGCAGCGGCACACCCACCGACTAAAATGGTGGTCAGATGGATAATAAAGGAAGAAGAATTAATTAAAGGTGCTAAATAGGCCGCTAAGAAAGCGCCTAAGAAGAAAGCACCTTCCACAAACATGTTGCATTGTCCAGCCCGGTTCATCAAACAGACCGCCGCTCCGGTAAAAATCAACGGTAAGGACTCATCGATAATCTGAGCCCAGGAGTCTTTATCCTTAAAAGGCCCCGCAAAGAAAGCCTGCAAAGAAACACCGGGCTTTTTAGAAGAAAGCAGAATCAGGATTAAAGAGAAAAGGAAACAACCGGCGATAATCGACAACAATCTGATCGCTTCCTTTAAAAGCTTCTTAAAAGAGTTCGAAAGGAAGTATTCCTTCAATCTCGAAGGAAGATTCTTCATAAATGATTCCGCTTCTGACTTGGAAGAAAGGAAGAAGGATTTAAGCTTATTCATGTTCTTTTTCCCCTTCCTTTTTCTTTAGGCCTAACATATAAGCCCCGAGCATTTCTTTCGTAATTTTGTCATTATTAATTAACTCAGCGCTGATTTCCCCATTATGGAAAACAAGGATACGATCAGCTAAAGCCAGGACTTCACTTAAATCCGCGGAGACCATAATAATCGAGCAACCTAAATCCCGCATCTCAAGTAACTTACGATGGATAAAAGCCGCCGCGGAGATATCGACACCTCTAGTTGGTTGATCCGCCAACAAAACCTTCGGATTATTTCCCAGTTCTCTAGCGACGATGACCTTCTGGATATTCCCGCCGCTCAGCAAGGAAATCTTCTGCTTAGCTGTGCCTTTGATCTGATATTCCTTAATCCAGTCAGCTGTTTTTTCCTTTAAAGGCTTAGCCTTGATAAAGCCAGCAAGATTATGGGAAGAAAAAGTCAAAGAGATGGCGTTTTCATAGATTGAAGCGAAAGAATCGCTTCCGCTTTTCATTCGATCTTCAGGGATATAACTTACCCCGAGTTTTCTGACCCAGGCTAAATTCTTCTTATAGATATCCTTTCCGAGGATAGTTATCTTTCCGGAATAATTTCTTCCTAAGCCGATCAAGGCCTTAATGGTCTCTTCCTGTCCGTTTCCTTCCACCCCAGCTAAGCAGAGGATTTCCCCTTGCCTCGCAGTAAAGGAAACAGACTTCACCGCTAATTTATTCCCTCGTCCCTGAATCGAAAGATCTTTTATCTCTAAACTGACATCTTTTACAACCGCCGGTTTTTTATTCAAAGACAGATCGACTTCGCCTCCCACCATCAGATCGGAAATGTCCTTTTCGGAAATATCCTTCACCGGATAACAGCCGACAGACTTGCCATCCTTCATAATCGAAACACGATCGCAAAGCTCTTTAATCTCATCCAATTTATGGGTGATGATAATTATCGTCTTTCCGCTCTTTTTTAAAAGCCTGAGTTGACGGAAAAGCTCCTGGCTCTCCTGAGGAGTTAAAACCGCGGTCGGTTCATCGAGAATAATGAGTTTTGCTCCTCTAGCTAAGACTTTCAAAATCTCGACTTTCTGTAAAAGCCCGACAGGCAGATCTCCAGTTAATGCCTCCGGATCAAGAGACATCCCAAACTGAGCACAGAGTTTTTTGGTCTCCGCGATCATCTCTTGAGTCTTTAAGATCCCGAGCTTATTTTTTCTTTCGATTCCGAAGAAAATGTTCTCATAAACCTTGAACTGATTAACCAGCATAAAATGCTGATAAACCATCCCGATTCCTAAAGAATCAGCGACTTTGGGAGAGGTGATCCTTACGTGGGAACCGCGGATGAAAATATCCCCTTCATCCGCAAGTTCCGCCCCATAAAGGATCTTCATAATCGTAGACTTTCCCGCCCCGTTTTCCCCGGCTATCGCATGGATTTCGCCTTCTTCAAAACTCAGCGAGACATCCTCGTTAGCCCTGATTCCGTTAGGGTACGTTTTATAGATATGCTCTAAACGTGCAATTTCCGCCATGGCTTTTATTGCTTAGTCGGATCCATTTCATCGTAAAGAGCATTTAAGGCATCGGTAGATGTATATCTTCTTAAACCCGAAGTAACCGTTAAAGAACCAGAAGCGATTTTCTGCTGAAGATCAGCTAAGTAAGTCCTATCAGCTTGAGAGATTGTCTTCTGATAATTTTCATTATCCGCTAGACCGATCTTTCCTTCCTTGACTCCGAGGATTTCTAAGTCTCCGTAAGTCAAAGTATTATTGATGAATTTCTCACAGGACTCATAAAGGGCTAAATCGACTCTCTTCAAAACAGAAGTAACGATCTTTCCCGCCTTTTCCGGATCGGAATCCTTATAGTAAGAATACTGATCGGAATCGACACCGACGATAAACTTATTGTTGTTCTTCGCCGAATCGATGCAGCCTAGTCCGGCCTGGGAAGCGGCAGCGAAGAGAATCTCAACACCGGAGGAATAGAAACTGTCCGCGGTCGATTTCCCTTTTGGTGAATTAGTAAAGTCACCGATATAGCTGTTATAGGATAAGACGTGGCTGCCCTTACTAGTATTGACAGCCTTCACACCCTGCATAAATCCGTATCCGAAATCGTTGATAATATCGTTTTTCGCTCCACCGATAAAAGCGGTATTCTTAGCCGCTTTTTCCTGGGAGACCAAAGCGGTCAAAGCGCCAGCTAGATAGCCGCCTTCGCATTGACGGAACATCATCGAATGAACAGTCGGATAGGAGCTGGCAGCATTATCTTTGATTTCCGTATCGAAAATGATGAAACGACGATCAGCGTATTTGCTTTTCTTAACTAACCTTTGTAAAGGCTCGCGCATATCAGTCGTCCCGCAGATGATTAAATCGTAGGCTTCATTCGCAGTCTGAGTTAAAGTCGATTCCCATTTCGAGGTATCAGAGCCACCCATTTCGATGACGTTGACATCACATTCCGGGTGATCCTTTTTGAATTTCAGCATTCCGGCATTAGCCGAGTCAAAAAATGACATATCACCTAAATCCCCGCTGATCAACAAGGCAATTCTCGTCTTGCCATCGTTGATGTTAGCTACCTCTCCAGAAGAAGCAGAACTGCTTAAGAGGCTATCAGCGGAAGTCTTACTTGTGGTTAAAGAATCCGTTTGGCCTCCGCAGGCGGTAAGGCCGAGTAAAAAAGACATGAAGAGAATGCTGTTAAAGATTTTTTTCATAAATATCCTCCAAAGGGCGGGAAGGAGCAGATTAGGCTCCTTCCCTTTAAATCGAATAAATAAAGTTAGATTTAGGACTTATAGGAAACAAACGACCATGCCAGATAATCGCCATCTCTCATCTGGTATTTATTGCAGCCGAAGGAAGCGTAGACATTGTTAACTGAGAAGGACCAATAATAATATAAATCACCGACCGCTCCACCGGTATAATCACCGATCGTGTTGACAAATCCGGTTGCGACACCATCCTGAGCTAAGCCTTTATCGGCGATCGCTTCAGTGGTGAATTCGCTGGCCCACATAGTATCGGAGGTCAATTTTACCGTTCCGTTAAAATAGTTTTCATTCTTTCCACCGACGATGCTGACATTGACGGTGAAGGTCGGAGCGTACTGGGAAGCTCCTTCAGTGGTGGCGACAACTTTATCTGTCCCGACAACAAAGGGAGCAGCAGAAGAAAGGACACTGCAAGCAGCAGCGGAAGAATTAGCTTCAGAAGCGACGGATGAAGAAGCGGTTTGACCGCAGGCTCCTAATAAAGACAGCACAGCGATAGCCCCTAACAAAGCAATTTTGTTTTTCATGATATCTCCTTTTTGATTGATGAAAAGCTGACTTCTTAATCGTCTCGGATTTTTATATTAAGTTACTTGTCTCTTTTGTTAATCCTCCTTATTGATATCTCCCCCAGATAATTTCCATCCCTATATAAAGAAGAAGGGATTTGTAATTGCGTATTCAGCTCCCGGACCGGAGACTTCCATCACGACCCAGTCTCCAGCCTTCAAACCGGTTAATTTAATGTCTTCTTTATAAGATGTCAGATTATTTAAAGTAATCCGCTTCAGTTCTTCCCCGTTTTTCACGATCTTAATAAAGTCCATCCCGTCTCTATTGAAGATATCGTTAGTAATCGTCGCTTCTCCTGAAGCAGAAAGAGTCACCTTTTCTCCGTAGGTCTTGTCACCGATTTTCGAGATGATAACCGGGCCGTTAGAGATAAATGAATGACCGCCTTTAATCGCTTGAAGGACCTTTTCTTTTGAACGATCAGTTAAGTTCAGATAAGTAGTAGGCATCCCGGAATACTTACCGCCGTTGTTGTAATAGTTGTAGTAGCCTTGATAATCTTTAACATCTGCAATCTTTATCCCGTTAACAGTCCCCGGGCTTTCGACATCGTGATTGTCCGTCCCTCCTGTCGCCGCTAAATACAGCCCCTTATTTAAAAGCTCGAACCATTTCATCTTGGATTTATAGTTCTGGCCGTCTGTTTCGTAGCGACCATCCAAAGGAGCGAAAACCCCATTCCAGATTTCCATCGTCTCGAATTGATCCGCTAATTCCCAATAATTGAACCCCATGGTTGAAACGGAAAAAGGATGGTTAATCTGCGCAACTCCGCCCGCTCTTTTAATCGAATCGGCGATATAGCTGATTCGGGCTTTGGTGATATCTGCGACATTAGCGGAATTTCTTTCCCAGCTATAAAGCTCCATATCGTACTTCTCGAAAGTCAGAGGGACACCCAAGCTCTGGTAATGTCCGAATTCGGTCGTTTCCTCCACTCCTTCAAAAGGCGAAAAATAGCGTGAATCACCGTTAGATTCCGTAAAGACCGGGAAGTTTTTGGTGTTGTACCATTCAGCTACGCCCCTAGCTACATTGTGATCGGTCAAGAAACCGAAATATAAACCTTGGGAGACATTGGAAAGGGCGAGATTAGGAACTGAATCCTGACCATCGGAATAATAAGTATGCTGATGAAGATCCCCAGCGATCCAGCCTTTAGAAAAACTATCGGAAAGTTGAGTCAGACGGACGTCCTGCAGATATAATTTCTTCAAGCTTTCGACGTTGACTTCTTTGCTGAGGGTGGAAAACTCATATCCCTTAGTAAAGGTTAATTTATATTTACCGGGAGCTAAAGGAATATCGTAAGCACCTAGAACATTAGTGAAGGTCCGATAGGTCTCTCCCTCTTCATTCTCGACGATGATTCCGGCGATAATCATTTCCCCATCATCGGAAAGGACTTTGCCTCTGACCACACCGTTCTCTTCAGCCTTCTCAGAAGAGAAAGCGGAAGCAAGAGCGGAAGATTCAGAATCTAAAGAAGATAAGACAGAAGAATTACCTGGGTTAGCGCAAGCCGCGAGGGTGACTAACAGGACCGTAGATAAAAATAAAGGAATGATGTTTCTTTTCATGCTACAAGCTCCCTTGACATTACTTTTAGTTTAAAGCACAATTTAATCAGTATCTATTCAAAAAATGGAAAAAAGTATGCAAATAAGCTCAAGCATTCAGGTCTTCGACACTACACCGTTGACCAATGAACATCCTGTCGATCCCGAGGGTTCGCTTTTTAGTTATTATCCGGAATATAACCCTCCTTCTTTGCATTACCATAACTTTTTAGAGTTGGGATATTGCGAACACGGCAGCGGTATTTTCATCATCGATGGTAAACCGGTCGCCTTTAATGGGCGTTGCACTTCAATCATTTATCCAGGGCAGATCCACATCGCTAAAAGCACGGCGGAGAATAAAAGCCTTTGGCATTTCCTTTATGTCGATGTCGAGAAGCTTTTCTATTCCTATCCAGCTTCTTTTATTAAAACTATCAAAGCGATGTCCAACCAGAACTATAACTTCCCCTGCTTAATTCCTTTCGAGGAGAATCGGGAGCTTTATCGTCTGACGGAAGCAATTATGGATGAAGCGGCTAAAAAGAATCCGGGCTTTTTAGAGGCCATCCAAGGGATGATCTACTCGCTATTAACTATCCACGGGCGTTATATGATTCCTAAAGGCCAAGAAGAAATCAATAACCGGAACTTTCTTTTCGGGGAGATGGGTAACGTCATCAATTTTATCAATACGAATTATATGAAGAACATCTCGATTGCTGACTTAGCTAAAGTCGGTTGTACTTCTCGCGCTTCCCTTCAAAGAAAGCTCACGGAATTCATCGGTAAATCACCGATGCAATACATTCATGAGCTCAGATTAAACCAGGCAGCTATCATGCTTCAGGATCCGAATATCCGCATTATCGATATCGCCAATGATGTCGGTTATCATACTCTCTCCTGCTTTAATCGAAAGTTTCTCGATTACTATAAAATGTCTCCTTCGATGTATAGAAAAGAAAACCAAAAATAATTCTTTTGAAACTGGAAAGCGCACTTTTTCCAAATCATGAACTGCCTATAATTAAATGAAAGAGGAACTGAATATGGGTTATCAAGTCCATTTGGCCTTTGGCTTCCACGTTAACTGCTACCATTCTTATCGGGGAGATACTCCAGATAAAGCGGGCTTTGGAGGAGATCTAAGAATCATCCGGAATACGATTCAAGTCCTCGATGATTTCAATAAAAAAGGTATCAAGGCTAAAGGAACCTGGGACTCAGAAAACGTCTACTCTCTAGAAAAGATTCTTCCGACTTACACTAAAGATATCATTTCAAGTTGGCAAAGAAGAGTAAAAGAAAACGGTGATGAGCAAATCCTGATGGGTTATAACAACGGGGCTTTAACCGGCTTGACGGAAGATGAATTCAAAGCCTCCATTAACCTCGCCATCACGAATAACAAAGGCTCCGGATTAAAAGATCTTTTCGGCGATTATGCAATGGTAATAAGACCTCAGGAAGTGATGTTCTCCCCGAGCGACGTCAAATATTATGAAGAATTAGGGGTCGAAGCCGTCTGTCTTTATTACTCGACGAATCCTTTCGATGCTTTCGGCTCTTTAATTAAGCCTTTAGATGATGAGAAGGCCTTTAACCCTCTGACTTATACTTACCAAGGCCACCAAGTCAAAATCATCCCGACCTATTCCCAACTCGATCTGATGGATCACGGCTCTTTGTCCTATCTGCTTTATAAACTTCATGATGAGCAGGAAAAAGGCCTAATCAATCGTGATGTACTGCTCTTTATCAATATGGATGCCGATAGCTTCTTCTGGGAAAAGCTTCCTTTACCCTCCGCTTTTCAAAAGAAGCCTAACTTCGGTGGCTTAGAAGGGCTGATTAACGAAGCCTCTATACTTCCCTGGGTCGTTTTTGATACCCCGGGCAACTATATAAAAACGCATGAAAGCGCCGGAGAGGTCTTCTTTGGTGAAGATACCGCGGATGGCAATTTCACCGGTTATGCCTCCTGGGGCGAAAAGCCCTTTAACCGTCAGATCTGGTCCAGAGCGGAAAAAGCCCGCTCGTTTGCTAGGCTTTATGACTCCGATGCTTCTTCTCCTTCCTTTATGGATCGTGTGAAGCTTTTATCCACCACTCATTTCGGCTTAGCTTCCCCGGTTTTAAATATCGTCCGAGAAGAAAAGGCTCTTTTGCTTTCTTCTAAGGCTATCGAAGAAGAAGTAAAGGCCCTACCTAAAAGCCCAACGTTAAAGATTCATAAGAGTACTAAGGGCCTTTCTTCCCTTTTCACTTTACAAGTCTTAGAAGGGGAATTAAAAGATATCTCTTTATTTACGTTGAAGTCTAACGATTTAGCAAGTTACTTCGCCGTTCCTTTTAGTTTCTATCCGGATCAATCGATAAAAGAGATCTTGGTCAGCGTCTTATTTAAAGAAGACAAGAAAGAATATGAATTCACGATTACCCAGGAAGAAAAGAGTAAACAAGTAATCTCTGAGCGTAATTCTCTCACCTACGATGAAAAGACAAAGTCTTTAGTCCTCTCCTTAGAAGGATTAAAGGAAAAGGTGAACTTAAGTTCCTTTATCACATATCAAAAAAAGCAGCATTTCTTCGCTAAACCTGCCTTGAATGAAGTTAAAGGCAGCGGAGAAGGCAAAGCATTTTCTTATAGCGGGGAGATTCATCTGCCTAAAGAGAAAAAGAGCGGCTCTTATTCTTTCATCTTTATTCAAGTCCCTTACTTTAAAGGCCTTCTGATGATTAACCAAGTTACTTATCCTTATAGTGAAGAAAAAGAGCAAATCAGTTCTTCCGCTTCTGATCTAGGACGCTTTACGGATAATAAATGGGAGGAAGCGGTCCCTTATAGCCTTTCTATTGAGATTGATGAGGAAGCGGTAATCGAAAAGAGGAACTTCCGCGGTGAACTTTCTTCTTTCCCTCTTAAAGATCTTTATTCAGCTTCTATAAAGAACCGAAATCTCGATTCCTTTAATCAAGCGGTCAGCGGTGGCTTTGTTAGCGTAATTGATAAAGGAACAAAATTATCCTTAGGCCATCTTAGGACTTATTCGGGTTCCTTAGCTCATTGCCCGATGAGATTAAAGGAAGAAAAAGACGGCAAGTTCCTCCTGTCTTTAAATCCTTTCGGAACTTACTACGGAAAACAAAGAAGCTTTACAAGCGAGGGGAACGGAGCGGTAGTCGATATTTATTCTTCTTTTGCTCCTCAAGCTTACTCTTTAGCTCCTTCTTATAACGGGGTGAATGAAAGAAGCATCCAGTTTATTTCCGGGGAAGAAAATGAAGAGACTTTAGCTGCTTGGGCGGATGGCAGTCTCGTCTTACCTTCCTCAACCTCTTACCTTCCGGATTTAACTGATCCGGTTGAGTTCTTGACTAAGGAAGAAAAAGGAAGCCAAACAGAAGGAAAGAAGACTTCCCCGCTACACGGGAAAGTGTTTATCTTCCTTCACGCTATTAATAAACTGATCTCTAACAGCAGACATTTTAAGAAGAAACTAAGAAAGCTTAAGAAGACGTATAAGATTTAATATATAGACTGAATTTTTAGATAGGAGAATCAAATGCTGATTCTTTTTAAGTTAAAGAACTTAACGTTTTCTTTAACAAAGGACTTAAAGAGCCTATAGTTTTAATTATGGATAAATTACAAGCTTGGTTATCGATTGATATCATTTCAGCCTTGTTGCTCTGCTATATAGTTTTCGCTTCCCTTTACTATAACCGCAACGAAAAAGCCCATTCCCGCACGTTCCGCTTTGGGGCATATATGACTTTAGGGATGATCATTTGTGATTCAGTGACAGCTTGGACTTATACTTCCCCGGCGATGATTGTGATCTGTCAGATCCTTTCTTATATGTATTATGTCCTGACAATTATGATGGCCATTAGCTGGCTGGTTTATTCTTATTATCAGGTTTTTGAGCATATAGAGAAGAAGACAGCGAGATGGCTTAATGGTGCAGTCATTACGGGCTTGATTGATTTTGTGTTAGTCAATGTCTCCTTAGTAAACGGCATGTATTGGTCTTATAACGCCAAGGGAGAATATGTACGAGGGGATCTTTTTTATATCCATGTCATCCTGATTGCCTTGATTGTCATCGAAATGGAACTGATGACGATCCTTTATAGAAAGAAGATGAACAGAAGATACGCTTTATCTTTAATGCTTTTCCCGGTTGTTCCGATGTTCGGTCTGATTGCTCAGTACTTTTTAATTCTTCCCTACGGTTTTGTCGGAATTGCTTTAGGCATGCTCGAAGTCATCACGAACATTCAGGGACGTTCCCTCGATTACGATTATCTGACCGGTGCTTATAATAGGCGTAAATTAGATTTCGTCTTGGAGCAGAAAGTCTCTTCTGCGGCGAATGGTAAGACCTTTTCCGCATTATTAATAGATCTGGATAATTTTAAACTCATCAACGATACATGCGGACATCTAGTAGGTGATCAAGCCTTAATTGATGCGGTGAGAATCATGCAAAAATGCCTTAAGAATAAAGACCTCGTCGCCCGTTACGGCGGAGATGAGTTCTGCATCGTCTCCGAAATAGATAACGAAAAGGCCTTGACTAAGCTGATCTTAGATATTAAGCAGGAAGTCGATAATTATAACAAAGCTGCTGAGCGTCCATTTAAGCTCGGCTTTTCCATCGGACAAGCGATATATAATCCTTCTGAGAAGAAAGACTTCAGAGACTTTGAAAAACTTATCGACGAAAGAATGTACATAGAAAAAGAAAGAGCCCATCAAGGACGTTAAAGAATAAACGAATATTCGTAGCGCTTTTGTCTTTCATCTAGAAAAGCATAAGGAATAATTATCGTTTAATAGATCATCCTGGGAAGAAAACGTTTTTATGTTCCTTTTAAGCGTCTTCCCCCTTGTATTAAATATTCTTTAGTGTAGAATTGTCCGTATACGAACATTTTGGTTCGTTACCGAACGGAGGCGTGAAATGTACTCTAAAACAGAACCTAAACCTCTCGGGGCGGAATTAAGAGAAACCTCGAACGCTGTAAAGAATTATATCGATAATTATCTGCAGACTCATCTAAGTGAAAACCTGACCGGTATCGAAGGGATGACCGTCGGTTATATCTTCCATCATTCCGACCAAGCCATCACCGCTAAAGACATCATGGGACGTTCAAAAGTCTCCAAAGCCACCATGTCTCAGACTCTGAGCAGCTTAGAGAGAAAAGGCTTTATTAAAATGGAGCCGAAAAAGGATGATAAGCGGGTCAAGATAATCGTTCTGACTGATAAAGGCCAGAAAGCCAACGAAGAATTCCGCTCGCTTTTTAGCCAAATCAACAAGCAGATTGAGCAGGGCTTAAGCGATGAAGAGATGGCCAAGATGCGTAAGACGATGGAAAAAATACGTTTGAACCTCTGTCCTGTTAATGACAAGGAGCAATAATATGAAGCCTTTTATTAAAATACTTCACTATATCCAAGGATACTGGAAAGATACGATTTTAACTTGGGTTTTCGTCTTGCTTGAAAGCATCTCGGAAGTCCTGATCGCTTATCTGATGCAGTATCTGATCGATGATGTCAATTCAGTCCAGAATGAAGGGACGATCAACAATATCTATATGTTCTCCGGGATTATCGCTGCGATGGCAATCTTCGCGGCGATCACCGGTATCTTAGCTGGCTACTGGGCAGCTTCCGCTTCCGCGGGTTTTGGTAAGAATCTCCGGAAAGTGATGTACGACCATATCCAAGACTATTCCTTTAAGAACATCGATAAGTTCTCTCCTTCTTCGATCGTGACAAGGACCACCACGGATGTCGCTAATGTCCAAGGGGCCTTTTTGATGATGATCAGAGCGGTCATGAGAGCGCCTTTTATGATGATTTTCGCGATGATTATGTGCTTCGTGACTGAATGGAAACTGGCGTGGATTTTCTTGGCGATTATTCCTTTGGTCCTTTTCCTTTTGATATATATCGCCGCTAAGGTCCATCCGATCTTTGTAAAGATCTTTACGACTTACGATACTCTCAACGAGGAAGTCGAAGAAGATGTCGATGGAATCAGAGTAGTAAAATCCTTCGATAAAGAAGACTACCAGAAAGAAAAGTTCTCCAAGGTTTCCCTTTTCATTTATAAGCACTTCATCAAGGCCGAAAAGATGTTAGCCTTCAACGGCCCGATTATGAACTTTGCCGTCTATGGAGCCATCATCTTGATTTCTTACTTGGGCTCTAAATTAATCGTCTACCCGAATTCAGATGGCACTTACGATCTCACCGTCGGTGGTTTTTCGACTTTAATCACTTACGTCATGATGATCATGATGTCCTTAATGATGGTCTCGATGGTCTATGTCATGATCACCATCGCTCGCAACAGCGTTGAAAGAATCGTTGAGATTGTCGAGGAAGTCCCGGATATCGCTTCCCCGGAAAATCCTCTTAAGGAAGTAAAGAACGGGGATGTCGAATTTAAGAATGTCTTCTTCGCTTATAACGAAGGAAAGAATGTTTTAAAAGATATTAACTTCCACGCCGCTTCCGGCTCCACCGTCGGCATCATCGGCTCCACCGGTTCTTCTAAGACCACTTTAGTAAACCTGATTGCTAGGCTTTACGATGTAAGTGAAGGCTGCGTCATGGTTGGGGGTGAGGATGTCAGAAAATACAATCTGGTTTCTTTAAGAGATGCAGTCGCGGTAGTTCTGCAGAAGAACACCTTATTCTCGGGGACTATTAAAGACAACCTTAAATGGGGCAACGAGAATGCGACCGATGAAGAAATCTGGAAGGCCTGCGATCTAGCGCAGGCGACCGCTTTTATTAAATCCTTCCCGCAAGGATTAGATACACTCCTCGATCAAGGCGGCACGAACGTCTCAGGCGGGCAAAAGCAGAGACTTTGTATCGCCAGAGCTTTATTGAAGAATCCGAAAATCCTGATTCTCGATGACTCGACGTCTGCCTGCGATACTCATACGGATGCCTTAATCAGAGAAGGACTCTCCAATGAAAGAACCGATATTACGAAGTTCATCATATCCCAGCGTGTCCTTTCAATCAGGAACTGCCAGGATATCTTAGTTATGAACGAAGGCGAGATTGTCGCTCACGGCAACAACGATGAACTGATGGCCACGTGCCCGGTCTATAAAGAACTGTATGTTTCTCAGTTAGGAGGAGGTGATTTCGATGCCAAGAACTAATATGCGCGGAATGCGCAACGTCAGCAAAGTCTCAAAGAAAGAAAAGCTGCATTCAGTTAAAAGACTGCTCTGGTATGTCTTTAAGTATTATCCGTGGCAATTCGCCATCGTTTTAATCTGTATCATCATGTCTTCCGCCACCGGAGTCATCGGTTCTTATTTCTTAGGGACTGTCTTTGTCAACGATTACTTCACCCCGGCTCTTCCGGCGAAGAACTATACCCCTAAGCCTTTTGATGAAGCGGGCTTCTCCAGAGCTCTTTTGATCTTGGCCGGGATCTATATCGCAGGCATTATCTGCGGGTACGTCTATAACTACCTGATGTCAGTGATCGGACAAGGTGTGCAGAAACGTATCAGAGATGAACTGTACAATCACATGCAGGAATTGCCAATAAGTTATTTCGATAAGAGAACCCACGGCGATATTATGTCCATCTACACTAACGATGTCGATTCCTTAAGGGAAATGCTCTCCAGAGCTCTCCCGATGATGTCGATGGCCTTAATGAGCATGTCAGCGTGTCTTTTGATGATGTTAGTCACCGATTTACTCTTAACTGGAGTCGTCGTCTTATTCGCCATCCTGATTATCTTCCTTTCAAAATACCTGGCCCAGATGTCCGCAAAGAACTTCATTGCCCAGCAGATTGAATTAGGTAAGATCAACGGCTACATTGAAGAAATGACAAACGGTCAGAAAGTCGTCAAAGTCTTCAATTATGAAAAGCGTAATATCCAAGGCTTCGATCAGCATAACGAAACATTATATAACTATGCCGTCAAAGCTAACCGTTTCGCTAATATCCTGATGCCTACAGTCAATCAGCTCGGCAATCTTCAATATGTCCTAATCGCCTTAATCGGCGGGTTAGCGATCGTCAGCGGAGTTAAAGGTGTTTCCTTACTTGGAATCCATACGATTGAGATCGGGACCATCATTACCTTCCTCCTCTACTCTAAGTCCTTCACTCAGCCGATCGGCCAAGTCTCTCAGCAAGCTAATACCGTCGCTCTTGCTCTGGCCGGAGCCACCCGTATTTTCCAAGTCATCGATGAGAAAGAAGAAACCGATGACGGCTATGTCGAGCTCTGCAATGCGGAGCCCGATGAGAACGGCAATCCGGTCGAATGTCTTAATAAGACCGGCCGTTGGGCGTGGAAGCATCCGCATAAAGACGGCACCACCACCTACGCTTGGTTAAAAGGCAAAATCACCTTTGATCACGTGGATTTCGCATATGTCCCGGGCAAGACTGTCTTAAAGGATATTTCCCTTTATGCGGAGCCTGGTCAGAAGGTGGCCTTTGTCGGCCCGACTGGAGCTGGCAAGACCACGATTACCAACCTAATCAACCGCTTCTACGATATCGAAGATGGCAAAATCAGATACGATGATATCAATATCAACAAAATCAAAAAGTCGGATTTAAGAAGATCGCTGGGCATGGTCTTACAGGATACCAAGCTCTTCACCGGAACCGTCAAAGAAAACATCCGCTTCGGTAATCTCAACGCCACCGATGAAGAAATCTACAAAGCCGCAACCTTAGCCAACGCCGATACCTTCATCCGCAATCTACCTCACGGGTACGATACGATCCTCGAAAACGGCGGAGCTTCTTTGTCTCAAGGACAAAGACAGCTGATCGCTATCGCTCGCGCAGCCGTCTCCGATCCCCCGGTCATGATTCTCGATGAAGCCACTTCCTCCATCGACTCCCGTACGGAAGCCTTGGTCCAAAAAGGCATGGATGCCATTATGAAAGGCAGAACGGTCTTCGTCATCGCCCATCGTCTTTCGACGATTAAGAACGCCGATGTCATCATGGTTCTTGATCAGGGACGCATTATCGAAAGAGGCAACCACGAGCAGCTCTTAGCTCAAAAAGGCAAGTACTATCAGCTCTACACCGGTAACGCGATTCAGGAAGAACAAGACTAAAATAAAGCGAGCGGAAGAAGAAAGACTCCGCTCGCTTTTTAGTTAAGAATCAACGTGATTTTTAAATGTTTCTTAAGTTAAATCTCAGCCTTGTTTCTTCTCTTCTTCGTCGAGCTTTTTTAATCTAGCCTCAGCTTCTTCCTGCTGCTTCTTTTGCTGCTTATGGTAAGCCATGCCGTAGCCGATCAATTTAAAGAAAGTCGGAATCATCCCTAGCTTCTTTCTGAACTTGCCCGGATCAGCTTTATAAAGAGAAGTGTAATTAAGCTTATAGGAAGAGACTAAAGGCAGATAGAAATCCTTCAAGGTCTTTTTAAAAGCTGGATAGTCAGCTTTTGAGCCGTCTTTCCATGCGGTTTCCGCGAGGACTGCAAGGCGAGGGAAAGCGCGCTCTTCAAGGATCTTTTCCGAAGTCAGCAGCTCCGCCCATAAAGGAGCTTCAATTCCAAAGACGTTTTCTTTTAATAACGGTTTGCCGTTGATATTGGGCTTATAGTCATAGGTAGCCTTTAAAGGCACGGCAGCGAAAGGATAGTCAAAATAAAGCGAGAAGGTGTTGGAGCAGATGAATTTCCTTCCTTCTTCCGCTTCCTTATAAGCGGGATTTTTCTTTACTCCTCGTTCCATCCAGAACTGAGCGATAAAGTCCTTATCGATACTTCCGCCATAAAGGACATCATTCCAACCGAGAGGAATCTTATGATGTTTCTTCAGAATCTCAATGATTCTTTCTGTAAAGTAAGTCTGGATTTCTCTGGCATCTTTCATGCCTTTATCTTTCATCAATTGACGACAATCAGGACAGGTCTGCCATTCGATATCCGGGGCTTCATCTCCGCCCAGATGAAAATAAGGGCCGGGGAATAAAGGAATGATTTCATCGAGCAGTCCTTCGAGGAATTCGAAGGTCTTCTCCTTGCTTGGACAAATAGTCCGGCTTAAGACACCGAACACCGTCGCCACTTCCGTTTCCTTGCCTGAGCAGGAAAGTTCCGGATAAGAAGCGATAAGGGAGGTCGTATGTCCCGGCATATCGATTTCGGGGACCACGGTGATAAATCTCTCCCCGGCGTATTTAACTAAATCTTTGATTTCTTCCTGGGTATAATATCCCCCGTATCTGGTCTTATCTTTATAAGTGCCATTCCGGTAAGAGCCGATCTCATTAAGTTTCGGGTACTTCTTGCTTTCGATTCTGAAACCCTGATCCTCGGAAAGATGGAAATGGAAAATATCAAGTTTTACTAAAGCCATCTGTTCGATGATCTTCTTAACTTCATCCATTTTGAAAAAATGGCGGCAGGTATCAAGCATAAATCCACGGTAGCTGTAATTGGGGCTGTCTTTTATCTCGCCTTCAGATAGATTCCCTTTATTCTTTAAAGCCAGCAGGTACAGGCTAACTAAGGCATTAGAGAATCCGTGGTCGGTCTTAGCTTTGATCTTGATCCCGCTTTCCTTAAAACTAATCTGATATTCTTCTTCATTTAAAGACTGATCTTGATTAAAGGAGATAAATCCATCGGTTTTTTGTTTAAGAGTCATCTCTTCATAACCGGGGATTCTTCTTATTCTCTCTAGGAAGATAACTAAAGTCGAAGGTAGGATTTCTCCTTGATAAGAAAGTTCTTTGGGAAGTGAGAAGATCTTATCCGTTAATTCGTTGATTTTAAAAGAAGGTATGATATTTTCCATTTTAGTCAGCTCCTTAAATAGTGATGGTGACTTTCTTTAAAGCCCGGGGTTTATCAGGAGTCAGGCCTTTAAGGTGGGAAACCTTACAAGCCAGCATCTGGATAAAGAGGGCGAGATAGAAAGCTCCTTCGATTTCATCAGCGGTTTTAGATAAGGAATAGCAAGAAGCTTTTAGTCCTTTAAAGAGCTCTGGGTTATCAGTAACAATCAGCAAATCGGCGCCTAATTCAATCATCTTCTTCGCCGCCTTGATTTCATCCGCCTGAATTAAAGCTGTCGCTTTGTCATTTAAAGAAACGGAAGGAGCTAAGAGAATGACTTTATCACCAGTATTGATCATCGCCATCGGGCCATGATAGAAAATCGAGGAGCAGTAAGCGAAAGCGTGGATATAACTGGTCTCCTGCAATTTCAAGCCCGCTTCAAAAGCCAAAGGCGAAGTAATCCCCCGCCCTAAGACGAAGCACTCTTTAGCTTTATAAAGAACATTAGCCATTTTCGTGGTTTCTTTATCCGCTAAAGCCGCGGCTTCCGTTAATTTAGCCGCCAAATCATGGATAGACGGAACTTTCTTTTCATCGAAAGCCTTAACCAGCAAATAGGAAAGATAAAGCTGAGCGGAGAAAGTCTTACTGGCCGCTACGCTTTTCTCTTCTCCGACTGCACAGTACAAATGATAGTTAGCTTCTTTAGCTAAAGGGCTGGTTTCTTTGTTGGTGATTGAAACAGTCATGCTTTTGTTGTCTTTGGCTTGCCTTAAGACTTGAAGCACATCTTCCGCTTCTCCTGATTGGGAGCAACCGATCACCAAGAAATTCTTTAACTGTAATTGCGAATCATAAATGGTGACCGAAGAAGGATTCCCATTAACGACAGGAATGCCTAAATAGCTTTCAAAAAGGTATTTTAGGAAAAGCATCGCATGGTTAGAGGTGCCTCTAGCCACCGTATAGATGCCTTCGAGATTGTTCTTCTTATATTCTTCAGCAATCTTCTTGATCAAAGGCAGATTCTTCTCGCATTCTTCGACTCTTAACGGCCATTCATTGATCTCTTTCCACATCAGACTATCTTGATAGTTCGCCATAATTATTTACCCTCCATGGTGAAGATACGCTTTTTAATATCTTCTCTTGTCCGTTCTAGATAACTATCGACATATTCGAATAAATCCAACTCTTTATTTTCCATCAGCGGGGTTAAATCCATCGCATAATTGATTTCCTTATAACTATCGACAGCATGGGAGGCGGAGAAAGTCGCGTTAGCCTTTCTTCTTCCTCTGATTGCTTCCCCGTAAGCCTTTCCTCCTTCAATCTGACTCTTAAATAAATCGATCAGATATGAAGTAAGCTTCTCTTCACCTTGGATATTCAAGATTACTTTATCTTCATCCATCAGCCAATCCAGATCTCTCCAGACCTCACATCCGTAAACTTTCTGAGGTCTTTCATTAGGAGGAAGTTCTCTTAAAGCGGTCAGGACTTTAATCACGGTGGCCACATGCGTATCGTGCTTATCCGCCAAATTATGAGTGTAGATAATTTTAGGATGAGAGGCCCTGATAAGCTTCTTATAATCCTCAATCGGGCTGCGATTGGAAGGGTCTTTTACTTCCGCGGAAGAATAATTCAATAAGCCCATAAAGGAATAACGCCCCACCCGAGCAGCTTCCTTCTGCTCTTCAGCCCGGATACGGATCATTTCTTCACTTGAGCAGTTAGCGTACGCTCCGCTGCGGGGTGAATTAGCTCCATCGGTCGAAACTACTCCGCTGAACCATTTGTCTTGGGAATGTAAGCATTCAACGATCGGAGCCGCCGCGAAGAGTTCGATATCGTCTTCGTGAGCTGAAATCGCTAAGACGGTTGTTCTTTTAAAGGCTTCTTCCTTAGTCTTTCCATACGGGATATAGATTTCGGCTTTCTTATTTAATTCTAATTCCATCTTTCTTTGTCCTCCTGATTCATTCTTTCAAAAGCGTAAATCCCCGCTCCGATTAACCCGGCTTTATTGCCTAAAGGCGAACAGAGCAGTTTGACCTCGACGATGCCTTTAGAAAGCCAAGTCTTCTTTTCCATGGCTTTTGTTAAAGGGCTTAAGAATTTATCTTGTCTTTCGGATAGCCCTCCGCCGAAAATAACAGCTTCCGGCTCCAGCATATCAATTAAATCAATCACTCCTTGAGATAATCTTTCGTAATAAGCTTTAAGCGCCTTTTTAGCAACCTTATCTTTCTTTTCATAAGCGGAGAAGATCATTTCCCCGTTCAGTTGTTCTTTCTTTCCTTCACATAAGCTCCATAAAAGGCTGCTCTTATCATCTTTAATAGATTGATAGGCATCCTCTAATAAAGCTGAAGCGGAAATGGAGGCCTCTAAAAGCCCTCTTTTTCCATTCGGCCCTTTTTTACCTTTCGGATCGATTGAAAGATAACCTAATTCCGGGGTAAGCCCTCCATTACCCAACCATAATTTACCATCGAAGATCAAACTGCTGCCTAAACCGGTTCCTAAAGTCAAAAAGACCAAGTTAGAAAAATCTTTCCCAGCCCCGAAACGATAATCGCCCCAACAAGCAGCTGAAGCATCGTTTAAGACGACTACCGGCTTATGGATTCTCCGCTCTAATTCCTCAGCTAAAAACAGATTCTTCCATCCTAAGTGACCGGCAAAATACACCTCACCTTTTTGACAGTTAATAAGCCCGGGGCAACCGATACCTAAACATAAAAGCTCTTCTTCCTTAAAAGAACTGACTAAAGAAGAATAAAAAGCAGCGATCTTGTCCATTTCTTCTGTGATTTGCCCACGTGGGAAAGGAATAGCGGAAGTTAAAAGGATCTCCCCTTGTTCAGAGATAACCGCTCCTTTGATATAAGTTCCCCCGATATCTAAACTGACAATCTTCTTATTCATCTTTCGTTTTCCTTCACTTAAGAATATTTTAACATCGCCGATTTTTAATGTATTATGTATAAGGACCTATTATTTACGTTTAAAGACACGAACATATGAAGAAAAATGAAGTAAAGTACTACCCGAACAAATTAGAAAGCCTCATCTCCATCGATGAAATCTTTACGATCCATTATTTTAAATACGGGCGTAACTTCACCGGGCCAGGAGAAGCTCACCCTTTTTGGGAACTAGTCTATATAGACTCCGGGGTCGCGGAAATCCAGGCCGGAAAGAAAACCCTCCTCCTCGCTCAAGGAGAAGCTATTTTCCATAAACCAGATGAGTTTCATAATATCTTTACCCATAAAAATTACGCCAATTCTGTCATTGTTTCTTTTAAAGGCAAGGGGAAGGATTTAAAAGAACTGGAAGGGTTAGAGATAAAGCTGACCTCGAAGGAGAAGGAGCTTTTAAATCTGATTGTCTCGGAAGGCAGCAAGGCTTATACGGATAAGTTGGATCTGGTCTACCTGAAGAAAATGACTAAGAATCCCAACTCTCCCTTCGGTTCCGACCAGCTTATTAAGAATAACTTAGAGATCTTTCTGATTTATTTGATTCGCCGAGTTAAAGGTGAAAAAGAGCAGGAAAACAGCAAGGCGATTGAAGTCACTCCGACTTCCCGTCTCGCTTTAAAGATCGAGGAAATCTTAAAAGCCAACTTGCGGAATAAGCTTACTTTAGATGACATCTCTTCTTCCGTCTTCGCTTCCAAGACCACCTGCAAAAAGATTTTCCATAAAGAGTTTGCGACTTCCATCATGAAAAGATACCAGGAATTGAAAATTGAAGAAGCGAAAAGGCTTCTGGCGGAGAATGAACTATCAATCAGAGAGATATCCGATCTTCTCTGTTTCCCTTCCGAGCAATATTTTTCTTCTTCTTTTAAGCAAAAAGAAGAGATGTCCCCTTCCGAATACCGGAAGTCAACAAAGTTAAATCATTTAATATAAAGCCTTAATAACAAGGCATAGAAGCGAAAGACAGGACCAAACTTACTAAGAAAGCCAAAATAGTCGGAAATAAAAGCATAGTGGTCACGTTTTTAAGCCTTTGGTATTTTTTCTCATATGGCTTTTTAAACAGGGCCTCAGAGGCACAGATCAGCAATAAAAGACAGCAGAGCGGAAAAATAAAATCCATGAAAAAGAAGTAACGTGATTCAAAAAGCAAGACAGCCATGGAATAGTAATGGTCGGTCCTGACGACAATATCATTACCCGCTTCATCTTTTCCAGGTAAGGCGGCTACCGCATCTAACCAAGGGGTAAAGAAAAGAACAAAGAGACTTACTCCAACAATTAAACTAACCCAAATGATTGTTTTGTCTTTAAAGGAAAAACGGGCTTCCTTTTCTAAGGAAGGAACAAATTCTGCATTTGCATTGTTTAAAGAAGGATCTTCCATTTTTTAACTCATCGCCTCGCTTATCAGATATTTAAAAAGCCTAAGTAAAATAACAACCTCATTATACTAAACATTAACAAGAAAGAAATCTCATTATCATTGGGCTTTTTCAGCCTTTCGACCGATTACATATATGGTTAGCTGATAGATTAAATCCATAAGCCAGAAAACAAACCAAGCCTTGAGATAAAAGAAAGGAGGAATAAATAAGAAGCTTGGATTCATAAGCGTGTTCATAAAGACCAAACCGGCCGGCGAGCAGAACACTGGAATAGAGGCTAAAAGAAGCAGTAAAGGGTTTCTTTGGAATTTAAAATGCAAAACGAAAAATATTAAGGACAACAGTAGACAGCCAGTTTCAAGAAGTGCAGAAAAATAGTTCCCAGCAATAATGTCATTCCAGTTAGCATTAAAGATAAAAATCTCATAGATAATCTCTAAAAGAAAACCGAGAGCTAAACTCAGTTCTCCGATCAGTCTTAAGGTAGATATTTTCTTTTCCATAAGTTAAGTATAAAAGAATGATGAATTAAAAATCCACCGACACTTAAGGATGAATGGAAACCATCCACCTCAGACCAAGTTAAAGACTACCTCACTAAATATTTACAAATACATCAATTATCTAAGGTAATCCGGTTTCGGTTTCTATATACTAATATATAAGTCTAAATAATCTATAAATCTGCCTAAGGAGGGCGAAGAAA
Organism: Bacilli bacterium; assembly: GCA_022652945.1. Taxonomy (GTDB): domain Bacteria; phylum Bacillota_I; class Bacilli_A; order RFN20; family CAG-288; genus Scatoplasma. The sequence continues at coordinate 194,100 of JALCRV010000001.1, forward strand.
GATGCCGAAGACAAATAAAAAGAATCAAAAGGCTGATAACTTGCTCCGCAAGACTCCTTCCCCTACGCTTGGCTTAACTAAGAAAGAAGTCGAGGAAAGGGTTCAGGCCGGCTTAACAAATAAAGCTGATGTCAAAGTCGATAAAAGCTATTTAAAAATCATCGTTTCGAATGCTTTCCCTTTCTTCTCCTGCGTCCTTTATGCGGTAGCTTTAATGTTCTTGGCCTACCGTATTTACTTAGTAAAGATCGGGCATGAGGATTTAGCGAGCACCTTTTTTGGTGTCTCTAAGTTCTTTTTCTTAGGTCCCTTAATCTTTTCTACCATCATCGGCACCATCCAGGAATGCCGCTCGAAAAGAGTCCTCGACAAATTAAAGATCGTTTCCGACTCAAAATACCGAGTTATCAGAGACGGAAAGGAAATGGACGTTTCTTCTGGCGAACTGGTGATCGATGACATCATTAAGTTAGAGTCAGGTAAACAAATCCCCGCTGATTTAAAGCTCCTCTCCGGCTATCTGGAAGTCAATGAGTCCTTACTGACCGGCGAAGCGGACGATGTGAAAAAAAGCCCCGAGGAGGAACATAACGTTCTCCTCTCCGGTTCTTCCATCGTTTCCGGTTCCTGCGTAGCGATCGTGACCGCGGTAGGTAAAGAAACCTACGCCAACCGCCTGCAGAAAAAGGTCAAGAATATCACCAAGAGCAAATCGGAACTGATGAGAAACATTTACGGCATCATCGATACGATGTCCGTTTTCCTTTTCGTCATCGTTGGAGTCGTCATTGCGACCATGGCTTATAAGATTTCCATCTGGGGCAAGGATTCCTCACTCTTTATAACGGAAGCCACTCAGAAGCTAATCGAAAGCCATTGCGGCTCTACCGTCCCAGCTTCGATCGGTTTAACTGATCCTTACGGCTGGTCAATCATCATTACGACCGCCTCCGCTTTCGCTATTTATTCCTTACCGACTGGGTTGGTCTTATTGACCTCGATGACTTTAGCGGTCTCCGTTATCTCTTTGGTCAAGAAGAACACCTTAATCCAAGAATTATATTCTTTGGAGAATCTCTCGAGAATCGATACCATCTGCCTTGATAAGACTGGGACTTTAACCGATGGCTCAATGGAAGTCTTAGATGTGATTTTCACTTCTCATAAAGACCAGGAAAATAAAGACTTAGAAAGAAGGCTCGGCTCCTTTTTAGGAGCGATGCCATCTTTAAACGCCACTTCCTCCGCTCTAGAAAGAAAGTTTAAATCTAATAAAGATTACGAACCTAAACAGGTCGTTCCCTTTTCTTCTACCCGTAAGCTATCGGAAGTTATCTTTAAAGATGATATCTCGATGTGCTTAGGAGCACCGGAATATATCATCGGAAAAGACGAACAGCAATATATCAAAGAGGCTGGAGAGAAAGCCGCTTCAGGCTTAAGAGTCCTGGCCGTCACCATCAATGGTAAAGTCAGCATGCTGATCACCTTAAAAGACAATATCAGGGCTTCCGCTCCGGATACGATCCGTTTCTTCAGAGAAAACGGGGTCGATGTTAAAATCATCTCTGGCGATAACCCGATCACCGTCTCCAAGATCGCTAAAGAATGCGATGTCAAAGATGCGGATAAAGCGATTTCCTTAGAGGGCATCGCTCCGGAAAAACTCGATGAATTAGTCGATAAATACGTCATCTTCGGAAGAGTCAGCCCCGAACAGAAAGAGGCTTTAGTCACCGCCTTACAAAAGCGCGGCAAGAAAGTCGCCATGACCGGGGACGGAGTTAACGATATCTTAGCCTTAAGAAAAGCTAACGCCTCCATTTCCTTCCGCACAGCTACCGATGCTGCAAAGAGCTGCTCCGATGTCGTTTTAATGGATAATGATTTCGCTCACTTAAAGGACGTGGTCGGACAAGGCAGAAGAGTCGTTAACAACATTCAACGTACTTCTATCCTCTTCTTAATGAAGACAGTCTGCATCACCTTATTGGCTTTCGTCTTAATTCCTTTTAAGAGAGGTCAATCGCAGTTTACGGTGGAGAACTTATACCTGATGCAAAACGGTGTTATCGCTATCGCCGGGTTCTTATTATCCGTAGAATCCTGCCCGAAGCCTATCACTGGGACATTTAAGAATAACGTCTATCCGAAAGCCTTGGCAGCGGGTATTTTAATGTGCGCAGCCGCTTTGATTCCCTGCCTATTCAGCTTAAATCCTTCTTTGATGACTCCGGATAACGCCCGCTCGATGATTTCGATTTTAACAACCATCGCTGGGTTCACGGTTTTGTTCTATATGTGCATGAAGTTTACTAGATATAGAGCCCTTTCGTTTGCGACAGCTTTGATTATCGATCTATTTGTCGCCTTCGCCTTACCTAGCGTTTATGTCGCGGGGAGAAGTTGGAGCTTACACGATATTATCCAGAACGGATCTAACTCTCAGTTAGCTAGAGAATTCTTTAATTTCCAAAGCCCGATCTTCACTTCTTTAGGGCTCACCGAGTATATGGTGATGCTGGGCTTTATCGTGGTTGGTCTTCCGATTTATATCTTGGAATCGAAATGGATTACGAAGGTATTTGAAAAGACTGAATTCAAGATACCGTTCTTAAAAAACAAGGAATAATAATCCTATAAAGAGTTAAGTTAATCTTCCTGTTTTTACTAATAATAATTGGGTTTTAACGGATATTTCATCCTTTTGGGTTTATTGCGGAAGTGAAATACCTATGATATTATTTAATAAAGAATAACTTTGCTGTTGCAGAAGGAGGTTTTATGAGAACCAAATTTGTAGGCCTATTATTTCTTGCCACCCTTTTAAGTGGTTGCGCTGGCAGTGTTGAAACCGTCAATATGAATATCAAAAAGGCCTCCTCCTTCTCTCTGGGAGAAGATATTTATTTGAAATCCGGCGGCAACGGATGGACCGAATCGGAAACATCTAAGTTAACATATAACAGCACCGCAACCGTCCCTTATTCACTTCTAGGTGTAACTTTCGCAGCTAATGAGGAATTTAAACTTCATGCAAAAAATTCAGATAATTGGATAGGCGTTAATTGCACCACTGAAGTAACCGCCCGTCATTTCACCACGGCAAATGCCAGCGATCCTTATGCTAACTTCAAGACTGTCGATGCCGGAACCTATGATGTTTACTTTACAAGCAATTATCAGAGTACAGGGGCTTGGAAAGTCTTCGTCGTTAAATCCGCCGCCACTTTATTGGCGGCCCAGGATTTAAATTACACCAGGACTACAGAAATCAAAGCCACCACTGAATACTTCACTGAACTGACAGCGAAGAATTATTTCACTTCGATCACCCGCAATCGTACGACTGAATTTATCGATAATGGCTTATACATGCATGATACGACCGGAACTACCACTAACTCTGGCTATTACACCAGAAAGAATGAGGATTCCGGAGTCAATATGTATCATTACACTTTAGCTGGTTCTTCTGATAATCGCACGGTAGCTTCAACTTTGATTGAAAACGAAAGAAGAGATTCAACCACCAAGAATACTAATGATTTCTTTGCTAACGGTCATTACTTTCATGATAATGCCGCAGCTATCGGCGCTTTGATGACTTTCGATTTCAATAATTTCAATTACTATCTGCCTCTTACCGGGAATGAGACTTACGTTACTCAGTTCATGTATTTCACCGCTCCTTTATTCACCAACCCGACCGATGCTCCGATTACCTTTAATGGAGCCGGCATTAAGGATGTCGGAACGACGATTTCTTATTACATCTACTCCTCCGATGCCACTAAGCTCGATGCCAGTGCTAATACGGTCTTCGCTCAAGCTGATATCACCAACATCGGAACTACTACGATTCCCTTCCTTGATAAGTACATCAATCAATAAGCATCCTTAATAATCTGAAAAAGAGGAGACATCAAATGCTCCTCTTTTTCAATTCTGATAAAAACTGCTGACAAATCTTTAGGCTTTAATTAAAGTAACATTATTCTTCTTTAAGACAGCTAGATAGTCACTATCCAACTGACCATCGGTAATCAAGACATCGAGATCATCGATTCCGCAGGTCTTATAAAGACTCTTTTTACCTAACTTAGAAGCATCGATTAAGGCGATGACCTGATCGGAGTTCTTAATCATCGTTCTTTTTACATCTCCCTGATCTAGATTAGTCTCGGAGATACCAAAATCCAAATCGAAAGCGGAAGAAGAAAGCAAACAAGTCTCACAGTGAAAACCTTCTAAGGACTTCAAGGTCAAAGAGCCCAGCATCGAGTTAGTATTCGGCTGAATTAAACCACCCGGAAGGATCACTTGATGCTTAGTATTATTAATGATTTCGTTAGCGATAAATAGTCCGTTAGTAATGATGACTAATCGAGAGAAGTTATTTAAGTAAGGAACTAAAGGCAATAAGGTAGTAGAAGAATCCAGAAAGATAGTGGTGTTGTCTTTAATCAACTGGCTGGCCTTTTGACATAAAGATCTCTTTTCTGAGAGGTTGGAGTTCTCTCTTAACTCGAAAGAAATTTCTTTGTTCGACTGGGAAGGAGCCAGAATAACCCCGCCGAAAGTCCTGACCGCTAAGCCCTTCTGTTCCATCCTGGATAGATCTCTGCGAATCGTTGAAGGCGAAACAAAAAGCATCGAGGATAGTTTATTGACTGAAACGGATTTATCCTCTTTCAGAATCTGCAGGATTTTCTCTTGTCTTTCAAGATCGTACATTGCTCATTTATGCTCACTTATAGACTTTATATACCATAAACAATCTTATTTATCAATATTCGCGCATATTCAACCTTAATTAAAAAATATATGGTAACCTATTATTGAGGTTAAGAAAACCATGGAAATCCTTTCAATCGATATCTCAGCATCCTCGGGAAGATTCATCGTCTGCTCCTATGAGAACGGCAAGTTCTCCTTTGAGGAAACATTCCGTTTCCCGACAGCGATGGAAGAGAAAGATTACCATTTAAGATGGCCTTTTAAGGAAGTCTGGGAAGAAGCTATTTTAAAAGGCTTAAAAGAGTCTTTTAACAAACATCCGAATATCGCCTCCGTCGGCATCGATACTTTCGGAGTTGATTTCGGTCTCCTCGATGAAAATGATAATTTAATCTCCGATCCGATCGGTTACCGCGATGGACGTAACAAGAAAGCCGCTAAAGCTCTCTTAACTAAGATTCCTTACGCTGAAATATATAAGGAAAGCGGCATTCAGTATTTACCTTTTAATTCCATCTTCCAGCTCTTCGATGTCACGAGAAGCCACATCAGATTCAATTCCTTCCTTTTAATGCCGGATCTGATCAACTTTTATCTGACAGGCAAAAAATTCACTGAACTTACTAACCTTTCCACGACCGCTCTTTATAATCCGAAAGATAGAAAGCTTTCGGAGAAGAACCTTAAATTCATCAATTTAAATCCTAAAACGATGTCCCCGATTATTTATCCTGGACAGCTAATCGGGACTTTAAAGAAAGAAATCGCCGAGAAACTAGGCATTCCTGAAGTTCCTTTTATCGCAGTCGGCAGCCACGACACCGCTTCCGCTGTCGCTTCAATCAACCTTGATGAACATACCGCTTATTTATCTTCCGGAACCTGGTCCTTAATGGGTGTGGAGTTAAAAGAACCGATCGTCACTGTTAAATCCTTGATGGATAACTGCACCAATGAAATCGGCCTAGATCACACCGTCCGTTTCTTAAAGAACATCATGGGCTTGTTTATCGTTCAGGAGTTGAAGAAAGACTTTGAGAAAGAAGATCCGACCGTTACCTTCCAGATGCTTCAAGATGAAGCGAAGGAAGTTAAAGATAATAAGATCTTCATCAATGTCGATGATGATACCTTCTCCCAGCCGGGTGAGATGAAAGATAAATATCTGAAATACCTCACCAGGACTAACCAGTACGTTCCCAATCTAACCCGTGGACAGATAGTCAGAAGCATCTACGAATCGATGGTTGAGGCCTATCTAAAAGCCATCCATAAGATCGAAGAAGCTTCCTCCGTCAAGATTGAAAAGCTCATCATCGTCGGAGGCGGAGTCAATGTCACTTTGCTGAACCAGATGGTAGCCGATAAGTTGAATCTGGTGGTGGAAAGCGGTGAAAAAGAAGCCACCGTCTGCGGAAACGCTTTATGTCAGCTCATTTACTGGAAGCAATTCAAGGATCTTAAAGAAGCCAGACAAGCCTTATACGACAGTAGTAAGCATGAAGTCTACAAGCCTAATGTTAAATAGCTGTTTATAAAGGAGGCAGCAAAGAATATGGATATCGAAAAAGCCTACGCCGAAGCCAAAGCCGCTTATGCCGAAATCGGAGTCGATACGGATCTAGCCTTAAAAAAGCTGGCCCAGATTCCTCTCTCCATCCATTGTTGGCAGGGAGATGATGTCCGCGGTTTCTTATTTAATGAAGCTGCTTCCGGAGGTATTCAGACAACCGGTAACTACCCTGGCCGGGCTAGAAACGTCGAAGAATTAAGAAAAGACTTGGAAGAAGTACTGACTCTTGTCCCCGGTCCTTATAAAGTCAATCTCCACGCGATCTATGCGGATACTGATGAGAAAGTCGATCTTGATCAACTTGAGCCGAAACATTTTAAGACTTGGGTTGACTGGGCAAAGAAAAACCATGTCGGCTTGGATTTCAATCCGACTTGTTTCTCCCATCCGAAAGCCGCAAGTGGATTTACCCTGTCATCAGCTGATGACGAAGTCAGAAATTTCTGGATTGAGCACTGCATCCGTTCCAGAAAAATCGCTGAATATTTCGGCAAGGAATTAGGTAAGACCTGCGTCACTAATTTCTGGATTCCCGATGGTTATAAGGATATCCCTTACGATAGATTAGCTCCGCGTAAGAGATTGATGGATTCCTTGGATCAGATCTTTAAAGAAAAGATCGATAAGAAATACGATATCGATTGTGTCGAGTCGAAGCTCTTCGGTATCGGGGTTGAATCTTACACCACCGGTTCAAATGAATTCTACATGGGTTATGCCGTCTCCCGTCAGATCGGCTTGACTCTGGATTCTGGCCACTTCCATCCGACCGAAGTCATCTCCGATAAGATTCCTTCCGTCCTCTTATATGTCCCTCATCTGCTGCTTCACGTTTCCCGTCCGGTCAGATGGGATTCCGATCACGTTGTTATCTTCACCGATGAACTTAATGAAATCGCTCGTTCTTTGATCAGAACCGGCTTGATTGATAAGACTTCGATCGGTCTGGATTACTTCGATGCTTCCATCAACCGTATCGCCGCTTGGGTGGTCGGTCTTCGTTCGACTCTGTTGGCTCTTCTAAAAGCGGAGCTGGAGCCGAAAGAAAAGATTGCTAAGTTAGAGCTGCAAGGCGACTACGCAGGAAGAATGATGTATATGGAAAGACTTAAGCAGATGCCTTATGGAATCGTCTTTGATTATTACTGCTATAAGAACCAGAAGAAGGTCGGCTTAGAAGCGATGGACGAGATCAGAAGATACGAAAAAGAAGTCACTGCAAAAAGAGGTTAAACAATAATTTTATGAAAGTATTAGAAAGTGAATTTGCTCAGCGTTTTATCAGGATGTGCGATGACGGCTACCATCGTGGGTGGCACGAAAGAAACGGTGGAAACCTGTCTTACCGCATGATCCAAGAAGAAGTCGAACAAGTCAAAGATGATCTTAGCTTTACTGGTGACTGGCATGAGATCGGAACGGAAGTCCCGAGCTTGAAAGATGAATATTTCCTCGTTAAATGCACCGGCGCATATATGATGAATATGGCGCGCAAGCCTGAAGAATGCATGGGGATTATCCGCCTTGATCACGAAGGCAAGAAATATCAGATTGTCTGGGGCATGCATAACGGCATGAAGCCGACTAGCGAATTGCCTTCCCATCTGATGAATCTGGAAGTCGTGAAAGCCAGAACTAATGGCAAATACCGAGTAGTTTATCATTGCCATCCGGTCAATGTCATCGCTTTGACCTTCGTCCTGCCGCTGACTGATAAAGCTTTCACCCATGAACTTTGGGAAATGGCGACCGAATGCCCGATTGTCTTCCCGGCTGGTATCGGCGTTGTCCCGTGGATGGTTCCGGGCGGTAAAGAAATCGCTGTCGCAACTTCAAAACTCATGAAGACTTACGATGTCGCTATCTGGGCTCACCATGGCATCTTTGTTACCGGTCCGGATTTCGATACGACTTGGGGCCTGATCGATACGGTGGAAAAATCCGCTGAAATCTTAGTTAAAGTCCGTTCGATGACCGATAAGAAGAGACAGACCATCACGGATGAAGACTTCAAGAAACTTGAAGAGCCGTTCCACGTTAAGTTCAATCCGGAATTCCTTAAGTAACTAACAGTCTAATTTCCTTTCCGCCCTCTTTTAATCGTTTTCTAACACGAATACTAAACGCTATTGAAGTCTAATAACGCAATTCAAATATGAGGCTGTTACGAAACTGAAATTGTAACAGCCTTTTTTCTTGCCATTTAAATGAATCCTTTTCTTTTTCAAAAACGAGTGAAAGGAAGCAATTAAGAAGAATTGAATCTCATGAGAAGTTAGTCCGCTATCAAAGCCGGCAAGACGATTAAGACTTCTCAGCATCGTTTTTCTGGATTTTTCTTTGCATTACCAGTCTTAATTTTAAAAATAACAAATGTTATGTTTTAATTGAAATAGGGACTAAAAATTCTTATGATAAGGGTATGGACAACGATTATAGTTTCATTAAGGACTTAAAGATTGCAGAAGAATACCTGGGCCTTACTAGGAAGGATCTTTCTAACGCCTTAGAGACTAACACGATGACTTTGTACCGTTGGGAAAAAGGCGAGGTGAGCCCTAATGCGCTTTCTCTTGAGCGCTTTTATTCTTTCTTATATAGGCGGGGCATCAGACTTAACCAAATCAAGGCTGAGTTATGGAAAGAAGAGACAAAAGACGATATTCTAATTTTTCACGGGGCAAAGGAAGGAATCAAAGGCCCGTTATCGAAAGAACGGTTCAAACCAAATAATGACTTCGGCCAAGGCTTTTACTGTGGGGAAAGCTTTGAGCAGTCCGTTTCTTTTGTAGCTTCTTTTCGCTTTTCTTCAGCTTATATTTTTTCATTTAAAGAGTCTGGTCTGAAAAGGAGCCTTTTTAACGTAGATCGGGAATGGATGCTGGCTATCGCTTATTTCCGCGGTCATTTAAATAAATACGCAAACAGCCAAGTAATTCAAAATATTAAGGCTAAAGTCAAAGAAGCTGATTATCTGATCGCTCCGATTGCGGATAATCGGATGTTTGAAATCATCGGGGAGTTTATCAGCGGAGAGATCACTGATGAACAGTGCCGCCATTGCCTGGCGGCGACCGATTTAGGAAGGCAGTTTATCTTGCTTAGCCCGAAAGCTTTGAAAAGCGCTGTACAACTAGAACATTGTTACCTATGTGAGGACGAGAAAAGATATTACCTCAGCTTAAAAGAAAAGACGGAAGAAGTGGAAGCTGATAAAGTCAAGATTGCCAGGGCTCAATACCGGGGACAGGGCTTATATATCGAGGATTGCTTTAAATGAAAAAGATCGATGAAAAAGGCTTTAAACTATGTGAAATCCAAGGCCGGCTTTTTGAGCAGTCACTGGTTGAATTTCAAGGCTCAAGCCCGATGTTTATAAAACTGTTTATGAACGGGGAGACCGCTAAGCTTTTTGACGATGGATCGATTCTTTTCCTTTCGACCGGAACTGAGTACAGCGACTTGGAGTTGCCACAAAATTATTTAAAGGAAAAGACTAAAAAACCGGTCCTTTACTCAGCTAATGAACTTTATTGGATCGGATATATGTACCGCTACTGGTGCTATACCCGAGATCTCACTAGCCTTATGGCTAATAGGCTTATTCCCAGCACTAAGTTTCTGCAGTCTTATTTGCCCATGCATACTCAAGATCCCGAAGCGGCTTTAAGAACGCTTATAGAAAGCCAAGGCCTTGCCGACTACGACTTATGCCAGACAATTGTCGAAGCTTATAGAAAAGAGATGGGGCTTAAATAAGGAAAACCAAGCATCTTGACTTCCTAATGTCCAAAATTGAAGTCACATATCAAACAGGAATAGTTCTTTTAGTCTGATAATTTAGATTAGCGGTATAGATTGATTCTGTTGACAAGATGTAAAGAGAACGTATACTAAAAGAAGCAGACTTAATTAATTATCGAAGCATGAAAGCATTCTTTTACGAAAGAAGGCATGAAGAAACGGCGGAGAGGATTCTTTCGGTTGCAAAAAAGCTTCTTTTAAAAAGAGGCTTCAATGATGTAACGGTGGAAACAATTGCTAAAAAGGCCGGCATTTCCCGCCAGAGGCTTTATTGTTATTTTCATGGGTTGGATGAAGTAATCTACCGGATTCAGATTAAGAACATGGATGCTTTTATGTGCCATCTAAAGGAACAACTGTCGGAGAATAAAGACGGATCTGCTTCTTCACGGTTACAGAATCTAATCGATGGAATCTTCCTTTATCAAGAAAAACATTCCGATGATTTTATCTTCACGAGCGATTTTGATTCTTATTACCGCATCAAAAAAGGCAACGAGACTTTAAAAGAAGAATATGAAAGATCCTTTCAAAACAATGAGTTCATAGAGAGCATGTTCTCTTTGATTCAGGATGGAATCACAGAGAAAGAATTCTCTTCTGCTTTAAATCCTCAAGCGGCTTCCCTTCTGTGGACTAATCTTTTTCAGCTGTTTTTGGAGCGTCTTTCTATCTTCACCGTCAATGATGAAAAGCATTCGGAAGATGAACTAAATTTGTTAAAAAGCGAAATGGTCAAAGCCGTCTTCGCTTATTTAAAATAGGAGGAATATATGAAAGGAAAAGAGATTCTATCTAACAGAGTTTTCGATTCGAAGTGTCATCCTTCCTTCCCCGATAAGAAAGAAATGTTCCTCGGCTACATGCTGGGACCCGTCGGGGCGCAGCTGATCTATTTTCTTGTCCAAACCTGGCTGAATGTTTATTATACGGATGTCTTAAAGCTCACTTCCTTAAATCCGGATTTTCTCTTTTATTTCCCTTTAGTCTCCGGAGTGGTGGTGGTCGTCTTCAATCTGGTCTTCGGCTATCTGATTGATAGGACTAAGACTAAGCAAGGCAAAGCCCGACCTTATATTCTTCTGTCAGCTTTCTTGCTTCCAATCTCCGGGGCTTTGTTATTCTTGATACCTTCCGGGAATGACATCTGGGAATACGCCTTAATCTGTTTTTCCTTCAACTTATTCTTCGGCGTGAGTTTTGCTATCTATAATTCAGCTTATAACTTATTAGTCCCCTTATCTTCACGTAATTCCAAGACTCGGAACTCTTTATCGACATTAGCTAACGTCGGAATGATTATGGCTCAAGCGGTCGGTTCTTTATTTCCGGGGATTGTCTATCCTTTTATCGGCACTGATAAAGCTCTCTGGTTTTATGTAATGCTGGGCTTTTCGCTTTTAACTCTTCCCTTCACCTTACTGCAGTATTATCACACCCGTGAAAGAGTCAGCGAAGAGACCAAACACGATGATAGTTCACAAGTAAGAAAGATTCCTTTTAAGGAACAGTTAAAGGTCGTAACTAAAGATCATTACTGGTGGATCTTAATCATTTACACCTTAGTCTTCCAGTTCGGCTTAGCCTTAAAGAATTCCTCCTTGGCCTATTATTGTAACTGGGTCATCGGAGACGGATATAACGATGGGCACACGATGTTGTTATTCAATATCGTCGGAGGTCTCTCTTTAGCCATCGGAGCGGTGATTATCAATCCTCTCACCAAGAAATTCACCAAGCAGCAACTGATGATCATGGGCTTTATCCTTTATGCGATCGGAGATGGGCTCTGCTGGGTGATTTCCTATCCTGGCTGGTTTAATCTTCCTCACATCAGCAAGTTAATCATTATTTTAATCGGACAGTTCTTGAAAAATGCAGGAGGAATCCCCTGCGTTTATATCTGGATGTCTTTAGTCGGAGATGTCTTGGATCATCTGGAATGGAAAGCAAGATTCCGCTGCGACGGAATCACCGTCAGTTTGATGACTATTTTCTCTCTTTTCATGCCTATTCTCTCTAACGCCATTATCAATAAGCTTTTAGGGGCTAACGGTTATATCGAGCCGACTGAGAATAGCGCGGGGATTGTCCAAAGCACTTCGTTACAGATCCTCCTTGATTTCTGCGCAGTCGGAGGAGAAGTCGTCGCTTCAATTATCATCGTCGGTCTAATGAGCTTCTTAAACGTCGAAAAGAACTTAGCTAAAGAGCAACAGGAAATCCAAGAAAGACACAAGGAAGAAACCATTAAAGCCGGAGGAGTATGGATTTCTCCAGAAGAAAAAGCCGAAATGGATGAAAAAGAATTCCTCGCTCAGCAAGAGGAAGCTGATCTAGCTGCCTTAGAGAAGAAATGTCAGAAGAAGCATCTTTCATTCGAGGAGGAGAAGAAAAAATATCTGGAGAAAAAAGCCTTAAAGGCTAAAAAGGAGCAAGGAAAATGATATTAGCAAAAGACGGAATCCATTCTTACGAGAAGATCAGAGAAGATACTTACCGTATCGATGAAAAAGGAATCGCTAACACTTATCTTCTCTTAGGTAAAGATAAGGCTTTATTGATTGATTCCGGTCTTGGTGTCGGTGATCTTTATCAAACCATCAGGGAATTGACAGAACTTCCTATCGTTTTAGCTCTCACTCATCGTCATTGCGATCACGCAGGAGGCAGAAACTACTTTAAGGAATATTACGTCAACGAAAATGATAAGCCCTTAATTTATAAGATCCTTTCTTCCCAGTTTGCTTCTAAAAAGCTGCTCAGCATGAATAAGGAAAATAAGAATCCAGTAAAGTTTAACAAACAACCGAATCACGCTAAACCGGTCTTTATAAAAGATGGGTATAGCTTTGATTTAGGTGGCAGAATTGTTAAGACCATCAATACCCCGGGGCATACGAAAGGATCGATTGTCTTCTTAGATGAAAAGACTAAATTGATGTTTACCGGAGATGATGTCAATCTTTGGCTCTGGCTTCAATTACCCGGCTGTACCAATCTCTCAACCTGGCTTATCGGTGCTAAGAAGATACTTGGTTTAGCTGAGGAATATACTCCTTACTGTGGGCATAATGAAGGACTTATCACAAAAGAAGGAATCAGGGAACTGATCAGGGTCGGAGAAGAACTTCTAGTGAACAAAACGACTAATAAGGCTAAGACCTTTAATTACCCTGAGGATGAGAAAGCCCCGGCTCGGATTTGTATTACAAAATCTCGTTTAAAGTAAAAAATAATGAGGAATTAGCGGAAAATCAAGATTAGCAACCGTTTGGTGTCAGTTTGTTCCATCGCGTTGGTTTTTTGCAAACCATCTTAAGAAGCATACTTCTGGTGTCGAAAGCAAGAGCGCTTAGACCGTAAGGAGGATGCGAAGATGAAATTCAAAGAGATGGTTAAAAGACTCGTGGAGAATCTGATCGATTACTTTGCTAAACAAGGCGAATTCCGCCTTAAGTCTTTTGCTCTTTAATTAGATAAAAAGTCTACGGATATAATAAGGCTAAGGAAGTTCTTTACTTCTCCCTAGCCTTTTAAAAAAAGAAATCAGATATAAAATACCGATCAATAAAATTAAAAAACTGCAAAAAGGTAGAAGATTTCGATATAAGAAAGAAAGCGCTTCAAAGTAAGATAGGGGCATAATTACTGACATAGAAAAGGAGACTCGTTATGATTATTGATTTTAATGACAATTGGATGTTCTCTTTTGAGGGTGATGAAAAGACCACCCCTATCAAGCTGCCTCATGATGCTATGCTTCATTCATTAAGAAGCCCAGACTCCAAAGGAGCTTCCGGTGTCGCATATTTCAACGGTGGTGTTTATATCTATAAAAAGACCTTTAAAGCCCCGGAAGACTGGAGAGATAAACATCTCACCTTCCATTTCCAAGGAGTCTACCGCAATGCTGAAGTAAGCATCAACGGACAGAAAGCCGGAGAGAATAAATACGGTTTCTCTTTCTTCGATATCAAAGGTGATGATTTAATTAAAGCCGGTCAGGATAACGAAATTGTTGTCAGAGCTGATAATAAATACCTTCCTAACTCTCGCTGGTATTCCGGCGGAGGTATTTATCGTCCGGTAGAAGTCTACGTCCAAGATAAAAGTCATCTTCTATATAACAAAGCCAGAGTCAGAACACTTTCTATCGATCCTGCAGAAATCGAGATCAGTATCCCTCATGAAGGAGGCGAGGTGACTTACGCCATTCTTGATCAAGAAGGAAAGAAAGTCTTCGAAGGCAAAGGCGATAAAGGCAAAATCAAAATCCAGGATGCTAAACTCTGGAGCGATCTGACTCCTTATCTTTATACTTTAAGAGTCTCTTTGAAAAACGCTTCAAAGACCGTCGATGAAGAAGAAATCAGATTCGGCATCCGTCAATTGACTTATTCAACTCAAGGCTTCTTTGTTAACGGAAAGAAGACTTTATTAAGAGGCGGCTGCATCCATTCAGATAATGGTATTTTAGGTGCTTGCTCTTATAAGGAAGCGGAATTCAGGAAAGCCAGAATCCTGAAAGAAACAGGCTTTAATCTGATTAGATCCGCTCATAACCCGATGTCGGATTCCTTCCTTCAAGCCTGCGATGAATTAGGCATCATGGTGATGGATGAGTTAACTGATATGTGGTATCAGCATAAGAATAAATATGATTACGCCACCGACTTCCTGGCTAACTATAAAGAAGACATTACCAAGATGGTGGATAAAGACTATAACCATCCTTCTGTCGTCATGTATTCAATCGGCAACGAAATCACCGAACCCGCCACTTCTAAAGGTGTCGAGATGGCTAAAGAATTAGTGAAGTGTTTCCATGAAGCGGATGATTCCCGTCCGACCACCGCCGGCATCAATTTGATGCTGATTAAAATGGCTGACGGTAAAAAGAGCGTATATAAAAACGCTGACAAGGAAGAAAAAGGTGTGGCTGATCAAGGAACTGCAAAGATCAATTCCACCTTCTTTAATATGATTGTCAGCATCATCGGCGGGCGGATGGATAAGATGGCTAACTCCAAAAAAGTCGATAAGATTACTTCCCCAGTCTTGGATTGCCTGGATATCGCCGGTTACAATTACGCTTCCGGCCGTTATCCTTTAGAAGCTAAGGCTCACCCGAACAGAATGATCATCGGCTCAGAGACCTTCCCGCATTTCCTTTATCAAAACTGGGAAAAGGTTAAGGCTTTGCCGTATGTTTTCGGAGATTGCATGTGGACGGCTTTCGATTATTTGGGTGAAGTCGGTATCGGCACTTGGGCTTACGATAAAGAAGACCGTTCCTTTACTAAACCTTATCCGGGTCTTTTAGCGGAAGCTGGAATCATCGACATCATCGGCAATACGGAAGGAGCCGAAGTCGGACTTACTAAGACCGTCTGGGGTCTTTCCGATAAGCCTTTGATTTATATAAGACCCTTAAATCAATTAAAGAAGCCGACCAAAGCGATGTGGAGAGGAACCGACGGTATCGCCTCCTGGTCGTGGCAAGGATGCCAAGGACGTAAAGGCATCGTCGAAGTATACTCTTCCGCTCCGTATGTCGAACTATACGTGAACGATAAGAAAATAAAGAGAGTCAAGACCAAAAAGGACTGCGCTTTATTTAAGCATGTGAAATATGTCCCGGGAACTATCAAAGCGGTCGCCTTGGATTCTGCTATGAAGCCTTTAAATGAAAATTCCTTAATTTCCTCGAATGGCAGTCTAAATATAAATATCCATCCGGAACAGGAAAAGTCAGAGAAAGGCAAGTTGGCTTTCTTCGATATTAATCTTGAAGGAGAAAACGGCATTGTCGAATCTAATGCCGATACGACCTTAGAGGTTAAGGTCGAAGGCGGAGAGATGTTAGCTTTCGGCAGCAGCAAAGCTAAATCGGAGCATATCTATTATGAAGGAATCTTCCCCTCCCATTACGGACATGCTTTATTAGTCGTAAGACCGACAGAAGATAAAATTAAGATTACAATTAAAGGTGAGACTTTAGCTGAAAAGACTTTCGAGTTCTAAAAAGGAGAATGTAAGCATGAAAATCATCATCGATCCGTCGATTAAAACAATTCCGACTGACTTCAGTTGGCAGGAGTGCATCGGAGACGATCACGCCAAGCAACTGATGAGGACAGATTTCGTCCGCGATTTAAAAACCGTCCATGATGAACTTGGTATTAAACAGGTTAGATTCCACGGGATTTTCGATGATGATATGCTGACAATCCAAGCAGTTTCCGATATGATTCCCACTCCGGGAGCGAACAATATCGTCGAGCGTTCTTTCCGCCAATGCGGAATGGTTTACGATAACGTCCTCTCGGCCGGAATGAAGCCTTATGTTGAATTGTCCTTCATGCCTAAGCAATTAGCCAAAGGCAAAAGAACCGGCTTGCATTATAAGAACAATATCTGCCCTCCTAAAGACTTTGCGGCTTGGGGTGAATATATCGGCCAGTTCACTCGTTTCCTTCTTGAACGCTACGGAAAAGAAGAAGTGGAGACTTGGTATTTTGAGGTCTGGAATGAACCTGATTTAGGTGGCTTCTTCCACGGCTCCAAAGAAGATTATTACAAGCTTTACGAATATACAGTAAAAGCCATCAAGAAAGAAGATGAGAAAATCAGAGTCGGCGGTCCCTCTACTTCCGGTTGTCACTGGGTTAAAGAGTTCAAGGATTACTGCGAGCAAAACAATCTGCCTTTGGATTTCCTTTCCACTCACCATTACCCTGGTGACGGGTTTGGTAACTCCATCAATTTCAAGATGATCCGCTCTCTCCTGAAATCTATTAAGCAAGCCGCCAAAGAAGGTAAGACCACCGATGAAGCTATTACCGCGGTCTTCTTCCATCCGGAAACCACGAAATATCTGAAAAAAGGAATCTTTAATACCTTAGACGATAAAGCCAAAGAAGAAGCAGGAGAAAAACCTTTATTCATCTCCGAATGGGCTAATATGGCCGTCTTCGGTTCTCCGACTAACGATGAAAAGTACGGCGCTTGCTTCAATATCAAATCCTGCATGGATTTGAATAACACTTTAGCTGGTTATTCTTACTGGTGCTGCACGGATACCTTTGAAGAAATCCTTCAATTGAACCGTCCGTTTGTCGGTTCTTTTGGAATCATTAACCAAGACGGAATCAATAAGCCAGCCTTCTGGGCTTTTAAGATCCTTTCAGAAGTTTTCCCCGCTAGGCTCGATCTTCCGAGAAGAACTAACGAGAATGTCGAATACGCGGCCTTCAAGAAAGGCCAGGAACTTCAGGTCTTGGTTTACGCTCAAGAACCGGATTACCTTAAAGATGAAAAATACGATGTGGAATTAGAACTGGAAGGGACTTATTCGAAGGCTTCTCTGGAAAGAATCGATTCCGAACACTGCAATCCGAAAGCGGAATGGGTCAAGCTTGGTAAGCCTCAGTATTTGACTCCTTCCCAAGTTAAAGAGATTAAAGAAAAGACCTGCTTAAAGAAAGAAAAAGTCGAAGTACAGAATACTGACGAAAAGACGTCTCTTTCTTTCTCCTTACATTCGAACGATGTCTATCTGTTCACTTTCCACGAATAAAGAAAATCTTTAGAAATAATCAAAAATCATAATCTATTGGACTATTCTGCAATAGCGGAATAGTTTTGACATTTAAAATAAAGCCAGTAAATGAAATTACCGGGGGAATCCTTATGAAAGGCAAAGAAGAATTACTGGCTGAATTGACTTTAGAAGAAAAGGCCGCCTTACTGGAAGGCTATAAAAACTGGGAGACTAATCCAATCCCCAACCAAGACATTCCTTCGATTTATTTAACCGATGGGCCTTTAGGCGTCAGAAAAATCTCCGCCTTGCAATCAAAAGGAGCGGTTGGTTTAGGAGAAACAGAAAAATCCACCTGTTTTCCTTCTTTAGCTAATCTTTCCACCTCCTGGGATGAACAACTAGCCAAGAAAGAAGGAGAAGGAATCGGTAAAGAATCTCATTTTCACGGAGTGGATGTCGTACTTGCTCCAGCAATGAACCTTAAAAGAGATCCCCGTTGCGGACGGAATTTCGAATATTTCTCTGAAGATCCTCTTTTAAGCGGAAGGATTGCCTCCGCCTATGTTAAAGGAATCCAAAAAGCTGGAACTGGTGCTTGTTTAAAACACTTCGCCTGCAATAACTTAGAAGGCAGACGCTTTTCCTCCGACTCAATTGTCGATCAAAGAGCCCTCCACGAACTGTACCTTAAAAACTTCGCTCTAGCGATTAAAGACAGCCAACCGGAGACCGTCATGTGCTCTTATAACTACTTAAATGAAGTCTGTGTCTCAGAGAATAAGTACCTTTTAACCGATGTCCTAAGAAAGGAAATGGGCTTTAAAGGCTTAGTCATGACCGACTGGGGCGCCACCAAAGATCGGGTAAAAGGAGTAGAAGCCGGGGTTGATTTAAGTATGCCGGGCGGTGTAGTCCAAGATAGAAAAGACATCATTAAGGCCGTAAAAGACGGGATTCTTCCTTTAGAGACTTTAAATAACTCGGTCAGAAGAGTCTTAACCTTAATTGAAAAAAGAATCCAAGACCGTAAGTTGATTCCTGAGCAAGAAAAGACCATCCAGGAAAATGAAAAGCTGGCGGAAGAGATTGCTTTAAAATCAGCTGTTTTATTAAAAAATGATGGCGTTCTGCCGTTAAAAAATGATGAGAAAATCCTCGCGGTCGGCTATCTTTTCTCCCATATACGTTATCAAGGAGCCGGGAGCAGCGGACTCAATCCGATAAAGCTGGTTTCGATTAAAGAAGCTTTTGACCAAGGAGAAGTAAAATACGATTATGTCCAGGGTTACGAAGAAAAAGCTGGAAAGAATGAAGAAAAGCTTTATCAGGAAGCCTTAAGAAAAGCTGAAGATTATCAGACCGTTCTTTTCTTCGGAGGCTTAACCGCTTTCGAGGAATCGGAAGGTTACGATCGTAAGGATTTAAAGATCTCCTCTAACCAAGTCAGGCTGATTGAAGGCCTGATCAACGAGGGAAAGAAAGTAGTCTTAGTTTTGTTTGGCGGTTCCCCGGTTGAACTGCCTTTTGAAGGCAAACTAGCAGCGATTTTGAATATGTATCTTCCCGGCGAAATGGGTGGAGAAGCTACTAGAAAGCTTCTCTTCGGTCTTTCTTCCCCGGAAGGCCACTTAGCGGAAACCTGGGTTAAGAAGACGGAAGACATTTTCCGCTTTGTTGATTTCGGCAAGGACAATTACGAAGAGTATCGCGAAAGTATCTTTATCGGCTATCGTTATTACGACAAAGCGAAAGGCAAAGTCCGCTATCCTTTCGGATACGGGCTTTCTTATACTTCCTTTACTCATTCAGACTTTAAAGTAACATCTACTGATAAAGTCATTAAAGTCTCCTTAAAAGTTAAAAACAACGGAGAATATGAAGGCGGGGATTTAATTCAAGTTTACGTTGGTAAGAATCCCCAGAGTAAAGTCTTTAAAGCTGAAAAAGAGCTTATAGGTTTTAAGAAGGTCCATTTAAAGCCGAAAGAAGAAAAAGAGATTAAAATCGAATTCAAGACAGAAGATTTAAGTTACTTTAATCCGCTCCTTTATAAGTGGGTCTTAGAGAACGGGACTTACCCTCTATATATCGCTACCGATGCCAATTCGATTATCTTTAAAGATCAGATTGAGATTAAGGGCGAAAAGGAAATCCCTTCTCCTTATTCCGCTTCGCTTAATGATACATATGACAAAATCGCTGATAATGGCATTGATGAGCAGACTTTCCTTGCTCTTTTAAATAAAAAGCAGATTGAAAAAAGAACTATCCCTCCTTTCACGACAGAGGATTGCCTGAAGGATTTTGTTATCACTCCAAGCGGAAAGGCAATAAGCGATGGAATCATCAGCCGTTCCTCAAGCAATATTCCTGATCCTGCTACCCTGCCCGATGGAGAGGCCAAAGATGCTCTAATCCGCAATAAAGCCTTAATTGTGGGCTTGATGCCTTCGATGAGCTTAAGAGTGATGGTGGAGACCGGAGGTGGAGCCATGAGTCTAAAAGTCGCGGAAGGCATGGTTGCGGCTGCTAATGGTGATTTTGTTAAATACCAAGAAATGATGAATTACAAGGAAGAGCCTCTCCCGCTACCGATCGAATTAGCTGAAAAGAAATCCAAAGATTAATCTTAAAGAAGGAAGACAACATCCGCCTCTTAAGTAAAAAGGCGGATGTTTTTTCATATGAAAACGCAAGATTATGCGTATTTTCGAAATATAAAGGAAGTCTTAAGGCTTATAATAAGCCGTAAGAAAATGGAGGCAAAGCATATGATTGAGGATTTTAACCAAGGATGGAAGTTCCGGCTGTCTAGTCAAAGAAAAGAGCAAGAGGTGGATCTGCCTCACGATGCGATGCTTTATTCTAAAAGAGATCCTCAGTCACTCGGAGGAGCCGGAATCGGTTATTTCTCCGGGGGAGTTTATATCTATAAGAAAAACTTTGAAGCCCCTAAAGAATGGGAAGGTAAACATATAACTTTCCTTTTCGAGGGTGTTTACCGCAATGCGGAAGTAACCATTAACGGGAAAAAGGCCGGAGGTTTCCATTACGGCTATTCTTCTTTTGATATCGTCGCTGATTCCCTTCTTAAATACGGAGAAGATAACGAAATTATTGTTAAAGCGGATAATAAAGATCAGCCTAATTCCCGCTTCTATACCGGGGGCGGTATCTATCGTCCGGTCCACCTTTTAATTCAGGAAAAAGAAAGATTCCTTCCGCATCTTACCAGAGTCAAGACTATCCATTACACTCCCGCGGAAGTGGAGATTAATATTCCCCATGAAGGCGGTGAAGTTTATTATGAAATCCTGAATCCGGATCGGAAGAAGGTTTTCTCTTCTAATAAAGACTCTGAAACGGTGAAGATTCCTAACGCTTCGTTCTGGGATGATGTCCATCCGAACCTTTATACCTTAAAGGCATATCTGAAAAAGGATGGAAAAGTCATCGAGGAAGAAAGAGTCAGATTCGGTATCCGTCTGCTATCTTGGTCTGGCAAAGGCTTTTTCGTCAATGGTAAGCAGAAGCTTTTAAGAGGGGGCTGCATCCATTCGGATAACGGCATCCTCGGCGCTTGTTCTTATGAGGAAGCCGAATACCGCAAGGCGAAGCTTCTGAAAGAAGCTGGCTTTAATTTAATCAGATCCGCTCATAATCCGATGAGCGATCATTTCCTTACCGCCTGCGATGAACTTGGGATCTACGTAATGGATGAGCTTTCCGATATGTGGTATAAGGCTAAGAATCCTTATGATTACTCCCTTAACTTCATGGAGGAATATCCTGAAGTCATCAAGAGAATGGTCCAGAAGGATTTTAACCATCCTTCCGTTATTATGTATTCAATCGGCAATGAAGTCACGGAACCGGCGGAAGCCAAAGGCATTGAGCTTGCCAAGGATTTAACCGAGCATTTCCATAAAGAGGATAATTCCCGTCCGACAACCGGCGGAATCAACATCGGACTTTTATTGATGGAAGCCGGAAGACTCGGTTTGTTCAAACAGGAGTTGGGTAAAGAAGAAACCAAAGAAGCTCCTAAAACTACTGAGGATGCTCAAGCCGATAAGATGTCATCTGAAAAGTTTATGGATATCATGAGTGGTAAAATCCCCGTCAATTCCACCACGTATAATATGATTACCAACGTTATGGCTCAAAGGATGGAGGATGCTTGTAAGGTTCCTTTTGCGGATACTTTCTGCACCCCGCTTTTCGATACGATGGATATCGCCGGATATAATTACGCTTCCGGGCGTTATGAACTAGACCGCGATCTCCATCCTGATCGTTTGATTATTGGAAGCGAGACTCTGACCGGATCTTTATATAAGAACTGGTCCATGGTAAAAAACAATCCTAACGTCATCGGAGACTGCATGTGGACCGCGATGGATTATCTTGGTGAAGCCGGCTGCGGTGCTTGGGCTTATGAAGCAGATGGAACAAGTTTCAACAAGCCTTATCCGTGGCTTTTAGTTGATGATGGAGCGTTGGACTTAAATGGTCATCTTGAGGCGCAAGGGGGGTATACCAAGACTGTCTGGGGTTATACCGATAAGCCTTTGATTTATGTAAGACCGATTAACCACGATAATGAGCCGACTAAATCGGCTTGGCGTTTCACTAATGCCATCGATTCCTGGTCTTGGAAAGGCTTAGAAGGCAAAGAAGCGACGATTGAGGTCTTCTCTTTCGCTCCTTATGTCAAACTGGAAATCAACGGTAAAGAAGTCGGAACTGAAAAGGTTAATGGCAATAAGGTCCTCTTCCATGCCCATTATGAACCGGGTATCTTAAAAGCCATCGATCTCAATGAAGATAAGAGTGAAAGAAGAGAATCAAGTCTAGTAAGCGCCCAAGGCAAACTCAAGATTTTCATTAAAGCCGAGAAAGAGCAATTCCGTAACGGAGAGGTCGCTTTCTTTGAAATCCTAATTGAAGATGATAATAGACAGGTTGAGTCGAATGCGGATACCTTAATCCAAGCGGAGATTGAGAACGGAAAGATCTTAGGCTTAGGGTCTTCTCAAGCTCGAACCGAGGATAAATATTACGAAGGCAAGTGCCACACTTACTACGGTCGCGCTTTGTTAGCGGCGAAGGTCTTTAAAGGAATAGTAAAGATTAAAGTCACCGGGGAAGGTTTTGAAAAACCTGGGACGTTGACCTTGAATATCCGTTAAAGAATTAGATTCGCTTGAGTTAAGATAGTCATTATCATTCCCTTCAGAATTTCTCTTTCAAAATAGAAACTTAAAAGCAAAAGGCGGAAAGGATTAATCACCCTCTCCGCTTTTTGCTAATCGTTCGAATCAATTATTGTAAGGTTAAATAGATATCGATAAGTTACTCGACTTCAGCCGTAGCGAAGAATCCTCTTAAAGTATGGTCGATAACTTTCGTCTCATCAAGTTCATAAGTGAATGGAATAAGAGGAGTATTGGCGTCCTTGGCAAAGTCGAAAGTAAACTTTCCTTTTTCGATTACCCAGTCTTGCGCTGAATTCTGGAAAGCTAACTGATCAAGGCGGAAAGTCAAAGTGACTTTCTTCGTCTCTCCAGGCTTTAAGGAGATTCTCTTAAAGCCGATCAGTTCCTGCTGAGGACGAACGATGGAGGCAAATTCATCCTTACCGAATAACATGACTACTTCATCACCTAAGACCTTACCGGTATTGGTGACTTTCACGGAAGCTTTTAAGACAGGAATCCCAGCCTTATCCAAACTGGATTCTAACTTGCCTTCCTTATATTCAAAGGTAGTGTACGAAAGCCCATGGCCGAAAGGATATTGAGCCTTATCCGATTCAAAGACATAACCTTTAAGTGTGGAATTGGTGATCTTGTTATCATTTCTGGAGCCGTTATGCTGATAGTAATAAAGCGGAGTCTGTCCAGTGGCACGAGGAGTATCGACCGGCAGTCTGCCACCCGGATTAATCGCGCCAGAAATAACTTCTCCAATCGCAATCCCACCGAAAGGACCCGGGAAGAAGCATTCAAGAATCGCCGGAGCTTTTTCATAGATAGCCGGAGCAACCAAGGGTCGGTTATCAAGATGGACAACGACGGTATGTTTATTAGCCACCATGACCTTCAAGGCTAATTCTTCCTGTTTGCCAGATAATTCGATAGCGACATTATCAATGCCTTCTCCAGAAGTGCAATCAGCACCCCAGCCGTTCTTGCCACCGATAGTAAGGATAACAACATCAGCATCTTTTGCGGCTTTAACTGCTCCAGCGATATCATCTTTCTCGTTATCAGCTAAATAGCAGCCAAGCGTATAAGTAGCCTTCGGATAGATATCTTTAATCGCTTCATAGATAGTCTTAGCTCCAGGGACTAAAGAACGGATCGTATTTTCAATCTTTTCTTGTAAATCAGCGGGGTTAGGTTGGCTGATCGGGGCCACCAACTTCCCAAGGTCCATATTCATATCCTTCAATTTTTCCTTGCCTTGGGTCTCATCCTGAGAAACATCGGCCGCTTTAGAAAGATCAATGCCAGGCATAATCGCGGAAATCCTATTCTGGATATACATCATCATTTCGATATTTGCCGGAACTGAATAGGAGCCGTGGAGAATACGAAGGCTGTTACCAGTCGGACCGATGACCGCGACTTTTAAGTTCTTATTAGTAAGAGGAAGAATCCCGTTATTTTGAACTAGAGTAATCGTCTTTTCCGACATCAGTTTAGATAGCTTATGCGGCTGAGTGTTATCAATAGGAGTATAAGCATCATAAGGATGATCGAATAAGCCGAGTTCGAACTTTAATTTCAGAACTCTAGAGCAGGATAGATCAATATATTTTTCATCGATCTTTCCGGCCTTAACGGCTTCCCTAAGCTCCGGCCCATAGCAATGCTGATTAGGAAGCTCAACATCAAGTCCAGCCTCCAAGCATTTAATGGCGGCTTGGGTGTAATTCTCCGCAGTCTTAGATGAATCAACCAATCTTTCAACTGACCCGTAATCAGAAACCACCACACCTTTAAAGCCCATATCGTCCCTTAACAAATCGGTAAGGATCTTTTTGGAATTGCAGACCAAATCCCCATCGATTTCTGAATAGCAGTTCATGACGCACTTTAAATCAGCTAATCTGATAGCAGCTTCAAAAGGCTTAGCATAATTTTCTCTTAAGTCTCTCCAGTCTGTCTGGACTCTAGCGGTATTAATGCCGTTTTCAGTTAAAGAATATCCGAGAAGATGCTTAGTAGTGCAGGCCACACCGTGTTTAATATCATCACCCTGTAAGCCTTTAATATAAGAAACACACATTGCCGAGACTAAGGTCGGATCGGAAGAATAGTCTTCGTTAGTTCTGCCCCAGCGGAAATCACGAGCCAAATCAAGAACTGGAGCCAAGGCTTCTCTTACTCCTAAATCAACCATCTGCTGCCTAATATAATCAGCCATCTGATTCAATAACTCAGGTTCATAAGAAGCGCCGATGGAAATTGACGAAGGGAAAATGGCGCAACCGACAATCAAAGCGCCTGTCAAAGCCTCGGAATGGATGATGGTCGGAATTCCCCATTCGTTGCCCTTAATAGCCGCATCCTGGATTTCTCTGATCTTTTTGGCATCATCATTTAAGTCAGGATTCAAAGCAGCAAAGACGACTTCACCAACACCGTCAGCCAACATTTCAGGTTTACAAACGCCCATAAACTGCACGCAAGTCAATTGGCGGACTTTCTGATTAAGAGTCATTCTCTTTAAAAGATCTTTAACTCTATCTTCAACGGGAAGAGACGGATTCTGATAAGGGTACTTAGCCATAATGATTCTCCTTTTTATTTATAGCGGTTTTACCGCTTTCTGCTAATTACACTATAAATCACCCTTTACAAGCCTAAATGCTAAAATGTTCGCGCTTACATCTCAAAATGTTCAGAGATGAATCACGTTTGCCAATTCATATACTCAAAGTTTAAAATAGAGAAAGAGAAACATGTCTGAACTAGAATATATCGATTATCCCAAAGAGATACCGATGAAGCTGATGGTCGTCAATATGGATTCCTCCTGCCCGCACTGGCACTGGGAATACGAACTTTATTTTGTCCTAAAAGGCAATCTAAAGATTCATAAGTCAGACGGCTCCTTTTTAGCTAAAGCCGGAGATCTGATTCTTCTAAACTCCAAAGAAATACATTCCATGCAAGCGGTCGATGGAGATAACATCAGCTTGTTTTTGCAGTTCAGCCCCGACCTTATAAAGCAGGTCTATCCTTCCTCTTTTGACTTTGATATCAATACGGTCTCAAATAACCCTCCTTCAAAAGAAAAGGTCAGAAACCTTCAGCAGATTCTTGCTCGAATGGCGCTTCTTATTATAGAGAAGCCCGACGGATATAAATTCTCTTTAACCTCGGACATGTATTTAGTTATCGCTTCTCTTTTCCACGATTTCCGTTACACACCAACAAGCAACAGCGAGAAAGATTCTTCCAAGGAAACCTTGGAAGACTTTGAAGCCATCCAAAAATACGTAACCTCCAACTTCAAAACTGATATCAAGGAAAGCGATATGTGCCATCAAATCGGCATGAGCCGTACTAAAGTCTATGAGGTCATGAAAGCCGCGGATATGGATTCCTTTAGAAGCCTTATCAATTATTACCGTATCGAATATGCTAAAAAGCAACTTTCCAATACAAAAGATCCTATTAGCCTGATTGCTTCCGAAAGCGGCTTTGTTTCGGATTCTTCTTTCTTTCGGGCTTTTAAGAGTTTAACAGGTATTTCCCCTAATGCCTACCGTGATAAACCTAAAAGCGACAAGCCGGATTACGGAGCTATCCAAGGATATATCCCTTATTCCTCTTCCGAAGCTGAAAGACTATTAAAGCAATACTTAAAGTAAAAATGAAGAAGCGTAACAGCCCTATCTTTCGTTATTAGAAATCGTAAGTTCCTTTTTCAACTTCTTTTACTTCACCTGAAGGCAACGCAATCTTTGCTTTAATAGGTACCTCGATATGAATCTTTAACTTTCCATTCTCAAACTTCCAAGAAGAAATAATCTTTCCAAAAGGAGAATCATAAGAAGCGAAAGCAAAGCCCATCTCTTCATAAGGATGAGGTGCGATGGTTAACTGACCATTAAGAAGACGGATACCACAGACGGAATCAAACAAGAAACTCACCGCGGCTCCGTAAGTGTAATGATTTAAAGAAGCGTGAAGATCTCCGTTTTCATCGATGCCATTCCAATTCTCCCAGATGGAGGTAGCGCCTTTAGAGATCGGATACATCCACCCCGGGCATTCCTTATGAAGGAAGACCTTATAAGCTGTCTCCACATATCCGTAATCCACCAAGACTTTCAATAAAGCATGAGTGGTCAGGAATCCCGTATTAGGAATGTAATGAGAAGCAATCAATTTATCGTTTAATCTCTTGGCAGCGTCCTTAGCGGTCTCTTCTTCCAGCAGATTAAATTGTAAAGGGCGGACAAAGTTACACATATGGGTAGACTCAACTAATTTGCCGTTCTTTACAAACTGCCAGCGGTAGGCTTTTAAGCATCCTTGGGCTGCTTTTCTATAATAATCAGCCTCATCTCTCTTCCCTAAAAGCTCAGCGGCTTTCGCTACAATAAGACACGTATTGTAAAGGTAAGCCGTACAAATCTCTGGGCAGCCTTTAAGAATATTATTCTTTAAATCATTAGCAAGATCAGCTCCCGGTTCCAACCATTCTCCCCAGTGGAAGCCATGATCTAAAAGGTATTTATGGTAAGGATTAAATAGATTCTTCAGATGAGTCTTCTTCCTGGCGCGCTTTAAATCAAAGTCCGCCCATTTCTTCATATAAGGATAGGCTGCTCTCATGACGGAAGGATCCTGGTATCTTTCAAACAGTTTATCAGGGACAATAGCAATCGCATCCCCCCAGCCGGAAGAACCACTTAGGAAATTCTTCTTTATCGGAGCGGGCACCGCACCCATAATAATTCCTTGTTCATCTTGGCTCTTTCCAACCAATTCGATAAAGGAAGCAGAATCCTTATAAACATCCGCCAAGTACATCGCGGTATAGATAAAAGCTTGGTAGTCCCCCGTCCAGCCACCTTTTTCTCTTGTCGGACAGTCAGTCGGAACTCCGACAAAATTGGACTTAAAAGACCAGACAGCATTTGAGAAGAATTGATTCACTTCTTTCAGCCCGCATTTAAAATCACCGACAAATCGCATGTCGTTATAGATAGCAATCGCTGTAAAGGCGGAAGCCGGAATCTTTTCTCCCCCGCTGATCCTCGCATATCTGAAGCCCCAATAACCACCGACAGGTTTATAAAAGTTATCCCCGTCTTTAGCGATATATTCAATCTTCTGATAGGTCAGCTTTTTAGGACCTTGGAAATTTAGATTCTGGAAATTGCCTTCCTTGTCTAAAGACTCAGTCAATTCGATGATAATCTTTTCCCCCGCCTTGCCTTCTTTAAAAGAAAGTTCAACGTAGCCGGCTAGATTCTGCCCGAAATCGATGATTCTTTCGCCTTTAAGAGTCTTGATCTCCTTCCCAGAGAACCGTTCATGCTCAACAATCGGATTACGATCTTCTTCTTTTAACTCCTCCGGAGTAAAGTCAAAAATCGAGACCGGATGCCAATTTTCAATCTTTTCTTTTCGGGCATCATAAGTCTCTCCCATCATCAAATCCGAGAAACGAATCGGTCCGTCCTGAGAAGCCTCCCAAGTCTCATCGCTGATCAGGACAACCTTGTTTTCACTTTCAACCTGAGCTAACAAAGCTAAGTCAGTCCCAAATTCATTCGGGATGGAATTATTGCCCATGCTACCCCGATGCCAGCCATCAGTCAGGACGAATAGTAATTCATTATCCTCATCTTGAATTAACTTGGATAGATCATATTTCTGATAGAAATAAAGCTTTGGCTCCTCTAAAGGACCAGGAGTCAAAACACTCTTACTGATTCTTTGTCCATTTAAATAGCAGGCGTAGATACCTCTGGCTATAGCATATAAAGAATATTCCTTACCTTTTTCAGCCTTAAAAGACTTTCGAACATAAGAGGCGGGATAACGCTTAGCCGGCTCGACAACATAATTTTCAGGATTAATCCATTTTGCCTTAAAATCCATAATACTTCTCGCTTTCCTTTTCCTTAAATATAAAAGAAACCAAAAGAAGATGATTGCATTTTTATTAACAGATATATAAAAATTTAGGCAATGTTATCGCTTTCGACTTTCTTTACATACTTCTTAGGAGTCATTCCAGTAGCTCTTTTAAAAGCTACGATAAAGTAACTATAATCCTCAAATCCGACCTCGGAAGCCACAGCGGCAATCTTTAAATCGGGATTTTCTTCCAGCATTGCTTTAGCCTTTTCAATGCGAAGTTTCCGAATATGCTCAGCGATTCCTTCTTTATATACCTTACCTGATAATTCATATAAAGTCGTTCTTCCTAAACCGAACTCTTTACACAGCTTTTCTGCAGTCAGATTCCCTCCTAAGTGAGAAGAAATATATTTATCAATCTTAGAAGGTAAGTCTTCAAAACGCAGGTAAGCGATTCTGGATACGCATAAATAAGAAGCGGCAGCTTGAAGCAAAGAAGAGGCAGCCTCTAAATATCCGGAATCAAATAAAGGCATCTTAAAAAGCTCAGTCTTAGCCTTGTTTAAATCAGCGTTATATTCGCTGACCGCCTTTTTTAAAGTCTCCCACGCTTCATCGTGATCCTTATAATTCAAAATATGGGCGAAGAAAAGATAACCGATCAATTGCCCGGAGAAAATCATCGGGGCGATAATCTCTGAAAGCCCCGCATGGCAAGTGTAGATATAAGGGACCTTCATCCGGCTGGCTTGCTCCATATGCGAACGATCGCACTCCCGGCACACCTTATCACATTTTTCATTCTTTCTGATCAAAGCGCAGAAAGGAGCCCTTTCTTTCGGGTAATCACAGATTTCCTTAAAGTCGATATCAAAGACAGCCACCCTGATTCGGGAGACCGTATAGAAGTCTTTCAGTCTCTTCTCCAATTCCGCAAAATCGAAATAAGTTTCCATACATTGAATATATCAGCAAAAGCGTACATAAACAACATTTTTTAAGACTCTTATCTATATTTAAGTAACCGCTTACAAAGATATAATACAATGAGAAGGAATAATAATGTTTATGTGGGGGAGAAACTAATGGAAAAGATTAAGGATTTCATCGAAAATGGCCAAGGAGTCATCGGAATCGAATTCGGTTCCACCCGTATTAAGGCTGTTTTAATCGATGATAGGGCTCATCCGCTCGCCAATGGCTCTTTCGCTTGGGAAAACCAACTGATCGACGGAATCTGGTCTTACCCTCAAGAACAAATAATTCCCGGCTTACAAGCCTGCTACGCTTCATTAGCTAAAGATGTCGAAACTAAATACGGGGTTAAATTGACTAAAGCCAAGGCCTTAGGCATCTCCGGTATGATGCACGGCTATATGGCCTTCGATGACAAAGACAATCTTCTGGTCCCCTTCCGTACCTGGAGAAATACCATCACTAAGGAAGCAGCCAGCAAATTAACTGATCTCTTTGGTTTCAATATTCCTGAAAGATGGTCTATTGCCCATCTTTATCAGGCTATTCTGAAAAAAGAACCGCACGTTAAAAATATCAGTCACATTTCAACTTTAACTGTTTATATCCAATACCTTTTAACCGGAAAAAGAGCCATCGGCATCGGGGAGGCTTCCGGTATGTTCCCGATTGCTCCCGATGGGACTTCCTTTGATAAAAAGATGCTCGCTCAATTCCAAGACTTAATTAAAGATGAAGGTTTTGCTTGGAATATTGGAGATATTTTGCCGACGATTAAGAAAGCCGGCGAAATCGCTGGAACTCTGACAAAAGAAGGCGCCAAACTTCTCGATCCTTCCGGCAACCTAGAAGCGGGTATTCCGCTTTGCCCTCCTGAAGGTGATGCTCAAACCGGCATGGCAGCCACCAATTCCATCGCTCCTAAGACTGGCAATGTCTCCGCCGGCACTTCCGTCTTCGCCATGGTCGTCTTGGAAAAACCTTTAAGCACCCTCCACCGGGAAATCGATGTCGTCACCACTCCAGAAGGCAAGCCGACCGCCATGGTACACGCTAATAACTGCTGCGGTGAGTTAGATAACTGGGTTTCTCTTTTTGACGAAGCTATCAAAGTCACAGGTAATACCGTAAGTAAAGGCGACCTTTATAAATCGCTTTACGAAGCAAGCCTGAAAGGCGATGAAAATGTCGGAAATCTTGAGGCCTGCAATTATCTTTCCGGTGAATCCATTACCTCGATTGATAATGGCCAGGCGATGTTCCTACATAAGTTCAACGATAAAATGAATCTCGCCAACTTCATGCGAGCCCAGCTTTTCTCGGCCTTAGCTACTTTGCGTCTCGGGATGGATATCCTTGATAAGGAAGGTGTCCAGATTCAAAGAATGTCCGGCCAAGGTGGATTCTTCACCGTCAGAAGCGTTGGACCAAAGGTCATGGCAGCCGCATTAAGGACCAATATCGACTTAATGCAAACCGCTGGTGAAGGAGGCCCGTGGGGCATGGCTATCCTTGCTTCATATATGGTCAACAAGAAAAAAGATGAAGATTTGCAGAGTTTTTTAAACCGTGCCGTCTTTAAGGATGCCCCTTTAGAGACATTCTCGAAGGACGATTTAAAGAAGAGCTTCGATGCTTATATGGTTAATTACGCTCACACCATCAAAGTGGAAAAAGCCGCGGTTGAAAAGATCGATGTCAAAAACGATCCGACCATCGCTGAACTGAAGAAACGGGTTTATGAAGCCAACCTCGAATTAGTTAAGTATGGCTTAGTCGTCCTCACCTGGGGTAACGTCTCTGCTATCGATCGGGCAAAAGGCTTAGTCGTCATCAAACCTTCCGGAGTCGACTATAAGACCATGAAAGCGGAAGACATGGTCGTCGTTGATTTAGATGGTAACGTCGTCGAAGGGAATTTAAGACCTTCTTCTGATACGCCAACCCACCTGGCTTTATATAAAGCCTTTAAGGATGTCGGAGGCATTTGCCATACCCATTCAGTCAATGCTGTTGCTTTTGCCCAAGCCGGCAAACCTCTTCAAGCTTACGGAACGACCCACGCCGATACTTTCTACGGGGATGTTCCTCTGACTCGCAGTCTTACCAAAGACGAAATCGAAAAGGATTATGAATTAAATACCGGCAAGGTCATCATCGAAGCCTTTAAAGGCATCGATCCACTTTCAATTCCGGCGGTCTTAGTTAAAAACCACGGGCCTTTCACTTGGGGCACTTCCCCTGAAAAGGCTGTCGAGAACGCTCTGATTTTGGAAACTGATGCGGAGATGGCAATTAAGACTGAAAAATTAAACCCTAACGCTAAAAGAGTAGACCAATACCTTTTAGATAAGCATTATTTAAGAAAACACGGTAAGAACGCATATTACGGCCAGAAGAAAAAATAAAGGAGGGATTTCATCATGGCATTGTTTATCGGAGGCGACTTAGGGACTTCTGCTTTGAAGCTTTTGTTAGTCGATGAAAAAGGAAAGATCTTAAAAACCGTCAGTGAAGAATATTCTCTCTCCTTCCCTCATCCGGGCTGGTCTGAACAGAACCCGGCTGATTGGTGGAAAGCTTTAGTTAAAGGTATCGAAGATTTAGTTTCACCGGAAGAAATAAATCTCGTCAAAGGAATCGCAATCGATGGACAGATGCACGGCTTAGTCGCCTTAGATGAAAAAGGCCAAGTCATCAGACCCGCTATTCTTTGGAACGATGGAAGAACCATCGAAGAAGTCGATTATCTGAATAAAAAGATCGGCAAAGAAAACTTAATAAAGGAAACCGGCAATATCGCTTATGCCGGATTCACCGCTCCGAAGATTTTATGGATGAAGAAAAATGAGCCGGAGCTATTTAAGAAGATCGCTCATATCATGCTTCCGAAAGACTATTTGGTTTATAAATTAACCGGCAAATTCGCCACCGAATATTCTGATGCGGCCGGCACTCTGCTCCTTGATGTCAACCATAAACAGTGGTCAGAAAAGATGCTATCAATCTGCGGAGTCGATAAGAAGTCTCTTCCGAAGATCTATGAGTCAGGTGAGATTGTCGCTACTTTAAATGAGGAAACAGCAAAACTGCTGAAACTGACTGATAAGACCTTTGTCTGCGCCGGAGCAGCGGATAATGCTGCGGCGGCTTTAGGGGTCGGAGCTATCGAAAGCGGGGATGCAAATATTTCCCTTGGCACCTCCGGCACCATCTTTGTCGATTCAGATAAGTTCACTTTCGATCCTAACGGAGCCATTCACGCTTTCAATTCAGCCTCTGGGGATTATTGTCTATTAGCCTGTATGCTCTCGGCAGCTTCGTGTCTGAAATGGTTAAACGAAACCATCTTAGAGACTGAAGACTACCAGAAAGAACAAAAAGCAATCAAGGATGAAAACCTCGGTAAGAACCACGTCTTCTTCCTGCCTTATCTGATGGGAGAAAGAAGTCCGATCAACAATCCGGAAGCACGCGGTCTATTTATCGGCCTGACGATGGATACTTCTCGAGCTGACATGACCCAGGCTGTTTTAGAAGGAGTCGCCTTCGCCTTAAAAGATTCCTTAATGGCTGCCAAGAAAATTGGAGTCACCGTTAAAGAAAGCTGCTTAACTGGCGGCGGCAGCAAATCAGTTCTATGGAGACAGATTCTCGCTGACATCCTCGATCTCAAACTCGATATCGTCGGTGATCAATATGGACCGGCTTACGGCATGGCGATGATGGCTATGGTCGCTGGCGGCATCTTCAAGAATATGAAAGAAGCTAAGAAAGCCTTAATCCAAGTTAAGGAAACAATCGTCCCGGATAAGGAAAAGGTCAAGCTTTATGAAGAACGTTATGAGCAGTTTGTTAATATCTATCCGGCTGTCAAAGAGCTTTATCAGCACATCAAATAAAGGAGGTGCTTTATATGAAAATACATTCGATTCAAGAAGAACTGTTCAGCGAATACGGCAGAGTTGTCGAGGGACTTGATGTCAATGATTTGGTCAAGACCTTAAAAGACAAAACCCCGCTTCCGCAGGAAGGAACTGTTTATACTCCGTCCGATAAAAATCTAGAAAGCCTTCCCGTCTTCGAAGTCCTAAAACAGAACGTTTACGGCGGAATGCCTATTCAGTTAGGATACTGCAACGGCCATAATACTAAGCTCAACTGCTTAGAGTACCATCGTGATTCCGAGATTAATCTTGGCACGGAAGACTTTATTCTCTTGCTTGCCAAGAGGTCTGAAATAAAGAACAACCTTCTTGACACAAAGAAAGTTGTTGCCTTCTATGTTCCCAAGAATGTAGCGGTAGAAGTTTATGCTACCACTCTTCATTATGCACCGTGTGAAGCTAAAGTCGGTCAGGGTTTCAAGGTGTTGGTTGTCCTTCCTAGAGGAACCAATGGCCCGCTCCCGAAGATTGTTAAGCCTTTTGAAAATGCCGAGTTCGCCTTCCTTTGGGCTTCGAATAAATGGCTGTTGGCTCACGAAGAATCTTCCGAGGCATCAAAGGGTGCGAAAGTCGGACTAGTCGGTACGAACATCGATATTTCTAAAGACATAGCGAAATAATCAAAAGGAGGAAAAATCACTATGACAAACATTCCTGAAGTTAAGCTTGGTATCGTCGCCGTCTCTCGTTCCTGCTTCCCCGCTTCCCTTTCTGAAAAGAGAAGAGAGGCCATCGTCAAGGTCTATGGCAAGGATCTTTATGATTCCAAAGTCATCGTCCAAAACGAACTCGATGCTTTAAAGGCCATCGATGATGTTAAGAAAGCTGGAGTCAACGCCTTGGTTGTCTTCTTAGGCAACTTTGGCCCGGAAACTCCTGAGACCATCATCGCCGATAAATGGGATGGCCCGATTATGTATTGTGCTTCCGCTGAAGGTGATGGCAATTTGATGAACGGCCGTGGCGATGCCTATTGCGGCATGCTAAACTGCTCTTATAACTTAGGTTTGAGACACAAGAAAGCTTACATCCCGGAGAATCCTGTCGGCACCGCTGAAGAACTCGCTGGTGAAATCAAGAAGTTCCTTCCGATTTCCCGTGTCATTTTAGGCCTTAAGGATCTGAAGATCATTGCTTTCGGACCTCGTCCGGATGATTTCCTCGCTTGCAACGCTCCGATTAAAGCTCTTTATGATCTTGGAGTCGCCATTGAAGAGAATTCCGAACTCGATCTGCTCGTCTCCTATAATCATCACGCTGAAGATAAGAGAATTCCGGCCAAGATTGAAGAGATGAAGAAAGAACTTGGCAGCAAGAATCCTTATGAAGGCGTCTTACCTCGTCTTGCTCAATATGAGTTGACTTTACTCGATTGGGCGGAAGAGCATAAAGGGACTAGAAAGTATGTCGCTTTTGCTAACAAATGCTGGCCGGCTTTCCAGACCGAATTCAAATTCGTTCCGTGCTATGTCAATTCCCGCTTAGCGGGTATGGGCATCCCGGTTTCCTGCGAAGTTGATATCTACGGCGCCTTATCCGAATATATCGGCTTATGCGCTTCTAACGAAACTCCGACTTTACTCGATATCAACAACACCGTCCCGCAGTCGATCTTCGATGAAGAAATCAAAGGCAAGTACAACTACCGTCTCCACGAAACCTTCATGGGCTTCCACTGCGGCAACACTTGCTCTTCTCTCCTCTGCAACCCTCATATGGGCTACCAGCTCATTATGAAACGTCAACTTGAACCGGATAAAAAAGAACCGGACATCACCCGTGGCACGATGGAAGGAAACATCAAGCCGGGAGATATCACCTTCTTCCGTCTGCAGTCGACCGCTGGAACTGAACTTAAAGCCTACGTCGCTCAGGGCGAAGTCTTGGATGCTGATTGCCATTCCTTCGGCTCGATCGGTATCTTCGCTATCAAGGATATGGATCGCTTCTACCGTCACGTTTTGATTCAGAAGAGATTCCCGCACCACGGCGCTGTCGCCTTCGGACATGTCGGAGAGACTCTGTTTGAAGTCTTTAAGTATCTCGGCATCGGAGATATCTCTTATAATCAGCCGGCTTCCTTACCGTATCCGGATGAGAATCCGTTCGCTAAGTAAAAGATAAGTTACGTTTAAGCCTGGCTCCCTGCAAAGGGAGCCTTTTTTATTCAAGGCCAAAAGAAAAAACAAAAACCCGCGGACGAATCCGCGGGCTAAATAGATAAAGGAAGAAGACTAGCAGTTTTCGATCAATTCCTTGAAGGAAGCAGCGGTCAAAGAAGCCCCGCCGACCAAAGCGCCATCGACATCTTCCTGGGCTAAATACCCGTGGATGTTGACAGGCTTCACCGAGCCACCGTAGAGAATCTCAATCTGCTGAGCGGCTTTCTTGGAATACAGTTCTTCAATCAGAGAGCGGATGTATTTGCAGATATTTTCCGCAATCTCTTCGGAAGCATTCTTTCCAGTGCCGATCGACCAGACCGGTTCATAAGCGATGATGATGTGAGCAAGATCAGCTTCGGAGATTCCCATCAGACCGACAAGAATCTGGGAGCGGATAATGTCTTCAGCCATCCCGGCTTCGAATTCCTTCAAAGTCTCACCGACGCAGAAGATACCTCCCATGCCGGCTTTCGTCAAAGCCTTCAAGCGAAGGTTGCAATCGAAGTCATTCTCTTTTTCGTACGCTCTTCTTTCCGAGTGTCCGACCAAAGAGCCTTCAGCTCCGACTTCCTGGATCATCGGGATTGAGACATTGCCAGTATAAGCGCCGTGGTTAAGGTAATGTACCTCTTCCGCGTAGACTTTCAAGCCAGCTTTATGTTCGGCGACGTAGGCCAAGGATAAATAGGCCGGCGCCACACCGATGATAAGGTCTTTTTTCGCGGCAGCTGCAGTTAATGTCTCCGCTTCGGCGCAGAAGGCTTTCGCCTCGGCCAAAGTATTGTTCATCTTCCAGTTGCCGAAGAGGATCTTCTTTCTCGCCATAACTTACTTGACCTCGGCGATAACGTCGATGCCAGGCAGATGGCCATCGAATTGAATCATCTCAAGGGAAGCACCGCCACCGGTCGAAACGTGGGAGAACTTCTGCTTGTATCCGAACTGTTTAACAGCAGCAGCGGAATCGCCACCACCGACAACGGAGAAGCAATGAGGATTGCTAGCGATAGCTTCGCAGATGCCTTTAGTTCCAGCCTGGAACTGTTCTTTTTCAAAGACACCAGCAGGGCCATTCCAGAAGATGGTCTTGGCTCCAGCAATGATCTTCGCAAACTTGGCGACTGACTTCGGGCCGATATCCATACCCATCATATCAGAAGGGACTTTATCAGCAGCGACAGTCTTGATGACTTTCGGATCATCGAAGGCGTCAGCGATGACATTATCAACCGGAAGCGCAATCTTGCCGGAAGCTAAGCATTTCTTAGCATATTCAAGCTGATCGAGCTCAACCGGAGAAGTGCCGGTCTCATAACCTTCAGATTTGAAGAAGGTGTAAGCCATAGCACCGCAGACGATGATGGTATCGCATTTCTTCAATAAGGAATCGATAACCTGAATCTTATCGGAAACCTTCAAGCCGCCTAAGATGGCGACATAAGGTCTTTGATCAGCAGCGACTTCGACGCAGCGAGAAAGCGCTACGACTTCTTTCTCAACGAGGTAGCCCATGACAACCGGCTTCCCTTCCTTCTTCATCAATTCAGGGATACCGACGGTGGAGCAATGAGCACGGTGAGCCGAGCCGAAAGCATCCATGCAGAAGGCATCACCGAACTTAGCCCAGTAAGCAGCTAATTCCGGATCATTCTTAGTTTCGCCTTTTTCATAACGGGTGTTCTGCATAACCAAAACATCGCCGTTCTTCATCTCAGCGACAGCTTTCTCAAGCTCTTCGCCTCTGGTGACCGGAACGAAGACGACTTTCTTCCCGAGCAGTTCGCCTAAGCGAGCCGCAACCGGAGCCATATCGTTCTTTTTCTTCTGATCGGCGACTTCTTCCGGAGTCTTCTTAAAGTCAATCTTGCCCAAGTGGGACATAAGAATGACCTTGGCGCCTTTCTTGACCAATTCCTGAATGGTCGGAAGAGCAGCCTTGATACGATTATCATCTCTGATCGTCCCATCATCTTTGAAAGGGACGTTGAAATCGACTCTGACGATAACTCTTAAGCCTTCAGCTTTAAGATCCTTGACATGTGCTTTCATTGTGATTATTAATCTCCTTTTTTAAAGCATTTTCCTGAAAAAAACGTCCGAGCTTATTACCGCTCGGACGCCAGCAACTTTCTTATTACTTGACGAGGAGCTTGCCGTACATCTTGGTCAGTCTGATGAGCTGGCAAGTGTAGGAATACTCGTTATCGTACCAAGCAAAGATATCGACGTGCTGATTGCCATCCGGATCGGTGAAGACGTTGGTATCAGTGGAATCATAGATGCCACCAGCAGTTAAGCCGATGATATCGGAGGAGACGATCAGGTCATCGGTATAAGCCAGAGTGCCCTTCAGTTCGCCTTCAGCCGCAGCCTTCATGGCAGCGTTGATTTCTTTCTTATCAGCGACTTTGTTCTTGAGGATGACGTGCAGATCGATCAAGGAACCATCCATGACCGGAACACGGATCGCACCGCCTTGGAGTCTGCCGTTAAGTTGCGGAAGAACCAAGCCGATAGCTTTCGCCGCACCAGTGGAGGTCGGGACGATGTTCTGAGAGGAAGTTCTGCCACGGCGGAAATCCTTCTCTTTAACAACATCCAAAGTAGCCTGATCGTTGGTGAAGGCATGAACAGTGGACATATAGCCACCGACGATGCCGAATTTATCATCGAGGACTTTGCAAACCGGAGCTAAGCAGTTAGTGGTGCAGGAAGCGCCAGAGATAACTGTCTGATCCTTGGTAAGCTTATCGGTGTTGACACCGAAGACATAAGTCGGAGTAGTCTTATCTTTCGCCGGGGCAGAAATGACGACGCCTTTAGCGCCACCATTGAGGTGAGCCTGGCAGGAAGCAGCATCGGTGAAATGGCCGGTGCATTCGATGACGACATCGACATCATGCTTCTTCCAAGGAATAAGAGTCGGATCCTTTTGCTTATAGATAGGAATCATCTTCCCATCGTAGACGAGGGAATCCTCAGTGGAAGAAATCTTCTCGACTTCCCAAGCACCATGAGCAGTATCGTGCTGGAGCAAATAAGCGAGGTTAGCAGGAGAAGAAAGATCGTTAATCGCGACAACTTCAAGTCCTTCTTCGACACAACGACGGAAAGCGAGACGGCCAATACGACCGAAACCATTAATACCGACTTTTACTGACATTACTAATGTCCTCCTTATACGTAATTAATTATAATACAAATAAAAGGAACTTCTCAATAATCCATCGCTTATCAAAAGCGCTTTTTAGCCCTTTTAAGCCTCAAAGTCACCTTCGGAGAAAGAAACTCTTTAAAAAAGGCCTTAAATAGGCCTATGTTATACGCTAAGACGATAAACCGGTATATCGGTCAAAAGAAATAAATTACCGACTCTTAGTTTATCTTAGTTTTGAAGCATCCTCATGGAACTTGTTAAAAATATGGACGACCCCTGACTTAGTCATCGTCAGCCCCCTCTTCTGAGCCAGTTCCGCCAGCTCCTGATAAGAGGCGTCTTTATTTTCTTTCCTAATATCCGCCAAAATCCTCGTTCGCTCCGTGAAATAGACCTTGCCGATTTTTTTCTCCAAAAGATCGATGTCTTCCAGATTTCCCTCACCGTTTTTTAAAGCGCGGGAATAATTGGCTTGCTCACAGATAGTCAACCGATTTTCGTTGTTAAAATAATCTCTTTCCAACCGAGCGTTTTCAAACTCAAACATCATGCTTACCGCTCCAATATAGGAAAGGAAAACGGAAATCTGATCAGACTGCTTAAGATATAGGACAAAGCGGTTTCTTCTTTCGATGATTTTAAAATTCATCTTGTTCTCGTCTCTAAAAGAAAGCAGTCGTGAAAGCACCAGTTCCGCTTCATCTCTCTGATTGAAAACAACCTCGCAAAAATAACGTCCCGAGGAAGGATCGGAAATCTGTCCAGAAGCCAAAAAAGTCCCGATCATAAACCCGTGAAAAAGATCTTCGCTGAAAAATCTCTTGGAGGAGGTCATCCGTTCCAAGCCATCGAGAATTTCCAAGTCCTTTAAAATGAACTGCGGATTTTCCTCGATATCGATATGATAGATTAAAGACTTATTCAACCTCAGTTGTTTAGTGTAGGTCAGCTTAGGTTGGACTTTATAAACTTCTTTAAAGGAAGTAAAGATAAATTTAGCGACCGAAGCGGAGGCGGAAGAGAGTCGTAAAACAGTTTTCGGGACGATAGATAGCGCCCCGGAATACCTGACAAAACCTGAGAGAATCGCTCTTTTCTCTTCTGACTGGTAAGTGGAAAGCGCCAACTCCTCTTTGATTCTTTTTGAAAAAGTCTCTCCGTTTCTCGCCATAGTTTATTTCTGCTCTTTATCGTGTAAATACGCTCGGCAGCTAACCGCCCCAACTCCACCATCGGAGACAGCGGTGATAACCTGCCTTAAGACAGCATTGCGGACATCGCCGACAGCGAACAAACCTTCGACCGGTGTACGCATATGTTCGTCAACTTTTATCTGTCCTTTTTCATCCAAAACATCCATATAGCCTAAAAACTCGCTCATCGGAGTGGAGCCGAGGAAGATGAAAAGCCCTTCGACATCTAAAGTCTTTTCTTCTCCGCTCACTTTATTCTTAATAACTAGATGCTCTAGTCTTCTAGCACCGGATGAGGCAACGATTTCAGAAGAAGAGAAGACCATTACATTCTTTAAAGAGTGAAGCGAAGTCATTTCTTTCTCTGAAGCTTGGAATGTTTCATTGGGATTGATAAGGTAAACAGGATTACAAATGGAGGAGAGATATTCGGTATCTTTCAGAGCTTCCGATGTGTTGCCAATCACTGCGACAGGCTTATTTTTATGGAAGGGGGCGTCGCATTCCGCACATCTGGAAAGCCCATTTTCAAAATAAGCGTCGGACCCGGGGACTTTAAAAGGTTTATTGCGAATGCCAGCAGCGATAATCACCGCTTGGAAACGGTAAGCGGATTTATCGGTCTTCAGATCGAAATTGCCATCATCATTCTTGCTGATTGAACGAACGGATTCTTTCCGGATATCAATCTCGAAGTGTTTAACTTGTTCAGTAAACTTCACTGCGAGATCTTTTCCATCCCCTATAAAGCCCGGGTAGTTTTCAATCTCGTGGATGATATTAAGTTTTCCACCGATTTCATTCTCTTCAAAGCAGATTGGAGAGATATTGCTTCTTTTCAAATAAATCGCCGCCGCGATTCCAGAAGGACCCATACCGATAATCGCGACTTTGTTGATTTCGTTACCCATAAAAATACCTCTTTTTTAAGATTGGCCGATAAGCCGATTAGACAAATAGAAACAGCTTTGGCATTACTGCTTTAGTTTTAACATAACGAGGCGGAGAACG
Organism: Bacilli bacterium; assembly: GCA_022652945.1. Lineage (GTDB taxonomy): Bacteria > Bacillota_I > Bacilli_A > RFN20 > CAG-288 > Scatoplasma. The sequence goes on from JALCRV010000001.1 coordinate 235,328, forward strand.
GAAAGAAAACGCTTGAAACCGAAAAGGGGAGTCAAAGCATCAAAGACTCTTAACGCCAGCCTTCTTTTCTTTGATGTCTCTGACGAGGTGGTTAGCTACGACCGCTAAGACACCGGCGACAATAAAGATAATACCCATGATAACCGCCTGCATATCTTTGATATTTCCAGTAGTTTCCGCACCCATATTGAATTGCTTATCTCTTAAAGGCTCCAAAAGAACTCTGACAAATCCATACCAAGAGAAATACAGGAACATCTGATCGCCTTTCCGATAATGGCGAGAGAAGACTAAAGGCACAAATCGGGTCAGGAAGAAATATCCCCCGAGGTTAATCATCGCCTCTAGGAAAAACAAAGGCACGCGATAGCTGCCACCGATCATCATCCTTTGATTAATAAATGACGGCAGCCCTCCCCAAGCGGAGACATCGACAATCTGTCCGTAAACTTCTTGGTTCACAAAATTACCCCAGCGTCCGATTACTTGCCCAATTAAGATTGTCGGGCCAGCACAATCAGCCGCCTCAAATAAATCCCAGCCTTTTCTTCTGAAAATGACCACTAAAAGCCCAACTAAGGCTCCACCGATAGCCCCGCCCTGGATAGCTAACCCGCCTTCCCAAGTACGGAAGACCGCCAAGAAGTCATTGGCATATTCGCCATTCGCACCCGGCCATGTCGCAATAACATACCAGATACGCGCCCCGACCACACCTCCGGGAAAAGCCCAAAGGAAAACAGTGCTGAAGACATCCATCGGCATGCCCTTTTTATGGGCGCGGTAATTAGAAAGATACAAAGCAATCAAGCCACCAGACAAAAGACACAGCGCATAAAAAGTAATCTTGATGCCGAAGACGGTAAAATACTTCCCTCCGGCGGTGTCGAATCCAAACCATTCGATCAGTGCATTGATTCCGTTCATTTTTCTTCACTTTCCAAATTAAGTTCTGCGACTTTTCTAGACTCATCCATCCTCTTTTCAAACTCGGCGGCAGAATCGAATCCGTAATCTTTCAATTTATAATTCGTAACTGCCACCTCGATAACTTCCGCCATCGAACGTCCAGGCGAGACTGGCAGTTTAATATATGGGATCTTTATTCCGAGATACTCAATCGTATCTCCAGAATTTCCTATTCGATCAATCGATTCCGCCGGATTAAAAGGTTTCAAATCGATGCAGTAACGAATATGCGCCTTGCGTTTAATAGCATTAATTCCGAACATTCGCGGGACATCGATAATCCCGATTCCTCTGACTTCCATCATTCCGTAAGTTAAAGCGGGTGAAGAACCTTCGAGACGATTACGGACATTTAAGATATCAACTTTATCATCAGCAACTAAGATATGTCCTCTTTTAATCAAATCTAAAGAGACCTCTGATTTGCCGATGCCGGAATCGCCGATCAGAAGGCATCCAGCTCCGAAGATTTCCAATAAGTTAGCATGAATCGAAGTCCGAGGAGCCAGACTCTCGGCTAAAAAGCTTAAGGCATCGGCTTCAAAAGCGGAAGTTTCAACTTCGGTTGCAAAGACGCAACAATCTTTTTCCTTCGCGGCTTTTAAAATCACCGGCGGGCAATCCACCCCGTGGCAGATGATGATACCCGGGGTCTCATCTGAACAAATGGTCAAGAAAGCCTGATAAGCTTCCATCTCGCTCATATGAGCTAAGAAGGCCGCTTCTTTCCGTCCGACCAAGACCAGACGCGATTTTTGATGATATTCAAAAAAGCCAGCCATTTCCAAGCCTGGGCGATCGACTTCGATGACCTTGATAGGTCTTTTTAAAGCTTTAGGGGAGGTGAAAAAGGGTTTGAGGCTGAAATTATCGGCTAAATCTCCGATTGTACAGTAATTCATTATTGGGCCTTGCTCCTTTTTTAACAATTTGATTATAGTTGAATGTCGGAAGGTTTTCATCTGACAGTATCAGTTGCTTAAATACTAACGCTTAAAGCCAGAAGAGAAAACTATTTATTTAGATATCTCTTTAAATATTGACCCGTATAAGATTGTTCGCACTGCGCGACCTCTTCGGGGGTTCCTTGAACAACTAATTGTCCGCCTTCATCACCACCCTCCGGACCTAAATCCACAACCCAGTCAGCGCATTTAATAAAATCTAGATTATGTTCAATCACAACGACAGTGTTTCCATTCTCCACAAACTGATTAAGGACATTGACCAGTTTTTTAATATCGTCTGTATGAAGACCGGTCGTCGGTTCATCCAAGATATATAGAGTATTGGAGGTGGAGACTTTCTCCAATTCGAAAGCTAATTTGACTCTTTGCGATTCTCCGCCTGATAAGGTCGGAGACGGCTGACCGAGTTTAATGTAACCTAAGCCGACATCGAGCAACGTTTTCAGTTTTCTTTCAATGCCGGGGATGTTGCGGAAAAATTCATATGCATCCTCCGAACGCATATCTAAGACATCGTAAATATTCTTCCCTTTATAGGTGACTTCTAGGATTTCATCGGTGTATCTCTTACCGTGACAGACCGGACAAGTGACGTAGACATCCGGCAAAAAGGCCATTGAAATACGAACCACACCATCGCCTTGGCAGGCTTCGCATCTTCCGCCTTTGGTATTAAAAGAGAACGAACTCTTATCAAACCCCTTCAGTCTCGCTTCCTTCGTCGAAGCGAAAACATCGCGGATGTCATCGAAGACTTTGACATAAGTCGCCGGGTTAGAACGCGGGGTCTTACCGATCGGATCCTGGGAAACATTGATTACTTTATCAAAGTAATTTAACCCGATGATATTATCGTATTCTCCGGGTTTTTCTTTTCCGATACCAAGCTTTGAAAGCATCGCCTTATAGAGGACTTCCGTAACCAAAGAAGACTTGCCCGAACCGGAAACACCGGTCACCAAATTTAAAGCCCCAGTCTTAAAAATCACATTAATGTTCTTTAAGTTATGGCATCTAGCGCCTTTGATGATTAAGTTATGGATTCCCGGGCGACGGAAGGAAGGAACTTCAATTCTCTTCCGACCAGCCAAATAATCGCCGGTAATCGAATCTGGGCAATTTACAATATCCGTTGGTTTTCCTTGGAAGACCACTTTGCCACCATGTTCTCCGGCTCCCGGGCCGATATCAACTAGATAATCAGCTGCGCGCATCGTGTCTTCATCGTGTTCAACCACGATTAAGGTGTTACCTAAATCCCTCATCTCTTTCATCGTCTTGATGAGTTTATCGTTGTCCCTTTGATGTAAACCGATCGAAGGCTCATCAAGGACGTAAATAATACCTGATAATTTAGAGCCGATCTGGGTGGCTAAACGTATACGCTGCGACTCACCGCCCGACAAAGTCATCGCTTCTCTTGAAAGAGTCAGATATTCCAAGCCGACATCGCACAAGAAAGAAAGCCTGGCTTTGATTTCCTTAATGACCATGTCCGCAATCGAAGCCTGGGTCGGAGTCAGGTGGATTCGCTCAAACCATTCCAAGAGTTTCCTTAAAGGCATCTGGCACAGATCAAAGATGTTCTTGTTATCGACATAAATAGATAAAACCGCCGGATTCAGCCTCGCCCCGTGACAGGATTCACAGATGTGAGTCGTCATAAAAGTATAGTAGTAATCCTTCATCATCTCCGACTCGGTTGTGTTATATAGACGGTTGATCTTATCGAGCACACCTTCAGTAGCGGTTTTATGAAGCAAGGAGCCGTTAGAAGTCTTCACCGTATAAGGGACCGGTTCAGAGGGCCCGTTAAAGATAATCTTCTTCTGCTCGGGAGTCAGTTTCCTAAAAGGAATATCGGTCGGAATAGAGTAAAACTTACAGATGTTCTTTAAGTCCATCCAATCGAAAGTCTCCACCGCCTGCTTATTCACCGAGTAGAAGCGGATGGCACCTTCTTCAATTGACAGATTTTCATCCGGTACTAACAAGGCCGGATCAGCCGTGATTTTGACACCCAAGCCTTTGCAATCCGGGCAACAGCCTAAAGGGTTATTGAAAGAAAAAAGCCGCGGTTCGATCTTCGGAACGGAAAAGCCGCAAATCGGGCAGGAATGATGCTCGGAGTAAAGGTTAGTCTTCCCATCCACATCGACATTGACAAACCCGTTAGCGATATCTAAAGCCGCTTTTAAGCCTTCAAGGATTCTTTCTTTCGATTCCGGTTTCAGGATAATTCGGTCGACCACGATATCAATGTTGTGTTTCTTGCTCTTATCCAATAAAGGAACAGCCGGGTAGCGCATCTCTTCCCCGCCATCGATTCTCATCCGCGAAAAACCAGCTTTGAAAAACTTCTCCATATCATCGTAATGCGTGCCTTTTTCATTTCTGGCTAAAGGAGCCAAAATTGTAATCTTCGCTCCCTCCGTATTCGCCATGACCAGCCCGAGAATCTGCTCAGCCGTCAGAGCTTCGATTTTTATATGATGATTAGGGCAGTAAGCCTCACCGATTCTCCCGTATAAAAGACGCAGGTAGTCATAAATCTCCGTCACGGTCCCGACAGTGGATCGAGGGTTATGTGACTTAGTCTTCTGATCGATGGAAATCGTTGGAGTCAGACCATCGATAGAGTCGACATCCGGCTTTTCATAGGAACCTAAAAACTGCCGAGCGTAGGAAGACAACGATTCGATATAACGCCTTTGGCCTTCAGCAAAAATCGTATCGAAAGCCAAAGTTGACTTGCCCGAGCCGGAAACCCCGGTAAAGACAACCAAAGAATCCTTGGGGATTGTGACATCGATATTCTGGAGGTTGTTCTCTCTCGCCCCTTTTACAACAATTTCGTTTTTATCCATGCTTCACACCCCCCTGATAAATCGCATTCTTTATTATACTTTATCTGCAGAGAAAATACCCTCTTTTGCTTGCCTTACCAAGGAAGAAATTTCTGTGAATCTGATATACTGAGAATCAGCGGGCAAATCAGCTCATAAAATAAAAAGATTATTGTAGGAAAGGATTACAAAAGATGAAACAGACCGAAAAGATGTTAAAAGGCGAACTATATAATTCAGGAGTCTCTGAATTAATAGAGATGAAAATAAAAGAGCAGGAACTTCTTTATGAGTTCAACCATCTCCATCCGAAAGAAACTTCCGAAAGAATCCGCCTGCTTCATCTTATTTTCCCGCATCTAGGCGCTAACGCCTGGATGGAACAAAGCTTGAAAGTGGAATATGGAGTCAACACCACCATCGGGGACAACTTCTACGCCAATTTCGACTGCAAATTCCATGACATCTGCCCGATTAAAATCGGAGATAACGTCATGTTCGGGCCTAATGTCATCATCGCCACTCCGATGCATCCTCTGCTAGCGGAAGAAAGAAATCCTCAGCAGTTCCTTGATGGCTTCTACAATATCGAATACGGCAAGCCTATCACCATCGGCAGCGGAGTCTGGCTAGCTGCCGGAGTCATCGTCTGCGGAGGAGTGACCATCGGGGATGATGTCGTGATTGGGGCTGGATCAGTTGTCACCCACGATATTCCTTCGCATTCCTTAGCAGCCGGTGTTCCTTGTAAGGTTATCCGTCCGTTAAATGAGAAAGACAAGATGTTTTCGATAGACGAAAGGAATAAATGCCATACTGACTAAGTAAAACAGATAGAAAAATACCCGCTTCTTGATGAAAGCGGGTATTTTTTGATTGCTAAGTCTTGCTGCTGGGGGTTGTATCTTCTTGGGTGTAAGCTTTCGTATGGACGTAACGATCCATCACATCGCATTGCTCTTTCATCTTGTTCAGATTGTTGAGCTTCCGGATCATCTCTGGAGTCGGGGCTTTAATTTCTACGAAGTCTCTTAAGGAAGATTCAGTCGAAATAACCATCGGGAGTTCGGAGCCTTTTTTGACCTTGGTCCGATTTTCTTCTTTCAAAACGCCGGAAAGTTTCAAGGATAGCTTAGCTAAAGCCGGGCCGGCAATTTCGTATAAGATACCGGAGAAGATAATAATCGCATTGATTTCTTCACCGTATTGGCTGAGATTTAAAGAAGGATCGGCGGTAAACATATTTAAAGCCAAAGCGGCAAGACCGATGGAGATACCGGCCTGAGGTTCCATGGTGAGACCGATGTACTTAGTAATAGTAGCGGGAGACTTGGTTGCTAACCCACCGAGGAAATTGCCGACGTATTTCATAATCAGTCGGGCGAAGAAATAGACCACGCCGATCACGCCGACGGTGACCATATAAGAAATCTTAAAGTTCATACCGGATAGGACGAAGAAAAGAAGAATGATAGGTGCGGAGAAGTCCGCCACCTGCGAAAACATTTCATCATCGTTGGTGAAGTTAAGATACGTGGCGGCCATCACCATCACGCAAAGCAGAGGCGAAGCTAAGATGTTTTTGTTAATTACTTTCGCTAAACCGCAGATGCCAACCAGGAAAAGAATCGCCGCTACCATTAAAATAAGACGGTTATCTTTCGATCTAGTCGGGGAAATAGCGACTTTGGCCATAAACCAACCAACCAAGAAACCGAGCACGACAATGCCGGCGTTCACGATAATCGGCAGCCAGATGGTCTCCCACTGGGAAAAGTTTGCCCCACCGTTTTGCGCAGTCATGATTCCTAAAGCAATCCCCGAACAAACGGAGAAGGATAAAAGTCCGAAAACATCATCAATCGCATCCAGTTCAATCGCATAATCGACAAATTCCCCTTCGCAATGATATTCCCTGATGGTCATCAAAGTGGAAGCGGAAGAAGTCGTACCGCCGATGGATGCGATAACCAAGACAATCGGGGCCGGAAGATTAAAAGGCAGCAGGACAAAGAAGACCACAACCGAAGTCACAAAAGCCTGAATCAAAGCGATGATTGCGGGCTTCCAGCCATTTCGTCTAATCATCTTTAAATTAAAATAACGTCCGGAAGCAAAAGCGATGAAGCCCAAGCCCACATCTGTGATAAATGACATGTTATCCAGAATCGCATGAGCTCCGGTTTCAGAATCGGCTTGCGGAACCAGATTCAAAACGTAAGGCCCGATTAATATACCGGCGAAAATATAGGCCGTGACATTCGGTAGCTTCAGCTTCTTGGTAATTCTAGTAAGAAGGAAAGCCACGAGAAAAATAAAGACCAAACTGATGACGACTTGCGTTCCATCAGTGATGTGGTACTTTTCATAAAATTGTTCTAAAAAATCTAAGCCCATATTGACCTCATGTAAACCCTTTCATTTTATGTATTTTAAAGGGCGTAACAAGATTATAGGTTAACTTAATTGAAGAAACAACCTAAAAATAGCCTTTTTTTGACTTTCTTTGTCGTAACGGCCTTGGTCTTGGAAAAGCAGGTGGGAAAAGTTAGTTTTTCTCAGTGTTTGCCTTGCGGTTGCCACGCCATAATCTCAAGGAGTTCAAAACCGCTAAAACCATCGTCCCGACATCGGCAACCATCGCTAAATACATATTGGCGTACCCGGCGATGGCCAAAGCCAAGATAGCAGCCTTAACGACTAAGATGAAAGTGATATCTTCATAGACGATTTTCATCGTTTTCTTCGCGATGGCTTTTGTGATGGCCAGTTTAGCTAAATCATCATTGAGAATCACGACATCCGCAGATTCATTGGCGGCATCAGAGCCCAAAGAGCCCATGGAAGTTCCGACATCTGCCGCCAATAAGGAAGGCGCATCATTAACTCCATCTCCGACATAGACGGTCTTTTTCGAACTGGCTTTTATCTCAGCCAATTTATCGAGCTTATCCTGCGGTAACAAGTCCCCGTAGGCTTGGTCGATGCCTAATTGTTCGGCGGTCTTTTGAGCGATAGCCTGCTTATCACCTGAAAGCATGATCAGCTTTTTAACATCGAGAGCTTTTAAGTCTGCTAAGGATTCTTTAGCGTTATCTTTAACAATATCTGAAATAATGGCATATCCTTCATAATGATGATTCTTAATCAAGTAAAGAGCTTTATAAGGGGTTTTGATTTCTTCGACATCCTCACCTTCTTCTTTCGCAAACAAATAATCGCCAAGGAAGTAACTATCTTCCCCGATCTTGCCTCGGATTCCCTTACCTGGGATATTCTCAAAATCAGTGACTTTCTTTAATTCTTTCGGATCGACTCTCTTCAAGATAGACAGAGCGATCGGATGGGTAGAATTCTGTTCCAAAGAAGCGATCAGGACCAACGTGGCCTGGTCTTTAAACGAGACCACTTCGAACTTGCCTTGGGTTAAAGTCCCGGTCTTATCGAAGACAAAACTGTCTGCTTTGGCGTAGTTCTCCAAAGCCTGCCCTCCTTTAATTAAAATCCCTTCCTTCGAGGCTTTACCAATAGAAATGAAGAAAGAAAGCGGGACGGATATGATCAAAGCGCACGGGCAAGAAATAATCAGCATATTGCAGGCTTCGTATAAAGCCTTCTGATAAACTCCACCCCAACCATCGATGCCCCACATAATAAAGAACACCGCTACCGCCAAGAAAACGACGGAAGGAGTATAGATCTTCGAAAATCTTTCGATGAATCGCTCGGACTTGGATTTTTTCCCTTCCTCGGAAGAAATCAACTCGAGGATTTTTGAAAGCGTTGAGTCCTTAAAGACTTTAGAAACCTGGACAACGATCACTCCATCGAGGTTGATTGAGCCCGAGAAGACCTGAGTAGTGGAAAAGACCCCGACCGCTTTAGGTAAAGACTCTCCGGTCAGAGAAGACATATCCAACGATGAATTTCCTTCCACGACAATCCCATCGACAGGGACTTTCTCCCCAGGGAGAATTTTGATTTTGTCTCCGACCCTCAATGCTTCCGGCTCCGTTTCTTGAACGTTTCCATCCTCAGTAAGAAGATGGGCCTTTAAAGGCATATTGTTAACCAGTTTGGAGATTGATTCTTTTGATTTGGCTTCCGCATAATCCTCGAGGATTTCCCCTAGATGATAAAACACCATGACAAAAACCGCTTCATCGTAAGAAGCGATGACCATCGCCCCCAAAGTACCGATCACCATCAAAAAATGTTCATCGAGGAAATGTCCGTGACCAAAGGAAAGAATCGCCGCCAAAAAGACATCATAAGCCATTACAACATAGCCCGAAATCACCAAAGTCAAGACCGCATAAGAAGGCAAAGAAGGTATCTTGGTGCCACAGAAGACTAAGGCCAAAGAAACGGCCATTCTAATAAAGATATAGATTCTTTTGGCCTTTTCTTCTTTAAAAGGCCAGCCGAGAATGCTTTCTCCTTCTTCTTTTTTCTCGCTTTTAATCGAACAGCTTTCACATTCCATATATTTGCCTCTTTTTTCGAAAGCAGAAGTAACCGGACTAGTTATTCTTCTCTCTGATATGCTCCAGACCCATGAAGAAAATAGCCTTGACATGTTCATCCTTTAAGGAATAAATGACCTGTTTGCCTTTTTTCTTAAAGGTCACTAAGTCGTTAGCTTTTAAAATCGCCAAGTGATGAGAGATATTAGACTGGGTAGCCCCTAAGGATTCCGAAAGATCACATACGCACATATTTTCTTCAAACAAGGCGTAGATAATCCTGATTCTCATCGGATCAGAAAAGACCGAATACAAATTGCCGAGTTTGTTGAACTCGTCCATTGTCAGCATCTTATCCTTGACGGAAGCCACCACGTCCTTATGCGCCTTATATTCCTGACAGACTTCTATTTCGTCTTTTTCCATAAGAGCCTCCTATATGAACGTATGAACAATCATTCATATAACAACCACAATATAAACGTTGGCTTTTTCTAAGTCAAGGCTTAAGATAATAATTACCACGGAGGTTTATATATCAATGACCAAGGTTTCCATCGTCGTTCCTTTATATAACGAAGAAGAAATGTTCCCGCTGTACATCAAAAAAGCCAGCGAGTTATTTAAAGACAACGACAAATACTCTTTCGATTATGTTTTCGTTAATGATGGCTCGAAAGATAAGACATTAGAATAAATCAAAAAAGCCGCGGAAGGCAGAGACGATATTTCTTACGTTTCCTTCTCCCGCAATTTCGGACAGGATCCGGCTTTAGCCGCTGGGTTAGAAAAAGCCAAAGGCGATGTCATCATCACTATGGACTGCGATTTCCAAGATCCGCCCGAACTGGTCTTCCAGATGCTAGAAAAATACGAAGAAGGATATGAAATCGTCCATCCGCAGCGTACTTCCCGCCAGGGTGATAACTGGATGAAACGTCATACCTCTGGAGCTTTCTATAAGACCATCAATAAAATCGCCGGTAAAGAGGTTCTGCCTCCGAATACCAGCCAATTTAAGTTGATGTCGAGAAAGGCTGTCGATGTCCTTAACTCGATGCCGGAAAAGCTGAAGCTTATGCGTTCGGAAGTCCCTTTCGTCGGCTTTAAGGTCTGCTTTATTCCCTTCGAAAGAAAAGAAAGAGCGGCCGGCAAGACAAAATACAATTACTCCAAGATGTTCAATCTCGCCTTCCACACCATCACCGCTTCCACGCTTAATCCTTTAGATTGGCCTTTGAAGTTTGGAATCGGCTGGGGAGGATTCTCCTTTATCGGCTTCGTGGTCTTCATGATTCTTTTCTTAGTCTCTTCGACTAATGGGACTTATCAGAACGTGGAGATCTATATGACGTTCTTCATCATCTTCGCTGTTTTCCTGTGTCTAGCCGTTTTGTCCTTAATCCTCGCTGTCCCCTGCTTATACTTAAAAGACATCTATCTTAATACCCAAGCTCGTCCGACTTATATCGTCGCTGAGGAAAAAGACTCTCCTAAAAGTTTAAAGAAGTAAAAGAAAAAGACCCGTCAGAAGTTCTTTAGCTTCAAATTGACGGGTCTTTTATATTGGTTATTTGCTGTTATTATAGACGCCGAGATTGATATATCTCTCTTGGGAAGTCGACCCAGCGTGGTTAGCTTTAAGATAAGCGGTCGTCGGTTGATATAAGGACCATTTATCTTTCGAGACCAGGAGGAAGTCTCCAGCGACATATCTATAATATTGATTCTCATTCCCCTCACCGAAGAGATGTTTAGCGATCACTTCTTCATTCGAGAAGATATAGAACTTATCTCCGTAATACTTCTCAGCTAAGGAACGGAATTCCTTTTCCCGGCCTTTTTTAACATAGAAAGAAGCCGCTCTAGCTTCCAAGCCGAAATCTTTAAAGCTTAAGCAGTCCATAAAGTCCTCATGGTCAGCGATCGACAGATATTGATTATCGATATGTCCGTGATCCGCCAAAGTAATAAAAAGAACATCCGGATACATCTGAGTAAGTTTTTTAACTTCTTCATCGAGTTCACGGACGACATTCTCAACCTCGGAAGAATGGACTCCGAATTCATGTAAGGTCGCATCCGGGTCGGTCCAGTAAGAATAAAGGAAATCGACTTCTTTAAGTCTTAAAGCCGTCTGGATGAAATGGTTCTTCGCAGTCGGAGGCTGCAAAGTAAAACCCATCAGTTTCTCCGCCTTATATTTTCCGCCTTTATTGATTATCTGATCAAGTTGCTCAGTCGGCAATAGTTCCCAGGAAGTCGGAGCGGAAACATTGTTAGACCCGATAAAGGTGGAGGGATAAACAGTAATCGGGCGAGAAAACATCGGCAGTTTCTCCGTCCATCCCATCCAACCGGTTTCCATAGGGTATTTTCCGGTCAGAAGCGAAGTCGTAGCGGCCACGGTGGTCGGAGGGAAAACCGAGGTGATCTTAAAATAACGATGTTCATAAATATACGGGGCGTGATGACGATGGATATATTGAATCGAGGAACCGAAACCATCTAAAAGGATCAGACAGAGTTTTCTTCCCGGGACACCATTTTTCTTTAAAAGATCATCCAGAGGTTTATAAGTCTCGTGAAAGGTCTGACAGCCGTAAGCCTTTAAGATCGAATTGGCGATGTTTACTAGATTCTCCCCTTTTTGATAGAACATCTTTCCCTCCTTTTAAGACTCCATGCCGACAAGCTTTTTTAAATTCAGGACTTCTTCCGGAGAGAGATTTCTCATCTCTCCTTCCTTTAAATCACCGAGGACTAAGAAACCCAGGCGGATTCTTCTTAAGGACATAACATCGTAACCGAAACGATGGAACATCCTTTTTATTTCGTGATATTTGCCTTCTTTAACGATAATATCCGCTTCCAGAGGAGAAAGCAAAGTCAAAGAAGCGGGTTTGATTGCTTCTTCACCTTCATCAAGAACCACACCTTCCAAAAGAAGCTTTAAACGATCCTTTTCCCCTAAAGGATGATTCAATTCCGCCACATATTCCTTTTCAATCCCCAGGTTAGGATGAATCAGACGGTTATTAAGTTTTCCGTTATCAGTAATCAGTAGGACTCCGGTCGTATCCGCATCAAGTCTTCCAACGATCCTCGCTCTTTTTTTCAAAGACGGATCGATCAGATTCAAGACGGAAGGATAAAGTTCATCGATAGTTGAACACATATAGCCTTGAGGCTTATTCATCAGAATATAGAATTCTCTCTGATAGGTAAGAAGTTTACCGTCTAAAGTAACCTTGTTCTTCTCCGGATCAAAAAGAAAACCTTCATCGGTAATAATATTTCCGTCTATTAAGACCTTTTCGCTGCGGATGGCTTTCTTACAGTGCTTTCTAGTGCCTACCCCCATCTCCGAAAGGAAACGATCAAGCCTCATCTTCATTTCTGAATCTCTTCCGTTTTTGTAGCTTGTTTGGCCTTCTTATCAGAAAGATAGAAGAAGAACATAAATAAGGCGGTAGAGACAACAAGAAGGATGGCTCCTAAGCCGAGATGCCAACCAAAGGACAGAGTGGAAGGAAATAAGCCTTTCGGAAACTTACCCATCGAATCCACACCGACAATAAAAGGATGGAAGATAGCGTAGATTGAGCCGATAATGAATCCGATAATAGCCATATAAGTCACATACTCATATTTCTTCAATAGATATCCCATCGCTTTAGAAGACAAGAAGAAACCGATTAAGATCCCGAAGCAGAAGATGAAGATATATACCGTATCTAAGCCCATCGACTGATGGGCTCCTAAGAAATCTCGAAGAAGATTCATAATCGGATTATAAAAGCCGAAGATGAATAAGAGCAACGCTCCTGAGACTCCCGGGATCACCAAAGCGAAAGAACCGATAATTCCCATCACCAGACAAAGCAAGCAACCGACAAAGGTAATCGCGGATAAGTCATAATTACCTAACCCGGGGATAAAACAAAGTCCGACCACGAAAGCCAACGAAACCACAAAAGCGACAATTCCCTGCCAATTCGGCACTCTTTTTACTTTTTGATATAAAGTAGGAAGCCCGGCGATCACCAGACCTGCAAAAACGCAGGAGAGTCCGAAAGGAATCGCATCCAGAGCGAGTTCAATCGGCTTCAAAGTCGCTCCGAAACCCAAGACTACACCGATCATAATCGGCAGGAGAAACAAGAAAGAGTCTTTGAACTTATGGAATAGATTCCCGACCGCTTCGATCATCGGATCATAGACCCTGACCAAGACCGCAGTCGTGCCTCCGGAAGCTCCAGGAACATTTGAAGAAAGCCCGATCGCTACGCCTTTAAAGAAATCGACGAGCCATTCTTTCCAGCCTCTTTTAGCTTCCTTTTCCGGCTGAGCAGTTTTCTGTTCTTCTTGTTTTTCCATTTTTAAAAGTTATCCTTTTCTATATGTCTATTGAAGAATTATAAATTATCTAACGAAAGAAAGGGTTGTTTTTCTTTTCTTCTCCGAGTTTTGTAATCCCTCCGTGACCCGGATAACAGACTAAAAGATCTGATAAGGCCTTCAGTTTCATTAAGGAAGGAAAGACTTCCTGAGCATCTCCACCTTGGAAATCAGTCCGACCGATGGAGCCTTTAAATAAGGTATCTCCAGTAAAAAGCGCATTATCTTCTTCCGAAAGGAAGCAGGAACTGCCCTGAGTATGGAAAGGAGTATGGATGACTTTGATCTTCAATTCTCCAAAAGTCAGGACCTGTTCATCTTTAACCAAGACCGGATCGAAGTCGATATTGAGCTTTTCATGTTCTTCTTCCGCTCCGTTCATCGAATCGGTCATCAGCATTTCATAATCTTCCTCTTCTAGATACACCGGAATCGAGTAATCGAAAGAATTAAGGAAATGCTTAACGCCTCTGATATGATCGAAATGAGCGTGGGTCAGTAAAAGACCGAGGACTTTAGTGTTGTTGGCTTTGATATAGTTTTCGACGTTATCGGTCTTATCACCCATATCAATAACAATGCAAGGTTTCCCTCTTCTTCCCACCACATAAGTGTTGCAGATCAGTTCATCGACATCGTCGTCGTGACGGAACGCTTTAATCATAAAAGGATATCCACCTCTATAAAGATGATTATAGCAAACAAAACAAGGATAGAAAGAATTAAGCCTAACTATTAAGCGATATTCCCTTCTTCAAGCAAGAAGATGATATATAATTATTACCAAATGGAGGCTGAAGAAAATGATTGATAACAAGGAGATAAGGGATGAAGACCCCGAGCTTTATAAGACATTAGAAGGCGAAAGACAAAGAGAGGAAGACAATATCGAATTAGTCGCTTCTGAGAACTTTGTCTCCAACGCAGTCAGAGAAGCCCAAGGCTCCATCATGACCAATAAATATGCGGAAGGCTACCCCGCCCATCGTTATTACGGAGGCTGCACGTTTGTTGACCAAGCGGAAGAGTTAGCCCGAGAAAGACTGAAAAAACTCTTCGGCGCGGCATATGTCAATGTCCAACCTCATTCCGGCTCCCAAGCCAATATGGCGGCAATCCGGGCTCTAATTAATCACGGAGACAAGATCCTCGGGATGTCTTTAGAGGCCGGCGGCCATTTGACCCACGGCTATCATCTTTCCTTCTCCGGCAAGGATTATCAATCTTTCACTTACGGAGTTGATGTCAAAACCGGCAGGATTGATTATGAAGAAGTCAGAAGAATCGCTAAAGAAGTAAAGCCCAACCTTATCATCGCTGGCGCTTCCGCTTATCCGCGTCTGATTGATTTTAAGATCTTCAGAGAGATTGCTGATGAAGTCGGAGCTTACTTAATGGTGGATATGGCCCATATCGCGGGGCTAGTCGCCGCGGGGCTTCATCCGAATCCGGTCCCTTACGCTCACGTTGTTACCTCCACCACCCATAAGACCTTAAGAGGCCCTAGAGGCGGCATTATCCTTTCTAATGATCTTGAGCTCGGCAAGAAAATCGATAAGACCGTCTTCCCCGAAGTCCAAGGCGGACCTTTAGAGCACGTAGTGGCTGCTAAGGCTGTCTGCTTCCTTGAAGATCTCCAACCTTCTTTTAAAACATACGCGGCCCAAGTCATTAAAAACGCCCAAGCTTTGGCTGATGAACTTTCTAAATTAGGATTTGAAATCGTTACCGGTGGTACGGATAACCACCTGCTTTTAGTCAATGTGATGGATTCCTGCAATCTTACAGGTTTACAGGCGCAGATTATGCTTGAAGAAGTGAATATCACCTGCAACAAGAACTCCATCCCCGGCGATAAGCAGAAGCCAGCTTACTGCTCTGGTATCCGTTTAGGTTCTCCGGCAATGACCACTAGAGGCTTCGATGAAAAAGATTTCCGCCTTGTCGGTGATTTAATCGGCGAGATTCTTCGCCATCCGGAAGATGAGAAAGTCAAAGCCGAAGTGAAGGCGAAAGTCCATCTTCTGACCTCCGCTCACCCGCTTCCTTACGAAAAATAGAAAAATTTGATTTTTGGTAAGCGCTTTACTAAATAGGGGCTAAAGTTTGAAAATTCCCTATATTATCGTATATATCATGGTTGATTTACTAAGCGTTTTACTTTAGAATTAATATGAATTAGGAGGGCCATAAAATATGAAGACTTTAAGTATCAAAGTCACCAACGAGAACGGCCTGACCTCCAGATTAGCAGCCGAACTCGTCGCCGAAGCCAATAAACACATCTCCAGATGCACGATGGTCGTTGATCGGACTGATCCGTCTCAACAAGCTGACCTGAAGTCCATCATGAACGTGTTTACGCTTTCGATTCCGAAAGGTGGCCATTTCGATATCGATATCGAAGGTGTCGATGAGGAATCCGCTTTCAACTCATTCATCAACCTTATCGAAACACTTCCGCTTTAATTCAATCTGAAAAAGAACCTATTTAAGGCGCTGGCTTCAGCGCCTTTTAAAATACCTAAGATAACTTCTTGCATTGACTGAAAAGTTGTATTATTATAATCAAGCGCAATAAACTAGCGCAAAAGATGGGCCATTAGCTCAGTTGGTAGAGCAGCTGACTCTTAATCAGCGGGCCGTAGGTTCGAGTCCCACATGGCTCACCATCGTTAACAAGAGCCGGGTTCTAAAAGAGCCCGGCTTTTCTTGTTAGTTGAAATCGAATAATCCTTTAAATCCAATTACGATTTTTCAGGTGTCTTTCTACGCCTTTTTGAAGCCTCAAGACGGAGGGGAAATAAAAAAAGAGATGGCCGCATACGTCTGGAAATTGACACGCCGTTACGGTCTAGGAGATAGTCAGGTCTTTAACTTAATAGAACGCTATACGGATTATCGGTATCTTCATTAGATTTAAATAAAAGCGGATGCCGTGCATTTCAAAATACATTAAAAAGATTAACAGTTGAAATGTCCTTTTAAACGTTTTTTGAAATGTAAAAGCCTATTGCTGATTCCTGATAATTTCCTTCAGTTCATCCATAGCGGAAGATTTAGCAATCACCTTTAAGATTCTGATAGCATCCGCTTGGACATCCCCTAAAGGCAGATAAGCTCCCGTATGGATTCCAAAATAGGTGACCTTCTTCGATCCATCTTTCATTTCTTCAATCTTCGCTAAGCCATTTTCAACTAAAGGTAAGATTTCCTTGCTGACTTCGACATCTTTTTTCACAACGGCAGAGATTTGATCTTTACCATCTTTAGTATTTATAAATGAGCCCCAGCAGGGGAACGGAACTTTAGCATATCCTCCAAACAGAGATTCCATCTCAATATGGATCTTGCCATCTTCATCAAAAACCGGAGCGATATCCTCTAGTCCCCATTTAATAACATCCGGACGGATGCCTCCCATCAGGATATCGTTTCCGGCATGTAAGTCCCAGACACGGTTAGAAGCTCCCTCCCAATCGGTCATAATAAACCCTTTAAAGCCCCACTCTCCACGCACCACTTTCATCAGCAAATCGCGGTTAGAAGAGGTATGCATTCCGTTAAAGGAGTTATAAGAAGTCATGATCGTTCTCGGATCAGCTTCCCTAACCGCAATTTCAAATCCCTTAAGATAGATTTCTCTTAAAGCACGGGGAGATACTGTGTTGTTGACTAAAGGCCTATTGTCTTCCTGGTTATTAGTCGCAAAATGCTTTAAGGCTACGCCCTTTCCCTTTAACGACTGTACCCCTTTAGTAAAAGCGGCTGCACTAAACCCGGTAATCAAAGGATCTTCAGAATAATATTCGAAATTACGCCCGCATAAAGGATCACGATGGATATTCATCCCCGGACCCAAAGCGATTGAGCAATGATAGCTAACCATATCCTTACCGTAAGCCTGACCAAGTTTTTCAATTAAAGAAGGATTCCAGGTCTGGGCGGCAACGGTTCCGACCGGGAAGCTAGTGGAGGATAAACCGGGACTATGTAACCCGGTCGGCCCATCATCGAGGTACATATTAGGAATACCTAAAGCATCGACATATTGAGCGGTCGTCTCTCCAGACGATTGCATTCCCTGAAGTTTCTTTAAGCCTTTATTTAATCTAGACGGTATCTGATAAGGAGTCTCGTGACCGATTCCAGCGACTAAGCGGATTAAAACCTCCGTATCTAAGGAAGCGATAAATTCCTCATAAGACACCTTACCCTCTACGACATCGATAAAAGTCGAGTTAGGCTTATAAGCCACATTTACGACTCTTTCTTTCGTAAGGTAGGGGAACTTATATGGATTCTTTTCCATATAAGGATGGTATTCCTTACCTTGAGGAATATAAGTAACTGTCTCATCCTTTTCCTTAGAGGTTTCATCCTTAGTCTTTAAAGAAGAAGCGAAGATGGTGATAAGAGGACAAGAAATCACTTCTTTCGGATAAGGAGAAGGCTTGATTTCCTTTAAAGGCTTATCCGTTTTTAAGACATCATTAGTCTTAAGAAGGATGGCGGTCTTGTCTAAATCAAGGGCTAAGACGACTTTGGTCTCTTTAGAGGAAGTCCCAAGGCGGAATAAGTATTTTCCTTTTTCTAAAAGCCAAGCGGAATCAGATTCGCTAAAAGAAGCTAAAGAGATAAAAGGAACAATAACATGAACTATCTCTTCTTCTCCCGGCTTTAATTCTTTGGTCTTTTGATATCCCTTAAGTTCCTGATAAGGCTTATCCAATTTCCCTTCAGGAGCGGAGACATAAATCTCCTCGACATCCTTACCTGAACAAGCACCGATATTCTTAACAGCAATCTCTAAGAGAACATTTTCCTTATCGAGAGTATACTTCACAAGCTTTCTTTCAAACGTGGTATAGGAAAGGCCAAACCCGAACGGAAATAAAGGCTCAATCCCGAACGAATCAAAATACCGATAGCCGACATAGATGCCTTCCAAATAATCTTCCTGAGCTACGTTTCCATCGTTATGTGAGAAAGTCTTGCTAGCCGGATAGTCCTCATAATGTTTAGCCCACGTATCAGTTAAACGTCCGGAAGGATTGATCTTTCCGGAGATGATCTCCCCTAAAGCGTGCCCGGCTTCTAGGCCAGCCAAGCCTAGATAAATGATGCCTTTAACATTGTTAAGGGCAGCGATATAGCTGACATCGATCACCGAAGTATTAAGGACAACAATGACCTTCTTAAATGACTTATTGAGCTTAGCGATGTTTTCTTTCTCTACAGAAGATAAATAATAATCACCGTCTTTAGCGTATCTGTCGTTACCTTCCCCTGCCACTCTTCTGATGACATAGATCGCTGTTTTAGCTTTCTCCGCTTCTTTTAAGTCTTCCTCGGTAATCTCTACATCATCGATCATCGTCTTCAATCCGGAGAAGTACAATTCGATGACCGAAAACTTTTTATTATCATCTTTCCTGGCTTCCTGACTGGCAGTTTTAAAACGATTAAGCCAGCTTTCGCTGGTAATTTCATATCCTTCATTCTTTAAGCCATCCAAAACATTGATCAGATACGGGGTGGTAACATATCCGCTGCCAGTCCCGCAGATGATCGTATCGATTGCTCCCGCCCCGAATAAAGCAAGGGATTTTTCTTTACAAGGAAGCACGCCATCGTTTCTTAAAAGAACGATACCTTCCTCCGCGCCTTTTAAAGCTACTTCAGCGTTTTCCTTATTAGGTAAAACCTTCGGCATCGACAATAACTTAGCCATTTCTTCCTTTACGCCCATAAAAGCAATCCTTTCCAGAAACAAGTTCTTAAGTTAATTCTGTTTTATCAAAATATTAAAAAGGATTATTGCAAATATGACGGGCTTTTATAAAAAAATCGATTAAAAGAGACTAAAAAGGAAAAGCCTTTATGAAAGCAGTCCGCTGATCTTCAGGGCAGTCTGCTTTTGTTGTTCTTCTCTAGTGATTGTCGCTTCGTGATCGCCTTTTTGAAAACCGTAATTACCAAAGAAACAATGGGAACCTCCTTGAATAATCACTTCTTGGTTATCAGCGGGTAAGTTATGGTAATTCGCTTTATATTTATCCCTATTCATCACTCCGTCTTCACTTCCATAGATCGTCATCGTCTTTAAGCCTGTCTTACTTAAATCCGCTGTTGAATAAGCCCCGAGCAAAATCAAACCCTTAAATTTCATATGATTACTGTTGATATAAGAAGCCGCCATCGCTCCTCCTAAAGAATGCCCAGCTAAATACCATTCTTCCTCCTCAGGATAATCCGTTAAGACTCCATCTGCAGCATCCTTATCAAAGACCGCCAAATTAAAAGGCATCTTAGTCAAAAAGACATTAAATCCCGACTGAGCTAAGGTGTAACAAAGAGGAATATAAGCTTTCGCTTCCACCTTCCCGCCCGGATAAAAAATCAAACCGGCTTTAGAGGTCTGGTTTTTAGAAACAAGGGAGTAATATTTCCTTTTATCATTAATCTCGACATCCTTTTCTTTTAAGATCAGTTCATCGACATCGCTCGTGGCGTGGTAGTACTGGCTGACATAGATAAAAAAAGAAGCAAAAATAACCGCCAACACGGACAGGATAGAAATAATGATAACTTTGATTCTATGGCCCTTTTTTGTTTTCACAACCTTGGATTATAAACCTCTTATAAAAAGGAGAGCAAACACAACAAAAGATAAGAACAAAACATAAACTAATATATAAAAAACTTAAGAAAGAAGTTTACTTTAAGTCCGCTAAATACAAAGCGGAGAACAAATTAAGATCGCTGCGGTTATCAATCGAATTGACAAACAGAGCCTCCGCCGCTTCCCAAATGAAAACCCAAGCGAAGATTTCGATTATTTCGCCGTAGATAGAATCCGCATTATAAGTTGTATAAATCAAATGCAGGGAGAGAAGGATAAAGCCGATGAAGACAAAAATCAAAGAAAGGATCATCTGCTTTCTCAGTCTGATCTTAGCCGCCTTATACTTGCTTCCATAATGAATATGGAAGATATCCTTGATCTTCTGCTTTTCTTCATCTTTCATCCCTTCCGGGAACACAAAAGAAAATGAGACTTTCTCAGCATCGGAGTAAGAAGAGAACATATCTTCTGCGAATTCATAGATAGCATCATTAAGAAGGGTTTCGCTGGAACAATCTTTATAAATATCAATTTTAGAAAGATCCACGGTAATCACCGTCAGCTCTTCATTCTCTTTAAAGGTATGGGCGGCGATTCCTTTTTTATAAGTGCTGATCAGGGAATCGATCTTAGCGAACTCCGCTTGATTTTTCTTCTTTTCCTCTTTATTCATATTTAACTCCTCGCTTTACTTCTTCCCCTGATCGACAACGGCCGGAGTTGATTTACTTTTTTTATAAAAGAAAGAATAAATGACAAAGACATAATCGGAGACAATCAGGAAATTCAGCAGCATATTAACAAACATCGTGAGATCATCCTTACCCAAGAATATAGGAAGGACAGAAAAGACAAAAGCCATCACCATAACCGCTCCGTAGGTATAGAAGAAATAGAAAGGAGTTCTCCCGGTTGAAGCTCCATCCCGTTTAAGTAGTTCAACAAAGAAAGCAATAATTCCGATTGAAGAAATCAAATCGCTGACCAAGGATAAAATCATTCCAACCCCGTAAGCCCAATGGATATTAAAAGTGGCTTGGATATTCTTAAAAGAAGAGACATCGGAAATAAAGGCATTAGCCACCGCCCAGGAAAGGCCTCCAACAATCGAAGGTACTAAGATACTCTCTTTGCCGCTAAAAATGCCAAGCAACAAAAGGACTAAGGCACAATCTTCTAACACCATGGCGGTAACGGTCTCAGGATCAAAACTATCGCCATTCTTTATGCTATAAGAAAGGAAAGTAACCGAAACGCCTATATACAAAAGACAGGCGATCGTAGTGAAAATATAGGCCAACCATTTAATTGTTTTGCTTTGGAACATATTTACCTCGAAAATTATTTTAGTCTTTCAGTTACTTGTTAGCAAATATTGTTTTAACTCAATTTAAAAATGCTAACCATCTTCGCCTTATCTTCCCACCCTCTAATCTTGTTGCGCTTTAAATCAAGAGTCCTTAAAATATAGTCATGGTTTTAGCATCAATCACTGAATTTGATTATTGGATCTTGGAGTTCTTCCACCGTTTAGCGGTAGCGGCTGGAGGTTTTTTCACTCCGTTCTTTTTAGTAATCACATCCTTAGGTGATCACGGTATCTTCTTAATAGTCTTAACTGTTCTGCTTCTCTGCTTCAAAAAGACCAGGAAATTAGGTGTCATGATCGTTATTTCCTTGTTCATCGGCTACCTCACTTCCAATATTATCATTAAGAATATCGTAAAAAGACCGCGCCCTTACTCTGTAAACGGCAGCGATTATATCTCCTGGTGGGAATTCACAGGTAAAGTTACGGATAGCGAGTATTCTTTCCCTTCCGGACACGCCACTTCAGCTGCCGCTTTCTGCATATGCTTTATCTGGTACTACGGATTCAAGAAGTATTGGGGTATCATCTTTGTTCCTATTCTGATGGCTATCACTAGGCTTTATTTCGTTGTCCATTATCCGACCGATGTTATCGCCGGTTTACTGATTGGAACCCTAGCTTCCTTAGCGGCCTTCTACCTGACCAAACTGCTTAATAAAGCAAAATTCATGTCTAAGGTTTATGGCTTCCCCGGTTTAGAGAATCTTTTCCGTAAGAAAGAAACTCAGCCTACTGAAGTGAAAACCGAAAACAAAGAAGAAAGCAATAAAGAAAGCCCGAAAGAAGAAAAATAATTCTCCTTCAGTTTTAATTCATTTGACTAAAAAGACAAGCAAAAAACGATATATTCAATCTGCTTTTGAGTTATAAATCTTGGATTAATTTATAGATCTGATTTTTAGGGACTTTATAAATAGCCGCTAATTCTTTAGAAATCTCCGTCTTCCTTTTACCGTCTTTAATCATTCTTTTGGCGGACTTTATGATTTCCTCTTCATTGAATTCCACATCTTTTTTCTGAAAGCCTTCAATGACGATGACAAATTCACCAAGCAAGGTCAAAGACTCGGATTCATAGACTTCCTTTAAAGTCCCGCGGGTGTATTCTTCATGTATTTTTGTTAATTCACGAGCTAAACAGACATTTCTCTCTTCACCGAAAATCTCCTTCATATCCTGAAGAGCTTCCTTTAAGCGATGCGGAGCTTCATAAAAGATCAAACTCTCCTCTCTTTCTTTTAAGTTAGAAAGGAAATCTTTTCTGGCGCTTTTCTTCACCGGAAGAAAACCATAGAAAGAAAAATCCGCGGTATCAAAGCCCGACATAATAAGGGCTGAAGTAAAAGCGGTCGGCCCAGGAACGAAAGAAACAGGAATCCCCTGCTCAATCGCTGCTTTTACTAATAAAGCCCCCGGGTCAGAAATCCCCGGAGTCCCTGCGTCGGAAACAAAAGCTAAAAGCAGATGCCTTTCTTTCACTTCTTGGACTAAACGGATGCTTTCTTCTTTTTCTTTTTGAGAGTAACAGGAGACAAGCCTTTTAGCCTTGATGTCCTTTAAAGACAGCAAGGCGGAGGTGACACGGGTATCTTCGCAAGCGATAATATCCGCGGTCTTTAAAATCTCCTCGGCTCTAGACGACATATCCCCCAGATTGCCGATCGGCGTAGCAACTAAGTAAATAATCGGCTTCCCATCACCTTGAAAAGGATGTTCAGTTATGAGAGCCATTGTTACCGCCTGAAGAGGAAGGATTATTATTGCCTACCGGGCGTTGGTTATTGTTATTGCTGTGTTGATTGTTATTGTTATAGCCATGGTAATTGCCATTGCCGTGGTTATTGTTATGATGCTTATTATTGTTGCCATGATACATCCACTTCTCATCACCGTGATAATCATTATGCGGACGGCCATTTTGCTGATGGTTATCATGATGGTAATCATCTTTACGGCCTTGGTCATGGTAATTGCTAGAAGCAGAATGATCTCCCGTATTAGCTGGAGCAACCGGAGTCAATAAAGGCTTTTCCGGAATCACATCGGAGACCTTAACCGACGGCGGATTGACTATACCGAGATCTTTCGGAGTCAATTGAGCTTCGGAAGCCTTCTTCACAGGAACATAAACCTTCCCAGTCGAAATTGCATTATATTCATCCAAACTGATAGTAGCCATATTATCAGGAGAATATAAGCTGACAGTTCTCGCTAAGACGTTAAAAGAAGAGACCTTCATGGTATTCCCGCCATAAACAATCGGAGTACCTAAACGTGGGAATTCTTTTTTACCTTCTGAGTAGGCTTCATCTTCATACTTTAAGCAGCAGATAAGTTTTCCGCATTGTCCGGAAAGCTTAGGAATATTGATCGCTAACATCTGGTTTTTCGCCATCGCGATCGAGATTCCTTCAAAGCCGTTTAAGAAAGTGGAGCAGCATAGAGGCAGTCCACAGATACCTAAACCTCCGACCATCTTAGCTTTATCTCTAGGCCCAACCTGTCTCATTTCCAACCTAGCATGGATCTGAGGAGCTAAAATCCTCAGCATATTGCGGAAATCTACCCTGTCATCTGAGGTGTACATAATCTTAACCTTCTGACAATCAAGGGAAGAAGAAACACGGAAAACCTTCATCTGAAGATTCTCTTTATCGGCTTCTTGCTGAACTATTTTAATCAATTCAATATCGCGCTTAAGATTATCTTGATAGAGGGCCTGATCCTGCTCAGTAGCTGTTCTGCTGATAGGCCAATAAACATTCAGCGCCTCATTTTCCCTAAGCTGACGGCAGGTTTCGACCGTACCTAAATAATCGGTGCCATCGATTTCACTGATAACTTTCTGCCCAGCTTTTAAAGGCAGAGAGTAATAGCAGTAAGTCGGTCTAGCATCATCAAAACGAACTCCGATAATATACGATTCACTCATGCTCTTCCCTCCATAATCATCCCTAAACGCGCCAAGGCTAAGGTGAAGTTCATATTAGCCTGCGATTTTCCTTCTTCCTCGTCCAATAGTTTAATAGCTTTTGGCAGGACATCGCGGAAGCGTTCTAGCCCGGATGTAAGATCCTTCAGGACCGATTGATCATTCCCTAGCAAAGCCTTGGAAAAGACGGTCGAAAGGATACTGTAAAAGTAATTATAACACTTATTGCCACGCAGGTTTTCCGCCGCTTGATGCATCAAGACATAAGTGGCTTTCCCATCATCTTTTATTAAGGCATGAAGGTAATTTAAACTAGCCTCATAAGCGGATGTGAATTCTTTTGAGGAAATGATACTTGTCTTCTCTTCTTCATCGTAGACAAAAGAAGAGACAAGGTAATATTCCTTTAAGTCTTCCTCTCCGCGGTAAGCATTCAATAGTTTATCTAGATCAGGGCTTTTTACTTCAATCGGCTGAGCCCTGGATAAAATGGTCGGTAAGACTTTATCACGGTTATCCGTAGTTAAGAAAGCCACGGTATTCCCGGAAGGTTCCTCTAAAGTCTTCAACAATGCATTGATTGCTTCTTCAGTGATATTTTCTACGTGGTTAATCACATAAGCGGAAATGTGGTTTTTCTCTAAAGCGGTCATCGAGAAGAAATCATCCAAAGCATCGATATCGGGCTTTCTGATAAGTTTGTCTTTCCCGTTAATCAAGATAAAATCCGGATGGATTCCATCGGAAAATCTTTTGCATGATGGACAATTCCCACACGCTAGGACATCCTGTTCGCACTGCAGTGATTTAACTAAGAATAAAGCCGACTCCAAAAGCGGAGCCGAGGGTTCTCCATAAAGCAGATAAGCGTGAGAAAGGCGTTGAAACTTTCTGGCATTGATAAAAAGCTTGGCCAAGGTCGGCTGCTCTAACTGAAAACGCTCTTTATCGTAAGCCATCTTTATTTACTTCCCTAAATAAGAATCGATCCGGGTCTTTAAGATGCCGTAAACTTCCTTTTCGACTTCCTCCAGAGGCTTAGAAGCATCAACAACCGAAAAGCGATCCTTGAATCTTTCTTTGATAATCTGATAACCTTCGTGGACTTTCTGATGGAATTCCAGCTTTTCCCGATCTAGACGATCGGCATCCTGCCCACGATGAGCAGCGATCCTTTTTAGTCCTTCTTCCGGCTTAATATCGAAAAGAATTGTTAAATCCGGGAGTCTTCCATCGGTCGCGAACATATTGATTCCATAAACCTCATCGATACCGATGCCTCTAGCATACCCTTGATAGACCAAGGAAGAATCGATATAGCGATCAGAGATAACAATCTTTCCCGCATCAAGAAGCGGGAAAACCGTTTCGACCATATGCTGCCTTCGAGAAGCTGCATAAAGAAGCGCTTCAGTCTTTTTATCTTCTTCCGTATTGTTCTTATCGAGAATTATCTTGCGGATTTGCTCGGAAATTTTATTCCCGCCCGGTTCTCTAGTAAGAAAGAGATCGTAACCTTCCGCTCTGAGTTTTTCAATTACAAAAGAAAGAACGGTCGTCTTACCCGAGCCATCCCCGCCTTCCACGGTAATGAATAAACCTTTTTTATCCATCTTCTATTCTCCCTTCATATTCACACGCGCATTTAAAGAGCGCTCGATGGTCAGTTCATCAACATATTCCAAATCGGCACCGACTGGCAGTCCATAAGCCAGATGAGTGATTTTAACTGATGTATCCTGCAGATAGTTATTGATATAATTCGCAGTTAGTTCTCCTTCCACGGTGGAAGAACAAGCCAAGATTACTTCTTCAATCTTTTCATCGATAACTAAACGTTTCAATTCCGGAATCCGGATATTCTCCGGCCCGATGCCTTTTAAAGGGGAAAGCGCCCCGCCTAAAATAAAGTATTTTCCACGGTATTTGCCAGTCTTTTCAAAACTCAAGACATTTTTAGCATCGATTACCACCAGAAGCGTTTTATCATCTCTAGAGGTATCGTCGCAGATCGGACAAAAAGGCGTATCGATCTTCATGCCGCAACGCGGACAAGCGTGGACATTCTCTTCCACGTTTTTTAATGAAGAGATAAAAGCCTCGATTTCTTCCGGGCTGAAAGAGAGCGTGGCGTAAGCCAGTCGCTCAGCAGTCTTATTCCCGATGCCGGGCAGTTTCTTATAAGAAGCTATCAGCCGAGAGATCGCGTCGATCTGCTCCATAAACTAAAATCCCTTGATAGATGACTGCATATCGGAAGCAATCTTATCGGAGGCAGCTTTGACTTTCTTAACGCATTCGTTAAAAGCAGCCTTGATCATATCTTCGAGCATTTCCTTATCGTTAGGATCAATCGCGTCCTTATCGATTTCGATCTTATCGATCGTGTAATTGCCGTACATCCTCACCTTGCAGGCCCCGCCAGCGGCTTCCGCTTCAAAAACAGTGTTCTCTAACTCATCCTGTTTTTTCTTCATCTCGGCTTGCATCTTTTGAGCTTGCTGCATCAATTTATTTAAATCCATAATCAGCCTTCCCTTTCTATTGCTTATTACCTGACGGATTAAGACCTAAAGAATCCATAAACTTCTCCGCATTAGTCGGACCAGCCGGTGCAACATCCTTCTTACTGCCATCGGGCAGATCGATCGGAGTCGGAGAAGGCAAATCATCAGCCTGCGAGAGATTCATAAAGGCATTGACGAAATCGATATAAGGACCGTTTTCAATCCCAACTACCCTTAATTCCATATTGAAAAGCTTCTTAGTCAGCTGCTTAGTCTTTTCAACGTTAGAGTAAAGATTGATCGTCCCGACAACACCTTTAAAGAAGGACTTAACAACCAAAACACCCGGAGCCGCAATACAGGGAGTACAACGCATCAATTGAGAAGCTAAGTAAGAAAGCGAATCGGAATTAGGAACGCTCTTTAATTTAGTTTCCCAATCCTTCAAGATATCTTGCTTAATAGACTTATTTCCCTGGACCATGATATTGATAATCTGGTCTTTAGTGATGGTCAGCCCTTCTCCTGACTCCGGCAGTTGATCAAAACGATCTAAAGAAGAAGTCGTAATCGTCGTCGGCTTACTCACTTCTTCCGCTTTTTTTTCTTCAACTACAACTGTAGACGGAGTTTGAACAGGAACACTCGGGGCAGGAGTCTTTATTTCCGAAAGAGGAATCGTCTTGATTTCCGGAGCTTTTTCAATTCTCTCAGGCTCATTTTCCTCGAACTGCTCCTTAATCGTCAAAGAAAGCAAAGTCAGTTCAAATTGATCGAAGGCATTAAGAGCTGTCTTATAATCCCTGCGCGCTTTAATCAGAACGGAAAGATTTCTTCTGATCTCGCTAGGAGTCACCAAAGTCTTCAAAGCTTCATCAGGTTTAAGATAGGTCAATAAAGACTGGTCTCTTGTTGTCCCGAAAACCAGAAGATCTTTATAAATATTCGTCAAATCGTCATGCAATTTCAGAACATCCGCCCCTTTAGCGTACTTATCCTTTAAGATTGCCATCGCTCCTTTAACATCGTTGAGGTGGATAGCCTTCACCAGTTCCAACTCATCAGAAATCTTCATCAGACCAAAAAGAGTATCGACATCTTCCGCGGTGACTTTATCACCGCCATAAGAAATTGCCTGATCAAGCAAAGAAAGGGAGTCTCTGACTCCACCTTGAGCTAACCGAGCGATGATCTGCAGCGCTTCTTCTTCATAAGAAACGCCTTCCTTTTCAAGAATCTTCTCCATATTCATTATAAGGTCTTGTTCAGAAACCTTAGAAAAATCAAAACGCTGGACACGGGAAAGAATCGTCGGCAACACTTCATCCGGCTCGGTGGTCGCTAAAATAAACACCACGTTAGCGGGCGGTTCCTCCAAAGTCTTCAAAAGAGCATTGAAAGCCGCTCCGGTCATCGAATGGACCTCGTCGATAATATAAACCTTATAACGACCTAAAATCGGAGCGAACGAAACCTGTTCAATCAGCTTACGGACATTATCGACTCCAGAGTTTGACGCCGCATCGATTTCATAGACATCAGGATGCTTCCCTTCAAGAATATCCATGCAGTTCTCGCACTGATTGCATTCTTCACCGATACCCTTAGAGCAATTTAAAGCCTTGGCGAACAATCTCGCCATAGTAGTCTTCCCCGTCCCTCTTGGGCCACAGAAAAGATAGGCGTGAGCAATCTTGCCGTCCTTCAAGGCATTCTGTAATGTCGTGACGATCGGTTTCTGCCCAACCACCTCTTTAAAAGTCTTCGGACGATACGTTCGGTAAAGAGCTCGATATGCCATTTTTATTCCGCTATTTTCCTCTAGTCCATTATACAATAAGGAACGGATTCTTAAAAGAAAAAGGAAGCCAAGAAAAGCGAATTCCGGCTTCCTTTACTGAAACGTTTTAAAGATATTTTTTAGTCAGGCGGAGAAAACGGTCTTTATTCGAAAGGTCTTTAATCAATTCGACATTGTAACCCGCTAACGTCTGATGAGCTAAATCAATTGTCATATCCGCATTAGCGGCTTCGATTTCTAAATAACAGACCCCGTGTTCATTTAAGACCTGAGTTAAGGAAGCGAAGATCTTCCGATAACTGTCTAAGCCATCATCCCCAGCAAACAAGGCCTCCTGCGGCTCGAAGCCTAAAGAGCTATCGAGAATCTCTCCGTTCTTGATATAAGGAGGATTGGAGACAATCAAATCGAATTTCAAACCTTTATAGACAAAATAATCAAGATAATCTGAAAGAGCGATATAGACTTCAAGTTTATTCTCATCCGCATTCTTCTGAGTCATCTGCATAGCGTAAGGAGAGATATCTGAAGCGTAAACTGTCGCCTGCGGAAACATCTTCTTTAAAGCCAGGCCGATACAGCCGGAACCGCAGCAGAGATCCAAGGCGGAATTAATTAAAGTCCTGCCCTGTCTATTCTGGATAATTCCCATTAATTCCTCAGTCTCCGGACGAGGAATCAAGACCTTCGGAGTGACGTTAATCTTCAGATGGAAGAAATCCACAAACCCGATCAAATAAGCGGGCGGATAACCGGAAGCGAGGACTTCGATATCATTGGAACACCTTTCCGGCATCATAAAAAGACGCCCGGTCTTGGTCTGGTCGTAATCGATATTGTAACGGAAGCGGAAAAGATCCCTGATATCGGCTTCAGGAATTCCTAAAGCCTTCATCTGGCTGATTGCTTTTTCTGAATTGATGATCATTTGCCTTGGCTCTCTTTAGCCTGCTGGAGAATCAAATCTTTCTGGTTAGCTTCCTGCAAAGCATCGAGAATCGCATCTAAATCGCCATCCATCACTCGATCAAGAGTATTGACCGTAAAGCCTATTCGGTGATCAGTGACACGGTTTTGCGGATAGTTATAAGTCCTGATCTTTTCAGAACGTTCGCCGGTACCGACCTTAAGTTTTCTTTCCGCATCTAACTTCGAGTTCTTCTCTTCATCATTCTTCGCCTGGAGTCTAGCGCGGAGAAGTTCCATCGCTGTTTCCTTGTTGGAAAGCTGATCTCTTTCAATCTGACAGGTGACCACAATTCCGGAAGGGATATGGGTGATTCTGACAGCGGATTCCGTCTTATTGACGTTCTGCCCACCAGCGCCGGAAGAACGGTAAGTATCAATCTGCAGATCGGATTGGTTGATCTTGATTTCTTCGTTCTTGATTTCCGGCATGACCAGAACCGTCGCGGTTGAGGTCTGCAGACGTCCGGACTTTTCCGTAACCGGGACTCTCTGGACTCGATGAGCGCCGGATTCGAATTTCAATCTGGAATAAGCTCCCTTGCCTTTGATTTTCAGTGAGACTAAGGAATAACCTCCTAACGAGGTCGGTTCCTCATCGATCGCTTGGTATTTCCAACCTTTTTTATCCGCGTATTTCATATACATACGGTAAAGATCGCCCGCGAAGATGTTCGCTTCGTCTCCACCGACTGCTCCGCGGATTTCCATGATGACGTTCTTATCGTCGTTGGCGTCTTTCGGAAGTAAGGATTCCTGGATTTTTGCTTCCATCTGATCCTGTAAGGCTCTGATGCGCGCCATCTCATCTAGGCCCATCTGAGCCATATCCTTATCCTGATCTTTCGAAGTCAGCTCAGCTTCTTTATAGTCTTCTTCGTTCTTCTTATATTCCTTATAAAGCTTAACGGAATCTTCCATACCCGTTCTTTCTTTATTCAGGATAATCGCTTTCGAAAAATCAATTCCGGAAGCCAGCTCAGCATCGATATCATCTAGACGTTTACACATAGTCTCTAAACGAGCGATTACATATTCATTTAACATATTTTTTATATTTCCCCTTTTATTAGATTTTAGACTGCTGCCGTATTCTGATTAAGCAAAGAATACCGGCTACAGCTTCTTTAAGGAGACCATCTTATTCATTCTCTCGTAATCCATTCTTAATTTGTTCTTGGAAAGCCAGAGCAGATAAATAGCGCCTTGAAGCGTAAAGCCGACCGTCGTTAAAGCCAACCCGGCTTTTAAACCCTGGGTATAGTAAGACAAAGTGTAATTCTCTTCTCCCGCTCCGGCGATATAACCGATAAAGCCGCCGTTGGCTTTAAAGATCGGGACGTTCTCCGTCTTTTCTTTTCCGCTGCTGTCTTTCGTGGTCTTCTTTAAAGAGAAGCCCGTGGAGTAAAGAGTATTCAAAACCACGATCTTCTTCTTAGCATAATTAGAAGTATATCTAAGGGTATTGACGGTGGAATCATCATAATGGACCATCACCTGATTAGCCTTTAAGGCATTGATATCAGCCTGATATTCATCGTTGTACTCATAAGATAAGGAAGACACGCTGAGACTCTTGAAATTGCTGGTTTTAATTAAACCTACAATTCTATAGACCGGCTCATCGACATAGAAACCACGAGCCCGTTTCTGCGTCGACTGTTTAATATAGTTATTATCATCGTGAGTTAAGTACTTATAACTCTTAGTAGCGGTATCGTAGCCATAAATATAGTAATCGATATTGTAAGAAGAAGAACTATCACCCGGAGTGGAACCGATTGAAACGTAAGCCCCACCTCTACTAGAAGCGTCCTGAGCCATAATCGGCAGAGGATTCCCTGAAGAATCATTCTTATCCAAGACCACCTTGGAATAATAAGCCCCGACCGCATTAAGCGCAGACGCCGCTCTGCTCCCCGTCTTAATAACATCCCCTTCCGCAAAGAAACAATTCTCCGGGGTCAAGGCCTTCTGATAAACCGTCTTTCCGTCCTGGGTCGTATGGTTATTATTGACGATATATTGGGTATTAGGATTATTCTGAATGTCTTTTTCAATCTCTTCACGGTGGGCATCCGAATACTCCGCATCCGACATATCGGAAGCTAAAGTACGAAGGATACCTGAATTAGTCGGCAGCACATCATAGTCCCATTTAGCGTAGCGGTAAGTGGAAATACCGTTCAAAGCGGAATCAGAAGTGACATTGAAATCAGAATCGGACTTCCCATCGCTAGAAGAGACCAAATAATCTTTGAAATTGAAATCCGCAAAGGCCGCTTGGTTATCCTTATAATAAGTGCTATCCACGATGGCCTTCTTTAGATAGTTAATCTCGTTAATGTTTTCTCCATCGATCATCGAATACATCGAAGAAGAGGACATAAAGTCATCGAAAGCGAAAGCACGATCGATGAAGTTCGTATTCTTATATAGTTTGAAATTGGCCTTAGGATTGCTGGCGGAATATAAGCAGTTCTTCAAAGAGTCCGAACAAGTAGGATCGGTGGTGACATCGATAAAACCATACGGGACATTTACATCTTCTTTCGGCAGTAAGTAATACTTAACCCCAAGGAAGGTATCAAGGTTATACCGTTTTTCCTTGTAGGCCAGCATATAGGAATTGTTATTGAAGTCGATACGAGACCAACGGAAGAAATACTCAGAATCAAAATTGTACATGGAATTAAAAGTACCTAATCCGTTATACCCTTCCGCCATCGCTAAGTTAGGATCAAAGTTACTAGAAGAGGAAGTATTAGCATTCATGAGACGGAAGAAAGAAGGATCCCAGGAATTTAGATTCTGGACGATCTTCGTCTGTTCGTTATAAGCGGAGCGACCGGAGAAAACAGATGAATAATAACTAGCGATACCTTGTCCGACCACTCCGACATTGCCGGAAATGATCGACTCGATGGCGATAATATAGAACAGCTGCTTACGGAAGACTCTTTGACGACAAGTGAAACGGATGAACAAATAACAAGCCACATCCCAGATACCCTGGAACCATAAGGCGGCGTGATACATGTTAACGTTCATACCTAAAATCGTCGTTTGAGTATTCAATAACATCAAGCTGGAATAATCGCCGGAGTTAGCAAAATCAAAGCAGGACTTCGCCACAAAGAAAGTAAGCAAAGCAACCGCCCCAGCCGAGACATCGATATACCATTTAGGCATAAAGCGTAAGTCATCAAGATGGGAGCAGACGAAGACAATTAACATCGCGGTAACAAAGACTTCCCATCTGCCGTAAGGGACCGAGGAGAACATGCCGGCTGCATAATAAGTTACCGGAATCTCTAGGGCGATAGTCAGAAGAACAAAAGCAATCGTCTGACTCCATTGTTTATTCTTCCAGGAATCTAACAAAGAAGGAATGATCATTAAAAGAATCGGAGCGGAAACATAAATTGAAGAACCGGCGTTATCGTATCCGCCGCCGGGCAGATGAGTTAAAGGCTCTTGGAAACAGCTATTAGTAATAAAAAGGAGAGACTCCAACGGATACATATGGCGGTAAGAATAATTAGTCGGCCATTTGAAGCATAAAGTTAACTTAGCTCCCAGTCCGTCAGCTGCCTGCAACTGAGCCAGAAAAGAGTTTGTCGAGGAAGCGATACGCGGCATGGATTTAATGCTTAAAAAGCAAGGAATGATAATAAAGGCACAGACCATAACCCCGGTCAAGAAAGCCACAAAGCCTAGACCTAGCACCTGCCAACCTTCTTCTGCGTTCCTTTCTTTCATTGTCTGGAAGAAACGGAACATCGCATAAAAGAAACAGAAAACAGTGAAGATCGCTAAGTATTGATAGTTAGTCGCCCCCATCAGGAACATAGCGACAATCATCAGACGTGGATCTTTCTTCTTAATGATCTTTTCTACGCCTAAAAGCATCAGCGGAAGGAAGGTTGCCGCTTCCATCATGTGGAAAAACCACAGATAGAACCAACCCCAGCCGCAGAAAGCATAAGCGATGGCGCCAATTTTTCTTGTTGCTTTAGTAATATGGAAAGAACCTAAATACTGGTAGAAGAAGACACCAGCTAAGACAATCTTCGCTATCATCAAGATGGCTTGAATCTGATTAAGCCAAGCCCGAGGCCAGATCAGCAAAGCTAAAAAGAACGGATCGAAAAGATAGTAGAAGGAATAACCGGTGATGTTATCTAAGCCGAGAGCTCCGGAAGTATCCCACATCGGGAAAATCCCTGTCCGGAAGAAATAATGCCAATCATCGTAGCCGTTATAAATAAAGGCCATGCCTTGAAGACGGAAGTCTCCGCCAACAGGGACGGTGAATCCATTAGTCAATAATGTATTAGCAAAACAAAGGAAAGCCACGAGAGTCAACACTCCGACCAGATGCCACATATCGGACTTTTTGATTTTCTCCCATTCGTTTTTAGTCACTTCTTTAAAGTGGCTGAAAAAATAAGTGGTTCCGGAAGCGACATCCCTGCCAAAATCCACGAAAGCCAACTTGGCTTCTGTAATCGGATTATCGCCGTTAGACGGAGTATAGTGTCCCTGTGTTTCCATGTTTTTCACCTTATGTAAAATAGTGTCCTTCAGGCCTCTGATTTGTCGTTAACTACTTTGTTTGAAAGAAGAGATCAATGATAGAGATTCTCTTTTTCCTTTTCAATCCGGAAGCATATCATCTCTTTCGACCCGTCTCTTTAAGTGGCGGGAGAAAGGGTGAGCAACACGATTAATAATAAACAACTTTTAATGCATTAATAGGTTGTCTATGTTAACTATGCCGGATAATAGATCTGCTTTTCTTACTGTGATGTACCTATAATCAGTCTGATTTAACTGACTGATTATCCTTATAAATTAAGGGGGCTTCACCAAGGTGATATCACCTTTGATAAAGGCTAATTACATCTGACCAGCTTAGAAAAACAGATACGTTATATATAATAACTGTTAAAGAAGTTAATTTAAATAGATGGGTTTTAGCTGAAAAGAAAAAACCTCCGCCTCTTTTCAAAGGCGGAAGCTTAACAAAGCAACTATTTCCCGGAGATGGCCATTTTGCGGATGGCGATCGAAGGAGCTTCAACTGAGTAATAAGTCAGACGGCTATTATCAGCAACCGCGATAATCTTTCCTAAGTCGAGAAGCAGGTTGCCAGCTACTGTAATCAAGCAGACCGGTTTACCTAACTTGCCATTTTCGATGAGGAAGCCTGAAGCCTGTAAAGAATAATCTCCAGACTGAGGATTTAACCCCGTCCCAATTCCTTCAAGTTCATCGATATAAAGACCTTGTCCAACTGTTTCTAAAAGCTGGTCGAGACTCTTATGTCCGTTCTTGACTTTAACAAAGCCTAGAGACGGCTTGATATTTCCGTTAGACAGATAACCGTTGCCGGTCGATTGCTTCCCTTCTTTCTTGGCCATTTCTAAGTCATAAAGGAAAGTCTTGATTACACCTTTATCAACTAAGGTCTTCCTTTGAGTCGGAATTCCTTCATCATCGAAAGAGGAAGAGAAAGGATTCCCCGCCCACGGATCTTCTTTAACCGTTAATTTCTTCGATAAGACCTGCTGATCAAGTTTACCTTCAAATAGCGAAAGATGCTGGCTGACAGAAAATGAAGATAGTTGCTCAAGTAAGACAGCCAGATAGATCGCGGTGCAGTCCGGAGAAAGAACAACATTGTACTTTCCGGATTTAATGGTCTCAGCACCAAGCTTTTTAGCTGCCTCTTCCGCAATATGCTTAATAAACGTCTCTTTATCAAACTCACCGAGATCGTTAATTAAGACATAATCGAAATAGGATTGGACACCTTTTCCTTCTTCAATCTTCACTGTGCAAGACAGTGAAAGGTAATTGCCTTTATCTTTCAGTTTCAGCCCGTTAGAGTTCTCCTTCACTCTGATAGAGGAAGAACGGCTGATATTAACTTCAGACATGGAGATCCTCTTCTCAGCCGCTCTAACGCCCTTAGAAATCTCCAGGCCCAATTTAACTAAATCAGCAGCCGGGGTCTCATCGAGGGCTTTAGAATAGGCTTTCACATGATGATATTTCATCCCGGTAGAAATAAAGTTAGTCGGATCTCCTGTTCTGCCATAAGCAGCGGAAGATTTAATTGCCTCCATCATCGGCCCGATGACTTTAGAATCAACTCTATCAGTGGAAAAAGCTCCGCTCTTTCCCTGATAAATACCTCTGCCGCCCAAAGAAATATCCTCAGCGGATGTGTATTCTTCAACTTCGTCCATATAGACTTTAATACTCAGTTCAGCGGATTTGCTATAAGAAATCTCAAAGGGAGCAATTTGCTCTTTTTCCGCCGCTACGAAGAACTTTTTAAAATTCATAATCAGATATTTCCTCCTCTTCCGCCAACCGTGACATTCAAGACTCTGACAGTCGGTTGCCCGACATCCGCAGGAATCGAGCCGGAAGAAGCTCCGCACATTCCCTCCCCACGATCACAATCATTAGCTACCATATCGATATTAGGCAGGATTTCATACCCGTATCCGATTAAGCTGGCTCCTTTTACCAAATGATCGATCTTGCCATCTTTGATGATATAAGCTTCGGAAGCGGTGAAATTGAACTGATCGGTAGCCGGATCGACCGAACCGCCGTTAAAGGAAACGCAATAAAGCCCGAAAGGAGTAGCTTTAATAATCTCCTCCGGAGTAGATTTTCCGTTATCGATGAAGGTATTGGTCATTCTAGTGGTCGCCAGATACTTATAAGACTCACGACGGCAAGCGCCGGTGGATTTCATATTTAGTCTAGCGCCGTTATAGTTATCGACCATGTAATTAACAAGGACACCATCCTTAATCAAAACGTTTCTGGTGGTCTTTTCTCCTTCATCATCGAAGTTAGAAGAACCCCAGCCATTAGGAATCGTTCCATCATCGATCGCCGTCACGACGTCGGAAGCGATCTTTTGTCCAAGTTTCCCGGTGAAAACCGAGGAACGATGGGAAATAGCTACACCCTCAAGAGGATGACCGCAGGATTCATGGAAAAGCACCCCACCGAACTTGTTACCGATGATTACCGTCATCTTTCCGGACGGACATTCAGGGGCTGAAAGCAAATCCACTGAAGTTTTAGCTGCTTTTTTAGCTAATTTAACTAAATCATACATCTGGAAAATCTCATCGCCGATCGAGGCACCAGGTGCTTCGCTTCCTACCTGGAACTGACCATCTTTGCTAGCGATAGAGGTGATTCTTAATCTGGTGCGGATTCTATCATCGCTGACAGCCCGACCGTTAGTGTTATAAATCTCCACATGGCTATCATCTTCTAATAAGCCGACTTCTGCGTTGACGATAAGCGGAGAGTAAGCATAAATTGCTTCTTCTCCCTTCTTCAACTCAGCAATCTTTGCTTCATCAGTCATCTGAGTATGAGGAATCTTCGGTTGATGTTTATGAGGATTATGTACAGTTTTTAATGCGGCAGCATTTTTCACTCTCTCCCCCTGGAATGAACTTGAAAGCGTATCCGCTAGATTCAGCAGGGATTTTTTAGATAAATCAGAAGAATAGCCATAGACAACTTGACCTTTCTTAATGATTCTTAATCCAGCTCCGAAGATTTCCTTAAAGACATCGGCATCGACTCTTTTATGCGAAAGACTAATGTTGTGCTTTAATTCATCCTGAACAAAAAGGTCGGCGAACTCAGCACCGGTCTTCAATGCTTCATCGAGAATGATAAAAGCCAATTTCTTACTGATTATCATGCTATATTGGTTTTTCCTTTCTTGAAAACTGCATAAATCATAACATTTCGAGGGTTTACTGTAAAGAAAATATAGGTCTCATTTCAGCAATTATCAGTTGCTTTTCGCATCGCTAAGCGCTTTCAGTGATTATTTCCATAAAGAATTTATTTACAATCCCTTCAATATCTGATATTTTTTAATCATCTTAGGTGCGAGCCTAGGAAATATATTTGTCACAAAGTAGAGGCGCGGTGCGTCAAAAGTAAATTCAGCCAGCCAGAAGCAAGGCGTTCAACTGAATTGAAAGGGGCGTGCTGCCGAAGGGCTCGTTTTCTTCTTCAAAACGAGTGCTTGGGCGGAATCATAAAATGGTTCCGACTGTCACCGTCTGTAACGACGGTGGAGAGCTATTGTGTGTTGGACCTGAAAAACTTTATTTTTTTGGACCAATGAGCGGTAGCTTTTTCATAAAGCTGCCGCTCTTTTTCTTCTTATGGCAAATATAAGAGCTTTTCATATTTGCGCAAAGGAGGAAAATCTAAATGAAAAACGCAAGAAAGCCTATTCTTTTGTCTTTAGCCTTATCTTTTTCGTTTCTATTGACTAGCTGCGGTGCTAAGGGGTTTGATAACTCGAAGCTTGTCATCGGCTTAGAGTGCGGATACCCGCCGTTCAACTGGACCGAAAAGAAAGCCAATGACTTCACTCTGCCGATTTATAATCACGCGGGAAGTTTCGCTGATGGTTACGATATTCAAATCGCCAAACGTCTTTCCACAGAGATGGGCAAGGAAGTCCAGATTGTCCAAACGGTCTGGGATTCCTTAATCGCAGATCTTCAAACCGGCACGATTAACTGCATTATCGCCGGTATGACAGATACTGAAGAAAGAGAAAAATCCATCAGTTTTACTGAGGAATACTATCATTCTGAACTGGTTTTAATTGTTAAAAAGGATATTGCGGATCAATACACTACCCCGCTTTCCAGCGAAGAATTCGGGACTTTAATAAACGGAAAATATCTCGAGTCTCAGACTCAGACGGTCACCGATGAAATCCTGGAGACTTTCGCTACCAAATATGGAGCCATCCATAATACTCCGGTCTCCTCTTTTGCCTTAGCAGCTCAAGATGTGGTCACCGGTTCAGCTTTCGCCATGACCGCCGAGCTTCCGGTCGCTAATTCCATCGTCGGAACTAACTCCCAATTAGGAATCATCCATATCGATCAGACGATCCTGGGGGATGAAGAGTCTTCCTTAGGGGTCTCAATCGGCATTCAGCAAGGCAATATAGAACTACAGTCAGCCATCAATGAAGTCTTAAAGAAAATCTCGACCGATGAAAGAACTTCGCTTATGCAGGCAGCTATCGAAAGGAGCGGTAATCTACAGTGAGTTTTCTAATGGATAGCACCGAGGGTGTTTTTTACCTTCTCTCAAATTACTGGGACTTCTTCCTTAAAGGCATCGCTTCCACCATCATTCTTTCGATCGTCGGAACGGTCGGTGGTTTATTCCTCGGAGTCTTTTTAGCCTTCGGTGAAAATATCCATATCAGGAAACATTCCCCGTGGTACGAAAAAGCCTGGAAAGGTTTTATCGTCGGTTTCTGCCATGTTTATTCGACTTTGGTCAGAGGTACCCCGATGATGGTCCAAGCGATGATTTTCAAATATTCTTGCCAGGCTCTAGGGGTCAACTGGAACGCCATCCTGCCGCAGATCGATGTCTTTAATGGCTGGATGATCGCCGGTCTTATTATCATCACCTTTAACACTGCAGCCTATATGAGTGAAATTGTGAAGAGCGGTCTGAACGGAGTTGATAAAGGACAGTTAGAAGGAGCTAGAAGCTTAGGCCTGAGCCGCTTCCAGGCTCTTTCTTTAGTCGCCTTACCACAAGCGATCAGGAATTCCATTCCAACGATCGGTAACGAATGGATTGTTAATATCAAGGATTCCTCGGTCTTAAATGTCATCGGGGTCAGCGAATTGTATTTTATGTCCGGACAGGCAGCGAATAAGTCTTATCAATATATCGCCGCTTATATCATCCTCGCTATTATCTATTTGCTTTTGACTTTAGGGACCAACGGAATTCTCTACTTAGCGGAAAGAAAGATGGATGGGAAGAAATTAGGCTTTAACTTCTCTCACTTCCGTCCGAAGAAAGGAGCCTAACCTTAATGAATCCGGTAAATAACAATGTCATCTCAGTTAGACACCTCGCTAAATCCTTCGAGACCAACGATGTCTTAAAAGACATCTCTGTCGATGTCCAAAAAGGCGAATGTTTAGTTATCCTCGGCCCTTCGGGCTCTGGTAAATCGACTTTTCTAAGATGTTTAAATCGTCTGGAGAAACCCTCCTCAGGAGAAATCTACTTTAACGGAATCAACATCCTCGATCCGAGAGTGAACGCCAACTTAATCAGAACCAAGTTAGGGATGGTCTTTCAGTCCTTCAATCTATTTATGAATATGGATGTTCTGGCTAATTGTACTTTAGCTCAGATTCATGTCCTCCACCGCAAGAAA
Source organism: Bacilli bacterium (assembly GCA_022652945.1). GTDB lineage: Bacteria > Bacillota_I > Bacilli_A > RFN20 > CAG-288 > Scatoplasma. The sequence continues at coordinate 275,460 of JALCRV010000001.1, forward strand.
GCCGAAGCTGAAAAGATTGCCTACCTTAACCTCACCAAAGTAGGCATGGCAAATAAAGCCCATGCGAAAATATCGGAAATCTCCGGTGGCCAGAAGCAAAGAGTTGCCATCGCTAGAGCACTATCGATGAATCCGGAAGCTCTGCTATTTGATGAACCTACTTCCGCTCTAGATCCAGAGATGGTCGGCGAAGTCCTCTTAGTTATGAGAAAACTGGCGGAAGATGGGATGACGATGATTGTCGTAACCCACGAAATGTCCTTCGCTAAAGACGTGGCGGATAAGGTAATCTTCATGGATCAGGGCTTAATTGTCGAGCAAGGAACCCCTAAGCATATCTTTGAAGAATCCACAAATCCTAGGCTTTTGGCCTTCTTAGGCAAGAGCGTAAAAGCTTAATAAGAAAAGACCGAGGATCGCTCCTCGGCCTTTTAAAATCAGTTGTGGATAGACGACGACTAGAATTCCATCTTGACGTCGGCTCTCTTCGCCTCTTCCGCTTCGAAGAATTCAGATTTCTCAAAGCGATAGTGATTGGCAATGATCGAGGACGGGAAGACGAGAAGCAAAGAGTTGTACTCTTTGACATTCGAATTATAAATACGACGAGAAGCCTGCAGATGCTCTTCAGCATCGCGGGAGGAAGCCTGAAGCTCAAGGAATAAAGTATTGGCTTTCAGATCCGGATACTTTTCAAAGATGATATCGATGTTCTTAGCAGCCTGATCAAGTTTGGCATTGATAGCCGAGAGATCCTTGACCGAAGTGCCAGCCGGAATCCCTGAACGGAGTCCGATTACATCGGATAACGTCTCTTTTTCATGCTTAGCATAACCTTTGGTGATATCGAACATCTTGGTGAGGAGATCGAATCTCTTTTCCAAGGCGATATCGATGCCGGATTTGGCATCTTCAATGGAAACCTGCAGACGGCGGAACATATTGTAAACACGAATCCACCAGCTGACGATGATGATAACTAAAAGAACAACAACAGCGATAACGACAATCAAGGCGATCATTCCGCCCGAGAGACCTTCTAATACTGGTAACATGTTTCTTTACCCCCTATTTATTTATCAGCCACAGACTCGATTTCTTCTCCCGCTTTTTGTACTACATCCTTACTAGAGGTTGTAGCCATGGCTGTAACAGCCTGTTCAGCGGAAGCGGAATCTAAGCCTGATATTTTCTCCGACTCGCCTTCGATCTTATTCTCAACCTGGGAAGCGACATCATCGCCGGCCTGCTCTCTTAAAGCGGCGGCTTTAGCGGCTTCCTGATAAGCTTTCTCGACCGCTTTCTTTCCGAAAGAGTCATCGAGATTAAACATTTCTACGAACCATTGGAACGGGAGAATTTCACTTACAAGTTTCTTGATCAGCTCTTCATTATCCTTGATAGAAAGCGCATAATCGAAGCGGTTTTTTGCCCCGTTAATGGCTATGATTAATCTATCAGATTGAATACAGAAAATCAACGTTCCAGGAACCCTGGCTTTTATTTCTTTAAAGGCTTCAATAAACTGCGGAGTGATGACATAAAACGCTGCTTCTTTATCGTTGGCATAGACGTTAAATTGCTTATTGAAAACGACATCTTCGAAGTCGATTCTGGTCGAATGAGCGAAGTTCCTTGACCAACCCGCTCCGTTCTCCTCTTCCCTGATTTCCAAAGAGCCCGGGAACTCTTTATTGAACTGATAGACCGCAATAAGCCCGTTAAAATAATAGACCGTTGAGGAGTGTCCTTTCGAGTCGGTGGTTTGGTTTCCGGAGACCACATTAGCCACCGAGAAACGGACATCTTTATAAGAGCCGTTAATCTGTCCATCGGTCTTATAAATATTACCGAACTCAAACAGATTAAGATTCTCTAAGAATTGTCTGGCCCAGCCTTGACTGGGCACGTAAGAAGCATCATCTCCATAAACCAACTTAATCAAACCGGGGACCACATCATTCTGGAACTTCTTTAAAGCGTTAGCCCTCGCTCCGGCGTACGCCCCGATTCCAAGGAAGATAGTAACCATAGAAGCGGCGACCAGAATCATGAAATTATGGCCTTCGCTAAAAATGAACATCAAAATCCCAATCAGAAAGCCCACCGGGAATATCAGCCATCCAAACTTTTTAAAATGAGCGTACTGCGCTCTGGATTCGTTAGCTAATTCACTGATTTTTTTCTTTTGCTCTTCCGTGATGGAAGTCATCATCCTGGTCAGAAACAAGTTCTGATCGGCATCTTCCCCCTTGAATTTAGCCATTGCTTGTTCCCCCTAACAATATAGAAGTTTTCTATCAAGGAAAATTATATACTAAATAAAGTGAAAGATTAAAAATGTTTATAAGGAGGAGCAATGAAAAATCCCTTAAAAGACGAAAGGCTGATTCAAGGCTTGATGGGCTTATGGAAATTTGACGATATCAAGGACATCTCATCCTTAATCTCTTTCGATTTAGAGCACGGAATCCATTTCTTTGATATCTCCGATATTTATTCTTCCGGCCGCTGCGAAGAAAAACTCGGCGCGGTCTTAAAAGAAAATCCATTCTTTAGAGAAAAGATGATCATCCAAACCAAAGTGGGGCTAAGAAGGGTGTCTTCAGGTGAACATATGAATTATTACGACCTTTCTTATGACCATATTATGGAAGGAGCTGAAGCCTCTTTAAAAAGAATGGGCATTTCCTACATCGATTATTACTTATTACATCGTCCGGATATCCTGATGGACAACAAAGAAATCGCCAAAGCTTTTAAAGAACTGAAGGCCTCGGGTAAGGTCAGGCATTTTGGAGTCTCTAACTTCTCCCCGGAAGCGATTGAATACTTACTCTCCGCCACCGATATTCCTTTAGAAGTCAATCAACTTCAGTTGGGCCTAGGTCATCTTGACTTAGTCTCCGAAGTCGTCAATACGAACGTGGAGAATAAAGAAGGCACACCTTTCGGGCTGGATCTTTTCTTCTATACCAAGAGGAAAAACATGGCCTTGCAGTGCTGGTCTCCTAATCTATATGGCAGTCAACGTACTTCGATCTATACAGAACCCGCTCTTTTAAACCTGCAGAACAAAATGAAAGAGTTAGCTGCTAAGTATTCCGTTTCCTCCCCCGCTATCGCTAACGCCTTCCTTTTCCAGCTTGGTGATAATGTCCAAGTCGTCACTGGAGCCACCAGCCAAGAACACATCCTCGAAGCTTTAGATGGCTTAAAAGTCCATCTAAGCAAGGAAGAGTTTTATAGCCTTTATACCTCCAGCGGAAACTTGCTGCCCTAACATTGCACAAAGGGAAGTTAATCTTTATAATTAAAAAGACAAAACAAGGAGAAAACATCAATGAAAGATGATAAAGTCGACTGGGGGCTGTTCTTCATCCTCCTCTTCCTCGGATGGCTAGGCATCGATAAGTTCTATAAGCTTAAAGGCCCGGGCTGGAAACTATTCTGCATTAAGTTTTTAGCTTCCTGCATCGGCATCGGCGAATTATGGAATCTGCTCGATATCGTCATGTGCCTCGCTCGCTTATATCGCGCGGATCCGAGAGAATATCTGGATCTGTTAGAAAAGAAGCAGTCATATTAATTAAAAGAGCCAGCTGAGCGCTGGCTTTTTTCATCTCTTCAGAGCTAACCTAGCTCCATCGGTCTTGATCTGATCAGACCCGAGGAGCAGATTTTCAGCTTTCTGGAATAGCAGGCGGAAATCGACATCTTTTTCATCGGTCCCGACGACTCCAGCTAACTGCCCTACTAAGACTTCACGGTTTAAATAAGTAAAGCGGGAGAGGAAAGCTAAAATGCCTAAAGCGATTTCTTCCGGAGCGATATTTCGAATCGGACGAGTCTCTTTTTTTGACCTCATCATCTTCGGATAACTGTTCTTTTCTTCCGGATGATAAAGCGGGAAGGAATAAGAGATATCTTTTAAGGTCTTAAAGTATTCAGCTTTTTTCTTTTCTTCATAAGAAAGTTTCTCATCCGAATCACCGATCTTTTGAATACCCTCCACTACGACTTTCACATCGCGCCAGCAGGACATCACGGAAAGATCCGGATAGACCAAGAAAGGCAAAGCGTAAAGATTCACCGTCTTAATCCCGTAATTCAGATAAAGGAAAGCTGGTAAGGCATAAGATTGGGCGTAAGAAAGCGGATCATCTTGATCAAAGAACCTCAAAGCGAAACGTTCCCCTTCTTTTTCAAAGTAATAAGGAATTAAGATGCCTGGAGCGATATCTTTAAATTTCTCTAAGGCGATACCTTGCTTTTGCAAGGCCAAGTTAACACTCTTTTGGAACGAAGACGGGAAATGGCTTAAATAGGCGTAACTCTTCATATCTTCATCCAGAGAGAGATCCAAGCTCGGGACCTGCTTAGCAAGCGGGAAACTATCCCCGAGGATAATCACCCTTTTCGCCAGCATTAAGGAAGAAAATAAATCCATCAAGGAATCGTCTTCCCTTAGATCCACAATCGCCAGATCGAATTTATAAGGTTGGAGATATTCGCATTGTTTTAAAGAAGCCACATGCAAGGGATAGATATGGAAGAAAACATCCCCGGCGGTCGTCAAAGCCTCTTTAGCGGAAAGCATCCTTTGAGAGTGGTAACGCTCCTTTAAAGCGCTGATCGCTTGGCGGAAAGAAGGACGGCCAAACAAGACAGATTTAATAGCATCGAAGGATTTGATGATGTCTTTACTGAGCAATTCCCCGTTAGCTTCTAACAGGCGGTACATCTCAAAAAGATCAGCGGATTCGGCTTGGATTGCTTCGTTGCCTTTTTCTTCCTCGAAAACTTTTAACAACATATGCTTATAAACGGAAGAAAGGAAATCCTCGTTGAAGGTAGCTAAGGTACCATTCTCTTTTTCCACTTCATCTAAAGCGCTTCTTAGTTCTTTAGAGGAAGCATCTGCTTTCTTGGAGAATTCTAAATATGATTCGAACAATTCCTTCGAACCAGCTATCTTCTCAGCCAGCCTCTTTCTGATTTCTACAAATGAGCTCTGGGAGAAATCAAACTTATCTTCATTAAAGTATTCTCGGTATTTATCTAAATCATGTTCAAGAAGCGTCCTTCCCTCCATTAAAGCCGGATAAAAGGTGCTCTTATACTTATCGGAGAAGGATTGATCTTTAAAGATCTCTTCGGTGAAAGGATTGGAAAAATCCAGATGATCATAAAGTTTCTTATGTCGGTTATACATCTGGATAAAGTCGTACGCTTTGTTAACACCTAATAAACCATCCAAGGTATCAGCGGCCTTTCCGAAGACTCTTTCAAGTTTAGGACGAATCGCTAAGATTTTCTTATGGTTATCTTGATATTTATCAACGAAGACAATCAAAGTCTTATACGCTCTTCTGAACGGAGTGATCTTGATGACTTCTTTCAGTTCTTTCTTTAATTCTCTTTCTCTTTTATGATCCTTGAAGTCTTCGATGATCTTGTCGAAATCCATGTTCCAGATCAAAGGACGGCAAAGAACATCTAAAGACAAAGTCAAAGAAGCTTCGGTTCGATAATACCCTTCTGCTAAAGTGATACTATCGATAATATCCTGGCTGAAATCAGCGGAAAAGTAACTTAACGGGAAGCCATCATATTTTGAATAAATGGAGAAGATCTTTACCGCTTCGTCATAATCCTTTAAGGAATTGAAGTCAGACCAACGGGACGTACGGACACGGGAATCCTCGATAGCCTTTTCAAATTTAGCGATATCGGAAACCATGTTCTTTAAGAAACTGATTATTTCTTCATACTGGTCTTTCTTAACTAAGGAGTTCAGGCCGTAAAAAGGATGCTTAGTAAAAGGATTGGCGGAATACCAAGGATTCAACTTAAGAAAAGCGATAAAATCCCCATCATCAAGCCAATTATCAAAATCGTAATCGGAAAAAGCGGAGAAATCATAAGTTTTTTTGCTTAATAAAGCGGCATCGTGGAGATTATTATAAATATCAAAATCATTCTCCCCGGTCGGAATCGTGATGGTCTTTAATCTTATATCATCACTTCTCTGTCTGTCCTCCGCTTCCCTTAAGTTTTCTTTAGCGATGATTAAGGAAGCATCGAGAAGATACTGAGGATGATTCTTCGCTTTCTCAAGCAAAGTGAACAAAGCAACCCCCGGTTCTGTAATATCCTGGTAAGGCATAAAGGCATCATAATAATCATTAATCAGTTTACTGTTCCATTCGTTTTCGCTCTTTTTATCTGGGCAAACGATAAGGATGGAGTTCTTATGAAGGATATATTCTTCAATCGCGCTTTTTAAGAAAGACGAATTCATCGGATCGAGTTGATCGATCTTCATCACCGGATAAGAAGCTAAAGTATTAAGCCCATCAACGATATATGAGGGATGTTCCTTCTTAGAAGCGTATGAGGTTGTCTTCTCATTGGGTAAACGCTCTTCAAAGCAGCGGAACAAAGGATCGGAAGCCATACTCGGAAAATAACTGACTAAGGCTTCCAGTCTGATTTCTTTCATGACATCTAGTTCCATAAGGTGAAGAGAATCATCAGCGGCGAAAGAATACGGAGTGACTTTAGCCGTGATTTGCCGACTTAATTCCTGCGAATCAAACCCCTGGCCTTGATAGGAGATATCTAGGTTATATTCCTGTTTCAGTTTCCAAATAAGCGGAGTGTTGAATAAAGGAGAGTTATAGTTCAATCTCATCGTATACTCTCCCTCGCTCTCTCCAATCTCAACTTTAAAGAAAACCAAAGGAGCAATCAGAATGCTCTTTTTACCTTTTTCCGCATAAAAGAGATTACCGAAAGATAAATAAATATCATCCTTGCCTTTAAAAGACTCCAAGGTCTGATCTTGAATCAAAGGCAGGGAGCAGGAAACCAGACGATCAAGTCCGAGCAAGCTCTTATCGAGCAAAGGTTCGATCTCGTCTTTGGAGTACGTGTCTTTTTTAATGATTTCTTTTCCGTTCAGAACAATCTTTTCGGCCGTCAGAGAAATGGACTTATCAAAAAAGGAAGTGAACTTAAATGGCCTGCCGAAAGAAAAATACTCGAAAAAGGCATTCAAATCAGCGGAAATAAGTTCCAAGGAAGCCACATTGCTTAAAGCCGTATTCAATAGAGGAGAGGAAGATAATTCCTTCCTGAACTCTTCGATAGCTTCCTTATTCCCGACCTTTTTTTCCATATATATGATTTTATCATATTCCTTCGGCCCTTAAAGGACTTCTCCTCCCTCCTTGACCCTTTTATAAGTCTCCATGATATAATTTATATGTCTTTTAAAAAAACGAGGGGAAATAAGCTAAAAATGAAGACTGAAATCGTCAGTTTCGATTCTAAGGAAGCTATCAAAGCCCTGCAGGATGGCGAAGTAATCGCCTTTCCGACTGAAACAGTTTACGGTTTAGGTTGCATCTATAATTCTAAAGCGGCTTTCGATCGTTTAGTCGCCGCTAAAAGAAGACCTCCGGATAAGCCTTTTACTTTAATGGGTGGCAACAATTTTAATTTCGCTGATTTCGCTATCCTTGATGAAGGAGCAAAACGAGTAATCGCCAAGTTCGTCCCGGGTCCTTTAACTCTCTTATTAAAACCCCGTCCTGGACTGCCCTTCCACGTAACTTTGAATAGTCCAGCTATCGGAATCAGAATCGCTGGAATGGAAAAGCTCCGCTCATTCATCGATAAAGTCGGCTCTCCGCTTCTTGTCCCTTCCGCCAATAAATCCGGTGAGCCTCCTCTGATGGAAGCGAAAGCTGTGAAAGAAGTCTTCGAAGGTGAGATTCCTTACGTTATCGATTATCCTTCGGGTAAATCGCTCCCTTCGACGATCGTCGACCTTTCCAATGGCGAACCTAAATTGATCCGTCAAGGCGAATTGGATTTCCAAGCCGTCTTAAAAGCATATAAAGGAGAATAAAAATGGTGAAAATTGCTATCGGTTGTGATCACGGCGGTGTCGAATTGAAGAAATACCTGCTGGATAACCTTTTAAAGGAAGGCTACGAAGTAACTGACTGCGGGACTTACACCACCGACTCAGTAAACTATCCTTATTACGCCTTTGCCGTCGCTAATAAAGTAGCCTCGGGAGAAGTTAATTACGGAGTGGTCATCTGCCGAAGCGGAGAAGGTGTCTCAATCGCCGCTAATAAAGTCAAAGGCATCCGCTGCGGAATCGGTTATAACGAAGAAGTCTCCCACCTGATGAAGGAACATAACGACGCCAATATGATCGCATTCGGAGCCGATTTCATCACTAAAGAAGATGCTTTAAGAAATCTTCATACCTTCTTAGCAGCTACCTTCCTTCAAGGTCATCATCAGATCAGAGTCGATATGATCAAAGACTACGAGAACGAACATTCTAAAGATTAATCAAGAGTAAAAAAGAAGGCCTCCGGATCCAGTCCGGAGGCCTTTTGGAAAGGGGATAATTAAGATTGGTTTTCAGTTCTAGTTACTTATGAGACTCGCCGTTAATGATGATCTTCCCGTATAGAGCGGTAACTGAATTAGTCTCGACGTGACCCGAAGCAATCTTTACATTGCCGGTAACTGTCGAGAGACGCAACTTTTTAATTTCGGCGTAGTCGATATCGGTATCACCGGAAACCGTAGAAATCTTCATCTCGTCAGCTGTCACGCTCTTTAAAAACAGATGACCGGAGACATTAGATATTTTTAAAGTAGCAGCGCGGACATCATCGGTGGTTAACTTACCGGAAACGACGCTGTAATTGAATTCCTTGCTCTTAATATAAGGAATATTAACGTTAGCGGAAGCGTTGCTGATTCTAAAAGAATCGATATCCTCTCCCGAGGGAAGGATAATCTTTAAAGTATAAGCGTGCATATTAGCTATAAATTTCGCCAGCGGAATAAACTCCAATTTGAAGAAATGCGCATCTTGAGTAATTCGGTAATTATCCGGATCCGCCCCGTTAAAATCAACGTAAGGCTTATCGACATTTCCATAGGAGAATTCGACATTATCAGCGACTAAAGAGAAGATGAACGTCCAAGGCTTTTTCGTATCCTTAAAATCGTTCCCGTTCTTTTCTTCGATGCTCATTTCCGCCTTAGCCTTATCTTGTTCCGCCTTTAAAGCATCGACAATCGCTTTCGGTTGGCCGAATTTCTCGATGGCTTCTTCTTCGCTGAAGCCGGCTTCTTTTGCTAATTCGAAACGGGATTCGTATTTCTTGGCGATTTCATCCGCCCCTTCGATTCCCTGATTCTTCAACTCACCTTTTAAGGCATTTAAATATTCATCTTTTGTCATAACTTTCTCTCCCTTCTATTTAATGCTTTCGCCGATGCGCGCTAAGCGCTTCTCGGCTTCATCAAAATCAATATGCCCCGCTTTCAGACTCGCGAGGATTTCTTCTTTTGTCTCTTCCTGCTGCAGCGGAATGGTGCTAGCGGTGAGCCCTAAAGCGGCGACGACTTCTTCGATCATCTTCTTTACGGTCGGATAGGAAATATTCAGATCCTTTTCGACCAGTTTGATGTTGCCGCCATCTTTTAAAAAGACTTCAGCGAACTTCATCTGCGGCTCTGTTAAACGATCGAAATCAGAAAGGATAAAATCACCTTTAATAACCGTTCCGCATTTAGGGCACTTAAGCTCGCTGACATGAAGTTCTCCTTCGCAGACCGGGCAACGTCCCAAGACTTGATTTGCCATATAATTATTTCTTCCTCCTACAACGACAATATAAATCCATTATTGATGTTTGTCAACTATTATTTTAACTTTTAATTAACTTTTTTATATTTGCGATTAATTTTGTTAATCTATTAATTAACGCTAACCCGCAGACGACATTCCTTCTCCGCCTAGCAAGGATAGAAGAAAGAATATAGAATACAATATATAAAAAGAAACACAGGAAACCCCAAAATATGAGAATCGATAAATACATGAAAGTCACCCGTCTCATCAAAAGAAGAGAGATGGCTAAAGAAATGCTTGATAAAGGGATGATAACCATCAACGGCAAGGTCGCCAAACCCGCCTCTGAGATAAAAGAAGGAGATGAAGTAGTCTTAACAACTCCCGCCGGTAAGAAACTGACTTTCACCGTTAAAGCTATAAAAAACTACGCCACCATCCAAGAAGCCGGAAACCTATACGAAATGAAAGAAGGAGATGAATAAATTATGATGACCCCCGAAAAGAGAAATCGTTTAAAGTCTATTATGTACATCCTCATCACCGTAATCTGCATTGCGGTTATTGTCTTTTTGCTGATCCGTTATATCCAAGTCAGCAATAAACTGAATTCTTATAAAACCAGTTCCACCGGGTTGCTCCCTTTAGTGGAAGCTTTCTTAATCTGATTTAGGTTTATATGCCTGAATTGCTTCTTAACCGAATCCAACGTTCCTTCGATGCCTTGGAATTAAAGCCGGAAAACAAATACGCTGTGGCGTATTCTGGCGGCCCTGATTCCACCTTTCTTTTGGCGGTCTTAAAAAAGCTCGGCTTTAAGGAAATCTACGCCATCTACGTCAATTACCACGATTCCCCTTTCGTCGCCGAGGAAGAAAGCATCGTTAGAAAGAACGTCCATAATTTCGGTTATCATCTAGTTCAAGCTGATGTCCGCCCTCCGCTATCCAAAGCGGACGGAAACTTTGAAGCCAAGGCCAGGATCATCCGTTATTCTTTCTTTAAAGATGTCCAAAAGAAAATCAACTTTCTGGCTATTCTTACCGCTCATCAGGAAGACGATTACTTAGTTACATATTTAATGCAGAAAACCAGAGGTGGTCTTGTTACCACCTGGGGTATCGCTTCAAAAACCAAATTATACGGAACGATGAATGTCTTACGTCCGCTTTTAGATGTCTCCAAAGAAGAAATCATCGGATATTTAAAATACAACAATATTCCTTATTACGATGATGAAACCAACAAAAATCTCTCGCGGACCCGAAACTGGTTTCGCGAAACCGTCCTTCCCTCGATAGATCGAGAAAAGACCAAAGAAGAGATTGAAAAATTAAACCAAGAACTCTCCAAGCGTAAGGAAATCATCGCTTCAGCCAAACAATTCCCAACTCCTTATGTTTCTTACCAAGCGATGCCGGAAGATATCAAAATGTTCCTTTTATATTCCTTAATCAAGGACCAAGCCCCGCTGGGAGCGGAAGAAAGAAAAATAATTGCGGCCAGAAATCTCTGTTACCAGAACCTTAAAGGTATAGGGACCACGGAGGCCACCGAGCTTCCTCTCGGTCTTTGTCTTTTTAGAAACTACGATGATTTCTATATCGTTTCCCAGCTGATTCAAATCCCGTATTCAAGAAAAATCGAACGCAAAGGTTTTTATGACTTCAAGGAATTCTCGATCGATCTGAGCAATCTGTCTTTATTCAATCTGAAAGAAGATTCTTTTCCGATTAATATCAGGACCGCTCGTCCGGATGATGTCTTCGGAACCGACATCATCAATAATTCGGTCCTTTCCTTTTTGAAATCGCATAAAGTACCCATGTATCTTAGGCGTTTTTATCCGGTGATTGAGGATAAGGACGGAAAGATTGTCTGCGTGCCTTTTTTTGAAGACATCAAAAACAAGACGCTTCCTTTAGTCTTAAAGGGTTACCTTCTCTAATCCGGCTTGATGCTTAAAAGGGTCTTTACTAAATCGTAAAGATCTAAAAGATAATCAGAAGTCTTATAAAGGGTTAATGAAAAGCCCCCTTCCGTATAACGGGTGGTGACTTTTCGCCAGTCGTATTTTCCCATCGCTCTAGACAATTTTAAGGCCATACTCTTAGCGGAAGAATATTCTTTTGACATCTTAATATCGTAATGGTCGATGTATTCCTTAAAGGAAGCGAATTCAGGTTCAGAAAGCTTAATCTCGATATCCTTCTTCAAGAAAAGATTGTTCATTTCATCGTTGAAATGTCCGTAAACATCTTTGACCTTCTTCTCATAAGCTTTTAAATCGTCTTCCGTAACGATATCAAAAAGCTCGCGGTAAATATTAATACGGTCGGCTTCGGAAGCATAGGAAGAAGGAATGTGGGAATCAAGCGAGAAGGAAAGCTCAAAGCGAGTCTGAGTCGGCTTAGCGGGCTTGGCTTTATCCTGCAAAGTCTTCTCCGCCATGACTTCCTTTAACAGACTCATATACGCATCGTAACCGATTGAATCGATAAATCCAGCCTGCTCTTTACCTAAAATATCCCCGGCTCCACGGATATTTAAATCCTCGGTCGCAATCTTATAACCGCTGCCTAATTCGGTGAAATCCTTTAAGGCTTTCAGGCGTTTTCTGGAATCTTCATCAAGGACGTTATAATCGGGGTAAGTAAGATAGGCATAAGCCAGACGGGAGGAACGACCGACTCTACCTTTAATCTGATAAAGCTGAGCTAATCCGAAATTCTCCGCCTTTTCAATGATAATTGTGTTGCAGTTAGGAACATCCAAGCCAGTTTCGATAATCGTCGTACAAACCAAGATATCAATCTTATGACCATAAAAGTCCTCCATGACCTGACTCATTGTCTCCGGATCTAACTGTCCATGGACGACTCCGATATGCGCATAAGGGAAAAGCTTCTGCAATTCATCAGCCTTTTTATAAATAGTTTGGATTCTGTTATGCAGATAGTAGACCTGACCCTGCCTACCTAATTCACGAGCGATGACTTCCCTGACCATTCCGATATCGTAGCGGACGACATAAGTCTTAATCGGCAGACGGTTGATCGGAGGATCGGAAAGCAAAGACAATTGACGGACATTTAATAAGGACATCTGAAGCGTACGAGGAATCGGAGTAGCCGTTAAGGTTAAAACATCTACATCGGAAAAGATTTCCTTGATCTTTTCCTTATGGGTAACTCCAAAGCGTTGTTCTTCGTCGACCACCAATAAACCGAGGTCCTTAAAGGAAATATCGGCGGACAGAAGTCGGTGAGTGCCGATAACTAAATCAACCGTCCCACCTTTTAAGGCCTCAACGATTTTCTTTTGTTCTTTTTCATCAACGTTACGTGAAAGCATCGCGATCTTGACCCCGAAACCATCGAAGCGATTCAAGGCCACTTCGAAATGTTGCTTGGCCAAAACCGTCGTCGGGCAAAGCAAGGCGGCTTGCTTACCGGATAAGACGGCTTTAAAGATCGCTCTGAAAGCTACTTCTGTTTTGCCAAAACCCACATCTCCTGCTAAGAGACGATCCATCGGATGGGGTTTTAGCATATCTTTTTGAATTTCTTCCCACGCTTTAGCCTGCGCTAAAGTCAATTGATACGGAAAGGCATTGCCGAATAGTTGCTCTAGTTCGTTATCGCCTTCAAAAGAAAAACCAGGTAAGGCGGCTCTTTTCGCTTCAATCTCCAAAAGCTTATCTGCTAAATAAGCGACTCTTCCCCGGATTTTAGCTTTTCTTCTAGCCCAGGTGGTCCCACCCATATGGTCAAGCTTAGGCTTTAAACCATCTTTGCCGGAGTATTTTCTGATCAGCTTATATTTATCCAGCGGAACGTAAAGCTTCGGATGGTTTTCCCCATCATATTCGATTGTCAGATATTCTAAACCGTCGATTTCTTTAATGCCTTGATAAAGCCCGATGCCTTGTTCTTCATGGACTACATAATCTCCCGGGGTCAGATCTTGGTATTTCGTAAGGATCTTAGCTTCTTTGAATCTCTTTAAGAAGAAGGAAGAGCCTTCGGGAGTCCCGAAGATTTCTTTCTCCGAAAGAATAATCTCCTTATAGAATGGCAACATAAAGCCCTTGGTCAGATTCTTGCCTTGGACGATATGCAGATAATCCAGATTAGAAAGATTATCCCCTTGAGTTGAACTGACTTCTTTAAATCTTTCCAGCTTTTCCGGAGAAATGAATAAATATAAAGAATATCCTTGGGAAGCGAAGGACTGAATCATCTTAAAGGCATCCATCACCGAAACGAAATGATAAGGGATATCGCTGACACTTAAAGAAGAAGACTCATCGATAACATTCTCGAAAGACGGATTATCGATTATTCCCTCCGGGCTAAAGCAGGTCATCTCATTATCCAGAGCTAATTTAGCTCCCCTTAGTTCTTCAAAATACTCTTGAGCTTCTTTAAAATAATTCTCCATCGAAGAATAGATATCTTCACGTCGGTATAGAAGGACTCTAAAAGAAGACAGATACTCGAGAACTGAATTATGTGATTTTTTAAAATACGGCAGGTATCTGACTTGGTTTTCATCGATACCTTCAGCATCTACCTGAGCGATAAAGTTAGAGATTCTTTCAGCTAAAGCATCCGAATCCTGCTTATACTTACTAACCAGAAGTTTCAGTTCGTTCTGGATGGCTTCAATTCCTTGATCAAGTTCTTCACGGGTAAAAAGATTCTCCTGCCCCGGGATAATCAAGATCCGTTCAGCCGTCTTATATGAAATCTCATCGGCCGCACTGAAAAGGCGGATTTCCTCGATTTGATCATCGAAATACTCCAAACGGTAAGGATCCTCGCTAGTCGGGGTAAAAATATCTAAAATCTCCCCTCGGTAAGCATACTGGAAAACCTCTTCAACTTTACTGACTCGGACATAACCGAGACTATCGAGTTTTCTAACTAATTTATCCGGAGAATAAGTGTCCCCTAATTTCAGTTCCAGATAAGCATCCTTAAATCTCTCCTTCGGGCTGACTTCATGGATTAAAGAGATGGCGTTAAGGATGAAAATGTGCTTCTTATCGCTGTTTAAGGCTGTAGATAAAGAGAACAGTCTTTCTTTAAGCATTTCCTTAGAAGAGGAAATCGCTTCAATCCTTAAAACCTCATCGTAAGGAAAGAATAAAATATCGTCCTGACTGATAAACTGCCCCAGATAGTCCATGAGGACATGCGCATCAAAAAGCGTCGGCAGAATGACGGCTAAATTCTCTTTCTTCTTCTGAAAGGACAAGGTCAGGCTTAAAGCCAAGGATTCTAAAGAGTCGGCTTTTAATTCCCCGCCACTTTGGAATTCTTTTATCGTCTTGTCGTCTTTCAAGACATCCAAGAGATTATTTACTGCCATTTAATTCCACCGGTTTATTCGTACCAAACTTTGACATAGCCCTCTCAAAATCATCGGAGGCTAAGTAATACTTCAAAGCCATCAAGGCCTGATCTAAAGCGGGGGAGATTCTCTCCTCCTCTTCTGGAGTCGGAGCGGATAAGACATAATCGACAATCGAGCGGTCAGCCGGCTCCCCTGTCCCGATTCTGATTCTTTTAATCGCCTCAGTCCCCATCAGATCGATGATATTTCCTAAGCCCTTCTGTCCGCCGGAAGATCCGGAGGCTCTTAAGCGAAAACGCCCGGGCTCTAAAGCCAGGTCATCGCAAAGGACGATAATATCTTCCGTCGGGATTTTAAAGTAAGAAGCGAACTCTTTAACTGAAGTCCCTGAAAGATTCATATAAGTCAAAGGCTTAAGCATGTAAAAGCTTTGTCCTTCGATTTCCGCTTTGACGTATTCGCCCTTAAATCCTTTTTTAAATTCTCCAGCCTGGACATCATTAGCGAGCATATCTAAAAGGCGGAAGCCCATGTTATGCCTCGTATTTTCATATTCCAGACCCGGATTACCTAAACCCACAACCAGTTTCATAAAGCTCACCTCTTGATACCCTTAAAAATTTATATGCTTTCAATACAATTATCAAACGAAAACACGTTTATAATAATACCATAATGGATAGAATAGGTCTGCTGAAAAGGCAAAAGAAGACATCTCCGCTCGGGTTTGCTTTTTTCTTGTTCGGCTTAACGCTGATCACGCAGCTTTTCCACGCTTACAATTATCCTTATTACAACTTAAACGGCCTAATCGATATCGCCTGGGCCTCGGTCGCTAAGATAATTTTTGTCATCGCCGACTGGCTTAACGACCTTATTTTCGGAGCCTTATCCGAAAAGACTAAATCAAAATACGGGAAGCGAATCCCTTGGCTGATCTGGGGCTCCTTCTTTATTCCTTTAACAGTTATTTTGACTTATGTAGTTAATCAAGGTACTCCATTCTCCCCGGTCGGATTTGCTATTTATTACATCATTATCTCCGTCGCTTTTGAAAATGCCTCCACCGTCATGTTCACTAATTACGTCGCTTTATATCCGACGCTTTTTGTTACTAACAATGAACGCAGCAAAACCTCCGCTTATAAGCACATCTTCGAAGCGCTCGCCATGGCGGGCTGCTATATGCTGACTCCGCTATTAAGAGATGATCTTAAGCTTTCTTACGTCAGCATCGGATTTATCTACTCGGCAGTCTTCTTTATCTCCTTATTCATCATGTTAAAATCCTCTCGTATTTCCGATGATGTCAAAGCTGAAAAAGACGATATCAACAACTTCAATATCAAAGACACTTTAAAAGACGCTTTCACCGATAAAGGCTTCATCTTCTTTAATCTGGCCCAGTCCTGTTTCTCCGCAGTTTTAGCTCTCGTCGTCACGCTTTATAAGATGTACTTTACCTACGTCCTAGGCGGAGTCCAAGGTATTCAGGAATCGATTATTTTCGGCTGTTTATTCGGTTCAGTCTTAATTTTCATTCCTTTCTGGAAATTCATCATCGGCAAGATCGGCTTCTTAAAAGTCTGGGTCTTAGCTTATTGCTTGCTTCCTATCTTCCTATTGACCTTCCTTTTACCAAATTCCTACGCTACGGCTTTACCGGTATTCTCCTTAGTCGGAGTCGTCTACGGGGCTTTGATGATTTCCCCGGATATGATCTACGCCGAGATCATCGATATCGACCGTATCAAACACCATATGTCACGTGAAGCCGCTTTAGGATCCATCGCTAATTTAATCGGTCGTTTCTCAGTCATTTTATCTACGATCGCTACGATTATCCTCACGCAGTTTACCGGATATGAGTCGGGGGAAAATCCCGGGACTAACCCGGCTTTAACCTTCCGTCTGGCTTTCGGAGTCATGATGCCGATTATCGCCTTAATCGGGACAATCTTCGCCTTCCTTTATGTTAAAGCATCCCGTCGGGATCGAATTGTCCTTCACGAATTAAAGAGAACTTCCTTGGAGAATACAACTGAAGTCGATATCTCGGAGATCATAAGCAGCGATGCCAGCAAGAAAAACAGATAAAGAAACCATCCTGATCAGCGCCTGTCTGCTCGGAAACAAGGTAAGATACGACGGCAAAGGCCAGGAAGCGATGTACGCTAAAATGCTGGCCGAGTATTTTAACGTGATTCCTATCTGCCCTGAAGTCGATGGTGGCCTGCCGATTCCTCGCCCGAAAGCGGAAATCAAAGACGGCAAAGTCATCAACGAAAAAGGCAAGGATGTCACCTCCTTTTACGAAAAAGGAGCTGAAGCAGCCTTAAGTATCGCTAAACGTTTTAATGTCAGCTTAGCTATCTTAAAAGAGCGCTCCCCCTCCTGTGGCTCTTCTTTGATCCATAATGGTCTGTTCGATGGAGATCTGCTTCCCGGTCAAGGAATCACGACCGCCTTATTAAGAAAAAACGGCATCGATGTTATCTCTGAAAACCAGATTAAAGATTTAATTGAACGTAAAGCTAAAGAGCAAGGGGATTTATAATTCTTAGGACGAAACAAGAAAGTATAAAACGCCTTGAAAAATCAAGGCGTTTTATAGTCCCTTCTTGATAAGAGAATGCTCGTTTTGCTTTTAAAAGATAATCAGTATTACTTCAAAGTAGCAAGATAAGAAGCTAAGTTCGCACGATCATAGAAATTGGCGATATCAGTAATCGGATAATCTGGGACCACGCCTTGGTCAACATCATAGTAGACACCGTTTTTCACCGTGCAGATCGCATGGCTGCCGGAGAAGGCAAAACCCGTACCATCGGCAAGGCAGGTGCTATCAACAGCACAAGCACCACCCCCGGAAGTTTGACCTACCATCGTGACCTTGCCCGAGCTCTTAAGCACGGAGGGCACAAGGTTACCGCTCGAGAAACTAATCGAGGAAGTCAGACAATAAAGCTTCTTACCATCGAGGCCATCATCGCTGTTAAACTGCTTATCAAGATTTACATCAGCGCTCATCGGGAAGGAAGCCTTCGCCCCATCGAGCGGAGCGCTTAAATGCAAAGTTGAAGAACCGCCGAGCATCCAGCTGGTGACATAGGCGGCCGCCGTCGCGGCTCCTCCGCGATTGCAGGTCAGATCAAGTACAACGCTTGAAATACCATCTTCCTTAATCTTTTTATGGGCGTATTCAATTAAAGCGAAAGTATCTTTCGCAGCATCATCGACAGTCGGGAAAGTCGTATAATAATCCCCCGAAATACCAATGAATCGATCAAAGGTGATAAAGGCGGTCGTGCCGACTTCTTGATACGGCGTAATCGGGGTGGAAGCATCATTTCTGGCTTTCTCAAGCGCAGCTTCAGCTGTATCCCAATACGTATTGGAAGTGCCTTTATATTTTGTATCGCTGAGATCGAAATCGGAGCCGGCGAAATAAGAAGGGGTTTCCGCCACCGAATGGTTATCGTCTAAATCCGTTTCGAGAACATAGGCTAAAGTCGCATCAGCGATCTGGGGATCGGTGGACATGAGCCCTTCTTTTCGACCCGTCCGGGTTAAGAAATCATCAAATGTGGTAATACCATGCTTTTCTTTAAGGGCATAGTTAAAGTCCCCATTAAGGCAGAACTCATGATAAGTAAAATCAGCCAAAGCCTGGCTGCGCGGACCTTTCGGAGCAGAATAATAGAGATCCTGGAGAGGACTGGGATCGTTGGCGATAAAGACATTGATGCCGTTATAGTAAAACTTAGCTCCCAAAGCATTGCCGAAGATATCAGAGAAAGTCGCTACAGGGATATAGCCTATGCCATTTTCGAGAATCATCGGAATCTCGTCTTGGCCAAGATCGGCTACCATTTCGTGTCCTGCAACAGTATAAGTGGCTTTATCTTCTTTTAAATAGGTCGGGGCTCCGCTTTCATCGGTTGGCAGTAAGCCAAAGGGATCCAAGCTCGTGGCTTGGAACGAACGAGCAAAAAACTTCTCGGCGTTAGGGAAAGTGATGGTCTTAGCCGCAAAATCAAAGATGGCTTGCTGACCATCTTCAACAGTCATCGTAAGGACATTTCCCTTCACGACATTGGAGCTATGATCGCTGGTACTGAACATTTTGAGTTGGTTCAGAGAAGTTAACATCGTCGTTGTATCGACAAAGAGCACATCGGTGTTGCCTTTTTGGAAGTAAAAGGACATCACCTGTTTACTCTTAGGGTCTCCAATATATGCTGTAAGATCGACTTTGGTCATAACGGTGGCGCTAAGAGAAGATGAGGAGTTAGAAGAAACGACACTCGAAGAAGAGGATATAGAAGAGCTTGCGGAAGAGGAGTTAGAGGAACTAATAGATATCGAACTGCTCCCGCCATTTCCGCAGGAGTCTAGCAAAG
Source organism: Bacilli bacterium (assembly GCA_022652945.1). Classification (GTDB taxonomy): domain Bacteria; phylum Bacillota_I; class Bacilli_A; order RFN20; family CAG-288; genus Scatoplasma. The sequence continues at coordinate 294,900 of JALCRV010000001.1, forward strand.
CAATAAGCAAAACAACACCACAAGTAAGAACAAAAGGTTTTTTCATAATGAATAAGTCCCTTTCTAAAGACACCGTTATTTTAGCACTCCCACTCTCAGTAAAAGCAGAACGTCTCATCGCTTTAATAAAAGATATCTTCGTGACGATGGTTAGAAAGCATTTAAAAAAGCGCCCTTTAATTCTGAGAGCCAGAAAATATAAGACGTGAAAAAGATGTCATGAATATAAAAGACAAGAGCAAGAAAAGTCTTAATTTAAATCAATCTTATAAACCCTTTGACGTGCCATATCCGGGGAATAAGCGTAATATTCCTTATCTGGGAAACCGATCGTGACAAGTTTCCCGCCGAGTTTTTCAATCGTTTTAAAAGAAGCGCAGTTATCTTCATCGCAGGAAAAATAAAGACTTGTCATTCCGTGAAGTCTCGCTAAAGGAAATAAAAGTCTCACTGCCTCATAAGCGTAATGATGTCCACGGAACTCTTCATCGACTTCGTAACCGACGTTTCCTCCCCAGTAAGCCTGTAACCCAGCGCCGATCTTTAAAGAAACTTTTCCGACTTCTTTTAAAGTCTTAGTTAAGACAATCGAATACCAGTAAAAAGGCAGGCCTTTTCCTTCCTGAGAATACTTTTCAAAAATCTTCAAGGAAATGACCGGACCCTGGATAAAATCAAAACCATCTAAGAATATGAAGCCTTCCTTTTTCGTTTCTTTGTCCATCTTATTTGTCTTCCTCCGCTTTAAGGGAAAGCAAAGGGAACAAAAGATTGTAATATTCCGATCTAGACGAACAATGGACTAACTGATTCTTCAAAGCTCGCATGTTATCCATGCCTTTAAGGTAAAGGCAAGAAACCCCGCGGAGCACATCGCAGGCATTCTTCTCACCTTTTTCAGCAATCTCTAAATCCAAGTGCCTTAAGATGCAGGTTACTTGCTCCTGTAAAATCTTTTCCCGGATTTCCTTACCTTCTTCGTGATTGATCAAATCCTCGAACAGTTTCGGATTGCCGATTGCTTCTCTTCCAAACATAAAAGCATCCGCCCCGGTGATTCTTTCAACCTCATCGATATTCTCTACATTGATATTCCCGTTCGCGATTACCGGAATTTGCACCATTTTCTTCGCTTCACCGATTTGATCGTAATGCACCGGCCCAACAAAGCCCTCTAAGGTCGTCCGCCCGTGAATAGCGATTAAACACACGCCAGCGGCCTCTAGAGCCTTCACATTCTCTTTCACATTGACTTTATCGTACCCGAGTCTAATCTTCGCCGTGACCGGATGAGAAGAGGTTAAAACAATCTTGCGCATCAGCTCATAAAGATGATCGGGGTCTTTTAAAAGATACGACCCGGATTTCTGTCTTAAGACCTTGCGAGCCGGACAGCCGAGATTAAAATCCAAAAAATCAAAAACTGCGTGATCGTTAATATACTTAATCGCTTCGAGAATCACATCTTCCTGACTGCCGAACAGCTGTAAAGCGACAGGTCCTCTTTCTTTTTGATGCGGCAGCATCTCATCGGTCTTTTTATTCTTGTAATTAATAGCGTTCGCCGAGGTCATCTCCGTATAAGTCAGCCCCGCTCCATAGAAACGAGCTAATTCGCGCATCGCAAAAGATGAATAGCCCGCTAACGGAGCCTGGACATAACGATTCTTAATCTCTAAACCAGCTACGGTAAATGTCTTCATACTTCAAGAAGTATATCACGTCCTTCCTCTTCTTCCACGAAAAAGGCCCCCGAAAATCAGGGGCCTAATTTTACTTCTCGTCTTTCTTGTCGTCAGTCTTCTCGTCCGTCTTGCCATCCACGAGGTTTTTAAGATCCTCAGCGGTGTTCTTGGCTTTTTTATTCAGCGGAGAAACATCGGGGCGGTTCTTTTCCCCTTCGGCTTTTAAAGCGGCGAAGGAAACCGGCTCAACTTTGACGAGGACTACTTCAACTCCTGTTTCATCTTCTACGTATTGTCCGAATTCCTCCGGAGTCTTTCCCATTGCGCTCCAAAGGGTCTTTTCGATTACCAAGGAAACGGAAGCGGTAAGTTTATCCGAAACAGTCTCACCTAAGCCGGAAACACGATTAATGACCGACTTAGTCGAATCCTTCATAATCTTCTTAGCTTGTCGAGGAGTGATTTCTTTCCCGCCTTCAACTTCTAAGAAAAGACAGATCAAGGAAGCGTGACCACGGATGCTGCTCATCGTCTCTTTAAAATCATCGATATCCTTTTGAAGTCTCGGATCGGTGACTTTAGAAGTCTCTTCTTTCACGACCGGAACCGGATTATCGGCCTTTTCTTCCGCGGGTTTAGCGGTAACGGCCGGCGTAATCGGAGCGTTAGTAGTCGTAACGGCCGGCTTTTCAGCCTTCGGAGGCATCTTGCGATTAGTTAACAGATAATCAATCTGCTCAGCGGTGATCGTTTCTCTATCGATCAAGGTTGAAGCGATTAAATCGACATCGTCCTTATATTTAGTAAGTAAGTCAGTCGCCTGTTTATGGGCTTCATCGATAATCTGCCTGACCGCCTTATCAATCTGTAAAGCGATCTCGGAAGAATAGCGGGCCTGGGAGGAAGTGTAATCACGCCCTAAGAAGACCGAGCCGGAATTCTTTTCATACTGAATCGGGCCTAAATCGGACATGCCGTATTCAGTCACCATCTCTCTAGCAATCGCCGTCGCCTGCTCAATATCATTAGAGGCTCCGGTCGAGATATCCCCAAAGAAGATTTCCTCGGAAGTTCTCCCGCCTAAAAGGCCGGTAATCTGTGCGAGCAATTCAGCTTTAGTCAGAAGATAACGATCGTTTTCCGGAGTCATCAAGACATGGCCACCAGTCCGCCCACGCGGAATGATGGTAATACGTTGGACTTTCTCGGAATGCTGCAACCGGATGCCGATGACGGCGTGCCCGGCTTCATGGTAAGCGACTCTCTTCTTCTCTTCTTCAGACATCCCGCGATTAGTCTTGGCGGGGCCAGCGATCGAACGATCGATAGCTTCATCGATGTCGTCCATATCGACCGCGTTCTTTTTCTCTCGGACCGCTAAGATAGCTGCATCGTTAAGGATGTTAGCTAAATCAGCTCCGGAGAAGCCGACCGTACGGGAAGCAATCGCGCCGAAATCAACGCTCGGCGCCATGATCTTATTGCGGGAATGGACTTTCAGAATCGCTTCTCTTCCTTCTTTATCCGGAAGATCGACGGTGATAGTCCTATCAAAACGCCCGGCTCTAAGCAAGGCCGGATCGAGGACATCGGAGCGGTTAGTAGCCGCCATGACGATGACGCCTGAATTTTCTTCAAACCCATCCATCTCAACCAAGAGTTGGTTCAGAGTCTGCTCTCTTTCATCGTTGCCACCGCCAAGCCCAGCGCCTCTTTGACGCCCGACCGCATCGATTTCATCGATGAAGATCAAGCACGGCGCATTCTGCTTAGCGATACGGAACATATCTCTGACACGTCCGGCCCCGACGCCGACGTACATTTCGACAAAGTCGGAACCAGAAATCGAATAGAAGGGGACATCCGCTTCCCCGGCGACCGCCTTGGCCAGTAAAGTCTTACCAGTGCCCGGAGGCCCTTGAAGAAGGATACCTTTCGGAAGCTTAGCTCCTAAACGGGTATATTTTCTGCCGTTATGGAAGTAATCGACCATTTCGGATAGCTCAGCTTTGACTTCATCGCAGCCGGCGACATCCTTGAAACGGACTTTGGAGTGCGTTTCTCTTTTCGCTCTCGAGGAATTGAAATTGAACTGCTGGGCATTCATCGAACCCATGGACTTAGAGAGTTTGTTGACCAGATAGATCGCTCCGATGATGATAAAAGCCCAGAGAAGGATATTGGGCAGGTAATCAAGGAAGGACACCCTGGTGGTGTAGTCGATAAAGGTATAACGTTCGGAATTGTAGTATCTAGTAGCGGTCGTTCCGCTGCCGTAAGTTCTAGTATTGATGATGGTATAGAACTGATTGATGGCTTCATCGTTAGAAAGCATCAGCTGACCAGCGAAATAATTAGTGGTCTCTTTCTGATTAATCGTCGCTTTATAGGAGCCTTCCATATAAAGGTAACCAGCCTGAGTATGGACCTCGACATTAAGGTAAACGATGTTGCCGTCATTCAAGATAGTATAAAGCTCACCATCCTGGACTTGGGCGGTCGAATCATGATAGATATCGGCATCGTAGTATTTCTTAACTGATTTAGTGTTGTACTGGCTGATCACATAGTAAACAAAGACGCCGATTAAAATCAGCGCAACAATGTAAAGCCAGCTGACATGAAAACGACGTCTGCCGCCGTTTTCCTCTTCGGGATTTTCGTTATTATCGTCTTGATCCTGCATGGTTTAACCTCCTTGCTGCTCCCGGGAAAAGTCTTCTTTCATCCGGTCTACATGACACGGCTTCCCCTTTTTAGACTCCCGGAGGGACACTTATCAATAGATTAACATTTTCCGGGTCTTATTATCACAAATTTGCAACGGATATTTTCTCTTCTCTTTTCTTACAATAAAAGGCCGGATTAAACCCGGCCTTCAATAGGATTAATCAGCCTTCTCTAAGGAAGAGAACGGGATAGTGACCGTTGTCGGACGGCCGAAGAAAGTAACGGAAACATCGGCCTGGGCGTTATTCTGATCGACGGAGATAATCTCCCCTTCTTCCTCAGCGAACGCACCTTCGATGATCCTGACCTTCTCACCGACAACATAGTCTCCTCTGACTTCGGGTACGATAAGTTTCATCTGCTTCAAAATCGGAATCATATCTTCTTTCGGAATCGGGAACGGCTTAGTGCCGGAACCCGAAGAGCCGACCAGACCGGTGACGCCCGGAGTATTACGAATGATATACCAGGCCAGATCGGACATGATGGCTTGGACAAAAATATAGCCCGGGTAAAGGTTAATCGTCTTCTTTTTGATTTCCCCGTTCTTTTTCATCATCGGCTTGCCGGTCTTTTTATCGATCACGGCTTCTTCCTGCTCGGCGACTACCACCTGATTGATGTATTCTTCCATGTGCATGGAGATTCTTCTCTTCAGAAGATAATCAGCGACGATTCTTTCGTGGCCGGAATAAGTGTTGGCGACATACCACTGCATCTCGGAAGAATGATCAACCCCATCAGCCATGACATCGAGGTTTCTTTCTTCAGCCGGAGCTTCGGTCTTAATAGTATCCGCTTCCGGAGCCTTAACCGGTTCAACCGGTTTAGTCTCTTCCTTCGGCTCTTCTTCTTGCGCTGTCTCGAAGACAGATTCTTCTTTTTCCTCTATCATCTGAATAACCCTCCAATAAATGTGGTGACGATACGAATGGCCGGAGTAATAGACTCTCCACCGCCTCCACCGGAACTATTCGTGGTGGAAGAAGGCATATTGGTCTCGAAGCTCTTTAAGATCTGGACGGTAATCCAATCTTCAAAGAGAATAACCAAGGCGGAGATAATCGTAATGACGCAGACGACGCCAACCGCGGTCCATAATTGCTTCTTATGAGGCCAGCGAACCCGTCGCGCTTCTTGATTGACTCCTTTGAAGTAACTGCGAATTCTTTTCATTCTTTTTCCTCCTAGCGCGTTTCCTTATGCAGCGTACGGCAATTGCAGTGCGGGCAGTATTTCATGACCTCAATCCTTTTGTCGTCTCCCTGCTTCTTGGTAACCGTGTAATTGCGGGATAAGCATTTAGTACAAACCAGAATCACCTTTTCTCGCATTTTAAAGACCCCTTCTCAGATTCAACTAAGTTAATATACGTATTTATTATATGCATAAATCAAGGAATGTCAAAGAATATCTAACCGCCCTTAATTGAAATGACTAAAGAGTAATTTAAAGAGCCAAAGAGAACCGTATTCTTCCTTTTTTAAGCGCTCAATAAATCCAGTTGCTCATCTTCATTAGGAATAAACCCGCAAGACTTATAAAGATGCTTCGCCTGCTCATTAAGTTCATCAGCGCTTAAGAAAGCTCTCTTCGCACCCTTTTTATTTCCGTACGTCAAAGCCTGGTTCAGCAGTCTTCTTCCAATCCCCCGGTTCTGTTTATCTTGTCTGACCGCTAATTCCCTAATCCAGCAGACTTCCCCATGAGGCAATTCTTTTCCGTATAAAGCCATAAATAAGGCACCGACGATTTCGTTATTTTCTTTCATGAGGAAAATCTTCGCCTCTTCGCTTTTCGCCTCTAATAAATTCGCTTCATCATTATGAAGCCAACTTAAGACAAAATCTTTATCTTCCCCTCTGAACTCTCGGGACTGATAAGCGACATTCCTTGTCAGGTTGGAGATTTCCTCCGCTTCTTCTTCCGTCCCGAAAAGCGGTTTTTCAGTATCCTTAAAACCATCTAAACCATAAATCCAGTAATCTTTCATCTCGCCGAAAATCTGGAAGCCTCTTTTTAAAAGATCGGCTTTCCAATGTTCAGAGATAAACTGAACTAAGACATCCTTACGTCCTTTAAGCCCGCGGAGCAGTTCCTCTTCCTCATTGCAGCTATAAAGCAGTTCAGGTCTGTTATACCCTTTATTAATCCCAAATAAAGCGATTAACGAAGAAGAATTCTCTTCCAAAGTAAAGTCCTGATAATCCTCGTAGACCGTATAAGTAAATCCGGAATGATCAAACTTCAAAGCATCGTGGCATAATTGCCTGTATTCTTCTAAACTGATCATCCTTTTTCTCCTTGATCTTTAATGTTTAAATTAGGCGTGCTCGCCAGTATGGACATCGATTAAATCAGCTAGATAAGCCATTTCCTTATCTTTATCTAAACGCGGGAAGAGTTGACTCATAGTCCCGATCTGAATCCCGCTTAACTTCCCATAAGTCCTGATCGACTGATACTGTCTTTCTTCAAAGGGGACATTAAGCTGATTCAAAGCTTCTTCCGCTTTAGTAACCAGGAACGGACGGAGCATAATCGAACCCACTCTTAAGACCTCAGTTAAGACGTACATCGTCTCCGCTAATTCATCCTTCTTTAAAGGATCCTTAGCTAAGACCCAAGGAGCCTCAACCTCAATTAATTTATTGCCGATATTGATTAAGTTAATAGCGGAATCCGCACCTTTAGTGACGTTATAAGCATCCATCTCTGTCTCGTACTGATTAAGGTATAAGTTAATATCCTGATAAGCCTGTTTAACCGCGGGTGCTAAAGGTTCCTTATAAGAAGGAATCACCCCATCAAAGTACTTAGCGATCATCGATAAAGTGCGGTTAAGCAAATTCCCGTAAGAATTAACCAAATCCATATTGATCCGGTCGACAAACTGCTTCGGAGTAAACGTCCCATCTTCTCCGATCGGGACTTCTCTAACCATGTAATACCTTAAAGAATCCAAGCCGTAACGCTCAATTAAAGGCAGAGGAGAAGGAGCGTTACCTAAAGACTTAGAAAGCTTAACTCCTGAACGGGTCAGTAAAAGACCGTGGACATAAACATGGTCAGGTAAACGCAGACCTAAAGCCATCAAAAGAATCGGCCAATAAATTGTATGGAAACGGTTGATCTCTCTGCCGACAAAGTGCACGATCTCCGCATTTTTGCCCCAGTACTTCTGGAAGCGGGTGTCATCGTTAGAAAGATACCCTAAAGCGGAAATATAGTTCAGCAAAGCATCGATCCAAACATAAACCACGTGCTTCGGATTTTCCTTGATCGGCACGCCCCAGGAAAAGGAGGTGCGGGTAATGCAGAGATCTTCCAGCCCCGGCTTAATGAAAGTATTGATCATTTCGTTAAGCTTTCCATCCGGGACGAAATCCGGATGCTCTTCATAAAACTTCAAAAGCTGCGGGATATATTTCTTGCAGTTAAGGAAATAAGCCTCTTCGGTTTCCTTATGGACTTCTCTTCCACAGGTCGGGCAGACATGTTTTTCCCCGACTTGGGAATCGGTCCAGAAAGCTTCATCGGAAGTGCAATACCAGCCCTCGTATTTGCCGAGGTAAATATCGCCCTGGTTTAAAAGCTTCGTAAAGACCTTCTGCACGACCTCCACGTGGCGCGGATCGGTCGTACGGATAAAATCATCGTTAGTGATATCCATAGCCTTCCAGGTGTCTTTAAAAGTCTTGGCGACCTCATCGACAAAAGCCTGGGGCTCCTTACCAGCCGCTAAAGCGTTCTTCGCGATTTTCTGGCCGTGCTCATCAGCCCCGGTCAAAAAGAACACATCGAAACCTCTCTCCCTCTTATAACGAGCGATCGAGTCGGTGATAACCTCGCAGTAAGAGTGGCCGATGTGCAGATTAGCGGATGCGTAATAAATCGGAGTGGTGATATAAAAGCATTTCTTCTCGGGCATATATGATGCCTCCTTTAGATAGGCTAAAAGCCTTAACGTAAACATTATACAAAGAAAACAAAAGAAAACCGAATATCTGGTGAAAGAATGATAAACATTCTTCACATCGCCTTTTTTCTTTCAAAACAAAACCCCTCGCCTTAATAGCGAGGGGCTCAGTTTACCTTTCGGAAGCTTATTTGGCTTCTTCAGTCTTAGGCGCTTCAGTCTTAGCTTCAGCAGCCGGGGCCTGATACTTCTTGTTGAAGCGATCAATACGGCCATCGGAAACGATCGTGCCGGCCTTGCCAGTGTAGAACGAATGGCACTTAGAGCAAGTATCGACTCTGATTTCCTTTAAAACCGAACCGGTCTCAAAGGTGTTTCCACAGCTGATGCAAGTGACCTTGCAGCGGTGATACTCCGGATGGATTCCCTTTTTCATGAAACATTTCTCCTTTCGTCTTGGATTTTGCCAAGCGATTGACTTAGTAAGTATAACGGATAAGAAAGAGAAATTCAATAAAAACCCGAACGGGCCAAATTTAATTCATAACTAAAACAGTTAAGTTAAGTAAAATTCTTTTCTTTCTTATCAGGCTTTATAGAGAACCAAGCCATTGACGGAAGACCAGACCAGCATAATTGCCAAGGCCAGAAGATAAAAGCCAACGGAGACTGAATAGAGCCCAGCAACCCAAGTTACACCGACTACCGAAATGATAGCCAGGATTCTGATCGGCATCTTTTCCTGATCCGAATACTCATTAATTCGTTTCAGGTACTTCTGATAGAACACGATGCCTGCTAAAATAGCGACTATCGCCAACACCGGTTTAATGACATAAGCCAAATCGAAAGAAGAGGAGACGTGGGAATTAATCCCGATTGCCCAGAAAGGAACGAGAGTAAAGAAAGCGGAGGCTAAGAATAAAGGATAAGCAATCCCGGACAGGATGATATCCTTGTTGTTCTCCTTCCAGTGGCTTTCCTTGGTCTTTTCTTTCTTTAAAGAAAGGAAGATGACAGAAGGATAGATAATAGCGGAGATAACTAAGGCACAGATAAAAGGAATGTATTCAATATTTCCGATAAAGATGCCAGCGGAAGAAATACCCAGAAGTGAAATGATAAGTAAGACCAAGCGGGAGATTTTTTCATCCTTATCTTCTAAAGTCGGATAGACATGAAGAACAAAGCGAGCGGAAAAGAAACCGCAGATAAATAAAGGAAGTAGCATGACCCCTAGGAAGATAAATCCTTCCGTGGTGTACTTGCCCCCGCCTAAAGACGGGATAAAGAAGTTCAACGGAGCGGAGATAAAAAATAAAGACAAGGCGAAGCCTAGATAACTCAGCAGATAATAAATAGTCGATGTTTTCTTCATGATCGATTCCTCCCTGCTCATTAAGCAAACAAAACTGAAAACAATAAACAAAAGAAAGGCGGGCACACTATTAGACCGTTTTTACAGGTCTTTTCTCGTCGCGGAAGAAGAATAAAATAAACCGAGGCTGACTTAATAAAATTTCTATATTCGCTTCTATTTCAATCTTACCATATAAAAGGCCGGGCAGGAAGCAGTTATTTTATTAAATATCTTTCAATATAAAAGGAAAATAAAAATCCGCGCCGAAGCGCGGATTATGGCTACTTTTTCTTCCCGGTCTTAGTCGCAACTTTCTTAACGGGTTTTGTTTCCTTCTTGGCCGGTTCAGCTTTCTTTGCTTTCTTAGCTTCAGGAACTTTCTCTTCAGTCTTTTCTTCAACTTTTTCTTCGGTCTTCTCTTCCATGCTGACCCCGTCTTTAACTTCCTGACCGTGCAGGAACTTAACTTCGCCGTTATCAATCTCGGAGATTTCTTCTTTGTACTTAGCGATTTCTGCATCGTTAGCTAAGATGAAATGCCCCGGGAGGATCTCGTGAAGCGTCGGCTTCTGTTTGGAGTAATCGTGGGCGGTCATCGGATTATAGACGATTCTCTTTCTTCTCTTTTCGCTCAGCGGGTTAGGTTGAGGGATAGCGGAGAGCAAAGACTTAGTGTACGGATGAAGCGGATGCTTAAATAATTCATCGGAAGTGGTTAATTCCACCAACTCACCGAAATACATAACGGCGATTCTCTGGCAGAAATACTTAACCGTGGAAAGGTCGTGAGCGATGAAAATCATCGTCAAGCCCATATCCTTCTTCAGGTCGTTAAGCAAGTTAATGATCTGCGCACGGATGGAGACATCCAAAGCGGAGATCGGTTCATCGCAGATCAACAGTTTCGGATTCATAATCAGAGCTCGAGCGATACCGATTCTCTGTCTTTGTCCGCCGGAGAATTCATGAGGGTAACGCGAAGCGTGCTCAGGCACCAGACCGACTTTCTTCAAAATATCAACCGTCTTCTGATGGTTCTCAACTCTGTTATGATGGCCTTGGATTCTTAAGCCTTCCTGAATAATATCCTCGACGGTCATACGAGGATCGAGGGAATCAACCGGATCCTGGAAGATCATCTGAATCTCATTCATCAGTTTTCTGGAGACATGGCGATTATCGTAATGAATCTGTCTGATTTTCTTCTTCTGTTCTTCAACGACGACCTTATTGCGTTCTTTAACCGAAGCAATCTGATCTTTATAATCTTTCTTGATCTTTTCAAGTTCGGCTTCAGAAACTTTCTTTTCTACCGCTTCTTTCAGCTTCTTAGACATCTCGATTCTTAAAGCCTTGCATTTTTCCGACGCGTGGATGCGGGAATATTTAATTTCCTTTTGATTCCAACGATCGCCAGCGGAAATACGTTGGCCTTTATAGTAAATCGAGCCGGAAGTGATGTCGTAAAGACGGATGATGCAACGTCCGGTCGTCGTCTTGCCGCAGCCGGATTCACCGACGATACCGAAAGTCTCCCCTTCATAAACATCGAAGGAGACATCGTGGACCGCCTTTAACTTCACCTGATTAGGCCAGGTGCCTAACTTAAAATACTGCTTCAGGTGACGGACCGAAAGCAGAATATGCTTATCGACCAGTTCCTGCTTGAATTTGACCTTGGAGCGGAAGGCTTTGTTGTCATTCAAAACCTCTTTAGACATCAAGGGAGGTTCGCCCTCTACATGCTCATCGCGGTCATGACGATCGACTATCTTTTTATCCATCTGCTCCGATTGTGATAATAATTCGTCGCTATTCTGAGCCGTCTTCGCGTCCGAATCAAGATCTCCGGTCACCGAGGGAGTTTCATCTTCATCTCTTGGCAGCATAACTTGATTCCTCCTCTAAGGCTTTCTTGATTCTCGTCGACACAATCTTCGGCATCTCAACTTCCGGAGCACCCGGATATAAAAGCCAGGTCGCAGCGTAGTGAGTCTCAGTAATCTTGAAGAACGGCGGCTGATACTTAAAGTCGACACCCATCGCATAACGGTTACGTTGAGCGAAGGCATCGCCAAGCGGCGGATAAATCATATCCGGAGGGGTCCCAGGGATCGCTTCGAGTTTTTCCTTCGAATCGATATCAGGAATAGAAGAAAGCAAAGCCCAAGTATAAGGGTGACGAGGATCAAAGAAGATTTCCTTATCGGTCCCGTATTCGCAAATCTTGCCCGCGTACATAACAGCTACACGATCCGCCATATTAGCGACGACACCCAGATCGTGAGTGATGAAAATGCAGGAAAGATGTCTAGTAGCCTTCAGATTATTGATCAACTCGAGAATCTGCGCCTGGATGGTGACATCCAAAGCGGTGGTCGGCTCATCGCAGATCAGAATATCCGGAGCCGCCGTCAAAGCGATGGCGATAACGATTCTCTGTCTCATGCCACCGGAGAACTGGAACGGATACTGATAATAACGTTTTTCCGGCTGCGGGATTCCGACTTCCCTCATAACCTCCAAAGCCTGTCTCTTCGCTTCAGCCTTGGTGATCTTTACAGCGTTCTGATAATTCCTGATGATCTCTTCTTCCTCGCCGTTCACTTCATCTAGCGGCTTAGTGATCTCTTTACGCTTAGCTAAAAGCTCAGCAATCTTAGTATCGCGGTCAGCAGCTAACTGATGACGGAGATGTTTCTTCGTTTTGAAGTAATCGAGATAATACTTGATCTTGACTTCTTTGATCTGCTTATCGATGGCGGCGACCGCTTGATCATCGATCTTCACTAAAGCCTTCTTGGCGCGGACGACTTTTAAGTCCTCATCGCGTTTTTTCTCCAAGCCGGCTTTATAGGTTGCATTATCCGCCTTGGCCTTGATCTTGGCCTCTTTCAAAGCAGCCTTTAATTTAGGCTTGCTCTCTTTATAAAGAAGGTCTGCATCAGCTTTCTTTTTCTCGCAATCAGCTTTCGCCTGGTTCTTGATAGCCTCGGAAGCCTTGGTGATCTCTTGCTCTTTTTCAGTAAGTTCTTTCAATTCCTCTTCCGCTTCAGTCTTCAGCTTAACATCGGTCGAGTCTTTTAAAGACTCGACATGAGCCTTGGCGGCTTCGGTCTTCTTCTTCGCATCTTGGATCTTATCATCCTCATTATGGCAAATATGCTCATAATCGGATTCCGCATAAGTCATAGAAGTAGCGCGGATGACCTTGTTATTCTTATAGGCGGTCAACTGCGGGGCGATAAGTTCGTTATAACGGTTCTTCAATTGATCCTTGTTAATCATCATCGTCTCGGTAATCTGCTTGCCGATTTTGACAATCGGGTTAAGCGAAGAAAGCGGATCCTGGAAGATCATGCCGATCTTATGGCCTCTGATCCGGTGGAATTCGTTTTCGGAGACTTTCAGAAGATCTTCACCTTGATAAATAATCTGCCCGCCTTCAACTAAAGCGTTGGCGGAAAGAATCCCCATGATGGCTTTCGAAGTAACTGATTTGCCAGAGCCGGATTCGCCGACGATGCAGAGGGTCTCACCTTTATAAAGGTCAAAAGACACGCCTCTGACCGCTTGGACTTTACCGTTATCGGTCTTGAAGGAAATGGTGAGGTCTTTTACTTCCAACACCTTCTCTTTGCCTTCGTTGGTGTTGTTTTCTTCAATGATATTTTTATATTGATCTTGGAAGCTCATAAGTTTTACTCCTCTCCTTTCAAGGACGGGTTAAAGGCATCTCTAAGCCCGTTGCCGAAGAGGTTAAAGGAAATCATGATTAATGACATAACCGCGGAAGGGAACATAATCAGATGCGGCAAGGTAGAAATATAAATTTGGTTATCGGACAAAGTGACACCGAGGGAAGAAAGCCCCTGGAGACCTAAGCCGAGATAAGAAATGGTCGCTTCTGAGAAAATCGTCGAAGGAATCATCAGGACGGTCGAGGTGATGATCGTTCCGACCGCGTTAGGAAGAATATGGCGGAAAATCAATCTGAAATCCGAAGCCCCCAAAGTACGGGCGGCGAAAATATATTCCCTGTCCTTATATCGGTAGAACTGGGTACGGGTAATTGAAGAGGTCCCCATCCATCCGGTTAAGCACAAAGCGAGAGCGAACGTAACGAAGTTCGAGCCAAACTTTAAAATGCAGATAGTCATGACGACAATCCAAGGCAGACCGCCTAAGATTTCGGTGAAGCGTTCCATCAGGATATCAGCCCAGCCGCCGAAGTAGCCGGAGATAGCGCCCCAGAACAGACCGAAGATAAAGCAGACGGCGGAAGTGATGATACCTAAGAGCAAGGAAGTTCTTAAGCCGGCAAAGGTCAGATTAACAATATCTTTGCCCGAAGCATCGGTGCCGAACAGATACTTAGGCATCTTGGAATAGCCGAGCCAGCGATAGATAGAGACATCGCCGTTGACTTCGAGGATGTACTTACTAGCATCTCCAGTGAAGGAAACCGTGTCGATAGATCTTAACGGGCATCTTTCATCATTAAGAATCTTGAAAGAGCTGATTAACGCTGCCTTATCGGTATCAGCGTGAGCAGAATTCAGGAAAGTATCAAAATCCCAGGACATCCACCCATTGGAAATATAGGTGTTGATGTTAGTGTTGGAAAGGGCTCTCTTTTGAATGCCGAGTCTATCAGCGTAGGAATCCCAACGGAAGTCGCAGTAGATGATATTGGCGCGATAAAGGTTGGTCTGCCCGCCGTAAACGCCCCAGTTCAACTTTGTCTTATCCGACTGTAACAAACTGGCGTTGGCATCGTTGAAAGACATCGCCTTCATCGTCTCCGCTTCATCGGTTGAAGAAGAAGCCATCGAAGCGCTGGAAATCAGAAGGTTTTCCGCATTGTCAGCGTTAGGCTTTAAGACAAAGACAATCGAAGGTTTCTGACTCTTTTTAAAAACAGTCGTATTGGGCAGTCCGGCGTTAATAAGAGCCGGGGTAAGATCGACTGTGTAGGTGCCGATATCTTTGCTGTAGTCTTTGATATTGATATGCTGGACATCGCCATTATCATCCTTATAACGGAATTGGACAGCATATTCGCCTAATTCCCCGTACTTAGTGCCGACATCGAAGAAAGAGGCATCCGGATTGACCGTGGTGTAAGTCAATTGATAATCGTTTGCTAGATTGTAACCGTAGACCGGGGTGCCGAATTCACCGCTCTTGGTGGATTCAGCCGCAATGGAGATTCTGATGGAACCGCCGTAAGCGTATTTGTTAACCGCATCGGTGAAGTTCTCGCCCTCTTTAGTCTTGACAATCGAGCCTTCCACAACCGAGCGGGCTTCAAAATCAGCCGGCAGATTATTAATCGTATCATAAGTGATGTGAGTCTTGGTCTGGCAGCCATCCCACCAGCCGGTTCCCGCTTCGTTGATCTTCGGCAGCAGCTTTACTTCATAAGGATGCTCGCTTTTAATATCGGAAGGCAAAGAGACGGGCAAGATAAAAGCCAAAATGACAAGGATACCTAAAATAATAGCTCCCACGACCGAGGACTTATTCTTTGAGAAGCGTTTTAAAGCATCCTTGAAGAAAGTGGTCGGCTTAGACTGGAACTTGGCATCTGAAATATGGACATCCTTCTGAGTGAACTGGAAATCTTCCGGAGTAAGATCGACTTCATGCTTCAGCCTTTGGCTGTCTTCGTATTCGAAGTGTTCTTTCTTTTCCATAGTTACTTCTTGGCCCCCATTCTAATACGCGGGTCGATGAATCCATAAGAAAGATCAAGGAAAACACCGGCAGTTAAGCCAATTATCGTGTAGAAAGACATATCGGCAAGCAGGACGTTATAGTCAGCTCTTTGAATTGCGGTCACATATAAAGAACCGACACCCGGGATTCCGTAAAGGGATTCCAGAATCATCGAGCCACCTAAGACACCGATGATTTCCGCTAAGATAGAAGGCAGGATCGGGACCATGGCGTTCTTTAAGGCGTGACGGATAATCGTTTGATTTTTCGTTAAGCCTTTCGTACGAGCTAACAGAAGGAAGTCGGAGGACATTACTTCGGTCAGTTCCGCTCTGGTGAAACGGCAATAGCCGCAAATAGAGCCGAAAGACAAAGATAAGACAGGAAGAATATAGCCTAAGGCTCTTCTAGATGCCGGATCAGAATCAGCCGGCCACTGAGAAGGCAGGATATTGTTCTTATAGCAGAAAATCAGCATGAAGAAAGTAATGATAATAAAGGAAGGCAAGGAGATGAAGATCATAACCAATGTGGAGATGATATGATCGGTCATCTTATTCTTTTTCAAAGCGGCCCAGATACCTAAAGCGATACCCAGAGGTACCGAGAGAACGACTTCCCAGACATTAACCTTGATAGTGTACGGAAGACGATCACGAATAAGAACCAGAGAATCGACGTTAGCTTGAATGAAAGTCGAAGGGCCCCAATTGAAGCCATTAAAAATCCCAGTGACCCAAGCGATATACTGCTCACCGGACGGTCTAAGGTAGAAATAGTGCCAAGCGCCGCTGGTATCCTGATAGTTCCAAAGCAATTCCCCAAGGCCACCGGTTTCCCCTTTAAAATCAAGGACGTAACCTAAAGAGACCTGATTCAGATAGTAAGTAAACTTAGCTGAATCTTCACCGATAGGCTTAGAAAACGGTAATAATTTCATCAAAAAGAATGTCATGGTGAGGATTATGCAGGTTGTGAGGATGGCGAGCAATAATCGCTCTATCGTGTATTTAACCATTTTGTTTTTTTATTTTCTCCCCTAATTAAAAAACTAGCGTGCTTTTAATCTACCACATATGTCTTTCTCTAACAACATTTCAAGGTATGTTATTAGACAAAGAAGCAGCACCAACCTTATAGATTGGTGCTGCTTTCATCAGACAGAGTAATCGAAATTCAGCTAATCAGCTAAGCTTATTCTCCGAGGACAACGTAAGCCGAGCAGTAGCCGGAAACTGAAACACCAGCGATGGTGAGAGTGTAGTCAGCGCCAACAACAACATAACCGTAAGCGTTGCCGCAAGCCTGGACAAGCTCAGGAATCATCGTGAAGGTGATAGTCTTAGCGGTCTCATCAACTTTGCAACCGGTGAGATAGGAAGCGTTGTCATCGATGGTCTCAGAGTAAGAAGAATCATCGGAGACATAGAAATCATCGATAGTGATAGCAAGATCAGTAGCATCACCGATGCCAGTCAACGAAGAGAAGTGAGACTTAGCATCATCGTAGGAGAAGGTCAGAGTCAAGCTCAGATCATCACCCCATTCGCTCTTGCCATAAGACAAGACGACCGGAGGCAACTCAACGCCACCTTTGATGACGACGCCCTGATCAGCAGCTTTCCACAAAGTATCGAAGGACCAAGTCTTGTTATCGAAGGTCAGCGCATTTGCGCCAGTGTCGATAGCAGAAGTATCCGGGCCCCAGTTAAGAGTGAAGCCGGAAGAGTTGTTGGACTTAAGGACTTCCATGAAGTTAAGCGGATCGAGGGCGTTGCCCGAGATGGAGCCGAAGCCCAAGTCGAACTGACCAACCATCAAATGCTTATAGTAGACATCGGTCCAAACGGTGACAGCGTGCTGATTGACCGTGAGCTTAACGCCCTTATCAAGACCAGCAGCATTGAAGGCATCTTCGATGTACTTGCCAATTTCGGTGCCCGATTTCTTAATCTGGGATTCAGTCATCCACCAGATATCGATGGAGATCGGAGTCGGAGCATCTTTGGTGCCCGGGACAATGTCCTTGGAAGCAATCAATTGATCGATAGCTTCACCGAAGGCCGCTTCTGCTTTAGAGACAGAATAGCCGAAGGTATCGGCATAATCATCGCCCCAGTAGGACTTCATAGCGGCAATATGCTCAGCCGTATTATCGTAAGCGACACCATTTTCAGGATCGGACATATAGTTAGTGGAGAAGTAGTTAGCAGAAGGAATGACACCTCTGTTAGCAGCGTAGGTCTTACGATCGATAGAGAACATCAAGCCCTTAACAAAGTCATCGTTGGACATCCAAGGCTTGACATCCCAATAATCGCTTTCCTGAGTACGAGCGATGGTGCCCTTCTTACCGAAGAGTTCAACCCAACGATCTTTCGTGCAGGAGTTGATATTTAACTTAAAGACGGAATCGCCCGGAACCGTAGTAGCTCTGGCATCATTCTTATAATCCTTCAGATAATCATCCGGCAGACCGGCAGCATCGAGGTTGCCCTTAAGGAATTCCTGGAACGGAACAGTGTTATCAGTGGTATAAGCAGAAAGAATGACAGTGTGAATACCAGGGATACGATAGAGGTTAGCATCCTCTTTGATTTCGTACCAATCAGCATTTCTCTTATAAGTGATAAGCTTCTGATCCTGCCAGGTATCGAGATAGTACGGCCCAACGGAGAGAATGTTATCGATAGGAGTAGTGGTCTTATCTTTATTGTAGTTGCCGTAGTTTTCAGCGCCAACCAAATTGAAGAACTTAGCAGGAATAGGTTCATAGTTCGATTCAGCTAAGTTATACATCGCATAGAATCTGTTGGTCGGAGCTAAGAAGGTGAAATCGATATAATCACCGTTAGCATCATCATGTCCGCCTTTAATGCCGACATTATCCCAAGCAGCCTTAGCCGCATCGGTCGTATCGCCTTTGGCGGTGGCATTATAGTAAGCAGCAGCGCCAACAATGCCGGATTTGCCGGTCTTGCCCGCTAATTCGCCGCCTCTGTAATAACCGTTGCTCTTGTTGAGCAGGACCTTCCAAGCGTTGACGTAATCATCCAAAGTGGCATAAGTGCCATCGAAAGCCTTACGATCAGTAAGTTTGGAAGCTGTACGATAAGCAACACCACCATCTGCGCCAGTTCTGAGGTAAACTCTCCAAGTATCATGGAGTTCGTTAGAAGTGACGCCGGTAAGTTTAGGAGCACCGCCGACGACCGGAACCGGATGATCCTTGGAAGCAAGGACACCGTACCATTCATAGCCATCTTTGGATTCGTTCATCTTCGTGCCGAAGTAACCGGACGAGATGTTAGCATACATATCAGCGATCTGGGAGCCATCAGTATCCAAAGCGTTGATGGAGCCCGGATCGGACTGATCCCAGCCGTGATAATAGCCGACGTAAGCAGGGTTAGGTTCATTGGTCGCGCTCATATCAGCGGACAGATAGCCATCTCTCACGATGGAGAAGCCGTAGCCGGTGATGTAGTTGTTGGTCCCTTTAACGACACGATCGTTATAGAGGACGTAGCCGCCGTTCTCGTAAAGAGGAAGGCCAGCGAGTTTATGGGAAATCGCGTATTTTTCGAGGCTTCCCAAGATCGTTGTACGATCCTGATAATTCGAACCGACGTAAGAGAAAGCTCCGGTGCCACCACCAGCGATATCGGTGGATTCAAACGAACCGGAATCCTGAGTACCAGCAACTGTCTTATAGACAGTCGCACTGGAAGCTTCTTCCGAAGAGGCGGCTTCCGAAGAAGCGACCTGAGACGAAGCAGCAGCAGCGGAAGACGAAGTTGCACTAGAGGTGACAACAGTCGCACCGCACGCAGAGAGAGAAGTAGCTAAAAATCCAACGATTCCTAGCTGTAATAAAAAAGCGTTTTTCTTCATGTGATAAATTTCTCCTTTCACAATCGTATGTTTATAATTTTATCTTTTTTGAGTTTGTTGTCAAGAAAAACATCATTTTCAAGGCATTTTTAACTAAAAAAGCGCTTTCAGCAACTTTCAAGCCCTAAATTCATAATCTGTAAAAAGAGGAAAACGCACTATTTGCATTTTCCTTGCTTCCTCTATTATTAAACGACAGCTTTCCGCATAATAATCATCATAATGATAGCCGCCAAGAGGAATAAGCCACCCACAACAAAGAAAGGCAGCAAGGGAGGTTTAGAATATTGTCTTTGCGTTCTCTTCTCTTGGACATACTGGGTATAGTCGGCATATTTATCGACATGATTAGGATCCGGGTTCATATGGGAGAAAACGGAGCGGAAGCCATAAACAAACATATCGAAGGCTCCCCAGGAAGCCACCAAAACCAAAAGCCCGGACAGGATCAAAAGAATCCCCGGGTAAAAACAAGCTTCCTCAAATCCGTAAAGACCGTAATTACCCTTCCCGAAAAGGACGCCCATAAAAATAGCAGCCGCCAACACAAAGGCGACTAACCAGACGATCAGCATCTTTCTTTGATGTTCTGAATCTAACATAGCAAGTAGATTCTACTATATCCTCTCTTATTTTGTCAGCCTTCCCGCTTTCCGCTTCCCTTTATATATAAGTATATAAGGATATAAGAAAAGCCGGGGTCATCAACCCAAACCCCGGCTGACAAATAATCCAAAGAACCTTACTTCTAGACTAGGCCTTCTTAGTAAAGACAATCTTCGCCGTATCCCCGACCGACTCGACCTTAAAGGAATAAGGCAGAGCCGCCTTGGTCGCAGCCTTATATTCCGCCTCATCGCAATCGTAAGAAAGTTTGGTGGTTGTGGAATAGAAAGCAAAATCGGAGAACTTATCATCAGCGGTCCCGAAAGTCGCTCCCTCTTTAAATAAGTCAGCTGCGGTAGCCGCCGAAGTAATATCGTAAGCATCCGTGCCGTAAGTGGAACGCACCATCTGCAGTTCCGCATGGGACATAAAGTTAGAAGAATAATTCTTGGAGCTGTTGGTCGCAATCTCGGTGGCAAAATCAACCACAGGGGTCGAAGTATCCAAATCAGCAGCGAAGACCGGATCCATTTCATTAGGATCATAAGAAATCTGTTCGTTAGCGGTATCCATATAAGCCTGATAGACTCTCTTATCGCAGTGCCAGAGACGGATACCGGAACCGTTGATGCCTAAAATCGATTCGTACTTGCTCTCCGCATCTTTCTTATTTAAGCCGGTCGGAGTGTAATACTCCAAAAGCAGGTATTCATCCAAAGCGGAACCGTTGAACTTCGAAGCTAAGACAACACAATCGCCTGAATCCTCCATCGGCTTCAAATTGACGGTGATTGAAGCATCGGTATTTTCTTCCGTGATGACGGTCGGATTAGCCCAACCCCAAAGATACTTAGAATAAGGATCGTGATCGCAGATGTTGAAATCCTGCATGTTGGCGCCACCAGCGACCGAATTATAGCTGTTGAAAGTATCGTAATAATCGTTCAAGCCTAAAACATGGCCCATTTCATGGATGTAAGTATGCGCATCAGGGCTGGCAACTGTATAGCCGTTGCCGCGTGAAGCGAAATCAATCGAGGACCAAGAATAAGCACCGATCGGATACTTCAAAATGGACTTGATATACCAAGTGGTAAACGCCCAGCCCAGACCCTGACCTTTCGGATCGATCGGAGCTTCGTTAACCATGTAGATGCCATCGACGATGCCATCTCCATTATTATCGTAATCCTCAGCTTTATAAGTGCCGTTAACAAATAGATCCTTATAGACCTGAGCCACAATGATATTAATGTTCGCGGTGGCCTTGGCGTTATAGTTGGCAAAAGTCTTCGGCAGCGTAACGCATTCAGAAACCTTGCCCTGAATGTTCAGTTTGCCATAAGAAGATTTCTTGTAATAAGAAGAGACCGATTCCCAGCCGGTATCAGAAGCCTCACCGAAGAATACTTTCTGAAGTTCCGTCTGCATCTCCGATTTTTCGGAATCGGTTTTTGTGGTATCTGAGAACAGAACGGGGACAACTAGAAGCTTCGAATTGCCGATTGACGGCATAAAGTATTTGCCCTGCGTTCCTTTTAAGGCCTCTGTGAAGTCCTCTTCCTGAGCCATGTACTTTTGGAAGATATCCGGTCCGTATTTATAAGCCTTTTCGTTATAGGTATATTCCGAGGAAGCGGCCTGGGAGGAGCCAGTCTCAGAAGATAAGACTGAAGCGACAATCGACTGATTGTCTCCGCAGGAAACCAGCAATGTCACAACCATCAATGAAGTAAAAAGCAATCCTTTGTTTTTCATATTTCGTTTTCTCCTTTTTCGCCTTGAGCGTTCGTATAGTTATTAGTTATACTCAAAAATCAGAAAGATTTCCACAAAATTAATAAAAAACGCTTAAAGATTTAAAAATATAGCTCTATTGGGCCGCTGCCGCTTCTTCCAGACTCTGCTGTCTGGCATAAGCGATGCTCTTGGTATATTCGTAAGACTCCAAAAGGATCTTATATAACTCTTCGTAGGTCTTATACGTATCATCAAGGGTCAGACGATACCAGTCTTCCTCGATTCCGTTATGGACGTGGATGATATTCGGATGCTCTTTAGCCATCTGTTGGATATAGGAGTCATCCATCTTCAGATTGATCCGATAAGTCAACTTGCCTTTCATGATCAAAGCGAAATAGGAAGAAAGGAACTTCATGGTCGTCGGAGTCTTCTTCATATTGTTCGAAAGATCGATGGTCAAAGAAACCATATCCTTATGTTCCATGATATAGTCGATCAGCTTTTCAATCGAAAGGGCGGAAGGACGGACCGGACGTAAATCAGAAAGTTCGTCGTTAATATCCGGCAAGCCCTTCTTAACGACAACTTCCGGCTCTTCTTTCTTTTCTTCTTCCACATAAGGGCCATCGATGAAGTCATCGTGGATCTTAAAGACATCATCCTGGACTTCAGCCAGTTCTTCTTTCGACTTCTCCAGTTCTTCGTAGACTAAACTTCTTTCGGTGATAATCTCCGCATCGAGTTCTTTCTCTCTCTGGAAAATCTTCATCAAAGCCTGACGATACTTTCTCGCTTCTTCGATTGAACGATCGTAGACCGGATCGAATTCACGCGAGATCTTTTCGTTGAAGGCCAGGATCGAAGAATTGGCTTTCTCCCCTTGAGACTTATTAAGGATATAGTGTCCTTCTTCAAAGGTGTAATCAGTTAAGAGGACATAAGCGTAAGCGTGGTCGAGGATGGAAAAATATCTCTGGATCGAGCCGAAGGTCGAATCCAGAATCAAGGAATAGACATCTCCGGAAATATGAGCTAGAGAATCGATATCGCTAAGTTTATCTTTGACGAAGGCGGAATCTAGGCGGATCAGAGTCTTAAAGACAGCTTCCGAGGAAACAGCGATCGCGTAGATCTGTTCTCCGCCCTTTAAGATCATGACTTCTTTTTCATCGAGGATCGTATAACGGTAACTGTTAAGCAGAGGGAAGCTCTCTAAGGAATTCGTTTCTTCAAGATGTTTCTCCACATCTAAGACGGAAAGAAGAAGCAAAGGACGAAGCAGTTCGTCCGAGGTCTTCTGAATTGAAGGAGGAAGAGGAAGAACCGGCTTAGAGGTGCTTGCTGAAGCAGCTTCAGGTGCTTTCTTTTCCGCATATCCGAAGACAACTCTGACATCGCCGTGCGGCATCAGGAAGGCTTCAAGGTTGCCCTGTTCGATTTCGGAATCGGATGAAATCGTAATAGGCTTTATGCCAGGGTACTTCTTCGCCAGCTTCATATTCTTCGTCTGGATGATTTCCCCGTGACGGCAATACGTCACTTTCTTATGGACACCGTCTTTATCCTTATATATTTCTATAACAGCATGGCAGGTGAAAAAACGACGAGCGAAATGAATGGTGACCACAAAGGCAAAGGTGGCAACTAAAAAGATGGCTGTCCAGATGATCACGTAAGTGACATATCTTGAATCAGTATTTTCTTCCGCCAGGAGTTTCAATAAATCAGTAAATAAAACCATTAAAGGGCTAATCCTTATATTTACTTATTATACACTTTTAGAATATTAGATAAGCGGGAGATATATTGCCATCTTTAGCATTTTAATAGGTAAAGATTTAAGAGAAATCGCTTTGTTTCTCTTAACATCGGAAATCAATTCCCGTTCAGATAACATTTTTAAAAACGTATTATGGAAAAGGACTTGATAGATTATTTTAGAGTCATCTTTAACATTCCATTATTACTTCTTTTAATAATTACCGTCGCCCAGTTTTCTTCTAAAGTTCTTAATGTCCTTATGATCTCCACCGATATACTCGGTCTCATACGGATAAGGGTAGACCGGTCTTTTATAATCCAAGTCTTTTTTAACGTCCACGTCTTTAAAGGCGAAAGGAAGCAATCTTTCAGGAATCTTTTTTTCCTTTAAACAATCAAAGCCCCTTAAATTCCTCGTATTTTCAAATTTTCTCCATCCGTAATTGTTTCCTTATTTGTTTTAAACTTGGTACAATTATAAAAACAAAATCTCTAGAGAGGTTTAACTTATGAAATCCAGCACAATGCCTGAAAAAGCAAAATATCTATTTTCTTGGTGGATGGCTGCCCTTTTATTCCTCGGAATAGGTTTAAATGTGGGACTTAGCCGTTTAATGATAGCCTTAAAAGCCCCCTTATTTTTCGATGCTCTCGGCACCAGTATCGCCTCTGCTGTCTCCGGGCCAATCGGTGGGATGTTAACTGCGCTTTTAACTCAAAGCATCGAGATGGCCTTCGACTTAACTAGCATCTATTACGCTCTCGCTTTTATCATCTTTGCCGCACTTATCTCTTTTGCGGTCCGCCTTGGTCTTTTTAATAAGCTCTGGGGACTTCCTATCGTTATTTTTGCTTCTTCTTTTATCCTTTCACTTTTTCAGTCCTTAATCTTTTTCTTCCTTTCAAATGGAAGCGTTGACTACGCCTTTATCGGAGGTCTTTCTGAAATTTTTGTTAATCAGGGATTCCCTTCTTTTTTAGCCTTATGGCTAGCCGCCTGGCTTTACCAGCTTCTAGATAAAACCATCTCGGTCGTCTTAGTCTACCTTCTCGTCCGTTTCCTTCCAGATAAAATCCTTGCCCATTATCTGCAGGGTGGTTGCTTTTATAAAAAGGAGCCGATCAAGAATTTTAGCAAAAAAATCCGTTGGCATTCCATCCAAGGCAAGGCCACCATCATGGTCTCGATTATCAGCATCGCTTTAGTTGCAATTATCTCTGTAGTTTCCTCCACGATCTATCAGAATAAATGCATCTCTTACTATTCAGAAATCGGTCAGGATTATACGAAAGCTATGTGCGAGATAATCCCTGGGGATGATGTGGATAGTTTCCTGATTGCCGGCCAGAAAGACAGCGAATACGCCTTAGCGGAAAAAAGCCTTTACGGTCTTTTTAATTCCTGCGATAAAATCGAATACATGTACGTCTATAAAATCGAAGAGGATGGTTGCCACGTGGTCTTCGATTTAGATACCCCGGAAGTTAAAGGAGCAGAAAGAGGAGAAGTTGTTCCTTTCGATGAAGGTTTCACCGAGTATCTTCCTGCTTTAAAGGCCGGAGAGGAAATTCAGCCGATTATTTCTTCCGATCAATACGGCTGGCTTTGCTCTGTTTATACCCCGCTTCACGATTCGAACAACAAAACTGTCGCCTACGCTTGCACAGATATCGATATGCGCGATATCACTGCGGATATCAATTCCTTCTTAATGAAACTGCTCGGTTTAGTCTTTAGCTTTATTATCCTTTCTCTTTGCTTGGCTTATTATTACATCGATAATCTCTTGATTCAGCCGCTTAATACCTTGGTCAAAAGAACCAGAGACTATAAAGAAGTCGGTATTGAGAATTGGAGCGTAAGCCCTATTAGAAACCAGCAAAAAGAGATCACCACCAAGGACGAACTAGAAGAATTATTCGTCTCCTTAAAAGAGTCCGAAGATGCCGCCAGCGAAGATTATCGGACTATCGAAGAACAGACCGCCAAGATGCTACGGATGGAAAGAAATATCGTCCTGGCGATGGCTAACATGGTTGAATTAAGAGATAAAAATACCGGGGAGCATATTAAGAGAACCTCTTTCTACGTCGAGCTGATCGCTAATCAGTTATATAAGGAAAAGGCTTTCCCCGATATCCTTACTGATGATTACCGTAAGGATGTCATCCTCGCCGCTCCTCTTCACGATGTCGGCAAAATCAAAATCTCCGATACAGTCTTAAATAAGCCCGGTAAATTAACCGACGAAGAATTCGCCATTATGAAGACCCACACCAGCGAAGGCAAAAGAATTATCGATATGGCCTTGGAAGGCATCACCGGCAACACTTACTTAGAGGTGGCTAGAGATATGGCAGCTTACCATCATGAGAAATGGGATGGCAGCGGATATATGGAAGGACTAAAAGGCGAACAGATTCCCCTTTCCGCTCGTATTATGGCGGTCGCCGATGTCTTTGATGCCTTGGTCTCTAAGCGTTCTTATAAGGAACCATTCCCTTATCCGACCGCGATCGATATCATCAAAAAAGAATCGGGAACCCATTTTGATCCGGAAGTAGTTAAGGCCTTTTTAGAAGTTCAAGAAGATGTGAAAAAAGAACTGAATATCAAAGAGTAACAAAAGAGACTTCCTTTTAAAGACAATCCAGAAGACTTAAAAACCCCTATCTTAGGCTTTTTATAATGCCAAAGATGAGGGGTAAACATCTCTAGATCAAAGAGCTTTTAAAATTAGTTGGTCGGCAGAATGAAGTCCCACGCAACCATGCCGGAAGCGCCCATGCCGGCGATAGCGATTGAAAGAGTCAACGCTGGAATTTCGTCTTCCTTATCAGCGACCGATAAGGAATAAGCGGTGCCGACTGAGATCATCTTCGGGACCATCGTCGCCACATATCTGTCTTTCTGATAAAGCTTAAAATTGAAACCCAGGACATCGCCTTCGATCCGATAGCCCATAAAATCAACTTTATAACGCGGATGCATGAAAGATATCTTACCAACGATTCTGCCTTTCAGTTCCCCGTTGATAATCAGATCATATTTACCTATCAAGTTAGGGAAACGTTCATGGACAAAGGCCACTTCTTTACCATTAAGGTCGAACAGATGAATCTGTTCTCCCATGACGATAAACTGCCCTTTCGCTTTTCCTTCAGTCGTATAGCAGACCTTGCCCTGCTCATCATAAATATCGTACTTCTTAATAGTCGATAAGATATGCTGATGAATAATAAAATCCATAAAAGGGCTCCTTTATTTACTTAGCATTGTTATTATCATATCAAAAAAGAAGAAAGGACCCCAAACGAGACTATGAACCATAATGGCTTAGACTTTTTAAAAAGTCGCAAAGCGGAACTTACTATGTCAATCATCTTTACAAACATAAGCTGTTCAAATCAGTTTGCTAAGTCTTAAGACGTTATATATAATATTAATGCCATCGCGATGAGGTTTTATCGAACCAGGTCAGGGCCGGAAGGCAGCAGCCTTAAGACTAGACACCATGTGCGGTGGTTTTTTTATATAATAATTAAGTAATTATGAACGAATACATCGAACAAGCTTATAAGGAAGCTGAACAAGCCTTTAAAGAAAAAGAGACTCCGATTGGAGCCGTTTTAGTAAAAGACGGTCAGGTTATAGCTTCCGCTCATAACCTGTCTTTAAAGGATATCGATCCGACCGAGCACGCGGAAATGCTAGTCTTAAAAAAAGGATTCCAGATCTTAAAGACTAAAAACCTCTCTTCCTGTTCAATCTATATAACCTTAGAGCCGTGTCTGATGTGCTTGGGTGCCTTGATAAATTCTCATATCAAAGACATTTATTTCGGGGCTTTAGATGAGAAAAAAGGAGCCTTTACTCATTATCAGGTTTCTCCTTCAGTCGATAATATCTCTATCCATTATCTTGAAGACAAGAAATGTGGAGAGATTGTCACAGCTTTTTTCCAGAGTATCCGTAAAAAATAAAAGGGCTTTTAGAAAGTTATTCACTTTCTGACTAGCCCTTTTTAAGTCTTTAACAATCGGGAAATCAGATTAGACTAAGCTGCTTGGTTTTCTTTTTCGCCACGGAGATAAAACGCACCGAATACCATACCAAGCCAGATGAAGAAAATAGAAAGATCCCAGACTCCAATAGCTGTATAAGAATGGACAAGATTAACAATGCCAGCCACTAGATAGGATAAGCAGACTGCAAATAACATAGCAATGCCGATCAGACGTTATGAGTTTGTAGGTTTTTTACATCGGGTGTTTTTTCCGCCCGGCAAAATACGGCGTTTTTTTGAAATAGTTAGGAAAACGGCCTCTTTTCTATTAGGATATTAGCGGGAACCCCAGTTTCCGCCTACGCCCGAGAAAGGAGGGCCGTTTTCATGTCAGATTCTAGCAACTTTTCACGCGCTTTCATAGCCTCGCTCACCGCGTTCATGGAGGGCTTCATGTTCAGGGGACTCGGCGTCCCGAAGAGGAAGCTTCTGATGGACCTGGCGTTCGGGATGCTTAAGTCAGGCTCGGCAGATCTGTCGAAGATCTCCAGGGCTCTGTGCGAGAGAAAGGGCCTTAACACAACAGAGTGCAGGCTGGCTTCAGGACTCAGGACGGCTGACCTCTCGCGCCTCCAGGAGAACATCATCGCGTTCGCTCTCTCCGAGATGATGGCGCGCCCTTATTTGCTCATAGCGGACGACACGGACATAGCCAAGCCGTACGGCAAGGCATTCGAGCGCCTCGGGACCGTGCATGACGGATCGAAGGAAGGAAGGCCGCCTGAGAAGGGATACTGGGTGACCGGGATCGTGGGGCTGACTTTTCCAGGGCTCACGGTCTGCCCGATTTTCCTCAAGGCCTACTCGACCTCGCAGCCCGGGTTCAGATCATCGCACGACGAGACCATCTCGAAGCTCGGGGCCATCTACTCTTCTCCGGGCGAGGCGTCATCGATTGTGTCGATGGACCGCGGATACGACTCCGCCGACTACATGAACTTCATAATGCTGAAGGGCCAGCATTTCGTCATCAGAGCCAGGATTCAGCGCAGATACCGCGTGTCAGGGCATCCCGGCGAGACACTTAACATCAGAGGGATAGAGGGCCTCTCAAAGGGCAGGTACGCCATAAGGTACGAGTCCGGCGGGAAGTCATGCGGAGGCAAGGCGGCTGCCTTCAGGGTGACGCATGACGACATCGCAAGGCCGCTGACGATGATAGTCGTCTACCCTGACAACGGTTCGGAGGCGAGGCATTACCTGACTGACATGCCGTGCCGCCGAAAGGAGGATATCGAAAGGGCGCTGTTCATCTATCGCATCCGTTGGCGCGTTGAGGAGAGCTTCAGGTTCATGAAGCAGGAGCTCGGGATGGAAAGGATGAGGGTAAGATCACTGAAGGCGATGAACAACATGCTGATCTGCATGGAGGCTGCGGAGATGTATCTTTCATGGGTGGCCGCCAGGAAAGGGAGCGACTACCGGATGATGATGAGTTCGATAAAGTCATTCCCTCCGAGCAAGGCGAAGAGGAAGGAGTACTCGGCCAAGGCATACGAGATGTATACGATCAAGTGGGCGGTGGCAAGGATTGTGTCCCACATCACGCGCAAGCCTGAGCCGAAAAGGAGGGCCAGAAGGAAGAAAGACGAGCAGCTGAGGCTTTTCTGAATGAAAAGGAGTTTGTAGGTTTTTCACGAGCTTACAAATGGCAAAACCTACAAACTCATA
>JALCRV010000002.1 GCA_022652945.1 Bacilli bacterium
GGAGGCTCCAAAGCATCGCCTCGCTTGTAGGCGATGACCCAGCTGAGCTTCTGATCGAATGTGTACTTCATTTAAAAACCCCTCCTCTCGGGCACTTAACGGTGTCCAGGATTCGGGGTACACATCATATCTCCCGTTTTTTCTTTTGCATTATTATCTTACTCTTATCTGGGCTTGCTAGATACGCTTACATTTTATAATAGTTTGTTTTTTAGTGCTTCTGCCAGCATTAAGCATTCCATCATGAAAAAAATATCATTGGTGGTAATGTATTTAATTTCTCGTTTTTCTCAAATCTAAAGCTTTGCAAAATGATTGTGCTGATGAAAAAAACTGAACGCAACCAAAATTGGCCTACTCTTTTTCTCTTATATACCCTGTATTAATAACAACGAGGTTCACGAGAAAAACGGGAATGGCCAATTCCTTGAAGGCCCTTTGCTTTTAAAAATGGAAGATAAAAGTCCCTATTGGATTACTGGTTACTATAAATGATTTATCAATTCTAAGGTAAAATTTGCTGCTGATTTCGCCTTGTTTTTACTTTGTGCCTTTATTTTTCTTTCCCTGTGCTTCTCTTTTTTTATAAGTAATTATGAGACTGGACAAATTAACTTTTGCTTTTTGTATAACAAATGTTTCCTTTATATGTGTTTTTCTTCTTTAATAGTTAGTATTCTTCATGTTTTATTGGTAAAATGTTGTGTCTGTCGATAAGGAGCAGAAGAATGTTACAACTAAACAATATTTCGATGCAGTTTGGAGGAAGAATCCTCTTTAAAGATGTCAATATTTCTTTCTCACCTGGGGAATGCTATGGAATTATCGGGGCAAACGGGGCTGGGAAATCCACTTTATTAAGAATTATTTCCGGTGATTTAGAACCTACTTCCGGTTCGGTTACCATCGATCCTAAAGAGAGAATGTCCGTTCTTAAACAGGACCAAAATTTCTACGATAATGTCACCGTCCTTAGAACCGTGCTTTTAGGTCATAAGCATCTTGTCGATGTCATGGATGAAAAAGATGCTTTATATGCCAAACCTGATTTTTCTGACGCTGATGGTATTCGGGCTGGAGAACTGGAGACAGAATTCGCAGAGATGGACGGTTGGAACGCGCAGTCCAGCGCGGAGACTTTATTGATCAGCTTAGGCATTCCCAAAGCTTTCGAAGATAAGAAGATGGGCGAATTGGATGCCAAGATGAAGGTGAAAGTCCTTCTGGCCCAAGCCTTATTTGGAAATCCTGATATCCTCGTCCTTGATGAGCCTACGAATAATCTTGACGAGAGAGCGGTCCGCTGGTTAGAAGACTATCTGCTAGATTTTAAGAACACGATCCTAATCGTTTCGCACGATCGTTATTTTTTAAACCGTGTCTGCACTCGAATTCTCGATGTCGATTACAACGAAATTAACACTTTCGTCGGTAACTATGATTTCTGGTATGAATCCAGTACATTGATTCAGAATCAGATGAAAGATCAGAACAAGAAAAAAGAAGAAAGAATTAAAGAACTGGAAGAATTTATCCGTCGTTTCTCGGCTAATCTTTCAAAATCACGGCAAGCGACCAGCCGCCGTAAATCGCTTGAAAAAATCCAGCTGGATGAGATTAAACCATCTTCCCGTCGCTATCCTTTTATCGACTTCCGCTCTGAATATCAGCTGGGCAATGATGTGCTGACCTTAAATGAGGTTAGCAAAGAAGGCTTTTTCAAGAATCTTTCTTTTAATCTTCTCAATACTGATAAGGTAGCCTTCTTAGCTGACAATAGTTTGGCAATCACCAAGTTATTCGATTGTTTATTCGGCAAGGATCACTTCGATAGCGGCACCTTTAAATTCGGCATCACGATTCATCCGATGTATATCCCTTCTTCATTAACGGAATTTAACGATGTCAACGATAGTTTGGTGGAATATTTAAGACCTTACGGGCAAGTGAAGACCGACAGTTATATCCGTTCTTACCTTGGGAGGATGCTGTTCTCCGGGGAAGAGGGACTTAAGCCGGTTAAAGTTCTTTCCGGCGGCGAAAAAGTCCGCCTGCGTTTCTGCAAGGTTATGTTAGCTCCGGGTAATCTGATTGCTTTAGATGATCCGACTAATCACCTTGATATGGAATCGATTCAATCGCTTAACCGCGCGATGAAAGATACGCGTTCAGTGTTGCTTTTCGGCTCTCACGACCGCGAATTGATCAACACGATTGCTAACCGTATCATCTACTTAAAAGCGGATGGCACGTATATCGATAAATATATGACTTACGATGAATTCGAAGATTATCTGGATACTTTAAACACGAATAAATAGAAAAGATTTATATCTGATCTTCGATAATATTCCTAGCTACGTAGACTCCGTTAGCCCCAGCCTGAGCTAGGCCTCTAGTGATTCCGGCACCATCCCCGCCGACATAGAGATTTTTAATCTTGGTCTGGAATCTATTATCGCATTCGATACGGTCGGAATAGAACTTAGCTTCGACACCGTAAAGCAAGGTGTGATCGTTAGCAATGCCCGGGGTAACGACATCCAAGGCTTTAATCATATCGATAATGGATCTCATCGTTTTATAAGGCAGAATCAAGCCTAAATCACCAGGGATGGCTTCCTTTAAAGTCGGATGGACAAAGCCTTCTTCGATTCTCTTGTCCGTCGATCTTCTTCCGTTGATCAAATCTCCGAATTTTTGGACAATGACCGTACCGCCGGAAAGCTTATTTGCTAAAGAAGAGATATCTCGGGCATATTCATTTGAGTCTTTAAAAGGCTCGGAGAACTTATGGGAGACCAGAAGAGCAAAATTCGTATTGTCGCTTCCCAGTTTCGGGTCGGTAAATGAATGACCGTTGCAGACGATGACGCCGTTATTATTTTCCACGACCACATGGCCGGAAGGATTGGAACAGAAGGTTCTGACTCTGGTTCCTTCCTCCGAATTATAAATGAACTTTCCTTCGTAAAGGTTGGTGTTGATGTCGTCCATGACGATGTTATTCGTTTCGACTCTGACGCCGATATCGACGCGGTTATTCGAAACGTTGACTCCATGTTTCTTCATGATGGAAGAAAGCCAATCAGCTCCCGGACGCCCGACTGCTAAAAACACCGCCCGGCCATAGATGGTTTCCTTATCTTTACCACCGATGATTCCTTTAATTTCACCGTTTTCCACGATGATATCAGAAACATCGAAAGAGAAGCGCATATCGATATGGCCTTTAAGATCTTCATAGATAGATTTAAGAATCTTGAGATTGACTTCCGTCCCCAGGTGACGGACGCGGCTTCTTAAAAGCTTAAGTCCGGCTGCGATGGCTTTCTTTTCAATCTCTTTTACCGCGGGGGTATAAGGATCGGTGATTTCTTTTGGTGCTCCGTGGGCGAGATTGATAGAATCGACGTACTCGATTAGATCCATGACTTCCGCTTCCGAAAGGTATTCAGTCATCCAGCCACCGAATTCGGAAGTGATATTGAATTTACCATCTGAATAAGCCCCACAACCTCCAAAGCCTGAGGTCATCGAACAAGCGGGACGGCAGCCGTAATTGCCTTTAAGATCCATCGGGCAGGCTTTGATCTTATTATCTAAGACCGGGCAATAACGGGAATAGATATCCAGTCCTCTTTCGACTAATAAGACTTTTTTCTCCGGGGCTTTTTTCATTAATTCATAAGCCGAAAAATAACCAGCGGGGCCCGCTCCGACAATAATCGCATCATAAGTTTTGCTATTCATTTAGGGTTCTCCTTTTTAGAAGTATCCCGACTCACGTAATAGATTCTAACATATTGGAAAAAAGTAAGGAGGGAAAAAGTCATGTCTTCTGATCTTTTAGAAGATATCAGACAGGTTTTAGCCTTTGAAAAAAGGCAGAAAAGGACCAATATGACTATAATTAAAGTAAGAGGGGAATCTAAGGAGGGAACTTACATGCCAGAGAAAAAATATAAAGGCGTCATCTTCGATTTGGATGGTGTCTTGGTCTTTACTGATCATTATCATTACTTGGCTTGGAAACGTTTAGCGGATGAAGAAGGGATTTACTTCGACGAAACAATCAATGACCGCCTTAGGGGTGTCTCCAGGATGGACTCTTTAGAAATCATTTTGGAAAAGAGCCGGAGGAGATATTCCTTCGCTGAAAAAGCAGCTCTAGCTGAAAGGAAGAATAATTACTACAAGGAATATCTGAAAACAATGAGCCCGTCCTCAGTTAGAAAAGAAACCAGGGCTACTTTAGTCGAATTAAGAAAACGCTCTTATCGTTTAGCAATCGGCTCTTCCTCTAAGAACACTAAGTTTATTCTTAATCAGACTGATCTTGCTTCTTATTTCGATGCTGTTTCGGATGGAACCAATATCACTAAGTCTAAACCGGATCCCGAAGTCTTTCTTAAAGCCGCCGACTTTATTTCCTTAGAGCCTAAAGACTGCGTGGTCATGGAAGACGCTTTCGCTGGAATCGATGCGGGTTATAACGGTGGTTTTGATACGATTGCCATCGGCGAAGCCACTAAATACGATAGACCGACTTATAAGGTTATGCAGTTTGAAGATATCTTAGAAATCTTAAAATAAAAGTTACTTCTGTCGGACGACGACCTTTCCGGTGCATCTTTTAACTGCTTCTTTTTCGATAATTTCTTCGACTCCATCGACGGTTATGGTTCCCGATAAAGGATTCTTAATTGACTTAATATTTCCTTTAAGGTCGGCGTTGACCGAAGAGTACTCGAAAGCCAAATCGCAGCCTTCCATGGTGCAGTCGATTAAGGTGAGATTCTTGGCGTAGCAGAAGGGCTGAGTCCCCGTAATCGTGCAATGTTTTAAAGTGAGGTTTTCTGAGAACCAAGCTAGGTACTCTCCTTTGATAACGCAATTCTCCACCGTGACGTTTTTTGAATGCCAGAAAGCGTCTTTTGTATCTAGAACAGAATCGGTTATTTTTAAATTCTTGATGTATTGGAAGGAATATTTTCCTTTCATGTTTAACTTGTTGATTTCGATGTCTTTTGAGTCGAAGAAAAGATATTGGCTTTCAAGGGAAGTGTTCTCCACTTTGATTCTGGAACACTTCCAACCGAATTCCTCGGAATTGATGGTGCAGTCTTTAACAGAAATATCCCTTGACTCCCTTAAGGCTTTTATGCCATTGATAGTCGTTTTTTCAATCGCTCCTTTTTTGGCGTACCAGATCGGAGCCCTAGTCTTATCATCCATCTGAGAAGAAATCAACGCAAAATCCTTAGCGTGCCAAAGAGGGTAACGGAGAGAAAAGGAACAGCCTTCGACTTTTACATTCCTAGTTTCTTTTAGAACTGATTCTCCGTCTTTAAGGCCCTTGAAGTCACAATTAAGAACGTCAGCATTCTTTAGATTATATAAAGATCTTTCTTCATCAAATGTTTGGTTAGCGATAACTTTTCTCATAAAAAAACCTAGCCTTTCTACAACTATCAAAGTATAAGTGGTTAAACCTTGTTTATGTCAAGGACTCTGCTCAGAAAAAGAGTTTCCGGTGTCTCTTTTTTGAATTGTTCTTTATAGTACACTGAATGTTTTTTTATATGTGGCATTAGTCTGACACCTTTTCCGCTCTATGATAATTATTCCTTCTGCATTGTTTTTGAGCACATATAATAATTTTAATTTATAATAATTATGGAGAACTAAAGTGTCATACGATATCTTTGATGCCGATTATCGCAACAAGATACTTGAACTGATTCCTTCAGGCGTCGGGATTTTTGATGTTAAAGACGGTGTCGTTAATATGGTTTTCATTAACGATGGCTATTATCAGATGATTAAATCCACCCGTGATAACCGTATTGTTTTCGAGGGTAAGAGCACAATTAATGCCATTCATCCTTCTGATCGAGCTGGTCTTCTTGAGGAAGAAAAGGCTTCTGTTCTTGAGAAAAGGATGTTCCAATATAAATTCCGCATTATGTGTGGAGACGGTGTTTATCGTTGGATTGCCATCCGTGCGAACCATTACACTCAAAAAGATCAATCGGAAAGATTCTTCGCTTCTTATTACGACATTGATTCTTTGATCAATACTCAGAAAAAGCTTCACGACAGCGAAGTCCTCTTCCATGATTTTCTCTTGCATTCTGATTCGGTGCATTTCGTGTATTACCCGCAGGAAAGACGTTATGAGATATCTATTCTGCCTGCCAAGATCGCTGACTTTCCTAAAACGATGGATGGTCTGCCTGATTCATTTATCAAATTTGTTTCTTTAAATAAAAAAGCCGCTGCGGATTTAACAAAAGCTCTTAAGGAAATAGATGAGGGAGCCAAGGAATCCGAGTGCATCATTCAGGCAAAATTCCATGAGAAAACGGTCTGGTGCCACATCATGCTTTTGAATTATCTGGATGCGGAAGGCCATTCACTTAAAGCGATAGGCAATGTCGTGAGTGTTGATAAGCTGAAGGAAGCAGAGTCTTCTTTCAATGAAGAAAAATTATTAATGAAGTCTCTTAAGGGGGACATCCTTTCAGTCTCTTGCTTTAACGTCACCAAAGATCTTCCTATCGAGCTTGACCAGGGCACTACTCCCCAGCAAATTGACCTGGTGAATGATGCAATCTATAAAGAAGCACTCAGCATCAATCCAGATTTAAGCAAGCAAAACCTAACAACTTTTAAGGTTCTTTTATCGAATGCCAAGCAGATACCAAATGAAAAAGAAAGAACAAAATTCATCGACTCATTTAGCCATCTGGGAATGATGAGAGCTTTCTCATCCGGTCAGAAAGAAGTCTCATTGGAATATCGCCGTTGGACTGAGAAGGGCTTAATCTGGGTCTGCACCCGCCTCGCCTTAGTCAACGATCCCTTAAGCGGTGATGTCTTGGCCTTCTTTTCGACTTCAGATATTAATGATATTGTCATTTTCCGTAAGATCTCTAGTCAGGTCATCGATAAGACCTTCGATACCGTTTCATATTACGATGTAAATACTAAGAAGGTTTTTGTTAAGTCATTCTCTGATTCCTCTAGTATTTCCTTTAAAGCTTATCCTTATGAAGGTTTATTCGAGAATCTCTTCACTCAATATATCCTTCCATCTGAAGCGGAAGAAGTCAGAAGAGATTTCCGGATTGAAGCAGTTATTAAAGGCTTGGAAAACACCAGCACTTATTCCGTCTACTGCACCAGCAAGTTGAAAGATACCTCCCTTCCGGGTAGTCCTAACCGCCGGCTTGAGAATGATTTCTTCTATCTTGATGAAGAGAAGGACGTAATCGTCATTCTGCAAAAAGACATCACGAAATTATTTGAGCAGGAAAGAAAGAACAGGGAAGAAATGGCAAGGACCATGGAGGCTTTAAGAAAAGCCAACACCTCTAAGTCGGAATTTCTTTCCAGAATCAGCCATGATATTCGCACTCCTATCAGCATCATTTCTTCTTTGACGGATTTTGCTTTATCCGATATCAAGGATCAAGAGAAATTAAAAGATGACCTTATGAAGATAAAGACAGCGGACTCCTTCCTTTTAAGTCTGATCAACGATGTCTTGGATATTTCCAAGATTGATAGCGGTAAGATCGATTTAGTCCCGGTTCCTTATGCCTTGAAGGAATATAACGCTTCGATTTCTACTCTTTTGAAAACCTTATGTGAAGAAAAAGGACTCTCTTGTGAACTGACCTATAAAGGCGAACAGGACGATGTCGTTCTCTTTGTCGATAATGTTCGCTTAAATCAAATAACCTTGAATCTGCTGTCAAATTCTGTTAAGTATTCGAAAAAGAACGGGAAAGTATCATTCTCATCTTTCTGCCAATCCAAAGGGGAAGACTATCTTTTCGGCTTTGAAGTCAGCGATGACGGAATCGGGATGAGCGAAGAATTCCAAAAGAAAATGTTTGATCCTTTTACACAGGAATACGATAACCCTCACCGGCCCCAAGGGACGACAGGTACTGGGCTAGGTCTTTCTATCGTCAAGAGAATGGTGGATCTGATGGGTGGGAAGATTGAAGTAAATAGCCAGCTTGGTAAAGGCACCACCATCCGTTGTACTTTTGAATTGAAAAATGGAAGAACGATCTCTAGATGCAAAGAAGACCTCGATCAAATCAATAAGGAAAAAGGCGATTTGAAATTGACTGGGCATATTTTGCTCGCGGAAGATAATGAAGTAAACGCTGAAATCGCTACAAGAATCTTGGAAAGCTTCGGCCTTACTGTAGATTGCGCGGATAACGGTAAAAAGGCCGTCGAGATGTATACTTCCGCTGCTCCTGGCACTTACCAAGCTATTTTGATGGATATTCAGATGCCGGTTTTGGATGGGTATGGAGCTACTAGACAAATCCGTGCTTCGAGTATTAAGGATGCTAAGACCATTCCGATTATCGCCTTAACCGCTGATGCTTTTTCCGATGCGATACTTAAGGGAAAAGAGGCGGGCATGGACGATTATCTGGTTAAGCCTTTAAATCCTCCGCGGATGAGAAGTCTGCTCTCAGAGGCTATAAATAAGTCTAAAATCTGAACTGAAGTTCTTTAAATCTAAGACGATATAAAAAATAGATAAAATCAAAAAAGATCTTGCTTTTAGGCTTGTAATAATCGTCTGGATTTTTTTGTTATTTATTTCTTGGGTAGAAAGGGCAAGAAGGGCCTAAGCACTGTTTATTTAAAGAAGCAAACTCACATTTAGGCTTAGAGACATCCATTTTGATTCCGTATTGTTCTTGGGCGAACTTTACTGCGTAAGTGATAGCTAAAAAAGCATTCCTCTTGCAGCAGCGAGGTCCGCCGATTCCTGACATGGATTT
Source organism: Bacilli bacterium (assembly GCA_022652945.1). Taxonomy (GTDB): domain Bacteria; phylum Bacillota_I; class Bacilli_A; order RFN20; family CAG-288; genus Scatoplasma. The sequence continues at coordinate 8,823 of JALCRV010000002.1, forward strand.
CAAGACGGAAGAAGTATAAGCCATATTGTCCTTATATCCTTTTTCGTGGCTGAGAGGAGAGATTTTATTGATGATAGAAAAAGAAGCACCTAAGGAAGCGACAGCTCCGCATACTCCCCAATATCCGCACATCGCTCCTGGCATTAATCTGGCTCTTTTGGCTAATTCATCAAGGGCAGAAGGCAAGTCAAGTTGGCCTCCGGCGTTTTTATAAGCGGTTAAAAAGGCCGCCCCATCCAGCATATGATGCTCGGGACCATTCACGCTGATAAAGTCCTTACGCATGATTTCTTCCGCTAATTCGAGAGGGTCTTTTGAAGAAGAAGCTAGGCATAAATTTTTGATTGCAACAAATTTTTCTTCAGTTTCCATCTCCTTCCTCCTTTATTTCATCAATAGCGAATGCATTTGAATGTCTTTTAAACCGAACGAGTTAGAGTCCTCCGGGAGGCTGATAATCTTATAACCGCAGATAGCATCATCATGATAATCGAGGTCGTTGGCTTTCAGCCCGTAAGAGAGAATCATTTCTCCCTTATAGTCTATATCAGCGTAATTCAGATGATCGTGACCGGCAAAGCAGGCTTTAATCCCGATTTTCTTAAATACCTGGTAAGCTCCATTATCGATATAAGGGATACAACAGGTTTCGTTATTCTGCCCCTGTCCTTGATAAAGGCCAAGTTTATATCCATCCCAAGCGGATTGAAATTGAAAAAGCGGGATGTGGATAAAAACCAAATTCACCGCTGAATCCTTGTTGTTTTCCGCTATTTGCTCCATGTGTTTTAACTGATCTTCATGGATAACATCATAACCTCCATTAAAGTCAGCATTTGAATCAGTCAGATATAAACGGTAGATGGTCTTTCCCCCGCTTTTCAGATTGATATAATAATTGGCTTTGCCGTAGATGTTATCTTTGGGATTATCATAATAGACTTTGTTTTTGCACTTAGCGATCTCTTCAGAAATAAAGTCAGGAGAATCTTGAAAAGTCTCCTGATCATGGTTTCCGAAGGTAAAGGCCCATTTGATTCCGTAAGAATCGATGAAGGAAAAGAACTCGTTGACATGCGATTTGTTAGCTTGGCGGAATGAATCTCCGGTAATGATGATTAAATCCGGCTGTTCAGCATCTTTGATAATCTTATCAAGATGAGCGAATTCCTCTTGGCTTTTGGTATCGGCTTCCGGCCCATAATGGATATCAGTCAGCCAGAGGATTTTAAAATTAGGCTTATATTCTAAATCCAGGCTATAAGGATTTCCTCCTCCTGAGCAGGAGGAAGAAAGCAGAGAAGTGATAATCAAGGGAAACGAAAGCTTCTTTAAATTCATGGATTACCCTCAGGCTTAAGACTGCTTTTATTATATTTCTAACCTGGAGTATTTCCAAATGAAAACTGGTAAACAAGCTATTAGTACCTAATATCTTGATGTCTGGTCGGTGCTAAGAAGTTCATAAGGCCCTTATTGCGTGAGAGGATTAACCAAATAAGGTAAGAGACAATCATTACTGCACCTTCCCCGATTGCCACTAGTCCTACCTGAACCCAGAAGGCTTCGCCTAAGATAAAATACAGTTCAGCTCCGACCACGAAAGCATTGACAGCTGTCGGATAGATAATGCTGATAAATAAACGCGGGGAAGCATAAGCCACAAGCAGAGCGCTTACTAATGTCGCCAAGGTCCCAAATAACATATCCCACGGGCCTAAAGATGAAAGGGTATTAGCTAAAAAGCAACCCAAAGTGACCCCGATGATAAAATCCGGTCTCCAGAAACATAGCAGGACTAGCAATTCAGCGATTCTAAACTGAATTCCCAAGTAAGAATAAGGCGCTAAAATAATCGTGAGAATAAAATATACCGCCGCTACTACAGCATTCTGGGCGATATATTTGGTCGTGATCTGTTTGGTCATAATAATGACCTCCTTGTTTTTTATACGTGGTTCAGAGGAGGAACACGTTTCAGATGACTTTCCAATGATAATACAAAAAAACTTGAAAGTGAACAAAAACTTTTCAGAAAAAAAGACAAGCTCTAAAGAGCTTGATTATTTTAAGCGGCACGAAAGAAGTTTTAGATATTCAGCGGCCTTCTGCTGATTCTGTAAAGTGGTGAAGGTAAAAAGATCACCGGCTTCCCAGATAAAAATCCAAGCGAAGATATCGATAACTTCTCCCCATAAGGAATCCGGATTGCCGATACGGAAAGCAATATCGACACCGAGGATGATGATACCGATGAAAACAAAGGCTAAGGCGGTTAGACGATCGCGACGGATATCTTTTCTGGTCTTGTTATATTTTAAGGCGTAATGAGCGCGATAAAGCTTTTGGATTTTTGCTTTTTCTTCCTCTTTCATCCCTGTTGGGTATTTGACTTCAATCGTCAAATAGTCGCTGCTTTTAGTGAAATCAAAAGTATCTTCGATGAAGTCATAAATATCGTTAGATAATAATGATTTGCCGGAGTATTCCTTATAAATCGGGTCGGAAGAAAGGTCGACAAAGATGGTGCATTCACCATCCTTGGAAGTGAAATTCCCAAGCTCAGGATCATCGCGGTAAGCTTGGACGTATTCGTTGATCTTGGAGACTTCCTGTTTGATCTCTTCGCTTCTTTGTTTAATTTCTTGAGTTGTTTTCATTGTCTTAAAAATCAATTATCTCCGGCTTAGCAGTGAAGGAATAAAAAGCCGCCTTGCCGTGTTGAAGAAAGAAGACTTCCGTATTGCCATCTCCAGCCTGGTACATTCTTTTAATGCTGGGATTAGCATCTAAAAGATGCTGCTGACTTTCGATAGCAGGATCTTCGATAGCTTCGCAGGTGATTCTTAACCATACGCCTTTATCGAAAGCGCAGATCTCGACTTTAGGATTCTTATGTAATTGTTTAGAGACGTCTTTTTTCTTTCCCGTCTGAATATAGATTCTCCCACCGATCATATCCACGGCTCCGAAGGGTCTGACATGTGGTTGACCGTTTTCTTCAGTCGCCAAATAGAAAATATGCGCCTGTTTCAGAAATTGATAAGCATCATCAAGTGTTCTCATAAAATAACCTCCGAATATATTTTAATTATATCTATATATTTCCCGGAAAGACATAAGCAAGATACTCTTTTGCAATCTCGGTTAGACGAAAAATATCCTTGATGGGAGTAGGCTTCTTATCGGACATTTTGTACATAGGGAAGAATCTAGTGATGTGAAGGGGAATCTTCTTATCGATAGAAGCAAGGAAGGAAGCGATACCTCTCATTTCTTCTTCCGAATCATTCTCGCCGGGGATGATCAAGGTTGTGACTTCCACATGAGCTTGGCTTGCGGAAATCTGAATGGCTTTTTTAACCGTGTCTAAATCTCCGCCGCACATTTGATAGAAGCGGTCAGTAAAGCCTTTTAAATCGATATTCAAAGCATCGATAAAAGGCAGAAGTTCCTTTAAAGGGCCTTCTTCGATGGTCCCGTTAGTAACAAGGACCGTTTTAAGTCCCTTTTTTTTGGCGAGCGAAGAGGCTTCTTTAACATATTCATAAGAAACTGTCGGTTCATTGTAAGTAAATGCCACGCCGATGTTACCTTCGCTTTGGTACTTTATAGCTAAATCGATTAAATCAGCTGGGGATAGATATTCCCATGGAAAGGACTGATCGGCTTGGGATATTTCGTAATTTTGACAGAAAGGGCAACGTAAATTGCAGCCGTAACTTCCTACCGAAAGGATTTTGCTCCCTGGATAAAACATTTTAAGGGGCTTTTTCTCAATCGGATCTAAGGCTAACGAAGTAATCCGGCCATAGTTTTCATCGATAATGTGGCCGTTCTTATTTACTCTGGCATGGCAAAGGCCGTGCTGGCCTTCTTTTAAATCGCAATGATGAAAACAAAGAGGGCAAATCATAAGTGTCTAACAGCCTCAAAACGATAAAGGATGACGTTTTCATTCTGCCTGATTCCGGCTTTCTTTTTTGCAATCTCGATTTGCTCATCCGGAGTATCGACTCCATCTAGATTAGGTAACAAAAGCCCTCTTCGGCTACCATTTTGGACGATTACTCCGTAACGTTTAGCATCTAATTGATCAACTGAAGAAATCTTTTCAAATGGGGAAAGGACATCAACTGAGTACTCTAAATCGGGAAGCTCATAAGCTTCAACCGGGTTAAAGCGGGGATCCTGAGAGCAGGCTTCCACTCCGTTATTAATGACTTCGGTAGCGATATTCTGATAGCAAGGAGAGAAGGTACCAATACACCCTCTAAGTTGCCCATCCTTATGCAGGGAAACGAAAACTCCGGCTTTCTTCTTCATAATCTCTTCAGGCAAATTGGAAGGAACGGAAATAGTCTTACCGGTGAGGACAAAGCTCTCGACGCTGAGTCTAGCCAGCTTGACTAACGGATCTTCCTTGGCCTTTCTTTCTTCAATCTTCTTTTGCTTTTCATTCAGGATTTGCTGGTAAATATCGTTTTTCTCATCTACACCAATAACCGTGTATCCGGAGACTGCATACCCGACTCCGAAAGGCCCTTGGTAAGATAAGAACTCGCTCTTTACAGCTTTCTTATCTAAAGTACCAGCCAAAATCTGGAAGGAACCAAGACCGCATTCCTCAGCTTTCTCCAAGAAAGCTGGCTCGAAGGAAAAGAAAGAACGGAAGTCTCCCTTTTTCATCATTTCGACGATAGCTTGATCAAATTCCGGACCTTCTTTTTTAAATCCGTAAGGCCCATCTTCCTTTAAACAATGGGAAAGGTCACCGGAGGCAATTAAAACGATATTCCGATTCAATAAATCCGCAGTTTTCTGAATCTCTTGACCCAATTTATAAAAGTCCAAGGCTGGTAAACCAGAAAGCCCGATTCGCACTGTCTTGAATCCAAAATAATGCTTATTGAGAAAATATAAAGGAATCATGGTCCCGTGATCCAGATGCTTGTCTTTTTCTCCTTCTTCGCCAGCGGAAAGATTATCCTTCAAGCAATTTTCTGAAAGAACTGCAGCGAATTCTTGATCATAAGTAGTCTTTAAAGCGACTTCTGGAGCACCGAAGCGACCGAAATCTCCCTCGGCTTCTTTGCCCGGGGAAATGTGAAAGTAATCGAAATAGCAGACCGAGTGAGGGGAAGTAATAATGACTGTCTCCGGATGGAGATTGCTTATTTCCTCCATGACTTTCTCATAGGCTTCTGTCGTCTGACTTATTTTCTTTTCTTCCCCACGTCCGATTTCGGGAAGAATGATAGGGGGATGAGGTACGATAAAGGCACCAAGTATTGCCATTTTTTAAGCCCTCCTTCCTTTGTTAATATTATACATTGCTTCTTATAAGACAATGCAAAAACCCATGTTGAAAAGACTTGTTCTTAAACGAATATTAATGCTTATTGTTAAGGTCGGCTAGGTAATCTTGGTAGACGGAACCATAGATCATCTTTCTTCCTTCTGTAGTTAAGAAAGTCAGACTATCTTGAAGATCCGTATCTTCGTTAATCATCTTGACGATCTTAGGGTTATATCTGGTTCCCGCCTGAGCATTCAGTTCTTCAAGTATCGTTTTAAAGGTCTTACCCGCTGAGTAACTTCTTCCGAGGTAATCAGTTCCGGCATCGATCGTATCGGCAACGGAGACGATATCGACATAAATTTTATACTGGGAAGAAAGATTATCCGCCTCTTCTGGATATCCTTTGGTCCCGTCGTACCATTTATGATGAAGACGTGCAACATCAGCGTATTTTGCCAATGATTTATTAGAGGAAAGGATTTCATATCCAATTGCAGAATGCATCTTTATTGCAGAAAATTCCCCTGCGGTTATCTTTCTTCTTTGTAGATTTATGATATCCCAGAAAGGAGCTTTCCCGATATCGTGAAGCAAGCTGGCTTTAGAAATAAAAGCCAGGATATCTTTCTTACTCTTAACGACCGTTCCTTTGTCTTTATACTTGTCATCAAGGAAATCCTCAGAATGTATTTCAATCATTTTCCTGCCAAGACAAAGCGAAATAGCCTCGACCATTCTCGTATGGATTAAGGTTGAAGTCTGCTGGAAGAAAAACAGGGAAGCGATATCTTCAGCTAGGTTTCCATCATCGGGGATGATCGGCATGATGTCGATTAAGTAATCTGTGGTGACTTTCATTAATGAAGAATTATAGAAAGCCTGAGGGATGGATTTAAGGTAACTTAAAGTCTCGCGGAAGGCGGCGAGGATTTCTTTCTGACCTTGTTCTTTCTTGATGTCTGGATTAGAGAAGATGGCGTAGGAAAGATCGACAGATACGACAACCTTGTAAAAGAACTGGTCTGAACTATATAAGTCCTTCTTGCTGTCTTCGTTATTTCTCCAGCTGTACATTTCCTCCAGGGAAGAAGTGTACTCACTTATATCGATTAGACCCGTTTTAAAGCGACAATAAAGCAAATGAGAATACTCATTAAGCATCTTTTCTTTGCCGTTAGCCTCGATGACCGGGGTCAGGTAAGCACAGACTCTTTTAGCTAAGGCATCCTCAATCTTTTCTTCCTCTTTAGAAAGCGGGATAAAAGTTTTATCCCATAGCATATGTTTCTCAAAAGCCATGAAGACATCGATTATTGTCTCATAAGCAACCTCGATTCGAATGTCGACCGAGGGTTTTTCCTTTTCGCTTAAATACGGTTTAAGTCCTTCGTAGCGAGTCAATAATAACTCAAATGATTTGTTCAGTTCGACATAATCATGCTTATTAGCTTGATGTTGATATTCAGCTTCGAAATAAAAAGCATTGAAAATGGATGCGATGATGAAACTTCTCATCTCATCTTTCTTTGCATATTTATCAAGCCCATCTTTAAATAGAGGGTAATAAGCAGCTAACTTATCGGAGTAAAAGGCAGCCTCTTTGGTCTTTTCTGCATCCAGGTAACGGCTTAAAGCAATCTGGAGGAGTCTAAGGGTCAGGAAAATACCATCTAAAGGCATCTGATGCTGGTATTGATAATCGAGGAGGACTTTAGTCAAATCGTCATCGAGCAAGAAATCGATAACTTGTCCTTTAAAGGCTAAGTCCGCGTTGCCTTTTAAGAAAGCCTCGACTTCTTCTTCATTTAATAAAGAAGGGGATTTAATAAAAGGGTAAACAAATTTATCAAGCTGTTCTTCAGAAGTAACAAAAAGGGAGCGAAAGAGATTTGCCTTTTCCTTCAAGAAATCAATCCAAACTGTTTGATTCTTTTGAGGCGCATGAAGTTCGTTTTCGATGGTGGGTATCTGTTTTACCCCAGCGGTATAGTCCTGATAGAACTTCTCAATTTCTTCTTTTGTGAATGCCATTTTTTGAAATCCTATATTAATTATACATTTTTTGCTTGAACTAGACTTGCTTTTCAAGAGACAAAAAGGGATGAAAAAGTAAAAGAACTCTGTTTCAGTGATACGATAGTAATAACTAAGCACCACATATTGGAAAATACCGCAATACTTTAATTTTTTTATTGACTAAAGTGGGCAATGATTTACACTTATATCATAGGCTTTTGGGGGATTGTGAAATGGAAATTAAGTTAGTAGATGTAACTAAGTATTATTACGACGAAGGGAAATCCACCAAAGGGATTGAAGGTGTAAATCTTACCTTGAATACTGATGGCTCATTTGTGGTCATCACCGGTGAGTCTGGCGCTGGCAAATCAACACTGATTAGAATCTTAACAGGCATTGAAGATTTCGATGAAGGGGAAATTTATTTTGACGGTAAACCTCTTTCCGGCCTTTCTGATAATCAAAGGCAAAAACTGTACGCTGAAAACATCTCCTTTGTTTTTCAAGATTACAATTTGGTAGAGTCAGTCACGGCCGTTCAGAATATCTCTCTTGCTTTAATCAAACAAGGATACAATCCTTCAGAAGCTGAGAAAGTTGCTTTAGATAGTTTGAAACAGGTCGGACTGGAAAAACAAGCAAAAATGAGAGCATCAAAACTCTCTGGCGGAGAAAGGCAGAGAGTGGCTATCGCTCGCTCTTTGGCTCTTAATACCCAGGTCATTATTTTCGATGAGCCGACCGGTAACCTTGATCAGGCTACCTCGAAAGAAATCATTGACTTAATTGAAAAACTTAAGAAGAATCGTTTGGTTGTTTATGTCACTCACGAATACGCTCAGGTGAAAGACTATGTCACTAGACATATTACTTTGGCGGACGGAAAGATCTCGAAGGATGAGATTATCAAAAATCCTTCTTCCGATGCTGGAGCAGTTGAGGTGAAACCTAGGACAGGAAAGTTCTCCTTCCTTAATTATTTATATGCTACTAAGTTATTCTGCTTTAGCAGACTTGGAAGATTTTTCTGCACCTTACTGGTTCTTTTGATCTCTACTTTCAGCATCTGTGCTTCAGCTATTGGCTATACCGCAATTCTGCAGGCAGCCTTAAGTGATAACAGCATATCTATTACTGGGACGAGCACTACTGCCAAGACTCCTTCTACTCTTCGGACAATGTTTGGAAATAAGATTATCGTTAAGAAGACCTCATATGATCAGACTGATTTCCAACCGGATGGTGATTTTTATAAAGATGATGGGGCTTTATTGGAAAGCAATAGTTTCATTCTTTCTCTTACTTCTCAGATGGAAGATTTTATAAATGGAACAGTTTCTTATCTTGATAATATGATTAATGGTCAGTTCACTGCTTACTGTCCGGTTTCGACAAACACTTATCTCGATAAAGGTCAGTCTTCAGATGCTTCGCTCCCAGAAGTTTGGGCTCTTCTTTATGATAACGGCAATCTTAATTACTCTTATGCCTTTACTATTTTGAAGACTTACATCGGAAATAGTATTACTGTCAGTTCTTCTTTCAGTAACTATGGCAATCCTCCTCTCAACACTGATATTGAACTCTTGAAGCAGATGCCCAAATGCTACTTAAGAGGCATCTATCTGACAAAAGATGAATCCTTCAATTCATCCGGAATTGCTTTTATCGCTCCCATTCCTTTCCTAGATAGCCTTCGCTCCACGGTGAAGACTGTGCTTTCTTATAGCTTGAAGCAAGAGACGATGGCTTATGTTTTCTCCGCCTCTTCTTCCTTTAGCCAGATTGGGGAAGATGGCAATTACTTGAGTGTCAAATTTACCACCGATGGCGGGGAGAGCCTTAACTACAGCAGCGATGTGGTAGGTGACACTTATCGTTCCTTCGCTTCCAAGCTTTGCCTGCCTAATTCGTTAAAGGGTAAAATCAAGGCTTCTTTCTTGGGCGTTGAACTACCTTTAACACTCTTCGGCGATATTTATTATTTCGATGCTGTTCCTGATAAAGGCGTTTACGACAATGAATATTACGTTGACCAATCAATCATTGTCTCCGCTTTGATTGATTCTAAAATTGAAACTTCTTACCGCTTCAAAGATGTCGGGCAAGCGAGAAACGCCTTAAGCAAGGCGAAAAGCTCTTCTTACCAGGCGATTTATTATCAGCCTTGGGTAACCTCTGAAAACAAACTTATGAATTTGGCTGATCTTAATATGTTTGTTAAAATTTCATTGCTGTGGGGATTATTAGGGATTATCGCTTCTGCCTTATTAGTAATGTTAGTCATCAAAGCCATCCTTAATAAATTCTATTATCGAAAAGACTACGATCAGATGGTTCTTTCATATATCGGCTATTCCAAGATGGACAATCTAAAGATCAACCTGCTGCAATTCATGACGATGTCAGTCGTAAGCATCGTTGTTCTTTATCCGCTGGCGATTACTTTTATCCCCGGCGCTAAATTGGCCTTCAGTCTCATCCCAGCACTTATCATCCTTTCCATCTTCGTTAATTTACTCTTTGCTTTTGTTATAGCCTTGCCCAGCCGTCGGAAAGGAGGCAAATAAAGTATGATTGAAATCGAAAAAGTCTCCAAGACTTATAATCCTAATTCACGTAAAGCCAACACAGTTCTTAATGAAGCTTCCTTGTCTTTACCTGATAAAGGCTTTATTTTCATCATTGGTAAATCCGGCATCGGTAAATCGACTATCTTGAATGCGGTCGGTGGCTTGATGTCTTATGAAGGAGAAATTCTTTACGATGGCAAGAAAGTCGATATCGAACAATACCGGAAAAGAAATATCGGATATGTCTTCCAAGACTTTTTGCTTTTTGATGAACTCTCCGTCCGTGATAACATCAAAATCGCCTTGAACTTGGCTGGTGTTTATGATGAAGAGGAAATCTCTAGAAGAGTAGCCCTGCTTCTTAAGGCTGTCGGTTTAAATATCAACTCTAAACGCCGGGCTTCTGCCTTGTCTTTAGGTCAAAGACAAAGAGTCGCAATCGCCCGTGCTTTAGCTTCCTCGCCTAAGATCATTCTCGCTGATGAGCCGACCGGAAACTTGGATGCTAAAAACTCGCTTAATGTCATGGATATCCTTAAGGGTCTTTCACAGACTAAGTTAGTCGTCTGCGTCACTCATAATATCAACTTAGTCAAGATGTACGCCGACCAGGCTTACGCTATCATCGATAAGACATTCCAGCCTGTTAATCCAGCTTCCTTAAGCGATGATGGAACTTATGCCAAACAGGAAATCGATATCGGCTCGATGAGTGAAAAAGACTTCCAAGAAGGGAACATCCTGCTTCGTCTTTTTGTTAAAGACGGAGAAGAGAAGAAAGAAATCAGCATCATTTCCCAGAACGGAAAAGTCTTAGTAGTCGGCGATAATATTTCTTTAGCTACCCCCGAGCAAGTTGAGCTAGCTAAAAAATCCAGCGAGAAGAAAGAAGATGAAAAGCCTGCATATTTAGCTTATTCCACCCAACTTGTCTTCGAAGAAAGAGAAGAGAAACGTAACTGGAAAGATAATCCGTTTATCTTGGTGTTGAAGAATCGCTTATTTGGGGCTCGAAACAAACGCAGATTCGGTGCTGGTTTTGTTAGACTTATCGAGATTGTAATCCCGCTTATTATCTTTATCTTACTCGATGCGATGTTCGTGACATTAGGGGAAGTAAATAAGCTTTCCGATCGGGTGTCCCATCAGGATGAGCAGATTTATCTTGTGCCTAAGGAAGAAGGCGCTCCGTCTTCTTTATCGGAAGAACAGATTTATAAGATCGTCTCCGATCCGAAGAGCGGCATCGCTGATCTTCCTTCCGGTAATTTCTTCTATAACGCCTCACAAATTAAAGTTCAGATGAATTTCTGCTCCCTAGGTGATTTCTCCGCTTCCGATAAACTCCTTGATAGAGGAGATTATGGCTTTACTTACTTCCAAGCTGAGGATATCGAGGTCTATAAGAAATTCCCGTCTCTTTCTTCAACTTTAGGTAGCTATAATCTGAAAGATGACGAAATCGTTATGGATAGTTCAATCTTTAGCGATGTTATTTCGCGCTTGAACAGCTACGAAGGGAATTTCCTTGATTCTTTGCCCAATACTTACTTGGACCTCCCTGTTAAGAGCTTATCGGCTACTCCCGTTTATCAAAGATACAAAATCGTCGGTGTAGTTTCCACCTCCAATCGGGCCATCTACGCCAACAAAGCTACAACCGCGCAGTACCGTAAGATGTTCTATAATGCCGCCACTTACACTTCCGGTTTTAGCGCTAATTCCTTTACGCTTCCAGATTACTCTGACTTCTTAATTACCGATTATGATTCCATCGCTTCTTCCGCTGATTACACAATAACTAGACAGGATCCTACGATTTCCGATAATGTAGCGATCCTTTCCGCCTATAAAGCCTCGAAAGCGCCTTTAAGCTATCTTTCGGATACTGCTCGTCCTTATTTAAGGACTGAAGGAGTCAACAGCCCAACCAGTTGGTCCTTATTCCTTCAGTATGATTCCAATGTCCATATCACTTATAATCCTGATCCGAGCAAGAAAGTCATCGCTTTAGTCAATTATACCTACGAGAGCAATAAAGTTGATTCAACTAAGACTTTCGCCTTAGAGATGCTTTTTTCCTCACTCCGTTTCCATTCCAGTTCTTCTCTTCCAGAAGGAGTGACAATCAACGGTGAAAAGCCGGATGAGGGGTATGGTATCGTCGTTCCTTCCATCTTAACAAAGTTCTTCAAAGATCTTTCGGAGATGAACGGAGATAAAGGGCTGGCGACTTATGAAGATAGGGCGGCCACGTTTGCAAGCGGTTTAAAAGTAGTCGGGACTTATGATTCTTCTTCCTGGGTCGGGGATATTTATACTAGCGGTTTGCTTCAGTCGAATTTAGAAGGCAACACGTATCCCTTCCTTCTCCCGGAATACTATACCTCTTATAATACTTCACCATTAGTCGCTGCTTTATCTAGCGGTAAAGCGTTGCTCACCAGTTACGATGTAGAAAAGACAAAGCAGTACTTTAAAGACAATTATTCTACTTATAAAGTCAACGCGTATACCTACGCTGAGGCTTACTATGCCGCTGTCGGAGTCGCCTTAATGCAGTCTTCACGAGGCTTCTTAATTGCCATGGGAGTCTTGACCCTGATGATGATTTTGATCATCGTCTTGGATAACACCTCGAGAATCAATAAGAATAAGTATCATTACGGTGTCTTACGCTGCTTAGGCATGTCGAAGAGCCAGATTGTCCTCGATGATGTCGCCACCGCCTTAGTAGATTCCATCTTCGCCTGTGTGGTGCCGACTTTCATCGCCTTGATCTTGCTTTCCATCTTTGGCTTATTCGCCATGTCGTGGTGGTATATAGTCTTCTTAATCGGTTACTTCATCGTGGTCTTATTAGCATCCGAACTGCCTCTGATTATAACCATCTCTAAAAAGCCGATCGATATCATTCATACGTTATCTTAACAAGGACGAAAGTATGAAAAGGCTCGGCGAAATGCCGAGCCTTTTCATTATCTAATAACTCCTTTATTGTCCTTTTTTGATGTGGGAGACAATCTTAAGCATGTTCAGATTGAAGTTAGAATACGGCGGGAACTTCAACGGGAGTTCCGCGTGACCTTTAACCAAGACAGCTTTTTGATGGGAGAAGGTCTCGAAAGTCTTCTTGCCGTGATAAGAACCCATGCCCGAACGTCCGACTCCACCGAAAGGTGTCGTATCGGAAGTCATATGCATGATCGTATCGTTGATACAGCCACCGCCATATGGCATCCTCGCCATCACTCTTTTGGCTTTAGCGCCATCTTTGCTGAAGTAATAGAACGCCAGCGGTTTAGGTCTTCTTAATTGCTCCTCTAGAAGCTTATCTAAATCGTTGAACTTGATGATCGGCAGAACCGGCCCGAAGATTTCTTCTTGCATTGCAGGATCATCGAAGGTGGAATTAGTCATGATTGTCGGCTCTAAGGCTCTTCCTTCGCATTTACCGCCCCAGACGAGCTTTTCTTTTTGAATCAAGCCGGTCAGACGAACTACATGCTTATCGTTGATGACATGGCAGAAAGTTGGGGAGAGCTTACCATCGACATAGTAGAATTTCTTAACCCACTTGATCAGATCCTCGACAAACTCATCGTAGACTTTTTCATGGACGATGAAGTGATCAGGAGCGACACAGGTTTGCCCAGCGTTGAGGAATTTACCCCAGGCCAGACGTTTAGCGGCATCATCGATATTGGCATCTTCATCGACAATCGCCGGGGATTTGCCGCCTAATTCCAAAGAAATAGGAGTCAGATGAGCCGCGGCCTTTTCCATCAGCAGGGTTCCGACGACATATCCGCCGGTGAAGAAGATATAATCGAAAGTCTGCTCAAATAACTGCTGGTTCTGCTCTCTCCCACCCAAGACAAAGGAAATGTATTCTTGAGGGAAGACAGAGAACATCTTGGCCATACAGCTGGCGACATTAGGAGAATAATTGGAAGGCTTGACGACGACCGTATTGCCGGCCCCGATAGCTCCGATCATCGGAGATAAGGTGAGCTGGAGAGGATAGTTCCAAGGCGAGACAATCAGAACGACGCCATAAGGCTCTTGGAAAAGCATTCCGTGAGCCGGGAAATTCATTATGGAAGTATGGACTCTTTTAGGTCTGGCCATTCTCTTAAGGTGCTTAAGCATATAGTCGATTTCAGAAATGACCATATAGAATTCGGTGGCGATGACATCGAATTCGCCTTTGTTATAATCCTTCATGAAGGCTTCATTGAGTTCTTGGCGGGATGCGAAGAGAATCTCTCTGATTTTCTTCAGGGTTTTAATTCTCTCTTTGACCGGGAAAGTCTTGCCAGAATAAAAATATTGACGCTGAGCCTCGACGAGTTCGTTAATCTCCATTTGAGTTTCCTCCTAATATGACTATACAATTTGTAAGCCCTTTCATCAAGAAAAAAGCACATGAAAAGATTGGCGAAGCGATGATCCTTTTGCTTTAGAAAGCTAAGGCAATCTTTAAATCGATCAAAGAACCGTACTCTAAAGCGTCCTCGTCTAATAAGAACCGTGGCGAATGAAGGTCGTAGAAATCCTGATCCTTGCCTCTTACTCCTAACCAAGTTAAGCAAATCGGAGCAATCCTTCGATAATAAGCAAAATCTTCGCCGATCATCTCCGGCTTATCAAGAAAACGGAAACCTTGGCCTAAGACTTTCTTTTCAGCTTTGGAGGCTAATAAATAAGCTTGTTCATCGTTAATAAGGGGATCGTAAGCATAATGGAAAATGAAATCCGCTTTCGCTCCGAATTCCTCCGCTGTCTTCTTAGCGATTTCTGTTAAGTTCTTATTTAAGTAGTCCCGTCTTTCCTGGCTGAAAGAACGGGCTGTGCCTTTAATGAAGGCGTCATCGCAGATAACATTCATCGAAACTCCTGATTGGATATAGGCAGTGGTAATGACCGTATTAGGATCTTCTTTTTTGACTTTGTCCCCCAAGGCTAAAAAGCGTTGGATGATGTAGGTCGCAGGAATGATCGGATTAATACCGTTTTGTGGAGCGGAAGCATGGCAGCCCTTGCCGTGGATTACTCCTTCCCAAAGATCGGGAGCTGCGCAGGCGGGGCCTTTTTTGATCCCGCATTCGCCGGTCCTTAACTTATTTGTGACATGGAAGGCGAAAAACATCGAGACTTTATCTAATAAGCCAGTCTCGATAATTTTAATCGCTCCGCCCGGGAGAGGCATTTCCTCGGCGGGTTGGAAGATCAGGATGATATTTACGTTAAGTTCATTCTTATGTTCTTGGAATAACTTGGCGGCTCCTAGTAACATCGACATATGCCCATCGTGTCCGCAGGCGTGCATGTTCCCGTTCTCTGATTTAAAAGGCAGGGAAGTAAGTTCCTTAAGCGGCAGAGCATCCATATCCGAGCGGAAAGCGATGGTCTTTTCCTTTCCTAAATCCAGGTAAGCTAAAAGACCTGCACCATCCAAAACGGGCTGAATCCGATAACCAAGTTTTTCTAGGATGCCTTTAATATATAAGGCTGTCTTAAAGGTTCCGAATCCGATTTCCGGATTCGCATGGATATGTCTTCTGATCGGAACAATGAAATCTTTTAACTCGCTCAAGGCCTTTTCCTCCTATAGGCAGATATCAGACATTAACGAAATCAACAAAATAAGGGGTGACAACTCCTTTGAATGTTGAATTGATGAAGGATTTAGTATCATCCGACTCTAAGACGGATATTAAATCTTTAATCCATTGGGAGGATTTATCTCCTTTGCGGCAAGCGACGATGTTCGCGTTAACGTGTTCTGGATCCTTTTCTTGGCAAAGGAGCTGGGTAGAAGTAAGACCGGCTGCGATCGCGAAAGTCGCATTAACTAAGCCTAAGGCGACATCCTCATCGTCCAAAGAAGCAGCGATTAAATCGGTGGACATCGGAGAGATGATAAACTTATGGGTGTTAGTCTTAATATAAGAATCGATATCGGAAGGATTTACCGTCGCTGGTAATTCATTTAATTCCAACAGGGAACTAGCAGCTAAAATGTTTAAGCAGCGTTTCATGTTCGAAGAATCCGAGGCGATTGTGATCTTGGAGCCATCGGGGATCTTCTCTAAGGAATCGTATTTCTTCGAATAACCGCCGTAAACGCAATCGTACAATTTTCCGGCGCAGAATAAATCCGTATTGTTTTTCTGATTATAAGTATTTAAATACGGCTCATGCTGGAAAAGGTTTGCATCGATGGAACCATCGCTCAAAGCGAAATTAGGAGTGGTGAAATCGGTGAAGAGCTGAATCGATAAAGTATAATCACCTTTTTTCTCATAGGCTTCCTTGACGTGCTGGAGAATCGGGTCGCCCGGTTGAGCCATGGTGCCGATGATCACGTCTTTACGGGCGGTTGAAGAAGTCGTCTGATTGCCGCAGCCTGCAAGCAGGATAGCCAACGGGAGAATAGCCAGAAGAGTCTTTTTAAAGTTTGACATATGTGAAATTTCCTTTCTTTATTTTGTTTTTTTATAGATGAAATTACCGAGGAACTGAACGATGAAGACCAGAATCATAATCGTAAAGACCGCATATAGCATCGCATTCGTATCGTAATTCTGCATACCGTTAGTATAAGCGAAGGAACCGATGCCTCCTCCGGAGACAATCGAGGCCATCGCGGTATAACCGATGAGAGTGATCATTCCTAAAGTAATTCCGGAAATCAACGATGGCAGAGCTTCGCGTAAGACGACTTTAACGATAATCTGCCATTGGCTAAGCCCCAATGATTTCGCCGCTTCAATCACGTTATCTTTGACTTCGATCAATGAGTTCTCGAAGATTTTCCCAAAGAAGGGGGTAGCGGCTATTACCAAGGGGACGATGAAGGCGTCCGAGGAAGCAAAGGAAGCCTTGCCAGTGAAGATTTTCATCATAATCCTCGTGAAGGGAATTACGAAGAAGACCAGAATATAAAACGGGAAAGAACGGAGCGTATTGACTAGGAAATCCAGAATCTTATATGCGATCTTTCCGCCTCTGGAACGGCTCTTTCTAGTTAAGAAGAGCACGATTCCGACAATTAAACCAAGCACGGTAGCGATCGCGGCTGAGACTAACCACATCTTCAAAGTCTCGGAGAGAATCTTACCTAAGTATTTAGTAAAGTAATCGCTGATACTCATTTTTCTATCACCTCGTATCCTAACTTAGCTTGTTGTAAGTATGCTAAGACTTTCCGGTAGTTTTCTTGGGAGACGTTGATAATCAATTCTCCTAAGACATCATCTCTGAATCTTTCTAACTGTCCCCAGGCGATGGAAAAATCGATATCGAGTTCCCTCGCCATATGGGTGATGAAATCCTGAGTTGAGAAGGACTTCGGGAAGAATAGTTTGATATTGATCCCGGTGGTCGGAAGGAGAGTCTCATTAGGGACCAAAGCGGATAAGGAAGAATACGGAGCGAGGAAGACTTCATCGGTCTTCCCGACTTGAACTAATTTTCCGTCGATCAGGACTCCGACTCGATCGCAGATGGCTTTTACGACTTCCATCTGGTGGGTGACCATGACAATCGTCAGCCCTAGAGTCTTATTGATTTCTCTTAATAAGGCTAGAATCGACTGAGTGGTTTTCGGATCCAAAGCCGAAGTAGCTTCATCGGAAAGGAGGACTTTCGGATTTAAGGCTAGAGCTCTGGCGATTGCGACCCTTTGTTTCTGCCCGCCGGAGAGTTCGCGGGGTTTCGCTTTGAGCTTATCTTGGATTTGCACCATCTGGGCGAGTTTTTGGACTCGCGCTTCGATTTCCTTATTTGGAAGGTGAGCGCATTCAAGAGGCAAAGCGATATTCTTATAAATGCTAAGGGTATCCATCAAAGCGAAATCTTGGAAAATCATCGCTGTTTTCTGCCTGTATTGCCTTAGTTCGATCCCTTTAAGCTTGCTGACGTCTTTCCCATCGGAGATAATCTTGCCTTTATTGATCGGCTCCAGACCGTTGATGGTCCTAAGCAAGGTGGACTTTCCAGCTCCGGATTGTCCGATAATGCCGAAAATCTCTCCGTCATTGATTTTTAGGCTGACATCGGAAAGCACGTGCAAGGAACCGAAGTCTTTGCTGACGTGGATGAATTCGATCATTTAGCCTCCTTCCTAAGGAAGGGAAGAAAAAAGCCCCGTCCTTAAATTTCTCTAAAGGACGGGGCTAGATAACCCGTGTTACCACCTTTATTTGCCTAAATATCGCTATTTAAGCCTCAGCGAGTGCAAATGCTACACTCTGCAGCGATGACGGGCGCACCCGGTTCAAGTTACATATCGCCTGAACAGCTCCGAGGCCATGTTCATCTTTTCTTTCCCATCCCTGTTCCATCACATCCAGGGACTCTCTATAGGTCAAAAGCAGATTACTCTTCCTCTTCTCAGCTTTATGGGACTATTATAAACCCTTTTTTCTGGTTGTAAAGAACTATTTGATCTTTCGTCTCAGGCTTTGTCTTGGATTTGTTTTCCATCCCATTCCGCTCCGGTGACCTGGTCCATATTCATGCCTTTGGTCTCTCCGACCTTGAAGCAGAGAATCAAAAGACCGATAACCATAGCGGGAGTGGAGACGCCTAAGCACCAATAATCCAGATTGATTTTGGGGAAGATATAGAGAATCCCCATAGTGATGACCATGATTGAACCCATGCCGATTCCTGCCATCACGGTCTCCGCGGAGAGCATCGAAGCTCTTAGATTAGTCGGGCAGGATTCGGTGGACATAATGCCTAAGGTATCGCTGACCGCCCAGAAGGCACCGACGAAAAGGCCGATAAATGTCCCGACAATGTAAGGACTCCAAAGGAATTTGGCGCTTATTATAAAGAGGATAAAACAGATGGTCGCTACTCCGCTAAGACAGACCGAAACAGTCTTGCGGCCGAGTTTATCCGAAAAGAACCCGTATATCAAAGTGACAAAGGCAACTCCGAAAGGATACATCAGCAAAGCGGAATTTACTTCCTCGGTTGTCATAGTCGCTGCTTTCATGATCGATTCGTAATCCTGTGTGGAGATAGCCCCGACTAAAAAGATAGCAACAGCGATAAAAAGCCATTTCAATTGCTTATGGGAAAAGGCGAACTTTAAAGCGTGGCCTAACCCACCTTGGGCATTTTTATCAGCTTCGGTTTTGTTCTTTTTTTCTTCTTCTCTTTGTTCAGGAGTCTTTTTCAGATAATCGATTCTTCTTCTTAAGAAGACATCGGTTTCTCCGGCGAAGAGGAGGGCGAAGAAACAAGCTACGAAACCCACGATGGCGGGGACTAAGAAGACTTTTCGCCACTTAGTAGCATCCGCCCCCATGAAGACCATACGCATTAAAGGGATTAAGGAGATACCTAAGGATGCGATGCCTTTAATGAGGGAATAGATGGTTCCTCTTTTTTTCTCCGGGGCGGTCTCAAGGATATAGACGACCTGCATATCGTTAGGAATGAAGAAGGTGATGATTAAAGTGCCGGTCAGAAAAATGAAGAGGTTCTGCTGTAAAAAACAGACCAGCATACCTAAAGCCATTCCGAAAGTATTGATGACAAGGAAAGGCTTGCGGCCGAACTTATCCGCCAGGGTTTTATAGAAGAAAGAAAAGACGACCGTGGCCTGGAAGAGCATCGTATAGAAAGAGAATTGGGCTAAGCCTTTGTTATAAGCTTCATCGAAAGCGGCGGTTTGGGGGATGAGATTTGGATCCACGAAGAACTCGGTGACGATGGAGGATTGTAAAGCGTTAGTGATATTGGAACTTACTTCATCGGTGATGTAGACCAAAGTGATGATCATCATCAGATAGATGATATAAAGCTTGGGGCGTTTTCTTTCGTATTGGGCTTCGCGACGGACTAATTCTTTCGCTTCTTTAACGGCTAGCTTTTGAGCTCGAGCGACCTTTTTCTCTTCCAAAGTTACATTTTGTGGCATAGGCCCTCCTAAATTAAAGATAAGCTGCCAACTGATTTATCTTTATTATATGTTCTAGAGCTTTCTTTTATCTTCATTCATTCCTCGATGAATGTCTTAATTTTCATTTAGGTTTATAATTAAAGAAAAATTAGGGGGAGAGGTAAAATGGCAAAATTGCTTTATCAGGGTCATGGTTCCTATCGTTTTATCACGAATGAAGGCAAAGTGATCTATGTCGATCCCTACGCTGGGACTGGTTATAACCTGATCCCGGATTTAGTCTTAATCACTCATGAGCATTTCGATCACAATCATCTGGAATTGCTGTCTTTAGGGAAAAGCACGAAAGTCATCCGCTCCAGGGATGCTCATCCCGGTGATGATTATTTATCTTTTGATTACGGCTGGTGCAAAGTCCAAGCTACCCCAGCCATGAACGTCAATCACGATCCGAAAGTCTGCGTTGGTTTCCTTCTGGAATTCGATGGAATTAAGATTTATTGCGCCGGTGATACTTCCCAAACGGCCTTTATGTCTAATACCTTACCTTCTTTGCATCTCGATTATGCCTTCTTGCCGACCGATGGTATTTATAATATGTCAGCGGAGCAGGCAGCTAGATGCGCAAATCTGATAAAAGCTAAGCATTCTATCCCTGTCCATACCGATCCTCATTCTTTGTTTTCTATGGATATCGCTGAGCGTTTTTTACCTAAGGAAGGACGTCTGATTTTAACTCCCGGAGAAAGTATTGATCTATAAGCCTTTTCAGCAGAGTTCAAGACTTTCTATGATAGATTTCTTAGTCTAAAAATGCCCTTAAAGGGCATTTTTTAGTTAATCAGAAGAAAAAAGTAAACGGTTTCATATCATCGGAATGGCAATATATTTTCTCCCGGTGCTACAATGACAATGCCAAGCGGTTTAAGTCAGCCTGGCAGGAGGTTGATCACATGGGTGAGAACACCAACAGACGCATTAAAAGAAGAAGACTTAAGGTCGGAGAGGAAGGTCACCTCTCAGATCTTCGCCCGGGCCAAGAATGCGTGGTCCTGGCTTTCCACAATGACAATGCCGCTCTGAGAAGAAGACTGCTCGATATGGGGATTACTAAAGGGGTTGAAGTCAGGGTCAAGAAGATTGCTCCCTTAGGTGATCCGATCGATATCGAACTGCGCGGGTACGAGCTCTGCTTGAGAAGAGAAGATATGCAGGGCATCGACATCAGGTGCTCGAAATGAAATGCGCATTAGTCGGGAACCAGAACTCTGGTAAAACGACGATGTTCAATCTCTTGACCGGATTGAACCAGACCGTCGGAAACTGGCCCGGAGTCACGATTGAAAGAAAAGAGGGGACGATCAAAGGCAGCGATATTACCTTGGTCGATCTCCCGGGGATTTATTCCCTTTCGCCATATACCGCTGAAGAAGAAGTCTCCAGAAAGTTCGTCTTGGAAGAGAAGCCGGACTTAATCATAAATATCATCGATGCTACTTCCATCGAACGTTCTTTGTATTTGACGACCCAGCTTTTGGAATTGAACGCTAAAGTCGTCATCGCTTTGAATATGGCTGATATTATGCAGGCCAGAGGTGTTTTTATCGATGTCGATAAGCTTTCTAAGCTTCTGCATACGACGGTCGTGAAAGTCTCGGCTTTGAAAAAGACCGGGATCGATGCTTTGATTAAGACGATTGAAAGCGGGGAGGTGATGGAAAATAACCATCAACCTATCTATCCACTTTCCATCGAGGAGTGCCTTTCTTCAATCGGTGAACATTATGCCGATCATAGCCTTTCGCGCTTTGAACTGGTGAAAATCTTCGAGCGCGATGAAGCCTTTAGGATTATGGATGATGATTTCGTTGAGAAGAGAATCGCAGAAAAAGAAGCGGAATTCGGGATGGACGCTGAACAACTGATTGCCTCCTTACGTTACGACTTCATCGCGGAGATCAAAAAGGGAGCGGTGGAAGTAAAAAAGCCTAAGGTTACCTTGACTGATAAAATCGATGGGGTGGTTTTGAATCGCTTCTTGGCAATTCCGATTTTCATCCTTATTATGGGTCTGGTTTACTTCCTTTCTGTCGGTGTAATCGGGCAACTTACTTCCGATTTGCTCGATGGGTTCTTTAACGGAATGGAGGAGTTTACGATATTCGGTAAGGCGTATCCTTTGAGCTTTATCGGGGTCGGTCCGTATTTCGCTTCTTTGATTCTTAATTCCGGTGGTTCTTCTTGGGCGGCCTCTTTAGTAAAAGACGGTGTGGTGAGCGGGGTCGGCGCTGTAATCAATTTTGTCCCGCAGCTTTTCGTGATGTTTATCTGCTTATCCTTATTGGAAACGAGCGGTTATATGTCGAGAATCGCTTTCTTCTTAGATCGAGTCTTTAAGAAATTTGGGCTTTCCGGGAAATCCTTGATTCCTTTTATCGTCGGCTCGGGTTGTTCGGTCCCGGGTATCATGACCGCTAGAACTGTGGAAAACGAGGACGAAAGAAAGATGACTATCTTACTTACGCCTTTTATTCCTTGCTCAGCTAAGTTACCGATCATCGCTTTATTCGCCGGATCCTTTTTCGGGCAGTATGCCTGGCTGGTCACTTTGTCTTTATATCTGCTCGCGGTCTTGGTGATTCTCTTTTCTGCGGTCCTGATCAAGAAAGTGAGAAAAAGCAGCTCGGATTCATCTTTTATTTCGGAGTTGCCGGAATACCACGCTCCGTCTTTTAGATATGTGAGCCGGGATGTCTGGGATCGTACTTCCGCTTTCTTAAAAAGAGCGGGGACGGAAATCCTGATCGCTTCCGTTATCGTTTGGATGCTGACTTCTTTCACCTGGGATTGGAAATATATCGATGGAAGCAATCTGACAGTTGAATCTTCTTTGATTGCCGGAATAGGCAACGCCTTCAGCTGGGCCTTTTATCCGATGCTGGGTGGGCATTTCTCCTGGGCCGCCGCGGTCTCGGCTCTTCAAGGTCTGATCGCTAAGGAACAAGTTATTTCTTCAATGGATGTCATCGCGGGGATTTCGGGAGGAGGGAAGGATATCTTTGCTTCACCGATTTTCAGTTTCTTCGATGGCTGGTCCGCTTATGCATATATGGTCTTTAATCTTTTTTCCGCTCCTTGCGTGGCGGCTATCGGAGCGATGCGAGCGGAATTCGGCTCAAGGAAGATGACATTAAAGGCTATCTTATATCAGATTAGTTTTGCTTGGGTCTTATCTACGTTAATAGGTCTTATCGGTTGGGGGGTTAGATAAAATGAACTGGATAGATTTTCTAGTGGTATTTGCTGTTATAGTTCTCGTTGCCTTAGCTTTCTTTTTCGGCCCTTTTCTTCCTTATCTTAAAGCCAGAAATAAAGGGATGAATCCTTCCTGCTCTTCTTGCCCGGTCGGGAATCAGAAGAAGGCCAAAAGATTAATTAACGATTTCCATAAAGAGGAAGCGAAGAGAAAAAAGGCGGAAGAAGTTAAGTAATATTTGCTTGCCGGAGTCTTTCTTATTACAATATTAATGTCAGTTTCAGCCTGCTTTTAAAAGGAGGGTGAACTATGCAAGAACCCGATAAGAAAAAAGAAAACCCGAAACCTAATAAGCAAAAAGAGGAAGAGACGATTCCTTTTACTTCCGAGGATATTCCCTCTGAAGATATCGAGATGATCAGGGAAAAGAACAACCCTTTCGCCTCTCGTTCTTACGATGATGATAATTCCTATTCGGATGATAGATAGATGAAAACTATTTACTTAGCTGGTGGTTGCTTTTGGGGAAGCGAGAAGTATTTCGAGTCTTTAAAGGGTGTGATTTCGACCGAGGTCGGATACGCTAACGGCAACACTGCTAACCCGGCCTATCACGATTTAAAAGAAGGTAAGGCGACTCACGCGGAGAGTGTTAAGGTTGTCTACGATGAGAATGTTATCAGTTTGAATAAATTGATTGAGCATCTGTTCCGCTTTATCGATCCTTTTGCAATCGATCATCAAGGCGAGGATTATGGCCATCAATACCGGACCGGGATCTTTTATGAAGATGAAGAAAGCGGAAGAATCGCTGAAACCTTTGTCAAAGCGAAAGAAAAAGAAGCGGGACGAAAGCTTTCTTTGAAGGTGGAGCCTCTTAAGAACTATTATCCGGCGGAGGACTATCATCAAAAGTATCTAGATAAGAATCCGACTGGGTACTGCCATGTGAATCTTCATCTGATTAAACCCGAGGAAAAGAAATGAGAATTCTTGTCTGCTCTGATTCCCATGGGGATTTAGTGGCCTTAAGGCAGATCTATCTGGCTAATCCAGGCTTGGACTTATATCTTCATTGCGGGGATATCTGCTTACCGGATTACGCAGTCAGGGAATTTACGATTGTCAAAGGCAACTGTGATTATTTTTCTTTTCCTTTAAAAAGAGATATCCCGACTAAATGGGGAAATATCCATATGGAGCATGGGAATTCTTACCAGGCCAGAAAAAAGGAATATATTGAATCTCTGCATTGTTTTATCTATCTTTTCGGACATACCCATGTTAAAGAACACGGTTACGATGGTAAGACTTGGGTCTTTAATCCGGGGAGTCTTACTGAACCTGAGGATTCTGCAGAAGGCTCTTATCTTTTGATCGATATCGATGAGGAAAGCGGGAAACTTACTTATCGATATGTGGATTTCCCTCTCTAGTTAGGCTTTTAGCACATCTAAGATAAGAAATCCTTAGATATAATTATTTTTAATAGCGCTTATCAGTTTTAAAGACGGAAGATAAAAGACCTATAATTATAAGAAAGATGAAAAGCCTTATACTTCTTACTTAAAGACTTTATGAGAAAAAGAAAGGAAAGGGGAGAGGAAGATGAAAAAAGAATTCATGGGGGAAGACTTCCTGCTGGAGGACGAGATCAGCAAGAAACTTTACTTTGAACACGCTCAGAAGATGCCGATTTTTGATTATCATTGTCATCTTTCACCTAAAGAGATTGCCGAGGATCATCGTTTCAGTTCAATTACTGAAGCGTGGCTTGGCCAAAACGGGGCGGGTGATCATTATAAGTGGAGACTATTAAGGGAATTAGGTATCGAGGAAGAATATATTACCGGTGATAAATCACCGAAAGAAAAATTCGACCGCTTCTGTCTGGTGATGCCTTATCTAGTCGGGAATCCGGTCTATCAGTGGACGCATTTGGAATTGAAGAGATACTTCGGGATTGAGAAGACTCTCTGCCCGGAAAACGCTGAATATATCTGGAATGAGACTAATAAGCAACTGAAGGATCTGACCGCGCGAAAAATACTTCAAAAGATGCACGTCGATTCTTTGTTCACGACCGATGATCCAGTCGATGATCTTCATTATCATGAACTGATGGGAAAAGATACGAGCCTGAAGACGAAAGTCTTACCCGCGTTCCGTCCGGATAAGGCTTTGAATATCGAAAGAGATACCTTCCGCCCATGGATTAAGGCCTTAGAGAAGACCTGCTCTCGCTCTGTTACTTCTTTAAATGATTTACTTCAGGCTTTGGATGAAAGGCTGGCTTTCTTCGTCGAGCATGGCTGTCTGGCTTCCGATCATGCCTTGGATTCGGTCCATTATAAGAAAGGGACCACTTATGAAGAAGCTGAAAAGGTCTTCTTAAAAGGTCTTAAAGGTGAGGAGATTTCCTCTGTTGAGCAGGATGCTTATAAAGGCTTCCTTTTAGTCCATCTAGGTAAGGAATACCATAAGTACGGAATGGTTCAGCAGTATCACATCGGAGCTTTAAGGAATAACTCGACCAGGATGTATTCTTTATTGGGCGCTGATAGCGGTTTTGATGCGGTCGGTGATCAGCCTTATGCTGAAAAGCTTTCAGGTTTGCTCGATGAATTAGATAAATCTGATGAACTTCCGAAGACGATTCTTTATACCTTGAATGATGCTGACTATCCAGTCTTGGTCACTTTGATGAACTGTTACCAGAAAGGCGGAATCAAAGGGAAAATTCAACTTGGGACGGCGTGGTGGTTCCAGGATCATTTTGATGGGATGAATAAGCAACTTTCGTATTTAGCTTCCGATGGGTTATTGAGTTGCTTTGTCGGGATGCTTACCGATTCCCGTTCCTTCCTTTCTTATCCGCGTCACGAATATTTTAGAAGAATCTTCTGCGCTTATTTAGGAAAGCTCGTCATGGAAGGGAAGTATCCGGAGGATATGAAGACTCTCGGTCAGATCGTTGAGGATGTGTCCTTCAATAACGCTAAGAAATATTTCTCCCGTTCCTAAGTCAAATCAGATTTAAATCTAAGCTGCCGGGATGACTCCCGGCAGTTTTTATTTTTTATGCTTTATTATCTTGTATACAAATAAAAATTGCTTTCCTTATTTTGAACTAATATTATAAAAGCACTAGTAGTATAGGACTTTTTTTACTTATTAAACAAAACTTAATAACTCTTGTATACAAATTATGCTTGAAAAATATAAACGGCTGCTATATATTAATCACGTAATAAGAATAACTGGCTGTCTTTCGCTTCAATTTGTTTATCCTTTAAGGGGAAATACGTAAGCATCTATAAATCTTTCTTACTTATTGATTGGAGCTGGACTTATGCCTAAACAAGAAAAAACTATCGTTTCTTACATATATATCAAAGGCTCGAAAAGCATCGATAAAGCCCTGCTAAAAAAGGCCATCAGCCATATGGCGGGGAAGGCTAAGTTTGAATTGGGCGAAGAAGAAGGGGCCTACTCTTTGACTCTGGAGTCAGAAATCAAAGGGCTGGGGATTATCCAGAATTCTCTATCCACGGAAAATGAACGTCTCGGCTTATCCTTTAAATGTCTGATCGTGCCCTTCTTTAATGAAAGGTTCATCCATTATCTGGATTTTGTTGATGATAATTCCGCTAAGTACCTTTTTGAACTTGGTCAGGCTCATCCAGAACTTTATTATGAAAACCTTGATGTCTTGGAAGATGTGGACGTCGAAACTTTAAACACTATAAAGACTTATATCGAAGCCGGCAATTCACCTTCTTCGACCGCTCTTAAACTTTATATCCACCGGAATACGGTGACCTATCGTGTCAATCGCTTTTATCGGACGACCGGTTTGAATCTTAAGTCTTTTCCGAATGCCGTCTTCATTTATTTTTTGATTTCCAGCCGGCTGAAAATGTTGGGTCGCAAGTAGTTTGTTGCTTTAGGTATTTACGCTGCTTCAAGCAGCTGAAAGGAGTTTACTTTTATGAGAGGTGACATCGTCAGGGATTTACTTAAATGCGGAGTTATCGCCGTCATCAGAGCTAACAGTTATGAAGAAGCTGAAAAGCTGGCTGAATGCTGCGTTAAAGGGGGTATCGTTGGCTTAGAAATAACTTTCACGGTTCCCGGAGCGGAGGAAGTTATCAATAAGCTTTCGCTGAAAAAGGATGCGGGCTACATCGTTGGGGCGGGAACAGTTTTAGATGCGACCACCGCGAGAATTGCTATTCTTAAAGGCGCTAAGTTCATCGTCTCCCCGGCTTTCGATAAGGAAGTAGCGGAACTTTGTAACTTATATCAGATTCCTTATATGCCCGGTTGCTTTACGATCACCGAGATGATCGCCGCATTAAAAGCCGGAGCGGATATTATCAAAGTCTTCCCGGGGGAGAAAGCTGAACCTTCATATTTTAAAGCGGTCCATGGACCGCTTCCTCAGGCTAACTTGATGCCGACGGGAGGAGTTTCTTTAGATAACTGTGCAGAATGGATAAAGGCTGGTGCCGTCGCTGTCGGAACCGGCGGTTCTTTGACCGCTCCGGCTAAGACTGGAGATTATCAAGGGGTCATCGATAATGCGAAGGCCTTTGTGGAAAAGGTGGCAGAAGCCAGAAAGGCCTTAAGTAAATAACTTATGAAAATCGTTACTTTAGGCGAAATCATGCTGCGCCTATCTACTCCTAGTCAGGAGAGATTTGTCCAAGCTCAGCAGTTTGATATCAATTACGGCGGTGGGGAAGCTAACGTCGCAGTCAGCTTAGCGAACTTTGGTGACGAATCTTACTTTGTGAGTAAGGTCCCTTCATCGGAAATTGGCCAATGCGCGATCGATGAATTGAGAAAATACGGTGTCGATACCCGTTTTGTCGTGCGCGGTGGAGAAAGACTCGGGATTTACTTTTTAGAGACCGGAGCTTCCATGCGCGCATCAAAAGTCATCTACGACAGAGCTCATTCTTCGATTTCTGAAGCGGAAGTCAGCGATTTTGATTTCGACAGTATTTTTAAAGATGTCTCTTGGTTTCACTTCACCGGGATTACTCCGGCTTTAGGTAAAAAGGCTCAGGATTTAGTCCTGGCTAGCTTAAAAGCCGCGAAAGCCCATCATGTCACCGTTTCCTGCGATTTGAATTTTAGAGCCAAACTTTGGACTAGCGAGGAAGCAAGGCTTTATATGAATTCCTATATGCCTTATGTCGATTATGTGATTGGGAACGAAGAAGATGCTGATAAATGCCTCGGCTTCAAGCCGGAAGGCAGCGATGTCGAAAAGGGCAAGCTTTCTATCGAAGGCTATAAGCGGATGTTTGAAGCCATGATTGAAAAGTATCACTTTAAAGGTGCGGCTTGTTCTTTAAGAGAGTCTTTCTCTGCGACCCATAACGGCTGGTCAGGTTTGCTTTATAAAGACGGGGAATTCTTCCAGTCTAAGCATTACGACATCGACCCGATTATCGATCGTGTCGGTGGCGGAGATGCTTTTGCATCAGGCTTAATCTACGGCTTGCTTCATTTATCAAATGGGCAGGAAGCTATTGATTTCGCGGTCGCTTCTTCAGCCTTAAAACATACGATTCCGGGTGACTTTTCCCATTTCTCCGCCCAGGAAGTCTCCGCTTTGATGAACGGGGATGCTTCGGGAAGAGTGAAAAGATAAACTTCAGAAGAAAACCGATATTATTGTCCTATTAAATTGAAAGTGAGATGGCTTTATGACTAAAGACAGCGAGCAAATCTATCAGACCTTATTAAGAGAAATCGTGACGATGGATCTAAAACCCGGCACGATGCTGCGGGAAATTGAAATCTCGGAGCGTTTTAAAGTCTCTCGTACTCCGATTAGAGATGTCTTTAAGAAATTGGAGTACGATGGTCTTTTAGTCATCCAATCTCAAAAGGGGTCTTACGTTTCTAAAATCGATCTGAACGGCATCACCGACATTATGCTTATCCGCGAGGATGTCGAATTATCGGTTCTCTCTGAACTGATTGATTCCGAGACCTCGGAGGATCTCGATTCCTTAAAGGAAATCGTCGATAAACAAAATAAACTGCTTCTGCAAAACGATGCTTTCATCGAAGAGAAGGCGGCTCAGTTCTTCGATTTGGATAACCTTTTCCATCAGCAAATCTACGCTAAAGTAAAAAAAGATGGAGTCTTGAAGATTCTGAATTCTTCCTGGCCTTCTTTCTCCCGCTTCCGCTATCTGACTTTCCTTAGGGATTACCGTTCCATTGAGAGACTCTGCTTGATTCACGAAAAAATCCTTAAGGCTCTTGAGGAGCACGATAAAAGCACGCTCCCTGAAATCGTCAAAGAACATAACTTCTCCGGTCTAGACGGTATCGACGGAATTAGATTGAAACATCCTGAATACTTTAAATAAGATAAGGAAGACTTTAAAAGGCGCTTTCGATCAGCGCCTTTTCTTATCAGATAATGATTTGAACTTTTTCTCCACTTGCTTCTTGGACGTCGACGAGGACTAACTTTCCATGTTCTTTTTTGTATTTTCTTAAAGCTTTTTTCATCTGACGAAATAACGCGGGCGTAAAAAAGGGCATCTCCTTATCAAATTCTTTCATTTCATCCTTGCTCTCAAGTTTGATCATCGACTTAATAAATCGCGGGGAAAGAATAAATAAAGGGACGTGGATCTTAAATGAATGGCCTTCGGCTTTAACTTTGATCAGCATGCTTTTTATTCGACGGAAATCTGGACGATATCCCCATCTTCCGACTGGACATCGATCAGATTGCCGATTGCACCTTTTTTGACCATTTCAATCAGCTGCCGGAAATCGATGTTTTTCAGATAACTGGCTCCTTCCAAATCGATGGTCCCGCCGGCTTTTAACATCATTTCCAATAAAGAGACAGGGAAGTTGACTCTGACCCGATCGCCGTCAGCGGAAATTACGCGGATCTTCAATAGCTTATTTAAATAATCACTCGGGGAAGAAGGCGGAACAAAAGCAGCGGGCTTTGTTTTTTCCTTGCCGAGCAGTTCATCGATGGAGACATCCAGAATATCGGAAATTGCGCTTAACAAAGTAATATCAGGTAACGAGGCATCAGTCTCCCATTTGCTGACCGCTTGAGAAGAGACGTGCAATTGATCAGCGATGTTCTCCTGTGTCAATCCTTTTTCTTTACGAAGTCTTTGGAATCTTTGGCCGAATGTTTCATCCATAATCTGGCCCTCCTTACATTTTGATTTAAACGTTTTTCTTTCTAAGTGACAATGGAGGCAAAGTTGAATTAAGGCAACTGCAAGTTTAAAATCCTAACAACCCTTAGTT
This sequence comes from Bacilli bacterium, assembly GCA_022652945.1. Taxonomy (GTDB): domain Bacteria; phylum Bacillota_I; class Bacilli_A; order RFN20; family CAG-288; genus Scatoplasma. The sequence continues at coordinate 39,209 of JALCRV010000002.1, forward strand.
GGAAACAAATAAAAGGCCCAGCAGAAAGGCCTGTTCTTTCTTCTGGCTTTTATTTTCTTCCTCGTTCTTTTAAAAGCCTTAAGGATGCTGAACGGACCGTCTTTTCAAGCCGCTGATAATTGAGATATAACGACTTTTCATAGTTTCCGCTGAGGTTAGGTTTATAAAATCTTTGCTTTTCTAAGCCTTCAGGCAGATATTCGATAAGCTCCCAAAGGTCAGGTCGGTCATAAGGATATTTATCTTCTTCTTTCGCATTGACCGGAGTGAGTTTAAGGTAATCTCTGACTTGGCTAGGATGCTTACTGATCTCATCCATCGCTTCTTCAATTGCTAAGGCCGCTGACTTTGATTTTGGTGAAAGAGCCAGATCGCAAACGGTGAAGGCTAAAGGGATGATGGCTTCAGGGAAGCCGACTTCTCTAGCTACTTCACAAGCATGATAGCAGCGATCGACGGCCTGCGGATTAGCGAGTCCGACATCTTCATAAGCGGTGACCATCAATCTTCTGATTAGTCCTTCTAGATCTCCTGATTGGCAAAGCTTTGCTAAATAGTAGATGGCAGCATCCACTTCCGAACCACGGATAGATTTTTGGAAGGCTGAAACGGAATCGTAATGTTCATTGCCGTCTTTATCCCCGAAGTAATTAGGGATCGCAGCGACGTTTTTTATATCCTCAAGAGTGATTTCATGTTCTCTGGAATAAGTTAAAGCTGCTGCCTCAAGGATATTGTAGGCGTAGCGGAGATCCCCGCCGGAAGCTTTAGCGATGGAGTCGAGCGCCTCTTCTTGGAAAACACGGGTATCATTTAAACCATCGGGCGAACTGATAGCTCTTTTAAGTCCTTCTTTAACTTCCTTAGGAGTTAAAGGCTTTACTTCCAGAAGCTGAGTCCTGGAACGGATGGCGGCATTAATGGTTAATAAAGGATTCTCTGTGGTGGCTCCGATCAGGTAAATGGAGCCATCTTCCAGACGGGGAAGAAGAATATCCTGCTTATCTTTGTTCATCCGGTGGATTTCATCCATGATGATAATCGTATCGTGATACATCTCGGCTTCTTTAAAGGCATCTAAAAGATCCTGCTTTGTCGAGACTGTCGCATTGAGATTAATATGATGGACGTTAAGAGAATTAGCGAAGGCTTCAGCAATCGTGGTCTTCCCAGTACCGGGAGGGCCGAAAAGAATCGAGGAGATAATCACTTGATTCTTCAGGCAATTAGAAAGAAAGCCGCCGTTTCCGACAAGGCGGGTTTGTCCGATGACTTGGTCGAGAGTTTTCGGCCGCATCCGATAAGCTAAAGGTTTATTCATTCTTTCAGTCCTGGCTTCCTTTCCTATTATAAACTATCGAAGGTTATTTTTACTTAAAAAGCGAAAGTGTCAAAAAATGCCAACCTTAAAATCTATGGCCTTTTGCCGATATATTAGCCTTTGCACCGGAAAACATCGGTTCTATTGCAAAAGTGAAGGTTGCAAATAGCCTGCTTTCAGGATAGACTCATTGCGTAGATGCGTTTAGCGCGTGTATAAATGATCGAGACGGCTGATCACCTATCTAGCCCTGGCCTTACAAGGGACTACACGACAAAGTCGGAGATGCTTCTTGGGCTTATTGGAAATCCATAAAGGATTCTAGAGGCTTATTGGTAAGCAGACGTTTAGCGAAACTTTATATGCGCTAGACGGCATTTACAAGAAAGGATTTTTCATACCAATTATGAAAAAAAGTCTGCTTGTTGCTTCGTTCGCTTTAGTTTTAACTGGTCTGGTCTCTTGCGGTACTCCTACTACTTCTTCTTCGGCTGCTGCTACTTCCTCTTCGGCTGCTGCGGCTGGCGGTGCTGAAATCGCCCTTGTTACCGATGTCGGAAACATCGATGACCATTCCTTCAACGAAGCTTGCTGGAAAGGCTGCCAAGATTATTCCACCGCTTCTGGTGTAAGCACCAAATACTATCGTCCGACTGAAGACTCCACTACCGCTCGTGTCTCTATGATCGATACTGCTGTCGCCAATGGTGCTAAGGTTGTCGTTATGCCTGGCTTCCTGTTCAATTCCTCCATTAAGATTGTTCAGGATAAGTATCCGGCTGTTCGCTTCCTCGGCGTCGATTGCGATCCTTCCGATGCTGATAATGGTTATGCTGCTTATGATTTCAAGACCAACGTCACTTCCATTAAATACAATGAAAACGAAGCTGGCTTCTTCGCTGGCTACGCTATCGTCAAGGAAGGGTATACCAACCTTGGCTTCTGCGGTGGCATCGCTGTTCCGGCCGTTGTCAACTATGGACAAGGCTATCTCTGGGGCGCTGATTATGCTGCTAAAGAGATGAATTTAGCTGATAAATCCATCAAGTGCAATTATTGGTATGCTGGAACCTTCGCTCCGTCGGGTGATATTGTCACCAAGATGGCTGGCTGGTATGAAGGCGGGACTAAAGTCATCTTCTCTTGCGGCGGTGGCATCTACGCTTCCGTTGATAAGGCTGCTGCAGACACCAATACCTCCAACGGCAACGAAGCTTGCCAGGTTATCGGCGTCGATGTCGATCAGTCCTCTCTTTCTCCTCGTATCATCACTTCCTCGATGAAGAATCTGCAGAAGACCGTCACTGTCTACCTTGATGCTCTTTATAAGAACAATATGGCTTGGGGCACGATCCAAGGACAGGAGACCGCTGGTAAGTCTATCTATAAAGGCGTTACCGATGATGCGGTTGGTCTGCCGACCGATGCTTATTCCTATAAGGATATTAACAATGTGACTGTCAATGTCGATCCTTGGAGATTTAAGAATTTCACCAAGGAAGAGTATCAGGCTATCTACGCCAAGGTCAAAGATGGAACCATCAAAGTTCCGCACACTGACACTGGCAAGGATATCTTCCCGGTCACCAAAGTCGATACTACTTACGTTGAATAGTCTTTAACTGATTTAAAAAGAGCTGGCCGCCACTTTCAAAGTGGCGACCGCTCTGTTTTTTAAAATAGCCCCGTTCTTTTATATCCTATCCAACGGCGGCTCGAATTTATAGAAAGGGTAATCCCATGCCAATAAATGGTGCTCCTGACAATTTGAATACGCTTTCGGGGGAAAACGATGTTGTCGTGATGCAGAACATCACGAAGACTTTCCCCGGGATAAGAGCTAACGATAATATTACAATCCGCCTCAGAAAAGGCGAGATTCATGCTTTACTAGGAGAAAACGGCGCTGGGAAATCGACTTTGATGTCGATTCTTTTTGGCATTTACACCGCGGACTCCGGTTCGATTTTTATCAATGGCAAAGAAGTAAGAATCAAAGACCCTAACGATGCCAACCGTTACGGAATCGGCATGGTCCATCAGCATTTTATGCTCATCGATTGTTTCACCGGCTTGCAGAACATCATCCTCGGAGCGGAACCGGCTGATCATTTAGGTATTCTTCATCCGAAAAAAGTCCGCAAGGAGATTGAAGCTCTCTGCGATAAGTATAATTTCCATGTCGATTTGGATGTTAAAGTCCAAGATATGCCAGTCGGGATGCAACAGAAAGTCGAAATCCTCAAGATGCTTTACCGCAAGAACAGCATCCTCATTTTCGATGAGCCGACCGCTGTTTTGACTCCCCAGGAAATCGATGAACTGATCGCTTCGATGAAGGGCTTGGTGAAAGAAGGAAAATCAATTCTCTTCATTTCGCATAAGCTGAATGAAATCATGGATGCGGCCGATCGGGTCAGCGTCCTCCGCAAGGGTAAATATATCGGAACTGTCGATGTTAAAAACACTAATATCCAAGAGCTTTCTAATATGATGGTCGGCCGTCCAGTCCAACTGGTAGTCCAAAAAGGACCGGCCAAAGTCGGAAAGCCGATTCTCTGCGTAAGAAATCTTACCGTTTATTCCCATGCGCGACATAAGGAAATGGTGAAGAAGGTTTCCTTTGATGTCCGCCAAGGTGAAATCACCTGTATCGCTGGTATCGAAGGAAATGGTCAGTCTGAATTGATTTATGGCATCACCGGTCTGATGCCGGTTAAATCCGGGCATGTTTATTTAGCTAATGTCGATTTCGGAAAGAAGAAAAAAGTCGCACAAAGTGAAGTAGTTAACTTCATGAAAATTGAAGAACTCTCCATCAGAAAGCGCAATAACCTCGGTGTCTCCCATATTCCTGAAGACCGCCATCGCTATGGCTTGGTTTTGGATTTTCCTTTGAAATATAACATGGTTATCGAAAAATATTTCACCCCGTCATTTTCCCATCACGGGTGGATGGATTATCCTTCAATTCAACGCTATTCTGACTCGGTTATCGCTAAATACGATGTCCGCTCAGGGGAAGGTAGCGACTCTTTGACCCGCTCGATGTCGGGTGGCAATCAACAGAAAGCCATCGTCGGACGTGAACTAGATCGAAATACTCCTCTTCTGATTGCTTGCCAGCCTACAAGAGGGTTGGATGTAGGGGCTATCGAATTCATCCATGCGGAAATCGTTAAGCACCGCGATGGAGGCGAAGCGATCCTTTTGATGTCTCTGGAACTGGAAGAAGTCTTTAACCTCGCCGATAGGATCTTGGTCATGCACGAAGGAAAAATCGTGGCAGAACTCGATCCGAAAAAGACGACCATGGAAGAAATCGGCTTATATATGTCCGGCGCTAAGAAGATGGATTTACCTCCGATGGAGGATTTGAAGTCTTCTGATTATCAAGAGGCTCCTGTCGGCCTCGTCACTTTAGAACCTTCAGAAGATAAAAAAGCCACGGCTCAAGAAGAAGAGAGTCAGAAAGAAACTCCTCTTGAAAAGACCGAGCCAATCGATGAAAAACCTGATCAAGTCAAACCGCAAGAGGAGAAGGCTGAAGAGAGCAAAAAAGCTCTTGAAGAAAAAGAGCCTCTAGCTGAACCTGTTAAAGAAGATTTAAATAAAGAAGATAAAGAAGAAGTTGAAAAAGAGACTCCAGCTATCCCCCCTGTTTCTGAAGTAAAAGAAGAAATAAAGCCTGAACCTCTTATGGAAGCGAAAGCGGAAGAACAAGCCGTTCCTTCTGAAGAACAAAAGCCTGCCCCGGAAAAGGTGGAGGAAGTTTCAGTTAAGGAAAATAGCAACCCAGAAGAAGAGGAAAAAGATAATAAGCCTATAAGAATCAACGGGCGTTTTGCTAAGTCTTCTAGTAAACCTCAGACTTCCTTGAAGAAAGAAGAGCCGAAGAAGGAAAAGAAAGATCTCGATGCTATCAGATTGAAAAATCTTGTGCAATTCCGCGACAAGAAAAAGAATACGGGCGAGAAGGGAGATAAATAATAATTATGGAACAAGAAAAAGTTATTCCTCCTAAAAAACCTGTCGTGAAGAATAAGAAAGTAACCTTCTTTAAGAGGCCGGTGGTTATTTCGATCTTCTCTTCATTGATTTCTATTCTCATCGGCTTGCTGATCGGCTTTTTTATCCTGATCTTCGTCCATCCTAGTCAGGCCATGGAAGCCTTTGGTAAGCTTATTGTTTCCGGCTTTTCTTCCCAGGATAATATCGCTCACTTTTTCTATCTATCCGCCCCGATTATGCTTACAGGGCTAGCCGTGGCTTTCACCTTTAAGGCCGGCTCTTTCAATATCGGTGGCCCGGGACAATATATCGCTGGAGGTTTCTTTGCCTTATACGGTGCTTTGGTCTTAAATCTGCCTTGGTATGTTTGCTTGCTTCTGTCTTTAATCGGCGGTGGAATCTGGGGCTTTATCCCGGGTATTTTAAAAGCTGCCTTCAATGTCAATGAAGTCCTCTCCGCTATCATGCTTAACTGGATCGGTTTGATTTCTGCCTTCTTGGCTATTAAGAATATCCCGGGGATGATCGATTCCCATTATTCTTCTCGTACGGCTATCGTCTCGAATGTTAACCCCGGAGCCGTTTTGCCTTCCTGGGGCTTAGAAGCGATGGGCAGCGGCATGACAATCGCTTTCTTTATCGGAGCGATTTTCGCAGTAATCTGCTGGGTTATTTTGAATAAGACGACCTTAGGCTTTGAGATTAAGGCTTGCGGATTTAATAAGGATGCGGCTAATTACGCTGGCATCCCTGCGAAAAAGAATATCGTTTTAGCTTTCATCATCTCCGGTGCTTTAGCTGGCTTGGGCGGAGGGATTTATTATCTGTCTCCGACTTCGACCGCTGGATTTGTGATGACTACTTCCTCTTTGCCTTCAGCGGGCTTTGATGGTATTTCGGTAGCTTTGCTGGCTGCTAATAATCCGTTAGGTTGTATTATTTCCGCTTTGTTTGTCGCTTATTTAACTGTTTCCGGCTCCACCTTACAGGCTTACGATTACGCTCCAGAAGTCATCACGGTTGTGGTTGGTGTCATCGTTTATTTCGCCTCCTTTGTCGCCTTCTTCCAAGGTTGGCTTTTAAGGGGCGGAAATATTAAGAAGACTGTAAATAAGTTATTTAAAAAACCGGAAGGGAAACCTATCTCCGCTCCGGCTGCTCATGTCGAGACAATTCAACCTGCTCCGGAGGCTCCGAAAGCTGAAATTGCTAAGGAGAAGAAAGAAACCGTAAAGACGGAAGAAGGCTTGAATAATTATCAAGAGCCTCAAGGCGTTTCTCCTTCCTTAAAAGATGATAACGAAATCGACGATGCTTTTATCGCTTCCTTAGCAGCTTCGAAAGTCACCTCTGAAAAGTCAGCTCCCAAGACGGAAAAGAAGGAAGAAAAGAAACCGTCGGAGACTAGCAAGAATACTAACGAGCCGAAGGCGGAAGATAAAGATAAAATCCATATCACGGAATCTCCTTTTGGCAGAAGCCAAGATATGGAAGGTTATTTAAAAGATAACCCCATCAACGATGATGTGGCTCCTTTGGAACGTGTAAAAGATGATAAGGCACCTCAAGAAAAACCTGATAAACCGGAAGAGAAGAAAGAGGAAGGGGAGGATAAATAACAATGGAACTGCTTAATTTATTCGAAATCTTGGTCCTCGATGACCAAGCCATCTCCGCCGCTGGGACTTTCACTTCTTATTTTATCGCCTTAGCTATCCCGCTGATCTTCGTCGCTATGGGCGGTATGTTTTCTGAGCATTCCGGTATCGTCAACATCGCCTTAGAAGGCATCATGGTCTTCGCCGCGATGGTGGGCTGCATTTTGATGAAGAATTTCGATTTAGCTGTCAGCAAAGGCTTCCCGGCTCAGTTGGCGATGTTTATCTCCGTTTTCGGTGCTGGGGCAGCTGGGGCTCTGTTTGCTAGTTTGCTCTCCTTGGCGGCTAACCGCTTTAGAGCTGATCAGACCATTGCGGGCACAGCCTTAAATATCATCGCTCCGGCTTTATACATCATCGTAGTCTGGGCTATCAATAAAGGGCAGACTCAGTTGGAATTCCCGTCCTGGTATAAGATGACGATGACCGATTTCGGTATTACCGATGCTAGTCTGGTCCCTCTGTTCTGGCGCAAGCTTTTCTTCAATAAGCTTTCGATTATCACGACTTTCTACGCCTTAGTCTTGTTCCCGTTAGCGGCTTTCGTCCTTTATCGGACGAAATTCGGTCTCCGTTTAAGATCCTGCGGTGAACATCCTGAGGCTTCCGCTTCCTTAGGCATCAATGTCTACGCAATCCGTTATGCGGGTGTAGCCATCTCCGGCTTCTTAGGTGGAATCGGGGCGATGTCATATGTCTTGGTTGTCGCTTCCTCCTTTGATGGTCAGGTCGCTGGGTATGGCTTTTTAGCTCTCGCAGTCATGATCTTCGGGAACTGGAAACCGGGCGCGATCATCTTAGCGGGTCTTTTCTTCTCTTTGTTTAGAACGATGTCTTCGATGAATTCTTTGATTTCCTGGCTTCCGACTTTCTCAAATATCAAAGGCGGCAGCACTTTATATTTGCTTCTGCCTTATGTGGTGACTTTGATCGTCTTGATTTTCGCTTCTAAGCATTCGCAGGCTCCGAAAGCTGAAGGTACACCCTTCGACGTGGAAAAACGTTCGTAAAAATATTTTCAGCCCGCTAGGAAGGCCCCGATTCATTTCGGGGTCTTTTTTTCTTCGTATCTTTCCTTTTCCTTTCTTCTTTCCATGGTAGAATATAGGCGTGCGTTTTAAGAGGTAAAAGATTATGAGAGTGCTCATCCAATGTGTGAAAAATGCTTCCGTCAGTGTGAACGGGGAAAAAGTGTCGGCGATCGGTAAGGGTGAGTTGCTTTTTGTCGGCTTTAAAACCGGGGATTCTAAAGAAGTTGTCGAGAAGATGATTCAAAAAATCATGAAATTAAGGATCTTCGCTGATGAGAATGGCATGACTAATCTATCTTTAAATCAAATCGGCGGGGAGATGCTGGCGGTCAGCCAGTTCACCCTTTACGCTGATGTGAAAGACGGTAACCGTCCTTCTTTTGTCAATGCGATGAAACCCGATGAAGCCCGTGGGCTTTTTAGTTATTTCCAAGATAAATTAAAGGAAAGTTTTCCTTCGGTCCAATTCGGTATTTTCCAAGCGATGATGGATGTTGAGTTACTTAACGATGGGCCTTTTACAATCTGGCTCGACTCGGAGGAACTAGGTTATGGGAAGTAAAGTTCTCCTCGGGCTTTCTGGCGGAGTCGATTCCGCCGTAGCCGCTTATTTTCTGAAAAGAGATGGCTACGAGGTCACCGGATGTTTTATGCGTAACTGGGATTCGATCGCCAATAATGACATTAAAGGCAATCCGACTTTAAGCGGTTCGAAATGTTCTCAGGAGTTGGATTACGATGATGCTAAAAAGACAGCTGAGGAACTAGGTATTCCACTTTTAAGGGAAGACTTTGTTAAGGAATACTGGGACGATGTTTTTTCCTACTTCCTTTCGGAATATAAAGAAGGAAGGACTCCTAATCCGGACGTCTTCTGCAATAAGTACATTAAGTTTGAAGCCTTCAGGAAATTCGCCCACGCTAACGGGTTTCCTCTTATCGCCATGGGACATTATGCTAAAAGAGTCGATCAGGATGGCTATGCGATGCTTTATAAAGCCTTCGATAAGAATAAGGATCAGTCGTATTTCTTAGCGGAAATCAATGAAGAGCAACTGAAAGAATCTTTGTTCCCCTTAAGCGATATCACCAAGCCCGAAGTCAGAAAGATCGCTAAAGGCTTAGGTCTTAGTGTCGCTAGTAAACGCGATTCGACCGGTGTCTGTTTCATCGGGGAAAGAAGATTCAAGCCCTTCTTAGAGAACTATCTGCCCGCTCATCAGGGGGATGTTGTCGATATCGTCACAGGGAAAAAGATCGCTAAGCATGATGGGGTGCTATTCTATACCGTCGGACAGCATCGGGGCTTAAATATCGGTGGGATTAAAGGGTATAAAGATGAACCGTGGTTCGTGGTCGGTAAAGATGTTAAACAGAATATCCTATATGTCGGCCAGGAAGATAACCCCTTTATGTATTCTTATAAATGCCGTCTTTGTAAGGTCAATCTGTTGCTTAAAGACATCCCGACTCAGCCCTTAGATATCTGTGCTAAGTTCCGCTACCGCGGGAGAGACATGAAAGTTAAATTCACTTACATCAGCCCCGAAGAAGCTTATTTAGAATATCCGGGCTATAAATATATCGCCAAAGGACAAATCGCTGTCTTATATGAAGGAGAAAGATGTCTGGGTGGAGGGATTATTAAGGAGACTTATGATAAAAACGGAAAAACCATTGCCTATTGATCTTAAAGATAAAAAGCTCAATCTCTTTTTAGAGGATTTAAGCTGGCCGAAAGCTTCATCCTATCAGGACCGCTTGATTGCGAGAGCTGTCGTTTTCGATGGCTATGATTTATTCTTCGCTCATGTCCACCGGGATGATATCTTCGGCAAGATGGATTTTCTGGAGACTTCCGGCGGGGGAGTTAAAGAAGGAGAAAGCTTGATTCAAGGCTTAAAAAGAGAATTAAGAGAAGAGCTGGGCTTCGAAGTGGAAGTAGTCGCTGAATTAGGGCAAGTAACTGATTTTTACAATCTGATCGGAAGAAGAAATCTAAATCATTACTTCCTGGCGAGAAAGATTAAAGAAGTCCCTCCTTCCTTGATGGAAGATGAGAAGAATCAGTTCCATCTGACGTTAGCGAAAGTCAGCTATGAGGAAGCCTTAGAAGTCTATAAGAAGAATAAAGATGAGAAACTCGGTCGCTTGCTTTATAACCGGGAAGTCCCCGTCATTGAATTAGCGGAAGCTGTTATTAAGTCTTACGGTCTGATGTAGATTTCTTCATCTTGAGTTTTTATGGCTAGGAGGCCTTTTTATGAATAGGATTATCGTAATAACGGGCGGGACGAGCGGACTGGGGTATCAGTTGGCCAAGAAGTTCCATTCTGAAGGCGACTTCGTGGTTGTGGTCGGCAGGGTTCTTGGTGATGTGGAAAAGACCGAGGAAGCCTTAGGCGTCGATGGTCTGAAAGCGGATGTGACCAAAGATAACGATTGGACCAGACTTCATAAGTACATCATGGAACAGTACGGGAAAATCGATATTCTGATCAATAATGCCGGAGGCGGGATTGTCTATAAGCCTTTTTTGGAGCAGACTTTGGAACAGATCCGCTCGACTTTGGAATTGAACTTGGCTGGAGCTATTTTGGGCTGTAAGCATTTTGCTCCGGAGATGGTGAAAGCTGGGCATGGGACCATTATCAATATCGGTGCGGCCGGAGAGGAAAAAGATAATCCGGGCTTAGCTGTTTATCTGGCTTCCAAGGCCGGTTTAAGATCTTTCTCGAAAGCCTTATACGGGGAATTAAGAGAGAAGGGTGTGAAGGTTACCACCGTTTTAACAGGAGCGATGGATACTGGCTTTGCTGCCTCCTGCGGCAAAGAAGCCCATAAAGAAAAGATTATGAAGCCGGAGGATGCCGCTGAAGCGATTAAAGCCCTCTGCGCAATCGGGAAAGATGTGGAAATCTCCGAGTTGGTCCTTTCGAGTGACAGTTTGCCTTTCGGCACTCTTTAACGTTGTTCTTCTTTGACCTATCGCTTATAATCATCTGCGGGCTTAATCACCCGGAAAGAGAAGTCTTAAAAATATATGAAAGCAGGTTTGATCAGTTTAGGATGTGCAAAAAACCGCGTCGACAGCGAAGAGGTGCTTTCGTATCTCTCCCGCAACGGTTTTATCATCGTTAGCGATCCGAAACAAGCGGATCTTATTATCATCAATACCTGCGGCTTTATCGAAGTGGCGAAAAAGGAAGCAATCGATACGATTTTCGACACTTTGAAATATAAGAAAATCACGATTGTCATCGGTTGTCTGGTCGAAAGATATTACGATGAATTGAAAAAGGAAATCCCGGAAGTTGATTTGTTCGTGCCGATCCGCGATTATCCGCATTTTGGTGAATTGCTCGGTGATTTGCTGAAGAAAAAAGATCTCCAAGGCCAACTCGATAGGGAGCAAAGAATCTATTCAACCCCTTCTTATCAGGCCTACCTGCAGATTTCTGATGGCTGCGATAATTTCTGCGCTTTCTGCGCAATCCCTTTAATCAGAGGTCGGTTCCACTCCTTTGATTTTGATTCCTTAAAAAGACAGATTGCTAACCTTGCTAAGGCTGGGGTTAAAGAGCTGATTGTTATTTCTCAAGATACTTCCGCTTACGGGAAAGACCTGAAAGGGCAGAACTTAACTATCTGCTCCGTCTTAAAGGAGATCCTGAAGTATCCTTCCTTCTTATTTATCCGTCTTTTATATCTATATCCTGATGAAATCAGTGATGAGTTCATTGATCTTTATAAAAAGAATCCTCGTCTGGTGCCTTATTTTGATGTACCGATTCAGCATTCGGAAGATCATCTTTTAAAAGCCATGCACCGACACGGAGATAAAGCTTTGATTAAGGATCTTTTCAGCAAGATCAGAAAAGAGATTCCTTCCGCTATCTTAAGAACGACTTTGATTGTCGGGTTCCCAGGAGAAACAGAAGAAGATATTCGGGAATTGCTGGCTTTTATCAAAGAAGAGAAGTTCGACCACCTTGGAGTTTTCACTTATTCACCTGAGGAAGGCACTTTAGGTTATACCATGAAAGACCAGATTCCGGAGAAGACTAAAAAGGCTCGTTATAATCAGGTCATGAAAGCCCAAGCCGCCATCTCTTTTGAAAAGAACCAGGAACATCTAAATGAAATCGTCAAAGTCCTGATTACCGGTTACGATGAAAAGAACTACTGTTATTCAGGTATTTGTTATCTTTTCGCTCCCGATGATATCGATGGACAGATTTATGTCTATTCTTCAAAGGAACTAAAAGAAGGGGACGTAGTCGAGGCGAAGATTGTGAATGCCGGTGTCTATGATCTAGATGCCCAGGTTATCGATTGATTTTCATTTCTGTACGCCTCGTCTTTCACGAGGAAGAAAGCGATAATACACCTTGTCAAAGGATTTAAAGAACGCAAAGCTAGGGATTATCTTGGCTTTATCAGCCGCCCTCTTAACAGCTTTTTATACTCCGCTATCTAAGACTCTTTCCGCCTATCTTCCAGCGATCCTTTTAGGTGGGATTGCTTATCTGGGAGCAGGGGGTGGGTCAGGAGTGATTTTCCTTTTCCGTCGTTTCGTCTTTAAAGTTAAAGGGATGGAGCCTTTAAAAGAGAAAAAAGATTGGCTTTATATGGGCTTAGTAATGCTCCTAGACTGCTTTGCGGTGATTTCTTTCTCCTTCGGCTTAGAAGGCACTTCCGGACAGGTTTCTTCCTTATTAGCCGCCACTGAATTGATTCTTACCGCTCTTATTGCTTTCATTTTCTTCCATGAAAAACTACGTTGGCCGATCTGGGTCGGAGCCGCTTTAGTGAGCGGGAGTATCATCTGTCTGGCTTTAGGGGGTAAAGGAGCGACAAGCTCTCCTTACCGTTGGCTTTTGATTCTCTTATCTTATCTTTTATGGTCGATTGAAAATAACCTGACGACTCAGCTTTCTATGAAAGATCCTTTCGAGATTACTTTCTTTAAATGCATGACTTCCGGCTTAGTGACGGTGATTTTCGGACTTTGCATCGGAGAAAGAAGCGCGGCGTGGGGATATATCAGTCTCGATTTCCTTTTGGGCTTAATTGCGGTTGGCTTCTCCATCGCTATCCTGGTCGTAGCGGAAAAGAACCTCGGGGCGGGACGTTCGACCGCCATCTATTCTTCAAACCCTTTAATCGGAGTCGGATTATCGATGCTGATCTTTAAAGAAGCGCCTAATTACACTTTCTATCTAGCCTTGGGTTTGATGGGCTTAGGCTTAATAATCTCGGTAATCGAGATGTTGAGGGAAGATAAAGAGCAGAAGAAAAAGGCATCCGTTGATAGCAAAGACTGATTTAGTAAGTGCTTTCTATGGTTTTTTAGAAATTATCCTATTTAAACAATATTTATTCATATATAATGTATCTTATGCCGGATAAAAAAACTAAACGGCGTTCAAAGGGGTTATATGCTTTTCGGTAAATACGTAAATAAGTTCTATTTAAAATATTGGTACAACTTCCTTCTGGGGATTTTCTTTTTAATCGTGGTCGATGTCGCTCAGCTTTATATCCCTCAGTATATCGGTAACATTGTCTCCATCTTCTCCGATGCGGATAAAGCCACTTTAAAAGATAACTTCTTTAAAGCTCCTCTTACCGATCAAAACGGGTTTTTATTCTTCGTGGTGGCCTTAGCGGTTATCGGAGTGGTAATGATGATCGGCCGAGCCGGCTGGCGATTAGCTATCAACGGCCTCGGGGTCAAGGTCGATTACGATCTGCGTGACCAGATGTTCTCCCACGCCGAAAAGCTTTCGGTCTCGTATTACAAGACTCAAAAGACCGGCACTTTGATGGCGATTTTCAATTCTGATCTGGAAGCTGTCCGCGGTGCCTTTACCGATGGCGTCATCTGTTTAATCGACTTTTTATGCTTAGGTGGGATTTCCATGTACCGTCTTTTCTCCCTCGACTGGGTGATGGCCTTGGCCTGCGTCGTTCCTTTGGCTTTGATGGCCTCCGCGGGCGGTATCATCGGGAAAGCTATCACTAAAAGATACGATGCTCAGCTTAGTTCCTTTGAGGAACTGACCGATTTCGCTCAGGAAGACTTCTCCGGTATCGCTGTCATTAAAGCCTTCGTTAGAGAAGGGCATCAGATGCTTTCCTTCGCTCATCATAACAGTGACTACAAGGCGAAGAATATCCGTTATATCCGTTTCTCAATCGCTCTGGATTCTGTCATTACTTTGCTGATTAATTCTGTCTTTGTCATCTCGATTTTCTTAGGTGGTTATATCGTTGTTACCAATCCTTCTTTCGATGTCGGTAAACTTACTCAGTTTGTCGGCTATCTGGATGCTTTGATTTGGCCGATGTTCGCTATCGCTCAACTGATCAACATCATCTCTAAGTCTTATGCTTCCTTAAAGAAGGTCTCCGAATTTCTCGATACTCCGATTGAGCTTAAAGATGTGAAGGATAATAAAGAAGGCGTGCTTCCGCCTTTTACAGGAGATATCGTCTTTAAGGATTTGGATTTCTCGTATCCTGATAATGCTTCCGCTTTGGTCTTAAAGAAAATCGATTTGCATATTAAGCCTGGCGATAATATTGGGATTGTCGGTCGGACTGGCTCGGGCAAGTCAACCTTAGTCAAGATTCTTTTGAAGATCTATAACATCCCGGAAGGGAAGTTATACTTTGATGGGGTCGATATCAACGACTGGCCGGCGAAGACGGTCAGAAGAAATATCGGATATGTAGCGCAAAACGCCTTCCTTTTCTCAGACCTAATCAAGAACAATATCGCTTTCGGCGATGAATCGATGAAGGAAGATGAAGTCATCAAAGCAGCGGATTTCGCCTGCATCGATAAATCTATCGAGGAGTTTAAAGAAGGCTATAACACCATCATCGGTGAAAAAGGAACGACTTTATCGGGTGGACAGAAGCAGAGGATTGCGATGGCTAGAGCCATAGTCAATAATCCTCCGGTCCTGATCCTCGATGATTCCGTGTCCGCCGTCGATTCCGATACGGAAAAAAAGATTCTGCAGAACATCAATACTTTGCGTAAAGGGAAGACGACCTTCATCGTCTCTTCGCGTATTTCGTCAGTGGAAAATATGGATAACATTATCGTCATGGACCAAGGCCAGATTGTCGGGTTTGGCACCCATGAAGAACTGCTAAAGACCTGCCCGCTTTATGAAGAAACGGTCAGGCTCCAGGAATTGGAGAAGGAGGAAAAGCCCGATGGACGATTATCAGGAACCGGAGCAAACTAAGCTCACTTTAAAAACCTCCTATATCTTGAAGAGGATTCTTCGCTATCTTAAGCCTCATGCGGGGCTGTTCATTTTAGGTATTTTGATGTATCTGGTGACTTCCTTGCTTTCCGCTTTGGAGCCGACTTTGATCGGCTGGGTGGTCGATGAATTGAATAAGGCGAATGTCGCTTATACGGAAATCGCTTTATACGGCGGGTATTATGCTGCCTGCATCACTACTAATCTTATTCTCACTTATTTTGCTGGTCTTTGCGTCCAGGTTCTGGCCCAGGATATCATCCTCGATTTAAGGCAGGATGTCTTTAACCATATCCAGACTTTATCGATCGACCAGCTCCACCGTGTCCCGGTCGGCAAATGGGTCACCAGAGCGACTAACGATGTGAACTCCATCATGAGTTTCTTCTCCGATGTTTTGATTTCTATCATCTCGAATATGATGTTCCTCCTCTGCATCGTTATCGTGATTTTCGTTAAATCACCTTTGCTAGCCTTGGTCGATTTGGCTTTCCTCCCGGTAATCGGTGTGGTTTCCGCTATTTTCGCTTCGACTTCCCGTAAGCATTACCGTCAGGTCCGTTCCTCGATTTCTTCTTTGAACGCTTTCCTTTCGGAGAATTTGACTGGTATGGAGACGATTCAGGTCTTTAATCAGGAAGAGAGGAAAAAGGAAGAATTCAACGATATTTCTTTGAAGCTTAAGAAGAACGATTATTCTGCTATGACAGTCTTCGCTGTCTTCCGCCCGCTGATTTACTTTATCTATACGGGAGCTATTATCGCTGTTTTCTCTTACGGCTTGAATCTTGTCGCGGCGGGAGTGATGACGATCGGTACTTTGTATTCTTTCTATATGTACACCGAATATCTCTTCTATCCGATTCAGAATATCGCAAATCAGTTCAATTCCGTCCAGTCCGCCTTAGCGGGGGCGGAGAGGGTCATTATCGTCCTTGATACTCCTTCCGCTATCGTCGATGATCCGGATGCTAAGGATATCGATAAACTTTATGGCAAGATTGAATTCCGCCATGTCTGGTTTGCTTATAAGGGCGATGATTGGATCTTAAAGGATGTCTCTTTCTTGATTAATCCTGGTGATACGGTCGCTTTCGTCGGGGAGACGGGAGCGGGGAAATCCACCATCATTAACCTGATGGTCAGAAACTTTGATATCCAGAAAGGTGAGATTCTGATCGATGATATCCCCATTAAGAAAATCACGATTTCGTCCTTAAGGAAGAATATCGGTGAGATGCTTCAGGATGTCTTCCTTTTCTCCGGGACTATCAAGTCTAATATCTCCCTTGATGAAGAAACGATTTCTCAAGAAGAGATCGAAAAGGCCGCTAAGTATGTCGGAGCGGATTCTTTCATCGAGAAACTGCCCAATAAATACGATGAAAAAGTGCTGGAGAACGGCAATAACTTCTCCCAAGGACAAAGACAATTGATTTCTTTCGCCCGCGTTGTGACTTATAAGCCGAAAGTTATCATCCTCGATGAGGCGACCGCCAATATCGATACGGAGACGGAAGTCATCATCCAGGAGTCTTTAGAGAAAATTAAATCGATCGGCACGATGGTTATGGTCGCTCACCGTCTTTCGACTATCCGCCATGCTTCGATGATTTACGTGGTCGATCACGGGGTTATCACCGAACAGGGCAACCATCAGGATTTGCTTAAAAAGCGGGGCATATATTATAATTTGTATAAGCTGCAGTCGATGGAGAAAACGATGGTTTCTTCTCCGGAGAAAAAAGCTTAACTAGTTAGAAAGAAGGCTTCTTATGCCAGGTAAAATCAGACTGTACGATACCTATCAAGCAAAAGTGGTGGATTTTGTCCCCATTGTTGCAGGCGAGGTCTCGATTTATTACTGCGGGCCGACTGTTTATAATTACGCCCATCTAGGCAATATCCGCCCGGTCCTCGTTTTTGACTTGCTCGGGAGAGTTTTACGTGAACTTGGTTATAAAGTCCACATGATCTCTAACTATACCGATATCGATGATAAGATCATCAATAAGGCTTTAGAAGAGAAAAAGAGTGAAAAGGAAGTCTCCGATTTCTATATCGCCGCTTATGAGAAAGTCTTAAGCCAACTGAATATCATCCCTTTGGAATATCATCCTAGGGTTTCAAATTATATTCCTCAGATTGTCGATTTCATCTCGGCGATTGTGGATAAGGGCTTAGCTTATAAGACCGCCTCCGGAGATGTGTATTTCTCCGTCAAGGATGATCCTTTCTACGGCTCTTTATCGAAAACGAAGATCGATGATCTGATCTCCGGCTCCCGTGTGGAGATTGGAGAAGAGAAGAAATCTCCTTTGGATTTCGCTTTGTGGAAGAATACTTCCGATCAGGGCATCAAGTTTGATTCCTCCCTCGGTAAAGGCCGTCCGGGTTGGCATACTGAATGCGTCGTGATGATCAATTCCTACTTTAAGAAGCCTTTGATCGATATCCACGGGGGCGGCTTTGATTTGAAGTTCCCTCATCATGAAAACGAAATGGCTCAGTCCTGGGCTTACGATGGGACCAGGCTAGCTAACACTTGGATGCACGTGGGCTTTTTAAATATGAACGGGGAAAAGATGTCTAAATCCCTCGGGAATATCGTGATGGCTCAGGAAGCTATCGATAAGTTTGGTGGCAATGTCATCCGTGACTTTTATTTAACTACTTACTATCGTTCTCCGGTGAATTTCACCCAAGAGGCAATTGAGACAGCGACTTCTGAGGTCGATAAATACGAAAGATTAATGAAGAAATTCGAAGCTAAGGAAGGACTGGAAGGCATTGTCTTTACTTCTGCCTTCGATCAGGAGAGCTTCGATAAGTTCCTTTCGTTCCTCGCTGATGACCTTAATGTCGCTAACGCCTTAACGGTTTTAGCGGAGGTGATGAAGAATGCGAATAATCTGCTTCGTAATCCACGTTCCAGCCTCGATGATCTATCTAAAGCCTTTAATACATATAAGAAGATGTTGGAGGTCTTAGGCTTTAAGTTTGAGCCGCTTTTGATATCTTCTCAGGATAAAGAGACCTACGCTTCCTATCTTCAAGCTAGAGCGGATAAGGACTTTAAACGCTCTGACGAGTTAAGGCAGCTTTTGATCGCTAAGGGCTTAATGTAAAAAGGAGCATATTATGGATCAAGGAATTCTTTCGATTTTGGGCGATGGGACCGACAGCGGCAAAAGGGCGTTGTACGCTCTGGTCGTACTGCTGATTTCTTTTGTCCTCGGTGGCATCATCGGGACGGAACGTGAATTCAACGGACACGCCGCTGGCTTAAGGACACACATCATTATTTCGGTCTCCGCAACTATGGTCGGAATCATCGGGATTGCGGAAACAACTTGGGCTCCTTTCTTATTCGGAGCGGTCATTATTTCTTTAGGCTTCCTTTCCGCAGGCTCAATCATTCAGACCGGCAAGGATGTTAAAGGCATCACCACTTCCTCTACCGTCTGGGTCACCGGTATTATCGGCTTAGCGGTCGGCTTAAGTTACGTCTTGGAAGCGATTATCGTCACTTTGCTTTCCTTAGGGGTCTTGATCATCCTTTCTTATGTTGAACTGAAGACCTCGAAAAGAAATCCGACGGTCACTTTATTCGTCGATTCCCAGACTGACATCGGTGAGAAGATTGTCAAAACTGCTTCGACTTACGGCTTAAAAGTGAAGAATATTTCCTCAAAGATCTCAAAGTTCAAGAATGAAGATGCGCTGAAAATAATTGTGACTTTCGATCGGGCTCCTGGTGAGACTGTCAAAGCTTTCGCCGAAGAACTAAGCAATTCTGTTTCACCTCTTGATTTGACGGTCAGGGTTCCCCGCGTCTAGGTTTCTTCGATTATTCTTGAATCGATTTTAAAAAAGCCTTTATTTGTCTTACAAGAGATATTTAAGGCTTGTTCAGCCTCTTAAAAAAACATTTTTTCTTATTTAGAATGGAAAGCGAGGAAAGGAAATGTCCGATTTGATTTACGGCCGCAACCCAGCGATCAATGCCTTACAAGGAAGAAGATTGCCTACTAAGGTGCTGATTTCTGAGACGATGGGTGATAAGAAGATCATGGCCTTAGCTGCTGAAAAGGGCGTGCCGTGTAAACTTGTTTCTTCTCATCTGCTTGATCAGATTGCTGAGGGACGTAATCACCAGGGTGTGATCTGCTATCTTCCTTCCTTCCGTTATACCCCTTTCGAGGAAATGTTTTCCTCTTTGGCGCATAAGGAAGAAGCCTTGCTTTTGATTCTGGATGGTATTGAAGATCCGGTCAATTTCGGCTCTTTGATCAGGACTGCCGCCTGCTTTGGAGTTGACGGCATCGTCATCGGGAAAAATCGTCAGGTCCAGGTGACTCCCGTCGTCAGCAAAGTTGCCACGGGAGCGGAAGAATCCGTGGAAATCGCCCAGGTTGTCAACATCTCTCAGTCCCTGGCTCTTTTGAAGAAAGCCGGGTTCTGGATTGTCGCAGCCGATGGCAAAGGTGACCGCTTGTTCGATGAAGTGGATTATTCTGGTAAAATCGCTCTGATAATCGGAAGCGAAGGTAGAGGAATAAGCCAGCTGGTCTTAAGGAATTCAGACTTCATTGCTCGGATTCCGATCAGCGGTCCTATCACTTCGCTTAACGCCGCAATCTCGGGTGCCATCTTCCTTTCTATGATCGCCTCTAAAAGAAGCCACAGTAAGAAATAAAGATTCCCCAAAGGCTCTTTTCTTCCGGCTTATAGCCGTCATTTGAAGCCTTCCTAGTTAAGGAGGCCAAGATGGAAGAGGAGAACCTTTTTTCGTGCGAAGAAAGTCTTAGTTATCTAGATTCCGCCTATGTCGATCCCGCTTTTAAAGATAAGACCATCCAAGAACTAGTGATGATGATTAAAGAGAAAAACGAGCTAGCTAAAGAAGAATTCTATATGCGGATGGAAAAGGAACTAACTCGTCAGGCTTTATGCTTAGCGAAGAAATTTAATTACCTGGAAGATGATGAAGGGGCTTATTTTGAGATGATTTATCAGGCGACTGAAAGAGCCATCCGTTCTTTCGATCCTGAAAAAGGTGTCTTCTTCCATTTCTGGCGCAGCGTCGTCAGAAGAGAAAGGATTCATCTGATTTCTTCTTTATCCCAGGTCGGGAAGAAACCTAATAAAGGGAATATGGTTTTCTTTGAGGTCCAGGAGAATCCGGATTTTCTTGATTCTTTATTTCTTGATTCTTATAACGAAGATCATTACTTACAGCAGCAGGAAGAATACTATAAAGAGCAGGCGGAAGCCTGCATGAATTTTATCTGTAACCATTACAGTAAAAAGGATGTGAAAATGATCTCGATGTGGATGGAGTCTTATTCTTTGAAAGAAATCGCCAAGGCCTTGGATTTACCGGTAAAAAGAATCTACTCTAGACTTTATACCATCCTGAATTCCTTAAAAGAAAACATGGAAAAAGAGATGGACTGAAAAAGCGGTCTGAATTGATTTCAGGCCGCCTTAATAAGACTACATTTTCTTATCGTCGAAGCTCGCTAAGTATTTCCGTAAATCGGGGATTAAAGAAGGAATAGTCGAAGGCTCCATCGGATTAGCGATGCCAGCTTTCTTCAATAAGGCCTTATAAGGAAGAGTCCCACCTAAACGATCGAAGGCCAGATACTTATCGAAAGCTTTCTTGAAATCCTTAGTCGACTCCAGGAAGAACTCGAAGGCAGCAACCTGGGCGATCGTATAGTCGATATAGTAAAGCGGATCGACGAAGATATGCAGCTGTCTCATCCACCAACCGCCGCTCTCCAAGAAAGGATTATCTTCCTTGAAGGAGAGGTGAGGACGATATTTCTTCTCAATCGCACGCCAAGCGGCTTTTCTTTCTTCGTGAGTCGCTTCCGGATGGGTGTAAACAAAAGTCTGGAATTCATCGACTGAGACACCGTAAGGAATGAATTCGATATCTTCGACTAAGTGAGTATAACGATACTTGGCTTCCTGATCACCGAAGAAATTCTTCATCCACGGATAAGCGAAGAATTCCATCGACATCGAATGCATTTCATCGCATTCGTACCCCGGAGCCCTTAAGGAAGGCTCTTTAATATCCCCCGCCAAGAAACCTTGGAGAGAATGGCCAAACTCGTGAGTCAAGACATCCACATCACCCGAGGAACCGTTGAAGTTAGAGAAAATGAAGGAAGAATGGATCGCGGGCAGATATTCCATATAACCACCGGGGATCTTACCATCTTTAGAGACCAGATCCATCATATGGTGGCTGACCATAAAGTCGAAATACTTCGAGGCGACCGGGCTCATCTCTTTATACATCTTGGAGGCAGCCTGGACTAATTCCTCAGGGGTGCCTTTAGGAGTCGGGTTGCCATTGAGGAACTGGAGCTTATAATCGTAGAACTTCATGTCCTTATAGCCAAGACGGTCAGCTTGTTCTTTATATAAATCCTGGGCGACCGGGACAATCTGTTTTAAGACCTGTTCGCGGTATTTAGTGACATCCTCCGGACCCCAGTCAGCGCGGCCCAGACGATAATAACCCAAGGGTAAAAAGTTAGGGAAGCCGAGTTTCTTGGCAATTCTCGTTCTGACTTTTACCATCTTATCGTAAATATCCGCTAATTCGGCTTCGTGGGTAGCAAAGAAAGCCCAGTAACCTTCCGAAGCATCCTTACGGACTGCCCGGTCAGTGGAAGCCATCAATGGATCAAACTTAGTAATCGGCAGCATCTCTCCCCGGAAGTTTCCTTTGGCGGAGCCCATCAGATTGTTATAACGGCTGCCCAGAGCATTTTCTTCCTGAAGATCAGGGATGATCTCCGGGGAGAAAGTCTTCAAACTGATATCGATCTTCTCGAAGAAATAAGACCCGAAGATTTTCTCTAAGTCTTTTCTTAAAGGAGTGGTGGCGCAGGTCTTGTCGAATTCGTTTTCGTACTGTTCCATCAACGGACCCATCTGATCGTAATAATCGACTAGATCGGCATAATACTTATCGCGGATATCGATCGTATGACGAATCTGAGCGATTTCCGCTTGGGTGGTTACTTCGTCGCTGAGTTCGAATTCCTTATATAAGATCTTAGCGGCCTCTTTGGCATCCTTGGCTTCTTTCAAGGCTTTAGTCAAAGCCTCAAATTGGTCTTGGATCTTCTGCAGATCCGGTTTCAGGCATTTGACGTCTTCGAATTTCTCAAAATCCATAATGAACAATCTCCATTTCTATTTTAGATTATAAAGAGCGGAATATTTATCGACTAAGTAGGTCAAGAAGTCATCGGGCGTGAACTCTCTACCGGTGATGCCTTTGATCCATTCCTTAGGAGGCAGACGGTTAGCGGTGGCGAAGACATGTTCCTTCATCCAGCTGTCGATCGGGGCGAAGTTACCAATGGAGAGCAGCTTTTCCACATCCAGCTCTTCTTTCATCTTGTTAAGATACATCGCATTGTAGGCATTGCCGATCGCATAGGTGGTGAAATAACCGAAGCCGGAAGACCAGTGGACATCCTGCAGGATTCCTTCCTTAGCGGTTTTCGGCTTGATTCCGAGGTATTCTTCATATTTCTGATTCCAAAGCTTGGGCAGCTTATTGATGGGGGCCTTCTCGTTGATGATGAGCTTTTCCATCTCGTAACGGATGATGATGTGGAAAGTATAAGTCAGTTCATCAGCTTCCGTTCTGATCAAAGAAGGCTCGACCGCATTGATGCCTTCGTACATCTCTTCCTCGGAGACATCAGCAAAGATGTCACCGAAGAATTCTTGGATCTTCGGATAAAGGAACGAGATGAAGGAACGGGAACGAGCGAGGCGATTCTCATAGAAACGGGAGATCGATTCGTGCATGCCGTAGCTGATATTGTCGTGGATGAAATGGTCGTAATCCTCACCGGGTTGATTCTGCTCGAATAAGGCGTGTCCGCCTTCATGGATTACGGTGAAGAGGTTAGAGATGAAATTGTTTTCGTAATAATGGGTGGTGACTCTAGCATCGTTACGGCCTAAGCCATCGGTGAAGGGATGCTCGGTGGTGGTGATAGCTCCCCTGGTGAAATCAAAGCCGATCAGTTTTAAAAGATAATCAGAGAAAGCCTTCTGGCGTTCCAAAGGGACTTTTCTAGATAAGAAATCGGTTCTGATCTTCTTATCAGAAGCGGTGATTTTCTTTAAAAGAGGAATCAGGGTTTCTTTGCAGGCGTTAAAGAATTTATCCAGATCAGCGCAAGTCATTCCTCTTTCGTATTCATCGACCAAAGCATCGTAAGGCAGAGCGTATTTCTGGTCGCGGAGAGAAATGATCTTCAAATCGACATCTCTGACCTTCTTCAAAGAAGGGGCGAAAAGAGAATAATCTGAGGCCTGCTTGGCATTGACCCAGTCGACGAAAGATTTATTGAAAATCAAAGAGATTTTCTTATTGAAAGCCGGGGTAATATTCTTGGAACGCAGATAATCGCGGTGGAGGGCTTGAGCCATCAACTGATCCAAAGGCTCCAGTTCATTGCGGTGCTCATAAAGGTATTCTTCTTCTTTAATGAAACGACTTGACTTCACGATCTTAAAGGCCTGATTAGAAAGGAAGGCATTTACCTCTCCTTGTTCTTCCATTCCTTTAGGCGGGCAGATAGTTTCCAGATCGTAATTTAAGACGTGGCAAGCGTGCTGATATTGCTCAGCTTCCTGTAAAGAATTACGAACGAAAGCTAAGGCTTTTTGGGTTTCTATCATGTTTATTTAGTTTCTCCCCCTTATTACTGCTAATAATATAGCATAAACTAAAATCCCTTCAGCAATGTTTCTTCTTGCTTTTATGTCCCCGTTGGTATATTTTATAAAAGTCAATTAAAAGGGGTCTAAGAAGGATTATCTTTAGGCCAAGGAGAAAAAAATGCAAATCACTAAGGAAAGCTTCGAAGTCTTAAAAAAGAAACTCGCCGAAGCTATGGAAGCCAATAAGGAAATCGTCGTTGAAATCGAAGAAGCCAGAAAGCAGGGAGATCTTTCCGAAAATGCCGACTATTCTGCGGCTATGGATAAGAAGAGATCTAACGATGCTCTGATCGCTGATCTTCGTGGGCAGATCGATCAGGCTGAAGTCGTCGGCGATCCGACTGATACTTCCAAAGTCGCCATCAACTCGATTGTCACTTTGCTCAAGGTCAAGGAGAATGTTACTAAGGTCTATCAGATCGGCGATTCTATTTCCACCGATCCGGATAAAGGAATCATCTCCGAGAAATCTCCGATTGGCAAAGCCATCGCTGGTCATAAAGTCGGCGATATCGTGACCGTAGAAGTCTCCCATCCGTTCCAGGTCAAGATCATCAAAATCGGAGCTGTTAAGTAAGGTCTGTCTTTGAGTTTATAAGCGCCTTAGCTAGGCGCTTTTTTTATATCTTTTTTTCCTTTTCCTAAAACCTCCTCAAGCTTATCCGATAAATAGTAGGAGGCACTGTTATGCTGAAAATCATTATTGCGGCGATTGTCGTGACCATTGTCGGGCTTTTTATTTTGACGAAGATCGATCCAGCTCAGAATACAATCTCATATGTGGAAATATCCTCAGAGGCTGGCTCAGGGGAAGATGATACGGTAAAAGTCGATATCACGGGGCAGATTCTCCATCCGGGCGGGTATTATATCGCTCCGGAGAAAACCCTCGGTAATTTAATTGAAATGGCCGGCGGCACTTTAGAGAATGCCGATCCTGATTCTTATACTCCAGGCTTAGTTATCGGCAATCGTACTTCCTTTTACATCGGTAAACTGGAAGATATTCCTTCCACCTGCACCGCGACGAAAATTGTCAAAGTCAATGTCAATACAGCGGGGGAAAGCGAACTGACCAGCGTGAAATTCTCTTCCTCTCAGGCTACAGCTTTAGTCAGCTATCGGACGGATAACGGTAACTTCCAAGCTTTGGAAGATATTATGAAAGTCTCCGGTATCGGCGAGAAGACCTTTTTGACAGTCAGAGACTATATCTGCCTTTCATGATTCTCTTTTTACTCTTTGCTTCCTTCGCCTCTTCTTTGGCTTTCTTCGGGTTTAACTATTCTTTCTATCCCTTGCTGATCTTTCTTCTTATTTTGGCTTTTGCTTTCTTTAAAGGCTGGAAGAAAGCTGTTTTATGTTTGTTGGTTTTCCTTCTTGGAGGTCTGGTTTTTCTTCTCGTACCTAAAAAGATGCCTCAAAGCGGAACTATCAGCGGGCTTGTCATCAAGGCGGAAAGCAATTACTTTTTGCTAAGGACCTTTCAAGGTGTTTTTTATGTTTCTTATAAAAATAATCCTTTCGAGGTTGGGGATATTATCCAAGGAAAAGCCAACTACCAGGAACTGACTTTCGGTCATTATGAAGGCTCCTTTGATTTTAAGTCTTATTTAAAATCCCAAGGGGCCTTTTTCCAAATGAGTCTTTCAGCTCCAACCTTTCTTTTTAAAACCTTTTTAAGAGTGAATTCTTGGAAGGAGAATCTTCTTTCAAATTATTCTTCTGCCTCAGCGAGTTTGCTATCCAGCCTAGTCTTTTTTGACTCGATGCGAAAAGTGAATGGCTACTATGGCATTAAGAATCTTGGTATTATTCATCTTTTTTCATCCTCGGGAATCCACCTAGCCCTTTTAAGCCAAGCAATGAGAAAAATCATGGAACGGAAAGCGGGGAAAAGAATCACTTCGCTTTCGATTCTTTTGGCAATCACCTTAATTTCTTTTATCAGCGGTTTTACTCCGAGCTTGGAAAGAGTCTTTTTGATGTTTCTTCTTTCCTTTCTCTCCTCTTTTGAAAAACTACCGAGTTTTTCATATGGCGAAAGACTATCTCTTACAGGTCTATTAGTCCTTCTGCATAGACCGTTATATATTCTGGATATCGGCTTTTATTTTACTTATCCGCTTCTTTTTCTTTTTTTCTTCATAAGAGGCATCTTTGGGAAAAGAGAGCGTTGGATGCGGATTAAGATGCTGCTTTCTTTCGGCCTATTGGTCTTGCCTTTGAATATGTTCCTCTCCTATGGAGTTTCTCCGATTTCCTTAATAATGCAGTTCTTGCTTAGCCCCTTGCTGAGCTTTTTATATCTTGTGGATTTAACAATCTTTTTAGGAAAACTTTCGGTACCTTTTCTGGAGAAGATTAACAATCTGGTAGTTAACATCCTTCCTATTTTCTCCAAAGTGGATTTTATCATCGAATGCGGGAAGATCAACGTGGGGACTGTCCTTGTTTTCTACGTTGGAATACTGTTGATAATTCTCTTAAAGGAACTGACTTTTAGAAAGGAAGCGAAGATCATTTCTTTCGTGATGCTTGGAATGTTGGTCTTTTGTTTCCTTCCGGATTTTCAGACTCATGCGGAAGTTATCTTTTTAGATGTCGGCCAGGGAGATTCTACTTTAATAAGATCAGGACGGGAAAATATTTTAATCGATACCGGTGGGAATACTAGTATGGATTTGGCTCAGGAATGTCTGATTCCTTTTTTTCGAAAAGAAAAGATATATTCTTTGGATTTGGTGCTTACGACCCACGATGATTTCGATCATGTCGGAGCTTTAAGCTCTTTAAATCAAAATTTCTCAATCAAGAGAATCGTTAAGGGTGGGGAAGAGAAAGAAGTAGTGATCGGTGGTCTAAAGATCTCCGACTTAAATGAGTATAGATATGAAGGGGAAGAATCGAATTATGGCTCGGCGGTTTATTCTTTTCCACTGAAAAAGACTTCTTTTTTAATTATGGGGGACGCTCCTAAGGCGATTGAAGAAAGAATAATTGCAGACCATCCCTCTCTTCATTCGGACATCCTGAAAGTCGGACATCATGGTTCTGATACTTCTTCCTCAAAAGTTTTCCTGCAGACGCTTAAGCCGATGCTAGCGGTGATTTCTTGCGGATATCATAATCTTTATGGCCATCCTTCGAAAAGCACGATTGCCAACCTTGAGGATTTAAGAATCCCTTATATCAGAACTGATCAAACGGGGAGTTTTATCTATCGGGTGTAAAGAGCTAACTATCCATTTAATCGGGGGTTTTTATGCCATCGGATTTTTCTTGCATACACAATTTATCTATGCTAAGATAATCAAGCGCGATGTGCCCAGTTAGCTCAATGGTAGAGCTATCGGCTGTTAACCGATCGGTCGTAGGTTCGAGCCCTACACTGGGCGCCATTGTGGCCTATTGGAGAAGTGGCTTAACTCACATGCCTTTCACGCATGCATTCGTGGGTTCGAATCCCGCATAGGTCACCATAGAAACGTAATCCGAACTGAAATAAGGTTCGGATTTTTTTGTGCTATATAAAATTAATAGCATATAAATACGCAAATTTACCGTGTTTTATTTGGCTTAGTATTTTTTTATTGATAGTAATCTAACTTGTAGGTAAACTATGGTAAAGGATGGATAACTTATATGAAAAAAGAAATGACCGCGATTGTGCTTTGCTTAGTCTCTCTTCTTAGCCTTACAGGATGTGATAAGGCTATTTCAAATGAGGAAGGTGAAAAGCAGGCTCAGGCTATTAAAGATAAGGAAGATGCTGAAGATTTTAAGATCCCAGCCAAAGGCACTTTAATTTATGACTATAAAACGCCAAATGGGAAATACCATAGTGAAATTAGATTGGATAGAGATAATTATTATTTCTACGACTATCAGACCGAAAAAGATGTCTTGAGATACGAGGATGGAAGTGGATGGACAAAAGTCCCTGATATCGAAACGAAGGACCTCAGTTATGTTGATGGTGCTTCGCTTATTCATATTTATGTCGGAGAAGATGGGACTCCTCGTAACGATTCACATGAATACCCAAGCACAGAAAAGGCTAAAGCAGAATTTGATTACAAAATGGACAACGGTACTTTTAATCCTATTCTTGCTGAAGCCCACTCTATGATTGGTGTACCGTTATTCTATATTCAGTGCTTAGATTCCGGTGACAAAACAGACGTTCACTTTAAAAGTGTTCTTGGCGGGGAAATCACTAAGGTATCATATTCCTCTTCAGGTGAAGGCAATCTTACTATCACCTTCTCCGGAAGCGTTAATATGACGGTAGATTCAAGATACGGTGATTATGACTTTAATGAGGTTTATCATTTTGAGAATTACCTTTTTTCCTCATTTCATACCGCTGCTGGCTCATCGACGATGGATCAAAAAATGAATTGGAATTCTTGCACCATAACGAAAGATATTGGTGCAAAGAGCTAAAGAGTCCGCGTTAAATTTTATTCTTTAGGAATTTTTGTTTTTAAGAAGAGAATTCTTACCATATTTTCTGTCTCTTTTTTGCAGTACTTTGCTGTCTAATAGAGAGCAAATTGTTTTCTATTTATAAAGCTAAGGGGAAAAAGCACACTTTAGGAAAAGCTGTCTAAAATTGCCTTTGAATTCTCAAGAATTTTGCCTTGATTCAAACCGCTATTATTTCCTTATGCCAACAGGATTTTTTGATATGGTAGCACTTTCATTTCCTTACAAAAGGCCTTTTTTGTTCAAAAGAAATAAAGATGTGTTCCTTTTCTTGTGCTAATGAAGTATTATTCTATTGCTTCAGACTTTTTCCAAGGAGGAAATATCAATAATGAAAAAAAGTTTAAATGCTGTCGTTCTTTGTTTGACTGGTCTTCTTAGTTTGACTGGCTGCGATAAGGCTGTCTCCCGTGCTGATGCGAAAAAGCAGGCTCAGGCTTGCCAGGAAAAGGAAACTGCTGACGATTACAAGTTCCCGACCAAGTTCACTGTTATCACTGATTCCAAGGATGATGATGGTGAAGAGCTCTACAACGAATTCAGATTCGATGCTGATAACTATTATTTCTATACCAAGACTTCTACGAAGAATGCGAAAGATGATAAAGGCAGCTCCATCGCTGATGAAGAATCTACCACTATCGCCTATCTTGATGGGAAGAAGTTCGTTTATAAGGAGACTTCTTCTAATGGCGATAATAAAGATGATTCCCAGGATTGCTTAAGCGTTGAATTAGCTCAGGCTGCTTTCAATCTTTCCGCCAAATTAGTTATCTCGGTTGGAAGTACGACTTCTATTGAGATGACTGGCACTATTCTTGATATCATCGCTTCCTTAGATTCCGCTAGCACCTCTTCGTCCTCTGAGGCTGCTTCGTCTTCTTCTAGTGAAGATCTTGATATGAAGATCACTAAGGATTCTTATACTTCTTCCGGTGATGGCAATTTGACTGCCACTTTCTCTGGAACTGCTACTTATACTGAGAATTCCTCTGTGACCACTATTTCTTCATCCATGACCCTTCGCTTCAATAATTATCTCTTCGTTTCTTGTGAGCAGAAGGTCGGCAACGCTTTCAGCAACGTTAAGATCGACTGGAATTCTTGCACTATTACAAAGTAATTAAACGATAATTGCTTAAAGTCGGTCGCAAGCCTTGCGGCCGGCTTTTTTTGTCGATTAAGTTTAAAAGATGAAACCGCTTACCGATATAGCGGTTTAATGATTTTCTTCTTTACTTCAAGAAAGGTTTCCTTTATATTTAATCAAGGGTTCGCGATTATGGAAAAAACAAGGAAAGCAAATTGGACTGAGGCTAAAAAGACTCGGGCCTTTTATTCCCTTCGTGAAATAATCCCCTCAGCGTACAAATTGATAAATGAGGACTTAGTTTCCTCCACAAATTCGGTTTTTTAGGGACTTGGGCATCAAGTCCCTTTTTTTATAGAAGAAAAAACAAGAAAGGGGTGCAGGTATGGAAGCAGAGAAGGTAAGTAATGTCGGAGCGGAGGAGAAGAAACTTTTACTAGACGTCAATGAGTCTCCTAAAACGGTCGGCCAGTGGATCATCTTGGCTGTCCAACACGTGCTGGCGATGTTTGTCGCCTGCATTACGGTTCCTATTCTGGTGTTCGCTAACTATCAGACAGCTACCGGGATCAATCTCGGCTCCTCAATGATCGCCCCCACCATCGTCGCGGCTGGTGTCGGGACTTTGTTCTATCTGATTGTCACGAAAATGAAATCGCCGATTTTCTTAGCCTCTTCGTTCGCTTATATGCCGGCCATGGAAGCGGCCGTCTCCATCGGGACTGTTACGATTTCCGGAAGGACCATCCCCAACCTTTGGGCGCTCCCGGTCGGGATGCTTTTTGTCGGCTTGGTTTACTGCGCAGTCGCCCTTTGCATTAAGTTCTTCGGAGTCGGCTGGTTAAATAAACTTCTGCCTCCGATTGTTATCGGACCGGTCATCATGGTTATCGGTCTGTCCTTATCGACTTCCGCGATTAATAACCTTACCAACGTCAATGGCGGGCCCCAAAATTACAATCTGATTCAGATTTTCTGCGGTCTAGTCGCCATGGTAGTGACAGCCTTATGTGCTCACTATGGTAAAAAGATGGTCTCTTTGATTCCGTTCGTCCTCGGGATGTTAGCTGGCTATGTCGTAGCTGCGATTTTCACTTGCATCAGCTATGGTATCGCGGATACGGCGACCGCGGCTTATTTCAGAGTCATCGATTTCAGTCCGGTCAAAAATACCTTTGAGCCGTTCGGGATTCAATCCTTCTTCTCCTGCCCGCAATTCATCTGGATGCAGGAATCCGCTCCTCTGACCTGGGGAGAAGTCGGACAGATAGCTCTGCTCTTTATCCCGGTTTCCTTCGTCACCATCTGCGAACATATCGGTGACCATAAAAACCTTTCGGGAATTATCGGAAAAGACTTGCTGACCGATCCGGGTTTAACTCGGACTTTGATCGGCGATGGTATCGCTACCTCGCTCTCCGGTATTATCTGCGGTGCTGCTAATACTTCTTACGGGGAAAACGTCGCGGTTGTCGGTGTTACGAGAATCGCTTCGACTAAAGTTATCGCTTTAGCTGCCATCATGTCTGTTTTGCTCGGCTTCCTCTCGCCGATTATGGCGATCACCACGACAATTCCGGCTTGCGTTACCGGCGGTGTCTCTTTGATCCTTTACGGGTTTATCGCTGCCTCCGGTGTGAAGATGCTGATCTCAGAACAGATCGACTTCGGGAAGACGAAGAATATCTTCGTCGCTTCGGTCATCTTGGTTTCCGGTATCGGGGGTCTGGTCTTGAAATTCGGGGATCCTACTAATCCGACTATTTCCATCACTTCGATCGCGGTTTCGATGATCTTAGGTATTCTGATGAACTGCATGCTTCGTGAACCGAAGACTGCTCAAATAAAGAAATAGGTTAAATCAGTCAGCAGGGCGCTAGAGAAATCAGCGCCCTTTTTTAGTGTGGATTTTCCATCTTAAAGGTTGTAAAGTCTTATTTGCAAGGAAAAGAAAAGATGATATATATTTATGCTTCAATACCGTTACGATACTCAGATGTTGATCGAAGGAAAGAATCTTTCAGAAGACGCCATCCGCGATTACATTACCAAAAATATCGAGGGTGATTGCTTATTAGCGGTCGGGGATGATGAGCTGATTAAAATTCACTTCCATACCAACACACCTTGGAAGGTGCTGGAATACGCTTCGACAATCGGCGACATCTACGATATCGTCGTCGAGAATATGGAAAGACAAGAAAACGGCCTGAAAGGTTAATCTTAGACTAAAAAAGCGGGCAGAAGCTCGCTTTTTTCATGCTCAAGAATCCTATTTACGATTGGCTTTCAAGTAGTCGAGAGTATCCTTGATCGTCTGCTCGAAAGGCAGATTGGTGAAGCCTAATTCATCCTTGGCTTTTTGGTTAGAGAAGGAGTTAGCATGCTCAACGACAGAGATGGCAAACTTAGTAAATAGACAACGCTGATGGTGGAGGCGGCAATGCATTTGATAAAAGGGTGCTCCCATCTTAGCTAGCCACATAGGCAACATGACAAACTTATGTTTCTGGCCGGTAATTTCGTTGATTGCATTGAATAACTCAGTGAAGGTTTTTTTGTTGCCCGAGAGAATATAGCCTTCGCCTTTTCTGCCTTTATCAGCCGCTAAAAGAATACCGTTAGCGACATCGCGGACATCGACGATATCATAACCGCCCGGGACGATTGCCCCAAGTTTTCCGCGGGAGAACTTATCGATCGTATCGATCATGTGATTGGACCCGAGATCATTAGGCCCCACGATGGCGGAAGGGTAAACGATGACAGCATCCAAGTCTTCATCCTGGACACGGGCGCGAATCTCTTTAGTCGCCATGGCTTTGGTGATAGGGTAACCGAAGGCTTTCGGGTCTTCGACCAAGGCTGAATTTTCGTTGGTCGGCTTACCTAAAGCTACGAAGGCATCGACGGAAGAAACATAGACGACTCTTTTTACTTTGTATTCTTTTGCTAAATCGCAGATGTTCTGGGTCCCTAAGACATTGACCCCATAAAGGGCTTCGGTTATTTTGTTGGCGCTGATATCAATTAAAGAGGCGATATGGAGGATATAAATGTCTTTGTCGGCAAAACCCTCAAAAAGCGGACGTAAGGTTTTCTTGTCGCGGATGTCACCGTGGAAATACATAACCTTTCCTTTATTTTCCTTTAAAGGATGTGAAGGAATAATCAAAGCGTGGACGTAAACATCCTTTTTTTCCAAATCTTCAACGACTGTAGTCCCGACGTGCCCATCGGCACCGGTGACTATATAAGCCTTTTCTTTTTCCATTTTTTGTTTCACTTCCTTCTCTTATTTTAGCATAAATCCTTCTATTTCGCTTAAAAGCAAGGGGGAACTGCTGACACTTTTATCATCTTATCGTAATGTAAGCGTTAACATCCATGCTATTTAGAGTTAAAATGAAGCAGTAAAAGGCCTAGCGCCTTAAAAGTTAGGGGGAATCAAAATGGACGAGAAGAAACATTCCAGAGGCTTGACCGCCGGCACTTTTGAAGGGAACAAAATCCCAAAAGCTACTTCGTGGATCTATTCTTTATCAGGTATTTTCCGCGATGCTTGTTACGCTTTAATCAGCGGAAGCTTTCTAAACTACGCTAAGACAGCTGGTTTATTGGATGCTTCCCAATATAACGCCCAGCTTTCCGTAATCGTCATTCTCTATATTCTCTGTCTGATCTGGGATGGCTTCAACGATCCGATCATGGGTATCATCATTGAAAAATGCCATTTTAAGACTGGAAAGTTCCGCCCGTGGATCTTAATCGGGGCAATCGGCAACGCTATCGTGCTTTTATTGATGTTCCTTACTAAGCCTACCGGTTGGGCCTTTGTCGCTTGCTTCGGTATTTATTACTTCAGCTGGGACTTCGTCTTCACGATGAACGATATCGGTTACTGGTCGATGCTCCCGTCTCTATCCTCGGATGAAAAAGAGAGAAACAAGATTACGACCATGGTAACAGTCGCTACCACCATCGGCTCGGTTGCGATGTACGGCTGCACTGGATTATTAGTGAAGAGCTACAATATCGGCACCATTTACGGCTATATTGCAATCCCGGTCGCCATTTTGTTCCTAGCTGGTCAAGCGGCGGTTTTCTTCTTCTGCAAGGAACACGCTAGAGATCAAAAGCAAGACGAGATTTCCTCAGGGACAAAGTTCTCCGATCTATTTAAGATGATTAAGCAGAATAAACCCTTAAGGATGGTGGTCATCGCTATCTTCTGCTACTATCTGGTCGGGGCGATGCTGCAAGGCTGCGGGTATGATTATTTCTACTTTGTCTACGGCTACGGTGGCAACTTAGGCGGTAAGATTGCGACATATTTCTTAGGCGTTTATGTCCTCTCCGCTTTGGTGGCCCAAGCTCTATATACCGTAATTGCTAAACATATGAAGCAGATGGATATCCTGAAACTGACTTTCTGGATTGCTTTAGTCTCCTTTATCGTCTTCTTCTTTATCGCCTTCCCGCTATATCCTAATCACACCGGGAAGAATATGAACGGAGACATCGTGGCTGTTCCTCTGGCATATACTGATAATTTCTCGGTCGTTTACGATGAGACCTTAAAACAAAACGTCATGACGATGAACCCGCTTTCCGATACGGCCTGGCTGATTTTTATCCCGGTCTTGTTCTTCTCCTCTTCCTTAGGTGTCTTCTACCTGGCTCTATTGGTCATGATGCAGAACTCAATCGAATATAACGAATGGAAATTCGGAGAAAGAAAAGAATCGGTCGCCTTCGCTTGGAGACCGTTGGTCGCTAAGCTTTCTTCCGCCGCCAAGCAGGGAATCTATATGCTGACTTTGGTGGCTTCCGGAACATTGATTGTCTATCAAAAGATCGATACGATCTCCGCTGATGTGGCCACGAAAGCTGCAACTCAGGCTGAGGCGGAAACTAATGTCCAAAATGCTATCGGTGGGCTTTCGGCCTCCAACATCAATCTCTTCGGCATCTGGTTTGTCGGAGTCTTGGTCATCGGCCTGTGTCTAGCTTATGGCTTCATGCGTTTCGGCTTCCATTTAACGGAAGATGAACATGCTAAGATCTTGAAAGAACTGGAAGCTAGGCATTTAGAAGAGACGAAAGCTAAGCCGAGCGAAGCGGTTACTTCTGAAACTAAATAATTTAATTGATTGATTTGATGATGCTAGCACTCCGGAAGAGTTTCCGGAGTGATTTTTTTTAATAAAAGTTGATTTGAAACCCTTTTCTTACCCAAAACTTCGTCTTCAAGGCTTATACTAGAAAAGTCAGGTTTACCTCATGTTCCATCTTTATAATAAATATTGGAAGTACTATAAATGGCAGGCGATCTTAGCTCCGATTTTTAAAATGCTCGAAGCGGTTTTTGCTTTGTTGG
The DNA here is from genome assembly GCA_022652945.1 of Bacilli bacterium. Taxonomy (GTDB): domain Bacteria; phylum Bacillota_I; class Bacilli_A; order RFN20; family CAG-288; genus Scatoplasma. The sequence continues at coordinate 74,252 of JALCRV010000002.1, forward strand.
TCCCGATTGTTGTTAAAAGAATCATCGATCAAGGCATCGTCGGGGGAGCAGGTGAAGGCTATATCCTTAACCAAGGCTGGATCCTTTTAGGCCTAGCGGTCGTCGGTTTTTTGACTACGATGGTCTGTCAGGTGTTCGCCGTCAAGGTTTCTTCCTCTTATGGCTTTCATGTTCGCAACGATATCTATAAAAAGATCAATGAGCTTTCTTTAAAAGAGGAAGATGAATTTACTCCTTCCTCCTTAGAGACCAGAATTTCCTCAGATGTGACCATCACGCAAAAAGGCCTGACTTTGCTTTTAAGATTAGCGATCCGTGCTCCTTTCTTAGTTATCGGTTCGATTGTCATGGCTTTTATCCTTTCTCCGGAAGATGGCTGGATTTTCATCTTGACCGGTCTTCTTTTAGGCTTTGTGATCTGGCTGATTTCTTATCTTTCCTTACCGAAAAATAACAAGATTCAGAAAAAACTAGATCAGGTCACTACCGTAGGAAATGATAATCTGGAAGGCGCCAGAGTCGTTAGAGCCTTCAATAAAGAAGAATATGAGAAGAAGCGTTTCTTTTCTTCCGTTGATGACTTAGAGAAAATATCTAAGCAATTAGCCAAGATTTCTTCCTGGCTTAACCCTCTTAACTCCTTAATTATTAATTTAGGTATCATCCTCGTCTTATGGGCGGGAAGCAGGGACATCAATGTCCAGGGTGGCTTAACGGCTGGGGACGTGGTGGCCTTAGTTAACTATATGAACCAGATTGCCGCGGCGGAAGTCGTGGTCGCTAACCTGGTGACGGTTTTTTCTAAATCTTCTTCTTCCGCGAAGAGAATCGATCAAGTCCTGACTAAAGAGCCTTCGATCGTTGGTGGGGAGATAAAACCTGATTTAAACGTCGATGGCTCGATAGAGTTCGACGATGTTTCCTTCGCTTATGATTCCGCTTCCGCCCCGGCTTTAAAGGACATCTCTTTCAAAGCTGAAAAAGGTCAGGTGATCGGCATCATCGGCGGCACCGGCTCGGGCAAGACGACTTTAGCTGACTTGCTCGATCGCTTCTACGATGTTTCTTCAGGTTCGATTAAAATCGGCGGGAGTGATATCCGCAAGTGGGACTTATCTTACCTTCGTTCTTCAATCGGTTATGTCAGCCAGCATTCGGTTTTATTTTCCGGCACGATTAAATCCAATTTATTGATGTCCTGCCCGGAAGCGAACGACAAAGCGATCGAAGATGCCATCAGGATTTCTCAATCGAAAGATATTGTCTCCTCGAAAAAAGATGGCTTAGAGAGCGAAGTAAACCAAGGGGGAAAGAACTTCTCCGGTGGGCAGAAGCAGAGACTTTCAATCGCCAGGGCCTTAGTTAAAAAAACCCAGATTTTGATTTTGGATGATTCTTCCTCAGCCTTGGATTTCAAGACTGATTTTGAGTTGAGGAAAGCTTTAAAAGAGGAACTGTCCGGCATGACGGTCTTCCTGATTTCTCAAAGAGTCTCTTCGATTCGTGATGCTGATCAGATTTTAGTCCTTGATCAAGGTCGGATGGTCGGCTTAGGCAAGGATCAAGATCTTTACAAGACTTCACCGATCTATAAGGAAATCTCCGATTCCCAACGTCAGCAGAAAGCGGGGGAAAGCAAATGAAAAAAGAAAACGGCCTGAAGTTTATTTTCTCGTTTGCCAAGGATTATCGCTTGGAGTTGCTTTTGGCTTTCTTCTGTTCTTTAGTCTATGTTTCGACCTATATCGCGGTTCCTTTATTCTCCGGGCAAGCCTTGGATTATATTAAAGCCGGAGATGGAAAATCCGCTACCCTGGATATTATCTTAATTGCTTCTTTAACTCTCGGAGGGGGTGTTTTCTATTACCTGATGAGTTTCTTCTCCTCCGATGTTGCATATAAGATGGCCAGAGATATGCGAAAGCAGGCCATGGATAAGATCTTGAAGGCCAAGTTGGCTTTCCTTGATAAGAAGGCACACGGGGATATTATTTCAACTTTGATCGGAGATGTGGATATCATTTCCGATGGTCTAGTGGAGACTTTCTTAGAGTTCTTCACGGGGCTTTTTACGATTATCGGGACTTTGGTGATGATGATGATCGTCTGCTACCCGTTGGGCTTAACGGTTATTCTTCTTACTCCTTTAAGCATGATCGCCGCATATTTTATCGCTAAAGGAACTAAGAAGACCTTTAAGAAACAATCCGATTTAAGAGGTAAACTAAACGCCTTAAGCGTCGAGACGATCTCCAATGGGAAGAATGTAATGGCCTATAATTATCAGGAAGAAGCCAAGAAGGAATTCCTCTCCCGCTCGAAAGCCTTAGAGGAATATGATTTCAAGACCGAATTCCTTTCCGCCTTCATCAATCCGATGACAAGAATGCTTAACGCTATTATCTACGGGGCGGTAGCGACGGTCGGGGCTATCTTTATCGTTAAAGGGCAATTCAGTATGTCAGCCGGCGATCTGATGACATTTTTGATGTTTACGAATAACTACACTCAACCGTTCAATGCCATATCTAACGTCATTTCCGATCTGCAGAATTGCTTTGCTTCCGCTTCGCGTTTAAATGAATTGCTGAAGATTCCGCAGATTGAGATTCAACCTGGAGAAGAGAAGATGGAACAAGCTGATGGTTCTCTATCTTTCCAGAATGTCAGTTTCTCCTATGATCCAGCAAGGCCTTTATTAAGAGATATCGATGTCAGTATCAAACCTGGCATGCATGTAGCCTTAGTCGGTTCAACCGGATGTGGGAAAACGACTTTAATTAATCTTCTGATGCGCTTTTATGATCCGGATGGCGGAAAGATTATCCTCAGCGGCAAAGATACGAAATATCTCTCGCGGGAATCTATCAGGAATATCTTTGGAATGGTTTTGCAGGATACTTGGGTCTTTAGAGGAACCATCAAGGAAAATATCGCTTACGGGGCGGAAAACCCGAGCGAAGAAGAGATTGAAGCGGCAGCCAAGAAAGCGAATGCTGATTTCTTTATAAAGCAGATGAAGGACGGTTACGATAACTTCTTAAATTCCGCTGAAGCTCTTTCCGAAGGGCAGAAACAGTTAATCTGTATCGCCAGATTGATGCTGAAGAAGCCTAAGATGCTAATCCTTGATGAGGCAACTTCCAATATCGATACTCGTTCCGAACTCCTCATTCAAAAGGCTTTTGATCAAATGATGGAAAATAAAACCTCGCTGGTGATTGCTCACCGTCTTTCCACCATCGTGAACGCCGATCTGATACTGGTGATGAAAGATGGCAAAATCATCGAGCGAGGCACCCACGGAGAATTGATAACCCACGGGGGCTTTTATAAAGAGCTGTACGAATCGCAGTTTGCTAAGGCTTAAACTATCTTTTGATTTCAGTCGAATCTAAAAAGGTTATTGACCTTCAAGCCTGTGATGATTTTATCTTGGACGGAACTGACCGAGGCAAGTTCATCTTTAGTTAATATCCCGCTGATCTGGGCATCATAAGAATCGAAGAAACGGTAGAATTCCTCAGCGATTTCTTTGCCTTCCGGGGTAAGATTCACCACGCAGACACGTTGATCACGAAGCGGACGGCTTTTTTCAACGTAGCCTAAAGTAATCAACTTCTGGCTATCTCTGGTGATCTTGGCATTGTCGCAACATAAATTGATAGCTAATTCGCTCATGTTAATCGGAGCGTATAAAGAAATTTCAAGAAAAACCGCCAGCAAACTATCATTTAAATGGTTCTTTTCCATCAGCGGCTTAGCTTGTTTATAGACATCTAAAGCAATGCGCATCGTCTTCGTCGAAATGTTTTCCTTATACATTAAAAAATTACCAGCCTTTTCTACCCACGGACAGTAACCTTATTATGTATATAAAAAGGCAGATATGCAAGTAAAAAATCAATTTGGGCAAGGAAATGCAATGATTTATGAAAAAAGATAGGAGGTCATCGAGACGGAGCCGAAGATTCTCCGGTCGTTAAAAACTTCAATCTGATCATCATCGAAGGCGGCTCCGAGGACATATAGGAGCGGGGCATAGTGCTCCGGAGTCACAAAAGCATATTTGCTGGCTAAACCGGCCTTTTGGAAATTGACAGTCTTTTGATAGTCCCGGCTTAAGATGGCGGATTTTACATAGGCATCGAATTCATCAGCCCACGGATAGCCGTCAGTTTTATCCCAGTTAAGGAACGAGAGATTATGGACAATATCGCCCGAGCCTATGATCATGATGCCTTCTTTTCTTAATTCGCCGAGGATTTTGCCTAAGCGGAAGTGAGCGGCAGGAGTTGCCATGCGGTCGATGGAAACCTGGACAAGGGGGATATTCGCTTCAGGGAAGAGATGGAGTAAAGGTCCCCAGACGCCGTGGTCTAGTCCCCAGGAATTATCAATCTGAGTGTCTTTACCAAGAATCTTTTTCAACCTTTGAGCTAATTCAGGATTGCCATTAACCGGGTATTTCAAGGAATATATGCTCTTAGGGAAGCCGTAAATGTCATAAACCAGAGGTGGATTAGGCATATCGTTGACTCTGGTTAAGGATGTGTACCAGTGAGCGGAAAGGATGACGATTGCTTTAATTGGGAGAGTAACAAGTTTCTTGCTGATTTCATCCCAGCCACGAGAAAACTCATTCTGCTCAACGATGTTAAGCGGAGATCCGTGCCCGATGAAGAGCGCAGGTGCCTTTTTGATTTGGTTCGAAAAATTGGCCATCTGTCTAATACCCCTTTGGTTACCTTTTAGAGATTTTGGTAGACTCCATTAAGACTTAAAGAAGCCTGAGAAAAGAAAACGCCGCGAACGTTTTTTTAAAATCAATACTGACCTTTAAATCTTTCCAGCAAATATTTGATAATCATCCTTATCTGCATGGCGAAGAAATAATCAGGTGAATCAAGTAAGTCTTTTACTTGTTGCATCGGAACTAGACGGTAACCGATGTCCTCGAATTCTTCTAACTCCCGGTTTTCAAAGCCGACTAAACGAGCGAGGACGATGCTGTTCAATTCGTCGGAAAGTCCCGAAGAAGTAGGGGAAGGAGGGGCGAGGAGCTCCAGATCAGCAATATCCGCTCCGACTTCTTCTCTAGCCTCCCTTTTGGCAACTTCGAAGATATCAGAATCAGTTTTATCCATCAATCCAGCAGGGAATGAAGTCACATATTTATTCAGCGGAGGGCGGAACTGAGAAGTCATCAGCAAGGCTAATTGACCGCTTTTCGGATCTTTGTAATAGAGGGGAATTACGACTCCATCAGGTCGGGTGACGTTTTTTGTAAAACAAACGAGTTCTTCTTTGGAGTGCCTGGAGGCCATATAGTAGGAGTAAGTATGGTGCCCATCGGGCTTTTCCACATCGTAGACTAAGGTAAAATAATTGAGAAATGGGTGATTAGTCTCTTGAATGACTTCTTTTAAAGTCCATTTCATTTCTGAAATATCTCCTCCTAAAGATCCTTATTGGATACATTCCTATTTAGTATAAGTCATCTAATCTTCTTTTGGCCAAGATTTCATGAATATTTCCCATTTTATCGAATAATACACATTTTTTCCAAAATCGTCCGTCCTTGTTTACTTGTATGTTTAGGATTAAAATATCCCTTGGAAAAGGATTATAAATTATGCTAAAAGGCAAACTGCGATTAAAAGACGAGATTCTTTTTCTCGTCATGGCTCTATGTGTCTTGCTTAACGGCTTCCAGGCTGGAAGCAATCAGGCTTTCCTCAGCGAGATTCAGAGCGATTTGAATGTGTCAGGTGCGAATTCAGGGATCTTACCGGCGATTCAATGGACAGCGGTGATTATCGCTCCAATTATCACGGGGCTTTTTGCTGATAAAGTCGGTAAAAAACCTTTCTTGCTTTCCTTCCTCGGCCTTTTTGTCATTGCGGCCATCATCCTCTTTTTCACTAACGGATTGCCGATATATTTAACTGGGGTCTTCCTTGTTGGCTTAGCGATCTCCGTCTTTCAGTTCATCGCTTTAGCGATCATTATCGATTGTTATCCTTTGAGTCAGGATAAGAGGATGAGCATCGCGACTTCGATGTACTCGATCGGTGCTATTCTTGCTCCCTTAGTCGCCAATTTATTTATAAAAAACAATGTGAATTGGCGTTATATTTATCTGCTATGCGGAATCTTGGCTTTCCTTTTAGCGTTATTTGCCGCCTTTATTCCTTTCACTCCGAAAGAAGAAAAGAAGACGCCAAACGCTCAACAACCCCTCGAAAAAGAGAAAATCAATTTCTGGGGCGTAGGGATCATCTGCGCCATCGCTGGTATTTATGTCGGAGTCGAATCCGGATTTGCGTATTATATCAAACCATTTATCAGCGACGACCTCGGGGGAATGAACGCTGAATTAGCTATTTCCTTGTTCTGGTTAGGGATGCTTCCTTCCAGAGTCATCTCCGCTTACTTTTCTAAATATAAGTTGCCAATCCTCATCGGTTCGTTGGTTATCCTGGCTGGCCTAGGATTCAGCTTCGGATTTATCAATGATATTTCCTTGGGTCTTGGCTTATCATTCTTCCTCGGGTTTTTCTGCGGCCCGGTTTATCCGGATTCGGTATCTTACGCTTCCTCTTTCGCACCTGGTAAAAGCGGATTAGCAACTGGTCTAATTACCGCCTCCACTGGTCTTGGAGCTGCCGCTGTCACTTTCCTGTTCCCGGCTATTCAAGCTAAAGCTAATATTTCCACCGCTTTTATATTCCTGGGATGCTTAATTTCTTTGATTATTGTCTTAGCTGTGATCCTCGCTTTTATGGGCAAGAAAAAACCTGTAGAAATAACAGATAATAAGCCTCAAGACATTAATTCTTAGCATGCTCTAAAAGAGCCTTTCGCTCTTTAGTTATTGAAAATCGTCAAAGGCTAATCTCTTTGATTGCAGGGGGGCTTATTCTCGCCTATAATTGTCTTAGGCGTTTTAACAATGGGGAATAGAACAATGGATTATAAGGATAAAAAAATAGTCTTTCTCGGCACACCTTCGATCGCGGCTTTTTTCTTGGAAGGCCTATATAAGGCTGGATACAATATCGTCGGAGTTATCACTAGGGAAGATAAGCCTCAGGGACGAAAGATGGAACTTAAGCCCTCGAAAGTCGCGGAGACTGCGACCCGTTTAGGCTTAAGGGTCTTTAAGCCTCATATTCTTAATAAAGAGTATTCCTTCCTCGATGAATTGCAGCCTGATCTGCTTCTGACTTTCGCCTATGGAAGAATCGTCTCGATGGATGTCTTGAACTATTCGAAATATAAGCCTTTGAATATCCACCCCTCCTTACTCCCGAAGTACCGTGGAGCCGCTCCGATTCAATACGCCTTGCGAAACGGAGACGAAATGACCGGAATCTGCTTGATGCAAATGGTTAAGGAGATGGATGCCGGTGATGTTTTTGCCTTAAAAGAACTGCCGATTGCTAAGGAAGATAATTATTCCTCACTTTGCTTAAAAGTTCAGCAAGCGGCTTTGGAATTGGCTTTGGAAAATCTGCCTAAGTATTTTGCTGGTCAGTTGATCGGCAAGCCTCAGGATGAAACCAAGGTGACATTCTGCCCCTCCTTAAAGAAAGAAGATGAGCATCTTTCTCTTAATCAGACTCCGTTCGGTTTTGTTAATCAGGTCCGTTCTTTATCCGAAGTCCCGGGTGGATATTTAATCATGCCCGATGGCGGCAATCTGAAGATTTATCAGGCTTCCGTCTTAGATGATAAAGTCGAAGGGGAAGTCGGAAAGATCCTTTTAGCTCAAAAGAAAGATATCGTCCTTCAGTTACAGGAAGGTAGAGTGAAATTAGAAATTCTGCAAAAGCCAGGCAAGAAAGCTGTCGCCGCCCAAGATTTTAATAACGGCGCCAGAGATTTCTTAGGGACGATTCTTAAATGAAAAGAAAGCCGAACCGCGATCTCGTCTTCAAAATGTGCGTAAGCGGGGTTTTTGCGGCCCTGGATTATATCGTCACTTGGTTAGTTCAAATCCCCATCCCCGTTTCCTCGGGCGCGGGATATATTAACCTTTCCGATGTTTTCGTTTTTGTTTTAGCGGCCTTAGTCGGGCCATGGACGGCAGGAATCGTAGGTGGTCTAGCGGGCTTTGCTTCCGACTTTATGAATCCGGCTTATGCTTTTTTTGCCCCCTTCAGTTTGCTGATTAAGTTTATCGAGGGCGTCGTAGCTGGATATCTATTTAAACTTTTAAGAGGTCAGGGTGAGATTAAAAAGGTCGCTTTGACTCTTAAATGCCTCCTGGCTTTCATCTTAAGCGGAATCCTGATGGCGGCTTTATATATGTTGCCGGATTATGTTTTTTATCTGACTTCACCTTCTTCGCTTCCAGGCGGGACTTATATGTTCATCTTTTTCGATCTCGGCTTCAATTTGCTTCAAGGGGTGGTAAACGCTGTCCTTGGGGTTTTGATTTTCCTCGGCCTTGTCCAAGTGAAAGGCCTGACTGAGAGGCACTCCGCCTCCTCAGCTGCCTACGAGGAAATCAAAGTGAGCCCTCTTATCAGCCAGGAGCAGAAAGAAGAAAAATTCCCAAAAAAGGAGGAAAAGGAAAATGGTCAAGATTTACGTTAAAGATTTCGGAGTGATGACTTTTAAGATGGATTACGATAACGCGCCTAATACCGCGGCTAATTTTGTGCAGTTGGCATATTCGGGTTTTTATGATGGTTTGACTTTTCATCGGATCATCAAAGGCTTTATGATCCAAGGCGGAAATGGGGAATTTAACGCAAAATACGTCGACTATACCATCAAAGGCGAGTTCGCCTCGAACGGAGTGACTAATAATCTGAAACATAAGCGCGGAGTTATCTCCATGGCGCGCACTTCCGTTAAAGACTCCGCCTCTACTCAGTTCTTCATCGTTCATCGCGATGCACCGCATCTGGATGGTGATTATGCATCCTTCGGTACTCTGGTTGAAGGTGAGGATGTCCTCGATAAGATTGCCGCTGTGCAGACCGATTACAACGATGCTCCCTTAAAAAGAGTCATCATTGAAAAATGCGAAGTCATCGATGAACCGATGAATCCGGTCTTGAAGCAGAAGGAATTCTAGTTTTCGATTTAAATCTACATTTAGACATTTATTCTTTCTTAGGAGGGGGAAACATGATCAGAATCCAAGACGTCAGTAAAAAATACGGAAATTTTCTTGCGGTCGATCAAGTTTCCTTCGATGTCAAAGATGGTGAGATCTTCGGTTTACTAGGGCCTAACGGAGCCGGGAAGTCTACCACTTTAAAAATGATGACGGGGATTCTGCCACCGACGAGCGGGGATATTTTCATCGATGATTACTCGATTATCAAAAACCCTTTGGAAGCGAAGCGTCGCATCGGTTTTGTCCCGGATTCACCCGATATGTTCCTCGGGATGCGCGGGATGGATTACCTTTCCTTTATCGCTTCAATCTACGGGATGGAACCGCTAAGAGGTAAAGAGATTGCCCTAGGTTTTGCTGAGAAAATGCATATTAAGGACTCGTTAGATGACTTTGTCGCCAACTATTCCCACGGTATGCGTCAGAAACTCTTCATCGTCGGAGCTTTGATGCATTCGCCTTCCTGCTGGGTCTTGGATGAACCTTTAACCGGCTTGGATCCGGAGGCTGCCTTCGATGTGAAGGAGATGATGAAAGCCCACGCCAAAGAAGGAAAATCCGTCCTTTTCTCCACCCACGTTTTGGAAGTGGCGGAGAAAGTGGTCGATCGGATTGGAATTATCAATAAAGGCAAGTTGCTATTCGTCGGGACCATCGATGAACTAAAGGCGAAAGAGAAGGGGAGCGGCAGCCTTGAGGAGCTGTTCTTGGAACTGGTGAAATAAGATTATGGTTAAACGTCTTAAATCCATCTGGCTGTTGATGAAAGCCCTCCAGGGCTCGATGGCTGGCAATTCCTATCAGCAAAGGAGAAAGAAAAAAAGCGGACAGGTTAAATATAATTCCTTGTCCTCGGCTTTTCTTTCCCAGCTTTTGCTCGGTTTGATTATCTCTGCAACCTTTCTAATTCAGTCTTTAACTATGATGCTGACTTCTTTCGCTTCTCTTCCGAGGGAAGATATTTTAACTTATGCCCGCTTGGCTTTGACTTCCGATGCTTTATTGATTCTCGGAATGTCAGCCTCCTATATAGTTTCGATCTTTTTCCTCTCGAAATCTGATGATATCCTCCTTTCCTATCCAATCAGGCCTTTTGATCTTTTCCTGGCCAGAGGAGGAATCGTCTTAGTCTATTCGTTCATGTATTCTTTGCTTTATCTGGTCCATTCGCTCATTTTTGCTATCTTTATCGCTCCTTCTTTTTTAAGTGTCTTCGGCGCGGTGATTTCTTCTTTATCCTTGCCTTTTATTTCCGTGGCATTAGGCTTTGTTGTCGTTAACACCCTGGGTAAGATCTTCAATATTAGGAAAAATAAAGGCATCAGTTATCTGATTTCCGTAATCTTCGGCCTGATTGCTGGTTTCTCCTTTTATTTTCTCTTGTCCGGGATCGGAGGGGATACCACAGAAGAAGTCTCCACTTCCATCCATACGATTTTTAGCCGCTTTGAATGGCTGACTTGGATGAGTTATCTTCCTTTAGAAGGAATGTTTGGGGCCTCAGTTGGGAGGCAGATCTTATTTATCGTTTTGCAGATTCTCTTAGTCGGAGTGCTCCTGCTTCTTTCTTACTTTGTCGCCAATGTCTTCTATATCAAGAATCTCGGGACGGAAGGGATTGCTAAAAAGAAGAAGTGCAGCCCGGAGGAATTCACTAAGCGTCTTGACGCTTCTTTTACCCGTTCACGCCCGGGTTCTTTTTATCCGTATCTTCGTAAAGAATTATCGCTGAATCATTCTAATCCGTCCCTTTTCATTTCAGCTTTGATTATTCCTTTAGCCAGCATTGCTTCGATGACCGCTTTTCTTTTCGGCATGAGATATGGGGGAGATAATTCCGAAGCGATTTTTGCTTCGCCCGGGGCTGGGTTTGCCTTTGCTGCGGGTTCTTTGATCTTCATAATCGCTATGCCTTATATGTCCTATATTTCCTTATCAGCGGAAGGGAAGACAATTTATTCTTTAAAGGCGACACCGCTGGATTATTCTAAATATCTCGATTCAAAAATCGTCTTTGGAAGTATTTGTGATTTAATTATCGTTTCAATCATGGCTCCGGTTTATGTGCTCGGTCTGCAGTTAGATCCGTGGCTGATCCTTTATTGCTTATTAGGGGCTCTGTCTTTAATTCTCCCGAGCAATGAAATAGGTTTGCTTCTAGGTATCACCTACGCCAGATTCGACTGGGATAATATCAATGAATTGCAGAATAATATTGGCGGTTTATGGCTGACTTTAATCGCTTATATCGGGATGCCGTTGATGATCGGGATTGAAGCGGTCCCCGTCATTTTCCTCTCCACTCTTCCTTTAGCTCCGCTTTATCTTTCTCTCATCTTTCTCTTCTGGGCCTTCCTTTTTACGATGTGTTTTCTGCTCTTAAGAAGATGGGCGCAGAAGAAATTCGCTAAGTTAATGAATAAAGACATCTGAAAAAGCTGTAGTTAGGTACTATAATTCAATTGTATGATTTACATTATTGCTGGCGCTGATCAAGCCTTAGTAAAGAAAGAAGCCATGGATCGAATTAAGACGGTCCTAGGTCAACTTGATGATTTTAATTTCGCTTCTTTCGATATGTATAATGACCTGGTTCAAGATGTCGTGGAAGCGGGGGAGAATGTCTCTTTAGCTGCCCAAAGGAAGAGCATCCTCGTCGCTAACTGTTATTTTCTCTCTTCCGAATTACCTAAGGCCAACGCTTCTTTTGATTCTAAGCAGGATTATCAGGCACTGATTGACTATCTGAAATCTCCTTCGAATGAAACGGATCTTTATTTCTTGACCGGTGCTCATCTTCTTTCGGAAAAATCGAACGAACTGATGCAGGTCCTTAAAAAGTTTGCGGATGTCACGGTCTTAGAAAATAAAAGAGACGAAGAACTAGCTCAGATGGCGCTTCGTTACGTCGGGGAAAAGAACGCTGATATCGATCATCAGGCGACGATTGAATTAGTCAAAAGATGCAATTCCGATTATAGTCTGATGATTAATTCTTTGGATAAACTTCTTTGCTTCACACCGAAAATCCGCATGGAGGATTTAGATCTTCTCGTCGCTCCTAAACTGGAAGACTCCGTTTTCTCCGTCGTGACTGATCTTTTAAAAGATAACTCCAGGGATGCCTTAAAGGCCTTCCGTGATTTAACCAAGACCGGGCGTGATCCGATTTCCTTGATTCCGGTTTTTGCTTCGCAGTTCCGCTTCTTTTACGAAGTGAGCGTATTGAGCCAGAACATGGCGAACGACATCGATATCTCTAAAGAACTCTCCTGCAATCCGTTCAGGGTCAAATATGCGCGAAGAGATATCGGAAGATATACCAAAGATGACATTTTGAAAATGATGAGCGATTTAGGCGAGATCGAAGATCATCTGAAATTCGACTTGGATTCCGCCGAGACTTCCTTAGAGCTTTTTATCGTTAACTTCAAGAAAAATTATCGCTTAGCTTCCAGATGAAAATTATCTTAGCTCCCGACTCTTTTAAGGGGTCGTTGACTAGCGATGAGTTTATAAAGATTGCTTCTGATGTCATTAAAGAAAAACTACCCGCCGCTGAAATCGTTCCTTTTTGGATGGCTGATGGCGGGGAAGGAAGTCTTCAAGCCTTAAGCCATGAGCTTCCTTTAAAGTTTTATTCTTTAAAAGTCAAAAATCCTTTAGGGCGGAGATCTAATGCGTCTTTCGCCATGGATAAGGAAAACGCTTATGTGGAGATGGCCTCCGCTTCCGGTCTTTTAAAGATGAGAAAAAATAAGCCTCAAGGTTTTATTTCAACATCTTACGGAACAGGTGAATTAATAAAAGCTGCCTTAGATCGGGGAGCAAAGACTATCTATCTTTGTTTAGGCGGTAGTGGGACCGTCGATGGTGGGAGCGGAGCGATGAAGGCTTTAGGCGCTTATTTTAAAGATAGTGCAGGGCATCAAGTCCTGGGCTCAGCAAAAAATCTCTCGCGGATTGCCACGATTGATTTAAATAACTTCGATTCCAGAATTAAGGATGTGCATTTTATCAGCTTAGCTGATGTTATAAATCCTCTTTGTGGAGATAACGGGGCGGTCAAGGTCTTCGGTCCGCAGAAGGGGCTTAGTCCTGAACAACTAGAAATAGTTGAAAAGGGCATGGAACATTACGCGGAAGTCTTGAAAAAGACTTTCCATGTCGATCTCCAAAGCCTGGTCTCCGGCGGAGCGGCTGGCGGGATGGGAACTGCCTTAAGTCTTTTTTGCTCCGCTGAGGTTACTTCCGGAGCTGATATGATTTTGAAATTAGGGCATTTTGAAGAAAAATGTCAGAATGCTGATTATATTTTTACCGGGGAAGGAAAACTTGATGCTTCTTCTTTCCAAGGGAAAGCCATCAGCCGCCTCGTCGAATTTGGTCAAAAGCATCACGTAAGGACTGTGGCATTCGTCGGAACGGTTGAGAATATCACCCCTGAGGAGAATGGCTTATATCGTATTATCGCCTTGAAGAGACCTGAAATGACAACCGATTATTCCATTAAACATGCGAAAACTTTGCTTGAAAAGGCGATAGAGAAGTTCATCTTAGAAGTAAAGAAGGACTGAAAAAGCCACCCGAAGAAGGTGGCTTTTATAAAACTTTGCTTAGTTATTAAGCTTTTTTCTCAGCGGGCTTGATAGCAGCGACAGCAGCCATCAAAGAAGACTTCCTGCGAGCAGCGTTTTCCTTCTTGATGATGCCATCTTGGCAGGCATGATCGATCAGGGCGACAGCTTCGTTGAGAAGTTTGTTGGCCTCGTCGTACTTCTTAGCCTCAATAGCCTGTCTGCAGGCTTTGATGGCAGTCCTCATCTGGGAACGGCGAGCGACGTTAGCGACACGGGCTTTTTCGTTAGTGAGGATTCTCTTTTTCTGAGATTTGATCTGAGCCATATTAAATCGTGATAACTCCTTTCCGATACCGGATTATATTAGCATATGGCTACAGATTAATCAAATAGTCTTTAACAAGTCGGAAAAAATATTCAAGGAAGTTAAATGACGAGCTTAAAGTAACGATGAAGAGACTTTGTTTAACTATTTAAAATGTCCATATATCAGAGTTTGTCCACCTTATGCAATTTATTTAAAAGAAAAAATGATTTGCCGAAATTTTAAATGGCGGTCTTTTAGAGACAAAGGACGTTTTTCTTCGACAGAAACATCGAAATGTCTGTTCTTCTTGTGCTTTGTGCTTTAAAGGGAGGTGGAAACTAGTAAACAGTAATGGTAAAATTAAGTCACCAAGATCCTCACTAGAAAGGAAATGATAGGTTATGAAAATCTCTAAGTACATCGACCACACCCTTCTTTCGACGACTGCTTCCGAGGCTGATATCCGCAAACTCTGCCAAGAGGCGCTGGATAATGACTTCGCTTCCGTTTGTGTTAACGGTGATTATGTTGAACTTGCTGCTTCTTTAGTCCATAAAGAAGGCTCGACTGTCAAAGTCACCGCTGTGGTTGGCTTCCCGTTAGGGGCTATGTCCACGACCGCTAAAGTCGATGAATGCCGTGAAGCTATTTTCTGCGGAGCTGATGAGATTGATATGGTTATCAACCTCTCCTGGCTGAAAGATAAGAAATACGATAAGATCTCCTACGAATTGGAAAGAATGAGAACAACCTGCGGCTCGAAGATCTTAAAGGTAATCCTTGAGACCTGCGAATTGACCGATCAGGAAATCGAAAAAGCCTGCGCCTTATGCAAAGCGGCTTCCTGCGATTTCGTTAAGACTTCTACTGGCTTTGATCCAAAGGGTGGAGCAAGTGTCCACGCGGTTGAGGTCATGAAGAAAATCTGCGGTGATTTCCCGCATATTAAGGCAGCTGGCGGCATCCGTGATCGGAAGACCATGGACGAGATGATTAAGGCGGGAGCTACAAGAATCGGCACTTCCCACGGCGTCGAGTTGATTAAGTAAGTCAGCAACAGATTAAAAAAACAGGTTGTTACGGCTCTCCGTAACAACCTTTTCTTATTTAAGCGTTTCTTCCAGTCTTTTTTCAAATAACGGAGTCCATTTAATTAAGTAACCAGCCTTGGTCGGATGGACCGGATCGTTCATATAAAGGAACTTTTCTTTCTTGCTGAGGTTGGTGGAATAGGCGGGGTCGGAATATAAATCGATGACGTTTAGATGCCACTTTTCTACAAGGGGCTTAACCGCTTCAACTAAAGCGGCGTAACGTTGGCTGCCGTAAGGAGGATTGAAATAGATGAACATCGGACACCCGAAGTTCTTTTTTACGTATGAAGCGATATATTCAATCGCTCCTAAAGTTGTTTTCGTATCGTAGTTTTCATCCTCTGCTATCTTCCCGAATTCGACTGTTTTGATGTTGGCGTCGTTAGTTGAAAGCTGAAGGATAAAGGCATCAGGTTTCTTATCCAGCGGGAGCTTAGTTAATCTTTTAACATAGGAATTGTCGTTGATATCCGCTAAAGTAGTTCCGCTCACCGCTTCTTTGACTGAGGTGCAAGAGTTGCGCTTAGCTAAGAATTCCGGGACCGCTTCTTGGAAAGAAGCTGCTCCGAAGGTTACCGAGGAGCCGAGGAAGTAAATTAGTTTACCTTTTAACGGGGAAGAAGGAAGGGGAACAACATTCTTAACAGCGTATTTATCGCTGTTTCCTTTTTTCTTCTTCGGATTAAAGCGGTAATTGACATAAAGGCTGAAACAGAAAAATAACAGGAGCAATCCACCTAAGACAATCAGGACATAATACCAAGGATTCATATATCTTTACCTCTCTATTAATAATATTTTATAGCTTTAGATTATTTGTTATTGTAAAAAAACTAAGTATTATGTTACCGATGTATGTTTCTTTCCATTGTGCGATAATTATCATTGATGAGAAGGAAGAAAATAACCAGCAAGGAAGCTTATAGCTGCTTAGCTGGTTCCAGTGTTTTCAAAGGCTTAGATAAAGCCTTAATCAAAGGGAATCAAATCGTCTTAGAAAAAAACGATAATGATTATTTTGACTTGGATGCTTATTTTAATTGGTTTAAGAAGAGAATTGATTTAAAGGTCAGCGAAGAAGATTTCGTTTCCTTTATTTTCTTCGTTTATCTCTGCTTCAAAAATGCCAAGTACGATCTGAATGATTATTCCTTAAAAGCCAATGTTCAGATCCGCATCGCTGATTTAGTAAAAAAATATTCCGATGCCTACGATCCAACTAGCGGGGCTTATCTTTTAACCGACGAGCAAAAGATTCAAAACATCGAGAGCTGTTATGAAGATATTAAACGCTATAAAGATAATGAAGCGTTACCTTTGGAGCAGAGAAATCTGAAAAACGAAGAAAAGATGTTCCTTCTACGTCAACTTTCTGAACGCGGTGTTCTGACTTTAGAAGAAAGGGATGCCTTTGAAAAGATGCTTGTCTCCTTAGCTGCTCAGGATTCTCCTTGGGCCTGTCTTTTCTACGCCAGCTACCTTTATGGAGAAGGGGTCGATGAAGATACGGGAATCATCAGAAATTACGCTAAAAGCCTTACGTATTATTTAAAAGCCGGGAGGCTAGGTGATTATCAAGGTTATATGCTGGCGGGCTACATTTATTACTATAACCGGTTGAACGATCCTGCTGGTCCTGATTATCCTTCCGCTTTTCGTTGCTTTTCTTTTGGAGCCGAGCATAATGACCTAGAGGCTTTTTATAAGCTTTCCGATATGTATTATCACGGATATTTTGTTGAGAAAAATATTCTTGAGGCCACCTTCCTTTTAAAGTCTCATTATTACGATGCCTTATCTAACGCCTACTGGAAAGGCGATTACTATTTTATCGGTCCGTTCGCGTTACGCCTGGGGAAAATCATGGAAGATAACGGTCTTGAAAAAGACAGGCAAATCATCCTGGCTTTTTATCTTTTAGCTGAATACTCCTACCAGCTGAGGCTGAAAAAGAATAACTTCTTCGGCGACCGAGAAGTCCTTTCTAGACTTAAAGAAGACATTAAGCGGATGGATCAGAAACTCTTGCTAGAGCCGGTTCCTTTCGCTTTGCCTTATGAATTATCAGAAGATGAGATTATCCTCGGCTTTGACAGTATGTTCTCTTTCCCGCCGACTAATGAACGTGGTCTTTTAAAAGGCCTAAAAGGTTCGAATAAACTTACTTTGACTTTATATCAAAATGAAGAAGGAGCCTTCCCGTATCCGTTGATCAAAGCCAATAAAGTCCTCCTCTTTACGAATATCCGTCTCCTGATGGTCCTCGATAAGCCTTTGGAGGAAGACGTAAATGAAAGATTGGGCGAAAGAGCCTTATCAGCTATCGCCTTCTATCCACATCTAGGAATGACAATTAAAGAAGGGACTTATCAATTAGAAAGCCTGACGATCCTCGGCTTTTCCTTAAGTCAGGATCCGATCAGAGAAGTAGGCTCCTTAGTAAAGTTAATCAAAGACAAAGCTAACGTCGTAAAAGGCAGCCTCGGTCAGATCAAAGAAATCGAGGAAAGCGGCAACGAGTTCCTCGTGGAGTTTTATTCCTCCTCCGGCCAAGTCCTGAATTTACTGAAGGTGGCGACTGATGAAGTCAGTTTCCTCCGTTCGAAAAAAGGCGAAGTAAAGATTTAATTAAAAAAGCGGAAAGCCAGTTAAACGACTTTCCGCTTTTCAGTTAGTCTTGGGCAGCAGGTTTAGGAAGAGGAGAGGAGAATTCCGAGGAGGAGCCATCGGGTTTGATATCGGCGGCAATCGGGTTATCGATATCGATGACCGAAGGAAGAATCAAAGGATTCTTGCCGGTCTGGCGAATCATTTCATCCGACATCGTTCTCATCATCTTCTGCATGGAAGCGACTACGTTGGGCTTGATCTGAGCGACGAGCTCATTAAGGGCATTGTTGAAAATCTGATTGACAGATTTCACCGTGGATTCTGAATCGCGGAGGAAAACGAAACCTTTCATTTCCACGACCGGCTTGGTGATGAGCTGATGGAGCTTAGAAGAGAAAGTGGCTCCGAGGACGATCACGCCGCCTTCCGACATCTGGGTCCTTTCATCGATGATGTTCGAACGGACATCTCCGACTCCTAAGCCATCGATGAAGACATTGCCAGGATAGAACTGGTTGGTGACAGGTAACACGGCGTTACCGGCAGCATCGAAAGACAAAGCCATGCCGTTATCAAGAAGGAAAATCTTATCGGGTGTATATCCGATGGTCCCGGCGACTTTGGCGTTCGCCATCATCAGACGGAACTCACCTTCGACCGGCATATAGTACTTCGGACGGAAAATCGAAATCAGCATCTTCAGATCCTCTTCCTGCGCGTGCATAGAAGAAAGGTCTTTGCGGGAGAGAATCAACATCTTGGCTCCGGTGGTGTACAAAGCATCGACCGCTTCGACCGCCTTGGTTTCGGTTGAAGGAACAGAAGGGCAGGCGAGAACGATGGCATCGTTCTTATCGATCTGGAAAGTCTTTTCTTTGTTCTCATGATGCCCGAGATCTTCCAGATAATCGTAAAGCTCTTCACCTGAGCCGGTGATAAGGACGATTAAATCGGAGGGGGCGTATTGAGGGATATCCTCGATAGCGCATTGGTTGGCCCGCGGGATCATCAGATCGCCATTAGCGATAAACTGAGGCAGGACATCGATAAAATGCGGATTAGCGATGACTAGACGTTTATGGTTCTTAATGGCGAGAGCGATGATTTCGGAAATGATATACATGTTCTGCGTATAGCAGGCGATGATGACTCTTCTATTGCCTTCTTCAATCAGGGACTTAATATGCGGAGTGATCTTATGAGTCGGAGAGACGATCCCGGGCTTATCAGCTCCGGAAGACTCCGCTAACATCAGAAGGGTCTTATGTTCATCAGCGATTTTGGCAATCTTTGAAAGATCGAAGGTGAAATGGCCTTGGATGCCGAAATCGGAAATGTAGTTGCCGGTATAGACGATTGAGCCCGCCTGGGTCTCGACGGAGAAGCCGAAGGATTCCATGACGGTGTGGGTCGTTCCAAAGAAATGGAACGGGTAGCCGGAAATCAGGACATCATCGGAAGGTTTGATGATATGGAAATTAAAAAGGTTCGGATATTTCTTTCCGAAGTCCGCCATGATGAAAATCTTCGCTGTCATGGTCGTATAGACCGGGACGTTGGCGATCTTTAAAAGATAAGGCAGAGCTCCGTATTCATCATCGTGTCCGTGGGAAATGATGATAGCCTTGATCTTCGAGGCATGCTCTTTAAGGTAGGACATATCCGGGATGATGACATCGATACCCGGGTTAGTGAGATCGGGGTATTTGGATCCGGCTTCGATGACGAAAATCGAGTCGATCGTTTCGATGCAGTACATGTTCTTGCCGTTTTCATCTAGCCCACCCAAGGCAAAAACTTTAACGCACGGCTCGTTGTTCGTATTGAATTTTGACAACATTTTTAAAACTCCTTTTTATATAAAGAAAAGAAAAACCTAGATGATAGAGAAAGAAGAGGAACTAACGTTCCGTCGCCCAGAAGAACAGGGAAATCGTGTTGGGACCGGCGTGAGCGCCGATGACCGGACCTAAATCGAGATAATAGACCTTCGGGACATTGAAGTCCTGCTGAAGTTTCTCGCCTAACCACTTGGCGGTAACTATATCATCGCCGTGAATGATCATGATGATATTCTTATCCGGATCGATGGCGGTATCTTTGAAGTGCTGATAGATATCCATCAGGGCTTGCTTACGACCGCGGACCGTATCGACCGGAACTAGACGTCCGAGGTTATCCATATGTAAGACCGGCTTCAACTTAAAAAGGTTGCCTAAGAAGGCTTTGGTGGCGGAAAGACGACCGCCTCTTTTCAAAGTGTTCAGATCATCGACGGTAAACCAGTGGGCCATATGGAAGATATGGGTTTCAACCCAGATCTTATTTTCCTCCAAAGTCATTCCTTTCAAACGGTTAAGACCAGCTTGGAAGACGATGAAACCTTGACCACCGGAAGCACCTAAAGTATCGATGCAGTACATTTTCCGCTCCGGATAGGATTCTTTTAAATAGTCTCTAGCGGTGCAAGCGGAATTAAAAGTACCGGATAAGGCAGAAGAGAAAGAAATCATCAAGATATCGTAGCCTTCCTTCATGAAAGGATCGATAGCTTCTAGGAATTGAGCCGGAGAAGCTTGGGAAGTCTTGATTACCTTGCCTTCTCTCATCAAATCGAAGAAGTCATGGCAGGTGATTTCTCTTTGATCATAATAATTCAGATAAGTCTTTCCGTCGATGACAAAAGACAAAGGGACTTCATGGATATCCGCTTCCTTCACCATATCCGGCATTAAGTCTGCGGAAGAATCAGTGAAGATAACATATTTATTCTCAGCCATTTTTCTTATCAAAACTCCTAGTTGATATCAAAAAAACTTCTTTGGATTTCTCATATAGATTATATAATAAAAAACTTCTAGTTTGTATAGCAAGAGATTTGAAAAAAATCAAAGCGCTTTTATGGAAATATCAATAAATAACTACTGCTTTTTACCCTCGGGTAAAATTCGCCTTCGTAATTTTAAGGATTATACGATAAGTTAAAGAAAAACATTTCCTAATGACTTAGATTATAATTATCTAGGACACTTAATGAGGTAAGAGATATGGATAAGAAAGAAGTTGTGATTGCTACCACCAATCAAGGAAAGTTGAAAGAGTTTAAAAGGATGCTTGAGCCTTTGGGCTTTAAAGTCTCTTCTTTAGCGGATGAGAAAGTTGAAATTGATGTCGAAGAGACGGGCAAGACCTTTGAAGAAAACTCCTTAATCAAAGCCTGCTGCATCCATGCTAAACTGCCGAATAAGATCATTATTGCCGATGATTCCGGGTTAGAAGTCCATGCTTTAGGTGGCTTTCCTGGGATTTATTCTGCCCGTTTTATGGAAGGACAGCCTTATCCTTTAAAAAGACAAGCTATCATCGATAGACTTAAGGACAAAGAAGATCGAAGCGCTAATTTCACTTCGGCTATTTCCTTAATCGGCTTTGATGAAGAAGAACATGTCTTTGTCGGGAAGACTTTCGGCTTTATCGCTAATGAGTCATCCGGAGACAGTGGTTTCGGTTACGATCCAATCTTCTTCTCACCGGATTTACAAAAGACTTTCGGTCAAGCCAGCCCTGAAGAAAAAGACTCCGTCTCTCATCGAGGCCGAGCCTTGAAACAATTAGAAGAATATATTAAAGCGCATCTAGACTAAACCGACTCTTTTATAGATAACTTCGACATTTCTTAAGAAATATTCATCCTCGAACAAGTCTTGGAACTCTTTTTCATTAAAGGTTTTTTTGATCTCCGGCAGAGAACTAAGGCATTCCTTAAAATCCGCTAATCCTTGAGCGGCTTTAATAGCGTAAGGCTGAATAAGATCATACGCTTGCTCTCTGACCCAGCCTTTTTCCACCATGGCGGTCAAGACTCTTTGGGCAAAGACGCCGTTTCTAGTAAGTTTGATGTTCTCTTTCATCTTGGAAGGGAAGACTCCCAGATTAT
Organism: Bacilli bacterium; assembly: GCA_022652945.1. Taxonomy (GTDB): domain Bacteria; phylum Bacillota_I; class Bacilli_A; order RFN20; family CAG-288; genus Scatoplasma. Next base: position 95,916 of record JALCRV010000002.1, read on the forward strand.
CGATGACATTAGTCATTCTCTTAATCATATACTCACTTAATTCAATCTCATCGATTAAAGCGGTCCGCTCGACTGAAGAGTGAGAAATATCCCTTTCGTGATAGAGGGCATTATCCTCCAAAATCGGAATCAAATAACCCCTTAAAACCCGAGCGCAACCGACAATATTCTCGCTGGAAACCGGGTTTTTCTTCTGCGGCATGGCGGAGGAACCTTTTTGGCCTTTGGAAAACCCTTCAGCTACTTCGCCGATCTCAGTTTGACTTAAAAGGCGAATCTCCGTGGCGATTTTTTCTAATGTTGTACCGAGAATGGCCAAGACTGAAGCATAAAAAGCGTGGCGATCACGTTGGAGAACCTGAGTGGAAATCAAAGCGGAGGATAAACCGAGCTCTTGACAGACATAATCCTGGACTTCCGGTTCAACATTGGCGAAATTACCCACAGCTCCGGAAATCTTTCCGCATTCAAGGTCTTTTCTAGCGAGAGAGAATCTTTCTTGGTCTCTTAAAAGCTCCGCATAATAAAGAGCCCACTTCAAGCCGAAGGAAGTGATTTCCGCATGCATCCCGTGAGTCCTTCCGATGCATTCGGTTTCCTTATATTCCAAAGCCTTCTCTTTTACGGAAGCGATGAGGTTCTGCAAGTCCTTTTCGATGATATCATCAGCTTTCTTATATAGGGTAGCTAAAGCGGTATCGACGATATCGGTAGAAGTCAGACCGAAATGGAACCAGCGTTTTTCTTCACCGAGGTTTTCATCGATCTGCCGAGTGAAAGCTACGACATCGTGCTTGGTGATGGCTTCTAGCCTTTGGATTTCCTTCACATCGACTTTAGCTTTCTTTTTGATTTTCTCGACATCATCATCCGGCACTTTTCCGACTTTGGCCCAACCTTCCAAAGCTTTTATTTCCACGTTAAGGTAAGCCTCAAAGCGGCTTTGGTCGGAGAAGATTTCTTCCAGCTCTTTCGAGCAATACCGTTCGATCATACTTACCTCCTGATTTTTAGAATATATCTTTCCGGATAATCGTCTGATCCTTATCCGGACCTACGGAAATCAAAACAACCTGCGTATTGGTCAGCTCTTCCACACGCGAGATATAATTTCGGGCATTGAGCGGCAAATCAGCGTAATTTTTGATATTGGAGATATCTTCTTTCCAACTAGGCATCGTTTCAAAAACCGGCTTGACTCTTAAGTAAGCGGCTAAGGAAGAAGGCATATAATCGATCTTCTTCCCATCGAGAAGATAACCGGTGCAAATCTTTATCTCGTCGGTGCAAGAAAGAACATCTAACAGCATCAAGGCGATATATTTAACTCCTGAAATCATCTTCACATACTTAAGCTGAGCGGCATCGAGCCAACCGATACGGCGAGGTCTTTTGGTGACGGTTCCGTATTCGTGGCCTCTATCGCGGATGAGCTGAGCTAAATCAGATTGGATTTCCGAAGGGAAAGGACCTTCTCCGACTCGAGTCGTATAAGCTTTCATAATTCCAAGGACGTCTTTAACAGCTTCATTAGGAATCCCGCATTCCAGAGGAATCCCGCTCGCTAAAGGAGAAGAGGATGTGACATAAGGATAAGTTCCATGATCTAAGCACAACATCGCTCCTTGGGCTCCTTCGAAAAGTACTTTCTTACCTTCCGCTAAAGCTTTATTCAAATAAGAGGAAGTGTCCGTAATCAAGGGAGCGATTTTCTCGCTCGCTTTCATCAGATAATCTAAAAGTTCTTCCTTGGTATAAGTCTTAAGACCGTACGAAGCGAGCTCTTTATTCTTCAAAGGAAGGATTTCATCTAATCTTTCCTTTAAATATTCCTTCTCTAAAAGATCTCCCATTCTGATATTCAATCTCGCCGCCTTATCCGCATAGCAAGGCCCGATTCCTCTCCCGGTCGTGCCGATTTTTGACTTGGCTAGTACCAGTTCCGAAGCGTGATCAAGATCGATATGATAAGGCATTAAGACTTGGGCTCTAGAGGAGACCAAGAGATGATAAGAAGCGATGCCTTCTTTTTCTAAGCCTTCCAGTTCTTCGATAAAAGCGGAAGGATTTATGACGGTGCCATCAGCGAGGATATTAACAACCTCGGGGGAGAAAATCCCGGAAGGAATAAGACGTAAAGCAAACTTCTTCCCATGGTGGACGATGGTGTGACCCGCGTTATTTCCGCCTTGGCTTCTAACGACTACCTGAGCCTTCGAAGCATAAAAATCGGTGACTTTGCCTTTGCCTTCATCGCCCCACTGCATGCCTTGGATTGCTAGACTTGCCATGATAAAAGCCCCCTTATTGCTTTTTTACTCAGCTGGATTTTTCCTGTAAAGGGGTAATTCCCTTATTACTTACCTAGTTTATCATCACTATTTAGCTCCTTCAATCTGAATAGCTTCTGAAAGGGCTTTTAAAAACTGACTATGCTGAGAAAAAAAACTTATATAAGACTCCTTCAAAAGGGAAGAAAACGAAGAAAAATATTAAGCGAAATTTATCTTTTTGACTTATCGATCTTTTCAGCATCTGTTTTAAAGTTCATTTAAGGTTCTTTTTCCTTCATCTTGATATTAATTGCCTTTAAATTCTTAGACAAATAATCAGAAATGTAAAAAATCTACTTAAGTATTAAACTCGTTTTTTATTCCTGCTTTGTGCTAAGGTAATTAAGTTATATAACATATATAGATATAAACGTAAAAAGATGGAAGAAAAAATTGCTAAAGATAAGGCTTATCTATTAGGTATCGATGTCGGCTCCACCACCGTGAAGACGGTGGTGATTTCTCCCGACGATAAAATCCTTTTTACGTCTTATGAAAGACATCTTTCCAAAGTCAAAGAAACAGCGCTGGCCCAACTGAAGAACTTGGAGGAAAAGTACTCCTCCGTTCCTTTTAAAGTCTGCCTGACTGGCTCGGCGGGTCTGGGCCTATCTGAAAAGGCCGGCTTACCTTTCGTTCAGGAAGTCCAAGGGGCTTTCTTAGCCGTCAATAAATTCTATCCGCAGACTGATGTCGTCATCGAACTGGGCGGGGAAGACGCCAAGATTATCTTCCTGACCGGGGGACTAGAAGAAAGAATGAACGGCTCGTGCGCTGGAGGCACGGGAGCTTTTATCGATCAGATGGCGGCCTTGTTGGACGTCGATATCGATGAACTGGATAAAATGTCCTTACAATACTCCAAAGTCTATCCGATCGCTTCCCGCTGCGGTGTGTTCGCTAAATCCGATATCCAGCCTTTATTAAACCAAGGAGCCAGAAGGGAAGATGTTGCGATGTCGATCTATCGCGCGGTGGTCGATCAGACCCTTTCCGGTCTCGCTCAGGGGAGAGAAATCAAAGGCAACGTCCTCTTCTTAGGCGGTCCTTTGTCCTTCTTAAAAGGTCTGCAGAAAGCCTTCGTCGATCGTTTGGCCTTGAAGAGCTCCTCCGCTATTTTCCCTGAGCTCGCCAAAGTCTTTATGGGCTTAGGAGCTGCTATTTTCGCCTCTAAAGAAAAAGAGACCTTCAGCCTTAAAGAGATTGAAGACAAAATAAGTTCAGCGAACTTAGCTGAAAATATCATCTACGGCAATCCGCTATTTAAAGACGAAAAAGAATATCACACCTGGTTAAAAGATCATCGTGATTTCGTCGCAAAAAGAGCGAAGATTGAAACCTATGAAGGTAAGGCGTACCTGGGGATCGATGCGGGTTCCACCACGACCAAACTGGTTCTGCTTTCCGAGAATCACGAGATTCTTTTCTCGTCTTATACGACCAATAAAGGGCGCCCGATCGATACGATTGTTAAACAACTGAAGAATATCTACGCCAAAGCCGGTCCCAAATTAGTGATTGCTTCCTCGGCTGTCACGGGGTATGGAGAAGATTTGATCCGTTCCTGTCTTAAGGTTGATTTCGGCCTAGTGGAGACCGTGGCGCATTATAAGGCTGCCAGTTATTTTGAACCGGATGTCGATTTCATCATCGATATCGGCGGGCAGGATATCAAATGCTTTAGAATCAAGAATCACGCGATCGATTCGATCATGCTTAATGAAGCCTGCTCCTCCGGCTGCGGGTCTTTTATCCAGACTTTCGCTAACGCGATGAAAATGGGTGTCAGCGATTTTGCAAAGCTGGGCTTATTTGCTAAGCACCCGGTAGAATTAGGCAGCCGCTGCACAGTCTTTATGAACTCCTCGGTTAAGCAAGCCCAGAAGGAAGGAGCTTCCTTAGAGGATATCTCCGCTGGTCTTTCTTCCTCGATTGTGAAGAATGCAATCTATAAAGTCATCCGCTTCAGAACCGCGGATGAACTAGGCAATAAAATCGTCTGCCAAGGCGGGACTTTCTTAAACGATGCGATCCTCAGAGCCTTTGAAATGGAGACGGGAAAGAAAGCGATCAGGCCGACTTTAGCGGGCTTGATGGGTGCTTTCGGAGCGGCCTTGTTCGCTCAAGAAAAAGGGCAGGAAAGCAAATTGATTTCGAAAGAAGAACTGGAAAAGTTCTCCTATCGTTCTTTCGCTTCCGTCTGCCAGGGTTGCGGTGGGCATTGTAATTTGACAATCATTCTGTTTAACGATAAAAGGTCATTCATTTCCGGCAATAAATGCGAAAAAGGCGAGGGCAGAAAGATCAAATCCGATGAGTTGGATCTTTACGCTTATAAGTATAAAAAACTGCTGCAGTTAAGACCTCAACCTTCCGCTCCAAGAGGAAAAGTCGGCCTGCCTTTATCCTTAGCGATGTATGAGCAGTTGCCGTTATGGGATGCTTTCTTTACTTCATTAGGCTTCCAGACTGTTCTTTCCGATGAATCGAACCGCGATCTTTATTTTAAAGGACAGCATACGATTCCTTCCGATACCGTCTGCTACCCGGCTAAGCTCATGCATGGTCATATTGAGTCTTTACTGGATAAGAATGTGGATTTCATTTTCTATCCGGCTGCTTCCTATAACATCGACGAAGGAAAGACAACTAATCACTTTAACTGCCCGGTGGTCGCTTATTACGGGGAACTTTTAAAGAAGAACAATTCGCGTCTGACCCCTTCAAATTTCCGCGATCCTTTTATCGATTTGAATAATCTTTCGGTAACTTCTAAAAATCTAGCTAAAGCCTTTAAGGACTATCACTTAAGCCGGCATGAGATCAAGAAAGCTTTAAAGTGCGGCATGGAAGCCTTAGATAACTTCCATCAGGATATCAGGAAAAAAGCTGAGGAAATCATTTTGAAGGCGAGGGAAGAGAAGAAACTGATTATCGTTTTAGCGGGCCGGCCTTACCATATCGATCCGGAAATCAATCATGGAATCGATAAGCTTTTGAATTCTTTGGATATGGCGATCGTCTCAGAAGACTCGGTGGCCTATAAAGCCAGTTCACCCATCAAGACTAAAGTCCTGAATCAATGGACTTATCACGCCAGGCTTTATGAGGCGGCCAGCTATGTGACTAGCCAGAAAGATATGCAGCTAGTTCAGTTGGTCTCTTTCGGCTGCGGTGTGGATGCAATCACGGCTGATGAAGTCAGAAGAATCCTCGAAGAAGGCGGGAAGTTCTACACCCAGCTGAAGATCGATGAAATCAACAATCTCGGAGCGATCAGGATCCGTCTTAGATCCTTAAAAGCCGCCATTGAAGAAAAGCAGGGGGAAGAGAAAAATGTCTGAAGCGCAAGATAGACGGAAACTCTGGAAGAAAATCAGAGATGAGAAATATCTGATTCTGATTCCCGATATGCTCCCGTATCACTTCACTTTAATCGCGGATGTCTTTACCCATCACGGCTATAGGACCAAGATGGTCTCCGCCGGCGGGAGAGAAGTTAAAGACGAGGGGCTGAAGAATGTCCAGAATGATGCCTGTTATCCGGCTTTGATCGTGACCGGGCAATTTTTATGCGAACTTAAATCCGGGAAGTATGATCTTTCCCATACTGCGGTGATGATGTCGCAGACCGGCGGGGGTTGCCGAGCTTCGAATTATATATCTTTAATCAGAAAGGCGATCGGAAAAGAATTCCCCCAGGTCCCGGTTCTGTCTTTAAATGTCTCCGGACTGGAGAAGACTTATTCCTTGCCTTTAACTCCGTCGATGGTTTTCGAGATGATGTATTCCACCCTTTACGGGGATCTGTTGATGCTTTTATATAATCAGACTCATCCTTATGAAACTTATAAAGGGGAAGCGAAGGCGATCATGGAAGAGTGCTTTACTTATATCCATCAGAAACTTAACGGGCACGGCTTTTTCAATACGAAGAAGAATTACCGTTACTTTATCTCGGCTTTCTCAAAAATAAAGATCCCGGAGAAGAAAAAGCCGGTGGTCGGTGTAGTCGGGGAGATTTACGTTAAATACTCCGCCCTAGCTAATAACGGCTTAAATGATTTTCTCGTGGAAGAAGGCTTGGAAGCCTTCTCTCCGTCTTTGATGGAATTTATCCTGTACTGCTTAGCTAATTCAGAAGAAGACCATAAGCTTTATGGAAGGAATAAATTCCTCTGGCCTTTAACCCGCCTGGCTTATAAGATTGCTTTAAGGATGACTAGAAAACAAGCTCGAGCCTTAAAAGGCAGCCAGTTCAGACCTTACGATGATTTTGCGGAGATTAAGAAAAATTGCTCGCGGATCATTTCTCAAGGTGTAAAGATGGGTGAAGGCTGGCTGATTCCTTCCGAAATGGTGACCATGGCTGATAAGGGAGTTAGAGACATCGTCTGCTGTCAGCCTTTCGGTTGTCTTCCTAACCACATCGTTGGCAAAGGGATGATCAGGCCCTTAAAGAAACTCTGCCCGGAATTAAATATCGCCGCGATCGATTATGATCCGGGTGCGACTAAGGTCAATCAGGAAAACCGCATCAAACTGATGCTTTCCAATATCGCGGATCGTAAATAACTTGGTTGAGCTAAAACTTGTATCTATTTAAAAACCGTCGGGGGATTCCCGGCGGTTCTTTTATTCTTTTTTCTTAGGGAGATTTACTTTTTCGATTTGGCAGTAAGGGTGAGAGATGTATTGTTTCTCCCCGGACTTAATTAAATCGGAAGAGCCGCACTGGACCTCGAATTCTCTGGTGGCGTAATTGACTAAAAGGGTATCAATCAAAAAGGTATCCTTCGTGAACTCTTCCCAATCCTTATCCGGGAGATGAAGGAGAATCAAAGCTCCTCTCCCTTGATAGTCCGGTTTACCGATTAACTTAAAATGGCTGCCGGCTTTTAAGATGTAGGTCGAAGAAGTTTCGTCTTTCTGGGCTTGATTAGTCGCATGGTTAGAAAGGATATATAGCCTAACGCCTTTAGGTAAGGCATCGAAAGAAGAACGGACGTACATATCTTCTTTGATGACATATAAAGCGTTCAGCTCAAAGGTGAAGATATCTTCCATCTTCAAAGGAGTGTCCTTCACATAAAGGCTGATGGACGTGTACGTCAGATCATTTAAGGCTTGGCTGATCTCCTCATCTGCCATGGTTTTCCTTCTCCTTTATTTATATAGTATAAACCAGCATCTAAGATTAAGTTGCTTCTTGGTAATCTATTTAGACCATTTATTGGCGTCTTTCAGAGCCTCTTCTTCCGCATCGATCTTTTTCCTCTTGTCGCGGGCTTTTAGAAGAATCAACCTGGCGGCATCCGCCATCGAGGCTTTGTTGTCGTTAAAGATATTATAAGGCTGATTAGGAAGCAAGCCTTTGGCTGTCTCTAAAGCGACATCCCCATCAACTCTGATTAGATTATTGTCCGAAAGGTTTTCTTGGGAAGAAAGGCTTTTCGCTAAATAGCAGCTGAAGATCACCACCTTCTGCAAAGTCGATAGTTCTCCGCTTGTTCTTCCGTTAGGGATTCCGCTTCCATCCATCAATTCGAGGGAATTCAGAATCAGATTAGAAATCTCCATCGGCATGGCTTCTCGGACGATGGCGGCGGAAGCTTCCAAAGACTGGACCTCAACCGCTTCTTTAGACAGTGACTTCGCCTTAATCAGATTTAAACGGACATGCCCGATGTTTTTTAATAAGCAGGCATTCTGAATATAATCCTGCTCCTTTTTATTTAAATCCATCAGCTCAGAAATCCTGGCTCCGATCCATCCGGCGAGTTCGCCTTCGCCGGGGTTCAATGAAGTAAAGTATTCACTTAAGGAAACGATCATCTGTTTTATTTCAACGATAAAATCATCACCTAAAGGCAAGGAAATCAAGTAATTCTTCAATTCGGCAGCGAAAGTCCCATCGAAAATCTTCGCAACTAAATCGGTATTGTTAACCGCCTTATTTAAGGCGGCGACGTGTTCAGGTAAGAAGATGTCTCCTTGATGGGAGTTAACCATCTTCAAAGCGATATCCTGGCTCTTAGAAGCCATCAAGGCGACATCGAAACGATCCGCTAAATGAATTAAAAGTCCATCTTTATAATACGGCTCCTCGCATTGATAGGAAGCTCTAGCATGATGATAAAGCAGGGCTTTAGAAAAATCCCCCAGCGGGGAATAATATTTTAAAAGCAGATAAGTCCTTAGCGAATGAGGATAGGTCCCTTCCGGATCGAAAGGGAAAAGCTGCTCTAAATCAGTAAGCTTGTTAGCTCCGACATCGTGGAATAACCCGGAGAAGACCAAGGCTGATCTTAACCTGCTTTCTAAGTTAAGTTCCTTTCCGATGCGGTAAAGATAAAAAGCTACTCTTTTCTGATGAGCGGAGAAATCGGGGCTCAAGGCATCCAAAAAAGAACCCAGCAAAGTGAAAATCGAATCTTTTCCGATATTTGTTTGACCCATAGTTCTACTTTAGGAATGCCTTTCTTTGTTTTGTAACTTTCCTCGTCCTTATTCTAGCAAATCTGACTGGCTTTGTCTTTTCTTTCATGACTTTTCAACTATTTAAAAATCCACCTCGGCTTTTCAGCCGACTTAAAAAGATGGACGAGAAGGAATGAAGGCGACGCTTATTTTATTTTTCCTTCAACAGAAGCGAACTGGTAGCGATGACATCGACATTTAAGCCGAGAACATTCTTAATTACGACATCCCCGCTTTTCAGCCTTGTCTTCACGAGAACTTTATTAATCTCTTTCATGACCGGGAAAATCTGATCGATGGGGATTTCACCGTTAAGCCTTACCGGGAGTAGAGGTGTTTTTTGAAAAACTGTTCTGACGGTAGATGAAAAAGTCCTTTGGGGATTTGTCATCTCCTGGGTAGCGAATTTTTCGCCTCTAAGGCAGCGATTACCTGAGACTTTATAACCATCTCCATCTTTTTCGACGGTCAGATGGCAACTGTTAGGGCAGATAATACAAACGAGTTGTTTCATACTCTTAAGCCTCCTTTGACATCTCTAATTTAAGCAGAGAGTTTTCTTGGAGATTGCAAGCTGAAAGATCGACTTGAATCTTTTGCATCTCGGTCGGTCTTAAGAAAAGATATGTCTTCTTAAATACTTCCTTTCCGTCCACATTCAGTCTGATGGTCGGCTTTTCCTCCTCCTTTTTCACGCGGAAATATATAGTAAACTTTCCGTTGAATTCGTTTAGCGAGAGAAGCTGAGGCACCGAGTAGGCCAAGTCTTCTGAGATCTGAATCGGAATCTCCTTCCTTTCTTTACATATGAATTCCGCGGCGGCCTTCCCAGCCATCTGGCCGCTTTCAGTTACGTAATCCACCAAATCATTCACATGAAGAGAATTGCCGCAGGAAAAGACCCCGTCAACGGAAGTCATCAGATTTTGATCGGTCTTAGGCCCTTTAGTCCTCGGATCTATTTCCACCCCGAGCTTTTCTGCCAACTCATTTTCGGGAATCAAGCCGACCGAAAGGATCAACCCATCGCAGGCGATGTATTCTTCATTGCCTTTCAAGGGATTCATCTTTTCATCGACCGAAGCTATTTCAACTCCTTCCAACCTTTCTTTACCGAAAACCCTGGTGACTGTCTTAGAAAGGTACAAAGGAATGTTGTAATCATAAAGACACTGAAGCAGATTCCTTTCTAAGCCTGAAGGTGTGCTTTTGGCTTCGTAGACCCCGAGGATTTTACCGCCTTCCAATGTCAACCTACGCGCCATGATCAGGCCGATATCCCCGCTTCCGAGGATTACGCATTTCTTGCAGGGCATCAAGCCGAGGATGTTAATCAGATACTGAGCGGTTCCGGCTGTATAGATCCCGCTGGGCCTGGTACCGTGGATGAATACTTGTTTTCCTGTTCTTTCCCGGCACCCGGTCGCTAAAACGATACTGTGGGAATGGATGGTCTTTATGCCTTCTTTGGTCACGGCTTTCAATATAAAAGAGCCATCTTCGTTTTTAACGATATCTGTGACAAAGGCTTGAGTTAAGGAATCTAAGTTTCGTTTATTGAATTCATCGATAAAGCGTTCCGCGTATTCTGGTCCGCTTAAGCGAAGGTTGAATCTTAATAATCCGAAGCCATCGTGGATACATTGTTTTAAGATGCCACCTAAACGTTCCTCCCTTTCAATAAGAAGGACCTTAGCACCACAATCATTAGCGGAAATGGCCGCTTCCAATCCAGCTGGGCCGCCACCGATGATTACCACATCCGTTTCTGTCATTTTGTTTCTCCTTTGGTTAAGCCTGTGACAAGGAAGGAAGAAGGAGTGCTTTTTTTCACATCTTGCAGAGGAATCTTTTCATGCTCGGCGATAATCTGCATCACCAAAGGGGTGCAAAAACCTCCTTGGCACCTCCCCATGCCCGGACGCAAACGCTGCTTGATTCCATCTAAGGTCGCCACTTTTAACGGGGAAGAAAGCGCATCGATAATCTCCCCTTTGGATACTTCCTCACAGCGGCAAACGATAATTCCGTAATCGGGATTACGTTTAATATATTTTTCTCTTTCTTCCTCGCTTAAGTCCTTTAAAACTGGAGTTCTCTTTCGGTGCGGATCAAAAGATCCGTTAGGTGTGACTTTCTGCTTTAAAGATAGATAATCGACCGCCCAGCGGCTGACATCGACTCCGATGGCGGGAGCCGCGGTGATTCCAGGGGATTGAATCCCAGCTACTTCGATAATGTTAGAAGTGAAGATTCCTTTTCTTACGACGAAATCCTCCTCGTAAGTGGGAGCGCGAACGCCGGTAAAGTAAGCGATGATATCGCTCCTTTTAAGATTCTCAGCGATGTGTTGCTGCATAGCGATTATCCCGTCGACTTCTTCCCGGTAAGTGGAGGTGTCTTCTCTGTAGGGTGTTTCGATGGCATTGGGGCCTATAAGCATATTCTGATGGACGGAATGAATAAGGCCTACCCCCTTAGTGTGATTCTTCCCACTCAAAGCTTCCTTAAGCAAATGCACAGTTTTGAAAAAAGAACTTTTTCCTTTGTCCTTCTGGTAATTCAGGATGCTAAAAGGAGCCTTGGCCATCGAGGTTGAAACCATATAGCCGGCCTTTTTATCCGTGACGATATCAGTCCCTCTGCGCGGATGAATTGTAAAGGTCCGATCCGCAGCCATATCAGCAATTTGGTCTGCGAAAACCCCAGCCGCATTGATGACTAACTTAGGGTAAATAGTTCCCCGATTTGTCAGTACGCTAATTATTGTCCCATCTTTAACTTCCATCCCTTTGACGATGGAATTAAGGTAGATCTTCGCTCCATTCTGAACAGCGTTTTCTCCTAAAGCCAAAGTCATCTCAAAAGGGGAAGTGATACCCCCGCTAGGCATATACATCCCGCCGATAGCTTCTTGAGGAATGAACGGCTCGTGCTTTTTTAACTCCTCTTTATTAAGGAATTCCACCCCGGGAATAGCGACCTTTTTGGCGTGTTTTACTAAAAACCAGACCGGGATTTTCTCCCATTTATGGAAGCAGAGCATGACCTGTCCTTTTTGCTGAAAAGGCACCTCGAGGTTTTCCGCTAATTTCGAATACATTTTATTGCCTAAATAGTTATATTTGAACTTTAAAGAGTTCTTGGGGAAATTGATGCCGACATGGATAACCCCACCGTTAGCTTTCGAAGCACCTGAAGCGATATCCGGGCCTTTTTCTAAAAGCATAATATTTAACTTCCACTTGGAAAGCTCCCTGGCGATGGCCGTTCCGGAAATTCCGCCTCCGATGATCAAAACATCGGGACTTTGGCCATCTAATTCTTTATCGTTCAAAGCTGGTTCATAAGTTTTCTCTTCGAACCCTGCAAGTTTGATATCGTTGATAACTCCTAGAAAATGTTTCTTATCGACCGCGGCTTGCCCCGCCTGGATGATAGTCCGATAGTCTTTTTCTTCTCCTTGGAGAAAAACCGAACCGTTCTTTTCGCTGACTTGGATCTGCGGATCTATTTTTCTTAGGCGTTTTTTGATTTTTCTCAGTTTATCCATTTTCTTTGTTGCCTTTCTTTTCCTCGATAGCTTTTTTAGCGGCCTTTTCCATTTCTAAGCACTTTCTAAAGCTTTCTTCCGCTCCTTCAGCAAAAACGATAATTCCATGATTCTCCATCAAGGCCGAAGAGCAATCATTAAGTCCTTTGACGACATTTGCAGCTAACTTTTTCGTAGTCGGCAAAGCGTAAGGAGCTACAAAATGCTTTTCTTGATAGCCGGGAATCGGCTGATGAAGGGCAGCGAAAAGGGAACAGTTCACCGGATGAGCATGGATGATGCAGTTAGCTTCCTTATGAGCTAAATAAATCCCTCCATGCAGATTCTTCTCGCTTGTCGGTTTCGTTTTTCCTTCATATTTCAAAGTGGCGATTTTGACTTTTACAATGTCGTAAATCGTCAAAGAGGAATAAGTAAGCCCCGTGGGAGTGGTAAGCATGTAATCTTGATCCATTCTTAAACTGATATTGCCCCAGGTGCCTTGGATAAGATTTGTCGATTCTAATCTTCTCCCGAGTTCGAGAATACAGTTCCTCAGCCTTATTTCTTCTTCGGAAAACTCACGAGAAAAATCGTATTGACTCTGCCTGAAGGTCTTTTTCTGCTTTTTTGAATACTTCATTAAGTAAATCAGATGCATGAGGGTCACATCTAAAGGCTTAAGAGAAAGGCAACCTCCAAATAAGCGCCCATTAAGAAAAACCGTTGCGCTTTTATCCATAACTAAACAAGCAGCTGTGGCTAAAAGAGGGGAAGAACCGATGGCCACTAATCCGCTAGTTTGGCCCTTGAAGGGACAAACAGTCTGTCTTTTAAGAATCTTCTTCAAGCCTTTTAAATCATCTTGAGAACCGCTTATGGCTTTTCCTCCGATGATCTGCGCCATATCGTCCAAGATAGGCGGGACTATAAGATTTAAAGAGACGATTTCCTGGCAACTTAAAGAAGGGAACAAAATGACTGTAGAAATATCTTTATGGACTTTAAAGGCTGTATAGATAACTTCAGAAAAAGCTTTTAAGCCAGCTAAATCCAGTTCCTTAAAAGGTTCCTTCTGAAAAGGACAAAGCCGATAAATCCTGATAATCTTTGAATCTTTTAAGGCGTAATAGCCTTCCCCCGGGCCGGGTTTTATGCTGTTTAAAGCCTTCAAAGACTCTTCGAAAGCATTATAGCTAAACATGGTTGAGGGTTAGGCTTCCTTACTGATCGCTTGAAGGATTTTTTCTTGGAGCATTTTTTCTTCGCTAGGTATATTCCAGACTCCGAGCCTGACAATCAGGAAAGGGAAACGCCAAGGAGCGATTTCTTCATTAGTCATACCTGTTTTCTTCTTATAGATCTTTACGTATTTCGCGCAGATCTTTTTCCTGAGGAATTGTAAGATTCCTGCGACTAACTTATTTAAGCCGGGAATCATCTCACCTTCGTTAAGCAGGAACAGCGTGGCTGCTACATCGGCGGCTGGGACACCTTTAGCGGCTGTCATCCAGTCGATGATCGTCACTTCTTTTTTATTGGCCATGATGTTATCCGGATGGTAATCAAGATGGAGTATCGAGTCACCATCGGGAAGCTTGGAAATCATCTTTTCAGCCTTGGCTTTTTCTTCGGCTGATAAAAAGGAAAGCCCCTTGCTATTCAAGGCGAAATTCACCAGCTCCTTATAGCTCCTGATTTTTTCGGCGTGAGCCTGATGCATCTTGATTTGCTGAGAAGCCATTATCTTCGGAATGGAAGGGATGGTGAAAGGCTTTTTAAGTCCTCTGGCGATCAGAGTCTGGCCCATAAATCTTTTTAAGAGCAGTCCTTTTCGCCCCTCGACTTCAACCTTTCCGTAGCATTCCACTTGCGAAACGCCTTTCTCGAAGGCTTCGGTGGTATTGATGAACTCGTTTTCAATCATCTGCGGATCCACTTCTTTGAAAAAGAGCTTTAACATCACTCCCTCTTTATAAAGGAAGACATTTGAAGAGCGACTGGTGAACAAAGGCTCACCCAGTTCGGCTAGAGTACGGATCGAAACTTCACCCTTTTCCATAAAGATTCTCCTTTTCGGGGCCTCAGCCTCTTTTTAAGTTTGCGTGTGTTCACAAATGTGATACACCTTTGTGAAATTATGGTATCATAACTTAAAATAAAGAAAAAAGATTTTCAGCTTAATTCGCACAAATGTGGTTGAAAAGTTTTCACCGGAGGGGAATGTATGCCTAAAAATAACGATGCCTTGGATATCTTGAAAATCGCCAAGATGTATTACGTTGATGGTCTTAGTCAACAGGAAATCTCTGAAAGGACTTTTATCGATCGCTCCCAGATTTCGCGTATCCTGAAAACAGCAAGGGAGGAAGGGTTGGTTAATATCTCAATCTCTTTACCTAATGACCAAGAGGCTTCCGTCTTAGAGAAAGAGATAAAGGATGGCCTTGGACTTGAAAAGGTCATGGTCGCGCCTCGCTTGGTAAGCGGGGAAGACCAAAGTAAAGCTTTATATTTCTTCGCCGCTCGTTTTTTAGATAAGATAATTCCTTCTTATAAAAGGATCGGCATTGGTCTAGGGAAGACGCTTTACAATGTGGCTGGGGAGCTTTCACCTTCTCCTCTAACTGAAAAGATAGACTTTTACTCCGTGGCTGGCTCAGCCGGAACTGATAACACTTACTTACAAGCCAGCGTGCTGCTGGATAATTTTTCCAGCCATTTCCATGGGACGAGCCACTATAATAACTTCGCCATCTGTCAAAAAAAGAGCCTGATGAGTGAAATGGCGCTGAAACGCTATAAAGATCTTCTGCAGGCGTATAAAAGCCTGGATTTAGTCATCACTTCCATCGGTGGGCCTTTTAACAAAAGTTACCCGTATCTTGAAGAATTCGCTCTTTCAAAAAAAGAACTTGATCTCCAAGAATGTCTAAAGGCTCCCCACGGTAATCTGCTCGGTCATGTTTTCTTTCAAGATGGGACAATCATGTTACTTCCGGAAGATTACGTGATAACCTCTATGTCACCAAAGCTACTTGTCAATACCCCGGAGGTTATCTGCATTGCGAATAGTAGCAGCAAAGTCCAAGCGATTATCTCGGCGGCCAAGCAAAAATATATTAAGACGCTGATAACCGATGAACCGACTGGGGAAGAGATTAAAAAAGTCCTTAGCCAGTGAACGGCTGGAAGGTTATGAAAATTAAAAAGCGGTTTTAGAAATTTTAGTCAGCTTTTAGCTGTGTTAAATTGGCGTTGAATAAAGCTTAAGGTAAATCACTTTCCCCAAAGCTTAGAATAGACGGTCTCGTATAGACCGGAAGTGGAAGAAACGGCTTTATATCGTAAATCGATTGATGTTTCGAAATAAAGATTGCCATCGGGTAAAATATCAAACCGCATTTTCCTTCCACCACCATTAAAATAAACGGTCATGTTAAGACAATGCTGGGAGGAAACGTCCGGATTTTCAGCAGAGTCTGAGAAGAGAGCATCGTCAAAAAGACGGCAGACTTCCTCTACGGAGTGCTTATCTTCCAAGAACAGAGCTTGGGAATCAATATAGTTTTTAGTTGCGATAAGCGAATCGTAGCTGCTGATGGTATCAAGCTGGCTGCTTGTAGGATCAGCTATCCGATGGTAAGTGTAGGTCTTCGTTTCTTCGTTCTTTGCATCGATGCTGGCCTGAGAGGAAGAACATCCGCCAAGGAGTAACCCGACCAGACAGAGAATGAATGGCTGAAAATTTCGTATTGCTTTCATATCGATTGCCACTTTTCAGTTATTATTTATATATGCCAAGTCAAAAATAAAACCACGCCTTCCTATGAAAAGCGTGGTTTTATTTGAGCCGCTCAATCCACCTTTAATGGGACTCTTGGCGCTGCCTGACATTGATCAGGAACTTCCAAGGCTTCATTTTTAAGAAAAGGATTTTCGGCATTCGCGTTAAGTGGTGGCCCAAGGGGGAATCGAACCCTCGACACAAGGATTTTCAGTCCTTTGCTCTACCAACTGAGCTATCGGGCCATCAAATGGCGGATCAGACGGGAGTCGAACCCGTGATCTTCTCCGTGACAGGGAGACATGTTAGACCACTACACCACTGATCCAACGCAAGATATATTTAAACATACTTACTAAGGTTATTCAAGTATTTTCAGTCGATTAAAGGGCGCGGATGGGCTTTAAACCTTATATATTCTTTAATCCTTTCTTCTTGTTTCCTCCCTTAAAGCTCCAAATAGGGAGGAAAAATGACTCTAAAGCTTGTCGTTTTAGCTTTTTTCTTAACTTTTTTATGCGAAAAACGGCCTGTTTAAAGGCTTTTAAGCCTGACCTATGAAGTTTTAAGGAAAAATTAGCAAACTCAGGTTGACATTGCTAAAAGGCACGATATAATATTCTTAGCACTTAGGATGACTGAGTGCTAAAAAGGGGGAAGGAAAATGGAACTGACCAGACGAGATCAGATCCTGAAACTCATCGTCGAGGAATTTATCACCGATGCTGAGCCGGTCGGGTCGAAGACCCTGATTGAAAAATTCCATTTGCCGTACTCCTCGGCTACCGTCAGGAACGACATGATGGAGCTGGAGAAACTGGGGCTTATTGAAAAGACTCACGCTTCTTCCGGCCGTGTGCCTTCTTCCGCCGGTTACCGTTACTACGTGGAGCACTTACAGGCCGAAGGCGATGTCAAAGTCGACGCCGGCTTCAAGAAAGAGTTCCAGATGATCTTAGCTAAGAAATCTCAGTCGGTTGAGGATATCATGGATAAATCCTGTAAGATCCTTTCCGAAATGACCAACTTAGCGACGGTTGTCTTAGGAGCAGATGCTCAGGCTGAACATCTGATTTCGATTTCGATTGTCCCGCTCTCTTCCCATGCGGCTACAGCGATCTTTGTCACCGACCGCGGGTATGTGGAGAATAAGACCTTCGTGATTCGTTCAGATAAAGACGGCCAGCAAATTACTAACTGTGTCGATTTCCTCAATAAGAGACTAGCCGGGACGCCGGTCTCCTCCCTCGGCGAGAAAATCGAAGCTTTGAGGCCTATCATCTCAGACCTCTTAGGCAAATCTTCCGACTTGATTCTCGAATCCTTGGTGGAAGCCTTCATGAAGTTCGCTAAGGAAAGAATCTATGCGACGGGTGCTCAAAAGCTCATCGCGATGCCGGAGTACGACGCTGATAAAGATAAGTTGCAGAATGTCCTCGATTTGATCAATAGCCCTGAGAAGTTCAGGGAAGCGATCGAACAGGATGCAGGGAAGAATGCTTCCTCGGGTGTTACTTATACCCAGGACGCCGATGATGACTTAGCCATCGTCAGCGAAAACTTCTCCATCTCCGGCCTGCCCGGGACGAAAGTCGCGGTTGTCGGCCCTCAGAGGATGAACTACAAGAAAGTCATCGGCACCTTGGAATATATTGCCGAGGAGCTGAATAAGTACTTTGCCCTTAATTCCGGAGGCAAGCAAGTTGAGCCGGTTAAGGACGTCAAAGATGTTTCTAAGGAGGCGAAAGGAAAGAAAAATGGAAAATAAAGAACCGGAAAACAAACCTGAAGAGAAGAAAGACGAAACAGCTCCCGAGACTGCTAAAGCCCCGGAAGAGGAAAAGAAAGATCCGCTCCTCGCAAAATACGAACAACAGATTTCCTTCCTGCAAGCCGATCAGACGAAGTTGAAGGAAGAAGCTGAATCCTGGAAGAACAAGTACTATCTGGCTTACGCCGACTTGGCTAACACCAGAAAGACCTTGGAAAAAGATCATGAGACGGCGATCCGTTACCGTTCTCAGGGTTTCATTGAAAGGATCCTGCCGACGCTCGATTCCTTCGAGATGGCTGCTAAAGCCAAGTCGGATAACCCCGAAGTCAAGAAATACGCGGAGGGGTTCAATATGATCCACACTCAGCTTGAGCAAGCCTTGAAAGAAGAAGGTGTGAGTTTCGTTGAGCCGAAGGTGGGAGAAAAGTTCTCGTCCGATTCGATGCATGCGATTCAAACGGTCGATGGTCCGGAAGATAATCTGATCGCGGCGGTTTATGTCAAAGGATATAAGTTGCACGATCGATTGATTCGCCCATCGATGGTCGTTGTTACGAAAAAGCCTGCTGAGCCTCTCGAAGAGAAAAAAGAAGATGCTCAGGAAGCTAAAAAAGAAGAAGACAAAAAATAGTTTTTCACCTAAATAGGAGGAAATATACATTATGGCAAAGGAAATTATCTTAGGTATCGATTTAGGTACGACTAACTCGGTGGTCAGTTACATGCAGGATGATGGGACCGTTAAGGTTATCCCTAATCCTGAAGGCCACAATACTACTCCGTCCGTCGTCGCTTTTAAACCCGATGGGGAAGAGATTGTCGGCGATGCGGCCAAGAGACAAATGGTCACTAACCCCGATACTGTTTATTCGATTAAGAGACATATGGGCGAAGCTTATAAGGTCCATATCAACTGTCTCAACAAGGACTTCACTCCGCAGGAAATCTCTGCAAAAGTCCTCGCTTATATGAAGAAATACGCCGAAGACAATATCGGCCATGAAATCAAGAAAGCCATCGTCACCTGCCCGGCATACTTTAATGATGCCCAACGTCAGGCGACTAAAGATGCCGGCACGATCGCGGGCTTGGAAGTCGTCAGAGTCATCTCTGAACCGACCGCTTCCGCTCTCGCTTACGGCATTAAGACTGATAAGCCTCAGAAGATCATGGTCTTCGATCTCGGCGGCGGCACTTTGGATGTCTCCATCCTCGATATTGCCGATGGGGTCTACGATGTCGTGGCTACCTCGGGTGATACTCATCTGGGTGGCGATGATTGGGATAAAGCAATCACTAACTGGCTGCTTTCGAATATCAAGATGCAGACCGGCTTGGATCTTTCGACCAATAAGATGGCTCTGCAGAGATTAAAGGATGAATCCGAAAAGGCCAAGATCACCTTGTCCTCTTCCGTCCAGGCTTTGATCACTCTGCCTTATATCGGCGTGAACGCCAACGGCCCGGTCAATTTCGAAACCACTTTGACCAGAGCTAAGTTTGAAGAGCTCACTCATGATCTATTGATGAGATGCCAAGATCCGGTCAATAAAGCGATGGCGGATGCTAAGCTCAATATGTCGGATCTCTCCACCGTTTTGCTGATCGGCGGCTCGACTCGTATGCCGGCGGTCATCGAATTGGTCAAGAGACTGGTCAGCCAGCAGCCGAATATGTCGGTTAACCCGGATGAAGCTGTCTCTATCGGCGCTTCTATTCAGGGTGGCGTCATCAGAGGCGATATGAAAGATATCGTCTTGTTGGATGTCACTCCTCTGACTTTGGGCATCGAGACTTTAGGTGGCGTTATGACTCCGCTTATTACCCGAAATACGACCATTCCGACCGAGAAGAGCCAGATTTTCTCGACTGCGGAAGATAATCAGCCGGCCGTCGATGTCGTCGTCTACCAAGGCGAACGTCCGATGGCTCACGATAATAAGATGCTAGGTCACTTCAAACTCGATGGAATCCGTCCGGCTCGCCGTGGTGAGCCGAGAATCGAAGTCAAGTTCGCAATCGATGTCAACGGCATCGTGACGGTCTCCGCTAAAGATCTTGATACGCAGAAGGATGCTCATATCACCATTTCCGGCTCCACTGGCCTTTCTAAAGATGAAATCGACAGAATGGTCCACGAAGCGGAAGCCAATAAGGAAGCGGATGATAAGAGAAAGGAAGAAGCGGAAGTCAGAAATCGTGCTGAGCAGTGCATCGCGCAGATCGACCAGTCTTTGGCTCAGGGAGGGGATAAGATTTCTCCGCAGGTCAAAGAGGAAGCTCAGAAGACCCGCGATGAGATGAAAGCTGCCCTCGATAAGAATGATATTGAGACTTTGAAGAAGAAGATCGACGAGCTCGAGAAGCAGGCCAGCTATGCTCAACAAGCTGCTGATCAGGCTTCCCATGCGAATGGGAATCCGAATCCGGGCCAGCCGAGCGGAGCTGATGCTTCCTCTTCCAGTGATAACAGCAATAATAATCAGTCGAACGGAGATACTTCTCACGTCTACGACGCTGATTATACTGAGAAGAAGTAAATTCTAATCCGATAATGTCCAGCCCGGGATTAAAAATTAATCCCGGGCGCTGTTTTTAAAAAGAAAGGGGGATGAGCCGATGGCAGCGGATAAACGTGACTATTATGAAGTCCTTGGCGTCTCCAAAAGCGCTTCCGACCAGGAGCTGAAATCCGCCTATTTGAAATTGGCGAAGAAATATCATCCTGACCTGAATAAAGATCCGGATGCTCCAAAGATGTTTAACGAGGTCCAAGAGGCCTACGATGTTTTGAAAGACCCTCAAAAAAGAGCGGCTTACGATCAGTTTGGTTTCGCCGGTGTCGATCCTAACCAAGCCGCGGCCAACGGCCAAGGCGGGTTCGGGTTTAATGCTGACGATGTGAGCGATATCTTCTCCCAGTTCTTCGGGGGAGGTTCCACTCGGCAAGCCAGACAACGCTCGACCGGTCCGGTCAAAGGCAATGATCAGGTGATGAAAATCCGGATTTCCTTCATGGATTCCATCAATGGAACCACCGTGGAGATCCCGGTTTCTTACGATGATGTCTGCGATCACTGCAACGGTACGGGAGCGGAGCCGGGAAGCGGGGCGGATACTTGCCCTTACTGCCACGGCACCGGATATGTGAAGACCCAGCAAAGAACGATTTTCGGGGTTATCGAATCTCAGTCGGTCTGCCAACACTGCCACGGAACCGGCAGAGTGATTCGCGAGAAGTGCCATAAGTGCTCCGGGCAAGGTTACGTTCATGTCTCTTCGAAAATCGACGTGACGATTCCGGCCGGTTTAGCCGATGGTGAACAGATTAGAATCCCCGGCAAAGGGGCTCACGGATATAACGGCGGTCCTTCCGGTGATCTATACATAATTGTCATGGTCCAAGCGGATAATTCCTTCACCAGAGATGGTAAGGATATCCATGTAAAGATTCCGATTTCCGTCATCGATCTGATTCTGGGAACGACGATTACGGTTCCGACGGTTTACGGTACCAGCGATGTCACTGTCCGTCCGGGTACAGCCACCGATGCGGTCCTCCGTTTAAGAGGGCAGGGTGTGAAGGCGAGAAAGAATTACGAGAATGACGGAGATGAATATATCCATCTCGATGTCAGAGTCCCGCAGAAGCTGACGCCTGAGCAGGTCGATTTGCTGACGCGCTTCAAGGATATCGAAGCCTCGAAGAAAGAAAATAAGAATATCTTCGATAAGTTTAAAGAAGCGTTCCATAAGAACTGAACGAAGGAGAGGGGTTGAAAAGCCCCTCTTTTTCGGTTGTTTTTGATATAAAATTAGAGATTTTGCAATACACTTCTTGCTTTGAATAATAAAATAAAATCAAATGAATTGAAGCCTTCTCCGATTTCGGGCTTCCTTAAATGAGAGGAACTTTTTATGAAAAGAGCGATTAAGGCTACTATGGATTCGACGGTTTCCGAAAGGGAAAAAAAGAACGCTGTTCTTTCTAAGGAGACCGCGGAAGAAGGAATGGTTTTGTTGACTAATGCTGGAGGCTTGCCTTTAGAGGAAAGGGAAATCTTCCTCTTCGGTGTCGGGGCGAGGCATACAGCCTTTGGCGGGACCGGAAGCGGGGAGAACCGTCCGCGTTATAAGGTTAATATCGAACAAGGCTTAATCAATAACGGCTTTACCGTTTTGAATAAAGAATATCTGGATGAGTACGATGCTTTGTATGAGGCTAGTTACCAAGCTTGGAAGAAACAGACGAAAGAAGCTTTGAAGAAAGTCAATAAACTGGAGAGTCTGGATTATACTTCCTCCCATCCTTTCTTCCCTCCGGAGGGGAGAGATCTAAAAGAGGACGAACTGCCCTCTGGTCAAAAGTCGGCAGCGGTTTACATTCTGACTAGAAAAGCAGGGGAAGGCTGCGACCGACTGCTGGCTAAAGGTGATTACTTTATCACCGATGAAGAATTGGCTTTCTTGAAGAGATTAAAGGCATGCTTTTCAAAATTGATTTTGGTCTTGAATGTCGGAGCGGTCATGGATTTGTCTTTCTTAAAAGAAGTCCAGCCTTCCGCCGTCCTGCTTTTGATGCAGGCGGGAATGGAGACCGGGAATGCCTTAGGTGAAGTCTTGGCGGGAAAGAAGACCCCGAGCGGAAAGCTTGCGGATACCTGGGGCGAAAAATATGAGGATTATCCTTCCAGCTCGACTTTCTCATATTTAAAAGGTGATCCGACTTACGAGGAATATAAGGAAGGCATCTTGGTCGGCTACCGTTTCTTTGATGCTGAACAGATTAAGCCTTTGTTCCCTTTTGGCTTCGGTCTCTCCTATGCCGACTTCCAACTGAATTACTCCGACATAAAACTTGAAGGCAGCTCGGTGACCGTTTCTTTCCAAGTCAGCAACACCTCCCAAAAATACGCTGGTAAAGAAGTCGTCCAAGTTTACCTTTCTTGTCCGGAAGGAAAACTAAAGAAAGAAGTAAAAAGCCTTGTCGGCTTTAAGAAAACTCCTTTGCTGACACCGGGAGAAAAAAGCGAACTTACGATTTCTTTCGACTTGAAAGATTCCGCTTCCTACGATGAAAAGAGTGCCTCCTATATCCTTGAAAAAGGTATTTATTATGTTTTGGCGG
This sequence comes from Bacilli bacterium, assembly GCA_022652945.1. GTDB lineage: Bacteria > Bacillota_I > Bacilli_A > RFN20 > CAG-288 > Scatoplasma. Next base: position 118,950 of record JALCRV010000002.1, read on the forward strand.
GGAATTCTTCCGCTTCGTTGACCCCTGTCTGTTCCTTGACTTTAAATGAAGATATCATCACGGAAAAACTGATGAATATCTGCACGTTGAAATCGAAGCTTGAGGAGATTGAAATCCCGGTTTTGAAAAGAGAATTCAAAGTCTCTAAAGATTTTGTCATCGATCCGCAGGCCTTTAAGACCAAAACGATCGATTACACCTCTGATTTACGCTTGGGCGGGGAAGAGGTGGAGAAGATCATCGCTAGGTTAAAAGATAAAGATTTGGCACATTTGGTAGTCGGCACTTCTTACCTTGGTGTTTCCCATCATACGGTCTTTGGAGCCGGTGGGTATACCACCTCCAAGTTCTACTCTAAGGGCATCGATAATATGCCGATGTCAGATGGGCCCCAAGGGTTGAATGTCACCCCGGTTGCCAAAAAACAAAAGCAAAATTTCGTAAATACTCCAGCGCTTCCTGAGGCTTTAACCGGAGGGCTTTTAGGAAAGATCCTTAAGGAACCGAAAGTTGGTACGAAAGGCTGTTATTACCAATATATGACCGCTTGGCCTTGCGAGACCGAGGTCGCGCAGACTTGGAATGAAGAACTGATGGAAAACATCGGCCGGGCTACCGGGGAGGAGATGGAAGAAATCGGCTTGGTCTTCTGGCTGGCTCCCGCCATGAATATCCACCGCAATCCGCTCTGCGGCCGCAATTACGAATATTATTCCGAGGATCCTCTTCTCAGCGGCAAGACGGCCGCCTCGGTGACAAAAGGTGTGCAGTCCATTAAGGGAAAGTATGTGACTTTGAAGCACTTCGCCTGCAATAACCTAGAGACCAAGAGAAATAAATCCAATTCGATTCTTTCGGAAAGAGCCCTGAGGGAAATCTATTTGAAAGGCTTTGAGATTGGAGTTGAAGAAGGCGGAGCGAAAGGCATCATGTCTTCATATAACCTGATCAACGGTGTCTATTCTCCGAATAATCATGATTTATTGACCAATGCTCTCCGTTACGAGTGGGGCTTTAAGGGCTTGGTCATGACCGACTGGTTTGCGACCGGACACGATACGGCCTATTCCGGATTAGGGGTTTTGGCGGGCAACGATTTGATCATGCCCGGAATTCCTAAGGATGTGAAAGAGGTCGAAAAGGCTTTAAAGGAAAAGAAAATCACTAGGCAGGATTTGGAAATTTCCGCCCGAAGAATTATCGCTTTAGATTTAGAATCTTATCGTTGATCAGATCTTCTTGCAAGGCTCAAGTCCTCCTAAAGCGGGAGGACTTTTTGAATTTTTGCGCTAAATCGCCATCTTTTTATTAACACTTGCTAATCAGCCGTTTATAATTAGTCTATCTGGAAAGAAAAAGCATGAAAAAAGATAAAACTGATAAAGAGATGGCCCAGCCGACCAAAGGCTTGTTAAAGCGCTTCTTAAGTTACTACAAACCTCATAAGAAATTGTTCTTCTTAGATATGCTAGCTTCCTTTTTAATTTCAGCCATCGGTCTTTCTTATCCGATTATCACGAGGACGATTTAAGAGACTACATCAAAGAAACCGGCAGCGATTTTACGATGATCTGGATTATGTCGGCGGTGGTCTTAGTCCTTTATATCCTGAGGATGTTTCTCCGCTTTTTCGTTCAGTATTACGGTCATATGATGGGCACTTATATGCAAGCCCAGATGCGTTCAGATATGTTCTCCCATCTCGAGGAGTTGCCTTATTCTTACTACGATAATCACGAAACCGGAAAAATCATGTCGCGGATGACGACGGATTTAGGCGATGTCTCCGAGTTGGCGCATCATGGACCGGAGAACTTCTTCATCTCTGGCTTTATGATCCTGGCGACTTTCATTTATCTTTTGACGTTGAATGTTTACCTGACTTTGATTGTCTTCTCCATCGTTCCGCTGGTCTTCTTGATTACGATGAACCTGAGGAAAGGGATGGCTCACGCTTTTATGGAATCAAGAAGATCGGTTGCCATCATTAATGCTTCCTTAGAGAATTCCTTGACGGGCATCAGGACCACTAAGGCTTTTACTAATGCTTCCAAAGAAGCGGAAAAATTTGAAAACTCAAACCAAACCTTCGTCAAAGCGAAAAAGCTCGCATATAAGGCCATGGCGAAGTTCCAGTCTTCAACTGCTTTCATTACTGATTTATTCAATATTGTGGTGCTTCTGGCTGGTGCTTTATTTATGGCGCAGGGTGTTTTTTCTTACGATGTTCTGACCGCCTTTATTGTCTCCATCAACTTATTTATTTCTCCCTTGACCACTTTGATTAACTTCACCGAGCAATTTGAAGACGGGGTGACCGGCTTTAAACGTTTCGCCTTTATCATGGATGAGCCGGCGGAGAAAGACCCTTCGGATGCGATTGATCTGCCATCTATCCAAGGGAAGATTCAGTTCAAGGATGTCTCCTTTCATTACCGTCCGGATCGGTCGATTCTGAAGCATATCGATCTTTTGGTCGCTCCCGGGGAGAAACTTGCCTTGGTCGGTCCTTCCGGTGGTGGGAAAACGACCATTTGTCACCTGATTCCGCGCTTCTATCCAGCGGATGAAGGAGAGATTACGATTGATGACCACGATATCCGTCTGATCAAAATGGCTTCATTAAGAAAAAATATAGGCATTGTTCAACAGGATGTCTTTATCTTCGATGGGACCATCGAAGAAAATATCCTTTATGGGAGATTGACTGCCACCAGAGAAGAAGTAATTGAAGCCGCAAAGAAAGCTCGTTTATATGATTACATCCTTTCTTTGCCCGAAGGTCTGCTGACTCAAGTCGGAGAAAGGGGAGTCAAGCTTTCCGGTGGCCAGAAGCAAAGAATTTCTATCGCGCGTATTTTCTTAAAGAATCCTTCGATTCTGATTCTTGATGAGGCCACTTCCGCTTTGGATAATGTCACGGAGCTTTTGATTCAGGAAGCCTTGGATGAGCTCTGCAAGGGGAGGACCACAATCGTGGTCGCCCACCGTCTCTCGACCGTGAAGACCGCTAACCGCATCGCGGTGGTCGATCAAGGCGAAATTAAAGAAATCGGCACGCATGATGAACTGATGAATAAAGAGAACGGGATTTATAAGGAACTTTATGAACTGCAATTTCGCTCGAATAGTTCCGTCTCCGATCTTTTCAATGTCGACGCCAAGATAAAAATGGCTTAACAGAACTTGATTCCTGATAAGAAATAAGTGACTTTTCTAAGGGAGTCATTTAGTTTTGACATATAAGATAATGCGCAAAAAAAATACGCGAGATAAATCTAACCGCTGAAAACAGTTCTAATTTCGCTTCCTGGTTTTGACAGTCGGTGAGAAATGCCATATTAAGAAAATTATTACTTTTATTTTTAAAATAGTATAATTTGTATCGGGAGGTTATTAACCTTATGTCAAAAAATCTGTCTACTCGTAAGTTAATTGCGGCTGGTTTGTTGGGCGCTGGTTTTATTTCCTATCTGATCTTTACCTTTACGATGACCGCTAAACAAGGCTACATTCCTTTACTCTGGGTTGTATTGGCTTTCATCTTTATTTTCGGACTTGGCTTTTTCTTGGGGATGTTAGGCGATAAGTTCTCCGCCTTATCCAAGAACTCCTTGATCACCTTAGTCATCGGAAATATCGTCATCAGCTTAGTTCAGGATCCTTCGCAGTTAAGCCAACTCAGTTCCAATAATCCTGCCTATGTCAATGCTCAGAAATTATTCGCTGGGATCGCGGGCCTCTGCTGCCTTCTAGTTATCGTAGCCTTCGTCTTGGCTTATTCTTTGCCGGCTGTCGGAGCCATCATTAAGAAAATCGCTTTGATCGGGCTTATCGTTATTGCGGTTCTTTATTTAGCTTCCGGCATCTGCGATTTCTGGGCTGGTGAATATTGGTGGACATTCTTCGGGCTTTTCACCGCCGCCTTAGTTTATTTAGGCTTCTACTTCGCCATTCCGGAATACGACAAATAACCTTAGACTAAACTAATTATTCACGAGCGGGGAAACCCGCTCGTTTTTCTTTTCGTGATAAAAAGAGAGAAAAGTCTTCGAAATTACGTTTTACTGATTACTTAATATTGTCTATAATAGAAATATTAAATTATCGAGGAGGAAAAGAGCGATGGTTAAGGCGTTTTATAACCTTAAGACACTTCATGAGTTGGCCAAGAGCATGACCGAGACATATAACGCCTTAAATGAAAGAAGGGGTCAGAGCGCTCTTTCATATAAAGACAAACTAGTTTTTGAAATCTTTTCCTTCGGCTTGCCTTTGCTCGATGATTACTTTAACGATAACCTTTTTTCCATTGTCAATTACCTTCGCTTCCGTTCGATTTTGGAAGCTGGATCCTTGATGTCCTTAGGGGAAGAGAAAGACTTTAAGGAAATCAATCTGCCTTTATTCGAAGATCAATTCAATATCATCAATTACCGGACTTATTTTACCTTTACTCCTGACTTTGTCTCGCTCCACGACTTGAAGAATATTGAGTTGGTCTCGAAAGAGAAGATGGCGGAAGCCTTGAAGGCTGATGTCGATCATTCACATAACCTGACTTCCGATAAGCTGACTGAGAAGAAGATGCCGATGCTTTTGGGAAGGGATCTTTCCGAGTCGGTCAGGACTTATTTAGGCTATATTTTCCAAGGCATTTATCTCCGCTCCGGTGAAATGATCCATCTGATTGATTACCGTGATCTAGATGATAAATACGCCATTGCTTTCTTTAACGATATCACCAGGATGCTGATGAAAATCACCTCCGAGTATTCCTTCCCTTTGACTGGCAAGAAAGCGAAGATTGAGAAGAAACAAGTCGTCTCGTTGATCAATGCTTACGAAGATGAGAAGGCGGCTTATTCCGCCTTGGTGAAAAAGCTCGATTCTCGTTTCCCGTCATCTTTTATCGCCGCCGCCTTTAAGAGGCTTGGCCAGATTGAAGGATCTTTTGAAAATGTCCTCGCCAAAGGACGTTACTGGGAAGAAAACACCTTATACAAAATCCTGATTGAATTTTTAGCTAACGTCGATTCGGTCGCCTCTTCGCCTTCCAGCCTGATTTCCTTTAACTTCGGTGAAGAGATGAATAAACTGGGTGAGGAAGAAAGAGAACTTAAGTTCGTCTCGATGAGAAGGAATCTCATCACCCCTAACCTCCTATGGCAACATTCTTCCTTACGTCAGATCGTCTATAGCTACCTAGATTCACTTAGACCGGTAAGCCAGACCTATTTCGGGCTGAAGCAGCCGGACTACCTGAAACTTAAATATTATGAGGCGCAGGCCTCTACCCACGGAAACGGATATCTTTTCTACGCCTCTATGCGCTATTTCGCTTTTGATAAAGAATTGGTCATGCTCCTTGATGAAATGATTAAAGAACTTGTCGATAAGATCCGCCTGACCTTTAAAGACACCCTTGATTTAACTGTTGAAGAAGAAGCCATCCGTTCCTGCTTAGGAAAGAAAGAGACCGTTCTACTTAGTTTTGATAAGTGAGAAAACCTCACCTATTTTCGCATCGATATAGAAATAATCCCTTAGGGGATTGTCATTAAGGTTGATGAAGACTTTTCTTTGGCCTTGGTAAAAATCGATAAAGGAAGCCGCCGGGTAGACCTTTAAAGACGTGCCACCGACGATTAAAAGGTCAGCTTGCTTTAAGGCTAAGATGGTCTTGTTGATCACTTCTTCATCTAAAGCCTCTCCGTACAAGACTACTTCCGGTTTGACCAGCCCTCCGCAGTCATCACAGTGGGGTACTCCCTCCGCCTCTTTAACGTATTTTGCTGAAAAGGATTTTCCGCAACTGAGACAACGGTTTTTATAAATCGTTCCGTGCAATTCGAGGACTTTACTGGATCCCGCCATTTGATGGAGGCCATCGATATTCTGGGTGACGATGGTGATATCCTTGCCATGCTTTTCCAATTCCGCCAACTTCCGGTGGCAGGCATTAGGTTTGGCATCCAAGTACATCATCTTATTTTTGTAGAAGTCGTAAAAGCCGTCGGGATCTTGGAAGAAATATTCGTGGGAGACGATCTCCTCGGCGGAGAGGTTGTTCGTATAAAGACCCGTGGCAGAGCGGAAATCCGGGATGCCGGATTCGGTGGAGACTCCAGCCCCGCCGAAGAACACGATATGCTTGGCCTCATCGATCCATTTTTGGAGTTGTTCGATCTTTTCTTTATTTAACATAAGATGTCTCCTTTATTTCCTTTTAGTATAGACCTTAGGTCGACTGATTAACCAAAGCCACGGACAAAAAACGCCATCTGTGGTATTATTTTCCTTAAGGTAACAAGCATGATTCAAAAACTAGGCGAATCCGATGTCGAAAAAATATTCGAATATATCTCCCCTGATCCGGAGATGACTCTTTTTATCCGTGGTGATATTGAACAGCTGGGGATTAATAACCCCAATGTCCAAATGTATGCTTCCTTCCTTTCTGATGGGAGCTGGGATTTTCTCGTCCTAAAATATCGGAACACGATGTTCCAAGTCTATTCTCCTAAAACGTCTTACGATGTCGCTGAAATGGCTTCTTTCTTAAAGGCTGAGAAGCTCACTTCTATCGCCGGGAAGAAAGAACTGGTAAGTCCACTGGCTTCGTTTTTCCCCGACCTTGTTTTTGAGGATACTTTTATGGCCAGATGCGATAAACCAGATGACTCTTTCTTAACTCCTTTAGGCCCGGAAGCGGAGATCAGAAGACTCGGGCCTGCGGACCTTGATGACTATCTCGCCATGCGGGCATCGATTGAAGAATTCGCGGCGTTTGCTTCTTCTGACCCGGCAGAATTGGCTAGGGAAAAGAAGACTACTCTCGAGCATCTCAAGGCCGGGGATCTTATCGTCGGCGTTTTTGTGCTTGGCAAACTGGTTGGAGTGGCCGGAACGACCGCTTCTCACCAGGAGTCAGCTATGGTCGTCAGCGTTTGCACCAAAGTCGGATTCCGAAACAAGGGTTACGCTTCCTATGCGGTCACCTCTTTATGTCGAGAGGCCTTTAAGACGGGAAAGAAATACCTTTGTTTGTTTTACGATAATCCCAAAGCTGGCTCCATATACCATAAAATCGGCTTTAAAGATGTCGGCGTCTATTCCTTGCTGAGGAAGAGGTCGTAGGTCTTCTTTCTCTTGTAAAGAGAAAGGGCGGAGTATAAGATATATTTGTTCCGTTGAGGCGAAAGAAGGGGAGAAATCCCTGGGCCACTCGCTTAGGGACCGCAAGGCGAAACGAAAGATCCCGCATAACTAAGAGCACTAATAAGTGAATCAGGATGGTACCGCGGATTTAAATCCGTTCCTGAGAAAGCAGGTGCTTTTTTATTTGGAAGGAGCATAAAAATTTATGCGCAAAATGACAGCTGATGAAATTCGTGATATGTGGTTGGCCTTCTTCAAATCCAAAGGCCATTTTATCGAACCGTCCGCTAATCTGATTCCGGTTAACGATCCGACTTTGCTTTGGATCAACGCCGGTGTCGCCGCTTTAAAGAAATACTTCGATGGCTCGGAAAGACCGGAGCATAGGAGAATCACCAATGCTCAGAAGTGCATCCGCACCAACGATATCGAAAATGTCGGCCATACCGCCCGGCATCATACTTTCTTCGAAATGCTCGGCAATTTCTCCATCGGCGATTATTTCCGCCCCGAGGTAATCCCTTGGGCCTGCGAGTTGCTGATGGGCGATAAATGGTTCGCTTTCCCGAAAGAAAAACTGTATGTCACTTACTATCCCGATGATGAAGAGACCAAGAATCTCTGGATTAAAAACGGGATGTTGGAAGACCATCTGGTCCCGTTGAAGTCCAACTTCTGGGAAATCGGCGAAGGACCTTGCGGCCCGGATACCGAAATCTATTTTGATCGCGGTGAGAAGTGGGATCCGAACCATATCGGTGACAAGCTTTTACGAGACGATATGGAAAACGATCGTTACATCGAAATCTGGAACATCGTTTTCTCCCAGTTCAACGCTCAGCCGGGTACTCCCCGCGACCAGTATAAAGAACTGCCGCAGAAGAATATCGATACCGGCGCTGGTTTGGAACGTTTCGCTTGTGTCATCCAGGAAGCCGATACGAACTTTGACACTGATTTATTTACTCCGACTATCGAGTGGATTAAGAAACATTCTCCTTACCCTTATGAAGGCAAGTATCTTTTGGCTTACCGGGTCATCGCCGATCATATCCGCTCGGTGACTTTCGCCTTAGCTGATGGAGCTTCCTTCTCTAATGAAGGCCGCGGCTATGTCTTAAGAAGACTGGTTAGAAGAGCCGTCAGATACGCCAATGCCTTGAAACTGCCTACCGGTTCCTTATCTGAACTAGTCGGGGTAGTCACCAAGACCATGGATCATTATTATCCGTATCTCGATAACGAACAATCCAAAGTCGCCAAGATGATCTTGGCTGAAGAGCAGAGATTTGAAAAGACCCTCCATCAGGGTGAAAACCTCCTTTCTTCTTATTTGGAGAAGAGCGGCGATATGTTATCAGGAGAAGATGCTTTCCGCCTTTCGGATACTTATGGCTTCCCGATTGAACTTACCGTGGAAATCGCATCCGAGCAAGGGAAGAAAGTCGATATGGAAGGCTTCAAGAAAGAATTGGCAGCTCAGAAAGAAAGAGCTAGAGCGGCTCGCGGAGACAGGGAATCCTTTAAATCCCAGTCGAAAGATCTGTTGGCTTTTACTTTGCCGAGTGAATTCACTTATGAAACCAAACCTTTGAAGAGCAAAGTCATCGGCTGCTTCAAAGATGGTGTTAAAGTCGACTCCATCGATGATGAGGGCGATATCATCCTGGCTAAGACGGATTTCTATGCGGAATCCGGCGGTCAGGTCGCTGATAAAGGCGAGATTGATTCCGCTTCGGCTGGCTTAAAAGTCCTCGATGTCCAAAAAGCCCCTAATAAGCAGTATCTGCATCATGTCGAAGCTTTGTACGGGACAATCAAGGAAGGAGATGAAGTTGAACTGCATCCGGATTTTGCAAGGAGAGATATCATCAGGAAGAACCATTCTTCCTGCCACCTTTTCCAAGCGGCTCTGCAAAAGTTCGTCTCCAAAGATTGCCATCAGGCTGGTTCTTACGTCGATGATGAAATGATGAGATTTGATTTTACCTGCGACCGTAAACTCACCGATGAAGAGCTGGAGGAAATCGAAAGAGAAGTGAACCTCGATATCCAGAAAGCGATTCCTTGCGAGACGAAGATTATGCCGATCGAAGAAGCGAAGAAGACCGGGGCGATGGCTCTGTTCAATGAAAAGTATGGCTCGGAAGTCAGGGTGGTTTCTTTTGAGGGTATCTCGAAAGAATTCTGCGCCGGGACCCATGTGGCGAATACGAAAGATATCGGTCTATATGTGATTGTCTCCGAGCAGGCTTTAGCCGCCGGGATCAGAAGAGTTGTCGGGTATACCGGGCTTAAAGCTTATGAGTATTTAAAGTCGAAAGAGGGTGCCTTAAGCGATATCGCCGCCTTTATCGGCGTGAAGTCCGATAAGGAAATCATCACCAAATTAAAGGCGATGCAGGCGGAGAAAGATAATCTGAAAGCCCGTATTTCCGCTTTGGAAGGCAGCATTGTCGCAGCTAAACTGAAGCAGATTATCAAAGGGATGCAAAAGTGTGATGGGTTTAACCTTTATGTCGATAGTGTCTCCGGCTTTAACCACGATCAGTTAGCGGAGATGATTAAGACCATCAATGTCAAAGATTCGTCTTCCTTGGTGATTCTCTTCGATTCGGAAGAATCCTCTCCCAAGGGGCAGATCGGTGTCGGTCTGGGCTTAGATGTGATCCAGGCTGGTCGCAAGGCGGGTCAGATTGTCAAAGAGCTCGCCACGAGGCTTAATGGCTCCGGTGGCGGCAAACCCGATTTGGCCTTCGGTGGTTTCACCGCTTTCGATCAAATCGAAAAGACTATCTCTGCTTTAGGGGAAATTCTTTAAATGAGTAAACGTCGCTTCCTTGGACTGGATGTCGGGACGGTCACTTTAGGCATTGCGATTTCCCGTACGGGAATCATCGCTTCCGGCTTAGAGGAGTTCCGTTATCCCCAAGGGGAGTGGCATATTCCTTTACAGGAAGTGGTCCGGCTTGTTAAACTTGAAGGGATAACAAGTCTAGTTATCGGGCTGCCCCTGAATATGGATGGTAGCGAATCGGTGATGTCGAAGACGGTCAGAGAGTTCGTAAAGATGATAAAAGACGAACTTCCGGAAATTGAAATCATCTTCGAGGACGAGAGAAATTCGACAGAGAATGCTACCTCGTTGCTCCTAGAAGGTGATCTCAGCCGTAAGAAAAGAAAGAAAGTCATCGATAAGGTCGCGGCCCAGTTGATCTTGGACCAGTACCTGGAAAGAGGAAATAATTGAATATGGCAGAAGAGAAAAAAAGAAACGAATCCGAAGATGGCGTCTTAGGTCCTTCCAAAGAAGAAGATAAGCATTATATCGTCCTGACCGATGAGAGCGGCAAGGATACCAAGGTAGAACTCTTGTTCTCCATCGTCTATCATAAGACGGAGACCAGGTATCTTTATGTCGTCGATCCGGGCGATGAAGATGCGGTTATCATCTTCTCGGCTGACGATGACGGGAATCTCTTGATGGTCGATGAGAAGGAGACTCCTAGTGAGACTATGGCTTTCCTGCAGGATACTTTCCAAGCCTATCTCCAGGGCGATTTAGCTCCGGTGAAGGATGGGGAAGACGAAGAGGAAGAAGAATGCGATGATCCTGATTGCGAATGCCACCATCACCATGATGGAGAAGAGAACGAATGCTGCGAAGGCGACGATGAGGAATGCCATTGCGGCTGCGGATGTGAAGATGAGAAAGAGCCTGAACCTGAGCAGGATTGCTGCTGCGGTGAGAAGAAAAATAAGAAGAAATAAAACGTTTGGCATATGAAAAGGCCTTTATGGCCTTTTTATTTTTTAAGGCTAGGGAGGGAAAATGAAAATTATTTCGTTTAATGTGAACGGCTTACGAGCCATCATAAAGAAAGATTTACCGAAAGATTTCGCTTCTTTAGCCCCCGATGTCTTCATCATGGAAGAAATTAAGTTGACGGAAGAGGAACATAAGGATTTTCCTTTTGTTCCAGAAGGTTACGAGGCTTACTGGACGGTCTCTAAGGAAAAGAAAGGCTACTCCGGAGTCGGAGTGCTGACGAGAGTAAAACCGATTAATGTTACTTACGGCCTATTGGATGGCAAGTATGATAATGAAGGCCGCATCGTCACGTTGGAGTTCAAAGACTTTTTCCTGATCGGGTGTTACACTCCTAATTCTGGTGAGGAATTAAAAAGGCTGGATTTTCGGATGGGATTTGAGGAAGATCTGAAGGCCTATATGACAAAATTAGACCAGAAAAAGCCGGTGATTCTGACTGGCGATCTAAATGTCGCCCACGAAGAAATCGATATAAAGAATCCGCAGGCGAATATCCATAATGCGGGCTTTACTAAAGAAGAAAGAGATAAGTTTTCTTCGCTTCTAGGAGCAGGTTTTAAAGATACCTTCCGTGAAATATATCCGGATACGGTCAAGTACTCTTGGTGGTCATATAGGTTTAATGCTAGGGCTACAAACGCCGGTTGGAGAATCGATTATTTTGTCGTTTCAAACCGACTGATGGAAAAAGTAACTGATTCGAAGATCCATAATGAGGTTTTCGGCTCGGATCATTGCCCGGTTGAGTTGGATCTCCAAGACTGAAAAAATTGTTTTATCCATTTAGTTTTATTTGCTTCCTTGGTTTTAGTTCGCTTATTGCTTATCTTTCGTTTTGACTTTATAATAAATGCTAGGCGTTGAGAAGACACGTGACCAAGAATTCTTCTTCTAGCGAGCTGTGAAGATGGTGTAAGACAGCAGAAAGAGCTTGAGTCATATCACTTGGAGCCGAGTCTGAAGATTAAGCGCAAAGATTATTTAAGGTCTTTGAAGCGGGATGGTACCGCGCAAAAGCGTTCCCGTATCAGAAGGCCTTTTTGTTTTGAAAGGAGAAAAGAGTATGGAACTGAAAAAGACATTGCTGATGTTTAAGGGGACTTTCCCGATGAAAGCCGATTTAGCTCACCGCGAGCCGGATTTTGTCAAGCGTTGGGATAAGGACGATATCTATAACAAAATGCGGACGAATCGCCAAGGGCAGACGGATTTCTATCTCCATGATGGCCCGCCTTATGCTAACGGAGACATCCATTGCGGACATGCTTTAAACAAGGTCGTCAAAGATATCATCAATCGCTATAAGGCTTTAAAAGGTTTCCATATTACCTATATCCCTGGCTGGGATACCCACGGTCTGCCGATTGAACAGCAAGTGACGAAAGCGGGCGTGGATCGTAAAGCAATCCCGGTTGCCGAGTTCCGAAAGTACTGCATGAAGTTCGCTTATAAACAAGTCGATCGCCAGATGGTTCAGTTCAAGAGGCTGGGCGTTCTTGGCGATTTTGCCCATCCATATATGACTTTGACAAAAGACTATGAGGCTGCAGAAATCTCCGTTTTTGCGGATATGGCCTTAAAAGGCTACATCTATAAGGGACTTAAGCCGGTGGCTTGGTCTCCTTCTTCCGAGTGTGCTTTGGCTGAAGCCGAAATTGAGTATCACGATGTGACAGCAAAGACAATCTATGTTCGTTTCCAAGTGAGTGAAGGCAAGGGCATCCTTTCCAAGGATGATTACTTTGTCATTTGGACCACCACGCCTTGGACGATTCCGGCCGATACGGCTGTCTGCTTGAACCCGAAGATGGTTTATGGCTTATATAAGACCGATAAAGGAAATCTGGTTTTCCTCTCCGATTTAAAGGATCAATTGATTAAAGAACTCGATCTTAAGGAATGCGAATTAGTTAAATCCTTTACTGGCAAGGAAGTCGAATATTTGAAAGTCCGCCATCCTTTATATCCTGATAAAGAATCTTTAGTTATCGTTGGAGATCATGTCACTTCCGACTCAGGCACGGGTTGTGTCCATACGGCGGGCGGGCATGGCTTAGACGATTACAAGGTTTGCTTGAAGTATGATATTCCTCCGTTCTGCCCGGTCGATGAAAAAGGCTTTATGACTGAAGAAGCAGGCGAAAGATTGAAGGGGCTGTTCTATGAAGACGCCAATAACGAGGTCATCAAGATGCTGACCGAAACCGGCGCCCTTTTAGCGAGCAAGGATATCACCCACGCCTATCCCCATGATTGGAGAACGAATAAACCGGTGATTTTCCGCGCCACTCCTCAATGGTTCTGTTCGATTTCGAAAGTCAGGGAAGCGATTCTTTCGGAAATCGAGAAGACTTCCTTTAAGCCGGAATGGGGCAAACTGAGACTGCATAACATGGTGGCCCAACGTGAAGACTGGTGTATCTCCCGTCAGCGCGCTTGGGGTGTGCCGCTTCCGATTATCTATAACGAAGACGGATCTCCAATCGTGGAGAAAGCGGTCTTCGATCATATCGAAGAGCTTTTCAGGGAGTTCGGATCGAATATTTGGTTTGAGAAAGAAGCGAAAGACTTGCTGCCGGAAGGCTATCAGAATCCAGCTTCGCCTCACGGGCTGTTTACAAAAGAAAAGGACATCATGGATGTCTGGTTCGATTCAGGCTCTTCCTGGCTCGGATCCGATATTAAGCGCGGGGCTCCTTATCCTGCCGATCTTTACTTTGAAGGCACCGATCAGTACCGCGGATGGTATAATTCGTCTTTGACCTTGGCGGTTGCGACCGGACATGCTTCGCCTTATAAGGCGATTCTGACCCATGGTTTCATCGTGGACCAGAACGGACAGAAGTTCTCTAAATCCTTAGGTAACGGAATCGCTCCGGAAGATATTTACGGAGTATACGGGGCCGATATTCTCCGTCTGTGGTCGGCTTCGATTGACTTTACGATGGCGGAAATCAAACTTTCAGAGGATTTGATCAAGACGATTGGTGAATCGTACCGCAAGATTCGCAATACCTTTAAGTTCATGCTTTCGAATCTTTACGATTCAGAGACTGAAATGTTGGATCTTTCCAAGCCTTATAAGTATTCTCCGATGGATGAACTGATTCTGAATAAACTTAATGAAGTCGTTGTTCAGGCTGATAAAGAGTATGCCTCTTATGATTTATTGGGCGTTACTTCTTTAGTTGAGAATTTCCTGATTAACGATCTTTCTGCTTTCTATTTGGATGCAGCGAAGGACACTTTATATTGCGAGGGCGTGGATTCCTTAGCGAGAAAAGGTGTTCAACATGTCATTTATACGATCGTTAAAGATTTAGCGATCATTCTTTCGCCGATTCTGCCTTTCACGATGGAAGAAGTTAACGATAATCTGAAGGACAAAGTTCCGACTTCAATTGCGTTGGCTGATTATCCTGAGGTCAAGACTGATTCCCGCTTAGGCGAGATTTACGACCAATTCCTGACGATCCGGGCTAATTCCTTGAAGGCCTTGGAAGCCAAGCGAGCGGAGAATGTCATTTCTTCTAACGCCGAAGCGGAAATCAGTTATACTTATACGACGGCTTTAGCTAAAGAAACCGTAGAGTTCCTAGGCGAAAAACTGATCGCTAAAGAATTGCTCGTCGCCTCCTTCCACGCCTTAGATGGTGAAGAAGAGAAAACTGAAGTCTCCCACTTTAAGGGTGAAAGATGCGAAAGATGCTGGAACTATTACGATGAGCTTACCGTCGATGAGGAAGGTCACCATCTCTGCAAGCGCTGCAGCGAAGTGATAAAAGGATGAAAGTTTAAATGTCTGAACTGAAAGACAAAAAGCTTAACGGAGCAAAGATTAAAGTGGGAACTATCTGGTTCCTGAAGTCTTTGCTGTGGCTGATGCCAATCCTGTTAGCCTTAGATATTTGGAGCAAACTCGGCTTAGAGCAAGCCCTGTGGGATGATGCTTCTGCTACTTCCAAGACAATAACGATTATTCCTGGCTTTTTTGATATTGAAGTCCTCCATAACCGTGGCGCTGCTTGGGGAATGCTGGCTAGTTCGACGACTTTCTTATCGATTCTGTCTTTACTGGCTGGGATTGCGATGATTGTTTTCCTGTGTTGGAAATATAAGAAACTTAACTGGTGGTACCGCATCTCGCTCTATTTGTTGATCCCCGGTGCTTTAGGCAACTTAATCGATCGGGCTTTCTCCTATCTGGCTCCGACGAGTCTATATCGATACGGTGTGATCGATTTTCTGAAGTTTACTTTCGGCTCTTATGTTTTTCCGACTTTTAATCTCGCGGACTCGTATCTGACAATCGGTGCCATCGTCTTAATCGTCGGCACCCTGGTTTCCGATTTAAAATCTAATAAGAAAGAAGATCCATACGGTGGCGTAAAGCCTGTCGAGAATAGTGATAAAAAAGTCGAAAAGCCGGAAGAGCAGTCTTCAGAAGTGAAAAAAGAAGAGGGTTCTGACGTGCAAATCGAAGGGAAAGGCCAAGATGGGAAAAATCAAAGCCACTGAAGACGGCCGGCTTGATCTTCTCCTAGCCTCTTCTTTAAGCATCTCCCGTTCGAAAGCTCAGCAAATGATAGAACAAGGTGTTTTTGTCGAAGGCAAAAAGGCTCCGAAAGCTGGATTCCCGGTTAAAGTCGGTCAAGAGATTGAATATCCTGAATTGAAGGAAGCGGAGGTTTCTTTCCAAGGGGAAGATATCCCTTTGAATGTCATCTATGAAGATGATGATATTCTTATCGTCAATAAACCGCGCGGTTTAGTTGTCCATCCTGCCCCTGGTCATTTGGACGGGACGTTAGCTAACGCCTTAGCTTTTCGTTTTAACGATAAAGAAAAAGAAGAGGATGAAGAGTTCCGCATGGGCATCGTCCATCGAATCGATAAAGACACTTCCGGCTTATTAGCAATCGCCAAAAATGATAAAGCTAAGGAAAACCTTTCCAAGCAGATTGCTTCCCATCAAGCGGAAAGAGAATATTTTGCCTTGGCTTACGGGATTTTCCCCGATAAGTTTTTTAAAGTGGATGCGCCGATTGGCAGGAATTCCTACGATCGAAAGAAAATGTCCATCGATCTCCAACATGGGAAAAATGCGGTCACGCATTTTGAAGTTTTAAAACAATATAAGGAAGCGGCCTTGCTTAAATGTCGCTTAGAGACGGGAAGGACTCATCAGATCAGAGTCCATCTGGCCTATCTTGGCCATCCGGTTGTCGGCGATCCGCTTTACGGCACTAAAAAGGACCGTGAAATTGCGGAGGGTCAGGTCCTCCATGCCTATAAATTAACCTTGGTTCATCCGACCAGCGGTCAAAAGATGTCTTTTTATGGCGTCAGCGATGACTACTTTAAAAAGTGCATCGTTTCTTTTGCCATTCGAAACTGAGCTATTTTAAATCAATTATCTTCTTTATAGTTTTTGAAAAAACGTTTTATGTAAGGATCGATTCTTTCTTTTCCGTATTTTTTGACGAGGGTGATATAAACCTTATCAACGTCTTTATCAGCCCCTTTAGGAATGGTCATGCCTAAATCTGCTTCCATTTTTTTCCAATCCTCGAGGAAACACCAGCGAGCGATAACGGAAGCAGTAGCGACGGAGGGAAAATAAGTTTCGCCTTTGGTGCGGAAGACCAAAGGATTGCTAACTAACTTTTCTCCGACATAATGCTTATAGATTTCCTCTTTTTCAAACTGATCGATATAGACAGGGATTTTCGTAGACAAATGATAATGTTCGATTAATGAGACGTGAGCGAAGTTATGGGCGGAAGCCAGCATTCGATGAGTCGACCAGCCCTTTTCTTTTAACTGCATCAATTTATCCGGGGATAAACGGACTACGTGTTTAAAGACTTTTTTATTAAGTATGGGCCCGATTTGTTCCATCCTGGAATCCGTCAGTTTTTTTGAATCGGTGACATGGAGAGAGTCGATGAAATCCACCCCTTCTTTATCCAGATAAACCGCGACGACATAAAAGCCAAGAAAGAAATCTCCGACTCCCACTTCATCGGAGCCGATTTGAATCGACATATCCTGCCATTTCTCATCTTGGGGAGTTACTACAGTCGGAGTCGGAAGCTCTTTAAAGAAAATTCTGGCTTCTGCTTCCGTCTCATCCTTTTCGCCCGAGAAGAGAATAGTGAAAAGACCATCGTTAGAGGTGAGATAGGCTTTGATTTGGACTCCTTCGGGAGAGCAGGCCTGAAAGTAATCGTATTTCCGCTTAGGGTCAGCGATAATCGGGACTTGGTAGAAGTCTCTGATTTCTTCTGCCTTTGCCTTATCCGCTTTAAATTTGATGTATTCCATTATTGACCTTTGATAAAGATATTTTAGCATGCATTAAGCCCTGAGGCACGTATCATGGTAAAATATGTCGAGGTAAGTATGAAAAGCGCAGTAGAAGCATTGGAATTCGGTGAACTGGAGAAAAAACTCTTCACCTATATGTCGTTTGAGGAGAATGTTACTTCCTTTGAAAAAGAAGAAATGATTTTCTCAAAAGATGTCTTGGAGGGGGAACACTCCGCTTTAAAAGAAGCGGAGAGCTTTTTTGCTTCCGGGGCGTATTGCCCTTTGCTTCATGTCTACGATCTCTCTCTTCCTTTAGAAATCCTCTCAAAAAACGGAATTCTGACGATTAAAGAACTGGCTGATTTTGAACCATTCTTGGATAACGCCTCTTTATTCCGCTCCGTTTTGAAAGGCGGGACTAAGACTCCATATTTATCCGGCTTAGCCTCTGGCATCATGGATTTTCGCTGGCTGGATGATAGGCTCTCACAAGCGATCCTTCCAGATCTCACCTTGGCGGATGATGCTTCGGAGAATCTTTATGTTATCCGAAACAAGCTTAAGAAAGCTCAAGCCTCATTAGGAGAGGCCTTGCGTTTGGCGGCAGGAAAGTATTCTTCCTATCTTGCAGAAGTCCCGGAGACGTTAAAAAGCGGTCTGCCTTCTTTGGCGGTGAAATCTGATTTTAAGGGCAGAGTGCCAGGGATGGTTGCTGATATCTCCAACACTGGGTCCACGACCTTTATCGTACCGATCGAGGTTTTGGATATCCAAAACAAAATCTTCGAACTAAAAGAAGAAGAAATTGCTGAAATCGAGAAAATAATCAAGGAGTTGTCGGGCCTTTTAGGCCAGAACTATCAAGACTTAAGAACCGCGTATCTCGCATGCCTCCGTTTGGATTCATTGTTCGGGCGTACCCGTTTCGGCTTATCCTATCAAGGAAACGTCGCTGAGTATGGGGAAGAGATTAAATTGGAAGATCTTTTCCACCCGCTTCTGAATTTGGAGACGGTGGTGCGCAACAATTTTTCCTTGGGCGGTCAGAAAGCCAAAATCCTTGTCATTTCTGGCCCGAATGCCGGCGGTAAGACTGTTTTGATTAAGGCGGTTGCTTTAGCGGTCTTAATGAATCAACGAGGTCTTTTAGTCCCTTGCCGTGGGCAGGCGGTTTTACCGATATACGATAGGATTTTCTTCCTGGCGGGCGATTCCCAGTCTATTATGGATTCTTTATCCACTTTCTCTGGACATGTGGCAGCTTTAAAAGAAGGCCTTGATAACGTTGATAAAGATTCTTTATTTATCGTCGATGAAATCGGGCAGGGCACTTCTCCTTCCGACGGCGAGGCTTTAGGCGTTGCTGTCATCGATTATTTGAAAAAAATCGGCTGTTATGGAATCCTGACTTCCCATTACGACGGTATTAAACAGAAAGCCTTTGAAGATAAGGACTGTCTGATCGGTGCCATGGTCTTCGATGAAGATACAATTAAACCGACTTTCGTCTACCATGAAGGAATGATCGGCAAGTCTTATGCTTTGGAAGTCTCCGCCAATCTCGGCTTAAATCCCGAGATTATCAAGGAAGCTAAAGAATACGTCAATGCGAAAAATAAAGATAACGGGAGAGAAATCCTTGAAGAGACTTTGAAGATTCAACAGCAGAATCTTAAATTGAAGGATGAATATGAAAAGAAGTTGAAGGAAACTGAGGCTTTATCCGCCAAGCGGGAAAGAGCCTTGGAAGCTTTAACCAATGAAAAAGAAGCCATCAATAAGAAGGCTGAAGAAAGAATTCAGCAGTTGGTTGATGAAAAGACCGAAGAACTGAATATCGCTTATAAGGAACATAAAATATCCCTTCAGCAGATGGCGGAACTTAAAGGTCTTTTAGGCCATGTTAGTTTAAATAAGCCCGAAGAGAAAAAGAACAATAAGGAAGCGGTTAAAGCCACCCGCACTTTAAGAGCTGGCGATCATGTTAGAGTTATCTCGCTAAATAATTCCGGCACAATCACTAACGTCGATGTCGTAAGGGGCAGCGCCAAGGTCAAAATCGATGGGATAGAAATTAAAACTACCACCGGTGATTTAGTCTTCCTCGATAACGGCCAGACAGTTACTAAGCCGGAGATTGCAGTGGCCGATCGCTTTATTGAGAAAAAGACTGGCATACCATTAGAACTTAATCTTTTGGGCTTGCGCCAGGATGAAGCTAGAGAAAGACTCGATAAGTATTTAGATGACTGCTTATTGATGCATTTCCACATGGTAAGGATCATTCACGGCAACGGGACCGGGGCTTTAAGAAGCATGGTTCAGTCGTATCTGAAAAAGAATCCGAATGTCGCTTCCTTCCGCTTCGGGGAAGGCGGGGAAGGCGGAGTCGGGGTTACGGTGGTCACCTTAAAATGATTACCCCTTTGCTACAATCGAAGATTGATCTGTTGCCCGACCGTCCCGGTTCTTACCAGATGAAGGATAAGAACGGGAAAATAATTTATGTTGGGAAAGCGAAGTCATTAGTAAAAAGAGTCAAACAGTACTTTACTCGCCCGCAGGCCGGTAAAGTTATGAAAATGGTCGAGGAGATTGCGGATTTTGATATTATCGAGACCAACACGGAGAAAGAGTCTTTGTTGTTGGAAATCAATTTAATCCAGAAGTATTATCCGAAATACAATATCTTGCTTAAAGACGGAAAGATGTATCCATATATCGCTTTAAAGAAGGATAATGACCCGTTTCTGAAGATTGCCCATCACGATAAGGAAAAGGGCTATTACTACTTCGGTCCCTTCCCCTCCTCCTCGTCTGCTTATACGATGATCAGGTTGATGAATAAAGTATTTCCGCTGAGGAAATGTGCGCATATTCCGAATAAACCCTGCCTTTATTATTACCTTGGTCAGTGCCTGGGTCCCTGCATCAATAAGATTTCGGAAGATGACTATAAAGACATCGTCTCCCATATGACCAAATTGATGAACGGTGATTCCTCAGAACTGGAAGCGGAAATCAAGAAGAAGATGAAAGAAGCTTCCGACAAGATGGATTTTGAAAGAGCCGAGGATTTTAAGGAACAACTCAGCTCGATTCAGCATATCGTCTCTGAGCAGAAAATCATGTTCGAAGACCATATCGACCGCGATGTGGTGGGTTACTCACAAAGGGAAGGTTATCTTTCCGTGGTAATTTTCCTATATCGTCGTGGCATTCTTTTAGGCAAATCATTATTCGTTGTCCAGCAGATGGGAGAGTTAGCTGATCAGATTGAAGAAATCCTTTTCGAGTTCTATCAGAAGCATCCGAAACCAAAAGAACTGATCGTTTCCTTGCACGAAATCAAAGACGTTCTGGCCCAAGCTTTGGAAATTCAAGTAATTGTTCCGGAACGCGGGTTTAAAAACGACTTGCTTTTTATGGCATTGGAGAATGCCAAGCAGGGTTTGGACCAGCATTTCTTAACTGCACGGCTCGATGATGATAATCTAGTTTTGCTGGAAAATCTCGGGAAAATGCTGCAGATTCCAACTCCTTTAGATATTGAGCTTTACGATAACTCCCACCTTCAAGGAGCGGATGCTGTCGGGGCCATGGTTAAGTTCATAAATGGCGAAAAGGCTCCGGAGATGTATCGGAAATTCAATCTTCGCGGGGAGAATACCAAGGATGATCTCGCCTCGATGAAAGAAGTCTTGACTAGGAGATTTAAAAGGCTCAAAGAAGAAAACGGCAAATTCCCGGATCTGATTATTCTCGATGGTGGGGAAACCCAGGTCCAGGCGGCGGTGGAAGTCGAAAACGAGACTGACGTTAATGTTCCTTTAGCGGGTCTGAAGAAAAACGATAAACATGAGACCGAGGCCTTAATCAACGGGCAGAGCGGAGAATATATTCCCGTCGATAAGACTTCACCTTTATTTTTCCTTTTGATGCGAATGCAGGATGAAGTCCATCGCTTCGCCATCTCCGCATTCCGCCATAAACACGCCAAGGATTTCTATCAGACAATTTACGATGATATCCCTGGAATCGGGAAGAAAAGAAAGAATATGTTGTTAGATGCTTACCCGACCATCGATTCTTTAAAGTCCGCTTCTTTAGAGGAACTCGAGCAGTTGATTCCTTTAGAGGCGGCCCAAGCGATAAAAGAAAAAATTGCTCAGGCGGAGAAGAAGAACTGATTGCTTATGGTGGTCACACCTCTTTTAAAAACGGAAAGAATGATATTAAGGCCTTTTCAAAGGATCGATGCGCCTTTTTTGTTTCTTTGGTGTTCTTCTAAAGAAGTCACGAAATATCTTTTCTATCTGCCCCATAAAACGGAAGCGGACAGTTTAAGGCTTCTAGAGAGTTGGACTAAAAAAAGAAAGCATCTGTCCTGGGCGATGGAATATCAAAATGAAGTTATCGGGGAAATCGAGATTATTAAGAATTTGCCTGAGCACGGCTTTATGCTCGGCTATACTTTAAGGGAAGATAAATGGCATCAAGGCCTGATGAGCGAAGGTTTAAAGAAGGTCTTCGAATACATGAAAGAGGAAGGCTATCTTTACGCCTTAGCGGAGACGGATGAACGGAATGTCAATTCGATTAATCTATTAAAACACAACGGCTTCTTTTTCGTCAGCAAAGAAGAAGGGCGTTACATTGCTAAAAAGGCGGAAACAGTCGATGTCGTCAAGTACAAGAAGGATTTGACGACAATCAATCAGGCTGAAATGTAGAGCAAAACACTGTTATTTTTCTTTAAAAGCCATATTCTCTAAAAGATGGACATTCTTGTCCTTTATTGACTGAAGCCTAAGATTGAAGATATATCCGCAAAGGAGCAATTTCAAAAAATGAAAGACATCGGAAAGATTATCTACGAAAGAAGGAAAGAACTTAGGATGACGCAGTCCGCCTTAGCTGAAGAATTAGATGTGTCATCTAAAACGGTGAGCCGCTGGGAATTGGATGAGGCTATCCCTGAAACTGAGATGATTCCTTACTTGGCGAAGGCCCTGAATTTGAAAATAGAAGATTTCTTTGATCCTGAAGATGCGGTCTTAAATAAAAAAGAAGACGTCAAAGAAGGTGAGAATAAAAGACTGAGATTCAAAAAGTGGTGCTTGGTTGCTGATATTGTTTCGCCTTTAAGCATCTTTCTGACTGCGCTTGGGCTTGGCTTAAATGCGACATCTCTGACCTCGTCTTTAATCTTGATTATCTTTGGTATTCTGCTTTTCGTTTGTTCCGTCCTGCTGATTGTTTTAGCGCGGATGGATTTCACCTCTTACTACAAGAAAAAATACCGCGAGAGCGAATATCGCGAGGAAGATTTAAGATCTTTACTGCTGTATCAAGGAATTACTTTTACTGCCTTGCTTGTCTTTTTGACGAGCTTTTGGGAAAATCTCTTCCAGGACGCTATTTTTTATCAATATCAAAGCATTAGTTATAACAACATTATCTGGATCTTGATTTTGGTGTCCCTGAGTCTTCTGACGGCTTTTTTGCTTTTGAAGGGTTTCCAACGTGGATTGGACTTAACTTCACATAAAGCTAAGGCGTTTTTGATTACAATGATTTGTCTGCTGTTAAGCGTCATCGGTTTTGGTTTTAATCCTCATCCGGTCTTTTTTCAAATCGGCTACGATCTTGCTCCGGGAGTGACCCTCGCGGAAATTTTCCTCTTCCGTAACTTAAAATAACGGTAAAAAAGGGCTCGGGATGTTTTACCCGAGTCCTTTATGATGATTTTCTCAGCTTATTAAGCTTACTTTTTAATGAAACGGAAAACCAGAGAGAGATTGTCTTTCGGCCAGTGGGTCGATAAAGAGTATTGCACGTGAGGAGAAGAGGTATCCGTTTCATCGTAGGCGTAATTGAATAAATAATCAGCTTCTTTATAGATGGTCTTATTACCGAAGACGTAATAATAACCATCAATGCCGACCGTGATTGCTTTCTCGCTGATTTCTTCCCCCTGATAGCCGGTGACAGTAGCTAGAGTATCGATCGCGGAAGTGGTGTCATTGAAGACTTTGAAAACCACGGTGACTTTCTTGGCGACGATGGCGTAAATGGTTCGGGCTGTCGAAACGTCGAGCGGGAATTGCACCGTCTTCAGATAAGTCGTGGTATCCGTCGAATCGATTCCTTGGACGAAACGGGAAATCTTATATGCACCGCTTTCGGTTGTGAAGGCGGTAGAACTTAAGAATGAAACAGCCGTCGAAGAAACCAAAGTTGAGGAAGCGGCGTTCTTGCCGGATTCCGCATAGATTGAAGTGGTGGAGGAAGCGCCTAAAGACAAAGCAGTCCCGTAAGGATCGGCAAATCCGATGGTCAAAGGGTAATCTAAGATGAAATAAGCATAGATATCCAATCCGGCTTCCTGCACAGTGTAGGTTTTCTGATTAGTGAGGTAAGTGGTCGGGATGCCGGTGGTGCCATCGACAGCGGAAGCGAAGCCTTCGAACGAATAATGCTGCGAGGCCGTCAGAGACGGAATTTCCGCACTCAGATCAATCTGGCTTCCAGGAATCAAAGTGTTAAAAGCCTTAACAAAGACTTTGTTTGTCGCATCATCGGAGAAAACTTTATAAATGTTGATGACCGGATCATCTGACCATAAAGCGGTTAGGCTGACATTGTTGGCAGGCATCGTAAGGAATTGGAACTTAGTCGTCAAATCAGTGATATCAGTGTACCAGCCATTGAAGAACTTGCCGGCTTGAACAAACTTGGACCGATCGAGGACCGGAGCGGTGATGCCATCGGCATCTTCAGCCGGAGCGGCGATGGTCTCGCCTTCAAACCTACCGATTGTCGGCAAAGTATAACCATCCACTTTGGTATCGAAGGAAATCGTGAATTTTTCAAGGAATTTTGCATAAATCGTAGTAGAAGCGCTCGGCATCGACTCGAAATTGAATTGGGTCTTAAAGGCGCTATCAGTATACCAAGCATCAAACTTAAAACCGGTGCCCTTGGTTAACTTGGACATATCGATTAAGTCAGCAGGAATCTTCTCTCCGGCTTTGATTTGTACAGAAGCAATCTCGTAGCCGGGAACGTTAGTGACAAAACTTAAAGTCGGCCAGGCGTTATAGTGAGCCGTGAGAGTCAAATCATCCGAAGGGAAGTAACGGGAAGTATATTCGGTGCCATCCGCTTTAAACCAGCCGCCAAATTCGGCTTTATCCTTGCTAGGAGTCGGGAAGCTTTCGGGGATTTCCTGACCTTGGACACCTTCGAAAACTGTTTTAGCACCGGTGGCGAAAACCCCGTCTCCGGCGCTTAAGGTGATACGGACGTCTTTAAGGAAATCAGCGTAGAGTACTAAATCAGAATATGGAATATAATTGACAGGCACGACAGCATCCGAAAAATCAGCTTTGGAGTGCCAGCCGTTAAAGGTAAAATCGGTTTTCGTTTCATAGCCAGTTAGTTTGGTCTTGAGATCTTCTTTTTCCGCAATCTTAGTTCCCGAAGTGCCTTCCAAGGTACCTAAGAGGGTTGTTCCGTCATAAAAAGAAATCTTCCCATTGAAGGTGGAAGCTTGGCACGAAGCCAAAACTGATAACAAACTAGCTGCGATAACTAAGGAAAGTACAGTTTGCTTCTTCATAGTTAATCCTTTATTGGAATTATTATATATTAACTGAGACCGTTTTGGAAACGAAAAAAAGCAGAAAGGGCCTTGAGGATGTTTCAAAAGCACTTGATTTTCCCGAATTAACCTTTTTGGAAATTTTAAAAAAGAGATTTTTGGGCAAAATGTTTTTTAGGGGCTTTTTTTAAAAATGCTGGTTGATTTGCAAGGGAAAGGCATCTGTTTTCCATACAAACCAGACGTTCTGTCTATTCAGTTTTTTAGCGAGGGTGCTATTTTAAAAAAAGTGGGTAAGTATTTATGAACTTTATTGTCGAAGAAAGAAATCAACGGGTGTTCTCCGCCTGCTTTCTGATTTTAATCGGCATTCTTATGTGTCTTTTCACTTCGTTCTCCGCCGGAGTCTTCGTCATCGTCTGCGGTGTGATGTGCATCGTCTTCGGTTGTTTATATGTCGGCGCTTATTTTGCAACTCTGCTCATCCATGACCCTTACCTTTTGATGAGAGGCTTCTTCCTTTTGCTTTTGGGCTCCTGCATACTCTCGGATCCGGGTGTCTTCCTTTATGTTGTCGTCTTCGCTACTTCTTTATTCATGATGTTTATGGGAGTGGAAGAGTTGGCATATGCCGTCGATCTAGCTAAACTGCACGTGAAAAACTGGTGGATTGATCTTCTTTATTCCATTTTGTCCTTAGGCTTAGGCATCGGAATAATCGTGGTCGAATATACCGGCGGGAATTCATTAGCGATGGTCGTGACGATGGCGGGTGCTTTCTTAATCTTCGAAGGTGTCTTTGAACTTGTGATGATTTATGGACTGCATCGAGATTATAGAAAAACGGTGAAGTTCTTCGAGCAAGAATAAATTAAAAAGGCGGAATCAGGATTAAGGTGATTCCGCTTTTTTTATGCTTTCTTTTCGGCTTTCGGACAGAATACTTTAAACAGAGCGATAAAGAGAAAAACCAGTCCGACGGTGATTCCTAGATGGCCAAGCCCGCTGAAGGTGGATAGCAAAGTATCAATTCCTTTGGCCAGGGTAACTTGCTCAACCATCAGGATGCCTCTAACCAGCATCATCACGACAGTCCACGGCAAGGCGATATTATGGATAATGAAGAAAATCTTGAATTGTTTATTTTCCTTAAGCCCGCTGTCTTTGGCGAATAAGGCTAGTATCAGGTAGAGAAACATCCCGAGAACGAAGAAGTGGACGTGAAGATAACTGAGAGGTGTTAATCCGGTGAAATTGTTCCATTTGGTGAACTCTCGATCGAAGACTCCTAAGGCGATAGCACTAAAAGCGTAAATTGCAGCGGTTTTAAGAAGCTTTTTCATTTTGGTCGATTCCTTTCATTTTTTGTAATTCTTTTCTTTGAGCCATAAACCCGATGAGGATTGTCCAGACGTAAGCGCAAGTCTTCGGAATCATTAGGCTTCCGACCCAGCTGACTTGCTCAGCCCAGATGACCACCGGGATATAGAAACCAAAACTCAAAATTATCGTCAAGGCCATGAAGCGGAAATCCTTATCCTCTTTGGCTTTTAAGGCGAAGAGGACAATGATCTCGATTCCCATTAAAGCGAAGGGGATATTCCGGTAGATGCCCCAACTCAAGGGAGCATCGAGGGATGTCCATTTATTCTCAGGGAAACAGCAGAGAATCACCCTCGCTAAGCCCAAAGCCCAGATGGAGATATCTAAATATCTCTGGCCTTTGATTTCATATCTCATCCGATAGATGTAGAAAAGGATAAGGTAGAAGATGGTCATCGTGATCGAGGTGATAAGTTTCCCGATACCCAAGCTGACCACGTTAGCGTCGATCCCCGTTCCCCAGAGAGCAATTAAACGTGGAATCAGATGGAAACTGTCGCCGCTTCCTAGGACCACCGCCATAATCCCAAACCAGCGGTACTGGTCCCACTTTTTGCTTTTCACGATCATAATAATTCCCAAGGGAATGACCCCGAGAAGATAAAAAGCATCGAAGATTGTCTCACCGATCGCTTGTCCCATAATTATTCATTCTCCTTTTTATAGATAATTCTTCTTACCATCTCTTCTAAAGCTTTCATCTCATCTTTTTTCTCTAGGTAGCTGTAAAGCAAAGAGTCGAAGGTCAGATCGATGAAGGCTTCTTCATCTAAAGTCATAAAGGCGTCTTTTCTGACCAGAGGATCTTGCTCCAAGGCTTCTTTCATCTTCTCTTTGATGGCATTGCGACTGTGGTTTTTCTTTTCCTGGGCTTCTTTGAGATTCTTAGCTTCGAAAACGAAAGAATGGGAAGTAAAGAAACCTGGGTATTTTCTCTCTCCTTCCTTTAAAGCCTCGTAAAGGAAATGCAGATAAGGGATAAACCCAGCTTCGGGGGTCTTTTGACTGGAGAAGATATCCTTAAATACGCTTTCAACGCTGGCTTGGACTAACTGATCCTTAGAGGTGAAGTAATGATAGATCGATCCGACAGAAATCTTTAGGAAGGTTGCTAAGGATCGCATATTAAGTAAAGCGAGGGAATTCTTTGAGACGAATTCCGACGCACCTTTCAGGATTTCTTCTTTTGATGTGACAACAGTATTCATCTACGCCCCCATATTGAACAACGTTCACTTTAAACGATTGTCCCTTCTTTGTCAACTGAAAAGCTCTTAATCAACAGGGTAAATATATTCTTGACAAAAAAGAGCTAAATTGTTGCTGGATCTTTGATGCCTATTATCCTGAAAAAGCCTTGAAGCAGGAATAAATGGCACTTTTAGCGTGACTTTTTACAGTGAATATAAAATGTCGAAATCATTATGCCTGTATCAAAATCTGATACCTTGCAACTTTATACTTGCCTTGTATCGCTATGAAAAGAAAACTGTCCAAGACGGAAATCGTCCTTTCCTTATATACGGGGCTTATGGATGGCAAGGAAATTGCCATGGATGAGTTTTGCTCGAACTCTTCGATATCTGTCCCGACTTTTAAAAGATACATCCAGGAGATCAGGTCTTTCTTATCTATTCCCATCTGCCTTATGAATTGCTTTACTGCCGGACGGATAAGGTTTATAAATTCCGCTACTCGGGAACAAACTAAAAAAGCCAACATCTAAGCTGAATTCCGATTATTTAGGAAAAAATTCTTTCTTTAGAAGGAAGTGTAATAAGGAGCGTTAAAAGCGCCTTGGTAGATTTTTAACGTATAAGCATCCCCGATCTGATAACTGGTGTAAGTATCAAGACTAACACCCATTCTGACAGTTTTTTGCTGATTTTTTTCCAAAACGAAATAATAACTGGTGCCGCCGCGATATACGTAACGGGTGTCTTTATCTTTAATCGTAAAGATTTCTTCCGTCGGGGTGGAATTATCGAAGGCGAAATTCCAGCTGGAGGCGTACGCCCAGCCTCCGAAGAAAAAGACTGTGTAGGCGAAGAGGCTATAAAAAGCAATCAGTCCTTTAACTCCTAAGGGGCTTTTGGTTTCTTTCAAAGATGGGAAGAGTTCCTGATGAGCTATGATCAGGTAAAGAAAAAGGGAACCGAAGACTAAACTGACGATTAAAGACGGAAGCCAGAAATAGAAATAATCGGAAAGGTATTTGATCTCATCATCGGCGAAAAGAATGAGGGCAATTAAAAGAGAACCCAATCCGCAGCAGACCGGGGAAGTGACATTGCTAGAACGCGAGAATAACAGGCGGAAAGCGGCGTAACTTAAAAAGACTAAAGGAAGGATCGAGGCGACCAGAATCCGCAAGCGAAAACTCTTAAAAAACAAGCTGCCGAATAAAGTCAGGACCGTCAGGATATAGATAATGATGCCGTCGAGTTTTATCGGCTTCTTATTGCGGGAGTTGAAGATAATAAGGCCTAAAAGAGCCGAAAATAAGGTGTAGTCGATAAGAAAAAACCAGAGGGTTTTCCGAAAAGGCTTTAAAGCTGGTAAGACCGAAAGCAAAAAAATCAAAGCTAAAACCGCAAGGGTCGAGATACTTAACCAGTTTATCGGCCTTTTGATATTGTGGTTTGGGTTCTTCTTTTCCTTATCATCCATCTTCTGATCTATCCTCCCTGGCAAATATTATTATAAGGCCAATTAAGAGTGTTCAAAGAAAAGATAAACGATATACGAAAATGTTTTTTTTAGATGTCTTTTCCGTTCGAGGCAATGATGGATGAATAGAATAAGGCGGAGTCTTTTAAAGTTCTTTCTCCGGTCTGGTAATCAATATAAATCAAGCCGAAACGCGGACTATAACCTTCCGCCCACTCGAAATTATCCATCAAGGACCAATAAGTGTAACCGAAGACAGGGATTTTATCATCGATAGCCTTTTTCAATTCGCTTAAATAACAAGTGATAAAGTCGCTTCTCTGCGGGTCGTGGATTTTCCCGTCCCGGCAAGGAAAATCATTGTCCGCATAACCGTTTTCCGTGATGAGGACCGGCAGGTGATATCTCTCATACATAAACTTCGGGGCGTAGTACATCACTTCCGGAGTAAGTCCCCAATGCAGATAAGTCTCCGCCGCTCCGATCTTCTTTTTTTCCCCCGTAGAATCCCAAGAGGCGGAATTTAAAGACTGGTAAATATTTAAGCCGATAAAATCGAGAGGGAGGAAATCCTTCAGATCCTTCACCTGGATTTTGAAAACTTTAAAGACGGTGACCGGCTTACCTAAAATAAGCGGATCGCCCCACCACTTATTCGCTAAAGCCCCAGAGAGGGAATCAAAGGTCTCTTGACGAGCCTTTTCGATTTCCGCGGGATCATTTCTCTTTTCCGGCGTAAAGGCTCCGCAAGCCATAGCTAACCCGATTTTCGGAGCCTTTTTTGCCTTTTCGCGGATAATCTTCACCGCCGCAAAATGGGCTTGGATCGTATTTCTGGTTAATTTAGCTAAGGCCAGGAAGTTATGCTTAAAAGGCGCATGAGCTCCGACCAGATAGGCGTTCATGATAAAGCATTGCGGTTCATTTAAAGTGATCCAGTAACTGACCCGATCGGAGAAAGCTTCGACGGCGGCTAAAACATAAGCGGCGAAATACTTTACGACCTTTTTAGAAAGCCAACCGCCTTTTTTCTCCACCCAGATAGGCAGGTCCCAATGGTATAAAGTCACCATCGGTTCGATACCGTTTTTCAGCAATTCATCGATTAAATCGCTATAAAACTTAAGCCCTAGAGGATTAATCTCTCCTTCTTTAGGCATGATCCTCGGCCAGCTTAAGGAGAAACGATAGGACTTTAAGCCCAGCTTTTTCATCAGGGCCACATCTTCTTTCATATGGTGATAATGATCGGCCCCGAAGTGACAGTCTTCACCGTTCTTGATTCTTTTCGGCTTCGCGACATCCCAGATTGAAAGGCTCTTGCCGTTTTCTTTATAGGCTCCTTCGACTTGTACGGCGGCCGTAGCCGCCCCCCAGAGAAACGAAGCGGGGAATTGTTCCATAAATCAGTCCTCCTTTATAAATTCTAAGAATGCGACATCGTTGCTCTTAATCGTAAGCTCGACTTCGGTGGTCTGTTCTTTTTCCTGCACAGGGAGTTTTTCTCTTTTTAAACGGCTTTTCTCTTTGATCGCTTCGACTTCCTTTAAAGTCAGGTTGCTCTTCCTCCCGCCTTTTTCCCATAAGGCTTTCGGATTCGTATGCATATCATCGATCCGAGAGATGAAAGCCTGGCGATAAGTCCCGTCTAATCTTAGATGGATTTTTTCTTCCTCCTGAGCGTAGTAATCCTGATCCTGAGAGTAAATCAGGACTTGGATATTCTCTTTCTGACGGAAGAGAGCGTACTCGGTCTTCCCGTCAGTTTTGGCGCTGACTAACCGTTCAGGGTAGAGGGAAGAAAGAATCTTAAAGGCCCAGAAATTCGGTTTAGGGATCCCGTCGTTATTGATAATGCCGTATCCGCCGTGAAAAGGCTGGTTTAGCATAAAGAGCTCCTCGAAGATATCCGAGACGCACCAGAACATATAACCGCTAGTAAGGCTTTGGTTATCCATGACCGACTTAATGACGAAAGCGGAAGAGAACTTTTCATCGTGGACTAAAGAACCGAAAGTCGCCATCGAATTCCATTCGGTGATAAATAAAGGGTACTTTCCGGCTTCTTCCTTAGCCTTAAGATCCATCTTCGCTAAAGTCCCCCGCTCCCATTTCTTAAATAGATCCGGACGGAAGAAAAGATCAGCCATGACATCCGAAAGCGGCTTCTGCGCTTTGGCATCCGCCTTAGCCTTTTTCATCATATTAAGGGAATCTTTCATCGTCAGGATATTGCCGAAAGCATCCCCAGGGTAATGGTGAGTTGAAACAAAATCCAAGGGGACGTGATTCTTCTCGCAGTAAGCGATAAACACCTTGAGCCATTTGCAGGCCGAAGTCGAAGGCCCCCCGACTCTTAAAGAAGAATCGACTTTTTTTATCGCTTTAGCCGTCGTCTCGTAAAGAGCGAAATAGTCCTCTTGAGACCCGGAAAAGAAACCATCCAGATCCGGTTCATTCCAGACCTCGAAATACCAGCTCTCGACCTCTTCTTTTCCGTAATAAGAAAGGAGAGAATTAAAGAAAGTCTCAATAAAAGCCGACCATTCCTCGAGGCTTTTAGGCATCGAGGTATTGTTGTTATAACGTAAGCCGTACTTGCTCTTTTTAGCTAGAGCGCTCGGCATAAAGGACAGCTCCATAAAAGGCTTCACCCCGGTGGATAAAAGGTTATTCAAGCCGAGAAAGACCTGATGGAAATTGATTTCCTTTAATTCATTTTTATAGGGCATCATCCCGAATTTGGAAAAATCCGAGAGCCGTTCGTAGACGTTCATGTCATCATCGAAGATCCCGTGGCAGCGGAGATATTTGATGCCTAGTTCCTCGTGGGCGAACTTAATCTGCTCGATGACATCTTTTCTTAAAAGCTGGAAGAAATGGTCGTTGCCCATCCCCAGCTGCCAACTGAAATCGGTCGGTTGGCTTAAAGCCTTGGTCTTAATCTCGATTTCCATTTTTATTCTCCTCCTTGAAATGAAAAGCTTAAGAAATCTCTTTTGTCTTTGCCTTCGTATTTGAAATATAAAGCGTGTATCCCTTCCAGGGGCGGAAGCTTGATTTCGTCTTCCTGCCAAACTGGGCTGGGCTTTAAACTGATTGAACCGAGGGCTTTTTTCAGATTATCGAGGAATAACGTTATTTTTCCTTGGCTGCCTCTCGTCTTAAGAAGAAGGCTAGCCGGCTTAGCAAAGCTAAAATACTTAAATCCGACATAGGTCTGGTTAACTAAGCCGGAGACATAGCGTTCTTGGTTAAAGCAAACTAGACAAGGTACTTCTTTATTGTGTCCGTTGCCTTTCACACCTTTAATCCCGGGATAGAATAAGTTGCAACAACAGAAAGCCGGATAGGTCCCCTCAGCCTTTAAAGGACCACCGTTAAGCCCCTGAGTCGTTACTTCCGCCTGGTTAAAGGTCCCATCGGGATTCATCGTGATTTCTTCGGCCATGGCTTGGCGGGAGAAATCAGTATTGTTCGTGGTGCGGTGGTAGAAAACATAATATTTGCCGTTGATCTTTTCCACTCCCCCGTGGATTGTCCCTTGGGAGGCTAAGGGCTTCAGATTGCCTTTATAGCCTAAATCGGCGGAAGAAATCACCACCCCTCGGCAAATAAAATCCCTATCCGGATATAAAGAGGTGGCGTAAGCCAACTCGTTATTTTTCCCGGAAGAATAGAATAAGTAATAAAGGTCGTTGAACTTTCTGATCGCTGGGGCTTCATAAAAAGGATGCTTATATAATAAAGTCCCTTTCTTGGCGGTCGAAAGAGAATCCAAGACCGGTTTTACTTCATCCTTAATCGTCAGCATATCGTCCTCTAGTTCCACTTCCGCTAAGGAGAGAATCGAAGGGAAGGTGGTTTTCACCTCCTCCAGGCTTCGTTGGCTTAAGGCGGATAAGACTTTATCGTAAAGGGGCTTTAAGGCCCGATTACGAAAATCCCTTCCCAGACCCCAGCCGTAATAAAGATAGATATGTTTCTGGTCATTGATGACCGCGGGGTCGTTATTTAAGTACTTTAAGACTGGGCTGCCATTGCGGTTTCTTACGTCCCCGAGATAGCTGAAAGGCCCTTGGGGATAAGCGGAGACCGCGACACCGATCGGCCCGAAAGGGTGGACGGAAGGCCCCATCGGGGAATAGTAAAGATAATATCTTCCGTCGTTGCCTTTAACGCAGTCAGGAGCGTAATAATCGGGAGTTTTGCCGTCTTTTCCACGCGGATCCTGGCTTTTTTGATAGCTAACTCCTTCTAAGGTCCATTCGCGAAGGTTAGTTTCCGCGGCCGAATAGACCACGTAATCCTTCGGGCAGAACCTCGTGCCGTTTTCGCTATCGTGGGAGCCGTATAAGTAGACCCGATGATTAAAGACGTGGGCTTCCCCGTCCGGGACGTACTCATCTAAAGGCAGGAAAGGATTAAAAATCTGTTTCATTTAGATTTCGCTGCCTTTCTTTTTCGCTTCTGTTCGGCTTTGAATTCCTTCTTGGCTTTCTTATCCAGGTACTTCTGATTCTCCGCGGTAAAATCCAGATTTTTCTTTTGACAATAATCTTTGAGATCCAGGACTCTGGCTTTTTCGAATTCTTTCTCGGCTTTTTCTTTCTCCTGTCTTTCTTCCTCTTCCGGCTCAATCCAGACTTTGCCTTCTTTTATACAGGCTTCCTTCTTCCGCCTTAAGAGTTCTTCGGAGATCTGCGGCATCTTTTTTTCGATATCGACGAAAGGCAGGATAAGAAGATTCAAGGCGGCGAGCACTAGATCGAAAAGATAGAAGGCCAAGACCATGAAGTTTTTGATATCCGCGCTCGGGATGACATTCTCTTTATCCGTAAAGCCCATTTTTAAGATGGTGCTTTCATAACCCCCGGCGAAAGGGGCGGAGATAGCGGTGATTAAAGCGGCAATCAAGGCGACTCCCAGCATCCCATCGACGCGGTTATGGGTCTTATATTCGATGTCATCGAAAGCGTAGAGGCTTAAAGTCATCAGGATATAAGCGGAAGGGATGGAACCGAGCTGCCTTAAAAAGCCAGCGACGAAAGCCAGGTAGAAATTCGTCGGGAAGAGGAGCCCTAAAAAGGAACCGGCTAAGGATAAGGCGAATCCGATAATGGTGATATTCCTAATGCTGAATTTGCGAGCTAAGGGGTAAATGATGATAGCCCCTAGACCTAATGGCACCCCGGTGATGACTTGATATAAAGTATACATCTCGGGCTTTTCATTTCCGCCGAGGATGAACTTAATGAAGAAATACTGGACGTTTCCGCCTTTGAAGTTATCGACGACGGAACCGGCGATGGTCAGGATTAAGAGCAGGACATAGTATTTATTAGTCAATAAAGATTTCAATTGGGCCTTTAAAGGAATCCGATTCGCCTGATCTTGCTTTTCTTCTTTTACATCCTCGGTGACCCGTTCCTTGGTGTAGTAATACTCGATGAGGAGCAGGGGAATCGCCACGATTGATAGGCCGATCAGCAAGAGCGGGTAGCCGTTGATATCCTTATCCAGCCAATAAGGCAGGACCACGGAATTAATCAGCATCCCGATGACGATCCCGGAAATCAAAGTCCAGGAAAGCTTACGGATAAAGGCAATCTGCTCTTTCTCCAGCGCATTCCGGGTTGTCAAAGAACAGATCGTATCCCGGAAAAAGTAGAAATACGAGGAGCCGACCGTATTAAAGGCGATCAGCAGCAGGAAGAAATAATACCAGTACGCCTCCCCGAGTACATTTCCCGGGAAAAGGAAAATCAAAAAGCCGATGGCGATCGTGCAGAAGCCGAAAATCAAAAGCCAGGGTCTTAAGCGTCCTTGCTTGGACTTGGTCTTCTCCACCAGCCAGCCGTTCAAGATCCCCGTCAGCACCGCGAGGATTTTAGCGGCGATCATCACCCATTCGTAAGCCGAGCCGATCTTTTGACTCATCGTAAGATCGGAAGCGTACATAGCTCCGGTCTGCTGAGTAAAGAATTTCTCCACTAAGGCCGCGATGGTATTGACTACGAAAATCAGGCCCAAGGGTCCGATCAGGTGCCCGAGGATCTTTTCTTTCCCACCGATCGCTCTAGTCTTCACTTTGGAATCCATGAAGGGCTTCTCGAATAGGCCTTTAGATAATAGCTGGACTTCTTTCATTGTTTTTTCCTCCTTTAATCGATCTTCACTGCCTTATTTCCGTATCGGCTAATGACCGTCACTTCCCCTTGGCTAAGAGGAGTCTTTTTCCTAAGGATGGCTAATAACCTGCCTTGGAAAGTCGAAGAAGCGGAGGAAACGTAACTTCCTTCCTGCTTGACATTGCTATTACCTAGCGCTAGTAAGCATATTTCTCCTTCGGTCTTCACTTGGATTTCTTCTTTAAGGCTAGACTTAACTAAACCGGCTTCATCGACTAATGAAATATCGAGGTAAACCAGTTCCTTAGCGGGGTAGTTTTCTTTCTGGACCGCTAAGAAGGTTTCTTTCTTCGGGGAAGAAAGAAAGCTTTCTTCTTCTTTTTGGCCTTGCTTGTTCAGCCCGACCGCTTTTAAGGTCCCTTCTTGATATTTGAAGCGGAAGACCGCCCGGTAGTTCTTGGTCTTCTTCTTTCCGATGCTCTTGCCGTTTAAAAATAGTTCTACATAAGGGCTATAAGTATAAATCTCCGCCCAGCCCTTTTTACCAATGCCGTTAGCGATATCGTAAGAGTTAATGGCATCGCTGAAGCGCCAAGCGCTTTTCTTCGGGATCTTTTTTAAGTTCGGCACGGGTTCGATAGCGATATAAGGCTTTTTCCTTAAGCCCCAGACTAACTGGATAAAGGCCATCTCGGGGCCGGGAAGCCCGAGGATATCAATCGCTCCGGAACCGGCCAGTAAGTTAAGTCCTTTTTCATCTAGGTAGTCATACGCTCCCACTCCCGCCTCCCCTAGATAATCAAATCCGGCCCAGATGAAATCCCCGATGACCGTCGGCAACTTTAAGGATTCCTGATAATTAAAAGGGAGATTCGAGATTAAGGATTCGGTTCCGAGAATCATTCTTTTAGGATGCTTGATAAAGTCTTCTTCGTAGCGGGAAGAGGAATAATTAAGACCCAGGACATCGAGTTTCTCCCCGACCTCGGAGATTGCCTCATCAGCCTTTTTCCCTTTGCTGATCAGAAAGAAAAGTTTCCCGAGTCTTTGCGCCCAGAAATTAAAGAAGTTCGAGCCGCTCTTTTTTTGTGGGATCTTTACTTCCTTAGCCTTTAAAGGATCGTAAGTGCCTTTCTCCTTATAGACTCCGATGCCCTTGCGGAAATAAACATTGAGTAAAGTATTGATCGCGGCGGTCACTTTTCGGGTCGGATCCGCCTGTTTTAAGATAGAAACCATCTTTTCGGCGACTTCGACCCCTCTTTTCTCCGCTGTCTCGCTGACTTCGTTGCCGAGCGAGTACATGATGACGCTCGGATGGTTAAAGTCCTTTTCCGCCATCCTTTGAAGGATGTAGGCATAAGTCTCAGCAAAATCCCTGGAGGAATCATAATATTCCTTGGGGATATACCAGCCGTCAAAAGCCTCGTCGATGAGATAAAGGCCCAGTTCATCAGCGGCCTTAAGGATTTCTTCCGAGCAGGGATTATGAGCGGAGCGGATGGCGTTGAAGCCTTGGTCTTTTATGATCTTCAGTTTCCGGTAAGCCGCCTCTTGATATTCGTTCATACCTAAGATCCCGTTATCGGCATGGAGGCAGGCGCCTTTTAAAATCGTCCGCTGGCTGTTAATCAATAATCCGACCGCGGGGTCTAAAGCGATCGTGCGGATTCCGAAGCGAGTCTTATACAAAGCTTCACCATCGGCGATGGTTAAATCATATAAAGCGGGGGTATCGGCTGACCAAAAAGAGGCCTTTTCCAAAAAGATTTCCGTCTCCTGGCCTTCGTAGACGGTCTTATTTTGAAAGGAGATGGTGATTAAAGGCTTCTCCTTAAAAGTCCCTTCAAAGCTGACTCTGAGTTTGGTCGGAGCAAGGCTTAAAGTCTCAACCCTGACATGAGTAAGATGTTCGCAAGGTCTTTTCCGTAAGTAGACTTTCCGGTAGATGCCGCTGCCGGTATAAAACCTGGCGTTCGGAGTTAAGCTATTATCCACTTTGACATATAAGGTATTCTTTCCTTCGTGGGCCGCTTGATTAATCTTGAAGCTGAAGGAGGTAAAGCCGGAAAGTTCTTTTCCGAGGAGCGTATCGTTTAAAAAGACCTCTGAATGCCGATACACCCCGCCGAAAGAAAGCTCCAATTCCTGCTTTAAATCCTCTTTGGTCAGGAAGAATTCTTTTTTATAGAGATATTTCCCACCGGGAAAAAAGCCGCACTGGGGGCCGTTAGCATACGCTCTCTTTTCAAAAAGCATGGCATCGTAAGGCAGGGAAATACTTCTTTCTTCTTCCCCCTCTTTCGCAAAACTCCACCCTTGATTGAATTCCTCTGCTGTTTCCATCTGTTTAAGTTCACTTTTAAACTTAGTCTAAA
The DNA here is from genome assembly GCA_022652945.1 of Bacilli bacterium. Taxonomy (GTDB): domain Bacteria; phylum Bacillota_I; class Bacilli_A; order RFN20; family CAG-288; genus Scatoplasma. The sequence goes on from JALCRV010000002.1 coordinate 156,423, forward strand.
GGAGTTAAGAGACCTAATATTGAACTTAAGGACAAAAAAATGTAAAATTGGCTAAATGGAAAACTCGCTGGAGACTTACCTGCCTTTGTTCTACGCCGCAAACCATATTCCTTTCATTTGGTTAAAAGATGAGCGGGACATCGCCCTCGCTCTGCCCAAAGGGGACATCTGGCCCAATTGTCTTTTCTCCTTAAAGGAAGCTTTTAAGAAAGGACCTTTAGCTTTTATTTCGGTCAGCAATGTCGGATTCTATGGGAAGATTGTTTTAAAAAGCGGGGATGTCCTTCTTTTAGGCCCCGTCAGTGGCTCTCCGGTCAGCACTTATAATGTTTCCTCTTTTTTAAACTATTTCTCTTTACCGCATTCTTTATCCGGTCAGGCCAGCGATTTTTTGAAGGGGATTCCTCTTTTGGATTACAACCGCTTTTTATCTTTGCTTTCCTTCTTACTTTATTCGGTCGATGGCAAGTTTGTCTCTATCGATTCGATGTTGGAAGGTGAAAAGACTAACGAGAAGATCAATAAAGAAAAAGCGGAAGACGATATCTTAGAAAACGAAAAATACCACGGGACTTATAATCTGGAAAAGCAGCTGATCAGCTTAGTCAAAGACGGCAATAGCGCCGAAATGGATAAGTTCCTGAAAAAAGAAGTCGCTAGCAAAAACATTTCCGAAGGGAAGCTGGCGGAAGATCAGCTACGACAAGCGAAGGATATCTTTATCGGCTTTATCTCAATGGTCGGCAAAGACGGGGCGATCCAAGGCGGGTTAGGGATCGAGACGACTTACGCCTTGATCGATTCCTATATCCAACAATGTGAAAACTGCACCAGCCTTGAGCAGGTTATGTCCATCCAGTATCAGATGCTTCTGGAATTCACCAAAAGGGTCGAGGAGAATAAGCTCCCCACCAGTTTAAGCGATGATGTCTATCAGGCCGTTCAGTTTGTTTTGTCCCATCTACATGAGAATATCGGAATCATGGAAGTCGTCGCTGCCACTTCCCATTCTAAAAGCTGGCTCACTTCCGCTTTCCGTAAAGAACTTCACCTTTCCATTAATGAATACATCACCAAAGCTAAGTTGGAAGAAAGCAAAAGGCTTCTGATTTATTCGGATTCGACCATCTCGGAGATCGCCTATTCCTTAGCCTTTTCTTCCCAGTCTTATTTCCAGAATCAATTTAAAAAGGCTTACCATGTCACGCCTTTAAGTTTTCGGAACAATAAAGGGGAAAAGTAAAAGCAAGAGGTATCTAAATAGAATGCCATTCATCAACAGTCTGGCTTTTTACTGATATTCTTTTTTTAAAAGGAAGACGGTATATAAAGGGAAGGTCTTAATCTTATTTTTTTCATCGTACCCGTAATTATTAGCGGAGATTTTGCTTAGAAGTGGAATTCGAATAAGAGGAATTCGCCGATATAGGCGTAAGCGAAAGAGAAAGAAATCAAGTAAATAAAGGTGATACCGTTATCGACAAAAGGATTGCGTTTTCCGATATGCGGATGATAGAAGAAGATGAAGGGAATGATGATTGCCATCATGTAACTCTTGTTTAAATCCAAGGCTTTGCCATACTTAGATCCCGCGCCTAAGTAATTGGCTAGGACGATCGTGGCGACCCATAAGCAGGCGATAAGGTTCTTCGTGAAGTAATATTCGTTCCCGTGGAAGAACTTATAAGCGTTATCTTCCCCGTAACGATGGATGATGAACAAACGATAGAAGTAGATGAAAATCGGGTAGAAGATCGCAAAAGTCATGACCGCGAATTGCTTGCGGAATAAAAGCGCGGAAAGATAAGAAGGCCATTCCGTCCAATTCCAGAGTTTGATGCCGACTTGATAAAGGTACGAGAACAACAGATAAAAGATCGGCAAAAGAGCTAGGAATCTCCAAATCAGGACCTTTTTCTTGTGGCCTTTGATCGAATCAGGGGTGGTCAGTAAGAACATAACGATCAAGGAGAAGCAACTTAAGCTCCAGAAGAGATTTCCCGGGAGGAACATTGTAAAGGCGGTAAATAAGGCGGTGTAGTAAATATCCGAGGTCTGGGTGAGATAGTAAGACAAAACATTCTCCCCGACGTAATAGACGGCTCCGAAGAAGAAGAACATTAAGACCGAAGGGATGATGTTATATTTTTCGCTCATCATGATCTCGAGACGGACGAAGAACCATAACAGAGCCGCTGCGGTCATATAAGGCAAAAGATAATAGAAACTCTGGATATCACCGATCAGATTGAGGATGGCGAAAAAGTCGTGATTAGTGATGATCGGATAGGTGATTTTAAAAAGCAGGATCGAGGAAGTGAGGATTAAAGCGATACCTCCTAATCTTAAGACCGTCTCCGGCAGGAAAGGGAAGATCTTCCAGTTATTTTTTAAAGGTCGCTTCGCTTTTCTTTCAAAACCTTTTAAGTCCACCGCTTCGCTGAGGGCCGCTTCCGGAGTACTAGTAAGGAACATTTCAGCGGCTTTCTTCTTTTTGATATGGTAGACGCCCCAAGCGAGAAGCAAGGAAGCGAAAAAGAAGGCGGTAGCGAAAACCGAAGGGAGCATCAGAAGGTGGTTAGAAAGATCCGCCATGCCTTTTAAAGCCCCGTTTCCTTTCCCTTGGGAAGTCAGAATCTCAACTAGGCTGGATTTTAGGTTCAACTTGGTCATGCTATTCCATTTCTGATAGAGATCTTCGATTTTTGGAAGGCAAGTATCGACGAAAGCTTTCTGTTGGTCGAAGATGGTCTGCTCGACATCTTTCTGCTCCGCGTCGACGACGGCGCCGACATCGAAAGCGTTGTTTAAGATGTAGCCGGTGCCTTGATAAGTCATCTCCCCGCTGGTCTGGTCAGCGAAATAGAACCAGATGGTATCCATGTTTTCCTGGAAAGCGAAAAGATATAAACCGTTGCCAACGGGAAGGTAGGCATTAAATAAAGTCTTGGAAGCATCCGAAAAAGAAGAGACCAAAAAGGCTTCGGTTTCTTTGTCATCAGAATAAGTGACACATTTAACCCCGGTTTCTTCAATCGTGTTTTCATCTACGTCCTCGCCATTTTTCTTGACGTATTCATTGATGGCGTTATATTCCGTACTGAAGACCGCTTCGACCCCCTGGGTGCTCTTATTCTGATAGACTAACCCGCTGATCACTAAACTTAAGGAGACGAGGAAAATCAAAAGGGAAGCCAGTAAGACGGGCCACGAAAAGACTTTCTTCATCATCTTATTATCGAAGTAATCTTTTTTCTCTTGTGGGAAAATCGGAGCCGGGAAGCCTTCTTCGTCCTTCAAGGTTTCTTCATTCACATTAAAGGCCGAGGCAAAAACGGGGATTTTCTTCTCGGGAATTCTCAGGTAGCCTTTTTCGTATAGATATAAAGAAAAGACTGAGATTCCAGTCTTTTGGCTTACTTTTCTGAATGAGAGGCCGCTTTTCTGTCTTAAAGAGGCCAATACTTCATTTGCTGCCATACCAAAAATATAATTCTTTTAGGGCCTTTTTTCTAGTACCCGCCTTCTGTTATCAATGGATAATTCCAAAAAGGCGGGAGGCGTGATGTGTTTTTTTCTGACTTTACCCTCAAACGTTCTTTTAAGAAGCTGGATTTCAAATGTTAAGAAAACAGTCTGATTTCTAGATAAAATCATCGTTTCATAGGATTTCTACCAGAATACTAACGGCTATTTTTTAAGCTTCTTTTCCCCGAATGTCATAGCGGAAGGCCAATTAGTCATTATCCGTTTCAATTTATTTTGAAATATAAACCTTTACGTCTCCTTAAAAAAATGGCGATTTGCAAACCCCGAAAATAGAAAGCTGAATAATTCAAGGAAACTAGATTCGAAGGCAGATGGAAAACTTCCTGAATTAATAGGCATTAAAAGCTGTTTTGAAACACCCAGATTCTTTTTGCGCTTTTGTCTAGGTAAGTAGGAAACAACGTTTTCAAATAGACAAAAACATTGACAATGTCCATTTGAAAATATAATATAAACTTATGGTAGACAAAAAAGAGACTTCAACTTATCGCCGTTTCTTCACTCTTTCTTCTGCGGAATTCGACGCTTATGTCGCTCAAAGTAAGAAAGAAGGCACCGTTTTTCCACTTCGACTCAATGGTGAAGATGTTTTTTATCATCGTACCGAGGCTCTTTCAGACTCTTTGATCTTGCTTACCTCGTTGGAAGGTAATTTCCACATGCTCGAGCAGAGCCTCTCGAAAATGGCGCAAGAGGAGTTGATTCGAAGTTGCCTTGTCGAAGAGATTTATCAGACCAATCTCATCGAAGGAGTACATTCGACCCGAAAAGAGATCTTTCGTCTCCTTGATGATTTCGCCCATGCGAAAAAAGACAAAATCACCTCGATTGTCAATAAATACCGTCTTTTATTGAAGCAGGGCTTTTCTCAAATCCTGAACCTTGAGGACATCCGCCATCTTTATGATGCGTTGATGGAGGGGACCATCATAAAGAAAGACCAACCTGATGGCATTCTTTTCCGTAAAGACAGCGTGGCGGTCACCGATGGAGTCGAAAGACTCCATGAAGGCTTATATCCCGAAGAGCGGATCGATGAAGCGCTGCGAGTTGTCTTATCGATCTTGAATAGCAAGGATTTCACCTTCTATGAGCGGTCTGCCATCGCCCATTATCTTTTTGAGTACGCCCACCCGTTTTATGACGGGAACGGAAGGATGGGACGTTACCTCCTTTCCCTTTATGCGCTTGAGGAGAAACCAAAGGCTTTCGCTTTTCGCATTGCTGCGACCATTGGCGAGAGAAAAGGCAAATACTATCGGGCCTTTAAGGAATGTCAAGACATTCGCAATCGTAATGATCTTGCCACGTTTGTTGGGCCAATGCTTGATTTTTATGTCGAAGACTATCGCCATTTAATCAAGGAAATTCAAGATAAGAAAGCGGAAGTCGCCCTTTGGCAGAGCAAACTTCCTTCCTTGAATCTTTCTAAAGGCGAAAAGAAGACCGCTGTCATCCTTGTTGAAGGGAGCATTTGGTCCGCTTATGGTGTGAGCAAGAGCGTGTTAGCCTCGGCCCTAAACTTGGATGAGCGGAGCGTTCAAAGGCATTTAGCTTCTCTTGAAAAAAAGAAACTGGTACTTCGCCAAAAAATCGGTCGGCAAACATATTTCCGCCTGGCTAAGGGATCATTTTAAAACAGATTTTGTGAGCGGAACCCTTGGTTTTATATTTCACGACTATCTTTGCTTCAGCACTAAACCTATCGACGAAGGGGAGACCTTATAATCTGTTTTTCCTCCTCCGCTGATAGTGAGAGTCGGCAAGATGAAAGCCTTTTACTCATCAAGAAAGCGGATATAAAACATTCGGGCATTGCTTTTTTATAGCTTTGCAAAAAAACATTCAATTGGAAGTAAGAGGAGGAATTTAAAGAGAAGTTCTGATTTCTAACTAAATGCTCCCAAAGTTAAGAATCCTTTTTTTATCGTATAGTTTTTCACAATTAGAGTTAAAGTTAACATTTTTTTCTTGGCGAAATGGGCACCCCAGGCATCAAAATCTCAACTTGTTTCTTAATAAATGCGTAAAAAATAATTTACACTATTGATTAATACTATATTAATGTAAAACAATATTGACGGGGGATATCATGATGTTTAAACGAGAAATGTACTTAGAGAGAATCCGACCCTTTTACAACAATGAGCAGATCAAAATCTTAAGTGGCGTCCGTCGCTGCGGGAAGACAGAAATATTGAAAATGATCATGGCTGAACTCCGAAAGAATTGCCGAGAAAGCCATATCGTTTATCTGAGTCTCGAATTATTGGAAAACGAGGACTATCGAGATAAAAAGAATCTCTATGCCTATTTAGAAAGCCAAATCAAAGGTGAAGGTCGCTACTACATTTTCATTGATGAGGTTCAGTTCTGCGAGGGCTGGAGCAAAGTCGTCAATTCTCTTACAACGAAGTATCCTAAAGTCTCTATTTTTGTTACTGGCAGTAACTCTTCGCTTCTCAATGACGATAAGGAAGGGGAACTTGGAGAAAGGACAATCTTGTTTCGAATCATGCCTTTCTCCTTTTCCGAATACGTCTTATTCATGAAAGAACTTGGTCGTTACCAAAGCGATGAGTCCTCTTTTTCCGAATATTTGAAATGGGGCGGCCTCCCACTAGTTTTTCTTGAAAAGGAAGAACAGAACAAACAGACGATGCTCGAGTCAATTTATGACTCGATTGTTTTAAGAGACATCGTCTTAAGGGAAAAGATCAAAAACTCTATCTATCTCGCTAAGGTCATCGATTACGCCCTGTCTTCTTCCTCTCTTGCCATCAGCGGGAGGAACATTCAAGAAAGGGTTGCCAAAGATGGGATGGATATTTCACTCCCGGTGGTGCTTGATTATCTTAGAGCTATCAAAGAAAGTTATATCGCTTCCTTGTCCCCGCGTTATGACGTCATCGGACTACGGGAACTGGAGGTTAAGAACAAGATTTACTCGGTGGACCCCGCTTTCGTTCAATATAAGAAGTCCTTGGTGAGCGATCTTTACCGCTCGCTTTACGAGACACTGGTCTATAACGACCTCATTGCCAAAGGCTATCAGGTCAAAACTGGGGTGAATGAAGGCAGGGAAATTGATTTCGTGGTTTTAAAGGGTGGAAGTATCGTTGCTTACGTCCAGGTCGCTTATGAGATCAACGAAAGCAACAAAGAACGGGAGTTAGGTAACTTGGAATCTATTCCCGATTTCTATCCTAAATACGTTGTCTCCAAAGATAAGGTCGTCTTGGACAGGAAGGGAATCAAACATCTCTCGATTATCGATTTCCTTCAGCTTAAAGGCTTTTGATTCTTGTAGCTTGGCACACTTATCTAGAAATATCTTCTATAATTCTCTGACCTAGGAAGGTAATGTCTTCGTTTACTGTGCTAAAATTATCCTTAAGGATAAAAGAAAAGATTCCATGATTGATTTTTCTAAGCTTCCTCCTGAAAGCGTGATTATCTGTCCCGAAGAGATTAAGGACCTCTTTTTAAGGTCTTTTAAAAAGATCTACGCTTGTCATTTTAAGTTTCTTACCAAAGAGGAACTGAGGGAGAGAGCGTATTTTACTTACTCTTTTGAGGCTTTGGAGTACGTGCATCAAAAATACGGCTATTCCTTAAGCCTGGCTGACGAGGTGCTTTCGAGGCTGAAAGGCATTAAAAAAGGCGATGAGAAGCTTGAGATTCTTTTCAACATCTACCAGGATCTGCTTTCCCATTCTCTGCTAAAAGAAGATGCTTTGTTCCCTTTGCTTTTTAAAGGGAAACAGACTTTAATTATCGGTTATTCTTCTTTAGATCTAGAGCTGAAGACCGCTCTGGATAAACTTCAGGTTTCTTATTCTTATGTGGCTTTAAAGGACGAAGACAAAGGAAGTAAAGAATACTTGGCTTTTCAAAATAAGGAAGAAGAAGTCAATTATGTCTTTAATTTAATCGGAAAATTGATTTCTTCGGGGGTGGAGTTAAAGAAGATTTTTATCTTCAATCCCAGCGAGGAATACGCTTTCCTTTTAGAAAAAACTTTTTCTTACTATCAGTGGCCTTTTGATGATGGGGAGCAGATGTCTTTAGCTTCTTCGCCTTTATTTCTGGCCTACCTGGCCTATTTAAATAATAATAGCCCGGAAGCTAGTTATCAGAAACTGAAAGAGGAGTCGAAAGAAGATAACTACCACGCGCTGGATCGTTTAGTCTCCCTCTTGGAGAAAATCCTGCCTTTAAAGCTGGAGAAGGAAGAGTTCATAGAGCTTTTGACTTATGAGGCGAAGAAGACCTATCTAAAAAAGAAAACATATGAAGATCAAATCTCTTTCTGCTCAGCTTCCAGTTATCTGGAAGATGACTGTTACGCTTTCTTATTAGGTTTCCAGATTGGGAATTACCCGCAAGTATTTAAAGATACGGACTTTTTCTCCGATGAGGAGAAAAAGCTCCTCGGCTTAAATGATTCCGTCCTATGTTCAAAACTGGAGGAAGAAAAGCTGGGCGGGTTTATTAAAAGAACGAAGAATCTCACTCTCACTTATAAAAAGAAGGACGGCAAAGCGGACCTTTATCCTTCCTTGCTGGCGGCTAAATTAGGGATTAAAGAAGCTGATAGTCTTCAAGTCACTAACGAGCGTTATTCGCTTTTAGCCGCTCAGATTGAATGTGGGAAAGGGAAGGATCTTCTATTTTCCTATCTTTTAGATACTCCTTATAAGAACGCTTTTACCGATCAAGAACTGGATTACCGCTCTTACGATCATTCCTTTAAGCCGCTTTCTGATTACCGTAAAAAGAAAGTCGATCTTTCTTATTCACAGATCGATATGTATCAGTCCTGCCCGTTTAAGTATTTTGTCACGCATATCCTGCATGGCGGGACTTATGAACAGGATTTTGCTGCTCATCTGGGTTCGTTCTACCACGATATCCTCCAAAGATCTTATACCGAAGAGATCGACTTTTCCAAAGTCCAGACCGCTATCGATAACGATGGGGGATTTAAGAATGCCAAGGAGAAGTTCTTGGCGAAGATGAATCTTTACCAGGTGCAGGAAGTCATTAAGAAAAATAAGGAATTCCTCGCTGAATCCCACTTCAACACAGTTAAAACTGAGCAGGAAGAGCATTATAAATTAACTGAACAGATCGCTATCAACGGCAAGATCGATAAGATCTTGACCGATGAGACGACTAAGAAGGCTCTCGTGGTCGATTATAAGACTGGTGATTTGTATTTCGATGTGAAGAAGACCGTTTACGGTTTTGACCTGCAGCTGCCTTTCTACGCTTTTATGCTTTCTAAGACCCTTCCTTTTTATCAGGTCGGAGGGATCTATATCCAGAAGATCCTTTACGCCTTAAAGGAACAGGAACCTTATAAATGCTATCTTATGGACGGGGTGACTTTAGCTGATCCGGAGATGCTTAAAAGAATCGATCCGCTCCTGGGGACTAAAAAGGATCCGGAGACGGGAAAGGATATCAAGACTTCCCCTTTTATTGCTGGCATGAAACTGAAGGCCGATGGGAGTTTCGCCAAGGCCTTTAAGGTATATGACTCAACGTATTTTGCTTCTTTGATTGACTTAGCGGGCTTTATGGTTGACTATACCGCTAGTAAGATCTTCGCGGGGGAGTTTATGATCCAGCCGAGGAAATTCTCCACTGAAAGGAGACTCCCTTGCGATCTATGCGAATTCAAGGATATCTGTTACGTCAACGCTGGCGACGTGGTGTCGATCAATCCGCTTTTTGATCCGCCGCTTTATCAAAAGCCGATCGGAGACGGGGAAGATAAGGACGATGAGGAGGAAGAGAAATGAAGTTTGAGGATTTTAATCCCATCCAGCAAGAAGCGATTACCTCGGATGGGGAAAATATCATCGTCTCCGCCGGAGCGGGCTCGGGGAAAACCGAGGTGCTTTCCCAGCGCGTCTCTTATTTTATCCGGAAGAAGGGCTATACCTTAGATAACTTTTTGATCCTGACCTTTACCAACCTCGCCGCCGGGGAGATGCGCTCTAGAATCCGTAAGCAGTTAACGGCTGATGGCTTGAAGGAAGGGGAAGATGTCGACCGAGCCGACATTATGACTTTCGATGCTTACGCCTTGGCTTTGGTGAAAAAATACCATTTTCTTTTAAAGGTCAGCGCTGATTTGACTTTGGTCGATGAAGCGGTGATCTCCGTCCGCAAGAGGACTTTGATTGAAGAAATTTACGAGGAGTATTACCAAGAGCAAAAAGCTGATTTCACCTCGATGATCAAGAGGTTCTGCTTGAAGGATGATAAGAGTCTGACTCAGCTTACTTTTGATTTCTGGACGAAAGCTGATAAGGAACTTGATACCTCTTTTTATCTTGATACTTATGTCGATACTTATTATTCGGAAGAAAAAGTTCAGGAGATTGAAAAAGCCCTTTGCCAAAAGATCATCGCTTTACGCGAGAGTTTAAGGCCGCTTTTCTTTAAACTTCCCAGTAAGGAAGTCGGGAAGAAGAAAAAGCCTTATAAAGATGCTGTCGTAGAAGCCTATAGCAAGTTTATGGCGGTTTCTTCTTACGATGATCTGATAAGCAGCTTTAAAGAGATGAAGGTTTTAAAGCCCTCCGCTCCTAAAGGCACCGCCTCGGATGAGGGAAAGAAAGCTTTTGATGATGCTGAAAAAGAACTTGCTAAGTTAATTCTCTCGTTACCCCAAGATGAGAATCTTTTAAGAAAGTCTCTTATGGACTTAAAACCTTTTGCCGCTTTGCAGGTGGAGATTGTGAAGGAAGCGGAGAAAAGACTTCAGGCCTTTAAAGAGGAAAAACAAGCTTATGAGTTTGAGGATATCGCCAAGATGGCGCTTAACTTAGTTAAAGATCATCCCCAAGTCAAAGCGGAAATCCAGAAGAAGCTGAAGATGATCATGGTCGATGAGTACCAGGATACCTCTCTGCTTCAGGAGTCTTTTATCAATGAGATCGCCAACCATAATGTCTATATGGTCGGGGATATCAAGCAGTCGATTTACCGTTTCAGAGATGCTAGATGCGACATCTTCCAAGCTAAGTATGAGGCTTATAAGAACCATCAAGGCGGGAAGGCGATCGACATGAACGTGAACTTCCGTTCACGTAAGGAAGTCCTGGAAGATATCAATTACCTCTTTAAGGGTTTGATGACTAAAGAGGTGGGTGGGGCGGATTATGTCGCTTCCCATCAGATTGGTTTTGGTAACTATAAGGCTTATGAAGGCCAAGGCGATAATAAGGAGAATAACCATACCGCAATCTTTGCTTATCCGGAAGAGAAACACTTGGACCAAGCCGCTTATGAGGCGGAGATTATCGTTAAAGATATCATTAAGAAAGTTAATGAAGGCTACCAGGTTGTCCATAAGAAAGAGAAGGATGAAAAGAAAAAGACTGAGGATGGTGACCAAGCGAACAAGAAGAAAGACAGCCCGCTTGAGAATTGCACCTATTCTGATTTCTGCATCATCATGGACCGGCATGGGGCTTTCGAGGAATACGCTAAAGTCTTCTCCCGCTACCAGGTGCCTTTATATATTCAAAACGATGAAGATGTTTCTTCTAATCAGGTGGTCTTGGTCCTTGCTAGCCTTTTAAGGATGGTGAAGGCCATCGAAGCGGGGGATTATGAAAGCGGGGATTTCATCCACGCTTTCCTGTCTTTGGCCCGTTCTTTCCTTTTCTCTTATACCGATCAAGAGCTTTATGACCTGAGCCGGACAAACGGCTATAAGGATGATAAGCTGACCAAGAAGATACAAGAGATTGTCGAAGATAACCAAGAACTGCCAGTTTATGAGCTGGTGAAAAAACTTGTTTTCGAGTTGGAGGTCTATAAGCATCTGCTCTCTTTGGGAGATGTGAAGACCAATGAAGGCTATATCGATTTCTTCTTGCAGATGTTTAAGTCGATGAGCGAGTTGGATTATAGCTTAGATGATTTCTTGCTCTTTTTGGAATATGTCGATACTTATGATCTTCGGCTTAAGCTTCCGGCGAATGGAAGTGAGACGGACAGCGTCACCTTGATGAATATCCATAAGTCGAAAGGCTTAGAGTATCCGATTATCTATTATTCCGGATTGATGAAGGGGTTTTATAGGCAAGATATGGACTCCGAGTTCGGGGTTTCTTCTTCATACGGCCTGATCCTGCCGACGGAAAGTGTTAAGACGGCTAACGTTGTGAAGATGCTTAACAAGGATCAAGAGCTTAAGGAAGATACCTCGGAGAAAATCCGCCTTCTTTATGTGGCCTTAACCAGAGCCAAAGAAAAAATCACTCTTCTGCTGCCATATAAGGACTTCGAGGCTTTAAAGATGAAATCTGTGATGCAGGACGGGATGAGGATTTACCAGGATCTTAAGAATCTCGGGATGGATACCGAAGAAAATTTCTGCACCTTGTATCTGGAGAATATCATTAATTCAGATGTTTTGAATTTGCTTGTTTATCAGTTGCATTTGAATCTGCCGCTCGGTTTTTCTTTACGAAGCGTGAAGGAGCGGAAGAAACTGACTTATAAGGAAATCAGAAATTTCCGCTTGAATGAAGAAAGCTACCAAGCCTCCTTAAATAGCAATCCGGTGAAGAAAGAAGATCAGGATGAGATAATGGAGGCGCTTTATAAGTCGGTGAAAGCGGGAAAGAAAGATGTCGGGGTGTTCTTTGTCGCCTTAATCGCCTTTAGGGGTATCTCTTTTGTGGATATTGTGGATGGGAAGGGTTATGACTTATTCTTTACCTCTTCAAGTAAAGAAGACCTGATTTTCAGGATTGAGCGCTTGATTCCGCCTGGAGAGGAAGAAAGCCACTGCGACATAGGGGATATTCCTGAAGGCGGTTTCCTTCCGCCTTACGAGCCTTTCATGATGGATTTAATCGATGATTGCAAGGATGGCAAGCTGACCCCGGCTTTGCTTCATAAGGGGATGAAGATCTTAGGCTATGAAACCAATGAAGACTTTTCTTCCTTCTTCCCGGAGGGAAAAGAAGTTACTGAAAAGGCTATTGAGGAGTTGAAGGCTCATCTGTTTTTCACTCTTGATGAGACGAGCTTTGTGGCTGGGCAGGAAGAAATCTGTATTTTACGGCTGCTCTTTAAAGCTTATAAGAATAAAGACCTGACATATGAGGAATTTAAGACTTTAGCTCGCCGGGGTTTGTTCCCTTTTAAGGAAGCGATGGAAAAGGCTTATAAGCTATATGGGGAAGATAAGCTGAACGCTGGGGAACTTACTCTATTTGCTTTTGCTGGTGGGTATTTGCTGAATAAAGAGTATCTTTTAGCTAATCAAAATAAACCTAATCTTGATAACTATGAATTCCTCGATCTTTTCGAACCGGAAGCTTGCCTTAATATCACCAAAGACGAAGAGAAGAACTTATTTGCCATCTTCCATAAGCTTTACTCCTACTTCGCTAATGGAGTTTTTAAGACTGACACCTTCGATCTGCTCTTGAATATTTTCGGCTATGAGTTCTCTTCTTACTTCCTCTATCTTTCCGAGGAAGAGAAGAAAGCGGTCCCGAATGAAAGAATCGATGATATCTTCGCTTTACAATCTTTCACCATGGAAAACCGGGAAGAAGTTAAATCCCTCGGGGAATTCCTTTTGCCATATCTTTCTTACGATCAATTTGTCCTGCAACCGGTGGATGAAGAGATCGATCCGGAGACTCCCCTCGTGCCTTATAAGGCGGTCGTTCATCAAAGTTTTAATATAATTGATACCGCTAAGCCTTTTAAGGAAGTAATTCAAGAAAGAGCCAGTAAAGAGCTTAATCTGACTTCTTCTAAGGCCGGCTTGGAATTCGGCACCTTGCTCCATGAAGGAATGGAAGCGACCGACTTTAAGAATCCGGACTATGCGGCCTTAAAAGATCCGACTTTAATCCAGTGCGTTAAAAGATTCTTGGACTCAAGTTTGATGAAGGACATCAAAGACGGAGAAATCTATAAGGAATATGAATTTATCGATGAGGCCCATAAAACTAGAGGCATCATTGATTTAATGGTCGTTTATCAAGATCATCTGGATATCATCGATTATAAGACGAAGGATATTTCTGATGAGGTGTATTTGAAGCAGCTTAGTATTTATAAGGCCTTTGCGGAAGAGGTCTTTAAGAAGCCGACGAAGACTTATCTTTATAGTCTGTTGACTGGAGAGGTCAAGGAAGGAAAATAGGTTTAAAGACTATTTCTGAAAGGAAGGAAATCATTTATGAGCGAAGTAAATAATCATGTCTTAGCCTTTAGTAAATACATTGCTTCCGATGATTATCAGGATAGGGTTCTTGTTAAGATGATTGAGGCCTGGCCGGCTGATTTCAAAAAGTTCCTTTTGACCTGCAACCAGGATGAACTGGAAACGGTGGGGAATGCGATTGAAAATGCCGTGTTGGATTTAGATGATTATTCTTTGCTGGATTCTTTTAAAGCCCGCGCCCAGAGTTTTCCTTTGATTAAGAATGAAATGAATAGATGGGTTGATTATATTGGAAAAATGTTTAAGTTACCTAAAGACTTCAGATTATATAAGCTGATTATCGACCAGTGGGATCCTTTATCTTTGCTTGAAATCAATGGTGCCCCTTTAGATGAGTATGATTCGGAAAGCCAGGAGGCCTATCGAAGAATCAGTGCCTTAAGGAATCCTTCATTAGAGGATATCGAAAATGTCCTAATCGATATCTTCTCCAAGTCATTTAATGAAGACTTCTCCTCAGAAGAGACAAAAGACGCAGCCCAGAAAATCAAAGACTGCTTTAATAAATAATACTTTTTTTAAAGAATTTTTATCGATGAAAGACCCGACCACTGAGTATTACAATCAGAACTCTAAAGACTATATCGCTGATACTTTTAACTGCGATATGTCTTTAAGGTATAAGGAATTCCTCGCTTATCTTCCGAAAGGGAAAAGACTGACCATCCTTGATTTGGGTTTCGGCTCCGGCAGGGATTCTTTATTCTTTCTTGAACAAGGTTATGAAGTGTATTCGATGGATCCTTCGGAAGAGATGATTAAACATGGAAAAGAGATCGGGCTTTCTCATCTGATCAAAGGCCAAGCCCAGGATCTTCATGAGAAGGAAGTTTACGATGGCATTTGGGCTTGCGCTTCCTTGTTGCATGTGCCTTATGAAGACTTAAAGGAGGTCTTCATAAGATGCCGGGTAGCTTTAAAACCAGAAGGGATTATGTATGCCTCTTTTAAAGTTGGAGATTACGATGGAATCAGAAGCGGAAGACATTATACGGATATGAATATAGATAGGGCGGAAGAATTAATTAAGGATACAGGATTAGTCATAAAGAAGTGCTTTTATAATGATGACGTGAGGCCAGGAAGGAAGGATAAGTGGATAAACCTGATACTTATTTGCGAGTGAATTTTTAAAACTAGGTTTTTAATTTTGTGTGTAATAACTTATTCGTCTAAATGATTGCTGCTTTTAAGATAAAAAGTATTAATCACATCGTTATTTCCGTCGCACTCAATAATCTTTCGTATATATGTGTTTTTCAACCAATAGCATTGTTTTGTGAAGGATGTTTGGCCAGTCAGTTTATCTCTTTTTGGGAGCTCCGCCACATCTTTTTTATTTAATCCTTTTGGACGAATATGGAAAATAGGACTGTCACCCATTCCAGGGAAATTATTTAAGACTATTTCTTTTCCATCTTTCGTTTGCTTCTTTCCAGAAATAACTGAGCCTGTTTGGAGAATGTCCCGAGTCTTTTTCCATACTTCATAAACGTATGTGTTAAGAATTGATTCGGGCATATTCCAAATGAATATTTTATAGAAATAATAATCTTGACCGTTGTTCTTTAGGCAAACAAATAAGAACCTTTTTTCACTGAAAGTCTTATAAAAAGGAGATTCGGTCCATTTTTGTTTACAAAGATTGCAAAAATCAAAGTTTTCGAAAGACATGCTTTGCTCAATAAAGCCGTTTTCTTCAATGCGAATAGTCTTAGATTCGATATTTGCTTTTTCAAACTCGTCGGTTGAATTAATATTTCCTCTTAGGCCAAGCATTCTACTTAGAAGTGTTGAAACGGCTTGCTTTGATTTAACATTAACAGAGTATTTTTGGCAGAGGTCAGTGAAAGAATAATCGAATGCTCCGACTTTTTTCAGCCTGTTAGTAATAACCTCGGCAAATGAATGACCCAAATCTTCATCTTTTAATAGGGACTCGGCTTTTGAACCATTTGCTGATAGGCTTTCCAAGAAAATTTTGTTGATGAAGCTTCGCTTATAACAATATGCTCTAGGCTTTACTTTATTTATTCCATTAAAGCCTGTTGTTCTAACAGAGGAATTTTGACTTTTAGTGCATGCCGCAAGGTAATTTGTATCCGACTCTGAGATGTTAGCTTCTTGATTATTTGCTATTTTTTGATGTATTAATTCCCAATCTTGCTTAATAATTTCTAAATCTTCTTTGCTGGCCTGATCCATAAGCTTATATAAAGAGTAATTAGAAATTATCCGCCTTAAATAGTCATAAGAATTGTCATCTGAATATTCATAGAAAAGCAGTAAGAGATTCAAGTCTTTATGACAAAAGGAACTTTTCTCAAAGGTCGTTTGTCCTTCGTCACGGTAGTTTATATCAGATAAAACAAGTCTTTCCTTTATAGATGTCGAGCCGTTTTTTAGGCGCTTATAACCCGCGGTTTTTATTTCAATTCCTAAATTGATAACATCCGGATCGGGTAGTGAATTGTTTTTTATTCCAAAGACATTTTCTTGCACGAATTGACCAAATCCACCTTTGTTCCGATTTTGTGGAGTCTCATTATTACAAAAAGCGGACATCTTTTTTCCAAGTGAATACTGGGTTTGCTTAATTAATGATTCTTCAGTGGGATAATATCTGTCATTGTTTTCATTCATAAGCAAATTATATCAAAATTGTGCTTTTTAAGTATTTCGATCTTCACAACAGCGTCTCCATCTGCTAAAATGATAGGGCGTTATTAAAAGAGGTGTCTTTATGGATAAGACTGTTGCAGAGCTCTTCGCGGGGGTTGGCGGTTTCCGTGTCGGAATGAATAATGTGACACTTAAAAATGGCCAGACACATGAATCAGCAACTTTTAAGTTCGTTTGGTCCAATCAGTGGGAACCGGGTGCCAAAAATCAATATGCTTTTGATTGCTATAACAAAAGATTTAATGGCGGCTCGGAAAACACAAATATTGATATTGCAAAAGTTGATAAAACGACGATTCCTGACCATACAGTTCTTTGTGGCGGTTTCCCTTGTCAGGATTATTCAGTCGCAAGGTCTTTATCTCAAGAAAAAGGTATTGAAGGGAAAAAAGGTGTTCTATGGTGGGAGATCAATTCTATTTTAAAAGCTAAAAAGCCTCCTTTTGTTTTCTTGGAAAACGTTGACAGGCTTTTGAAATCGCCGCATAAGCAAATAGGACGTGATTTTGGCATAATGCTTCGCTGCTTTTATGAACAGGGATATGGTGTTGAATGGCGAGTCATCAATGCAGCAGAGTATGGTTTCACCCAAAGGCGACGCAGGACTTTTATTTTTGCTTTCAGAAAAAACACAAAGTTCTTCGCTGATGAGCTTCAGAAGTCACCAAAAGATGTTTTTCTAAAAGATGGAATTTTTGCTCGCGCTTTCAAAGTGAAAAACAAAGATAATATTATTTCAGAGATTGAAATAAAGAAACCTAAAGATATGGTCGAGTTTTCTGATTCTTTTAAAGCTGACTTTAAAAACTCTGGATTTATGATTGATGGGGTTGTATATACGACTAAAACATTCCCTGTGGCCGAATCCCCAATCACCTTGAGGCAAATGGTTGAGGAAAATGTTGATGAACATTATTATCTTGATTCTTATGCCCGGGAAAAATTCATCTACCTTCGTGGCAGGAAAAAGATAGAAAGAACTAGTAAGGATGGACATAAATATTTCTATTCGGAAGGTTCAATGTCTTCTGTGGATTCATTAGATTTACCAGGTCGAACTATGCTTACAAGTGAAGGATCGATTAATCGCAGCACGCATATTATTGTTGATCCTCAAACTAACAGAGAGAGAATTCTTACGCCGGTTGAATGCGAAAGACTAAACATGTTTCCAGATGGGTGGACTGATACTGGCATGCCTGAAAAAATGAGATATTTCATCATGGGGAATGCATTGGTTTGCGGGATTATTAAAAGAGTTGGCAGACAAATCTCGAAGATTATCGATCAAGAGGCTTAATGCTTTCTTGCTGACCTGGAAGTGATTAATTAAGGCCAAATAAAACACTTGCAGCTAATTGCTAGATATCGAATTTACTTTAGCTATGTGCCTTTCATGAAAGCGAAGTTTGTTTTAATTGCAATGGGCATTTTCTTTAATCTTCCCGCATTTTCTATATCATTTTTCTCTTTTATATGCCATATTTAATATGTCCGTTTTGATCCGATTTGAGTCGATATGAAAGGAGGTGCCTAAATGATCATTTATGGAGAAGAGAACCGCCTTAAGAAGAAAGAAGAAGATGAGGAAGATTACTACCAAGGAACAGCCTATTACTTCCGTCCGAAAAAGCTGACTCTCATCAGAAATCCGTTGATGATTATAGCCAGGAACGAAGAAAACGCCTTACGCCTCGCTAAGTTTATTGAAGAGAGAACCCAAATAGAGGTAATTAAATGCTTCTTCAAAAGGCCTAAGAAAGTCGAAGTAAAGATCCCGATAGATGAAGTCGAAGAGATGGAAATGAAGAATATTCAGGAAAGCTTCGAGACATCAGATTCCGACTAAAGAAAAATCGCTCAAGGCCTCCTAAGGTAAGAAAGACTCTTACCAAAGGAGGCCTTTTCAATCAGTAAAACTCAATAAAGGCTTAGTTCGCTTTCACCATCGAATACGAATTGTCTTTCTGAGAGTAGACGATCTCTTCATCCATAAAGGCATTCGAGAGAAAACAACGGATCTCACAGATGTATCTTTTAAAAGTCGGGATCGAAATAACATGTTCTGAACAGAACTCATTCATATTGACTTTCTTACCATCTTTTAGAAGAGAATACAGGAAAAGAACAGCTTGCGCTTTGGAGACTTTCATATTTGATCATATTCACAATAGCTATTGCCCCCTGTGGGCTTTCTTGCCGGCAACCACATTGTAAAATGGTGTATCAAAAAACGTTCTCCCCATAAAAAGATATCTCTATCTAAAAACGTAGAAAAACTATATTTTCGTGGAGACAATTAAAAAATCTCTGCGATTTAGCAGATATTTTGATTTCTCCAAAAACAGACTTACTTCTTGGAAGAAGAAAATCCTTTTTTAAAAAAGAATTATCTTCTATTTCCATCATACAAAGAGGATGATTCAGGAACTGAGTCAGCTAAAATAATTTGTCAAAAGATTTAAAAGCCCCTTATACAAAAGGGAAATCTTAAAGAAAGAAATATCTCGGTTTTTTTTAAGAAGACAGTAAGATGCGGATTGTGCTATCCTATTTTTAAAGAAAAAAGCATATGGAATTTGGTGAATTTCTGAAAAATCGGAGAATCAGGTTGAACCTCTCCCAGAATGACTTGGCGGAGAAGATCTCTTATAGTCCCCAGGTTATCTCTAAATGGGAAAAAGGTCTTTCCTATCCTTCGGTTGAAACGGTTTTCCCACTTTGCCAAGCTTTGAAACTCTCCTTAAAGGATTTCTTCCTTTTTGATCCTTCCGTTCCTACCCGCACCTTAAAAGAGGAAGACTCTTTTAATGAACAGGACTTCTCCGCCTTCGTAAGAGTCTTAAGAACCCGGAACCGTCTGACTCAAAAGGAACTAGCTAATCAGGTCGGCTTAAATGCTCAGACCATTATTAAGTTAGAAAGCGGGAAGACCTCCCCGGATATCCATCTGCTGCAGAAATTGGCGGAAGTCTTAAATGTCGATGCCTTATATCTTTACGGTTATAAAGAGAAGATTGAAAAGAAACCTTTAGGTCAGAAAGAAATGGAGTTAAAGAAAGCCCGCTTTGCCAGGCTCGGATTCGCATTAAGTCTTCTTCTCATCCTTATCGCTTATGCAATCTGGTTTTCTTACACCCGCGGCTATCAGTTTTGGTTTAACGGCAGCCGATATTAAAACCGGGATTTTAGTCTTTAAGCCGTAAGATAAAAGGGAAGGTTAACTCTCTTCACCTTCTTTTTATTTGTCTTTCTTCTCTTCTAGGTTACTGACGGGGGTATATTCAAAAGAAGACTGGTCTTTAGTGATTTCGCTCTTGCGTAAATCGATAAAGACTAAGCCGAGTTTTTCTTCGCTTAGGGAATTGCCGTCACGGTGATTCATTAAAGAAGAAATAAAAGCCGCTAGGCAGCTCAAGACAGAAAAAGCCCCTAAAGCGATAAGGACATAAAGATTTCCTAATAAGGCGCTGAGTAACCAGGTGAAAGTCGCCTCACGATAGATTATCAATAACGGTAGGGCAGCAAAGCCGAAATATTTAATGGTCTTAAGGGAGAAATTAATCCAGGGTTCTTTTTTCGTCAGGCCGCTCCCGTCTTTCTTTTCGATTCCGATTCTCAACATGATTTCTCCTAAAGTCCTTTTATCCTGATTAAAAAGCGGAATGAAAAGGAAAGTAATAAAGAGGGAAAGGAAGTAAGAAAAGATAAGCTCTAAGTCATAAGACAAAACGATTTGCTCTTTGGCTTGCTTCACGGACTCAGAAGCGGCCTTATATAAAGAATTATAAGTGGTGAATTCTTTCCGTCCGATTTGTAAGCACTCCTTATAGCCTTTAAAAACTTGGTCGTATGCTTCCTTGCCTTTCTCGTTTGTATTATCAAAGAGATACTGATCGATATCTTTAGCGGTCTCCAGACTGAAATAAGGATATTTACTTGCGTGGTAGGCCTCTTTAATTCTGCCCTTATGTCTTTCGAAGGGAGGTGTGGTACCCGGAGTGAAAAAGGTCTCATCGGTATGAGAGACCAATAAATCGTAGTATTTTTCTTCTCCGCAGATATTTAGATACTCATCTTCGGCTGGATAGCAATCCAGAAAATCCGGTTTATAAATCGAAAAGTAGGTAAAGCAGTAATCCAGACCTGAATCGAAATCATAAGTGTACTTGTAGTTGCCGTTATGGTAATCCGAGTAACCATTCCTTTTAAAAGTTATAATAAGGACAGTCTCCATATAAGATCTAGTTAATTGATCTTCCCCTTCTCCCCAGGGGGCGATGCCGTTTGCGGAATATAAGCCGGAAAGGTCTTTTTTAGTCTTAAGATCAAAGAAGGCGGTATAATTATCCTCCCTGTTTTTCTGGAAATAGGGGGATAATTGAAAGAAACCTTCCATAAGCGCCAAGAAGACGCTGGCTAACAAGACGGCAGTCACCAAGTCCCAGAATCTGGCCAACAGCTTTCTAAAAGGCTTAACTAAGATGTGATTTTTATAAAATAAAGGTTTTTTCATGCTTAATATATTTAGTATAATCCGAAGCCAGCACCTTTTTAAGACTGAAACAACAAAAAAGCCTTTCTAAAAAAAGACGGAAAAGATTCCTAAAAGAGGGCTTAAGGCGTGAAAGAAAGTTAAAAGAAGCGATAATTTTAAATTATTTCCTTCCAAGCTTGCTTATCGAGAATGTATGTATCAGATTCTGATATAAGTCCTTTTTATAATAAGAAAATAATTAAGAAATTCGTTTTGAGCATATAGAAAGGACTATAAAACATGAATACACTCAAAAGGACCTCGAAACTGATCATAGCTGGCTTACTCGCCTCATTGCTGGGATTGATTTTTATGGCCTTAACGGCTATCAGGGTCACCGACACAAATCTGGGGAATATTTATCAGTTTGCCTTCGGGTCTGATAAATATAAACAACTCGGTTTCGTTGCGATAGTTTTCTGGACGGAGATTTTGGGGTTTGTCATCCTTGCCATATCGGTTTTTGTCAATGAATCCCTATTAACTGGAATCAAAGCTCAATTGGTGGTTGGACTCGGAGCGGGATGCTTGCTATTTGCCGCCATCTGGTGCTTTTTCATGCGAGTGAATTTCTGCGATGAAGCCGCCCAATATAATCCTTCATATACTGCCGAGGAATATAAGAGCATTTGCTCGCTTGGAGCTGGCCCGATTCTCTTAGGGATCTTGAATGTCCTCATCGGTGCTTACTATGTCACTTATGTCGGAAGGGAAATGGTGAAGGAAAATAACCCGCTGCTTTACAATTTTGACGATAGTGCTGGTTCAGGCTATGATAATTACGACAGCACTTCTGATTCTTCAACAGATAATCAACCCGTGTCTCCTTCTTCTGAATATTCCTCCTCAAATCCCAGCGGTCAGCCAGAAAATGAGATAACTTCCGCTCCTGCTCCTACTCCTGCTCCGACTCCGGAGAATGAAGAAATGGACCAAGAAAAGGTCATCTCCTTACTACGGGAGTATAAGAAACTCCTCGATGAAGGGATTTTAACCCAGGAAGAATTCGAGCAGAAGAAAAAAGAACTGTTAAGACACGAATAAAAAGAAGCCAGCTTGCCCGCTGGCTTTTTCAGTAAAAGGCTTTTTCACAAGGCGTTTTTATAATTTCCTAACAGTTTTTTTATCAATAAAGAATCTTTGAAAAAGAACCTTGAAGTTTCAAGCAGGTTACGGTGATTTTTCTCTGCATCTTTTTAGTAATAAACTTATAAATACGGCTATCTTGTTAATTTGCGTGCGCATATTCTGCCAACAGGGTAAGGTCTTTCTTCATCTTGGCGAGGAGCTTTTTGGCGGTTGCTTTTCTGACTTAATCCTCTTGTAGCCTGACTTTAAAGTCTAAAGAATATTGGAGTTTTTGTAACAATTAAAGCGAGGTGATATCTAAACTGATTTTAAAGCTAACTAAGGAGGTCTTAATATGTCAGGAAAGACTAAGGCTCTAAAAAGTTTACTATGTATCTTATCTTTAATCTCTCTAACCGGATGTGGTCAAAGTGAAGATAACCTTTCTAATTCAACCGCTTTAAGCAAGGATCAGGAATTTTCTTACTGGTTGGGAACCGGGGAGAATGTTTCCTATTATCCGACTTACGCTGACAATCCCTGTCTCAAGTATCTGACCAACACTAAAAAATGGGGAACCAATCAGGCTAATATCAAGTTCTCCTTCCGCACTCCGCCCAGCGGAACGCAGACTAGCGATATTGTCACGATGTTCGGAACGGATGATCTAAGTGATATTATTGACTTCAGTTTCTATAAAGGCCAAGCCTCGATGGAGGATCTTTATAATAACAACACTTTGCTTGATCTCACCGAATATGTGGAAAACAAAATGCCCAACTATAAGAAATGGCTGGCTGACCATCCGGATATCGCTAAATACTATATCGATCGTGTCGGGGACACCAAACGATATATGGAGCTATATTCGTTCAATGATAGTGTCGTTCCTTTCTGGGGCTACTGCTATCGGAGAGACTGGCTGGTGGAATACGGCACAAACCCGACAACCGGGAAGGCTTTTACCGGTGGCTGGCAAAACGGCAAATGGTCGGACGATGTCGTCTTTCCTTCCAAATTGACTTATCCGAAATACATTTCGGACTGGGAATGGATGCTGGACATTTTCAAGAAAGCTGTCAGCGCCAAAGCCATCAGCGACGGTTATCCGATGTCCTTATATTATACGGGCGCTAACCCTAACGGTGATCTTGTCAGTTCCTTTGGAGGTGGGGGCAGCTTTTTCTATAACGATAACGGCACGATTGAGGTAGGCACCACTTCTGATAACATGCGCGTCTACCTTACCTGTATGAATAAATGGTATCAGAAAGGTTACATCGATAAGACTTATGCGGAACATACCTCCGATATGTTCTATGCGACCGACTCCAAGAAGATCCATGCGGGCAAAGTCGGGCTGTGGTACGGCCAAAGTGCGACTTTGGATAATTTCCTGGATATCTCGGAAGGAAAAGAAGATTCCGCGGAAAACGGCTATACCAAAGGAATCTGCGTTTTCGGTGCGCGCCAGCCAATCAATGATATTTACGGTGGAGAAGAGAATAAATACAAAGATCCTAATTGTTTCTATTCGCCTTCTTTAGAAGGGGCTCCGATCGTTATCTCCTCCAAAGCGAAAAACAAAGATTTAGATGCCTTATTCTCCTTCCTCGATTACACGTTCTCAGATGAGGGAAAACTCCTGAATCAGTACGGATTGTCGAAAGCCCAGTATGAAGAGACTCAAGATTCTTTCTATACCGAACATAAATTAACTGATGGAGCTTATAGTTATGTTGACTCTCTGGGAAATAGTTATCAAGAAGGCGTTTCGGATAAGAAGCTTGTGAAGTTGAATCCGGTTTTATCATCCGATACCGCTTTATGGTCAGCTTCCAAGATGCTGAGGACCTTTGGAAGAAGGTTTGTCGATGAAGGAGAAAGAAAGTTCTCATATACCGACATTTATAATAATGCCCTCGATGAATGGCTGGTCTTTAAGAATAGCGGAACCCTCCAGACTTCTTTCTACGGTCAATTGAAATCCGAGGATGCCTTAAAATTCTCAACCTTTAACAGCGCTGCGAGCGAATTCTTATCCAAGAGTTTCCCGAAATTCATCTCCGGAGCGGTCGATATCGCTTCGGATGATAACTGGAACTCTTTCTGTACGGCATTAAAGAAAAGAGGCCTCGATAATGTCAAGGCCGCTTTACAGGAGACGATGGATTACTTATCAGCTTAATATGCAGCTGATGCTTTATTGATGATTTCCGGACTGACGGCACTTCTTGGGCGTCAGTCCTTTATATTTCTTGAAGGTATTCTGAAAGTAAGACTGGGAGGAGAAGCAGAGATATTCAGATATTTCCTCCAAAGGTTTCGAGGTGTACTTTAAAAGTTTCTCCGCTTCCTCGACTTTTTTCCTGTTCACATATTCCGGAATACTTTGGCCGGTCTCTTTTTTAAAGGTGGCGGACAGGTAGGAGGAAGAAAGGTGCAGGGACTTGGAAATAATCTGGGTGGTCAATTTCTGTCTGACATGCTCGGCGATAAAGATTCTGGCCCTGGCGACGGTCGGATTATAAGTGCCTTTGTCTTTATAGGAGCGGACTCTGCTTAGATAATCCTGGATTGCTAAAGTGATGATTCCTTCGACTTCTTTCCCCTGGCTTGCTTGCTCGATTTTCTCGACGTAAATATCGTAGAGGAAAAAAGAAGCATCAACCCCCATACCGCCCTCGATAGCTTTTCGGGAAATCAAAGTCAAAGTTGCTAAAGCCCGATCTTTCAAATGCCTCAATTTATCGACATTATAAAAGGAAGAACGCTCCTTGAAGATTTTTTCTTTGTTACTGCTGAAATCATTTAAGGTCCCTTCTTTGATCCCGTAGAGAAGTTTTTGCTCGAAATTATATGAGTCTTCCCCTCCGTAAGCCTCACCTTCTTTTTCTAAGGTTTCAGCCTCTTGATTCACGGTCTCTTTGCCTTGGAGATGTTCTTGATAGAAGGGAAGGAAATCCTCTTCTTTTATTTCCTGATGGTTGACGGTCGCTTCTAAGAGCATCTGAAGCTGGTATAGCTCTAAGAATGTTATTTGTTTTAATGATGAAAGATAGGAAGGAAACCAATCCTGACGCTCTTTTTGATTAAAGGAAGCTAAAACCGAACTGGCTTCTTGGCCATAGACGATAAACGGGCCGCTGATGATGACGAAAGGGGAATCTTTGACGTCTAGCTCCGTCCAAAGCAACAACTCTTTATACGAATAGAAAGTCAGCCCCTTAAAAGAAATGATGGTCTTTGACGGAAGGGAAGATATAAATGATATATTTCTTTTCTCTTCTTCCTCCTCATCCTCTTTCAAGCCTTTAACAGCTAAAAAATGACTGTAAGGCCGAGCTACTTGGTTAAGGAGAAAAGACAAAAACTGTTTATCCATAATTATTGAATCAATTATAACTTATCGTCCATCTTTTTCAAAAAGACAAAGGCTCATTATTATAAAAAGCCGATTTTATGGCCACTATTCATCTCACTTAAATGCCGGTTGTTTATGCCGTAACGCGAAGCCATTCAAGTTTATCAATTTTTCTATTAGCGGAGGGGAACAACTTTTGATCAAGAAATGGCAAAGTCTGGCCAAGTTCATTATTGTGCTATAAGCACATGCCCAAATGGGTCTGTCTTTACAATCCAGGCCGGAAAAAGTACACTATGGTAAAGATTTTATTTATTATTTTGAATAATTTAAAGATGGCAAGTAAACACCCAATTAAACACAGTTTTAATCTTTTGTTGATACTTGTCTTTTTAACTGGCTGCAATAGGAATTCTTACTTTGAGACTATCGATTATTCCAAACTTGTCGTCCTCGCTCAAAAGGAAGGCAAAATAAATTCTGCTGGGATGCCAGATACCTGGGCAAACTGGGGTGCCACTTGGAATGAACTAAGTCTTTTTTATAACTTAAACCATGCGGATGTGGATATGCGTTCCGGACAGGTCCTGGAAGGATTTGCCGAAGGGAACTATGACATCGGCGATGTCGGGCTTTCTTATGCGATTGAAGCTCGAAACCAAGGCTTGCTGGCCGGTTATAAGACCTCTTACTGGGACGAGATCCCTTCCTGGGCAAAAGATGACAGCGGTGATTATCTGGTTTCTTTCACCGGGACGATGTCTCTTTTAATCAATAATTCCGTCCTGACGACTGAAGAGGCTCCCAAGAGCTTCGCCGACATTAAAAATGGCTCTTATAAAGTTGCAATCTCCAACGTCTTAACTGGTTATACGGGGCAATTTGCTGTCTATGCAGCCACGATTGCTTTAGGAGGCAGCGCGGATAATTTAGACCCCGGCATTCAGTTCTTTAAAGATTTGGCCAAGGGCGGACGGCTGGTCGGAAAGACATCTGGATATGACGATTTTATCGCTTCCGGGGCCGGTGTGATCTTCAAGTGGGATTTCGAAGCCTTGAATTTCCGCGATCAAGGGGCCGCTTTAACAACACCTGTCTCCTTATCAGCCTGCATTCCTTCCGATGGCTCGGTCACCTCGGGTTACTGCACGATCATCAATAAACTAGCTAAAGATCCATATTCAGCAATGTTGACTAGGGAATATGCTTTATCGGATGCTGGGCAACTGAATTTTGCGAAAGGCTATGCTACTCCTATCCGTTCGGTCAGACTTCCTTCGGACTTAGAAAATAAACGCATTCCCCATAGTCAATACAATCAAACACAGATTGATAACGGTGGAAAGTTCACCGTCGAACTCTCGACAAAGATCTCTTCTCTATGGAGCAAAGAGGTCTCTCCTTATTTGGCTTTGGAAGAAGAGGCTACTGAGATTATCTGAAAGGGGCAATGATGGATAGAAAAAAGAGACTGGCTTCCATAATCTACTCTACCGTCTTGACTGCCTTTTTATTCGTGGCTACTGTTTTCAGTTCCTCTAAAGTAGTTTCTTCACCACGGATTAAAGAAGAAAATAGCACGACCACGACTTTGATTGGGCTTACTAACCCGGAGGAAGCCCCATTTTTCACGAATGATGAAGGCTATAAAGTCGGCTTAATCCCCGAATTAACCTCCTTGATCAACAGCAACCTTTCTCAAGCGGGAGCTAACATCCAAATTAAAATGATGGATGGGGTTTCCTCTTATGATGACTATAAATCTCACTTGGAGAAGGGAGATTTCGATTTGCTTCTCGATGCTACTGACTTAACTCCTCAGACATATATATCCGGATTTGATCTGACCAACACTTATCTGAAGGCCAGCTATTCAAAACTCTCTTTGAAGAAAACTTCAGTCTCGGTCACAAATGTCGCCGCCTTGTCCTCCTTGGCTTTAGGCGGACAATATGCCCATTCCTTCTATTACTCTGAACAGATCGACGAATTTTCTACCATAGATCAATGTTTGACCGCGGTGAAAAATCAGCAATGTTCGGCAGCCGTCATCAATTCTTTCTCCGCTCAGAAAATCATCAACTCTGATGTCCGCAACACTTATGTCTCGGTTAAACTATCAGAAAACCCCTTAGAGATTAAAATAGGAGTCAAACAACAAGCCAGCAAAGAATATCTGACAAAACTGAATTCGGCGATCAATTTAATCAGCGAGGATACGTATAATGCCTTAGTCTCGCGTTACTCCCATTTTATCGTTCCGTCTTTATCCTTCGCTGATCAGATTTATCTTAACCCGATGGCTTTCATTTTGACTTTACTCGGTGTCTTCTTGGTCTTGATTGCTTTTGGCATCATCACCATTAATTTCCGAAACCGCAAAACCATCGACCGAACCAAAAAGGAATTCGAGCGTTTTATCGCTTATGTCTGCCAAACCAATGAAGTCGTCTACGAAATCAACATGGCTAATAATACTAAAAGCCAGTATCGCTTAGTTAAGGGCAAAGTAACCAACATCTCTTCCGCTTATTCTAAACAGACTGATATTTTGGAGATGATAGCCCCTGAGGACCGTAAGGGCGTGGAAGAATGTTTCGATGATACCGCCCTCAAAAATCTGATTCAGACTTCCGGGCAGACTTCTTTTGAAGCGAGGATTTACAATGAAAAGAACCAGATTATTTGGACTTACTGTATCCTTCAAGGCATCGCTCCGACCAAGAATAAGCCAGCTAGCTTTATGCTCTTCCTTCACACGATCGATGAGCAGAAAAGAAAGGAAGCCCAGGCGAAGCTCCTGTTAGAGAACGCTTTAAGCCAAGCCGAGGATGCTAACCGCTCGAAAAGCGATTTCCTGGCTCGTATGAGCCATGAAATCCGCACCCCTTTAAATGCCGTCATCGGGCTTTCCTCAATCGCTAAGCATTACGAGAATGATCAGGCCAAAGTCGATGAATGTCTCGATAAGATTGAATCATCTTCCAAAGTACTTCTCGGTCTCATCAACGATATTCTGGATATGTCGGCGATTGAAAATAATAAATTGAAAATTTCCTACGAGGAATTCAGCCTAAGGAAGATCATCAACGATTTATATAATATCTACCAGCCCCAATGCCAGGAGAAGGGCATTCAGTTAATTATCGATGGCACCATTCCCGATGAGACGCTTATCGGGGATTCCCTCAGGGTCAGCCAGATTCTGTTGAATCTGCTATCCAATTCCTACAAGTTCACCCCGAAAGGCGGGCGGATTGGTATTTTGCTTAAACGAACTTCCAAGGATCAAAACCGGGTATATTACCGCCTCGAGATCAGCGATAACGGAGTCGGCATGTCCGAGGAGATGCAAGCGCGCTTATTCCGTCCTTTCGAGCAGGAAAACAGCGATACCGCTCAAAAATACGGCGGAAGCGGTTTAGGCCTTTCGATTGTGAAAAGCCTCGTCACGATGATGGATGGCACCATCGCTGTCAGCTCGAAGCTCAATGAAGGCTCTTCCTTCTCTATCAACCTTCCGTTTGGCTATCCTAAGGACAGCAAGGAAAATCTTTCCGAGGTAGATTTAAAGAATAAGGCTGCGCTCAAGCATTATGATTTCCACGGGGCGAAAATCCTGCTGGCGGAAGATAACCAGATCAATATGGAAATCGCCGTGGAGCTTTTGAAGATGGTTAATCTTTCTCCTGACTGTGCTGAGGACGGAGAGAAGGTCGTAGAGCTTTATCTAGAAGCGAAAGACAATTATTATAAGGCCATCCTTCTCGATGTCCAGATGCCGATTATGAATGGCTACCAAGCCTGCCGGACAATCCGTAAGGCGGATAAGCCGGATGCTAAGAACATCCCGATTTTCGCCATGACCGCTAACGCTTTCTCCGAAGATGTTACGAAAGCTTTGGCCGCCGGTATGGACGGGCATATTCCAAAGCCCATCGATTCTGCTCTGCTATATAAGGAACTGGACGAAGCGATCAATAGGAAAAAGGCTTAAATAGTTTTTTGATTTCTATAAAGGTCTTCTTAAAGTTAATCTAATCAATAAAAGGTTGTCTGAATAATTGCTTTTTGGTCCTTTCTGAAAAAAATAAAAGCTGATTAAGGTAAAGCGATTTAATAGTAAATCCGAAGGGTTTTGCCTTCGCTTTTTTAACTTTGATCGGTCGCTTGTCTTATAATAGAAAAGGTTAATTAATTCTCTGAATATGGAAATAGATTTACTCGGCCTCCTATCTAGATGTTCCCAGGCTCTGGATGTTTTTTATAATGATGAAGCGGGGGAAGAGGTAAATAACCGTAGTCAGCGTTTGGCCTTGATCAGCGTGAAGATGGCAAAAAACGAAGGCTGGAGCCAAGACAGGCTTTTCGATTTAGCCTCCCTTTCCTTGCTTTCCGCTTCCGCTTGGACTCAGATTTTAGGTGAGAATTCAACTTTCTCCAAGAGCGATCGTTTAGCGGATTTAAAGGAAAACCATTGCTTTCTAGCCGAAGAAAATGTGAAGCAGTACCCCTTTATGACTAATTATTGGCGGGGTGCTTTGCTTTATATGGACGAAAAAGTCAACGGTAAAGGTGTCTATCATCTAAAAGGCTTCCAGACCCCCTTATTCGCTCGGTTTATCCATACCGCTTCGGAAGCGGATAAGTACTTTATCTCGAAAGGGAAGAATATCTTAGCTTACGATGGAATGCTTAAAGTCCTCCATGCGGAAGCGGGAAACGAAGTGGATGAGGATGATACGGATATTTTATATTCCGCCTTCTCCGCCTTATCCTTCAATAAACTTTATAAAGGAGATCTGACCGAACAAATCAGAAAAGAAGTCGGTATCTATAAGCTTGATCTTTCTTATGAGACCATTAAAAAGATCGTTCTCCTTTACGCTAAAATCATCGACTATAAATCTTCCTTCACCAGACTGCACTCTACCTGGACGGCCGCCAAGGCTTTCGCCCTTGCCAATCTTTTAGGATATAAACCGGAAGAGAGCTATAACCTCTGCTATGCCGGGGCCTTACATGATTTCGGATTGATGTATGTGCCCAATACCATCCTTGAGAAACCTTCTAAGCTTTCCGATGAGGAATATCAACAGATGACATCTCACGTAACCTATATCGATTCCTTATTGGATGGAATCCAAGGTTTGGAGACTGTCAGGAGCCTATGTGCTTCTCACCATGAAAGAATCGATGGCTCCGGGTATCCTTATCATTTAAGCGGGGAAAAATTAAGCCGCGATCAAAGACTTCTCGCGGCTTTAGATGTCTACCAGGCTTTAAGAGAAGAAAGACCTTATCGTAAAGCGATGGGCCATGAGATGGCTGTCGCTTTGATGAAAGAGATGGCTAACGACAGGAAATTAGATGAAGAACTGGTAGAGAAAATAGGGGAAAAAATGAAATGATTTTATCTTTGGCGGGTCATTAATAATCTGTTTGAGCTTTCCTTTGACTTTTTACAGGAATTTTCATTTTAATTTCGAAAATAAGTTAATAATACTTATCAGTTGAAAAGCGCATCAATCCTTGAGCCTTTGCCAGCTTAGTTTGGCCTTAAAATAAAAATTATACGAAGACGATAACAATATATTTATATTAATTTACTTATATGTAGATTTGGTATAAACTTTTAAGGACGATTTATTGTGGGAAAATGGGAACTTATAATTTCAAACGACTGAATCTAATACTTACAACCTTGGGAATTGTCTCCACAATGTCCATCGGGTTTTCAACTTGGCTGATTACTGGGAATGATGTAGTAACTGCGACGACGATGAACATTTTTACTGAACCTGTTGTGGCAACTGTTTATAGGCTGTTTAGTTATGATTCAACCAATTCAGTAAATCTCATTTATATTTCCGAATCTTTTTGGAAAGATAGCAGCCCGAGTTTTAAAGGGAGCCTTACTAGCGCTTTTACCGCTGTTGATGTTGTTACATCTGGGAAGGTCTTTAACTACAAAATAACCTTCACTCCAAAAACAGGTTATACACCTTCTATTTCTTTGACTGATGGATCTTTGATACCTGTTCCTACTTATCAAATCACCGCTCCTATTAATTCGAATACATCATCGACTTCTGCAAGCACCGCACTAGGTACCGATGGGGCTCTTTCATACACAATTGCTAATTCCATGGCCGCAAACCAGCAATTGAAAATCGCAGTTACTTTTGACGCTTCCTTCCAAAAGAATGCCTCGACAGGCAATTACACAGATGATTTGGACTTTACAGCGACAATTTACCCTTTTTTACAAAATACAACGATTGAAATTGATGCATCATGGAACTAATCAAGAAATTTATCATTAACAAACGGAGCATCATTTCTTTCCTGGCTGTGGTTGTTTCAGCCTTTGTTGGCTTTAAAGTGGGCAGCAGTAACTGGGAGACTACTGAAAAAAGCACGGAGTTAAAGCAAAACGTCGCTCTTACTGATCAAACTGCATCTGCCACAAAAGTTTGCTATATCAACTCGAATACGGATTCAACCTCCTATTACACGATTGAGCAAGCTCTTTTGAAGGCTAATTCAGGAGATACAGTCTATGTTATCCCTGATTTAGGTAAAAATGTTTACGTTTTAAAAAACTGCACTGTGAAGTCTGGTGTGACTTTGTCCTTGCCATATAGTGGGACTGCCACGGATGAAATTGTTGCTGAGAGCACAAGTGCCTTTGCTGATAATACTCCAAGCACTTATCGGCACAGCGAGTTGATAATTAACGAGAACGTAAAGATGACGGTTAACGGATCGCTTAATGTTGGAGGGAAGTGGGGAGGTACCTCACCTCAGGGTGGAACCCAAAAAGATTATTGCGAAATCACGATGAACAACTCATCGACAATTGAAGTCTCTGGCACTCTGACCTGCACTGGTTTTATTAAAGAAACATCAACTACAGGTGGTGCTTCAATTATTGTCCAAAATGGTGGGGATTTCGAAACTCCGATGGCAATGTATGACTGGGACAGTGGTAGTTCTGCATACGGAAAATACAATGATGGAGTTTTTCCAGTTAAAAGATTTGATTTGCCGAATATCCGTCCGACTGTTGTCGTGAATTATGGCGGAAAGTTTGTTGGTAAATACAGGGCTTGGGGATCATCGGCAGGTCAAGTGGCAAATGGAAGTACCGCCATTATTTCTAATTCTTCTCCAGCTTTTTTAATTATGTCTACTGGTTGTGTAGTTTCTTATCATTTTTCTGACAAATCATCGCTTACTGCTACAAGCCTTAGCGACGAAACAAATCATAAGGCTTTAATAAATGTTAATGGTAATGCTACATTAGGCTCGTTAATTGTTAACGCAACAGTATACGGAGTATCATTGTCACTAGATACAAGTGATTATTATTTTCCTATTCCGGCAATGTATAAAATCACTATATTAAGTGGGACTTTCTCTGTGCCTAAGAAAATCAAATTCTTGCCCGGGAGTTCACTTGAGATTAAATCTGGTGCTAGTGCGTCTGCCACAGCAAACATTATTTTCTATCAGTCAAATAAAGCAACTGATGGCACCAAAGTGATTCCAAGCTATTCCACCACCACACCAGCCACATTGATTAATGATGGCCAAATTAATATTCAGGCGAATTTTAGTGGGCTTATTAAACACACAGCAAATATCACAACTGGTGTGATAATAACTTCTTCGACTATGGTCAACGTTACTGATTCATATGAATCAAATTCTTCAAAAAGCTTTCTTTCCAGCACGGAAGATAAAAGGGGCCCTTTTTCTTGGAACTCCACTGCAGATATCGCTAAAAATAATACAGGAACAAATTTACAAAGAGGGTTCCAAGTCATACCCAGCATGACATATAGAGCCAACTCTGATTACTGGTATTATGACCCTGATAGTATTTCGACTTATACTATGACTCCGAGTTTTGAATCAGGCTTAACAACTTATTCATTTGCTCTTTCAATTGATGGTGGTACTTCTACTACATATTCGAATTTAAGTGTTCTTCCTACTTTAAATGAAACAACAGGAACCACTTTGACTTTTTCATCACTTATCGGTTGTTCGATTGCAATTGGCTCAAATACTATAGGGGTTGGCTCGACCGGCTCATATAATGTATTCTCTAATGCGACTATTGAAATCAAAGCGGTTGTGCCGATGACAGGAATCACTGCTAATTGTGATGAGACTTCGCAGACCGGTGTTGCAACTAGTTCTTCTTGCTCATTTTCAGTTTATTCAACATTAAATCCAACTGGCGCAACCAATGTCAATAGTAGTTCTTATACGTGGCATGTTAGGAGCGGTTCAGCTTCTTTCACTTCTGCGAATGAAAGTTTAACGACAGTGAACATTACAGCATCTGGGAGTAATTCTACTACTGTTACGGCTGTTGTTTATCTTACGGTCAGCGATGCAAATGGGACACTATTTACTAGCAACGATTTAACATTGTCTTGTACCACTAGTTGTTTAGTGGCTGGAACCATGATTTCGATGGCTGATGGGACAGAAAAGCCAGTTGAGATGGTCGCTTTGGGCGATGCGGTGAAAATTTGGAATTTCCAGACTGGGAATTTTGATATAAGACCTGTAATTTTCATTGAATGTTTGAGGAATTACAGTTACAAGCGAACTGATATTCATTTCGATGACGGTACTTCAGTATCATTGGCGACTTCTCAATCTTATTTTGATGTAGATGCATTAGATTTCTTTACAGTTAGTTCAATGAACGGTGAAAGTTGCATTGGTCGAAGAGTGATGGGGATGGCAAATGACACTTTATCGATTAAAACTATCATTGAGGTTGATACATATGATGCTGTAGGTGATGTTTATGAGGTCTTGACAGCTTATGATCTAAATTTCTTCTGCGATGGCGTATTATCTAGGACTCCAGTTGCCGGTCCTAGTATCTTCAAGATAGTTGATGGATATAAATACGATCCAGAGGCCATGGAAGCTGATATTGATAAATACGGGCTATTTGAATTTAGCGACTTTGCGGCTTATATGACTGAAGATGAGTTTATTTATATGGGGATCAAATACTATAAGATCGGTGTTGGAAAGGGATATTACACTATTGAAGATTTAATTAAGCTGGCCGAATACTTTGCTGGTTTAAAAGCGGCTGGCAACCATAAATAATTATTAGTTCTTCTCCATCGAAAAAGGCCACAGTAATTTATGTGGCCTCTTTTTTTATGATCTTTAGATTGTCTCCCACCCTGCATATAGCGTTAAATCCGAGAAAACTGCAGTTAATTCGGTAAAGCATCCCGTGGTTGGAGTAATCGTCTTAGAAGTAAACCAACCCTTAAAGGTATAACCGGTTCTCGTAGGTGTCGGGATGGCTCCATTCCCGTCAGCGGAGAAATAAGCTCCTCTTTTAACGGTGTACTCCATACTTGCCCCCGCCGGCATCTGTGCGGGAGCCGCAGTTGTATCGTTCAAATTGAAATGTACTTTATATTCGATTGTCGTATTCGCCGTCTCAAAGTTAATGATATTAGTCCACCCGCCATTTTCCTTGGTGTAGATTTGGCCGTGGAAAGTATCGAAGTAATAGTCACCATCCTTACCCAAAGTGGTAGCCGGCGCAGTAGAGCCAGAATACCATGTATTAGGATTGGTCGGCCTAGTGAATGTGATATTCTTGGAGGCTCCATCGGTCATCCTGATTTCCAAGTAATAATTGGTTTCATCTTCCGTAGCGATGATCGCCTCGATTCCGACTCCCGTATCACCTTTAACTGGGGCCGGGACTGTGACTTGAACATCCTGAGAAGTCGTAAAGTGGAAGGTCAAAGTAACCGACTGATCAGAATTGACCTTCTGATCAACCCCGCTGATACCGTTCCCGGTATCACCTTTTTCTCCTTTGCCGACCGTAATTGGATCGGATTTTGTTCCATCGGAGTAATTGACGACGATGACAGTATTTCCATTATCATCCAGGGAAGAAGAAATCCCAGAAATGGAAATCCCGGAAGGGATTTTCACTTCCACCGGATCTAAAGTCGTATCCGTATAGGAAATTACTAAATCGGTGTAGCTCTTATCCTCAGCCTGAGTATAAGTGATATCCTTGATCCCGTTGCCTTCTAAACCCTGAGGAATGAAAAAGACTGTGTCCTCTTTGGTGGAGTCCAGATAAGTAATAGTAATCTGAGTCGTGCCATCTTCCATCTTCTGGGTTGAGATAGCCTTGATATAGATGGCATCATCGGCCTTCGACTTCACAAAAGAGCAGGAAGAAAGGCCTAAGATCAACGACAGAGAAGAAACAGCCAGCAGGGTTTTCAACAGTGTCTTTTTCATATTAATTCACTCCTTTCGCATTGTTTATCAGATCCTGAGTCGCAGGATTCAAACCGAATAAGTAGCCGTCGCCTTTTAAGCAGTCAAACCGGAAGGGACTGAATCCGGTTACCGTGGTCACCGTCTTTAAGCCCATGTATTTAATCCTTTGATTATCGCTCGTTGGGGCAGGCAGATTAAGGTATTCCTTCATCATATCCGCTTCGATCTCCTGAGAAGAAAACTTCGTATCTTCTAACTTAGAGAAATCCACCTCGGAGAGATTTCCTCCCCCTCCGTAGAAGGCCACCGGAATGGAAATATATTCATCCTGCTTCCCATCCACCGTCCCGTTATAGACGCAGCCTTGCTCTCTGGCTTTGGAGAATAAAAGAGGCTTCATCGGGAAGACATCATCAATCGTAATCTTTCTTTCAGTATTCAACAGTGAATTTGCGACTAAGGAGAAATTCTCCTGGATTAAGCCGCTGATATCCATCTCAGATGTCTTTTTATAGTCGTAAAATTTAGTCTTTCCTTCAATTGAAACCTTGACCGGATAGGAGATACCCGAAAGATTTTTCGCCACCATCGGTATTAAGGCAGTCGTGCCCTGGGAAACCTTACCCATCATATCCGTAATCCCGGAAGGTAAAGCATTATAAAGATACGGTCCGTTAAAAAGACTCTCCATGGCAATCGAAGCGATGCCGGAATCCGAAAGCAAGGAATCCTTAATCACGAGACTTCCATCGAATAACCCTTTTACTTTATCCGTCTCATTTAAGCCATCCTGGATTGAAAGCAATTCCTCTTCCATTTGGGAAGCGGATTTATAATCTCCGGCTAAATAGGAAGAAAGAATTCCATCCGCTCCATTCGTATTCTTCTCTTTAAAGAAGTCTTCGATGGAAGAGGAGACATCCTTTCCATTGATATCTTTAAAGGAACGGACTTCTTGGCTATCGGTCTTCACGTACTTATTGCTCCCGGCTTCCACGAGGAAATTCCTGGCGTGAGCCAAGAGAGAATTATCGATCTCAGCCTCAGAAGAAAAGCCGCGGATAATGTTCTTGCCATTCGTCAGACGGGAATTCTTTATCGTCAGGCCTTTTCCATTAAGGCACATCACGCTGCCGACGGTATCCAAGTAGCTTAAAGACCCATCGTAATCACAGTTCTTCAGGTTAACATCATCGAAACTAATATTATCGCCGTCTAAGATGACCCCGGAATTATCCTCCCCGTAAGCTTGGACTAGATTCAGTTTGTTCGGGTCACCTAAAGCGTAGAAAGGCTTCGGCCCCCTGAATAAATTAGCTTCGCTTAATGTTGGCACATAAGCGGTGGAGCCATCGCTTAAAGTCACCGCCTTTTCCGAATACGGGTAAGTCAGGTTATGAAGATTAAGCGTATACCCGTTCCCGTAGAAATCCTTCTGGATCCTTAAGCCCGCATAGACCGTATCTCCAATCGGGGCGTAGGCGGAATTGCTCTTGGCGAATTCGTTCCACTGCTCGATATATTCCTTGTTAAACATTGTCTGATAAGAATAAATTTCATCTGCGAAAGAAAAAGTCTTCTTTTTCTCATCGTAATGACCGAACAACGCTATATTGCTGGCTTTCAAGACATAGGCTCCATCCTTTTTCAAAGGATTGCCTTCGCTATCTAAATAGTACGTATCCTTTAAAGAACCAAACGAAGTCCTTAAGACTGCCTTCTCTCCGTTTGCTGACTTATTGGTACAGTAGAGCAGATCATCATAAGTAAAGACGTTGATCCCATCTTTCACGATGGTAAACTCGGTTTTATTATCTTTCGCAGCGGTGCTCTTGCTTAGACCAAAAGTAAAGTAACCTTTCCCGCTGTCATTCACGGTAAAGCTATTGGAAGCCAAGTCATAAGAAATATTCGCGGAGGTTTCTTTTAAGGTCAGCTGGTCCGCGAAAGAATTCGGATAGACCGCCACCGTATAAGAGACTTGAGCCGGC
The DNA here is from genome assembly GCA_022652945.1 of Bacilli bacterium. Classification (GTDB taxonomy): domain Bacteria; phylum Bacillota_I; class Bacilli_A; order RFN20; family CAG-288; genus Scatoplasma. The sequence continues at coordinate 194,192 of JALCRV010000002.1, forward strand.
TTTTTCACTCCGTTAACTAAATCGTATTGTCCATAATAAATAGTCGGATCGATATTCGCCTGGGAAGAAAGGATCTTGGGATTCACCACGATGGCGCAGTCTTTATAGATGATTCCATTCATGGATTTAAAGATGGTGCCTTTCGCATTGGAGACTTTGATGGTCACCTTTCCGTCTTTTAAGGCGGTTAAGTAGAACTTGCCGCTCTCCTCGCTGATGGAGGCGTAAGGTTCTTGGGTCTGATCCTGGTTTATCACGCTCCAGACTAAATTATTCCCCGCGGCTAAAGCGTAGCGGGAAGTGGAGATCGGATTAGCGCTTAAAAGATACTTACTAGGGGAAATCTGGAAGGCCTCGGTATCCTGATAGGCCCAATCGATCCCTGTGATATCGGAAGCGTTCAACGCAAAAGTCTGCTGGACCGCAGCGATCCCGAATAAGGCGATGACGAAGGGTGCCATGCAAAGCAAGGCTAAATTCTGCTTTTTCATTTAGCTTGTGGCCTCCATGTCGTTAAAGAGGCGGATGGTCCTTTTCGGAAAACTTACGCTGAAAGGCAGCCCGAGAAGGATAATCGAGACTAAACTGACTCCTAGAACCAAGAGCAAATCGGCTTTATAGTAGGAAGCCAGGATTGAGGCTAAAAAGGAAACGGTCGGCAACAGATAAGAGTAAAGGGAAGAGAAGACTCTCTCCCTTTTCTTATCTCCGCCTTTCAGTTCCTCGTAAAGGGATATCAGATCATAAGTGAGCAGGAATAAGGCGCAGATAATAAACCCGAAGACGAACACCTGCCAAGGGATTGTCTTCTCGATAAAAAGAACAAGAAGAGTGATGACTAAACTTAGTAAGGACAAAGAGTAAGGAACTAAAACCTTAATGGCCAGTTGCTTCCCAGGTTTTAAAGGCAAGGTCTTCATTAATCTGATATTTCCGCCTTCTCCCCCGATAAAGCTATCAGCACCTTGAGCGATCAGGACGGAGAACAGCATTAATAAAAGGATATCGATCAAAGGAATAAACGATGGCATCACCGTCACATAATAGGCCATGACCCCGTTCGTAAAGATAGTATTTAAAGCCGAAATCACCAGATACGCCAAATAAGGCTCGACGGCCAGTAAGCCGATATAGGAGAAAAGATAATCGGAATCCTTAAAGAGGATTGAGAGTTCTTTGACAATCAAGGCTTTCAGCGGCGAAAGGACTTTTAAGTTCACTTTGCTCGTGGAACCTTTCTCGCTGATGGTTAAAGTCCGGAAGGCATTATAGGAAGAAATCGTGATCACCAGCCCGAGGATTAAAACCCCGATTGACATCGTAATAAAAGGCAACAGATCCTTGAAGGATCCGTATAAGTAAGCATTCAGTAAAAAGACGGTCGGAATCAATTTTTCCTTAAGGCTCGTTAAAGCCGCTAAGTTTGCCGTAGTGAACAAGCTATCCAAGGAATCGGAAGCCACGAGCTGGATAAAGACACTTAAGACCCTCGAATATAAAAAGGCTAGCCCTCCTAAGACCACTAAAGCGGTCAGCAGTTGAATTACGAGGTGCTTTCGTAGATATTCCGCCAGCAGATGGTAAGGATAGACCAGAATCAAAGCTAGGCCGATTTCCTGGACTGACATGAATAAAGGATATAAGACCGCGAGGAAGTAATAGAAAGGAGCCTTTGAAAAGACGGTCCCGTAGGCGATTAGAACCGGGAAAGAAAAGAGCATTCCGGTGAAATATTGAGCGACAAATAAGAACAGCAGCTTCGAGGTGATTAAGTCAGCGGAATCAATCGGGTAAGCCGCCAGTTGTTCCATATCCTTCTTATTAAAGAACAGTTTCCTAGCCTGCCCGGTGGCAATTAAAGACATCAAAAGAGAAATGATAAAAAGGAAAAGGGTCAGCAAAGCTTCCGGAGCCCGAGAATAAGGCAAAATCTTCACCAAGGTCGAACGGAAGATAAAGACCTCAAGAAAGACAAAACCAGCCAGCAACAAAAGACTTAAAAGCCGCGAGGGGAGATTCTTTTTGAATGAAGTCCCCTGCGGAAACATCAGTTTAAAGTCTTTGGCCAGCAAAGTTAACATCTACTTATTGCCTCCGTACGTATCCATAAAGATTCTCGGCAGTTGCAGACGGCGGTTCGGCTCTTTATTCAAATCGAAGAGGGAAGCCACCTTTCCATCGTTGATAATCGCGATTCGGTCGCAGAGTTTCGCCACCATTTCGATATTATGGGAAGTGATAAAGACCGTCTTCCCGTGGGTGGCGTACTCTTTCATCATGTTCTTCAGCTCCTCGATGGCCATGATATCCAAGCCGACGGTCGGCTCATCGAGAATCCAAATATCCGGGTTATGAAGTAAAGAGGAGATAAGGCAGACCTTCTGCTTCATACCGTGAGAGTAATCTCTGATCGGGCGAGTCAAATCCTCTCCGCTTAGACCTAGCCGGTTAGAAAGATAGGCGACATTTTCGCGGAATTCCTTCTCGTTCAGCCCGAAAATCGAAGCCACAAACTCCAAATAATCGTAGCCGCTCATCACTTCGTAACAAGTCGGCTCCGAAGGGACGTAACCGAAAGAATACTTCGCATCGATCGTTTCCTTTTTAATATCGAATCCGTTAAGGGTGATGCTGCCTTGGTTAAAAGACTTCACCCCGACCATACAGTCGATAGTGGTGGATTTACCAACCCCGTTCTTGCCGACGAAGCCGAACAGCTCGCCATGTTTGACTTCCAAATCCAAACCCTTCAGGACTTCTTTCTTGCCGTAGGACTTATAAAGCCCCTTAATTAAAATCGCCGGGGTTTCTTCCTTGGGTGTCTCTTCTTTCAATTCCGGAGTGGGAGAAGCGGATTCATTTTCTGCTTTAATGTTTTCGGTTTCCATCTTGCTTATCCTCTCCACCCGGTCTTCTTCAACCAGATTAGTTTCTTCTTATTCGCTTCGATCAGAGCCCAGGAAGAAGAGCAATCAAGGCAGGTGAAAGTATTATCTTCTTTTAAAGCCAGTTGCCTAGAGGCGCAGAAAGGGCAGAAAGAGGTGTAGATCTCTTCGCTGCCTTCTTCGACGAAGACGAAAGAGGTTAATAGGCTTCTGATCGCCTCTTCCTCTTTTAGGCCCAGATTAAAGATCTTCGTCTCATCTTTAAATATCCGCCCATCCCCCCAGATCGAAAGGGAAATCAGATCATCATTTTCTCCTGCTGTTTGTTCTTTTAATAAAGCGAAGGATAAATCAGGATCGGAAATCATCAGGTGGGTGGCCTTAATACCTTCTGGGCTTTCATACTCGAAGCTGATCTTGCCTTCCTCGAGATACTTTAACGTCAGCTTAAAAGGCTCTTTGACAAACTTCAGCTCTCCGCTTAACTTTAAGGTCCCAGCGGCGAAAGAAATATCTTTCCGGCCCGATTCTGTCGCTAATTCCCAATCTTCTTTCTTAAGTTCCTTAAGGATAATCAAGAAGAAATAAATGCTTAAATCCTTGCTGGCCTCTAAAGGCTGGAAGGATGAAAACATCTTCCGATAGTAACGGAAGCAGTAATTGTACAGGTTATCTTTTAAAAGAATATTAGTCGGAACGATTCTGGAAGAGATGGCTTTAGCCTTGGAGACTTCGCGGTAAAACCACGTCTCCTTGATCCTTTTCAGTTTCCTCTCTAGCTTCCTAAGTTCCTTGAAACCCTCTTCCACCTGGCTTTTGGCATTGCTTAAAGGGCGATTTGAAGAGATGTTTCCGATCAGGTAGGCGTAGAAAGAACGATAAGCCAGAACATCGAGGTCGATCATATTCAGGACCTTGACGATAAAGATATTTTCATAAATCTTGATATCATCCACACTCTGCAGATGATGGACGTATTCCGGCACCATGCCCTGGCGGCTCTTTTTCCATAAAGTCGGATCTTGAGCGGTCTGTTGGAACATATCCGGCAAGACCAAAGAAGCTTTTTGAGCCCTGACTAATTCCTCCTCACCGCGCGGGGAGAAATGCGGATGGGCGATGATGGAGATGATAACGGAAAGGATGAAATTCTCTTCCTTGAAGCGGGAAAGGTCAGACTGAAAAGAGATATCCTGCAAAGGCTTAAGTTTAAAAGTGCCGATATCTTTATAGAAAGATGCAATCGTCTTCTTTTCCTTCAGCTGTCTTTGGATATCGCGTAAGGCGATTTTCAGGCTTTGCGCTTCCTGCTCATTCATCTTTTATAGTTTCCTGATAAGCGAGTTTAGCTCCGCTTCCGAAAGAGCGAAAACACCCTTGCCGTACTTCTTCTCGATTAAGGCGAGCAGATGGTTAAGCCCGTCTTTTACATAATCCTCGAAGCGGCCTTCTAACTTTGTAAGGACCTTGCCGGCGAGGATGAAATCCAGCGCTTCATCTTTGCTTCCGCCACAGCTGACGTAAACCGGGACGAAAGTCAGCATCTGATTAAGGATACGGTTACCGTAAGTTACATCGAATTCATCTTTGATGTAGTCGCAGACTTCTTGGAAATCATCTAATTCCTTGTTGGACAAGGAATTATTCTTGGTCTGTAAAGCTTCTTCGAAAAGGGCGTTAAGCTTGGTTTCGGAGAGGACGACCGGCTTAACCTTCTCATCGACGGTGAACGGTTCGTTTCGCTCCGCGAAGTCAATCGTGACCGCACGGTCGTAGACCTTATTCGTGATGGAGAAAGTCGAATCATCTTTGTTGGCCGTCCCGATGAAATAGGAGTTCGTCGGGATTCTCACGCAGCCGTTTTCCAGATGAGCCGGCGGCAGGAAATCATAAGGCATATTCATCAACTTGATCTTCCATTCCGAAGAAGGGAATTCCAAGACGGAGAGGAAATCTGCAAAGTAATATTCGATACGGGAGATGTTCATTTCATCCAGAACGAACAGATTGACCCGGTCTGGATCGTAAGAAGCTTCGTAAAGGTTAGAAAGGAACTCCGTCTCCTGATAGGAATTGGAGAAGGAATTAAAGTAACCGATGACAGAAGTCTTATCTCTCCAAGTGGCTTGGACGGAGACGAAGGTCACCTTAGCGGAGATGAACTCAGCAAAATATCTCGGCAAGGAAGATTTTCCGGTGCCGGAAAGGCCTTCGAGAATCAACAACCTGGAAGAAGAAAACCCTGCGATAAAGGCTCTGATCACACCAGGAGTGAAATAAAGCTTTTGCTCTTTAGCTAACCAGTTGCGGAAATCATCACATAACTTCTTTAATGTAATCTCATCCGCATCGACTTTCTCAACTGTGTAACCTTGATACTTGCTATCAATTGAGGACAAAGTCGGGAAGACTTTCTCCCTATCATCAAGCTTAACAGCGGCTTCTTTTTCTTCATCCGGGGTCGCGGAAGCAACGATGGCTCCACCTTCACCCCCGGCGATTCCGCCTTGGGAGAGCACGGGCGCGACATCTCCGAAACTTTGAGCGACATTAGTCTCCGTATCCGGCTCATCACCTAAATCAGGAGTCTTATTATCCACTTTAAAAGGCTTATCGATTTTTACCAGATTAACTACCAGCATTACCCCGGCTGCGACGATTATGAAAGCAAAGAAATAAATAATTGCGGTGCAAGCCAGACATTGCCAGAGATAAGAAAAAACATTCTTGACGCTTTCCGCATTAAAAGGCAGTTGGAATAAAAAACCGACACCGAAAGAAAGAAGCAAGCAAATAACCAAGGTAGCTAAGTAAACCAGCCACATTCTCCAGTCGTTAGGGTTCTTTTTCGTAGTGACGGCGAATCTCACTTCGTAGATGATAGCGGCAACGAAGACCACTAGATATAACCCGACTAAGGACATGAAGATAAATCCGTTGATCTTCGGTTCCACCAAGACAAAACCGATGCTGGTGGCCATCAGGGCAATCGGGTTATCTTTGGAAAGGAAGATAAAAGACCCGTCCAGACAGAGACCGGTAAAAAGCATCAGGAAATAGAAGGCGGCTGCCAGAGCGATACCGATCAGGTTCTTACGTGTAAAATAGTTTTTCATTTTTCTTGCTCCCTTAAATTTATATTGATATATAGATTACCTATATATAAAAACCTTATTTAGTCTTCTTATCCTCTTTTTGACAAGGAATCTCGGTGGAAGTCGTCTTCTCTTGGCCTTGAGCGTCTTTCACGGTCTTGATAAGAAGGGGATTTGCTTCTTCCTCCGGTTTGGCATCTTTTTTCTCGGTCTTTTCTAAAAAACCTTTCTGATTGAACTTATAGGCGAAGCCTTTATAGTAAATCGTTTCTTCATAGGAACTTTCCGCTTCGAGAGAAGCGGAATCTCCCCCACTCAGATCGATGGCGGAGAGCAGTAACTTCGTCCTTTCCTGCTGAGCCGATTCGATCTTAGAAGAAAAACGGTCGATCATGCTTAAACAATAGATGACGGAAATAATCGTGATAATGCCAGGATAAGATTGCATAAAAAGAATAACGATACCGATCCCGTTGGCTTTTTTATCAGCGTATTTACCGATGATATCTTTAAAAACGGGATGGTAAACATCCGAGGCGTTATTGGCATCCCCTCTAGTCGTATAACTCGTCACTCCGTTTTCCTCGTTGACAGCGATGATCCGGTGGATGATGTTGACGTTCTTGTCATTTTTATAAGCTACGACATCGTAAACTTTAAGCTCGCTTTCTGCGTTTACCTTATTCAGAACCAAGATATCGTAAGTTTGAAACTGATTATTTAGGTCTTCGGTCACCAGATAATCGTTGGAAGCATTCTTTTCCGACATCGAACCCGAAGCGCAGACCATCAAGGAAGAGTTACCTAAATGGAACTGGTTTCCCCCGATTTTATCAATCAAAGCTAAACAAAAAAGAGGGACCACCACGCATAGGAAGGCAATATAAAGCACCTTTCCGACTATGGCTGATCTCTTTTTTTGCTCCATCGTTTTCGGATCGCTGGCTTTTAAGGCTTTATCGATCAATTCGATATCCCTCTCACCCGCGGCGGTCTCTTTGACCGCCGAACGGGCGAAGGAGGTATAAAGAATCGTGAAGACAACGCAGAAGCTAGCTAACCCGATAATCGTCACGACTAGAGCGATGATATCGAGGGTTGACATCGAATATTAATTTGATTTCGATTAGTTGATTTCCGCAGTGACGGTAATATTGAAGCCGGTGGAAAGGTTTCCCATCAAATCGTGGAAGTCGGTTAATTCGTTGGTAACGGTCGTAATATCTTTGGCTTTGCCGTCAGTGTTATTATCGTAGTATTCGCCAGGATTGACTCCGCCAAAAGCGGTGCCCCAACTAAAAGCAATCTCGTAACTGACATCATAACCAGTGCCATTCTCGGTTAAGCCGGAACCAGAAGTAAGGGTAACTGGAGCAGTAACGCAATCCGGAAGGACGATGTAGTCTTTTCCAGCGGCAGCCGAAGCGGTGACACCAGAAGGGACACTCATCGCAATCGTCACATCCTTAACGTAAGCTTTCGGGGAAACGGTGCAAGTCAAGGTTATTTTGAGATTCTCAAAGTTAGTCCCATCGTTACGAACACGGCCAGTGGTGTCGGTTTGTTCAGGCTCAAAACTGAAGGATTGAGGTGTGCTTAAAGCGATATCGCTGATGGTGATGTTAGTTGGACTCACTTGGCCGACGGTGACATTGCCAGCTTTAGCCTTGTTGGCGTTAGCCGAGATGACCCAGGCCGCAAAGCCGGTGGCGATCAAGGAAACGGAAGCGAATAAGCAGACACCTAAGATAATTCTCTTTCTCTTATAAGTCTTTCTTGTCATTTTAGTCATGGTTTTAAATCCTCCTATTGATTTCAATTGACCATTAAGTCTCGCAATGGTAAGGGATAGTCTCCCTTATCTATAGAAGTATCAGATTAGTTTTCCTATATCTGGTACATTAAATAATACCATTTTATTAGGCAGAAATTAACTATTTATTTTCCTCCTTTTCCTCAATAAATTATTGATTTATTAACAATGATGGCTTTTTATGAATCATCCTAAGAGCAGCAAGTAAAGCCCAAGGAGGTAATAAATGCCTTAAATAGCACCTTTTACCTGCTGCTTTAGGAATAAACATAAGGTTGTTGAATCATCCAAGAGAAATAAGCAAAAGAAAACTATTAAACCATAGTCCTAACTAAAGAGGGAAAACATTAGTGCTTTCCTTCAGAACTTATGCGAATAAATCTGACTGGCTTAAGTATAAAGTCAGCGTTTGATGAGTTAATTAAGCAGCAGTCGCAGTGACGGTGATAGTAAATGTAACACCAGAAAGATCATCGTGGAGAGCAGTGAGATTGTCACTAGCTGCGGTATGATAAGTAGCGTAGTCATTATGCGGAGAGGTTGAATAATAAGTTTCCGGATTCACATTGCCGAAAGCGGAACCCCAAGTGAAAACTACAGGGACATCGATAGTTCCATGTCCTGTCGAAAGTGCAGCCTTCTTATCACCTAAAGTCGGGAGGGCCCCAACTAAGTTAGCGGTAACAGCCGACTGATATTTTGTGTCATTGGAAGCGGCAATCGAAAGAGTGAATGTGTCAACAGCAGTATAATTGGTGACAACCAGATGCAAAGTGCAGGTGAGATTCTCGGTATGGTCGCTGTTTTTTAACCAAGCGCAGGGATGAGAAGCTAAACCACCAAAAATGATGGTATTATTGCCGTCGACCCAGGAAGAATTGATGGTGATCGAATTATCCGTGACCGTATCGACAGTGATCGTCCCAGTAGCGGTAGCTTGCGCGCCCTGGGTGATGACCCAAGCAGAGAAGCCGGCTCCGACTAAAGCGGCAATGCCTAAGACCGAAGAAAGAATAACGATAGACTTGGATTTCATAAAAATACCTCCTTGTGGCATTTTAGATGGATATAATATAAACCCTCTTTTTTAAAAAATGTTTTTTCAAATAAATTTGTTTTTTTCTATCGGTAATAAAGTAATAAGCTTTTAAAATTATCCAAAATATGCTTTCGGTAACAAAAAGGAGCAAAAAATCAATTAACTAGGACTATTTTAAAAAAACTAAAATAAAAAGAAATAGACATAATCTTTGGACAATGAGAATAAAATAATAGATATTCGCTTTAAAAAAATTCTTGACAACTTTCAAAAGACACGGCAAATCGATTAATGGAAAAATTAATTTCCGTATCTGAAAATCCGCTCAAATCGCTGATAGTTAGGCTTTCTTACCATCAAAAGTGCGCATTTCGTTTTTTTGCATCGTCAGTAAAAGTAAAAACAGCCTAAATAATCATTTTTCAATAACCATCTCACCCTTAAGGGTATAAGAAGCGACAGAGTATCAGAAGTTGAGACGGCACTTTTACATGGAAAAAAGGCCTTTATCTTCTTATTCCTGTTTTTTGAAATTATCCTTGTTTTTTTAGGCCGAGAAGAAAACAAAACCAGCGGCACTTCTGCTGACACAAATCAGAAAGGAAATTTGTGACAAATTGTTAAGCTTAGGGAGATTCTTTTCTTGATACCATGAATAAAATATCCACAAGTGAAAAAGTTTAACGTTTTAAAATAAAAAAGCATAAATTGCAATTTCTAACTTAAAAACGAAATAAAGAAAAAAAGCTAACCTCTTATATTATTTGTAAAAGAGGTATATTTTATGAACAAAATCAAACAGATGATCCAAAAGTCTTTTCTGAAAAAGCTAGCCGGAACCCCAGTTAATTTACTGACAAAACCTTATGAATACGTCAGGGAAGATGTCGAGTGCGTTTCTGTCGGACTGAAGTTAAGAGGTTACTGCTATCTCCCTAAAAAAGAAGGAAAGCTAAAAACTATTATCATCTCGCACGGTTTCGGTTCTTCAAAATTGTTTGAAACTTCCGTCGGGATTTCCTTCGCAAAAGCGGGCTATGCTGCTTATACCTTCGATTTCGCCGGTGGCTCTTATCCGGGGCTCGGCTCTTCGGAGGGCGATGTCACCAAGATGTCAGTTCTGACCGAAAAACAAAATTTGCTCGATATCCTCGCTTATGTTAAAAACCGCCCGGAGACGGACTTAAAGAATATCTTCTTAGAAGGGGAATCTCAAGGCGGGTTTGTTACCACTATCACCGCTCCGGAAATCTTAAACGATATCAATTCCATCGTTTTGTTCTTCCCAGCCTATATCATTACGACCGCCTCTTACGACCGTTATCCTCAAGGAGTCGAGATTCCAGAGACTTATTCTGTCTTAAGAAATACAATCGGAAGGGTTTATGACCTCGACTGCCGGAAAGTCTCCGTCTATGACGAAATGAAGAAAATCAATAAACCGGTCCTGATCATCCACGGGGACAAAGATAAATTGGTCCCGGTGAATTATTCTAAACTGGCTTTGACCTGTTTCCCTTCAGCATCCTTGGAAGTCCTGAAAGGGGAAGACCACGGCTTCTCCAATAAAGGCAGACAAAAAGCCATACGCTTAGCGTACAGCTTTACCGAAAGCCATCTTCTCAAAGACTAGAAGTCTTTAAGCGACTTGGAAATCACTTTGATTAGGATTACCTTCGGCCGAGGAAGAAACGGTGTCCGTTGGGCTTTTGTGATGGGCGTGGATCTTATTTTGATCCCCGATGAAAAATGGCCCTCAGTCAACTGAATATCCATTCCGGCTTGAGAAGAAGCGCTGTTATCAACGCTGAATCCGGTCTTAAGAATCTTTTGGCAAAAAGTATCTTTCACCGTTTGAATCGATAATTGGTTGGTCTGGAAAGACTTGCCATCTCTTTGGATTTCTTCCGCTGGCCCCAGAATCATCTGTCCAGCGGGGATGACAAAATTACTTTTTTGATGTTTGGCAACGATTTTCTTAAACTGCTCCAGACCTTCTTCGGGGAAAAGAAAAAAGTGAGGAGGAAGACTGAGCCCCCGAAGAGGCCTTAGATGAGAAACTGTTATTTACTCCCCAGCCTGTTAAAGCCAAGGCAAAAAGGAAATATATACTTAGTTTTGATGTTTTTCATAGAGCTGATTATCCTCTAAGGGTCAATTCTCCTATTTAAAAGATTACTTTCAAGAAAAAACGGCGGATTTAATAGAGATTTTAGTCCTCATCTGTTTATTTAATTTACTTTAAATACTCAAGAAATGCAGGAGGTTCTGCAAATCTGATTGCTTTAGTTTTTAAGGTGGTTTATTATAAAAATATATTTAAGATTAAACAGAATTAAGGAGAAGATATGAAAAAAGCAATCAAAGCCCTGCTAGGCCTATTTCTTGCAAGCACCGTTTTTTTAATCACGGGTTGCGGCCCATTCCTAGATAGCCTTATTTCTTCTTCTCCGGTTTCTTCCTCTCTGGCTTCTTCATCGCAAACTGTCGCTGCTTCTTCCTCTGCTACGGCGGTTTCTTCTTCCCTCAGCCCCTCTTCCTCTTCTTATTCTTCTTCTGAAGTGATTTCCTCTGAGGAGGAGACTTCTTCAGAGTTCTCATCAGAAATGTCCTCCGAATTTTCCTCTGAAAACCCAGTTTCTTCCCTTGAAGAGAGTTCGTCCTTGAGCTCTGAGGCCGAAGTTTTTTATACGGTGAGATTTGTCGACTGGGATGGGAAAGTCCTCCAGGAAAGTCAAGTCAAAAAAGGTGAGGCGGCTATATTTGAGAAGGAACGTCCTTCTCGAAAAGGAGATGAGAGACTTCAATATGATTTCCAAGGTTGGGATAAAAATGTCCAACAAATCAACTCTGATTTAATTATTAAAGCCTTATATGATTCCAGCACCTCTGGAATCGGATACACCTTAAATGATCAGCAGACCAGCTATGTTGTCTCTTCCTTCACCTCCGATAATTCCAGCTTGACTTTTTTCCATACATATCATGGATTGAAAGTTTCAACGATTAAAGCGGGGGTCTTCTCCTCGAACGATAAGCTCAAGACCGTTTTTATACATAGTGGAATCGTAAACATTGAACAAGATGCCTTTTACGATTGCCCGAATCTGGTTTATTTCCTCGAGGCGTACTCTCGTCCTTCTGGTTGGCCGAGCGGGTGGCCTACTAACAGTAATAATGTCTATCGTGGTGTTAACGAAAATGGAATATTGATTCAGGATGATATCGTTTATGTCCGCTCCGGTGATAGAGCTACTGCCGCCAGTGCTCTTTATTCCTCTTCGACTGATTTAACTATCCAAAGCCAAGTAAACATTTCCGGGGTCAATTATCAAGTAACCAATATCGGCTACCGCGCTATAGCGGGGGCCTATAATCTTCATAGTCTTACTCTCCCTTATACCGGCTGGGTCTTTCAAGATCTCTTAGGAACAAGCCCGTTCACCGATAGTTACGCAATAAAGATTACCGACACCAGTTATTATTGCGCCTCCAAGATGGAATTAAAGATATCTTCCTGGAGCACCTTTACTTTTAGATATCGCGCATTCCAGGGAGCTAGAGGATTGAAATCTATTCAGATCCCTGAAGGAGTGAGTGCTATTTCCAATAATGCTTTTAGCGATTGCAGTCAACTTCAAGAAGTGATTTTGCCTTCAACTTTGGAGACAATCGAATCCGAGGCCTTCTCGAATTGCACTTCGTTAGTTGAAATCAGTTTGCCTTCCTCGCTAAAAAAGATTGCTATTGCTACCTTTATGGGCTGCTCAAGCTTAAGGTCGCTTCTGATTCCTTCCTCGGTGGAGGAAATTGGGCCAAGAGCTTTTGAGGGTTGTGCTTCTTTCACTAGTTTTGTTCTAGGGCCGGATATTGTTATCAACCAAACTGGTGGCTATCTTTTTAAAGGCTGTACATCCTTAAAAGAATTGACTATCGATAATCAGTATCTGACTTCGGTAGAATCGCTTTTCTCCGATCAAGATAACGTCCCTTTAGAAAAGATAATCCTTGGACCTCATACTTTTATTGAAGAGGGAACCTTTAGGAGTATTAAATCTATCAAAGAAATTGTGGCCGATGAGACTAACCCAAATTTTCAGACCATTGAAGGTGTTCTGTTCTCGAAAGACTTAAAGACCTTGATCTGCTACCCAGCGATGAAAGAGGGAACTTATGTCATTCCTTCTTCGGTAACTGAGATTGCCATCTTTGCCTTCTGTTGGTGTCCGCTTCTTACGGAGCTGACCATTCCTAATAATGTGACAACAATCGCTAAAACTCCATTTCTTGATATGGTAGGCCTAAAGGTGCTGACGATAGATTTTTCCGGCTTCGTCACTTTATCGAGCCTTTTCTCCTGTTCCCTTTTATCGAAAAATCCGCCAGTTAACCTGAAAAAGGTTATTCTCGGGACTCATATAACCTCTATTTCAGAAAATGCCTTTTTAGATACCGACGTTGAAGAGGTGGTTCTTTTAGGAGAGGTCACTGAGATTGGGAACTACGCCTTTTACAAAGCCTCATCCTTGAAAAAGATCAATTTGCCCGAGAGTCTTTTGACTATCGGAAAAAGCGCTTTTTCTAGCTGCACATCATTGGAGACCGTTTCTATTCCAACCCATGTTACTCTCATAGGAGACAACGCCTTCAATGACTGCGACAGTCTAGTTACCTTGACTATTCCGAGCAGTGTTACGCAAATCGGCGGGCAATTTGCTGCTGATTGCCAGAAGTTGGAATCTTTGTATTTCTATGCATATGATGCAGCACCTTTCGGCATTTTATACAACTTCTTTTCCTATTGTCCCTCTTTAACAACAGTGTATTTTGACTGGAGTTATAGACCAGAGGATAAAACCGACTTGCTGAGTGCCTTTAGGGGCATCGATTCGCTGGCGTATATCACTATCGGTCCACATGTGAAAGATATCCTGACTGCCCCCTTCATTTTCCAACCCTCAAATGTTCCGAATCTGGTTTCCTTTAACGTCGATCCTGCTAATGAGTATTATTCCTCGCACGATGGTGTGCTATATAGCAAGGATGGAACAGTTTTGCTTCAGTTCCCGAATAAAAAAACCACCTCGTATCAATTGCCTAGCACCTGCACTGCTATTGGTCCTTCTGCCTTCTTCCTTAATAACTATTTAACTCAACTGGTGATTCCGGAAACTGTAACCGTTATCCAAGCATACGCTTTCTATAAATGCTCTTATCTGACGATCTTTGCCAGAGCTGGAGTGAAACCTACAGGCTGGGCTGAAAACTGTAATACCTCTGCTGTTCCTATTTATTGGTATAGTCCGAGTTTGCCATCAACCTCTGGAAATTTCTGGCACTATGTGAATGGCGTAATTACAAAGTGGTAAAAACCACCTGATTAAGGCATTTTCTCCTGGATTCATCATTGACATACTAGGCTTGTTTTGATATTATTAATCATCATTATAGGAGGCGTAAGTTCGGGCAGAGATGGAAGTTCCCTTGTGTATCGTCTTAATCATCCTAGTAATCCTATCGGGCTTTTTCTCCGCTGCGGAGACCGCTTATACTTCCTCTTCTCACGTCCGGATTGAGCGTTTGGCTTTAAGCAAGAAAAGTGCGAAAATCGCACTTTATTTAGTCGACCATTACGAACGGCTGCTATCCTCCATCTTAATCGGTAACAATGTTGTCAATATCGCTTCCGCTTCCATCTTTACTATTCTGGCTATTGAATGGTTCGGTGAAGCAAACGGCCCTTTATTTTCGACGTTAATACTGACAGTTATCATCTTGATCTTCGGGGAAGTCACCCCGAAAAATGTTGCCAAAGCCGCGCCAGAAAAACTAGCTTTGCTTTTTGCCTACCCGTCAGTTTTCTTTTATTTTCTTTTCTGGCCTTTGACCATTTTCTTTGAATGGATGACCAGCTTTGTTGTCTGGCTTTTCCGTTTGGAAAAAGAAGACCCGGTCTTGACCGAAGATGAACTGAAAATGATCGTCGAAGACGTTAAAGAAGATGGAGTCATCGATCAGGAGGAACATGACCTGATTCAGAAATCCATCGTTTTCGATGATAAATTAGTCGAAAAAGTCATGACCCCTTGGGATAAAGCGGTCATGGTCAACACTTCTATGTCCGATTTTGAAATTAAGAATATCTTTGAAGTCAATAACTATTCTCGCGTCCCTTACCTTGATGGGGAGACCGGTCAAGTCCTCGGCTTCCTTTTACAGAAAGATTTCTACGAGATGCTGATTGAAAAAAACACCAATATCGAATCACTGATTAAAGACCCGCTTTCCATCGTGGCTGGAACCACGATTGCGGATGCTTTCGCCCTCATACAAAAGCAGCATCAACAGATTGCGCTTATCGTCGATAAAGAAAATAAGCCCATCGGAATCCTCTCGATGGAAGACATCCTCGAAGAATTAGTCGGGGAAATCGAAGATGAGTACGATGCGGAAGATGAAGAAGAAGGAAAATACTATAAAGAAGCCATGAAAGAAAAAGAAAAGACCACGAAGAAGACCAAAAAGGCCATAAACAAAACCAACAGGTAAATCCAATAAAATCCCCCAGATTATTTTTCCTAAAGAAAGCCCTCGTTAAGGCTTTCTTTTTTTGACTTGGCGTTCTCATAAGATAAATATTTAAGATCTTTAACGCTTTTAATTTTCAAGAACTTATAAATTTATTTACAATCGTCAACGATAAAAATGATATAAAGAAAGACCTGAGAAATCTAATATTAGGTCAAATGCTAGGGGCCTCGAAAGGTGCTCCTAGGGAAAAGAGGATGAAACGATGAAAAAGAGTTTCTTATCAGGTCTAAGTGTTGCTTTCTTGCTACTCGGAGCTTTAGCCTCCTGTGGAGAAAGCGGCTCGAGCACCTCTACAGGAGAAAAGAAAGCATCTTTCACTTATTGGATTCCGACCGGGGTCGATGGTCAATACTATTCTGACTATAAAGACAATCCGGTCGTCCGTTATCTGACCAACTACAAAAAGTGGGGGAAGGATAAAGACGTTTCTATATCTTTCGATTTCACCGTTCCGCCGACCGGGGAAGAGAATAATAACCTTTCAACTCTCTTAGGCTCCGGCGATTATACCGATGTCATCGATACTTCCTACTATAAATCCATGGGCACGGTTAAGAACCTTTACGAAGAAGGCATCGCTATGGATTTAACTTCCTATGTAAAGGAATATATGCCTAACTACTTAGCTTGGCTAGAGAAAAACCCCGATCAGAAAAAACGTGTCATCAATAAAATCGACGGGGAAGATAAATATTTGGAAATCTTCTCGATGGCTGATTCTTCCGAGCCTTGGGGCGGGTGGGAATACCGCCGCGACTGGATCGTCAAATATGGAGTTAACCCGAAAACCCAAGCCGCCTTCACTGGTTCATATGATGCTAACGGTGTCTGGAGCGATGATGTGGTCTTTCCTTCTGAAAACAAGGATCCGATTTATATTTCCGACTGGGAATGGATGCTGAAGATCTTTAAAAAAGCCATCGAAGATCAAGGCATCAGCGATGGTTATCCTTTCTCCATGGCCTATCAAGGTTTTTATGAGACTGGCGATCTTTATTCTTCCTTCGGCGGCACCGGACCTTTCTGGTCGGTTAACCAGGAAAATAAAATTGAATTCGGGCCGCAGAGCCAACATTTTAAGGCTTACTTACAAGCCATGAATAATTGGTATAAAAACGGCTATATCGATAAAAAGTTCAGCGAGCGTACCTCGGATAGTTTCTACCAAATCAATACGACCGGGGTCTATTCGGGCAAAATCGGGCTCTGGTACGGTTATTCCTCCGAGACGGAAAAAGCCATTCAGTCGGGAGAAGATGATTTCACCAAAGGCGCCTGCGTCATGGGCTGCCGTCAACCGATCAACGATGTCTACGGAACTGACAGCGATAAGAATATCGTCCCTTATACTTTCTATCAAGGTGATAAATTGGGCTCTTCCATTGTCATCACTAATAAAGCCAAGGATAAAGATATCCCGGCTTTGATGAGCTTTATCGATTTCATGTACTCTCCGGAAGGAGCCGTGATGAAAGAATACGGCCTTTCCAAAGCCCAATATGAAGAATGCCAAGATCCTTTATATACGAAATACGGCTTGACGGAAGGTGGTTATTCTCAAGTCGATTCGGATGGCAATCCTTGGGTAGAAGGTACTTCTCAAGGAGAGAAAATGTACCGCCTTTGTGATTTCTTGGTTGATCATAATAACATCGCTCAGTACTTCATTTGCAGCCGCTTCAACGGCTACACCTACGGGCCGAGTAGAAAATTCTACACCTTCAATCCTATCTTCATTCACACCTTGAAAGAATGGATGGCCATAACTGTTAAGTCTCCGATCCTTGATACGGTCACCAGCCAGCTGAGCAGCGACGATTCCTTGACCTATTCTTCAGCCATGACCAGGGTCCGTGAATTCACGGCTAAATACACCCCGGATTATGTAAAAGGGGTGAAGGATTATCAGGATTTGACAGCTTATAATTCCGCCCTTTCGAAATACAAAGTCGATCAGGTCAGCGAGATGCTGCAAAAAGGCGTTGATTCGTTCTTAGGATAACACCTGATTTCTTCCTTCCTTTCCAGGCCTCGGACTTAAAAAGCCGAGGCTTTTTTTATAAAAACCATTTTTGTCTTTTTAGGGATTGTTTAATGTCTCTTTCTATGTTTAAATGAGGCCATGGAACAGGAAATCTTACTTAGAAGGCTCATCGCTATCGCCATCAACCGTGGCGATTTCAATCTTCGCCCCCTGCCATTTTTGATTTTTTTGGTCGTTCCTTGATCCTTTCCTATCTTTTTACTAGCCTCATCGCTATCTCAGGAAAGGAACCCTAAACATGGAAACAGTCTTATATGCGGTCTTCCAAGCCGGCGCGGAAATCGACGGCCTGCTTTTAAAATTAGCCGAAAACGGCTACAACGGGACTTATGTTCCCGCCTCGTCAATTCATTCGTTGACTTCCTCAGAAGAGGAGGATGAACCTTCAGTCATTTCCTTAAGCCATCTGATGCAGGGGAAAAGGACTGTCAATCCCTGCTTCTTTTTAGTCTTAAAGGAAGGGCAGGAAACAAAAGCCAAAGCAATCATCAGAGAATACACAGCTTCCTTCAAAAAAATTAAAGGCGCCATCTTCGGTTGGCCTCTATCCTTTTTTGAAGGTTCGTTCTAAAAACGGCAAAGGAGCTATTGAGATATGAACACCGCTCTTTTCACCACCCTTGGTTTGCTTTCAGCTTACATTTTAATCGGCTTGCTCTCCTCTAGATTAATGAAATTGATTCGCTTTCCTAACGTTACAGGTTACCTGCTCTCAGGGATTCTGTTCGGCCCTTATGTTTTAGGTAAATTTATTGATCTTGGGAGCGGGGAAACTGACTTTCTGGGCTTGCACGCCTTATTCGGGAGTCCATTGGCTGAGGGAAGCAACCATTTAGGCCTCTTGGATATCTCCTTTTTATCCTCGCTGGCCCTATGCTTTATCGCTTTTACCATCGGGCAATCATTTCAGGTGAAGGCCTTAAAGACCACGGGCAAACGAATCCTCATTACCGCCTTAACCGAGTCTTTAGGTGGCTCCTTATTTGTCTTCTTAGGCTTATTGCTTCCGCATTTTATTTGGCCTCAGGCTTTCCCTTGGCCTATTATCCTGACATTAGCCGCCATCGCTTCCGCGACCGCCCCAGCGGCGACCGTGTTGGTCATCAGACAATATAAAGCGCACGGGAATGTCGTTGATACATTACTGCCAGTCGTGGCATTGGATGATGCGGTTGCCCTGATTCTTTTCGCCTTGTTTTTCTCTTTAGCGAAAGGACTAACGGGCGGGGAAGTAGATATCTATGCGATCCTGGTCGTCCCTTTTTTGGATATCTTGCTTTCTATTTTGTTCGGTAGTCTTCTAGGCCTGTTTTTGGTCTGGATGACCAAATACTTCAAAAGCGGAAATAATCGGATGATCTTTATTCTTGCCGGTATGCTATTTGTCGCTTATCTTTCATCCGTAAAGTTATTTCCTTCTTCCTCTCCGCTAAGGGAGTTTGAATTTTCTCCTTTGCTGACCGCCATGATGGTTGGAGCCATTTACTGTAACTTGGCCCCGGATTTAGAAAAGACCATCCAAAGGGTTGATTATTTTACTCCGCCGTTGTTTATGATGTTCTTTATCATCTCCGGGGCTCAGCTGGATATTTCTATCTACTATAAAGACTCTAAACTCCTCTTAATGTTCCTTCCTTTAGCCATCATCTATTTCCTGATGCGCTCATGTGGCAAGTACTGCGGTGCTTACGTTGGTTCCTTAAGTGAAAAGAATTGCGATCCGATGATCAAAAAATACTTGGGATTGATGCTGCTTCCTCAAGCGGGAGTAGCCATCGGCTTAGCCACCATCTCCGGGAATCAATTGAAAGGGAATTTCGGCTCGGGGTATTCCTATGGAGACATCATCGTCTGCGTCATCCTTTCGACGACCATCCTTTATAACATCCTCGGAGCTTATATCACCAAGCGAGCCCTTTTCGCCTCCGGGCAGGTAGATTCAGGTGTTATGGAGAGAGAAAAAAGAAAGAAAAAGTCCGACCAGTTCGAAGGTTAACCTAAGCGAATAAAAACTGTTTTGCTGTCATAAAAGCTACGAAAAAAGCCCGGGAAACCGGGCTTTAATAATCGATGGAGCAGGCAACGGGAATCGAACCCGCGTGATCAACTTGGAAGGCTGAAGTTCTACCACTGAACTATGCCTGCATCGAATTTAACTGGCGGATCAGACGGGAGTCGAACCCGTGATCTTCTCCGTGACAGGGAGACATGTTAGACCACTACACCACTGATCCGCGGCTTTGATATCATCGCATAAAAACAGGATGATTTCAAGATAGGGAAAAGGGGTTTTAGTTACTCCTAGATCAACCTTTCTAAATGAAGACAAGAATCTGCTAAAATATTACATAACTTAAGTCCGAAGAAAAGATTTACCAATAAAAATGGCTTTCGGAGGGAAATATTATTGTAGGCAGGTATGGTTAACCAGGAAGAAAGACTGTCTCAGATTGCCCTAGAAATCAAAGCTGGGGATCTTTCCCACTTTGAAGAACTTTATAATGCCACCAAAAAGCCCGTCTTTTTTTCCGCGTATGCGATTATTAAAGATAAGGATCAGATCGCTGATTTGATGCAGGAAACTTATGAAGATTTCCTGCTTTCTGCAAAAGATAAATTCCGCTCCGGGGAGAAAGTCACGCCTTACTTAATTGGAATTATCCATCATAAGGCCGTCGACTTAGCGGAGGGCAATCAAAGGCTCGTCCCTCTGGAACCTTTTTTGGAAAAGGATGAAGAAGATGGGGAAGAAGAAACGCATGAGGAAGACGGCAAACTCTTCCAGCTAGCTAAAAAAGCCCTAAGCGAGGATGAATACCAGATTATCATCCTCCACGTCATCGATGATTTGAAGTTTAAAGCGATAGCTAAGATGATGAATAAACCTTTGGGAACGGTGCTCTGGCTCTATAACAAGGCGATGAAGACCTTACAGAAGAAAACGGAGGGATGGAAATAACATGAAGCGCAAGGAATTAAAAACAGAGTTGAAAAAAGAGTCCGAGGCTTTTTCTTTCCCCGAAGTAAGTTCCCAAGCTTTAAAAGGTTTTGAAGCTCGCGAAGGAGAGAATACTCAGAATGCAGTGGTCAATTTAAGAAAGCCACGCAAAGCTTGGGCTTTCGCTTTATCGACCGTTCTAGCCGCTTCTTTAGCTCTCGGGGTCTTTTTCCTTGTGAAGAACCATAATGATCAAACGGAAGCGGAGAATTTCACCTATGAGAAAATGACATATACCGCAAAAGAACAGCAGCTGACAAGCCAAGCAGTCTTAAGCGGCTGTCTGTTAGCTCAACAGGAAGAATCCGTTTCTTCTTTAGAAACCAATCTTAGCCGTCTTCTGCCCTTGGTGGAAATCGGCTTCTATCTGGAGGGCAGTAAATTAACTAAGACGAGCACGAGTGAAGGGTACGACCTTTTAATTAGCGGGACCTTGCTCGGGGGCGAGAAGGTAGAAAAGTCTCTTAATATCAAAGAAAAGACCTCCGCTTCCTGGGAAGGAGAGAGTTCAATTTTTGGGCAGACTTGCCTCTTCAGTTGTCAAGAAGGCGAGGGAGATGATGATTTTTCCGCTTCTTTTCAGGCCAGCGGTAAAAAAATAGCTGGGAAAGAAGGCAAAAAAGATCCTTCCATTTTCAACCTGGGGGATAACTCGGGTGATATCCAGATTGCGCTGGGCAAAAGAAAGGGGAACGATGCGGTCTGGCTTACTTTTGACTACCGAAAAGAAGATTATGTTTTCCTGTTCATGAAAAACGAGGATGGTTCGGCGAGCGGGGTTTATAAAAAAGGAAAGAATTCCCATAAAGCCCTGTCTTTTTCCGCTGCCTCCTCCGCTTATCAAGTTTCTTTGGCTGGGGAAAAAGCTTTCAAAGCGAATCGAAGAACTCCTTCTTTTTGAAAATATTTTAAAAAGATACCAATAAAAACCCTACCGAAAGAGAAGATAGTTTGAAAGGGGAATTGAAAAATGAAAAAACATTCCTTGAGTTTACTGGCTTGCTCTTCGGTTGCCTTCTTGTTGTTTTCCTGCAACGTCGATACTCTCGCCTCTTCTAATGTCGAAATCGGCACTTTTGCCGCCGGCGAATCTCTTAGTGTCCAAGATGCTTTCGCTTACGAGACGGTGATGGGCTTATCCTCTTTAAGCGGAGCTAACATAGCCTCCACCCCCTTATTAAGAGGCGGACAAGTCTCTTCTTTGACCGACTCGGAAAAGACGGCCCAAGAAGAGGAGATGCTTAATTATGCCACCTCCTATCTCGGCGTGGTCGACCAAGCTTATCGTAAGGGTCAGATCGTCACGAAAGTCCAGGAAGCCAGCTCCGATAATCCTGCCTACACCAACAAGACCTCGATTAGCTTCTTAGGTCAGGATGGCAAGGCGCAGAATGTCGTAATTTACTACAATATCGTCCCAACCGCGACTGAAACGGAAACCAGTTCTTCCCAGAGTGAAACGACGACTTCTTCAGAACTGACTTCTATGGAAACGACTTCCGCTTCTTTAGGAGCTTCCTCCCGTTTTAAAGATGGCAAAGGCCATAAAGGCTACGATCACGATTTCCATGATGGAAAAGATGAAGATGCTCGCGAAGAACTGAAGGAAGTAAGTGAAGAAATCGCCGGCGAAGTCATCTACCAAAACACTTCCTACCCGATGGGCGGAAGAAGCGGGGTGGATGAAAATGGTAATTCTTTAACTGCGTTCGGCTTTTATTACACCGATACCGCTTATATCAAAGTCCGTCAGATGACTTACGAGGGCAAGAGTTTATTTAAACTTACCCAGTTGGAAGATAATAAGGTTATCTCCTCCTATTCCTTAGGCGTCTTTACGGAAGACGGGGTCGGAAGAGTCTATATAAAGGCGAAGGATATCGATGAAAAATCTTTCTCCCGCTATACTTTCTTCACCTTAAAGGAAGTTGACTATATCCTGGCTAAGATTAAAAAGAGCGGATACAACGACTATCATTTCCTCTTTGAAAGAACACTCGGAGCTAACGGAGAAGTCACTTATCAATATATTAAGATGACCGAAGATGACAATCTTACTTCCTCGGAAGATGTCCAATCTTCCGAGGAGTCCTCCTCTTTACCTACTTCCGCTTCTGAGGAAGCGACTAGTTCAAAGGAGGCTTAGCTGACTAAGAAAAAATCCTGAAATCATAAAAATCAAACGACAGGCTGAAGGACTTCACCCACGGACTCCTTCAGCTTTTTCATTTAAAAACCCTCCTTTATCAGGAGGGTGATCTTCCTTAATTATTCAGTATCTGATTAAGCGATATTGAAAGCTTTTTTCACGAAGCTTTCAAATTCGGACTTATAGCGGAATCCGAGGAAGGAAGAGACCTCTTTGCCATCTTTGAAGAAGAAGACATTCGGAATGGACTCGACGCTGAAACGCGCTGCCAACTCGGGTAACTGATCGACATCTACTTTGATGAACTTAACATTCTTATAGTTAGGTTCCACTTCTTCGATCACTCCACCTAGATGCTGGCACGGGTTACACCAGACAGCGAAGAAATCAACGACGACATTTCCTTCTTTGATTGCGGCATCGAATTCAGCGGCGGACTTTATTTCTTTGGACATGATAATTATCTCCTTTACTGTTTTCACTATACCTTTTCCATTCAACTAAGAAAAGGAAAATGCTTCCTAGAGATTCACCAAATAGTAAATCAAATATAAAACGAGCATATGAAGCGGATAATAAGCGTAGAAAGCGTAATTGACAAAACTGTTTGAATAACCTTTCTTGCCTGAATAAAAGAAGATAAAAAGGCCCGCCAAGGCCGAATATTCTTCGATTCCCACTCTGATCGCTAGCCCGGTGATGACAAAAGAAGCCGGATTCAGGAAATAGATGGCTAAAAGAATCAAGTTAGCTACGAAAAGCCCGAAAATGGCCCAGAGATTGCGGTTATAACGCCCCTTTAGCTCAAAGACCGCTTCGAAAGGTAACTTCATCTGCTCCGCCACTTTGTTCGTGTAATAATCAGCGGTTTTTCTAGCGAAATAAAAGCAGAGGAACACAATTAACCCGAAGGTTCCATACTCCGAGCGGATAGGGAAAAAAGAAGGGCAGTCTGAAAGGATCATAATTGCGAAAGGCAGGAGGGCTAGAAAAGAAAACTTATCCTTTCGTTCCAGAAGATAAAGCCCTATGACACCTAAGCTCAGTTCTACAAAAGCATTTCCGGGGTAAATTTTCATCGTCAGGAATAAGACTAAGTCGATAAACAAGCCCGGGATTAGAAGCTTTAAACCGTAAAGCCAAGGCTTATGGGATTTAAAGACCCCTTCCACTGACATAAAGACAAATAAAGGGAAGGACAGCCTCCCGATCGAACGCAGGATCTCATAGAAAACCGAAGTGGCCGGCACAAAAAATATCGCCGCATGATCCAGCGTCATTAAAATCACCGCGATTATCTTTAAATCGAAGTGGCTGAGGAAAAGATATTTCTGCTGCGGGGAGACTTCTTTTTCCATCTATCCCTCCTTCAAAGCAATAAATTAAGAGCGGATTAACAGTTTTGATAAGAAACTAACCATGGCGGCGGAGGAAGAGGAAGAATTCAACTCGGCTAAAGAAGCTGAAATCTGGACCATCGCCAGAATATTGTTGGCCATATGGACGAACAAGGAGGCGAAAATATTGTCTTCCTTTTCATAGGCGAAGGCCAAGACTCCTCCGGCGATTGCGTAGGTCGGGAAAGCCAGCAGTTCGTTGTAGATATCGTTCTGCAAGGCCAGGTATTCGGCGCTCTGCTGACTTAAAGCCGCCATCTTCTGCCAATCGATAATCAAAGAAGAGAAGACGTGAATCAAACCGAACGCTAGGCAGACTACGACATAAGCCCAAACTCTGGAATACCGCCTGACGGCCTCAAAAAGCCCGAGGCGATAAGTGAGTTCCTCGCTTATAGGAGCGAAGAAAACAGCTTCGATAATCAAAGGAGCCGGAGCGTACTGGAACATCTTAATGATAATGGCTTGGTTGGAGTTTGTCTCCTGCTGGATGTGGCCGGCGGTGATGATGACTTGTTCGATAATCGCCCAAAGGTAAGATAAAGACATCAGTCCGATAAAACTGAAAAAGACCGTGAGGTAGAAACGGTAATTCCCCAAGGAATGGACGCGCTTTTTAAGCCCGCCCCAATCAACTATCAGGACTATTGCGACCAGGATTCCTCCGATGACTAGGTAAGCGAAGAAATTAATCCAAGCGGAGTTGATGATGGTCTGCTGGGTATATTCTTCGCTGCCTTTGACCCCAGTTATAGGGTGAATGGCAGATACGATGGGGCTCACGATCAAAGAAGCGACGATATCTAGGCCTAAAGAGCCGACAAGAAAGAGGACGATGCAAGTCCAAAGAGGCAAAGAATACATTTTCTTCGCGCGGTTTTTATCTTTTTCCGGTTGGTAGGAATCATCTCCGTAAACTTGCATATGTTTTTCTCCTCATACATAAAAAATATCATACTTAAGACGGTTTTAATTATACAGACTTTTTTAAAAAGATACATTAGTATATGGCGGGCGACTTTCATTTATTGTAAAATAACGTTAAGAAATATCTTAAGAAAGTATTTTGCCTAAAAAGAATAATTACTTACTTCGCTTAGATAAAGCACAAAAGGGGGAAATATGTTTAACCTGACAGTCCTAGATGGAATAGCCACTTATTTATCCTATTTTAAGTGGGACTACCTGTTCATTCTGATTGCTTTGTTCGGCATCTTCGGGGCTATCTGGTCCTTGATCAGAGGCCTTTACCATTCTACCTGCCGCTATATCGGCATCGGGATTTTGACTCTCTTTTTAGTCTTTATGATCCAGCCTTTAGTCAATTATGTCGCCTCCATCGATCTCTCCCGCTTCTTCCCGAACGGGATCAATATCAGCAACAATCAGATTGCGGTCACAACTATCGATCAGACGATCGTCAAAATTGTCGAATCGCTGGGTCTGGTTTCTTCCGCCACCGATGTCAGCGTCGATCAGCTGGCCTTGGAACTGTCCCACGCCGTCTTAGGCTTCGCTCTTTTCTTCGTCGGTTTCCTGCTTATTATCCTGCTTCTCGGTTGGATTCTTGGAGAACTTATCTATTCGGTCTCCTTCGCCATCTTTCTTTCTAAAGATAAGAGGAAAAACCATGTCCATCGCGGTTTCGCTTCCCTAGAAGGCGCAATTTGCGGATTGATCATCGGAGCATTATTCATTTCGCCTTTGACTTCGGTCGCGGGTATTCTCGCCGGAACCGCCTCTTCGGTTAAGACGGAAGAGAATAACGGGCAGATTTCGAAAGAGGATTTAGCTTCTTACCAAGCGTATATCGATCTTCTGGCCTCCTATCAGACCTCCGCTTACTATTCCACTATGACCTTGGGCTCTTCCGATCCGACCAAAGCGCTCGACACTAAACTGATGTCTGAAGTCACCGAAGTCAGCATCGGCGGCACCACTACTTCCTTGGCGAACGAATTGAATACGCTTTTGACTTTGGCACCGAATCTGCTTACTTCCATCTCTTTAGTGAACGGCAAGATTTCTGTCGACTATGCCTCGCTTTTAACGAAAGATAACGTTTCTAAGATTCTCGATAAACTCGGGACCTTTAAGCTTTTGATCGGCTTGCTGCCGGCCGGGTTACAGATTGCGAGCAATCAAGCCCGCTTTGATAAGTTTGGCTTGAACTTTGATTTCACTCAACTTGATCTTACCGGGACGATGGATGATCTGAATAAGATTTACGGAGCTCTCTACGATGCTGGAATCATCGATCAATATGCCATCCCGATGCTCTCTGACGGCACCACCCCGAGCGCCTTCACGCTCGACTTCACGAAGAAGGAGTATTTCAAGACCGCTCTCAAGACTCTGGCGGATAATAAGGTCGTTAAAAAGTTCATCCCGAAGATGTTGGCTCTGGCCGCGAAAAACTTAGGCGAACAGGGTAACATTGATTATCTGTCGACTTTAGAATCCCGCTACGAGACGATTGACTTCGGTACGGATTTATCGAATATCGTCGAATTTGCCTTTGATGCTTTCCGTCTGCTTGGTTACACCTCAATCTCCCAGGAGACTTTGAATAACCTCGGGAAAGATCTGGTTGACAAATTGACCGACTCGACGATCATCAAAGGTGTTAAATCCCTTTTATGCGGCACGGATCTTACAACCACCGGAGCGTTGGTTCTCCCGGCCACGAAAGATGACCAAGGAAACGAAATCTATCCGGCATATACTTTAACTGACTTCCCGGGCTTGCTCGGCATGGATTTCTTATCTTCCGATGCAAATAAACAGATTCTCAATATCAAGAAACTTCTGAAGTCCACTATCGGGAATATCGATGGGGTCAATGAATACATCACCGCAGATACGATCGACAAACTTGGCGATAAACTCACCAGTTTAAATACTGGGAGCACCGCTTCCTTCAGAAAAGAATTCTCCTATCTGCTCGATGTGGTCCCGGATGCTAAAAAGCTGATCGATAACAATGCCGATATCACCAAAGAAGAAAATCGTACTCTCATCACTTCGATGCTGACGAAGATTGAGAATTCGACTCTGCTGGCTGATATCTTGCCGGATTTCATCTCCAAAGCTTTATCCGGCCAGAATGTCTCCGATATGCTTTACGGCCTTTCGGTCAGCGACTTTAATTTCTCTCCGACTACCGATTACCAAGGCAATCCGACCACTTTGATCAAAGAGGTCAAGAACCTTATAGAAGTCGCGGGTCAGGCTTACGATATATACGAGGCGATTTCTACCGCTACGGATGCGGCGAGTGTGATTCAAGCGCTCGATTCCACCATGCAGAATAAGATCGCTACAGTCTTAAACGGCATTATCAATAACCAAGTCATCAACCCGGTTAAAAGGGTGAACGGCACCGAGACGACCTTAGTGAAGAACGTCAACTTCAATAAGCTGATCGCTGGGCTTTTCTCTTCCGGTTCCTTAGCCGATACCGGCTTGACGATTGCTAACGATCTTTCCGGCATCGACTGGACCGGGACGAACGGGGAAATCAATAACCTCGTCAGCATCATCGGTTTGATGCACGATAATCCGGCTTTGTTCACCAAGGGCAACCAGTTGACCTTGGATGACCTCACTCCGGATTTGATCGAGAGTATTTTCTCCAAGATTGGGAATTCACCTTTGCTTTCCGCTTCCTTATCAGGAATCTTAAATAAGACCGTCGCGCCTTTGATCACCGATCTCGGCGTCAATGTCGACTTTAATTCCATCACTGATTGGGAGGCAGAAGGCAAGGCTTTCGCTAACGTCGTGACTCGTCTGAAGGAACTGGGTTCTTCCGATCTCGCTTCCATCGACTGGACCAATCTGGATTACCGTGAAATCAACGCTTTGCTGACTTCGCTTGCTCAGACTAGTTTGCTTTCGGTCCAGAAAAACGAATATGGCCTCTACGTCGATAAGTTCGGCGAATTGGCTTATACGATGATTGGAAAATCAGGCTTGAAGAACGGCTCCACCGACTTCATCGGCGACTCCTTAAACAAAGAATCCTTCTCAGTCGTGAAAGATCAATATACCGGCGAAGTCTACACGGCTGCTGATGGCGAGAGTTATTTCGCTTGGTCGGGGACTAAGGTTCTCACCAATTTTGACATTACCGTCGGCGGGGAGACTAAGCATATCTCCGCTCTGTTGGATACCGACGGGGAAGTCTACAAGATTTCCATGATCTTCAAGGCCATTCAGGATGTCGGCTTGGCTAATGTCACAAATTCCACCGCGGCCGGCTACGATCCGACGGCTCAGGGCGATTTATATCGTCTATTGACTTCCATGATGGATTCCAAACTTTTCTCGGCGGCTTTGCCTTACGCCTTGAATTACGCGATTTCTCAGATCAGCGATGTTGAAGTCTCTTCCGATAATATTATTTCCTTCAAAGCTGCCAATCCTTTGGCCATCAATACTCTTTCGAAGACCGAAAAGGATGCTGAGATTGAAACTATGTGCCGCCTCTACGATTGGATGAAAAATAATATCCTGCTTACCAAACTGGCAGGCGATCCTTCTAAGTTAGCTCAGGAAGACCTCACCTCTTTGGAAAACTTCCTCGATGATCTGGCTTCTTTGAAGATCATGACCACGGTGAAGCCGGGGTACGATTATTCCGTCTTCGACAGTGTCATCGCCGCCGTCGTCCATTCTTCCACCCTCGACCAGATGATCACTGGGGCCTCTCAGGCTCAGGCTAAGGCCTTGGTGTTGCCTTTGATTTCCAAAATCGATGACTGGTGTTTCGACCAGACTGCCTTGACCGGCTCTGATGAGACTGCCACCGCCTCTTTAAGAGAGGCGTATAACGAGTCGGAAATTCTGCGATTTACCAAGGTCTTAAGAGCGATTGTCTCCTTGGGCTCCGGTTTCAATATGCAGACGATGACCAACCCGCAGGATTTCACTTCTTCCCAACTTTCGGAAATCCTCTCCGCTTTGAACCATTCCGAGCTCTTCCATTCAGCAATCCCGGAGTTCTTCAATAAGATCTTCACCCAGATGAATGTCTCTTCATTCCTCACTTTCAATGTCGGCGGGACAAATATCACTTATCGTACGATCGATACTCAAGTCCACGTCCAGTGGACCGTGACCGGTTCCACTTGGTGGACGGATACTTCGACCCAGGCTAACTTGGCTTGGTGGGATAACGAAATCGTCAGCCTTACCGATCTATTCGGAAGACTTAAGGAAATGAGCGGTGGGACGGGACTCGATTTCAGCCAAATCAAACTGGGTGGCACCTACACCGATTCAGCTGGCAATGTTCAGAAGATCACGATTTATTCCTTCATCGGACCTTTGGATCAGATGAACCTGTTCGCCGATTGCAAAGAGTACATCGTCCTGAAGTTCCTCGATCAGAATAATTCCGGGACTTCTATTACCTCTTATTTACGAGATATCAATGCCACTTCCGAATATCCGACGAACTCTTCGAAAGCTTATATGTTAAAGCGCCTATTGATGCCTTCCGGTCATACGGCCTTATGGCTTAACGAACAATGCGGAATCCTCGATGACTTTATCAATACGATGACCGATTCCTTAGGAGACGGAGTCTCCTTCTCCTCAGGTAACGATTCGACTCTGCAGAACCTCGCTTTCAATTTGATTATTAAGACGATGAAGATCACCTGGGATGAGTCCTCTTCTTCCGCCACGGTAGTCAAGGGTCTTCTGGCCTCCGAGTTGATGGCTAATATGCTTAAGGAAAAATTGCCTTTGATCGGCGATTTATTCTTCGGAGCGAGTCTGGATGATCAGGATTATCTCTACTTGGAAATCTTGGAAGCCCGTGGTTTACAAGGCGTCATGAAGCTAGGCTCCATCACTCCGTATACCACCGATCCGGTAAAATTCGAAGCCGAATTAACCGACGTCTTCACACTGATGGGACGTACCAGCCCGAATTTGATCAGCGAACCTTATACCACCCTCGATGTGGTCTCCGGCTCGAAGATGATCAAAGTCGCCGATGCTGATTTGGCTAAAGCCTACAATTACATCTTGGCGAAGGTCGAAGGCGATACCTCGTTGCTTTCTTACTTCGTCTCCGGGACGACGAATAAGCTGAATAACTCAGTCGTAGCTTATAAACTCTTTAATGAATATTCCGATAAGTACACCATCTTTTCTAAAGGCGGCACTAACTACACTATTAAAGGTGTCATCGATGCTTATAATGCCGCCATCACCTCCGGCCTCGTCTCCGGGACGAAGATTGACTTCGAGACGAAGTCCTTCGAAGATAATTCCTCTTCCATCGTCGCAGCTATCGTCTATCTGAACGCTCTGCCGTAAAGATGTCTTACCTCTTAAAAGAAGATTTCTTCTTCGCTTATCAAGAGAAGAAAAGCCGCTTCCTAGTCTACGCTTACCAAGCCTTCTCGAAGGAGGAGGCTTTTAAGCATATCGAGGAAATCCGAGCCTTAAATCCCAAGGCCGATCATCTGCTTTATGTCTTTAAGGCTCAAGCGGGACAGGAAGGGGCCAATGATGATAAAGAGCCTTCCTCCGCGGCGAAAAAGGCTCTTAGTTTTCTGACCGAAAGAGGAATCGACAATACCGTCATTATCATCGTTCGTTACTTTGGCGGGACTAAGCTAGGCGCCGGTCGATTAGCGAAAGTCTATCTAGATTTGTTTCTCCTGCCTTTGAAGGAAGCGAATCTGCAGTTGGAAAGAAAGAATCTCCGTTACGAAGCATCCTTATATGTTAAAGAAACGGATTATCTGCTTGGAAAGATCATCCAAGCTGGGGGAAAGATTGAGAAAAAGGACTTTAACGGCCAAAAACTCAACTTAATTTTCAGTTTGCCGGAAGGGGAGGAGGCGCTTTTAAGCGCTTTTATCTCTTACCGCATCTTAAATTGAAGGATATCTTCTTCCACCTCTTGTATAATTGAACATGGAGATTATTATCCGGTGCCTCGGGAATAAAAGATCGAGAAGATAGTTAAAGGAGAAAACAGAGTATGGCTAACAGTTTTGATCAGCTGAACGAATATAAAAAGATGGTCCTGCAGGAAGTCTCTTCCAGAGCTTATAACGGCACTTTAAAAAAAGAAGATGTCGATGACATCGCTTATAAGCTGATTCCTTATCAGCGTCCGAAAGTTCGTTGTTGCGTCTATAAGGAAAGGGAAGTCATCCGCGAAAGGACCTACTTAGCGATGGGTCTGACTCCTTTAGGCAAGGTTCCTTCTGAAGGTCAGTTTGTTTTTGTTTTGGAAGCGGCTTGCGATGATTGCAATATCCACAAGGTCCGTATCACCGATAACTGCCGCAAATGCTTATTCCGGCCTTGTACCAAAGCATGTCACTTCTCCGCCATTTACGAGGGCGATTCAAAAATGCATATCGATTACGCGAAATGCAAAGCCTGTGGGATGTGCGCAAAAGCTTGCCCCTACGGCTCGATTTTGCTCTCCGATCGCCCTTGCCATAAAGCCTGCCCGACCGGCGCTTTGAAATATTATGAAAATCAGATTGCCGAGATTTGCGAAGACGATTGCCTAAACTGTGGTCGTTGCTCCGCTTCTTGTCCTTTCGGAGCGATTTCCGAACGTTCTTCCCTCGTACCGGTGATCCAAGAGATCATTAAAGGCGAAAAGCTGATAGCCTTAGTCGCTCCGGCCATCGTCGGGCAATGGGGCAATGCCTCCTTAAAGCAGGTCTATGAAGCCTTGACCAAACTGGGTTTTGCAGAGATTCTCGAAGTCGCCAAAGGGGCTGATATCACTTCCCAGAAAGAAGCGGAAGAGGCTTTAGAATCGAAGAAAAGCGGGAATAAAATCACCACTTCCTGTTGTCCGGCTTTCGTGACCTTTTTGGAAAAGAAGTTCCCGGAGGTCTACCTTGAGCATACTTCCGATGTCCTCTCTCCGATGGCTATCACGGCCAGGATGGCTAGAAAACTGTACCCCGGCTATAAGACCGTCTTTATCGGTCCGTGCGTCGCTAAGAAAGCTGAAAGGCTTTTAAAGAAAAACAAGGATAATCTTGATTACGTCCTCACCTTCGAGGAAATCGACGCCATGATGAAAGCGAAAGGGATAGACCCGAGCAAACTTGAAGGGCTTGTAGAGGTGCCTAACGGCTCCTCGTCAGGAAGGAACTTCTGCAATACCGGCGGAGTGGCCGCTTCTTTAAATAATTATTTGGCCGAGATCAATTCTCCGGAACGTCTTTCCTTAAAAGTCGCTTCCGGCAGTGAACAGTGCGTGCAGTATGTGAAAGATCTCTCCCTGGGCAAACAGACGGAAGATGTTTTGGAGGGAATGATGTGCGAAGGCGGATGTATGGCGGGAGTTGATTCCCAAGCTGTCAATTTATACCAGGCTAAAGCCAGGGCGGAAAAAGAAAATATAAATTCTAAAGAGACAAAAATCGCCGCGGCTGATCAAGAATGTCATGTCGATTGTTATTTCGATAAAAATGATAAATAAGAGCTTAAAAATGGTAAGAATAAAACGGTAAGTCGGTAAATCGCTCCAAGTCGGGTGCTAAAGGCCTTTTTCAAATAAAAATGTAAGGGTTTTCAGCCTTAACATAACAAAATCTAATTGGTATAATCTTCTCAATAGAAGAAAATATTTTCTTCACGGAAAAAAGGAGCGAAAATATGGAAACTGAAAAGATGCCTCCCGAGCTCAAAGCCAAATACGATGAACTCGACGCTTTTATCAAGGAAAAGAACTGCAACGAGCATGAACTGATCGCTATCCTCCATAAGGCGCAAGGCCTATTCGGCTATTTGCCGCCTGAGGTTCAGCGTTTTATCGCTAAAAGGATTCATGTCCCGGTCTCCAAGGTTTATGGAGTCGTGACGTTCTATTCCTTCTTCACGATGAAAAAGGAAGGGAAATACGTTATTCGTGTCTGCTTAGGAACCGCCTGCTTCGTCAGAGGCTCGGAAAAGATTCTGAATGAATTCATCTCTAAACTGAAGGTCCAACCGGGTGAGACAACTCCCGATGGTCTTTATACTTTGGAAACTGTCCGTTGCATCGGCGCCTGCGGTTTGGCCCCGGTCATCGATGTGAACGGCAAAGTCTTCGGCGCTTCGACGATTGACACCGTCAATCAGATCCTCGAAGAATATAAATAAAGGAGTGGACCCATGGAAAAAACATTGAAATTAATGACGAGGGAAGACTTCGATGAATTCGCCAAGTCCGTGGCGCATCGTTTGGATGCTAGACACGGCTCAAAGAATATCCCCGAAGGCCACCATGTCTTAGCCTTATGCAACACCGGCGCCTGCCGTACGATGGGCTCGGAAAGCTTGCTGGATGCCTTTAAGGCGGCGATCAAAGCCAATAAAGCTGAAGATAAATTGACCATCCAGGTCAACGGTTGCTTCGGCTTCTGCCAAAAAGGACCGATCGTTAAGATTTATCCGGAAGATACTTTCTACATTCAAGTAAAACCTGAGGATGCTGATCGCATCGTCAAGAATCTCTTGAAAGGTGAAAAACCTCTGGATGATCTCTTATTTTTGAACCCGATGACCGGGAAGAGAATCTCTCATCAGGACGACATCCCTTTCTATAAGAAACAAAAGAAGATCGCGCTCCGCAACTGCGGCATCGTGAATCCGGAGTCTCTGGAGGATTACGTCTGCTGCAAAGGCTACCGGGCATTAGAAAAAGCCCTCTTCGATTGGACTAGAGAAGAAGCGATCGACACCTTGAAAGTCGCCGGCCTCCGCGGCCGTGGCGGGGCAGGATTCCCGACTTGGCTTAAATGGAATATCTGCAAAGGCGTCCCGGGCGATAAGAAATACACTATTTGCAACGCTGATGAAGGCGATCCGGGTGCGTTCATGGATCGCTCCATTATGGAATCAGATCCGTTCTCCATCATCGAAGCTATGACGATTGCTGGACATACCATCGGTGCCGATGAAGGCGTCATCTACGTCCGCGCTGAATATCCTCTGGCGGTTGAGATGCTGACTAAAGCGATCGCTCGCGCTTACGAAGTCGGGCTTTTAGGCAAGAATATCTTAGGCTCCGGCTTCAATTATGATCTTTCGATCAAATACGGTGCTGGCGCCTTCGTCTGCGGCGAAGAGACCGCGTTGATTAAATCTGTTGAAGGTGACCGTGGCGAACCGGTCGTCAAGCCTCCGTTCCCAGCTCAAAAGGGCCTCTTAGGGAAGCCGACGATCGTCAATAACGTCGAGACTTACGCCAACATTCCTTATATTTTCAATGAAGGCGCGGAGAATTTCGCTTCCATTGGCACGGAAAAATCTCACGGTACCAAGGTTTTCGCCTTAGCCGGCAAGATTAACAATGTCGGCTTGGTCGAAGTTCCGATGGGCACTCCTTTAAGAGAAATCATCTACGATATCGGTGGCGGTATCAAGAATGGCAAGAAGATTAAAGCGGTTCAGACCGGCGGTCCGTCCGGCGGCTGTATCCCTGCTTCTTTGCTGGATACCCCGATTGATTATGATAACTTGACCGCTATCGGCTCAATGATGGGCTCGGGCGGTATGATTGTCATGGACGAAGATAACTGCATGGTCAATATCGCAAAGTTCTATTTGACTTTCACCTGCGATGAGTCCTGCGGCAAATGCACTCCTTGCCGAGTCGGCAATAAGCGTCTTTTAGAAATCCTGACCCGTATTACTGAAGGGGAAGGAACGATGGAAGACCTCGATAAGTTGGAGAGCCTGGGCAATATCATCAAGGATACCGCTCTCTGCGGCTTAGGCCAGTCTTCGCCTAACCCGGTCCTTTCGACTCTGAAGTACTTCCGTTCTGAATATGTCGCTCACGTCACCGAGCATCTGTGCCCGTCCCATGAGTGCAAGGCTTTGGCGCGTTACACCATCGATCCGGCTCTTTGCATCGGCTGCGGCAACTGCGAAAGAAAGTGCCCGGTCAACGCGATTTCCAAGACCGATATCCAGGCCAAGAACCCGAAGCTTTTCATCCGCATTATCGACGAGCATGTCTGCATCCGTTGCGGTACCTGCGCTTTGAATTGCCCGGTGAAGGCTATCAGTTTATAAAGGAGGGGATCAAATCATTATGGTTAATATTAAAATCAACGATAAGCCGGTCCAGGTTGATGAAGATACGACGATTCTTCAT
The DNA here is from genome assembly GCA_022652945.1 of Bacilli bacterium. Classification (GTDB taxonomy): domain Bacteria; phylum Bacillota_I; class Bacilli_A; order RFN20; family CAG-288; genus Scatoplasma. The sequence goes on from JALCRV010000002.1 coordinate 229,346, forward strand.
GCGGCTAGACAGCTCAATATCGATATTCCGACTCTCTGCTATACTCCTCTCCATCTGGCCAATACCTACAACATCATGGCTTCCTGCCGTGTCTGCGTTGTCGAGGTGAAGGGCAGAAGGAATCTTGCTCCGGCCTGCACCACCATGTGCACCGAGGGAATGGAAATCTACACCAATACCCAGCGTGTCATCATGGCCAGACGTACCGTGATCGAGCTTTTGCTTTCCGATCACCCGATGGATTGCCCGACCTGCTCGAAGAATATGAACTGCAAACTGCAGGATATCGCCAATAAGATGGGCATCAGGGAAATGCCGTTTAAAGGCGAGATGTCCAAGAAGAACGAATATACGACTAACAATTTCCCAATCAGAAGAAATTCCGCTAAGTGCATCCTCTGCGGCACCTGCGTCATGGTCTGCAATAAAGTCCAGACCTGCGGTGTCCTCCATGAATATAAGCGTGGCTTCAGAACCGAAGTCGGAGCGGAGTTCGGACTTAATTTGGATCAGACTAATTGCGTAGCTTGCGGACAGTGCGTTAACGTCTGCCCGACGGGCGCTTTAGCTCAGTCCTCCTCGGTCGATGATGTTTGGAAAGTCCTCGGCGATAAATCCAAGCACGTCGTCGTCCAAGTCGCTCCTTCCGTCCGTGCGGCTTTAGGTGAGGAATTCGGTTACAATATCGGGACCCCGGTCACCGGGAAGATCCCTTCCGCTTTAAGAGTTATCGGTTTCGAACATGCTTTCGATACGAACTTCGGCGCCGATTTGACGATTATCGAGGAAGCGACCGAATTAGTTAAAAGATTGCAGCACGGCGGGAAATTGCCTTTGATTACTTCCTGCTGCCCGGGCTGGATCAATTTCATCGAAAAGAATTATCCGGAGATGCTTTCTTATCCTTCCAGCTGTAAATCCCCGATGTCGATGCAGGGCGCGGTCATTAAATCGTACTACGCTCAGAAGATGGGCTGGGATCCTAAAGATGTCGTCGTGGTCTCTATCATGCCTTGCACGGCTAAAAAAGACGAGAGATCTCGTAAACAGCTAGAAGAAAACGGCTTGATGGATAACGATTATGTCTTGACCACGAGAGATCTGGCTTCGATGATCAAGGAAGCCGGTATCAATTTCGATACTTTGGAAGTCTCTAAGTTTGATGATCCGATGGGTGAATCCACGGGTGGCGGCGATATCTTCGGTTGCTCCGGCGGTGTTATGGAAGCGGCTTTAAGAACCGCGAAGTTCTGGCTGGAAGGCAAAGTCGAAGATCTGGAACTGCCGGGTCTTAGAGGCATCAACGGCATCAAGACCGATGAAGTCAAAGTCAACGGGATCACCTTGCATCTTTGCGTAGCCTCGGGGCTAGGCAATGCGCGCAAGGTTTTGGAAGATATTAAATCCGGGGCGGCCCATTATGATTTCGTGGAAATCATGGCTTGCCCGGGTGGTTGCGTAAATGGCGGCGGTCAGCCGTTCCAGATGTCCAAGCTTTCCGTGACGGTCGTCCGCGCTCGTCAGGCGGCCTTATATAACGAAGATCGTTCCAAGCTCCATCGTATTTCCGCTCAGAACGCTTCAATCAAGAAACTTTACGATGAATTCCTCGGGGAATTCGGCGGTGAGAAAGCGGAGGAACTGCTCCACACTACTTTGACTGATCGTCAGATCAAGCAATTCTAACCACCTCGGCGTTTAAATGAAGTATATTTATCTTAGACGTCAGTCTTAGAAAGGTTTTAACGATGGCTGAAGAAAATCAAGAAAACTGCACTCACGAGTGCTCTTCCTGTCCGGAAGCGGGGCATTGCTCCTCGAAGATAGAAAAGGCGGTCCTTGGCAAGGGAGCGTCGGTTAAACACGTGATTGGGATTGTCTCAGGTAAAGGCGGGGTGGGGAAATCCTTCGTCGCTTCTTATCTTGGAGTCCTTCTAGCGAGAAAAGGCTATCGAGTCGGCATTCTGGATGCCGATATCACCGGCCCTTCGATTCCTTTCGCTTTCGGGATTACTGCTAAGGCGATGGGAAATGAAGATAACATGATTATCCCGGCCTTGTCCCATAAGGAAAACATCCAGATTATCTCTTCGAATATGCTTCTGGAGCACGATACCGACCCGATTATCTGGCGCGGCCCGATGATCGGACAGATGGTGTTTCAGTTCTATTCTGAGGTTTTATGGGAATATCTGGACTTCCTTCTGATCGACATGCCCCCGGGCACCGGAGATGTGCCGCTGACAATCTTCCAGTCCATTAAGATGGACGGCATCATCATCACCACGACCCCGCAAGGCTTGGTTTCGATGGTGGTTGAAAAAGCGGCTAACATGGCTCAGATCATGAAGATTCCTGTCCTCGGCTTAGTCTCGAATATGTCTTATGTCAAATGCCCGAAATGCGGTGAGAAGATTGATTTGTTCGGCGATAACCACATTGAGGAAATGAAAGAAAAATACGGGATCCCGGTCGGGGCGGAAGTGCCTTTTGATCCTTTGATCGCTCAGTATGTCGATCAAGGGGCGATTGAAGATCTCTTCGTCGATTATCTTAATCCTTTAGTCGATTCGCTCTCGGGAATGGAAAAAGCCCCGAAAGTCAGTTAATAAATGACAGAGACGGAACGGTTTTTGAAAGCCTTTAAAGAGTTGGAAGACCGCTTGGTCGTCCTTATTAAGGCTGATTACGGTTTCGTCTCTTTTTCACATGCCTTAGATCAAGTCCACGCGGAGCATTTAGATCCTTTAGTAAGCCAGGAAGAGACTTACCAGTTCTTAAAGACCGCTTCCGACTTACGGAATCTTTTATCTCACGAGGACAATATCGCCATTCCGACTCCTTCTTACTGCGCTTTATTTGAGTCTTACGTGGAAGAAATCTGCCATCCGGTGAAAGCGGAAGCCTTGATGACAAGAGCTGAGAATCTGATTTTCGCTTGGGATTCAACCAAACTTGGGGAACTTAGTGAGAAGATGGCTGAACGCCATCTTTCTCATGTGCCTTTATTGGAAGACGGGGTCGTTAAAGGAGTCTTCTCTTCAACGAGCTTTTTCCAGTATTTCCTAGAACATCAAGGGATTAATCTTACTCCCTTGATGACAGTAGGCCAACTAGCCTCCTCTTTAGATATCTCCTCGCATCTAAATGAAAACTTCGTTTTCGTCAGAGCGGAGCAGCCGGCTTACAGCTTATTAAGATATTTCAATAAGGTCCAGGCGGGAGATAAAAGAATCTCGGTCATCTTCGTCACCAAGAACGGCTTCAAGGATGAAAGGCTCCTCGGCTTGATTACTCAGGCGGACCTTTTAAAACTCCCGGTTTTCGAGCGAAGGTTCTTAAAAGGGAATAATTAGTTTTTCTTTCCGCGTGGGCTTCTTTAAAGGTCGTCCTTTATAAGAAAGATGCGTCGATTATTAAAGTTTGCTTATTTAAAAAGAAGGATATGAAAGGCCTGTAGGAAGGCCTTTTTTAAGTAGAGAAGGGATTAAGAAGACTTAAAAAATTAGTTAAAAAGAGATTAAGAAGACTTTACAAATTTTAGTGAGAAAAAATTAGAAGGCTTTAAAAATTAAACCGAGAAAAAATAAGAAGACTTAAAAAGGCTGAAGAAGGAAATTCTCCAGCCTGAAGACTAATAAATTAAGATGGATTATTTGACTTCAGCCATCCAGAGGCCGTGCTTAGTGCAGTATTCATAAGCAGCTAAAGGCTTCTCGCCTTCTTCCAACTCGAATTCCTTGCTCGGCTTCTGACCCGGATTAAGGAAGGCTTTCTTGATGCCTTTATTCGTTTCGAGCAGGATGTAATTAATGTAATGATCTTCAGTCATCGGATGCTCGACAGCGCCGACGACGACCTTGACTTTCTTTCCTTCGAGGGTGATGACCGGGACGTGCTTTTCTTTAGCGGCATCGACACTGTTGGCTTTTAAAAACTCCATCGGGGAACCACAGCAGATCGGAGTGGCCTTCGGCTGTTCTTTGAAGGCGAGCAGATTACCGCAGTATTCGCAATGATAGACGTATAACATAATGGAATCCTCCTTTTATAGATTCTATTTCTGACTTTATTATTTCACCTAAAAGCTAAAATGCCAACTATTACGCTTAGATGGCTAAAAAAACTTTAAGACTTTCCTAAAAGCCCTTTTCTAGCCTTGATTTTAAAAGCCGGATAAATTATTATATCAAAGCGATAGCAATGGCCCAGTAGCTCAGTTGGATAGAGCAACAGCCTTCTAAGCTGTGGGCCGAAGGTTCGAGTCCCTCCTGGGTCACCATTCGCTAAACTAGCCCGAGCAATCGGGCTTTTTTATTTAAGGGAATGCAATCTTCTTTATATCCTAGTCCCCTTATGTTAAGATTCTAAAGTAACAAAAAACCTAGATGGGAGCTAAAGCTATGAACGAGAATCTGTACTACGAGACCTTAAACAAAGAATTCAAAGCGATCTTTAAGGAAATCAAAAACGCCCCCCGCATCGTGATTTTCCGTCACGAAGTCCCCGACTTTGATGCTTTAGGGACGCAGATGGGACTTTATCAATGGATCGTCGATTCCTTCCCTGGGAAGGAAGTGCATTATGTCGGTGAAGGCTTCCATTCCTTCACTCCGCGTATTTTCCCGAATCCAGAAGTCCTGAATGAGGATTTTTATAAGACTCCTTACTTAGCAATCGTCGTGGATACTCCGACTAAGAACCGCATCTCAGGCTTAAGACTGGATAACGCTTATAAACTCATTCGTTTCGATCACCATCCGATGGTGGAACAATGGGGAGATCTTATTTCCGTCCATCCGGAAAGCGCGGCCTGCGCTGAGCTCGTCTGTTTGATGATTCTATCTATCGGCCATAAATATCCGCTCTCTAAAGAAGCTGCCCGTTATTTCTATATCGGCATCGTCGGTGACTCCGGCCGCTTCCGTTATCCGGAAGTGACACCTTTGACTTTAAGGATCGGGGCTGACCTTCTCCAGACCGGAATCGATAAAGAAGCTATCTATTCCCAGATGTATCTTGAAACCGTCGCAGAATTCAATTTCCAAAAATGGGTTTTGACTCACTATACCATCAGTGCCAAGGGAACCGCTTATTACGTCATCGAAGAAAAAGATCTCGAGGCTTTAAATATCGTGACCGGGGATGGAAAACTCGGGTTGGATCTGTTCCGGGATGTGGAAGGAATCGACTGCTGCGTTTCCTTGACTTACGATAAGGAAAAGCATAATTATCGCCTTTCGTTCCGCTCGGAGAAAAAGCCTGTCTCCCAAGTGGCTGCCTTATTTAATGGAGGCGGGCATCTATTCGCGGCCGGCGGGAACTTAGATGACATTAAAAAACTTCCGGATCTTATTAAAGCCCTCGATGAATTAGCTCCGGTCGAGAAGGCTTAATCTAGCTTTCCAGAAGTTCCTTGATTTCTTTGATTTCTTGCTCTTCAGCCTCTTTGGTTAAAGAAGCGGCAGAAGAGCTTTTTATATTTTGGACATCTGTAGAATAAGCGGAAGGATAAGAAAAAGTCCCGTCGGTATTTTCTTTAGCCTCCCCCTCATTATGGTAGATAGCCATCTTGTTAAAAGCTCCGTTTGTATAGCTGATTAAAGAAGGCACTTTTCCATCGGAGAACTGGTTTAAGCCGGTTAAGGAAGCGAAGGAGGTCCAGACATCTTTAAGCTTTTCATCGTATTTTAAAAGGCGGAAATAACTGACCTCGAAATAATAGAAGGACTTAGCGGAGTTAGTTTTCATGTAATCAAGATAAAAATCGCTGTAAAGAGAAGAACAATCGGTGCAGGCATTCCAGGAATAAAGGACTTTAGCATTCGCATTATTGGCGATAAAGTCAGTTAAAGCGGTCGTCTGATCGTACTTGATGGTTCCGTAAGGGAAAGCTTTGCCATTCGCATCGGTCCCATTCTGGGTCAAAATATCATTTAAGGAATAAAAAGAAAAATCATTAGAAAGATGTTTCATATTCGCCTTGAAGTTATCGTAGTTGGTCGTCCCGACAAAAGTATCCTTAACCTGGCCATCGATAAAAAAGAAGAGCGTAGGGAAAGCGGAGACGACAGGGTAAAGAGAGCTATCTTCCTTGACTAAAGTCTGGTAGGAGTTATAAGTGATCCCGTAAAAAATATAGTGCTCCTCTTTAGCTAAAGCGGCGATTTGTTCTTTAAAGGACGCGCAGGAAGAGCAACTTAAATCGTAGACAAAAAGCGGAAAATCATAAGCGCGGGAAAGAGAAGAAAAAGTGACCTTCTCTTTTACCTGCTCAGCTGATAAGGCTATAAAAGAAGAGACTGAAGCGGATTTATGGAAATTGATTTTTTCCTGGTTAACATTCTGAGAGGAATTTAAAGGATTCCCGCAGGAAGCAAAAAACGGGAAGAGAAGTAGAGCTAATAAAGGCAGGATCTTTTTCTTGGTCATAAATATTTACTTTCTTATTATAGTAGAAAACCTGATTAAAAAAAGGCTAAGAAGGGATGCCCTTCATAGCCTATCGGCTAAATTATCAGCTTTTTTAGTCTTTACTTCAGCTTTAAGAGTCTGACAGTATCGCGGGCGATCATCAATTCTTCATCGGTCGGAATCACGACCATTGGAATCGAGGAGTCTTTAGAAGAGATGATCTCTTCCTTACCTCCATAGGTTTCTTCGTTCTTCTTCGCATCGAGTTTAAGCCCCATGAACTCGGTGCATTCATCGATGACAGCTTTTCTGAAGTAAGGAGAATTCTCACCGATGCCAGCTGACCAGACGATCAGATCGACATGGCCTAGACGGCAAGCGTAGGAAGCGATGAACTGGGAAAGGCGTAAAGCCCACATCTTGATCGCGAGTTTAGCTTTCTCATCGCCTTTAAGAGCGGCCGCTTCGATATCGCGGGTATCGTTGGAGACTTCGCTGACTGCCTGAAGCCCGGATTCCTTATTGAATTCTTGGAATAAGGATTCAGCGGTTCTTCCGGTGGAGGTGACTAAGTAATTGAAGACGGAAGGATCCATATCACCGGTTCTGGTGCCCATCATAATCCCCCCGAGCGGGGTTAAGCCCATCGAAGTCAGAACGCACTTGCCATCGCGGATGGCGCATAAGGAAGCGCCCGAGCCGATATGAAGAGTGATAATCCTCGTATCTTTCTTATCGTGAAGGTATTCGTGGATGGCCTTTTGAGCTAGATAGCGGTGAGAAGTCCCGTGGGCGCCGTAACGACGGCACTTATATTTCTCGTAATATTCTCTCTTGATCGGGAATAGATAATCCTCAGGAGCCATCGTCTGATGGAACGAGGTATCAAAGACCGCAATCTGTCCGACATCCGGTAAGGCCTTCTTAAAGGCTCTAAAGCCGATAAGGTGGGGTCCATTATGCAAAGGAGCCAGAGGAATCAGAGATTCGATCTTATCCTCGGTATCCTTATTGAACAAAGCCGAATCGGAGAAGTAAGGTCCACCTTGGACGATACGATGTCCGATGCCTTTGATTTCCTTTAGGTCTTGGATGATTCCTTCATCCTTCATCCCTTGGATAATCAGTTGGACCGCAACTGAGTGATCCTTGACCGGCAGGATCTTCTTATGCTTAGTCCCGTCTTTAGCTAAGATGGAGAAGATCGCATCATCGTGCCCGATTCTCTCCACGTTGCCACCGGTGAGGACTTTTTCCTCGGGCATCTCATATAATTTGAATTTCATGCTGGATGAGCCAGCGTTGACCGCCATGACTTTAAACATATTTATTCTCCTTTGCTATACCCGACTATTTTAAGTCGAAGGGGAAGTATATTTCAATCGCCTAGGAAGATAATCGCCCCCTTATCCATCTTCTTTACTCCTCTTTCTACCTTAGAAAAAAGGAAATATTACTAAGGTTAGAAGAGGATTTTCATATTTCGACAGGAAAAGAGCATTTTTCTCTTTTTTAGGGCAGGTCTTGAATATATAATTAAATTGACAATAATCCCTTTTAGAAAGGTGGAAAAATCAATAATGGATCTTTCATGGTTCTCTAGCTACCTCCAAGGACAGTCTCACGACGCCTGGAAGCATTTTGGAGCGCATTTTAAGAAGAATGACAAAGGTGAAGAAGGAATCGAATTCCTCCTTTACGCCCCTCTGGCTCAAAAAGTCAATCTGACCGGAGATTTTAACGGCTGGTCAATCTACGGAAGCGAGATGACAAAGATCGACCCTCAAGGTCTTTATTACGCTTTCATCAAAGGCGCTAACGAATATCAATCCTATAAATACCATATCCTCGGCTGCGATGGCTTATGGAGAGATAAAGCCGATCCATTCGCCTTCTTCGCCGAGTTACGTCCCTCTTCCGCTTCCCGTACTTTCAATATCGAAGGGATGATCTTCCACGATGAAGATTATCTAAAGACCAGAGATCGGATGTTTGATAAACCGATGTCGATCTATGAAATGCATCTAGGAAGCTGGTTGGGGATGGTCGATGGCCGTTTCCTCTCCTACGAGGAAATCGCTCCTAAACTCATCGATTACATCAAAGCCAACGGCTTCACAACCGTGGAAATCATGCCGATCACCCAGTATCCTTACGATGGCTCTTGGGGCTATCAGGCCACCGGGTATTTCGCAGTTGATTCCCGCTATGGCAATCCTAAACAACTGATGTCATTTGTCGATCGGCTGCACGTAGCCGGAATCGGGGTCATCCTCGATTTTGTCGCCGTCCATTTCGCCACCGATAAATTCGGCCTGGAGCGTTTCGATGGTTCGTGCATGTATGAATATTCCGGCGACAATGAATGGTCGCAGTGGGGAACTAAAAACTTCGATTTAGGTAAAGACCCGGTCCGAAGCTTTTTGATCTCCTCGATGTGCTATTTCCTCGAGTACTTCCACTTCGATGGCATCAGAATGGATGCCGTCTCCAACGTGATCTACTGGGGCGGAAACTGCCAGCGTGGCATTAACCAGGGCGGTGTCGATTTTGTAAAAAGAGCTACTTGGACGGTCCATAATTTCTACCCGAGCGCGATGATGATCGCTGAAGACTCCACCGCTTATGGAGCGGTGACTAAAGGCTTCACTCAGGAAGGGCTGGGCTTTGATTATAAGTGGGACTTAGGCTGGATGAACGATACGCTCCGCTACTATAAAAAAGACCCGATCTATAAGCCTTACCATCAAAACTTATTCAATTTCTCCATGGCTTATTTCTACTCTGAGAACTTCATCCTTCCGCTAAGCCACGATGAAGTCGTCCATATGAAAGGGACGATTCTGAATAAGATGTGGGGCGATTATGATCAGAAGTTCGCTTTGGCTCGTAACCTTTACGCTTATCAGTTCGCTCACCCGGGCAAGAAACTTAACTTCATGGGCAACGAATTGGCTACCTTTGATGAATGGAATGAGAAAAAGTCCTTGGCTTGGGAACTGAAGAAATTCCCGAAGCACGATTCTTTCTCCAGAATGTTCCGCGATCTGAACTTGATCTATCGGGCTCATAAAGCCATGTTCATCGAGGAATATAATCCGAACCGTTTCTCCTGGATTATGGCTGATAACAGTTCGCAATCCGTCTATGCCTTCACCCGTGAAGCGCGCGGGGAAGGGATGGTCTTCTTATTCAATATGACTCCTGTCTGCTACCAGTCCTATCGTATCGGTGTCCCTTACGAAGGGGATTATGATGAAATCTTCAACTCCGATAAGGATGTCTATTCCGGCTGGGGACAGTATAACGGCGCCAGGATCCATGCGGATAAGATTCCGATGCACGGAATGCCGTATTCTATCGAGGTAAAGTTAGCTTCCTTCGGCGCCTGCTATTTCCTTCATGTCGGGGATGTGGAATGGAAAGCGGATGAATTAGAAGGCAAGAAAGCTCTAGCCTTAAAAGAGGGAAAAAAGAAACCTCTAAATCCTAAAGCCCGTAAAAGGGCAGTTAAAAAAGCCCTGAAAAAGGCTTGATAGGTAAAATATTTTTCCTTTTTCTATCTCTTTTGGTTTATTATCTTTTCGTATATTAAGTATCTTTCTTCCCTGGATTTATTAAATCCGGGAACTCTTGAGGAGGAGAACACCTATGCTATTTGATACGAAAGAAGAATTCGAAAAAGAATTTAAAGCCCGCGCGGTGGAAAAGTACGGACGTGATCCTAAGGATATCGACCAGACGGAAATCTACGATATTCTCGGCACCATGGTCCGCGACTACATGACCATCGACGCGAAAGCCAGCAAAGATAAAGTCAAAGAAGCTAAGGCCAAGCAGTTGGTCTATTTCTCGATGGAATTCCTGATCGGCAAACTCTTGGTTGCCAATATGGTTAACCTCGGGATCTACGATCTAGTTAAAGATGGCTTCAATGAGATGGGGCTGGATCTGGAAAATGCAGTTAAACAGGAAACCGATGCCGGGGAAGGCAACGGTGGACTAGGTCGTTTGGCCGCCTGCTTTATGGATTCGATCGCTTCCTTAGGTTACCCGGGTCACGGTAACTGCATCCGCTACGACTACGGTTTCTTCCGTCAGAGAATCCGCAACGGACGCCAGGAGGAAATCCCCGATCAGTGGTTGCTTAACGGCAACGTCTGGGAAATCAGAAAGCCGAAGCATGCGGTGGTCGTTAAGTTCTACGGCAACGCGGAGACTTACGTCGATAAAGATGGCTTATTAAGAAGAAGAACCGTGAATGCGATTAATATCATCGCCATCCCTTGCGATGTGGGGATTATCGGTTACCGCAACAATGTCTGCAACACTTTAAGACTTTGGACCGCGGAGCCTTCCGCGGAAGAGATTCCGGCTGACACTTCCTTTAATGACTATCTGACTTTCGTCCGCGATCTCACCCACGGACTTTATCCGGATGATACGACTGAGCAAGGCAAGATGCTCCGTCTCCGCCAGCAGTATTTCTTAGTCTCGGCGGGTCTTCAGTCCACGATCAGAGCTCATCTCCACCATAATAAGAACCTGGATAATCTGCCTGAGAGATATGTCTTCCAGCTGAACGATACTCATCCGATCCTGGCGATTCCAGAACTGATGAGATTATTGATGGATGAACACGATTATTCCTGGGATGATGCCTACGCTATCTGCCAGAAGACCTTCGCTTTCACCAATCACACCGTGATGCCGGAAGCCTTGGAAAAATGGCCGGTCAACTATGTGGCAACCTTATGTCCGAGAGTCTATATGATCATCGAGGAAATCAACCGTCGGCTCTTGATTAAACTGCATCAGACTAACGTTCCTCAGTCGATCATCGATAATAGCATCATCATCAAAGATGGGATGATCAGAATGTGCCAGTTAGCGATCAATGTCTGTTTCTCGGTCAATGGCGTGGCTGCTTTGCACACCAAGATCTTAGAAAGCCAGACCTTCGCTGACCTTTATAAGCTCTATCCGGAAAAGTTCAACAATAAGACTAACGGCATCACTCACCGCCGTTGGTTCCTCGTCTCCAATCCGAAGTTGTCCTCCTACGTCTCTTCTTTGATCGGGGAAGACTGGATCAAAGAACCGGTGGAAGGCTTAAAGGGCTTGTTGAAATATCAAGATGATCCTAAAGCCGCTTCAGCTTTTAACGACATCAAGAGAGAAAATAAGCTCGTTCTCGCTCAGTACATCAAAGAACATAACGATCTTGAAGTCGATCCGGATTCGATCTTCGACTCCCAGATCAAACGTCTCCACGCCTATAAGAGACAGCTGATGAATGTCTTCCGAATCATTTATTACTATAAGAAACTGAAAGCGGAACCTAACTTCAAACTGCCTAAGCATACTTATATCTTCGGAGCGAAAGCCGCTCCGGCCTACGTCTACGCCAAGAAGATCATCGAACTGATCCTCGCGGTTGCGGATAAAGTCAATAACGATCCCTACGTCTCGAAGTTTATGAAGGTGGTCTTCATCGAGAATTACGGAGTCTCCTCAGCCCAGATCATCATCCCGGCTACCGATGTCTCCGAACAGATCTCGACCGCCGGCAAGGAAGCTTCCGGAACCTCGAACATGAAGATGATGATGAACGGGGCGATGACGTTGGGGACCTTAGATGGAGCTAACGTCGAAATCAGCCAGCTCGTCGGCAAGGACAATATCGTCATCTTCGGCTTGAATGCCGAACAAGCCGATAAGCTCCGCTTCAACGGCTCCTATTCGCCTTGGGATATCTATAATTCTTACGCCCCCGCTAAGATCGCTATCGACTCTTTGATCGATGGGACCTTCGATAGGGACAATGAACGTTTCCGGATGATCTATGATGAAGTGATGGAAAGAAACGATGAATACTTCATCCTGAAGGATTTCCAGGCTTACTTAGAGGCTTCTTCGGAGATGGATAAGCTCTATATGGACCGTCTCGGCTGGGGAAAGAAGTGCCTGATCAACGTAGCTGAATCCGGTTATTTCTCATCCGATCGGACAATCGACGAGTATAACCGCGATATCTGGCATTTGAAAAAAGTCATCTAAAAAAGAAGAGCAGGGTCGTGTAGTTTAAGAAAACCGCTTAATTTCATAAGTCTAAAAGAGAAATTTTGCGGTTGCGAAAGTAAGAAGTAAAGAATATAATCTATATCGCAATTGGTTTAAGGAGACAGAAATAAACAATGGAAAAAGTATTTCACGATAACGAGGACGGCACGCTGAACGTCTCGGTCACCTACGTCGAAAAAGACTATACGCCGGTCGTTCAGAAAGTCATCGATCGCCTCTGCGAAAAGGTGACGGTCCGCGGCTTCCGTCCGGGCAAAGCCCCCAAAGAAAGAGCGATGGCTTACCTGAAGTCGGAAGATATCTATAACGGCATGGTGAATAAGCTCATCGATAAGGATTTCCCGAGTTTGCTCGATGGCTTTGAAGGCGATAATGAAGTCGCTAACATCCAGCCTTCTTTGGATATCAAGAACGACGATAAGAAGAAGTCATATAACTTCCTTTATACTTTCGTCTTCCTTCCGTCCGCTAAGGTCGAAAAGATTACCGGGCTTAATATCAAGGAAGAGAAGAAAGAAATCAAGGATGCAGATGTCCAGGCTGAAATTGCTAGACTCGCTAAGGATCAGGCTGAATTAGTCCCGTCCAAAGAAGCCGCAGCTGATGGCGATCATGTCAGTATTGATTTTGTCGGCTATGTCGATGGCAAGGAATTCGATGGCGGCTCGGCTAAAGATTACGAGCTCGTCCTCGGTTCTCATTCTTTCGTCCCGGGCTTTGAAGAAGCTTTAATTGGGATTAAAGAAGGCGATAAGAAGACCGTCGAGATTACTTTCCCGGCCAATTACTTAGCGACTTTAGCTAATAAACCTGCTAAGTTCCTCGTCACCTGCAAAGGCGTGAAGAAGGTTGTCTTACCTGAACTTAACGATGAATTCGCTGCGTCCTTAACTGAATACAAGGTCAAGACCTTGGATGAGTTGAAGAAAGCGATTCAAGAAAAGCTTACTAAGGATGCGGCTTCCGCTTCCCGCGCTGATAAGATCAATAAGATCTTCGCCGAGTTAGAAAAGACCGCGAAGGTTGTCGTCTCCGATCGTTATCTCCAGTTGGCGGCTAATTCCGTCCAGGAGAATCAGATCAATCAGTTTAAGCAGTACGGCATGACTTTGGAGGAATATCTGAAGATCGCCGGACTCGATATGGCTAAGTTCCAAGAGAACTGCAAGAACGTCGCCAAAGGCGATGCTGTCAGATACGCTTTAACTAAAGGTGTTGCCAAAGCCGCTAAACTTGAAGTGAACGATGATGATGTCGCTAATCGCTTCGGCGGCAAAGAGAAGTTCGACTCCCTGATGAAAGCTGCTAAAGAGCAGCAGGAGAAGAATCCTTCCTTCAACATCGGCGCTTACTTGGCCAATGTCCGCGAAGAGATTCTCCAAGGGAAGGTCAACGACTATCTCTACGCCAATAACTAGGCGTTTAAGTTCTGATCTTTGAAAATCGAGCCCTTAGGCCTTATCTGGCTTAAGGGCTTTAGTCGCTAAAAAAGAAAAGCATATCCGCTTACCTTTTTCTGTCTTTATGTTATATTAGTTGAGACTAACAGGGAAGAGCAAACTATCGGGTGACATCTTGGTGATTCAGTCCGATAGCTGAACCGCTTTAAGGAGGAAATGACTATGGATCAAAATTTCGCTTTGCCGATTTACCCCGATTCCCAAGACGTACCGCTGCCCTCGATCAGCTATAAGATCAGGGTCTTCGATTCCTACGGGAAAGAGATCTTCGATTATCTCACCCCGGGGGAATATTTCTTATTTAATTCGACTTCCGCTTCTTTCGCTTTTTTACAGAAAGATATTAAATCCGCTCTGTCTTATATCGAACCGAACGCTACGGTCTGTCAGGTGACTTCGATCGTCAAGAACGCCGCCTCTTATACCGTCGAGTTTTTAGCGACTTCCGCTGCTTCGATCACTTCCGCCCGTTTGATGGAAAATACCCATATCGTCCTCGGAGCTGGGAGATTGATCTCCGATTTCGAGACCGATAAATTCATGCTGATGCCCTTTATCGACGATATCAGGAAAAAGTACGAAGCCATCTCGGCTAAAGTGCCGGGTTTCCCTCCGTTCCCGTCTCAGCAGGAACTCGATGATCATGAACCGTCTTTCTTTATCGCTTACTTTTTGAATCTGCCCCGCGATATGAAACTCGGCTTATTGAAAAACCCCGATCCGCAGTCCAGGTTGCAGTCCATCTTACGCTCGATGGACGGGCTTTCGGCTGACCCGCAGATCGAAAACGACATCAATAAGAAAGTCGAGCAGGCCATCGAAGATAACCAGAAGGAATTCATCTTACGTGAAAAGATGAAAGCCATCAAAGAGGAACTGAAGCCTTTCGATGGGCCTTCCGATGAAGATAAATATAATGCGGTCATCAACGATGACAGCGGCAAATACCCGCAGAACGTCAGAGATAAAGTAAAGTTGGAAATGTCCCGCTTAGCGGTGATGCCAGCTGGCTCTCAGGAAGGGGCGGTCATCAAGACCTACCTCGATCTTTTGATCTCCATGCCTTGGTCGACTTCCACGGTCGATAACGAGGATATGGCCAAGGTCAAGACTATCTTAGATGAAGATCATTATGGGCTTACTAAACAGAAAGACCGTATCTTGGAATATCTGGCGGTGAAGTCTTTGACTAAATCGCTTAAATCCCCGATCCTTTGCCTTTTTGGGCCCCCGGGCACCGGCAAGACTTCCTTAGCAATCTCGATCGCTAAAGCCTTAGGACGAAAATTCTGCAAGATTTCTTTAGGTGGCGTTTCCGATGAATCGGAAATCCGTGGCCATCGTAAAACTTATGTCGGTGCGATGCCGGGAAGGATTATTTCGAATATCAACCGCGTCGGGGTCAATAACCCGGTCATCCTCCTCGATGAAATCGATAAGGTCACTTCCGGCGGCTACCACGGAGATCCGGCGGCAGCTTTGCTTGAAGTCCTCGATCCGGAGCAGAACTCCCACTTCCAGGATAACTATCTGGAAGAGAGCTTCGATCTTTCGAATGTCCTCTTTATCTGCACGGCTAATAATATCCGTGAAATCCCGCCGGCCTTGATCGACCGTCTGGAAATGATCGAACTGAACACTTATACGAAGATCGAAAAATACCACATTGCGGTGGAGCATCTGATTCCTCTTGAGCTTACCGTCAACGGCTTAGCGAAAGAGAACATCTCCTTTAACGATGATGCCATTTATTATCTGATTGAGAATTACACCATGGAAGCCGGCGTCCGAGAGCTTAGAAGAAAGATCGGGGCGATCATGCGTAAATTCGCGGTCGAATTCTTAACTAAGGGCGAGAAGAAAGAAGAAGCGCACCTGGTCGTCGATAAAGCGGCTGTGGAGAAGTACTTAGGTAAACCGATCTTTGAGCATACCCGTTCTTCTAAAGCCGATCAGGTCGGTGTCGTTAACGGTCTGGCCTATACCGATTTCGGCGGGGAAATCCTGCCGATCGAAGTCAATTACTTCCCGGGCAATGGCCAGCTGACCTTAACCGGCAACTTAGGTAAAGTCATGGAGGAATCCGCCCGCGCGGCTTTCTCATTCGTGAAGTCGGTCTCCTCTAAATTAAATATCCCGGAGAACTTCTTTAAAGAACATGATTTCCATATCCATGCGCCGGAAGGTGCGGTCCCGAAAGATGGCCCGTCCGCGGGTGTAGCTTTAGCGATTGCTATTCTTTCCGCTGCCACTAACATCCCTTTAAAGAACGATGTCGGTATGACCGGGGAAACCGATCTAAGGGGCAATTCGATGGAAATCGGAGGGCTCAGAGAAAAATCCCTGGCGGCCTTAAGAGAACATTTAACGACGATCTGCGTTCCGAAGTCTAACCATAAGGATGTCGAAGAACTGCCTGAAGAAGTGAAAAAGGGCCTGCACATCATCGAAGTCGAATCCGTCCTCGATGTGATCCCTTACGCTTTCGAAAGAAATCCTTTGGAAAAGATTGAAGAGAAAAAAGAAGAGCTGAAAACAGAAATGGCGCCTTTGAAAGATGATCAACCTGTCAAAGTGTCAGTTCGTTAAATCCTCCGTCGACCTGAAAAGTTTCCTGACGGACCGTCCCCAAGTGGTTTTCTTGGGGAAGTCCAACGTTGGGAAATCTTCTGTGGTCAACGCTTTAACTAACTCTAAATTAGCTCAGGTCTCGAAAATGCCGGGGCGGACGCAGCAGATCAATTATTTCGATATCGAAGGGAAATATTATCTGACCGATGCGCCGGGCTACGGTTATTTTACCGACTCCAGTTTGGATTTTGAGCCGATGATGTTGGCTTATTTGTCTTTAGGCAGCAAGATTATCAAAAGAGCCTATCTTTTGATTGATTCTCGAAGAGGAATCAGCGAGGATGATGAGCTGGTTTATAACCTCGTCTATCAGGCGAAGATTCCTTTAAGGATCGTCTTTACTAAATGCGATAAGCTGAATCAATCCGGGAAAGCGAAGTTGGATAACCTGATAAAAAAGCAATTTGTCGGGGTGAAGACGATCGCCTGCTCCGCCTTAAAAAAGGATGGGATTGAGAATTTAAGAAGAGATGTCGAAAACGCGTTAGAGTAAAAAATCAGCTAAGAAAGGAAATATGACAATGGAAAACGGGGAAATCAAATTAGAAGAACTGGCTAAAGAAAGGGAAGACTATTTAACTTCCTCAAAGCATAAAGTCCTCCGCCACGCTTTAAGCCAGACTAAACTCTCCCAAGTCGTCCGTTCCGATGATAAAGCCGCCGAGAGCGACTTCATTTATTCTTATAACGTCAAGACTTTACCGGTCTCGAATCAGAAAAGATCCGGCCGTTGCTGGATTTTCTCCGCTTCAAATCTTTTGAGGGAAATGATTGCGAAAAAGACTCAGATGAAAATGGATGATAAAATCCATAACGGCAATTTTGAAATCTCGCAGAATTACATCTCCTTCTACGATAAGTTAGAAAAGATCAATTACACCTTGGAAGGAGTGATTTCCTTGCTGGATGAAAAGCCTGATGATCGTAAGCTGATGTTCCTCTTGCAAAACGGCGTCGGCGATGGCGGGCAGTGGGATATGTATGTCTCAATCGTGAAAAAGTACGGCATCTGCCCCAAGTCCGCTTATAAGGAAAACGCTCAGTCCGATGAGACAAAAGACTCGAATGCGGTCATCAATACTTCCATTAAGAAATTCGCTTATGACGCGCAAAAGCTTTATAAGGAAAGCGGGGACTTAAATAAAGTCCGCGTCTTAAAAGATGAATATATGTTAAAGGCTTACGCTTTCCTGGTGGATTGCTTCGGTCTACCTCCGACCAGCTTCGATTTTGAGTATATTTCGAACGACGGCGGTTATAAGATCGAAAGGAATCTCACTCCGAAAAGCTTCTTTGATAAATATATTGGCTCTGAGATCGATGAATATGTCTCCATCATTAACGCGCCGACCAAGGATAAGGAATATTACCAGACTTATAATATCGAACTGCTCGGCAATGTCATCGGTGGGAAGAAGGTTACCCACCTTAATCTTCCGATGGAAAGATTTAAGGAATTGGTCGTTAAGCAACTGAAGGCCGGGGAGTTAGTTTGGTTTGGCTCCGATGTCTCGAAATTCGGTAACAGGGAAGAAGGCGTCTGGGATCAGGCGGCCTTCGATTATGAAACACCCTTCGATTTAGAGCTGGATTTCGCTAAAGATGGCATGCTCGATTACCACGATTCGATGATGAACCATGCGATGGTCTTAACCGGCTTTGATGAAAAGGACGGAAAGATCATCAGATGGAAGATTGAGAATTCCTGGGGTGAAGCTAACGGCAACAAGGGCTTCTACCAGATGTCTTCCGCCTTTTTCGACCATTACGTTTATCAAGCGGCTATTAAAAAAGAGTTCCTTGGTAAGGAAGAACTTGAAGCGATTAAAAAAACTGCTGTGTTGCTTCCGCCTTGGGATCCGTTTGGCACTTTAGCTGATTAAGGCCTTAAAAAAGTCAATCGTTAAGGAGAAAACCGGTAAAACGGTTTTCTTTTTTTATTTCTTTTCCACCAATAATTTCACCCGATTGGGGGTATTTACTTTAGGGGATTGATTATTTAAGATGAAAACAAGTCATCACGACGAACACGAAAAAATGGATCAAAACGAAGATAAAGAAGAACAATTTGATGATGGTTTCCCGCCTAAAGGTCCGGTGATCGTCCCTCTGCCCAGCCAGGAAAAAGTCTTTAACCTGACCAAGGAAGAGATCGCCAAAAGACCTGATTTAAGCGACGAGGAAAAAATGAAGCTGCTCTTCGATACCCACACTATCGAAATGCCTTCTTTGACCCCTTTAGCCAAATACTCCAAAAAGCCGGTTTTTGAAGTTGTGAAAAGAGCTTTTGATATCTTCGCTTCCTTCTTAGGGATTATCGTCCTTTCTCCGCTGCTGATCATCGTCTCCTTGATCATCAAATGCCAGGATGGCGGCTCGGTTCTTTTTATTCAAAACCGAGTTGGAAGATTCGGCAGAAAGTTCAAGATGTATAAATTCCGTTCCATGTGCCCGGATGCCGATAAGAAAGTCGTGGAACTGATTGATAAAAACGAAGCCAGCGGCCCGATGCTTAAAATCAAAGACGATCCCAGAATCACCAAATTCGGGAGATTCATCCGTAAGACTTCAATCGATGAACTACCCCAGCTTTTCAATGTCTTGTTCGGCTCGATGTCCTTAGTCGGACCCCGCCCCGCCTTACCTAGGGAAGTCACTAAATACACCCGTAAGGAAACCGCCCGATTATTGGTTAAGCCCGGGATCACCTGCACTTGGCAGGTGAGCGGACGCTCAAATATCACCTTCGATCAACAGGTCGATATGGATATTGACTATATCGTCCGCCGTTCCGTCTGGTTTGATTTAAAGCTTCTCGTGCTGACCATCCCGGCGGTTTTATCTCATAAAGGCGCCGAATAAAGTTGACTAAGAAGGTCTGAATGGTTATGATTTTAGTAACCGAAGCAGTCCTGGATTTTCCTTTATAGAGAGCCTTTAGTGGGTGAAAGAAGGCGAGGAAAGAAAGGATAGGTCAGCGGTCAAGCAGCTTAAACTAATGAGGGCAGGTGTGGAAACACCTGAACTGAGGTGGTAACGCGCGACGTCGTCCTCAGATTCTGAGGGCTTTTTTTATTTCCGGGAGGAAAATTTATGGATACCAAGATGGAAAAGAACTACGATCACTTAAAAGTCGAAGAAGGCAAATTCGACAGTTGGAAAGCTAACGGATACTTCAAGGCCAGCGGGGATTTAAACGATACCCGCCCGGTCTTTTCAATGATCCTTCCGCCTCCTAATGTCACCGGTGTCCTCCATGTCGGACACGCATTAGGAGATACGATTCAGGATATCTTGGCTCGTTATAAGAAACTGCACGGTTACGATGTCTCCTTTGTCCCAGGGACCGATCACGCCGGCATCGCCACCCAGGCGAAAGTCGAAGCTAACTTACGTCAACAAGGCCTGACCCGCTACGATCTGGGCAGGGAAAAGTTTGTCGAAGAGACTTATAAATGGAAGGAAAAATCCGCTTCCACCATCCATGAACAATGGAAAGCCCTCGGCATCGGCATGGATTACGATCGTGAATTCTTCACCATGGATGAAAAGACTTCCTACGCGGTGAAGTTAGTCTTTAAGAAACTTTATGACCAAGGTTTGATTTATCAAGGGGAAAGAATCATCAACTGGGATGTGGAACTCCAGACGGCTCTTTCCGATATTGAAATCGAATATAAGGATATCCCGGGAGTCTTTTATTACTTCCGTTACGTCTTGGTGGAAGATCCTACAGTCTCCTTTACGGTCGCCACGACCCGCCCGGAGACGATGTTTGGTGATGTCTGTCTGGTCTTTAATCCGAAAGACAGCCGTTATAAGAAATACGAAGGGATGCATGTCATCAATCCGGCTAACGGAGATAAACTCCCGATCCTTTCGGACTTCTACGTCGATAAAGAATTCGGGACCGGCTTGATGAAATGCACTCCGGCTCACGATCCTAACGATTTCGCCATCGCGCAAAGACACAATCTGAAAATGCCAATCTGCATGAATAAAGACGGGACGATGAATAAGCTTTCGGGGATCTACGAAGGCATGGATCGGTATGAATGCCGAAAAAAGCTCGTTGCGAAGATCAAAGCGGATGGCAATGAAGTCAAAGAAGAAAAAATCGTCCACTCCGTCGGGCATTCTCAGCGTTCGGGAACCATCGTCGAACCGACCTTATCTAAACAGTGGTTTATCAAGATGGACACCTTAGCTAAAGAAGTGGCGGATTTAGAAAAGACGACGGAAAGAATCAAGTTCTATCCGGCTAGATTTGATAAAGTCTTCCTGGCTTGGCTGAAAAACACCCACGATTGGTGCATTTCCCGCCAGCTCTGGTGGGGACATCGGATCCCGGTCTATACGAATAAGGAAACTAAAGAAGTCGTTTGCTCACTGGAGACTCTCGATCCAACAAAATGGGATCAGGATCCGGATGTTTTGGATACCTGGTTCTCCTCGGGCCTTTCGCCTTTCGTCTTGAATAATTGGCCGGATACTGATGATCCATACTTTAAGAAATACTATCCTCTGGATGTGATGGAAACCGGTTACGATATCATTTTCTTCTGGGTGGCCAGAATGGCTTTTGATGGGGCCCATTTTACCGGGAAGTTGCCTTTTAAGAGCGTCCTCTTCCACGGGCTAGTCAGAGATGAGCAGGGAAGAAAGATGTCTAAATCCCTCGGGAATGGCATCGATCCGATTAAGATTATCGATGAGTACGGGGTCGATTCCTTGCGTTACGCCTTAGCGACGACGACTACTCCGGGCTTAGATATCAATTTCGGGACGAAGAAAATCGAAGCCGCCCACGTCTTCTTAAATAAGATCTGGAATGCCTCGAGATTTGTCATCATGAACTTCCCGGAGGATTTCCAGCCTTTAGATGTCCATACCCTGAAGCTATCATTTATCGATGAGTACTTATATAAGCACCTGAACCAGACGATCAGAAAAGCTTCAGCCAATATGGAAAAGTTCGAGATCGGACAAG
Organism: Bacilli bacterium; assembly: GCA_022652945.1. GTDB lineage: Bacteria > Bacillota_I > Bacilli_A > RFN20 > CAG-288 > Scatoplasma. The sequence continues at coordinate 250,925 of JALCRV010000002.1, forward strand.
CTGCTTCCTATCTGTATTCCTTTATTTATGATGTCTTCTGCTCCAACTATATCGAGGAAGCGAAAGTCGATCTGAACGGAGAAGATCAAAAGAGAAAAGAAACAGTCCTTTCCGTCCTTTACGATGTCTTGAAGAAAGTCCTGATTATGCTTTTCCCTTACGCGCCGTTTATCAGCGAAGAGATTTATTCTTATCTGCCTTTACATAAAAAATCCATCTACGAGGAAAGCTATCCGGAAGTCTTTAAGAAGACTTTAAAGGAAGAAAGCCTCGGTGAGGATTTAGTCGAAATGGTTAAGTACGTCAGACAATTCAAGGCCGATAACAAATTAGCTCCCACTGAAAAGATAACCTTAAGGGCGTGCGGGGAAGAAAAGACCATGGCTAAGTTAGAAAAATATCTGAGTAAACTAACCTTCGCTTCCGCCTTCAATTTCCAACCTAGCGGAGATAATTCTTTCCGCTTCTTCGGGGAAAATGGTTTAAAGTGCGAAACCCAGGAGAAGAAAGAAGCCCCCGAAATGATTGCTAAGCGTATCCAAGAGCTTAAAGGCGAACTGGAACGTTCCGCCAAGATTCTCTCCAATCCGCAATTCCTCGCTAAAGCCCCCGCCGAAAAAGTTGCTCTGGAGAAAGAAAAACAGGCTAAATATCAGGCTGAATTAGATAAATACCTTAAAGAAGCCTAAAAAGTTTTCCTAAATTCGGCTCTGAAACCTCCTTTATCTATTGAAGGAGGTTTTTATTTATGGCTGAGCTAAGAAAACTAAACGCAGAAGAAATGGAAGAAACAAAAGGCGGGGAAGCGATCACCTTAGCGGGAGTCCTTGCCGTCTTGGCAATTGCGATTGTAGTCGTAGTCTGTTACCGCCTATTTGTCGCCCCCAAAGGCAAAGTTACCTTGCCGGGCGGGTACAATTTCGAATGGGGCGGGAGCAGTAAATGAGAATTAAAGATCTCCCCGCGGAAGAAAAACCCAGGGAGAAAGCGATGACAAGGGGGCTAAATAGTCTTTCCGATGCGGAACTATTAGCTCTGGTTATTCAGTTTGGAGCCCACGGGGAAGGTAATGACGCGATCTCTTTAGCTCAGAACCTTATTGAAAAATCCGGCGGGCTTTATACCTTATCTAACTCCCTTTATACTGACTTAAGCTTAAAAGGGCTAGGACAAGCGAAGAAGTTAAAAATCCTCGCTGCCTTTGAACTGGGCAAACGTGCTTATCGCGCCGGGTTATTTGCTTCAAAAATCGCCTCGGCTAACGAATGCGCTGAAAAATTCGGAAGGGAACTGGCTTTCTTAAGAGAGGAAAAAGTAAAACTGGTCTCCTTAGACTCCCATCAAAGACTCTTAAGGGAAGACATTATTTCTTCCGGGAACGGATTTTCCGCGGAAGCCGATTACCGGAAACTGATGAAAGGCGCTGTCTCCGCCGCGGCTTACTATGTCTACTTACTTCATAATCATCCCTCCGGTAATCCATTAGCTTCTAAACAGGACATCGAGGTGACTAGAGCTCTCGTCGCTTCTTTTTCTTCTTTAGGAATCGTTCTTCTTGATCATCTGATCGTCTCCGGCAATAGCTTTTATTCCATAAGAGAGCAAAAGAGTTATCCCCTCAGCTTTTCTTCTCTTTCTTAAAGGCTGAATCGCTTCTTCCTTCCTTGTAGAAAACCTCATCTTTTGTTATATTAGATAAAGAAAAAGAGAAGGTTTATTATAAATGAAAGAAACGAAAGCCCAACAGGGCGAAAGGTTATTCAAAGAAGGCTACGAGCTATTGGAAAAAGAAGAAGAAAATTCTTTGACCTCCAACCGTGCTTTTATTAAACCGATGGAAAAAGCCGCCGGGCTTAAAAACCCCAAAGCTGAATTCGTCATCGGCTACCTCCTCTGCATCGGCTATAAAGATCTGCCCGTCGATATTAAACGCGGAACCAAAATATTGAAAAAATGCTTCGCGGGGCTGGAAGTCCTTTCCCAGGAAGAACACGACTATCAGGCCTGCAAGTTCCTTTCGGAATATTACCGAGTCCCCTTAGCGGGAAGAGTAAAAGATGACGATAAAGTCAAAGCTCTTCTCACCCTTTCTGATTCCTACCGTGAAAAAGCCGAATCTCCTTCCGGGATGGAGAGTGAATCCGATTTCGTCCCGACCGTTGTTGCTCCAGAAGAAGAAAAAGCCGATACCGCTCCTTACGATCAATTGGTCAGAGCGATCTCAGAACTGAAAGATGACGGCTCCTTCGATGATAAAGAAAGGCTGAAGATCATCTCCGTCTCCGCTGATAACGGCAATATGCGCGCGGCCTTATTCCTCGGTCAAGCCTACGAGAGCGGCAAATATGTCGCCAAGGATATGGACACCTCAAAACTTTACTATCTGAAAGCCGAAAAGCTCGGCTCCGTCAAAGCCAAATTTTCCTTAGGACGTCAAGCGGTCGAAGGTAACTTCGCCCGTCAGGATATCGTTGAAGGTCTTAATAGGATCTATCTAGCCGCTAAAAGCGGTCTGCCCGAAGCTCAGTTCTACCTCGGGAAAGTCTATTACGAAGGAAAGTACTTAACTAAAGATGTAACTAAAGCCTATATCTATTTCCAAGCTGCTTTTTCGAGGGGTTATAAAGAAGCGGAAAGCTACTTAAAAGCCATCGAAGATCAGCGTGGAGATAAAGCGCTAGTCAGCAAAACCGCCAAATAAGGCGGTTTTTTTCTTATTTATATATATACATATAGCATCTAAGATTACTTTGAAAAAAGTAAAGTTTTTTATTGACACTTCCACCCGCTTATGCTATCTTAATAAAGCGCCTGAAAAAGACGCAAAGAATTATACGGCTGGTCTTTGAAAACTGGGCAGATGAGAGAAAATCATCACAAACGATCGTCGCGGATCATAGATCCGCGGACGAGGTAAGTACATAAGTACGTCATTCCTCCTCTTTTCGGCTTCGGCCGCCAAGA
>JALCRV010000003.1 GCA_022652945.1 Bacilli bacterium
CACGCGCAAGCCTGAGCCGAAAAGGAGGGCCAGAAGGAAGAAAGACGAGCAGCTGAGGCTTTTCTGAATGAAAAGGAGTTTGTAGGTTTTTCACGAGCTTACAAATGGCAAAACCTACAAACTCATACGATCAGACGTAAAAGGCTGGCTTTAGAAGTGAACAAATAAGAAAGAAGGAAGACGATTAAAGCGATAAAACAGGCGGTAGCGACCAATGCTTGGCCCCAGACATTGATTTGCGTATAGTTACTATCTCCGATATGGCGGTATTCAGCTAAATAATCGATGCTGTTGATCGCTAAGTTAACCGAAATAAGACCGATTAAAGCCGGATCTACTAAAGCGTGGTCTTTTTCTCTCCACATCCCAAGGATGATAGCGCCGAAGACAATAATATCAAAAACGAACCACCCGACATGTTCATTAGGAATCGTCCCATTATTAGATCTAGCTACGAAAAGATAGGCGATATAGACTGCAAAGCCCAACAACAGAAAAATCGTCGTCAGTAAACGAGACTGTTTGATGATTGCTTTCATAATCTGAAAGCCCCCTTTCAAGGATATTATAAAAAAGAAGGAAGCGATTTGCATCTTCTTCCCTTTCACCTTTTATTAAAAATGGCTATTTCTTCTGGCCTTTTGTTGATCTTAACCAATAATAAAACCCCTCCTTCCAAAAATTCCGTTTCTTAAAAGGAGGGGTTATCTTTTCTCTAAAAGCCCGGGCTTAATTACTTAATGATATCGACACCCATGTACTTTCTTAAGACCTCAGGAACGACGATCGTTCCATCAGCCTGCTGATAGTTTTCGATAATAGCAGCAACGGTACGGCCGATAGCCAGTCCGGAGCCATTTAAGGTGTGGCAGAATTCGGTCGGGGAATCCTTAGTTCTCTTAAAGCGGAGATTCATTCTGCGAGCCTGGAAGTCCAAGCAGTTAGAGCAGGAAGAAATCTCTTTGTAAGCATTATAAGAAGGAAGCCAGACTTCCAGATCGAAAGTCTTAGCCGAGGAGAAACCGACATCTCCGGTGGATAAGCAGACAACGTGGTAAGGCAGATTGAGGAGTTCCAGAATCTTCCCGGCTTCCGCGGTCATCTCATCTAACTCCGCCCAGGAATTCTCCGGAAGGCAGATTTTCACCATTTCAACTTTTTGGAACTGATGCTGTCTAATGATGCCTCTGGTATCACGTCCAGCCGATCCAGCTTCCTCACGGAAGCAGGACGAATAAGCGCAGAAATGATACGGTAAATCCTTAGCATCGAGGATTTCATCGCGGTAATAGTTGGTGACCGGGACCTCAGCGGTCGGAATCATCCACATTTCCTGTCCTTCGATCTTATAAGCCTGGTCAGCAAATTTCGGAAGCTGGCCCGTGCCAGTCATCGTATCGGTGTTGACCATGTAAGGAGGGAGGATTTCGGTATAGCCGCTAGCGACGTGGGTATCCAGCATGAACATCATGACGGATCTTTCCAACCTGGCGAATAAGCCTTTATAGAAAGTGAAGCGCGGACCGGAAACCTTGATGGCGCGATCGAAATCAAAGTAGCCGAGCTTGGTGCCTAAATCCCAGTGAGCCAGAGGAGCAAAATCAAACTTACGCGGAGTGCCCCACTTACGGACTTCAACGTTGGCGGAATCATCTTTGCCTAAAGGCAGAGAAGGATCCGGAAGGTTAGGAGTCTTCAATAAGATATCCTTGATCTTGGCGTCGACTTCCCCAATTTGGACATCGATTTTTGCAATGTCCTCTTTGGAGGCGGAGATCTTAGCCATGATTTCCGTGGCGTCTTTTCCTTCTCTCTTGTACTGCCCAACTAACTTTGACTGTTCATTTCTCATCTGTTTCAGAGCGTCGCCCTGTTTAATGAGCTCTTTTCTCTTTTCATCGAGGACAGGGATTTCCCTTAAATAGGAATAATCTCCGTTACGAGTGTTTTCTCTTCTGATGACTTCTTCCAGATTCTCTCTGACGTACTTGATGTCTAACATAGAATTAACAACCTTTCTTTAGGGCCAAAAATAAAGCCCTTTTCCCTCTTGGGACGAGATGTTCTCGTGGTGCCACCCAATTTCGCCCGTAATTTTACGAGCCTTTTTAGCATATTGAGGATAAAGATACTTCTTGCAAGTTGGATTTCGCTTTTCTTTTCCTCATCCGCTTACACCGCATCACGGACTCTCTAGGGAAGAAAAGAACAGTTACTTGACCTGCTCTTTATCTGTAGTAATTATAGATTTAAAGACCGCTCTTTTCAACAAGAAAGGGTCGGCAATATGACATCATCACGCCATTAACAATTCTTAGCTAGAACCTCGGATCAAACAGATCCAAAACCGGGCAGGAATCTTCTATCTCAACAACTTTCTTTTCTTTACTAGATTGAACGATTCCGCTTAGCACTTCAAAAACATGAAGTGTAAATTCATTGCTGATATAAGGGCCCTTTTTATTCTGAAAAGCACGATAGGCTTCCTCAAGCCCCAAGCCCCTTGAATCAATAGAGAAACCCTCAATCAAAGGAACTTCTTTAAACTCCTCCCTGCCATGTCTTAAAAGGACCTTCCCTCCGAAGGTGTTAGGGTCAGGAACTACTATCTGTCCTTGACTGCCAAGGATTTCTATTAAAGGCAGCTTAGATTCCCAGGAAGGAAAACGGAAATCCCAGGAAACGGTAAGTTGACCTATAACACCGTTTGCAAAACGCAGTAAAGAAGCAAAATAAGTATCGACCTCTGAACGGAAGGTTTCTCCCGTTTTTAAAATCGTCCTATCCGGGAAAGGAGAAGAAGCAAAAGAACTCACTTCCTTAATCGGCCCCGCTAGGCAAACCAAAGCAGCCAGATAATAAGGCCCCATATCTAAGATAGGTCCACCACCTTCCTTATAGAAGAAAAGAGGATTCGGATGGAAAAACTCCGGGCCGACACTTAACATGTTGGCTTGGATTCCAATGATTTTACCGATTTCGTTCTTTTGAATAAGAGACTTAACCGTCTGTATGCCCGCTCCTAAAAAGGTATCGGGGGCGGAGCCTAAATAAAGTCCTTTTTCCTTCGCGATTTTATATAATTCTTTTCCTTCTTCGCTTTTGACGGCTAAAGGCTTTTCGGTATAGACCCATTTCCCTTTTAACAAAGCTTCTTTATTTAAAGAATAATGTGCTTCCGGAGGTGTTAGGTTAACGATGCAAGCAATCGAAGAATCGTTCATCATCTCTTCAACAGTCTGAGATTTCACATGATACTGCTTAGCTTTTAGATCGGCTTTTTCTTTACTCCGGTTAGCGCAGGACACGACTTCGATAAGATTGGAAAAAGGCCCGGTGAAGTTCTTAAAATAGATATCGCTAATCATCCCACAGCCAATAATGCCTACCCGTAGTTTGTCCATCTTATAATTCTCCCTTTTTAAGCCTTTTTATTTTAACATACTTAAAAAATCGTCTTTGATATATATTTTGTTTTAAATGAGCGTTTTGCTTGATATTTCAAATAGGAAATATATTATATTTATGTATATATAAAAGAGGCTGAAATGGATTATTCAGAGTTGCTGGTAAGCCTGAAAGAAGACGAGCAACAACTGCTTTCTTTTGGGTTTATCCATAAAGACAATAACTTCCTTCTTAAAAGACAAAGCCAGAATAAGGATTTTTCCTTCTTGATCACTTATAAGCCTACCCTTCTGACTCTGGATTTAATCGATAATAACACCCAGGAACTCTATCCGCCTTTTTCTTTACCGGCAGGACACAGCGACTTTATTGAGAAGCTTCGTGATGAAGGAGAAGAACTGATTAAACTAATTGTCTCTTCTTGTTTTAAGAGCACCTCTATCAGAGATAAGGTCGTCACTTATATCAAAGAGAAATATCAAGCAGATCCTATCTATCCTTGGAAAGACTATCCGACTTACTGCACCTTTAAGTCGGGAGAAAAGGAAAAGTGGTTCGGCTTACTGATGAAAGTCCCTTATCCGCGTCTAGGGGTTAATTTAAAAGGTGAAGCCGATGTCTTAAATCTGAAAGTCGCTCCAGAAGAGATTCTTTCTTTGATCGATAAGAAGATCTATTTCCCCGCTTATCACATGGATAAAAAGCACTGGCTCAGTATCGTTCTTACGACTGAAGCCCCTTTTAAAGATGTCTGTCATCTGATCGATGAAAGTTATCTGTTCAGTCAACAGAAGAAAGGCAAATAATCATGATTCTCGATAATCGTTTCTCCTACCCGGCTTCTTTTTATAAAGACTCCGAAGACTTGCTTAATCTCGCCTTCACTAAAACATCTTTCTATCAGACCTGGTCCAAATACGATCTAGGCAGCTCAGTTTCCCTTGATCAACGTTACGATAACTTACCTACCCTTGATAAGGAAGCCATGAGAAATTCCTTCCCGAAAGGGTTACTGCCTAACGATCGTAATCTAGAAGCCGGTTTGGCTTCTGATGAAGCGGAATATACCTTCACTTCCGGAACCACATCCGATAAAGTAATCAATATTTTCTCCCCGGAATGGTGGTCCGCTTCCGAAAAGGCTTCTTGGAAGCTGAATAAGAGCTTTAAAGGAATCCCCTACCCGGCTAAAACCGCTAAACTAGCTTCTTCTTTAAATGTCGGGATCAATTGCGAAGAAGATTTAGATCAAGCCCATCGCACGATTGGCAATACACTCTACTTAAGCGAAAAGACCAATTTGATTCAAGTCTTCCCACGCCATTATGATCGGATGATTGAGGAATTGAATTCCTTCCGTCCCGATATCATCGAAACTAATCCATCTTTGTTAGCTCGCCTCTGCAATTATGCTTACGACCATAAAAAGACCATTGTTTCTCCTAAAGTCATCGTCTTTACTTATGAATTCATCTCTAAGACGTCCTTAAGAGCTATCAAGAGGATTTTCTCTTCTCCGACGATTTCTTCCTACGGCTCCACCGAGACGGGCTTTGTCCTCGAACAAGGCGAAGATGGCTTAATGTATCAAAACGTCGATTTCTGCCGTATCGATTTTCGGCCTTTAAAGGATCAATATAAAGAAAAAGACCTCGGGACTATCGTGGTCTCCACCTTCCATAACCCTTGGAATGTTATTATCCGTTTCGAGGTCGGGGATCTGGTCAGGCTTCATAAGGACTCTAACGGCCATCAAGGGATGGTCATCGAGGCTGTCGAAGGACGTAACGGCAACGTCACTTTCACTCCTAAAGGAAATCTGATCACCACTCAAAAGGTCGATGATTACCTTTCAAAAGTCACTTCATTGCGCGATTACCATTTAGAGCAGCTAACTAAGGATTCTTATCTTTTACAAGCCATGCTGGAACCGGGGACTTCTCAAGAAGAAGGCAAGCAAGCTTTAAAAGCTCAACTTACTAAGCTTTACGGAACAGATGGAAGCTATAATATAGAAATCAAGGATGATATCTTACCGGGACCGGCGGGAAAATTCCGCCGCACGCAATGCAACTTCGCATTCTCGGAAAAGGAGCTTTTCAAATGAGTGTTCATCAAGCTTATCTCTGGGCTGGCGGTCCTCATTCCGATAAGGCGAGGACTATCCAAGACATTAAAAAAGCTTTCGCTTCCTGGAATTGTCCTAATCCGAAGATCGCTTATATCGGAACAGCCCATCTAGATGATAACTGGCTTTTACGTTTTATCACCGGTTATTTAAAAAAGGCCGGGGCTAGCGAAGTAAGGCTGGTTCCTATCGTTAATAAATACGATGAAAAAGAAGCAAAGTATATTTTAGATAACTCCGATGCGATTTTCCTATCTGGCGGAGAAGTCGAAGACGGCATCGTCTGGCTGAAAAAGCGCGGCTTAGATATCTATCTGAAAGAACTATTTAAGGAAGGTAAACCCTTCATGGGAATCTCCGCCGGGGCTATCATGATGGGCCAGCACTGGGTACATTGGGATAAAGAAGGCGATGATTCTACCGCTTCTCTTTTCGATTGCCTTAATCTTCTTCCCTACACCTTCGATGCTCACGGAGAAAATGAGAAATGGACGGAGTTAAAATGCGCCGTTAAGTTATTAGGAGAAGGAAAGAAAGGTTACGGGTTAGTCGGAACCGGGTTCTTCTTAGTCGGAGAAGATGGCTCATGGCAGTCTCTGCACGAACCTCCGGAAGTTTATGTCAATAAAGGCGGAAAAGCCGTCAAGGAATAATATGGATAAAAAACTTAAAGTCGCATTGGTCTGCAATATCAAGCGAAATCGCCAGGATGATACGGAGGCGGAATTCGATGAAATGGAAACCATCGAGGCTTTAAAGAAGGCCATTTCTAAAGGTGGTTTTGAAGTCCTTGTTATCGAAGCGCAAGGGGATTTCCTCGCTTCAATTCAAAAGGCCAACCCAGATATCGTCTTTAATATCTCCGAAGGTCTACACGGAAGAAGCCGCGAAGGTCAGATTCCTTCGATGCTAGAGTATCTAAAGATTCCTTTTGTCGGTTCGGATGCTGTGACTTTAGGAGTTGCCCTAGATAAGACTCTGACAAAAAGACTCGTTCAGACCGTCGGAGTTAAAACCCCCGCCTTCTGGTTAGTCAGCAAAGATGATAAATTACCCGAAGATTTAACTTATCCTTTGATTGTTAAGCCTAACGCGGAGGGGTCATCTAAAGGCATCTCCGATCGCTCGGTTTGTAAAAACAAAGAAGAACTAGCGGCCCTTTTAAATGAAGACCGCAAGACTTATGAAGGAGATTTCCTTCTGGAGTCTTATATTGACGGAAGAGAATTCACCATCGGCCTTATCGGAAACGGAAACGAAGTGAAAGTCTTCGAGCCGATGGAGATTATCTATCGTAAGCTCCGCGGAGAATATAAAGTCTATTCTTATGAAGTAAAGCGGAATTTCCAAGACTATATTTCTTATCAATGTCCACCAAAACTGACTAAAGAAGAAATAAATGAACTTAAGACCGCGGCTTTAAAAGCATATCGGGTCTTAGGTTGCCTGGACTTTGCCCGTATTGATTTCCGCATGGATGAAAAGGGTCAGGCTTACTTTATAGAAGCTAATCCTCTGCCCGGTTTAGCCCCGGGATATTCGGATTATCCGATGCTGGCCGGTTTCAATGGTGTTGATTACGACACCATCGTCCTTTCCGTGCTTAAGCAAGCCTTAAAACGTTACGGGATGGCTTAATAATGAAAAACCCTAAAGTGTTCTCTTATTTCGGAGTCAATGAGGACTCTAAAGAATGGAATGACTGGTTATGGCAATATGCCCATCGAATTAAGGATGTGAAGACATTAGCCTCCATCCTTCCTTTAAGTGAGAAAGAAAAGAAGGATATCTCACTTTGCTTATTAAGTTTCCGGATGGCTATCACTCCCTATTTTCTGTCTTTAATCGATCCTGATGACCCCAATGATCCCATCAGAAAACAAGCGATTCCCTCAATTGAGGAAACGGAAACTTATCCGTGGGAAAAAGCCGATCCTTTAAACGAGGATAAAGACTCTCCAGTTCCTTTTATCGTCCATCGTTACCCTGACCGCGTACTTCTTTTAGTAACTAAATGCTGTGCGACCTATTGCCGTCACTGCACAAGGAGAAGACTGGTCGGAGAAGAAGACGCTCCGATTAATGATGAGGAGCTAGATAAAGCGCTGGATTATATCAGAAAGAACAAGCAAATCCGCGATGTACTGATTTCCGGGGGCGATCCTTTAACTCTCCTAGACGAAAAGATTGAAAGCATCGTTAAGAAGGTCCGCGCGATTGAGCATGTAGAAATCATCCGACTCGGGACCAGAGTCCCCTGCACTATGCCGATGAGAATCACCGATGATCTATTAAATCGTCTGAAGAAATATCATCCTTTATGGATCAATACGCATTTTAACCATCCTAAAGAACTGACTAAAGAAGCGTGTCTTGCTTTAAGTAAGTTGGCAGATGCTGGGATTCCTTTAGGTAATCAAAGCGTCCTCTTAAAAGGAATTAACGACTCACCTGAAATCATTAAAGAACTCTGCTTAGCCTTAGTTAAAGCCAGAGTCCGCCCGTATTATTTATATCAGTGCGATTTAAGCCAAGGGCTTAATCATTTCCGCACCGATGTCAGATTAGGAATTGAGATAGTTAAAAAGCTCCAAGGGAATATCACCGGCTTTGCCGTTCCGAAATTCGTTATCGACTCTCCGGGTGGCGGAGGGAAAGTCCCGATTAATCCTGAATATATTATTTCCTTAGATGATAATAAGGTAGTCTTTAAGAATTACGAAGATAAGATCTTCGAATATCCTCAGCCGCAGCAGAAAAAATAAACACTTTTATCAGTCTTTATATAACATTTAAAAGTCGCTCGTTTTAATGTGTCTTAGAATCCGATAATTAAACAAGTGATATAACCGGAAAGCAACGCTACGAAGAAAGTAATTAAGAAAATCGTTAAGGTATTCTTCCAGGCTTTTCTTTCTTTTAATAAGACCACCATACCTAATCCTGCATTCACCACAAGACCGCTTAAAGCCGCCCCGAATGAAAGATTTCCCATCGTATATAGTTCAGCGATAATCACCGACGATGCACAATTAGGAATTGTGCCGATTAAAGCGGAATATAAAGGCGCTAGATATCTATTTCCTTTTAAGAAAGCGGCGAAATTATCTTCTCCGACATAATAAATAATCAGTCCGAAAGCGATATTGACGGCAAAGACATAAAGGAAAATCTTTAAAGAATGGAATAAAGGATGGAATAGATGTTTATGCCATCCGCTTTCTTCCCCTTCTTCAATCTCGTGCCCACAGCAGCCGATATGGATCTTTTCTCCTTCGTCTTCATTTAAAGGCTTGGTCGTTTTTCTGATAATCAGGTCGGTTAAAAACCCTGCGGCTGCCCCAAGGACAAACTTAACTCCGAGGAGAGGGAAAACCATCCACCCACGATTCAGATTCGAAGCGATAATCGGCAAGGCTTCATCAGAACAGGCGATGAAGACCGCAACCAAGGTCCCCATCGAGATTCTTTCTTTTAAATAAAGATCCGCAGCGACTACGGAAGTCCCACACTGCGGGATTAAGCCCAACCCCGCCCCTAATAAAGGAGAGGCTTTCTTCGCTTTCTCCAGCTTTTCGGAAAGCCACGCTTCACAAAAAGACAGGAGGAAATAGAAAAGGAAGACTACCCCGAGAGTAATCGCCGAATCCTTCAAAGCATCTAGGACGACATCCCACATATTAAACTTCTGGGCCTAGCCTTTTATTCTTTCATTACTTCAGCTAATTCATCAACCAATTCAGCCATCCGTTTAATGACATCCTCATATGGCTCTTTCTTGGTCAGATCGACTCCCGCCGCCTTAACCTGGTCGATCGGATAAGCGGAACCGCCAGATTTAAGAAGACCCAGATAGCGATCAAAGGCTCCTTCTTCCCCGTCTTTTACCGCCTGATAAAGATGCATCGAAGCTGTAAAGGAAGTGGCGTATTGATAAACGTAGAAAGGAGTATAGAAAATATGAGGGATATAAGCCCAGACATATTTCTTCACTTCCTCTTTTTCAATATCCAAACCGTAATACTGCTTATAAAGCTCAATCATCTCTTTATTGCAGACATCGTAATTAATCGGCTCTCCGTTCTCCGCCTTCTTAGACAGATCCCATTCAAAATGGGCAAATAATGTCTGGCGGTAGAATGTAGAGACGATATTATCGATAGCCTTCTGTAAAAGCATGATCTTTTCATTCTTGGTAAGTTTACCGGAGCTGATTAGATAATCGAGCAGATTATGCTCATTAAAAGTCGAAGCAATCTCCGCCACGAAGATCGTATAATCCTGCTTCATCAAAGGCTGATTCTCCATCGCATAAAGGGTATGGATCGAATGCCCTGACTCATGAGCCAAAGTGAACACATCATCCAGATTTCCGTTGAAGTTTAAAAGGATATACGGGTGGATATTCTCTCCCCCATTAGAATAAGCTCCGCTTCGCTTCCCCGGCTGTTCATAAACATCGACATATCCCTCTTTTAAAACTTCATGGGCTTTATTTTGGAAATCTGCAGGGAACTTTTCCAAAGAATGTAAGAAGAACTCTTTAGCTTCCTGATAGGTATATTTCTTATCCGAGTAACTTAACTGCAGGAAACGATCGTAAGTGTAATAGTCAGTTAAGCCCAACCATTCCTTCTTTAACTGCAGATATCTCTTTAAAGGCTCGGTATTCTCCGAAGCCGTTTTTATCAGAGTAGTAAAGACCTCCAAAGGAATATTATTCGGATATAGATGAGACTGAAGAATCGAGTCGTAGCCTCTGGTCTTCATCTCTGCTAACTCCGCCTTCAAAACGGAATTATAAATCTCCCCATATGCGGTCTTTCTCTCCTCGTAATAGCTGAAGATAGCCTTAAAAATCAAGAATCTATCATGAGGATCTTTCGTCTCCTCGATTAAACCACGCCAATTGCCTTGGCTGACCGCGACTTTCTTTCCATCGGAAAGTGTCACTTCCGTATTAACCCAGTCTCCGACTGTTAAAGCGGAATAAAGCGAAGCTCCTTCATCGCTGAGGGGCTTATAAGCGGAAAGCAGTTCCTCTTTAGCGGTATCGAGAGTATATTTCTGCATCTTGAAAAGCTTCAGCAAAGTAAAATCGAATTCTTGAAGCTCAGGGTTATCAGCCAAGAACTCTTTGACTTTATCTTCTCCTAAAGCCAAAATCTCCGGTCTTGAGAAAGAATCCGCCGCGAAATAATCCGAAAGCAACTGATCAGCGATCGCTCCGTTTTCGGAAGCTTTGACATCCTTCTTATTTAAATCGGAAGCCATCGAAGCATAGAACAAAATCTTCGCTAGTTCCTCATTGCATTCCTTAGTCAGGATCAAATATCCTTTAAGTTTCTCGGGGTCGTTTAAGCTTCCTTTAAAACTGCTCACCTGCTTAAGGGTGTTGCAGCGGAAGTCCTCGACCTTCTTTTTAAAAACCTCATCAGACTCGATAATTCTCGTAAGATCCCATTTATCCATAAACCTTTGCTCCTTTTATCCTTGGCTTTTATCAATAAAATCATCTAGACGGAAATCGATTGTCGTATCTCCGTGCCCTCTGCGAGGCAGGAATTCTTCTCCGTCTTTAAAACCCAGCCATTTAGCAATCCTTCGGTTTACCAGCATTCCTTTGAATTTCTGGTAATCGTGGACATTGTGATTATAAAGAGGAATCGAGAATTTCGCCATCTTTCTTGATTCGTTGACGAACTCTAAAGAATCGCTCTTTTTCGCAACTCTATTTAACTGATCTAAGCACTCCTGGAAAGAAGCATCAAGGCTGGCTGCTTCCTGAGGAGGCAGAGACTGCAGTTCAACTGAAGAGTACCTTTTATAAATATCTGTCAATTCTCCCCTGGTCTTCTTATCCATTTTAATTTCTTGAAGCAAGGAAGGAATCATCTCGTAAGCTCTTTTCAATGACTTGGTCAGTTCATACCAGGAATGTTCTACTCTTTGACGTCTTTTTACTAATCCGTTATAAACGTTCCCGAACAGGTAAAAGAACAAGGCTATCAGGAGAAAGACGCCTAGAGGTAAGAAGATCGCAAGCAAAATTTCACCAGTCTTATTCATAAATACCATATAAGTGTATAACACTATCAAGTATTAAAACAAAGTAATCTGATCGGAATCAGGCAATCCTTCCAATGCACCTAAATCACTTAATTCCTGAGCTTTCTGTTGCGAAATCCTCGTTCTGGACAGCAAATCCTCTCTAGAAGTGAAAGGATGATCTTCCCTGGCTTTCACAATCGAAACAGCCACCGATTCCCCAACGCCGGAGACCGAAGAGAACGGCGGAATAACAGCTTTCGCTTCCCGATCCATCGTAAAGGCGGTGGCATCAGATTTATTGATTGAAAGTTTTTCAAACTTATAACCGCGATCGTACAGTTCCAGAACCATCTGCAAAACCAATTGCAGATCAGCTTCGGTCGGCTTTAGTTTCCGGTGTTCATTATTCGGGATATCGTTGATTTCCTTAAGTTTAGCTAAAACCGCATGCTCCCCGGCGCACATTACCCTTAAATCAAACTGGTTGCAACGACAGGTGAAATAAGTAGCGTAGAAAGCCAACGGATCATGGACTTTAAACCAGCCGACACGGAAGCCCATCATCGAATAGGCCACAGCGTGGGCTTTCGGGAACAAATACTGAATCTTATCGCAGGAATCAAGGTAGTACTGAGGAACCTTATGAGCCACCATATCGGCGAGCAGCTTAGTCCGGTCTCCTTCTTTCTTCTTCGGATTAAGGAAACGTCCGTGACGAACGATTTCCATAATCTTGAAGGCCTCTTCAAGATCCATTCCGTATTTTTCATGTAAAGTAAGCATAATATCATCACGGCAACCGATAACACCTCTTAAGTCGGTAACTCCGTTTTTAATCAGGTCCTGCTGGTTCCCGGCGTAAACATTAGTACCGTGAGAGAGACCTTGGACAATCAGAAGGTCAGCGAAAGTCTTAGGCTTCGTTTCCGAAAGCAGGCCTTGGACAAAGTTGGTGCCGAATTCTGGCATTCCCATCGTCCCGACCTTCGCATCTAAGTAATTATGCTTTAAGTGAAGAGCATCGACGGACGTAAATAAAGACATGACTTCCTTATCATTAAACGGAATCTTATAAATATCCGTTCCGGAAATCTGACCCATCATTCTTAAGGCTTGCGGATCCACATGGCCGAGCAAATCAAGCTTCAAGATCGTATCGTGCATCTGGTTGAAGTCGAAATGGGAGGTTTCCCAGTCCGCATCTTTCTTATCGGCGGGATACTGAATCGGCGTGAAATCATAAACATCCATGCCGCGCGGAATGACAATAATGCCACCCGGGTGCTGGCCGGTAGTTCTTTTAACTCCCGTGCAGCCTTTAGCGATCCTCATTAATTCGGCTTTCGAAATACTCTCCGGAGAAATGTGCAACTCCGGATGAAGTTCCAAGGATTCAAAATAGCCTTTGACGTAACCGATAGCCATGTTGTCCTGGACCGATTCGATCGTCCCGGCTTTATAAACGTGGTTACCTGACTCTTTAGTCAAAAGGGTCTTAGTCAATTCGTGAGCTCTCTGCTGGTAATCCGGCGGGAAGTTTAAATCGATATCAGGTGTCTTATCAGCCTTGAAGCCGATAAAGGTCGCAAAAGGAATATTCTGCCCATCGTGCAACATATCTTCTCCGCAGACCGGGCACTTCTTTTCCGGCAAATCAAAGCCGGACTTATATTCCGGATCCACATCAAACTCGATATGTTTACAATGCGGGCAACGATAATGAGGCGGAAGCGGATTGACCTCGGTAATATCCGCCATGGTCGCCACGAAAGAAGAACCGACCGAGCCACGGGAACCGACGATATAACCATCGCTGCGCGCTTGAGTGACAATCTTCGCGGCAATCCAGTAAATGACTTCGTAATGATGCTCCGAAATACCTTTCATTTCAGCATCTAGACGATCCTGGACCTGCTTAGGTAAGGGGTCTCCGTACCAGTCGTGTGCTTTCTTATAAACTTTCTCTTTTAACAAAACATCGCAGTTATCGATAGTCGGGGTCGCCAAAGAATCGTGAATCGGGTGAATATCCGGGCTCAGCTGAGCGGCCACCCAGTGCGTATTATCGATAACGATCTTCTTAATCAGATCCTGATCTTTCAGGAAGGCAAATTCATCAAGCATTTCCTGGGTGGTTCTTAAATGCTGATCAGGATTATCGTAATATTTCATCTTATCCCGATGATAAGGATTCAAAGGATGTCTAGCCCCTTTAAGCCCCGGAGCAAAAACGTAGACATCACGGTAAATCTTATCTTCCGGTTCGATATAATGGGCATCGGATGTAGCGACAACAGGCTTATTGACCTTGCCAGCCATCTGAATCAAGTCGACAAGGATCTTGTTGACATCTTCCATCGACTGCAGCTGCCCATCATTAACCAAGAAAGAATACTCAGAGGGCGGTTGAACTTCGATATAGTCATAAAACTTCATGACTTCCTCGGTGTGCTCTTCCGAACGAGTCATCGAGCTTTCAAAAACTTCCCCATTAAAACAAGCGGAACCGATTAGAAGGTTCTCACGGTATTTCACAAGTAGACTTCGCGGAACTCGAGGAACATTGTTGAAATATTTAATGTTCGAATCAGAAATAATCCTGAACAGGTCCTTTAACCCGGTCGGATTCTTCGCATAAACACAGACGTGATTAGGATGGGGGGCGTTAAGCATTACCTCTTCGGAAGAAAGGGTGTTTAAAAAGGCGTGAGTCATTTTCGGCTCAGTATTTAAAAGCATGCCTTCCATCGCCGTCCAGACATTCAGTAAAACCTGAGCATCGTAAATAGCGCGGTGCGCTTCATCTTCATCGTAACTGGCTCCCGTTTTTTTCGCTACCGCCCCTAAGTTATGAGACTTCATATCCGGGAACAGATAACGGGAAAGCGGCAGAGTATCAATAACCGGGTTAGTCAATTCCGGCATTCCATTATTCTTTAAGGCTTCATTAAGGAATCCAAAGTCGAAAGATCCGTTATGAGCAACTAACGTGGCATCCTTAATAAAGGCCAAGATATCATTTAAAGCTTGTTTAATTGACTTGCCGGAAGCCACCATCTCATCGGTAATACCGGTTAAATCGGTCGTGACTTTCGCAAGGGGACGATCAGGCTTAATGAAAAAGTCCGTCTCGTCGATCGTATTTCCGTTCTGATATTTAACCGCTCCGAATTCGATGATTCGATCATAACGGGAAGATAGACCGGAAGTTTCTAAGTCGAACACCACATAGGTCATATCCTTTAAAGGTTTCTCGACCGGATTAAAAGATATGGCGAGTTTGTCATCGACCATATATAATTCCGAACCATATAAAGGTCTTAACGGAGGATACTTTTTCGTTTCATCCTGGAATTGCGGGAAAGCGGCAACCGAGCCATGATCAGTCACCCCGATTGCGTCCCAGCCCCAGCGATGAGCCGTTTCACAGTAAGCGGAGGATTCTGCGACACCGTCCATCGAAGACATCTTCGTATGCAGGTGCAGTTCGATTCTCTTCTGCCCTTTATAGTCATCCTGTCTTTTCGGCAGCGGAGGCAGGACTTCGATTTTATCGATTCTGATCGTCATCTGTTTAGCGAAATCATCCATCATCGGCTGACCTTTGACTTGAATCCGGTCGCCTTCTTTAATCGAGGCTAAAAAGGCTCGATCATATTTCTTCGATTCGAAAAGATTAGAAATAATGGAGTAGGAGTTATCCGTATAGGAAATAATCAGCAACTGCTTTGTGTGATTTTTGATTTCCCTTAACTCCAGACTAAAAATCGTCCCGGTCACTTCAACTCGCTTCATGGATCCAGAGGCCGCATCCTTAATCCGGCAAGGAATATAAGTCGCATCGATTTCCTGCTGTCTTTGATATTCCATCTCATCGAGTTTTTGGACTTTCGCCTGGGTCTGAGCTTCTTTTTCAAACTTTAAATCAACATCGCTGATGCTGGTTTCTTCCTCTTCCTCCCTGTCTACTAATCCCAACTGAATCTCCAAAGGGAAAGATAAAGACTTAAGCATCGTCTCTAATCCCTGGGTCTTTAATTTCAGGTTTCCGGCATCCAACATCGAAGAATATTCAAAAATCAGAGTCTTGTTATCAAGATCCACACGGTAGTTATCAAGATCATAATAATCATGCTCTTCAATATACTCATCGATCAGGTCGTTAATATCTTCCTGAGTCGGTTTAACCCCGTAGGAAAATATCAATTCCGAATGAAAACCTCCCGGCTGCTTAGAGAAAGCATCGAGGATGGAAAGCAGCTCTTTTGCTGTTTGATATTTTAAGAACTTCTTCAGGTGAAGTTCACCTGAAAAGTTGAGCTTGGCGTTTGTCGTACGGCAATCTGTCAGGTAAGAACCCTCGAATTCGGCTTTTTTTTCGTCAGGAAAACCGATGCACTTAAGAAACCTTTCCACTATTTCATCCATTTTTAACTCCCTATCGGAACAATGATGTCTTTAATAATTAAGGCCGCACTCAAGATTAGCAAAAGAATCAGGCCAACTGTTGATGCTATTCTCTTGAGTTTGATATAACCCTTTTTCTTTTTAAAATCGATCGACTGCTCAGCAATGAGCTTTTTCCGTTCTTCCTCAGGCATATCTTTCTTAGCATATTTAATTTGATAAATAGCTTTTTTAGTCCAGATGACACATTGCTCAACCACAGTCACTAGAATCTGCCAGCCATCTAAGCCCGGGAACGGAAGCAAATTGACAATCCCTAAGTTAATTGAAATAAAGCCCCAGAGACTAAGATAAGTCCCGATGCCTTCCTGAGCTGCCATCGTGGAGACCTGGAAGACTCCGATAATACCGCTGACCTGTTTAATCCCGGTCGGAGTAAATAAAGAGCCCAAGCCTTTAAAGATCGCTCCGCAATAATATGCCCAACGGTCACCAGCTAACTTAAAGCCTTCACCGGTGTTATAAAAGAAAGTCTCACTCTGGACACCAACCCCGATCAAACCCCAAGACCAGGAAGCTTTAGAGAAGAAATAAGCTTTAGTCTGAGCGGCTTTCGTGGTAATCACCGGAGAGACATGCTCAGTCCCATCCCGCTTATATGTAAAAGTAACTTCTCTTTTATCACCGGTGGTCTTAGGAACAATCTCGGTGTAATCTTTTCCATCCGCTGAATTATAAGTCACGCCAGAAAGCGTAGCAGAGATGGTGTGGTTAAAATCCATGTAATCGGTAGGTGCCACTTCATAAGTGTAGCGGTCGACACTTCTAGAAAGCGTAGCGAAGGGCTGAGCTTCATAAATACCAGTAGCTTCATTGATGTAATAATACTTTTCATCGATAAAGGTTATCTCGTCTCCGCTAAGAAGCCCGGCCTCGGCAGCCAGAGAATTATCGCTGACTTCAACGATAGGAGAATCCGCAATATATTTCGTCTGCGGGCATCCGCAATAATCGATGACAAGGAAAATATAACCGAGGATAAAATTCATTGTGACACCGGCTGCCATGATGATAATCTGCTTCCACCTAGACTTCCCTTCCAAGGTCCTTTCAGGCGGAACCTGGATAGTATCATCAACACCCTCAGCATCCTCTAAATCTTCCCCGGCCATCGAAACATAGCCACCGACCGGGAACGCTCTAATAGAAAAAACTGTTTCTTGGTTCTTTTCTTTCTTGGGCTTGGTAGAGAAAATCGAAGGCCCCATGCCGATAGAGAACTCATAACAGTAAACTTTAAAAAGCTTAGCCATCGAAAGGTGGCCGGCTTCATGAACGACAATCAAAACGCCTAATGAAGCGATGAAAATCAATATATCTAAGACGATGGTCCAAAATTCTGACATAGTTTCCCCCTCTGACGAGTAAGAACATTTTAAGATAAAGACCGTCCGTATGAAAGACCGAAATTATCTCTAATGCAGAAATTAAAAATAAGATAAATTAAAGAACTAAAAAGTCTTCAAATAATTAAAGGCTATCTTTCGGGCTTCTTCATCAGCTCTGATAATATCTTCAGGCCGAGGATCTTGGATGAAAAAATTATTTTTCTCAACGATTTTTTGAATCGAATCCACCATCTGAGAATATGTGATTTTTCCTTTAGCGAATTCGTTGATCAGAACCTCGTCTACAGCATTTAAAAACGCCATAGCCGTCCCACCCTTTTTGAAATTATCTAAAACCAGACTGAAGAGAGGATATCTCGTCTCATCAAAGTGTCGGAAGTTTAAAGAGCACTGGCGATCAAAGTCGACAGACTTATAAGAGGCCGAGACTCTTCTTCCTTCATTTAAAGCATAAGAAATCGGAATCCTCATATCGGAAGGACCGACTTCAAAAAGATAAGAGTTATCTTTCATCTCTAAAGCGGAATGCACCTCGGACTCATCGTTTATCAAGACTTTGATTTCCTCAATCGGCCAATCATAAAGATAGCTGGCTTCGATAAACTCATAACCCTTATTCACCATGGTCGCTGAGTCAACGGTAATCCTTACGCCCATCTGCCAGGTTGGGTGATGGAGAACGTCTTTTAAAGTAACATCTTTAATCTTATCAACGGGAATGTCTCTTAAAGAACCTCCGGATGCTGTAATGATTAAGTTATTAATCTCATCACGATTGGCATTCTTTAAAAGCTTAGCTAAAGCCACGTGCTCAGAATCGATTGCAAAGAGTCTTCCGTGTCCTAAGCTAAGTTCCTCTTTAAGAAATTTACCACCGATTACCAGCGACTCTTTGTTTGCAAGACACAGATCCTTCCCCGCCCTCAAGGTCTCTAAAGAAGGAAGGAAGCCGGCTGAACCGACCAAGGCGTTGACCGCCTTATCGTAATTGCCTTTTTTAACTAGGCGGCAATTAACATCCTCTCCACAACTGACTTCGAGTTCCGGATGCTTACTAGAAAAAACCTTCGCTGCCCTTTCATCTTTAATCCCGACCTCTTTTAAATCGGGAAGATTAATCAGTTGGGCTTCTAGAAGATCAGTCCGATTATTTAAAGTCAGCCCAACAATAGAAAAACGATCTTTGAATTCAGAACAAAGTTCAATTGTCTGTAAACCGATAGACCCACTGCCACCTAGCAAAAGAATTCTTTGTTTCATGCTAGGAAGGCCCAGCCATTTTGAATGATGACAATAATCAAAGTTGCGGTCAGGACCACGAAGCTTAGTCCATCGATACGGTCCAAGATCCCGCCGTGCCCTGGTAAGATGGTCCCGTAATCTTTAATCCCAAAATATCTCTTGATTGAAGAAAAGACTAAGTCACCAAAATCCCCCGCAATCGGAGCGATTAAGGAAATCATCACAGTCCAGCCGATATTTAGTCCAGAGGAGAAGTCTAAGGTCCCCGGCAGAATCGGGAAGCCGAAATGAGCCATCAAGAAAGCGAACAAGAAAGAAAAGATAAAGGAGATAACAAAGCCACCGAAAAATCCTTCCCAAGTCTTATGAGGAGAAATCCTCGGGGCCATCTTATGCTTACCGAAAGTAACTCCGACAAAATAAGCCCCGATATCGTTCATCGTTGAAGCGATAATCAGATAAGAAGCTAAGCCGCAGGAAGCTAAACCTTCCGAACCATAATACTGTTTACTGTTAGGCAGATATCTGACAAATAAGATGCAAAGCATCGTTAAACCGATAAAGACACCCATTGAAAACAAATAGCAGGCATCCGCCATCGTGAATTGCTTCGAGAACAAGGTGGTTCCGAATAAAAACAAGAAATAAATAATCAAAGCGAACGGTGATAAGGTCAAATGGTCGACGATAAAGACGTTATTAACAACCGAAGTACGCATTTCGTCTGATGCTATAAAGTACCAGAAAACAAAAGACAAAGTGCAGACATAAACAACGAGATAAATGAAAATGTTAAATCTGCCCTTATTCGGAGCGGAAACAAACTCATAAATAGAAAGCAATGTCACCACAATAATGGCGGCCATATAATACCAGCCCCCGAATAAAAGGCAGGGGCCACCAACAAAAAGCATCACTAAAGCCGATATAATCCTAACCACCATCGAATGCTTTGAGGCGGAAGATAAGTTATTCATTTTTCAATCCCCCGAAGCGACGGTTCCGGCTTTCATAATCCTTTAAGCATTCAACAAGATCTTTCTCGTTGAAAGCCGGCCAGTAAGCTTTCGGAAAAACCATTTCCGCATAAGCCAGCTCATAAAGCAGACAATTCGAGATTCTCAATTCCCCGGAAGTGCGGACCAATAAGTCCACATCGGGCAGATCTTTTTGATATAAATGTTCTTGAATTGTTTTCTCATCGATGTCTTCTAGCTTCAACTTACCGTCTTGAACATCTTTTGCGATTCCTTTAGCGGCATAAGCCAACTCTCGACGCCCGCCGTAGTTATAAAGCACGTTAAAGACGTAATTAGAGCAGTCTTTCGTCTTTTCAATCGCATCTTTAATCGTTTCTTTCGTCTCTTCAGGAATCCTAGGATCGTCTAAATCCCCAGAGACGAGGATTTTCGTCCCATCGGCCAAGAATCGTTCGATATTATCGCGGAAGAAGATTCTTAATAAATTAAAAAGGTAAGAGATTTCGCTATCCGGTCTATTCCAATTCTCGGTGGAGAAGACATATAAGGAACAGACTTTGATTCCGTATTTTTTAAAGCAAAGATCAATAATCTCTTTGACGTTCCTGACTCCCGCCTTATGTCCCATGCTTCTAGGGAGCATTCTCTCTTTGGCCCATCTGCCGTTTCCGTCCATGATAAAAGCAATGTGGTTAAGCGGTTTAGTCAAAACGAAAGGTACTTCCTTTGGTTCTTCGTTTTTATGTTTAAACATGCGAAAAGGTGGGAAGACTGATTTCCTATAGAGTCATCAAGTCCTTCTCTTTTTGAGCGAAGAGCTGATCGACCATCTTGTTATATTTATCGGTGGCTTTCTGGATATCATCTTTCAGATTGTATTGCATATCTTCCGAAAGGGTCTTATCCTTCTGGACCTTGTTGACAAAGTCACCACGGATATTTCTGATGGAGACTTTCGCCTGATCGGCGTAAGCCTTAGCTTGTTTAACGAATTCCTTTCTCCGATCGCCGGAAAGCGGAGGGAAAGAAAGATAAACGGCCATTCCGTTGATTACCGGATTAACACCTAAATCGGATTCGCCGAGCGCGGCGACGATAGGTTTAATAGCGGAGGGATCATAAGGCTTCACGATCAGCTGAGTCGGGGTCGGAGCAGAAACGGAGGCGACCGCTTTAATCGAAGTCTTTTCTCCGTAATAAAGAACCTGGATCTTATCGAGGATCGACGGAGAGACCACACCCGAACGAATGGTCTTAAAGCCGAACTTTAAGCTTTCAATCGCCTTATTCATCTCGTCATCGCATTTTTGGACTATTTCTTCCATGTTATTTATTCTCCTTTTTTAATAAGCGTTCCGATATCTTCTCCACGTAGGATCTTAGCGAAATTGTCTTCATTCCCCATATCGAAGACTCTGATGATGATGTCCGACTCCCTCAGTAAGGATACAGCGGTCGAATCCATAACCTTCAGATTCTTCTTCAAGAGATCTTCATAAGTGATTTCTTTGATCAGTTTAGCGCTCTTATCGGTTCTTGGATCGGAAGTGAAGACACCTTCGACTCCGTTCTTCGCCATGAAAATCGCATCGCATTTCATCTCTTTAGCTCTTAAGGCCGCTGTGGTATCGGTGGTGAAGAACGGATTCCCCGTTCCTCCTACAAAGATCACAACCTTCCCTTTTTCCAGATGGGATAAACCCTTCTTAAGGATATAAGGCTCTGCGCATTGCCTGATATCCAGAGAAGACATCACGCGATTTGAAATATCTTCTTTATCCAGAGCCGAGGAAATGGCCATTCCGTTAACAACCGTGCCCAGCATCCCCATATAATCGGCGATGGCTGGCTCGATTCCAATTGAATCAGCTAACTTGCCCCTCCAGATATTGCCGGCTCCAACGACGATACAGACATCAGCTCCGGCTGTCTTTAAAGCCTTGATGGCTTTAGCGATTTTCGTCAGTTTATCAGCGGACAAGATTTGGTTGGATTCCGAGTCTTTCAGGGCTTCCCCCGAAAGCTTGACCAACACTCTTTTGTACTTCATCACTTCCCTCCTTTCTTAATTAAAAGGATAAAAGAAAACCTGCTCGTTATATTTTCTCATAATTCACTGTATAAGACAAACATAACCGCGGGAAATACAGAATAGAAAACTAAAAAAGCCGCCCGTTTTCTAACAGGCGGCTTCAGTCTATCAAAGTAAGACTATTTAGCAGCTCCGGCCTGAGCAGCAACTTCCGCGGCGAAATCGTCGTGACGCTTCTCCATGCCTTCACCAACGACCCAGCGAATGAAGGATTTCACAATAGTATCGTGTTCCTTAAGCGCTTGTCCGACAGTCTTGGAAGAATCGACGACGTATTCCTGGAAGCCGAGAACCTGGTTCTCAAAGTGCTTCTGGACACGGCCATCGAGGATTTTCTCTTGGATCTGAGCAGGTTTCTTGGCAAAGGTCGGATCGAGCTTAGCAGCTTCGACCTGAACTTCCTTTTCTTTAGCTAACTCCGCAGCCGGGACTTCTTTGACATCGGCGTAAGTCGGGTTATCAGAGACGACGCACATAGCGACTTCATCAGCGAAGGCCTGATCTTTGCCTTCGACGACAGCTAAGCCAACCATGGTTCCGCCCATATGGATATAGGTACCGAATAACTCGCCTTCGTTCTTTTTAACGAAAGCAACTCTTCTTAAGGAAAGCTTTTCGCCAATCTTAATGCCAGCATCGGTGAACATGGTAGCCACAGTGCGGCCATCCTGTCCTTTAGCGGCCTTAAGAGTCTCAACATCGTTAGCCTCGGAATCGAGGGCAATCTTGTTGATTTCCTTAACGAGTTGGATGAAAGCATCCGAACGAGCAACGAAGTCAGTTTCGCAGTTGAT
Source organism: Bacilli bacterium (assembly GCA_022652945.1). Classification (GTDB taxonomy): domain Bacteria; phylum Bacillota_I; class Bacilli_A; order RFN20; family CAG-288; genus Scatoplasma. Next base: position 22,512 of record JALCRV010000003.1, read on the forward strand.
TTCGACGACGGAAGCTTTATCGCCCTCAGTGAGGACGAAAGCTAAACCATCAGCCGCAATACGGGAAGCCTTGTTCGCCTGTTTGGCGATGCCTTTTTCACGTAACCAAGTGATCGATTTCTCGATATCGTTCTCGTTAGCCTGGAGAGCGCGTTTGCAATCCATCAGGCCAGCGCCGGTACGTTCACGTAATAATTTGATTAATTCGATAGAATCGGACATTCTTTTACTCTCCTTTTTCTTCTGCCGGAGCTTCTTCAGCCGGCGCTACATCATCAGCTTTCGGGGCCTCGGTGGCAGGCTTATTCCCGGTCGAATGATCATTATGATAATCGCTGGCTCCGAAAGGTTTGTGTCCGAAGACTTTCTTCGGCTTCATTCTCTGGCCTTTCTTGCCGGCTTTCTTCGCCATTCTGGCTTCATACTGATCTTCGCGGATTCTCATCTTAATGAGCTTGAACTCTTCCATACGATCAACGCCCTTGATCATATCGTTAAAGACAGCAGAATCGCCATCTTCTTTAACGTAAGCATAAGCGACATCGCCGCCTTTGCCTTCAACAACCGCATCAGCAAGGATACCAAGGACTAATTTAATAGCCTTCGAGGAATCATCGTTGCACGGAATCGGATAAGTGACGCAATGAGGATCGGCGTTAGTGCCAATTAAAGCAAAGACCGGGATCTTCAAAAGCATAGCTTCGTGGACAGCGTTATGTTCTTCCTTCGGATCGACAACGATCATGGCATCCGGAAGCTTTCTCATTTCCTTGATGCCTTCAAGGGTAGTAGCTAATTTAGCCTGAGTCTTCTTATTCTCAATCGCAGTCTTCTTCGGCATAGTGTCATAAACACCATCGATTTCGAGCTGTTCAAGAGACTTGAGGAGCTTAGCGCGGGTAGAAATGACTTTGAAATTAGTCAGAGTGCCGCCGAGCCATCTGTTATTGACATAGAAAGAGCCAGATCTGACAGCTTCTTCTAAGACAGCATCCTTAGCGGACTTCTTAGTTCCGACAAACAAGACCTTCCCGCCTTTTTGGACGATATCGCGGAGAAGTTTGTAATCTTCGATGATCTTTTGAGCGGTGATATCAAGATTGATGATATGGATGCCCGAGCGAGCCGTATAGATGTACGGTTTAAAAGCAGGGCTCCAGCTTCTGGTCATATGCCCGAAATGAGCACCGACTTCCAAAAGCTCTTTAACGGAAACGACCGGGGCATTCGGATCATGAATGACCTGAGCCATCTGACTGACCGGGGCAGCAGCCTCTTCAGCAGGAGCGGACTCGACAGCGACTTCTTTCTGAGCTTCGGCTTTAGGAGCCGCGGCCTCAGCGACCGTTTTTTCTTCTTCGTTCATGTTTTTATGAACCTCCATTTGTTGAACCTCCGCCGTTTCCAGAGTCAGGCCCGATTGTAAGCTTAGATGTAGCAGCTTATCCAAAGGGACTAGCCTAACCGATCCGCGGCGTGTGCATTCGCGTTCAAAAGAAAACGCTTGAACGCGTGAGAATAAGATAACATATTTAGCAATATATATTCAAGAAAATACTTAAAAGAAGTCTTACCGTTAAGGCCTGAATCGATAAAAAAGCCAAGCGGATATCAAGCGGGAAACCAATTGGATCGAAGCAGAATTACTTTCCGCCTTCGTTTTCTAAGAAAAACTCAGCTAAAAAATCCTTCATAAAACACGTCCGTTCATGAGCTATTTTCTTACCTTCCGGAGTATTCATTAAACTCTCGAGAAGCAACAGTTTTTCATAAAAATGATTTATTGTTGTTCCTTCGTTAGACCGATAAGTCTTTTCGTCCATATCTAGCCTGGGTTTAACATTGGGGTCGTACATCTTTCTGCCTTTAGCTCCCCCGTAAGCGAAGGCCCTAGCAATACCGATAGCCCCTAAGGCATCTAAACGATCGGCATCTTGGACAATCTGTCCTTCCAAGGTTGAAGGTTTAACTGATTCTTTACCCTTAAAAGAGATTTCGTGGATGATTTGACAGATCTTTTCGATGTTTTCTATATCTGCGCCTTCCTGAGTCAGGAACTGACGGGCGTGGGGAAGATCGCCTTCTTCTTTAAATAGTTTTACATCATCGACATCGTGAAGATACGCCGCCAAGGAAATCAAAAACAAATCCCCTCCGGCCGTTTTTTGAATAGCTAAGGCATTAAGGTAGACTCTTTGCGTATGCTCAAAATCGTGCCCGGTCGCTTCTCTTTGGAAAAGCTCCTCGGCGTATTTCTTTGCGTTTTCTATTGTTTGATTGTTCATTTTCATTCTAAAGTTGCAGCAAAACCTTAATATATTATTACCTTCACTCGTTAAATAAATTGCTGACCTCGAAGCTGACAGCGCGGTCGGACTTTAAAGACAAGGCTGCTAAACGCTGACCAAAGTTAATGCAAGTTTCCCAGTCTTCTCCTTGGTTAAGCATATGGATAATACCAGCGAACATCGCATCTCCCGCTCCGGTCGCATTGACTATTTCTTCTTTCGGCAAAGGCTTTACGCGATAGAAATGAATACCGCTATTTCCGCCGTAACAAATCGGACCCGAGCCTTGGGTAATGATGACGTTTTTAACACCCTTTGCTAAAAGCCCTTTAGCGCACTCTTCTGCTTCCGCGTTTTCTTTTAAGCCAAGCAAAGTCTGAGCTTCAATCAGATTACCTTTAAAAAGGAATATCTTGGGAAGGAATCTTTTTACTCTAACAACCTTATTAGCCGAAACTGCCTCTACACACCACTTTTTATCCGGGTAAGTATGGAATAAATCCGCGATTAACTTCGCTGAAAGATTCGCTTCCATCGATAAAAAATCCCTAGCGCGTATTTCAGCGTCGAACTCTTTAATAAACTTAATTGAGAGATTATCGATGGCTCTAGAATCGCAGACTGCCACTTCCATATCACCATCATCATTACAGATGGCAATATAAGAAGAGGAAGCGGTCGTCGGCTCCGGGTAATGAATATTGACGTTAAGTTTAACTAACTCAGCGACGAGCATTTTCCCGAAAGAATCGTTGCCGACTCCGGTGATGAAAGTAACTTGGTCACCAAGGCGGGCTAGGTTCTCAACGACATTTCTTCCCACACCACCAAAAGCGGCGGTAAAAACGCCGGGATTAGAATCGTTCTTCACCAGCGGTTTATTCGATCGCGCAAGGTAATCGATATTTGAACCGCCGATCACGAGGATTCGATCTGCCACTGGATCCTCCTTTTCTGACTATCTTTAATTATTTTATCTCGGATAGGCTCAGACGGTTAATTGCTCTCTTTAACGAGAGTTCCGCCCGTTTGATATCGATATTGGAATCCGGATCGGTCTTAGCTTTTTCCAAGAGCGCTTCCGCTCTGGCTTTAGCTTCTTCCGCTCGTGTTTTGTCGATGTTTTCTTTAGCTTCAAAAGAATCAGCTAAGATTAACACACGATCTTTCTGCACATTCAGGATTCCTCCGCCGATGGCGAAATAATGCACCTGATTTCCCACTTTATAATCAAGATGGCAAATATCGATCACCCCGACTAAGGGGAGATGATGCGCCATGATACCGATCATCCCGTCGATTAAGTTCATGTTGATGATTTCGGCTTCACCATCAAACTTCTTACCGTCGGGGGATTTAATCTCAAATGGAAATTTATCAGACATAAATATTACTTAATCTCTTTCGCCTTTTTCTCGACATCTTCAATCGAACCGCAATATAGGAACGCTGATTCCGGATAATTATCATACTTCCCGGAAAGGATTTCCTCGAAGGATCTGACCGTATCTTCCTTCTTAACATAAACGCCGGGAATGCCGTTAAAAGCAGCGGCGACATTCAAAGGCTGAGACAGGAAGTTTCTGATTCTTCTGGCTCTGTTAACGGTCTTCTTATCCTCATCGGAAAGCTCATCCATACCAAGAATCGCAATAATATCCTGCAATTCCTTGTATCTTTGTAAGATTCTCTGGACTTCACGAGCGACTTTATAATGTCTCTCTCCGAGGACTAAAGGATCAAGAATATTCGAAGCGGACTCCAACGGATCGACAGCCGGATAAATACCCAAAGAAGCCAAACCACGGTCGAGGACCGTCTTAGCATCCAAGTGGGAGAAGGTAGTCGCCGGAGCCGGGTCTGTCATATCATCGGCCGGAACATAAACAGCCTGAATCGAAGTGATGGAGCCGTCTTTAGTCGAAGTAATACGTTCCTGCAACTGACCCATTTCCGTTGCCAAAGTCGGCTGATAGCCGACCGCTGAAGGCATACGTCCGAGCAAGGCGGAAACTTCCGAACCAGCCTGGACAAAGCGGAAAATGTTATCGATGAAAAGAAGGACATCCTGATGTTCTTTATCACGGAAATATTCAGCCATGGTGAGAGCGGTTAAACCGACTCTCATTCTCGCACCCGGCGGTTCGTTCATCTGACCGAAGACCAAGGCGGTTTTGGAAAGAACACCGCTCTTTTTCATTTCGAAGTAAAGATCGTTGCCTTCTCTTGATCTTTCACCAACACCGCCGAAAACGGAGATGCCGTGATGCTCAGTCGCAACGTTATGAATCAATTCCTGAATCAGAATAGTCTTTCCGACACCCGCGCCACCGAACAGACCGACCTTGCCGCCTTTCACATAAGGGCAAAGCAAATCGATAACCTTAATACCGGTCTCCAGAATCTCCTGGGAAGTGGCTTGCTCTTGGAAATCAGGCGCATCACGATGGATGGGAAGATGCGGAGCGGAAGCGAAATCATCGCCTTTATCATCGATCGGCTGACCGAGGACGTTAAACATTCTGCCCAGGGTCTCATCCCCAACCGGGACTTCAATCGGGCCGCCGGTATCAACCGCTTTCATGCCTCTAACCAAACCTTCGGTCGGACCCATGGAAACGGAACGGACAGTATCGTCACCGATATGCTGAAGCACCTCAGTAATCAGATACTTGCCATCTTTCAAATCGATTTTTAAAGCGTTCAGCAAAGGGGGAAGGTGGCCTTCCTCAAAACGGACATCGATGACCGGACCGACAGCTTGGACGATTACTCCGGTTTTGTAGTCTTTGGTTTCTGCCATTTTTCCAATCCTCCTTTTATTCTTCTTCAACCAGTCGACCTGTCATTATCTCCGTAATCTGCGAGGTAATTTCAGCTTGTCTGGCTTTGTTATAGATGATGTTCAGCGACTTATGCAGATCGTCAGCGTTATCGGTTGCGTTCTCCATCGCATTTCTTCTCGAGCCCTCTTCGCAGACCATCGCTTCGGTGAATCGCTCGAAGAGCACCGAGTCGAGATATTTAGGGACCAATAGTTCGAACACTGTCTTTCGATCAGGAACGAAATCAGGTGGATAGGCTTCTTCTTTATGATTCGCTCCGATCTGTTCAATCCCTTGAATCGGCAGGATCTTTTCAGCGGTCGGAACAAAGGTTAGGGAATTCTTGAACTTGGTATATACCAAATAGATTGCTTTAAAATTCCCTTTAAGATAAGTCTGAGTCATTACAGCACGGATCCTTCTGGCTTTCACATAAGAAAATTCATCGAGGAGAGAGATATTCTCGATATCGAGATTGATTTTATCCTCGGATAATTTAGATAAGCCTTTGGTACCGATAATCATGACTTGATCGTCTTTTTGGACCAGGGGCTCAAGGAACTTAATAAGATTGATATTGTACCCGCCACATAAACCCAAGGAAGAAGTCACCGCGATATAAAGATTACCCTGGCCTTTAGCTCCCGTCTCGTCCAGGAGCAAAGGTGAAGCGGATTTTCTTTCTTCCTCTTTCATCCCGTTCAGGCAGTCATGGATAATCACGCCTAAAGAAGCGGTGTACTCGACGGTGTTATCCATCGCTTTCCGCTTTCTCATCAGTTTTACTGAGGAGACCAGTTCCATCGCATTCGTGATTTTTCTCGTCGAATCGATGGAAGAGATTCTTCTCTTGATTTTCGCTAATCCAGCTGCCATTGTTCTTATGCCCTTTTAATTAAGCTTTTAAGGATTCTTTTAAGTCTTTGATGACTTTATCCAGACGTTTCATATAATCATCGGACATTTCTTTCTTCTCGGTCAGTTCATCGACTAACTCCGAATGAGTCTTAGAAATGTTCAACCATAATTTATCCAAGAAAGGATGGATATCTTCCTCATTTAAATCATCGAGGTAACGTTTCTGAGCAGCGAATAATTCGATGACTTGGCGTTCGAATCTCATCGGTTGGTATTGCCCTTGCTTTAAGACTTCCATCAAGGCTTCACCATGAGCCAGAGTCTTCTTCGTCTCCGTATCCAAATCGGAGCCGAATTGGCTGAAGGCCTGAAGTTCATGGAAGTTAGCTAATTCAATCTTCAAGGACTTCGAGACCTGCTTCATGCACTTATACTGAGCTGAAGAGCCGACACGGGAAACGGAAAGACCGGAATCGATAGCCGGTCTCTGGCCAGCGTTGAATAAATCGGTGACCAAGAAAATCTGCCCATCGGTAATGGAAATAACGTTAGTCGGAATATAAGCGGAGATATCTCCCGCCTGAGTCTCGATGATCGGCAGAGCGGTAATCGAACCGCCCCCGTATTCCGGAGCTAAACGGCAAGCTCTTTCCAAAAGACGAGAATGCAGATAGAAAACATCGCCTGGGTAAGCTTCACGGCCCGGTGCTCTCTTCAATAGCAGAGAGAGGGTACGGTAGGCGACCGCGTGTTTAGATAAATCATCGTAAACGATCAAGACATCTTTGCCTTTATCCATCCACTCTTCGGCCATCGTGACGCCGGAGTAAGGAGCGATATATTTTAACGGGTCCAGCTCGGCCGCGGTCGCCGAAACGACGGTGGTATAAGCCATAGCCCCGAATTCCTTCAATCTTTCCACGACTCTGACAACCGTGGAAGTCTTCTGCCCGATGGCGACGTAAACGCAGAGGCAGTTCTTTCCTTTCTGGTTGATGATAGTATCGACCGCCAAAGCAGTCTTGCCCGTCTGACGATCGCCGATGATCAGCTCACGCTGTCCACGGCCGATTGGAATCATGGCATCGATAGCTTTAATGCCGGTTTCGATAGGAGTATCAACAGATTTTCTTTGCATAACACCCGGAGCGATTCTTTCAATCACACGGGTATGATCATACTTAATAGGGCCCAGGCCATCGATCGGCTGACCTAAAGCGTTGACGGTCCTTCCTAAAAGACCATCTCCGACCGGGACTTCGACGACTTTTCCGGTACGTTTGACGATATCGCCTTCTTTGATTAAGGTATATTCGCCTAAAAGAACAGTTCCGACTGAATCTTCGTTCAGGTTCATGACCATGCCGTAAATATCATGAGGGAAAAGGAGGAGTTCACCGAGCATGGCATTATCAAGTCCGTAGACCATCGCAATACCATCGCCGACCGTGATGACGGTCCCGATATCGGATGATTCCGTCTTTTGAGAATAATGTTTGATCTGCTCTTTTATCAGAGCCGAGATCTCGTTTGTTTTAATTGCCATGACTTTATTTTCCTCCCTGAATAATAGAAGATTTCAAATTAGCCAACGCCGCGACTAAAGAAGCATCGTAGACTTTATCGCCCATCACAATTTTTAAGCCACCCAGCAACGATTTATCGATTTCGTTAGTGAGTTCAGCTTTGATGCCTTCTTTTTTAGAGATTGCTTCAGCGATTTCAGCCATCTGAGCGGCTGTAAGCGCCTCGGTCGAATAAACGATACCAGCGGAGATACCTAAGGCTTCGTTGCATTCCTTATCGAATTCACGTAAGAAGGCGAGAACTGTATAAGCTCTGCCGTTTTTCGAGATAATCTTCAGAAATGTACGGATATCTTCCTCCTTAACCGAGGAGTAAACATTATCGATGGCCTTATCCTTTTCTTCCTGGGTCAAAAAATACGATGAAAGGAGGTGAACCATCCCGGGATTTTCTTTCAGGGATAAGTACACTTTTTTAGCTTCTTCTTGATATTTCTCGACCTGGCCTTTTTCAGCTGCGAGGCTGTAAAGGGCTTGGGCGTAGCGTTTAGGCAACGATTCCATTTTTATTTGCTCTTAGTTTTCTCATTAGCCATATCATCGACAAACTGCTGAACGTATTTCTTATTGTCTTCATCATTGACTTCTCGACCTAAGATGGTAGAGGAAGCGGCTAAAGCGATATCGACCATCTCGCTCCGCGCCTGCAGCATTGCCTGTTTGCGTTCGGCTTGGATGTCCTGTTCAGCTTGAACTCGTTTCATCTGCAGTTCATCTTTCAGATCGGCTTCGTATTGGGCCTTATCGGCATCCGCTTGCTTTTTGGCGGCGAGCAGGATGTCATTTGCTTGTTTACGGGATTCCACCAGGTTCGTATGAGCTTCATCGTTAGCAATCTTAGCTTCTTCGTTCTGCTTAGCAGCGGATTCCAGATTTTCCTTGACGTAGGCTCTTCTGGCTTCAAGGAACTTATGCACCGGCTTATAACCAAGTTTAATAACGATGATGATCATAACTACGAAGGCGAGAAGCTGTGTGATGAACGCCCAAAGGTTCGGCACCAATTTGCCGATAATGTCCATCCCATCTCCGAGACCGGAGAAGTCGATAGCTAAAACTGCCAGATTATTTAGTTCCATCGTTCTTGCCTCCTAAACAAGCCTTAGACAACAACACGAATCAGAGAAATTAGAGAACCAAGCAAAGAATAGCGACGACCAAGCCGTAAATACCTGTAGTTTCATCCAAAGCGCAGCCGAGAATCATCGCGGTACGTAATTTGGAGAACATCTCCGGGTTTCTAGCCATGCCATCGATCGCGTGAGAGCAGATGTAGCTTTCGCCTAAGCCTGATAAGGCACCTGTAAAAACAGCGATTCCGGCTCCGACGAACTTCATGCCTTCCATTTCCATAGTGTTTCCACCTCCTTTAATAAATAATGTCGAAAAAACTATGTGTTAGCCGGCGCTTGTTTCAGCGAGGCCGACTCTTCCGCTGCCTCTTCATCAGGATCTTCTTGGCTGACCCATATCATCGTCAACGATATGAAGACCAGGGTCTGAATGACACCTGAGAAAAGGTCAAAATAAAGATGGAGCCAAGAAGTGACAAAGGGTGCAAGCCAAATTTCCGCCGGAGTATTTAAGGGCATCGTGACCGGAACCCTTAATATTGCGGTAGCTGCTAATTCAAGGAAATAGTAATCGATATACATCAAGGCAAAGCCGGATAAGGCGTTGCCGAAAAGTCTTAATGACAAAGAAAGCAGAGGAGCCCACATTGAAAGCATATTAATAGGTAAGAAAAAGACTATGGGTTCAATATAACGATGGAAGTATTTCCAGTGGTTGGCTTTCACGGCGGTGGCGTGGATTAAAATGAACGTACAAAGCCCGATTGAGAGCGGGCAAGTTAAGCTGACCAAAGGACCCGGCAGGCCGGTGATTCCGATAAAGAAAGAAAAGAAGATATACATGGCCAGACCGAAAACGTACCCGGTGAACGGACGCCATTTAGGTCCCATCAGTTCAACGGTATAGGCTTCAAGCTTATCAACGGCGGTCTCAATCAGCAGAACAAAAACGTTCTGATCTGGTTTAAGCGGATCCTGATGCTTAAAGACGATGCCGATAACAATCGCTAAAATGGCGATAATCAGCATCACGATTAAAGACATGATCACCTCACCAGAATAGGTTGAGGAGTTCCAATTCAAAGAGCTGCTGAAGTCGATGGCCAGTATCTTCATTTCGGCTCCTTTTCTTTTTCTAAAGCAGGATTATCTTCCGGTTTTACTACGGCGGTAACAATAGACGTAAAGATAAACGGTAAACCGGCAGCAATGATATTATAATACCTAACTTTGTTAACGGGGTCAGGCATTGTAAGCCAAATAACCAAAACCGGTAAACCGATCGCTAGAATCATAAAGATAAAACGGACGGCGCTCAAGGCAGCAAAGATGCTGATTGTGCTGGTTTTGCTTTTTTCATCGGGACCGACACCGTTAGCGGACTTAAGAAGCAAGAGAAGATTAATAGCTCCGAATAAGGAGCCGGAAGCCATCGAAAGCACGATTTCCCAATCTTTCCAGATCAGCCCTAAAAGGGAAAGCAAAATGAAAAGTAGGCATAATAAACCGTAAATGAGCATTATTTTGCTTGAATATTTATTTCTTTTATTAGAAAACATTATTTCTTGATAATCCTAAGTTCTTTCTAATTATACCAAATTAAGGCTTACTTGTTAGCAAAACAGTTTTTGGCTTTCCTTAAATAGCTCCCTTTGTGTTCAAAGCACAACAGAGATACTAATCTTTCAGAATGAATCAAAGTAAGATAATCTTCAGCAATTCCCCCAAGAAAGCTACATAGCTCAACCAGCCAGCTATCTCTTAACATCTCTGATCGTTTAGATGAAAACCCCTCGCCAGCAAAATAAAGAAAATAAATAAAAGGCTGAATGATTTTTCCTTAAACAAATAAGCCTGTCTTTTCTAAACGTTGTTTTCCTATAAAAAGCCCGATTTAACGATTTCGATAGGATTGAAAAATGTTTTCAAATTGATACAATATTGTTTAGTGTTTCTGTTATACTTAATACACCAGAGATAATAAATAACTGTGGCAAACAAACGCGACACGATACTGCTAGTCGATGATCAAGAGTTGAACCGCACAATTATCCGGTCAGCTTTTGAAATGGACTATAACGTCCTCGAAGCGGAAAACGGCGAACAAGGATTGCTCTTAGCTAACCAGTACCATAAATCGCTAGCGGCGATGCTGCTCGATGTTGTCATGCCTAAAAAAGATGGTTATCAGGTCTTAAGAGAACTTGGGGCCAGCGGCTTATTAAATGAATTCCCGGTCGTAATTATCACGGCGGAAGATTCGACCGAAAATAAAGTCCGGGCTTTCGACCTCGGCGCTTCTGATATCATTGCTAAACCTTTTGAAATCTATATCATTAAACGCCGTGTGCAGAATATCATCGATTTAAATCTACAGAAACAAAACCAAGCGGAAATAATCCAGGAACAGGCTGAAAAGCTAAGAGAGTCCAACTCCGCGATGATCGATGCTTTATCATCCATCGTCGAATATCGTTCCTTGGAGACCGGACAACACGTTAAAAGAATCCGCCTTTTCACCAAGACTCTTTTGGAAGATATCGCTAAATCCTACCCGGAGTATCTTCTCGATCAAAGAAAGATCGATATCATCGTCTCCGCTTCTTCTATGCACGATATCGGGAAGATTGCTATCCCGGATTCTATTTTAAATAAACCCGGTAGGCTAACTCCGGAAGAATTTGAAATCATGAAGACTCATACGATCAAGGGTGGCGAAATGATCGCTTCCTTGGATAAGATCGGCGATAAGGAATATTTACAGTTTGCTTATAATATCTGCCGTTACCATCATGAGCGTTGGGATGGACGCGGATATCCTGAAGGGCTGAAGGGTGATTCGATACCTATCTGCGCCCAGGTCGTCGCAATCGCTGATTGTTACGATGCTTTGACTAATGACCGTGTATATAAGAAAGCCCTGCCGGCTGAAGAAGCCATCAACATGATCCTTAACGGAGAATGCGGGACCTTCAATCCTTTGTTGCTTGAGAGTTTCAAGAACGTCGAGAATACCTTCGAAGAACTGACCCGTGAATACTCCGATTCCGCTAAGACTGGCATTCAAAAGGATTTTGCTGTCCCAGCCGAAAAGCCTATTCATATTCAAGACCAGGCCGATACTTTAAAGATGGGGCAGTTGAAGTATTTTGCGTTGCTTGCTTATATGAAATCTACGGTCATGGAAGTCAATTTCATCACCGGGCTTTATCATATCGTTTACTTAGCTTCTGATGATTTCGAATCCCTGAAGAACGGAGCTACGATTGAAAAGAGCTTAAAGAGCTTTGCGGCGGAGGCTGTCCATCCGGATGATCAAAGCGAAATCACCGCTTTATCCGGACAGTACGCTGATAAGATGTTCGAGGAAGGCATGAAGAGCCGTTCCAAGATTTTCCGTCTTTATTCGAAAGGTAAGAAGGAATATATTAACTGCCAAGTTACGATGATGCGTATCGATACCAACTCACCGTCTCAAAGACAGTGTCTGATTATCTGGCATCCTTTCGAAGAACGAGCACAGCTTCCGACCAAGACTGTTTTTGACGATACCGCAATCGCCGATGTCGTGGATGCCACGCAAGTCTTCCACAATGATAAATATCTGACGATCGATGAACCTTCAAAGAGCCTTTTGAAATTCACCGGGTATCGAGAAGAAGAAATCTCCGGATTATTCCATAATCGCTTTATCTCGATGGTCTACGAAGCTGATCGTGATGCTTTGATTAAAGATATCGAAAGACAGATTTCCGGCTCTTTCCATATCGAGAACGAATTCCGCATCATGAAACGCGATGGCTCCATTGTCTGGGTCTTAAATAAATCGAAATCGTTTGTCGGAGACAACGGAGACGAATATCTCCATTGTGTCATCTTCGATGTCACTCAATCTAAGAAAGCCCAGGAAGAATTAAGGCTCTTAATGGAACGTTATAAGATCGTCATGGAGCAGACTAACGATGTCGTCTTTGAATGGGATGCTCAAAAAGACTTGATGACCTATTCCAGCAACTGCGAGGAAAAACTCGGGTTCCACCCGATTTCCGAACGCTTCAGCCAACAGATTGCTAAGGCTTCTCATATTCATCCGGAAGATATGCCTTTATTAGCGGCCGCTACCAAATCAGTAAAAGACGGCAAACCTTACCGTGAATTCGATATCAGATTAGCCGATAAAGGCGGGCGTTATCGTTGGTTTAAAGGCAGAGTGGCTATTCAACTTGATCCTAACGGCCGGCTTTCAAGAGCGGTCGGGACTCTTTCGGATATCGATTCTGAAAAACGTAAGCAGGATCTGATTCAGTCGAAAGCTGAACGCGATTCTTTAACGATGCTTTTAAATAAGATGACCGCTTCCGATAAAGTAAAAGAATATCTCGATACTAGGAAGAGCAATGAAAAATCAGCCTTGTTGATTATCGATATCGATGACTTTAAGAGCATCAACGACTGCTACGGACATATGTTCGGCGATATCGTCCTGCAGGAAATCTCTTCTGAGCTTCAGAAGGTTTTCTCTTCCGACGACATTCTCGCGCGAATCGGCGGTGATGAATTCCTCATCTTGATCAAGAACGTCCAAAGCAGTGAGATGATTGAAAAGTTCGCTCATGATTTTGAGGAGAATGTCCAGCATATCCTCCTCCAAAGCATGAAGGACTTCAAACTGTCCTGCTCGATAGGTATCGCTATCTGCCCGAATGACGGCGATAATTATCAGACTCTGTTCCGCCACGCTGATATGGCCCTTTATTCTGCGAAAGCCAAAGGCAAACGTCGCTATGTTTTATTCGATCCTTCTTCGACTGAATCTAACTTCCTGCTCGGCCAAGCCAAGATGCTGACAAGAACGATCATCGATTCTGAAAACGAAGAAAGAAGCGGGATGGATCCTTTGGTCCAGGAAGTCTTCCAGACCTTATATAATGCCGACAATATCGATTCAGCCATTTATACAGTCTTGAAACTTATCGGCTTAAAGTTCGGAATCTCCCGTGTGTATATCTTTGAGGATAACGAGGACGGATCTCGCTCTTCAAATACTTATGAATGGTGTGAAGATGGGGTCACTCCGCAGAAGAATCAGCTTCAGAACATTCCGACGACTACTGACGGAGTCAATTTCTTCTCGATGTTCAATGATGACGGATTGTTCTACTGCACCGATGTGTCCTCTTTGTCCTTCAGTTGGGTAAAGAACATGTTAGCTTCCCAAGCTATAAAATCCTGCTTGATTTCGATTATCACTAACCAAGGCAAGCCGAAAGGTTTCGTCGGTTTTGATGACTGCAGAGTAAAGCGTGTCTGGACTAAAGAACAGATCTCCACTTTACTGTTCATCTCTAAGTTGATTTCTTCCTTCCTTTTCAAGGATCGCGATGTCTCCGCTTTAACTCAGCAGATGTCTAACTTAAATGACATCATCAATAGCGAAGAAGTCTTAGTTGCAGCGGTTAATCCATCAACCAAGAAAGTCTTTTTCTACAACAAGGCCTTAAAAGAGGCTTACCCGGATTTAAAGATCGGCGCTGATTGCTTTAACGGTTTCTTCCGTTCCTCCACTCCTTGTTCCGCCTGCTTGATGGAAAAAGCCTCGAAAGGTCAGTTAAGAATCAATCCTAATAATGGAAAACAGTATATGTTTAAGGCTGTCGATTCTACCTGGGACGGCACTAAAGCGAAACTTATCCTCGGATTTCCGGTTGATCTAGGTAAGAAATAAAGACTCCTATAAGAAAGTTAAAGTATCCGGTTAAAAAACCGGATACTTTTTTTAATCAAAAAAGCCCGCTTTCACGGGCTTTATATTCTATTTAACAACGCCTACTTGACTTCCGGATTGACTCCGTAGACCAAGAAGGAAGCGACACGATCGAAGGTCAGCTTATCCTTAGCCACAAAGATCAGACGATCTCCGTTATGAATGATAAAGTCGGGGCCGGGGGAAGTCTTCGCTAACCCGTCGGAAGAAGAAACAACCGCTACGATTGTCGCTTCCGTATAATTCCAGAAATATACTTCGCCGATCTTTTTACCATCGATCCAGGATTTGGCCGGGACCATGATTTCCATCAACTGAACTGCTTCTTTGGTCTGATAAGCGAAAGAATCTTTCATATCCTTAATCGCAACGTCGATTCTGGTATCAAGATCTTTCTTTTCATCGAGAAGCTTAAGCAAGCCTTCGTATTTATTCTGTACTAAAGTTTTATCTTTCCATTTATCTTGGAACTGCTGAGCGTGAAGAACCGAAAGAACAAAAATACCAACACCTCTTTTAATATTGACGATACCTTCGCGCGCTAAAAGATTGACCGATTTACGGATTGTTTCCGGGGAAACATTATAAAAAGAGGCTAAGACCGATCTGCCTTTAAGAATCGCCCCTTCTGGATATTCACCCCCGGTGATTTTTGAGCAGATATCCTGCGCAATCTTAATATACCGTGCAGCCGAACTTGCTTCTTTCATATTATCCCTCCGAACTTTAGTTAAATCATACCATACTTAAAGGTGTCTAGAATACAAACAATCTTAATTTTTTTGAAAGTGGTCATCAAGAAAGACCTTTAAGACAGGCATTTACAGAGATGATTTTAAGTCTTTTTTTATTTGTTTTTTGTTAATTGAGTGACTTTGTTGAGAACGTTTAATAATCTTATTGAATTTCTTTGAATTATTTATTATCATATCCTCGTCGATAGAAAGGAGGCCCGATGCATATACAATGGTTCAGCCGCGCGGAGAAAGAAGCAATCGCAACTATCTACCCGACTAATATCACGATCAACAAAGCCGGATCCTCTAAATTAGAAACGGCCTGCGCTGCTTTGGTTGGTTTAGTCGACGAGTCTAAACTTGTCGTTATTAAACCTTTAGATCGTAATCAGGCGGAGGATGGCTCAATTGAAAAAGATATGCTTTTCCCACTCTCTGGCGGAAAGACTTATACTAGGGTCAGTTCGACTGATTTTGTAAGTGAAATCGGCCAACTGCTCCATTACGACTTTAATAAAGGAGCTAAAAAGTTCCCTTGTTATTTCGATGATGATGAGGGGGCGTTGATTATCGAACTGGGGAAGGAGGTTAAATAACTTTATGCCAAGCTTAACGGAAATCATGCTGTATATTTGGCTTGCGGTTTTCGTCCTGTCCTTTATCGCTGAAGCTGTTTCCTTCTCGTTAGTCTCCGTTTGGTTCTGTATCGGCGCCTTGATCTCAATTCTGCTTAATCTAATTCCGGGGATGCCTTACTGGGTAGAGATTATCGTTTTCTTTGTTGTCTCCGGATGCTGTCTGGCCTTACTAAGGCCGATCGCTCAACGTCAGATGCAGAGAAGAATCTCAAAATCCAATATTGATGAAATCGTCGGTCAAACCGGAGTCGTGATTAAGACTATCACGCTTACAGAAAGCGGGGAGGTTAAAATCGGAGATGTCATCTGGACCGGGATTTCTTCAGACCCGGAAAAGGATATTCCGGAGAAGACGATTATCGAAGTTGTCGCTGTTAAAGGAAATAAACTTATCGTTAAACCTAAAGAGCTGAAAAAAGAAGATTCGTTATCTGATAAAATTGTTTATAGAAAGGTAAAGTAAAATGAAAATCTTAGATGCTGTTAATGCCGCCGGAATCGCCTGGATGGTTGTCGGCATTGTCATCGCCGTTCTTATACTCCTCTTAATCATCTGCAATATCCGTATCGTCAGACAGACCAGCAAGTATATCGTCGAAAGACTTGGCGGTTATTTAACCACCTGGTCTGTTGGTATCCACTGGTTAGTTCCTTTCATTGATCGAGTTGCGAAAGTAGTCTCGATGAAGGAACAGATTTATGATTTCCCTCCGCAGTCTGTCATCACGAAAGATAACGTCACGATGAATATCGATACGATTGTCTTCTTCACCGTTACCGATCCTAAGCTTTATACCTACGGAGTCGAAGACCCGATCATGGGTATTCAGTCCCTTTCTTCCACCACCTTAAGAAACATCATCGGTGATCTAACTCTCGATGAGACTCTGACTTCCAGAGATATCATCAATACTAAGATGAGAATGATCGTCGATGAAGCCACCGATCCTTGGGGCATTAAAGTCACCAGAGTCGAAGTCAAGAACATCATTCCTCCCAAAGACATCCAAGAAGCCATGGAGAGACAGATGAGAGCTGAGCGTGAAAAGAGAGAGAAGATTCTCTTAGCTGAAGGCCAGAAAACCTCCGCCATCACCATCGCTGAAGGCAATAAGGAATCCATGATTCTGAATGCGGAAGCTGAAAAAGAAGCGGCGATCCGTAAGGCTGAAGCCGAAGCTGAAGCTATCTTGAAAGTCAAGAAAGCTCAGTCTGAAGGTGAATTGATGATCCGTGAAGCGGAAGCTAAGGGCATCAAGATGATTAACGATGTCCATCCTTCCGAGGCGGTCTTAAAGATTAAATCTTATGAGACGATGGCCAAAATTGCTGATGGCCAAGCCACGAAGATTATTATTCCTTCGGAAATTCAGGGCTTAGCCGGCTTAGCGACCGCTGTAGCCGAAGTGGTTAAGGATCCTAAGTCTGATAAAGAAGCTGAGAAGTAGTCTAAAACCGACTTTGACGGGCTCTTTCCGAGTAAGAAAGAGCCTTTCTTTTTTCTAAGAAATAAAATGCCCTGATATACTTTCGATTATCCATGTTATAATTACTAACGTACTTAATAAGTAAAGATAAGGAAAAATTAAAATGGCTGAAGAAAACACACAAGAAAAACGCACCGCTAAAGATACGCTGTTGTTCCTAGGAAAATCGTTATTTAAGAACTCTCCGATCCTGGAGGAAGAAGAAAAAGGCTGGCTCGCCATGCTTTTTATCGTCCTCTCGATTATCCTTTCCGTCGCTGGGGTTTTGATTTCCGGCTTAAAATCTAACGCTGATGGTATCATTTCCACTTCTTCGGAGACCGCGATCGATAAAGGGCTGGAAGGCTTCGCTTACGATATCAACGAGAATACCGATACGATCAAAATCGTCGATGGTTCTTTAGCCTCCACTGGAAAGTTTGCTATGAAGACGGTGACCGAAGCTAATTCCACCACCGATTTAGGCGATCCTAACACTTTCTATACTCACGATAATAACGGAACGATGCTCACTGTCTTCCGCACTTACTTCTTGGATTTAGATCCAATCAAGAAGTCCTCGGACTCTACCTTGCTTACTAATTTCATCACCTATTCTATTTTTAAGGTTGGCGGATCCGCTTCTTCCTCTTCCGCGACCTCTTCAACTTCTTCTACCTCGTCTTCCGTTTCCTCTACCGCTCATACTTGGACCCCTTCTTCCTTTATTATCTTCACGAAGTCTACAGTTCATATTTCGACTTATAAGCCGGTCGGGGCGAAGAGCACCGATTCCGCGGTTACTTCGATCTCCGGTTCTTTAGCTGGAATCACCTTGGATTTATATACTCTTGGTCACGATGAAGCCGGAAATGAGTTAACGGATACCACCATCTCTACTAATACCCTTAAGTTCTTAAACAAAGCTTACGATACCGTGAAGGTTACTTCCGCTTGGTCTTCAACCGGAATCTACGCTGCGATGAGCACTGGCGTTATTGTCTTGGCGGGTTTAATCTTCTGGTTGATCACCAGATCCAAGTCTTCCGTGAAGCATTATTCTTTCTGGCAGAGTCTGAAGATCGTCGGGTTTATGTCTTTCACCCCGGCTATCATCACCTTCATCGTTTCCTTCTTTATGGCTTCCTATGCACCGTTTATCTTCTTGATGACCGTTTCCTTAAGAATCATGTATGCGGTCCAGAAGCTGGGCGGCTCCAACCAAGCTAACGATAACCAGCCTGTTTATAAAGCCAGATCGTAATTAAATTTAATCAGATAATCCCGAGAAATATTCTCGGGATTTTTTATTGAAAAAGTCAGAGATTTAGGCCTAAAATGGGGGGGAAGAATTCAGGTTCATTGACACGCTTATTTTTATGTGCCAAAATAAAATTGTAAAAATCATTATGGCCAAGTTTTTAAAAGATTATTCTGTATCTATCTTGATGTTAATATCCTTGCTGGTGTTCTTTTTGCTTTGGCTGGCCGGCTCTTACACCATCATTGAAACAATTCGCCACACTTTTTACTATATTGGTCTTGTTCTTGCGTTTTTTGTCTTTCTCTGCAATATCTTTTTTGTAAAACCGTTCAGTGGAAAAAACGCAAAGACTTTAAATGTTCTTTGGGTTTGTTTCTCCTCTGTTTGCTTAGGACTGATGATAGCTGCGATTGTTCTTTATTATCAAATCTCGATTCTTCCGGATGCCGTGTGTAATCGTTATAACTATGAAAAGTTGATTTTCTATAGTTATATGAAAATCGCGTTGATTTTTATAGCAACTATCATGTCCGCTTTCACAATGAAAAAAGTCAGTCTAAAAAGGAAGCCTAAAAATGAAGTCATACAGTAAAAAGCATTTGCTTCTTCTTTTGCTTCCAGTTTTGACTTTAAACGTTTCGTGTTCTTCTCAACAGTCGTCTGCGAACCCCAAAGAATTAAGCACATCTCCTGTATATGAGTCTTCCATTCAGGATGGAGCGGTTTACTTTATCAATAGCGCAGCTAACCCAAACATCAGATTTAACGTTTCGGGTGCTTCTTATTCTAACGGCTCAAAAATCATCGCCTATACTCAGCTTGGCTGGGGAAATGAAAGATTCATCCTTAAAAAGCAGTATTCCTGCGAGTATGGGCAGACGTATCGATTAATACCGCTTGATGCGCAAAACAAAGTCTTGAAAATCCAAGATGATTCTCCAGAATATGGAAAGAATCTACAGATTGCGGATGAAGAGTACTCCGATCAAAAATTAGTTTCCGATAAATTCATTTTCACTTATATCCCTTCCAATGGATCGTTCCGTATTTCCACTGGGGCCAGCAATTTCAGTGAATGTTTATCGTTAAAAAACGGTTCGACTACTTCCGGGACCGAGATTGTCCAGAGATCGTTTTTTGAATCTGCATCTTTTGAATGGTTCCTGATTAAATCCGACAGTTTAGGAATAAACACCAAAACAAACGTCTATATTAACGGCACCAACAATAATGTCTTTAACCTTTCTATTCCAAGGAAAGGAACCTATATTATCGAAACGACCAAATACGCTAATATCAATGTCGATACTTTCTTGACTTTAAGTAATTCAAACTCTGAGGTTTTAGCTCAAAACGATAATGGCGGCTCAGCTTACGGTTTTTCAAAAATCGAATATTATTTTGGCCAGCCTGGAAACTTCCTTGTTTATCTTCGCGGTGCTAACGGCGGACAATTTGGTAATGTCAATCTTATTGTAAGGCCTCAAAAGGAAGTGTATTTTAATACTCTTTGGGATGCTGATAATGACTTGGATAATGTGACGCCTTTATTAAATAGGGCTGATCAATGGGCAAATATGGGTTACTATTCCAATGTCATCTCTAATATTGGAAAATACTCAATATTTGAAACTGCCTTAAGTGGCAACACCCATATGAACAATGATTATTATGTCTTCTGGGGTCATGGTTCGGCGGGTTTTGTCAGATATTATAACGGCCTTGATGACGGATCTAACGGCAATAACGATTTAAACGCTTTGGAACTCCCTAACGATTTAACAAATCTTCATTCTTTGGTTTGGATTTCATGCCAAGGAGCAGCTTTAGCTTCCTTCGGCAATTATTCTACAAGCATGGCCAGAGAAAGCGTCGTCAGAGGAGCCTCTAATTCGATAGGGTGGAGAGGCAGTGTTTCCAATGGCGGTGTTTGGTTACTTAAATATATGGATGAGCTTGCTAATGGTTACTCTGGTAAAGAGGCGGCAAGACAAGCCACCAACCAGACGCGGTCAGCTCTCTGGTGGGACTTTATAACAAACAGCAGCAACGATCTATGGAACCCTGTTATCTACTATAAGAAAGTATCCAATGATATCGTATATTCTGTTGCCAATGATGCTGGATACAATGTTGAAAACGCTGATGACGGCGGCTATTTACAGGCGAATCCTAGCGGTGAAAGAAGAATCAAAGAGGCTGCTTCAACAACCACGGATGAACCTGATGTCGAGATTGATTATTATGGGAAGAAATATACAATCTTAAGATTTGGGAATGTTATCACTAACGTTTTGACTAAAGACTATAACAGAATAAATAAGGAAATAACGATCAAAGGCATTCTTAATAAATATAAAGACGTTATCTCCCGCCAGGAAGCTAATACTTATCATTACATCTTTGAGTATAAGAACGCATTTTCTCTTTACAGTGTTTCTTATAAAGTAGATGTCACGAAAATCATCGATGAAAAAGACGGTTCTTCTGTTCCGCTTGAACAGTTTATGAAAATAGCGGACTCTAATTTTTAACGCTCTTCATTTCAATAAAACTTAAAAGCATCGGATATCCCCTTAAAAGACTTAACGTTTTCTTATGTCTGCTAAATTGTTATCTTAATAAAAAATCCCAGGAAGATCCGACCATCGTCTGATCCAGCCTGGGATATTGAAACTTGATTGCTTTAATAACGCAGGAAAATGTCACCAACGCTTAACTGCTTTCTGCTAATTATCAGAAACAAACGCAGAAACGGCTGATTAAGTAAACTTAAATTTCAGAAAGTTTACGCAAGATTATCTGTAAAAAACTTCAAGATATCGTTGTAGACTTCTTCTTTTCCGTTATCGTTATGGATCTCGTGACGTCTGTTTTCATATATCTTCAAAGTCACATTATCCTGGGCGGCGGAGAAGAAGTTATAAAGGTTCTTAACGTCTTTTCCGTAGTTGCCTACCGGATCAGAAGCTCCAGCGATAACAAATAAAGGCTTCTTATCCTTTACAGCTTTTATGTTCTTCTTTTTCCAGACGACCTGCTGGCCATGGAACATCGAATAATAGAACATGAAAGAGCAAGGGAATCCGCATTCCGGATCATCGTCATACTTTTTGACGTTATCTTCATTAAACGACAGCCACTTGCAGTTAGAATCATATCCATCTGCAAAAGGAGCTAAGCCTTTATTTAATGTCTTATTAGAGACATCGACCAGCATCTTATTGACTTGATGTTTTTTCTTCTTTGACATAAAGGCATTCATCACTCCCGTCAGCATACAGGACATCTTATATGTCGAATTGTTATAAGCTGAACCGCAGATAATCGCTGCCTTAATCGAGTCTGAATGTCTTTCATAAAATCCCGTCCCGAGGAAGGAACCGAGAGAATGTCCAAAGACAAAGACGGGTTTATCAGTCAAAGTGTGCACATGTTTAACAACTTCGTAGACTCTTTCGATTGACTGATCGAAGCCATCTTTCGGCCAATCGCCATATCCGAAAACGGGTTTCTCTTCTTTCGAGACCGCTAAGCCGTGACCGATATGATCGGGAGCGTAAACATCGAAACCGTTCTTAACTAAGAACTTAGCCAGGTCATCATAACGGAAAGAATATTCCGCCATGCCGTGAATGATGACAACCGCTCCTTTGACCTTGCTTTTATCATCGTTCGTCCAAGAATTACCATAGATTTTCTGATTATCCAGATAATCCAAAGTAAACTGAGAATAAGCCATTGTTTTACCTCCGTTGATAAAAAATTAAAGATTATAATCTTCTATCAAGTTTTTCTATTGCTTATATTATATAATCTAACCATCTAAGAAGAAAAGAAGGAACGTAAAAAGTGCTGAAACTAGAGAATATAATTAAAGACTATCCGATCGACAAGGATTTAAAAGTCCACGCTCTTCAAGGAATCAATGCGGATTTCCCTGATTCGGGGTTCGTAGCGATTCTCGGCCCTTCGGGCTGCGGAAAAACGACTCTTTTAAATATCATCGGCGGATTAGATCGTTATACATCAGGTATCTTAGAAGTTGATGGGAAATCGACCTCTAATTTTACCGATCACGATTGGGATAACTACCGCAACAAAAAGATTGGGATGGTTTTCCAAACCTACAACTTAATCGGGCATATGTCCGTCTTGGATAATGTCTCTTTAGCTTTGACTTTATCAGGCGTCGAACACTCCGCTAAGAAAGCCATCGCTGCTGACGCTTTAAAATCTGTCGGTTTAGAGAATGAGTTAGATAAACATCCTAATCAGCTCTCCGGCGGTCAAATGCAGAGAGTCGCCATCGCCAGAGCTATCGTCAATAATCCCTCGATTATCTTGGCTGATGAGCCGACTGGGGCTTTGGATTCGAAGACTTCAGTCCAGATTATGGAAATCCTCGCCAAAATTGCTTTATCCCGCCTGGTCATTATGGTCACTCATAATAGGCAGCTGGCTTTCGAGTATGCCACCAGAGTCATTGAAATGTCAGATGGAAAGATTACCGCAGATAAAACGAATATCCCGCAGCACAAAGAAGCACCGGTCCAAAAAGAACCAGCGGAAAAGAAGGATAACGCCGAAAACGACTACACTTTAATCGACGAAAACTTCAGCAAGAACGTCGCTAAAGAACTTAAAGAAGCCAAGACCAAGAAGAAAAAGTCCTCGATGAGTTTTTGGACTGCTCTTTCTATTTCCTGGCATAACCTCAGGTCGAAGAAGACTCGAACCGTCCTTACTTCTATCGCCGGTTCTTTCGGTATCATCGGAGTTGCATTGGTTTTAGCTGTCTCGAACGGCTTTACTAATTATATAAACGACATGCAGTCGGAAACTCTAGCTCAGTTCCCGGTCTCAATCGAGGAATATTCTTATGACACTTCTTCGATAAAACCCGCCGATCTAGATCCTTATCCGGATGATCACGATATTATCGTTGAAAAGCCGATTTCTTCCTTGTTACACGTTAACAACATTACCGATGATTACGTCGATTATGTGAATAAGATGAATACCGAATACTATTCATCGATCAATCTTAATTACGCCTTAAGAAGCAACGTTCTGACCAAGTCTGCTTCCACTGGAAAGGTCACTTCTCTTTCAACCGACTCCTCTTCGTTAATTGAATCTCTGACCTCGAATAATTATTGGTATCAGTTACCTTCCAGCGATGATTTCGTTAAGAATAAATACGATGTCATCGAAGGCAAATATCCATCCGCCGCCAACGAAGTCATCATTGTCGTCAATCGTTATAACCAGATGTCGCAGAGTACTTTAAAAGCTCTGGGTTTTGATGTCAGCAAAGAGAAAGTCGCCGTTTCTGATGTTTTAAGCAAGACGTTTAAATTAGTCAGCAACAATGATTTCTACCAGCCTCTTTCCCAGACTTCTTCCGTAACTGGCCGTTTCCTTTTATCTAAAGAAGAAATGACCGCTAAAGGGTTGAAGCTTTCTAAATATCTGGAGTATGCCTCCGGTGTCGCTACCCAGTACGCTTCTAACGGAAACGTAATTGACGATACGATTAAAGGTTATCTGGCTAAGATGGAATCCTTCTTCCTTCCTCAGGAAGAAACTAGAGATCTGCATTGCTATTCCTATCCAACCTCCGATCAGATGCTTTCCATCTTCGATGACATAAATAAAGGAAGCGAAATCAAAGTCGTCGGCATTATGAGACCGAACAATACCTCGGTCACCTCTTTATTATCTAATGGGGTCTATTTTAAGAAAGAATTGGTTGACCAAGAAATCGCCCAAACCACTGAAATCGGAACCAATTATCAAAACAATATGGCGGTAACGGGTGATTATTCCTTCTCTTATAATGGCATCACTGTTAATCTGCCGACGGTTTATAAAGTTATAGATTCTAACGATCCGATGCCAGTTAATTCCACCTCGATGGTCTCAGATATCGCTAACAATATCAAAACGTACATCAATCAGCGTAAGGTCTTAGGAACTGATACTTCCGTTTCCTCCATTACAATCTACCCTACGAACTTTAATCAAAAACAGAATATCCTTTCCTACTTGGATCAATGGAACTATCAAGCCGATGGTTCAAAGAAAGCGGAGACAGACCAAGTCAAATACACCGATTTAGCCGGAACTCTTTTCTCCTCGTTAGAGATGCTGGTTAATATCATTTCTACCGTCTTAATTACTTTCGCCTCTATTTCACTCGTGGTCTCTTCCGTAATGATCGGCATCATCACTTATACTTCCGTCATCGAAAGAACCAAAGAAATCGGTATCTTAAGAGCTATCGGTGCCAGAAAGAAAGATATCGGACGTCTATTTAAGGCGGAGGCAGTCATTATAGGCTTCTTCTCCGGCTTAGTCGGAGATCTCTTCGCTTATTTAATCTGTCTGCCGATCAATCAAATCATCAACGGGTTAAATCTCGGTATGGATTTATCTCATATCGCTTCTTTAAGCCCGTGGCACGCTTTGATTCTCTTAGCTGTCTCTTCCGTCCTGACTTTTATTGCCTCCTTGATTCCTTCTTCCTTTGCGGCGAAGAAAGATCCGGTCGTGGCGTTAAGAACCGAATAAAAAAACTCGCTTGGGCTTCTTTTATAACGAGTATCCAGGCGAGTTTTTAATTAAGCGATAAACAACTTAGCGAGAATCTTCTCAATCTGCTTCATCTGAGTGACATCAGCATATTCGAAGCGTCCGTGGCAGTTAAAGCCACCGGTAGGAAGATTGGGGCAAGGGAACCCGCGGAAGGTCAAGACCGCGCCGTCAGTTCCACCTCTGATCGGCTCAAAATGATAGGCGATTCCTAACTCTTTATAAATCTTTTCAATCTTTTCAATAACTTCCGGATGCTTATCGATCTCAGCTTTCATGTTCTTATAAGTCTCAACAATCTTTACTTCAACCACTTCCTGACCAAAGGAGTCATTGATTCTTCTCCCCGCCAGTTTAGCGTATTCCATTTTGTCGTGAAGTCTATTCAGATCATGGTCGCGGATAATGTATTCCATATGGACCTTTTCTTCATTTCCATTGAAGGCGAGGATATGGTAGAACCCTTCACGATTTTCCGTATCTTCCGGTCTCATATATCTCGGCAAGGATTCATGGAACTCCATTCCGACATTAATGGCGTTAATCATCTTATCCTTAGCGCTTCCCGGATGGATAGAACGTCCATTGATTGTTACTTCCATCGAAGCAGCATTAAAGTTCTCGACGTTGATGTAATGGATATCTCCGCCGTCGATGGTATAGCCAAATTTAGACTTCAGCTCTTTTACATCGATATGATCGGCTCCGACTCCGACTTCCTCATCGGTTGAAAAGACTGCTTCGAGCGGTCCGTGAGGTGTCTCTGACGAGACAAAGCCATCGATCAAATCCATGATAATAGCGATACCCGCCTTATCATCAGCTCCAAGTAAAGTAGTTCCATCAGTGACAATCAGATCATCACCTTTTTGATCCTTTAAGGTCGGGAAGTCAGCGACTTTCATCGTTATCCCCTTTGAGAGCTCGATATCTTTACCATCGTAGCCTTTAATCAGACGAGGCTTAATATCCTTGCCGGAAGCGGAAGGCGAGGTATCGATATGGGCGATCAAAGCGATCGGATCTCTCTTCAACTGACCAGGGAAGAAACCATAAACAGTTCCAAATCTATTGACGTGGACATTTTGCCCACCTAAAGCGGTCAATTCCTTAGCTAATTCTTCGGATAAAGCATACTGGGAGTCAGTTGATGCCTTGTCATTTTTAACATTTTCTGAAGAAGTCGTATCAAAACCCACATATTTTTTGAATTTCTCAATTAAGTCCATAAAACCCTTCCTTTCATAATAATACAATGATGATAACATTGCTTTCTGAAAATATAAAGTAATAAGCGCGTTTTTTGTGCTTTTTGTTTTGGAGGCTTCTTAAAATAAATATAGATAATAACTAGTTATTTTTATTGATTTTTCGGTGTGCTCTTTTAATTAAAATTTGATTAAAAAAGTGTGGTCTAAATATATTTGCAACATAAAACTAATTAATTCTGACACAATTTTAATTGTCTTTGCTTATCTTTAAAAACAAATACATACTATAAATACGAATGCGTATAAAAATTACCGCATTTGTATTGTCTGGTTTCTAACTTATGTTTATAATCAAGTATTAGAAAGGAGTTCGCGAAATGGCTACAAAAGGGCAAAAGTTCAAGCATTATCCCGACGATTTGAAAAGACAAGTCGTAAAGGAACGCTTGGAAAAGGGGACAGCTTTTTTGGAATTGGCTTACCGCTATGGAATCTCTTCGCAGGAGTCCATTATGCAGTGGGTCAAGAACTATCAGAGACATGGTGATGCCGCTTTCGTCGATAAACGGGGAACCGCTACTGCTGACACATCAGCATTAAAAGGTCGGCCTCGTAAGTTCTTCTCTAACGAAGAGGAGAAAAAGCAGTATCTCGCCTTAGTCGAAGAGAGAAACAAAAAGCGTGCCTTAGAAAAGCGCCGTTTGGCTCGCGTTCGTAAAAGAAGAGCTGAACGCAAAGCTTTAGAAGAAAAAGCTTAGTTTTTTCAATCCTAACTCCCCGTTACGTGTTGCGGGGAGTTTTTTATTTCCTTCTCTTCGTATATAATCTATAAGGTTAAAGAATCACTATGAAATATGAAGTAAATACCTTAGTCGCGACTGTCATTAAAAAAGACGAAGCCCAGAAGGGGGCGGTCGGGGCAATCGTTGGCATCAAAAAAGGAGAGACGGATCAAGACGAACTCTACCTGGTTGAGCTTTTTAACGTTGTTAATCACCTTCATTACCAACTCTGGTATAACAAGAACGAAATTTACGCTATTCAGCAGTGAATAAGATTTAAGTTCTGCAAATTATTTCACGTTATTCACAGCCTGTGAATAACGTTTTTTCTTTTGGTTAATAACATATATAAAAGCCCATATTATGGCTCTTTTTACTTGTGGACAAAAAATCTATATGTGAATTCTTATCCACATCTTCACAACTGACTTGTCAACAGGTAAATCAAGACAAGTTATCCACCGTCTCAATCGGTGGATAACTTTTTTAGCCTTTATTTCAGCCCACAATGAAGAAGTCTGGTGGTGGATAATTTACTTAATTAAAAAAAGTTCTCCACCGTTTCCAAAAACTTCTGGTTTCGGTGATATAATCCTCTCGTTGGAGGACTCATCCATGCCTGTAAAATCAGACCAGCTCACTAAAATATGGAATATGGTCTTAGGAACGCTGGAAACTACAATTCAAGATAGAGCTTTATATGCCAATTTTTTGGTCCCTTCTTATCTTTATTCTTTAGAGGGCGGTAAGGCGATCGTCGTTACGGATTCAGAGATTTCCCAGAAGATTCTTTCCCAGGATTACTCTGCCGTCATTGGTGCGGCTTTAAAAAAGGCCACTCAGAGCGATTATTCTCTTTCTATCATTTCTCAAGATGATATGAAAAAGAGCAAAACTTCGGATCAGATTGGCCTTCGTCCAACTGAAAGCAGATCTTTTTTCGCTTCATCTTATTTAAAACCCGAATACACATTTGAAAACTTCGTCGTTGGTAAATCCAATAAAAACGCCTTCCAAGCAGCTGTTTATGTAACTAAGCACCAAGGAGAAATGAATCCTTTATTCATCTACTCTAAGTCCGGGCTTGGCAAAACACACCTTTTACACGCTATCGGCAATGCCGTTAAAGCTTCTAACCCAGCTTTAAAGGTCCTCTACATCACTTCTGATGACTTTACCGATGAATTTATTAAGTTCGTAAAGGGTGATTCCGATAAGGAATCGCTGAAAGATTTCTTCCGTTCAATCGATTTCTTACTCATCGATGATATCCAGTTCTTAGCTGGAAAACCGTCTACCGGCACGATGTTCTTTAACATCTTTAATATGCTGGTCAGCCAGAAGAAACAAATCGTAATTACTTCCGATCATTCTCCTTCACAGCTAGAAGGCCTAGAAGATCGTCTGGTTTCCCGCTTTTCCCAGGGACTCTCAGTCTCTATTGAAAAGCCTGAAAAAAAGACCTTAATTGAAATATTAAAGACTAAAATCAAGGCTGATGGCTTCGATCCTACTTTGTTCGATGAGGATGCCTTGGAATACATCGCGGAGAATAACTCTAAAAACATCCGTGTTCTCGAAGGCGCTTTAAACCGCATTCTCTTCTTCAACGTTTCATCCGGAAACACTGACAGAATCACGCTGGAATTAGTTAAATTAGCCTTCGCTGATGATGCTGAGCATAATAAAAAGCCAGGTCAGTTGACCGCTGATATCATTATCGAAGAGGTCGCTAAATACTATAACCTGACCGAATCACAGATTATGTCTAAGGTCAGGACGATGCAGATTTCCTTAGCTAGAGCAATCGCAATGTACCTAACTAGAAACCTGATGAACATGTCCTACGCTCAGATAGGCAAGACCTTCGGTGGAAAAGATCACACAACGGTGCTTGCCGCCTGTGAAAAGGTGGATAACTTAGCCAAGAATGACGACAACATGAAGAAGGCATTAAAGACTCTGGAAAGTCAGTTAAAAGCGTAAGGTTAACCCCTTGCGCTTTTTAAATTGCCTCTTTTAATTGATTTTCGTAAAATTTCTATGTTTTAGCTCCCTTAGATATATAAATAATTGATATAATATATATGAAAGAAAACGGCGTTGAAAATGAGTTTTCCACCAAACCCACCGAATCCACCGCCCTTATTATTATTGTTATTAGAAAGGATTAACTAATATGAAACTGACCATCAAGCGTGCACCTTTTGAAAAACTCTTGGAAACCGTCTTTGAGGCGATTCCTATTCAAACCGCGGAAGCTGACTTCAAGAACTTCCTTTTGACGGTTACAGATTCAGGGATTACCGTCCTTGGCTCCGATGGTGAATTGACCATCCAGGGAGTCATCAATGTTGGTGATCCTGATAACCCGATTGTTAATTCTGATCCGGGCTCTGTTCAGGTGCCCGCTAAATATTTCTTAGATATTATGAAGGGGCTGCAGTCGGAAGTGGTCACCATCGAGTTGGTTGATGCTTCCGTTCTCTGTGTCTCCGATGAAAAATCTCAGTTCCAACTTAAGATTTCCAAGGCGGAAGAATATCCTAACGTCGATATCGCTTCCGATTCCACGGAAATCATCACTCTTAAGTCCGCTGATTTCCTCAGTCTTTATAACTCCACCGCGTTCGCTGTGGCGACCAGAGGACCTAAACAGCTTTTTACCGGTATAAATATTAACGCCAAAGAAGGCAGAATCACCTTTGTCGCCACCGATTCCTTCCGTCTAGCCAGAAAGTATGTCGTTATCGAAGGTGATCATCACGTTTCGATTACCGTACCTTCCAAGGCTTTAGGTGTCGTTTCCCATATGGTCGGCTATGAATATATGCAGATGGTCGTCGATACGACTAAAGTTTTGTTCAAAGTCGGAAGCTTCGTCATCGCTTCCAAACTTTATAACGGTGAATTCCCCAATGTCGATAGAATCATTCCGACCGGCACCAACTATCTGTTGACGGTCAATTCTAAAGACTTTATCGCTTCCATCTCCCGTATTACCATCGTCGGCAACACGAAGATTCTCGTTAACGCCTCTCCTGAGCAAACCGAAATCTCTTCTAAGGACGTCAATGTCGGCTCCTCGAAAGAAGTCATTCACGACGCTAAGTTTGAAGGGGACCTTTTCTCCATCATCTTCAACGCTACATTTGTCACCGATGCAATCAAGGCTCTGAATTCCGAAAGAGTAACCTTAGCCTTCTGCGCTGAGAATCGCGCCTTCATCGTTAAATCCGATGATGAAACCGTTACTCAGGTTATCACTCCGATTCGTAGTTTAGGTGACTAATCCAAACTGACTGTTTCTAACTTAAGCCCCGGGCAAGTTAACCCGGGGCTTTTATTTTAAGCGTCCATTTTACCTCCCTTCCGTTTAAAAGACGTTTTTAAGACGTTTTGAGACGTTTTTACTCCTTGGTTGATGAGAAAGTAGCCGGAGAAGAAAAAATCGCTTAAAAAGCCTTTTAAAAGGTTCTTCTTATTAAAGTTAATATGTTATAATTATTAAGTATTATATAGAGAGAATGGGGAGGCCTTTATGGAAACCAAAGTCAACATCCATACCGACTACATTACGCTGGGTCAACTAGCCAAGCTTCTTAAGCTTATTCAGTCGGGTGGAGAAGAGAAGGTCTTCGTCGTCTCTCACCGTATCAGTGTCAACGGAGAAGCTGAGAACAGAAGGGGAAGGAAAATCAGACCCGGAGACACGGTCAACATTGACGGAAGCGATTATGTCGTATGCGCATCGAAAGCCTGAGCCTGGTCGACTTTAGGAATTTTCCTCAGTTAAAAGCCGAGTTCTCCAAAGGACTTAACTATATAGTCGGAGCTAACGCCGAGGGAAAGACAAATCTCCTAGAGGCGATTTATTATCTATCCCTGGCTCGTTCATTTAAAAAAGCCAGCGATAAAGATCTGATCAGAATCGGAGCAAATGAAGCGCAAGTTCTGATTTCCTACTTAACCGATCAGGATGAAAAGCATTCCTTAGAAGCTCACATCCAAGAGAGCGGAAAGACAATCTTGCTTGACGAGGAAAAACAACCCTCAGTCATGAAGATAGTAGGAAAATTGCTGACGGTTGTTTATTCCCCCTCCTCGGTCAGCCTCTTCAGAGGGGAGCCGAGCGAAAGAAGACGTTTCCTCGATCAGAGCCTTTCCTTGATCTCGCCGAAGTATCTTTATGCTTTGGCTAGATATAAAAAGCTCTTGAAAGAAAGAAACAACGCCTTAAGCCTTAACTACGATGACGATGTCCTCGCCGTCATCACCAATGAACTGATCAATGTCTCCTATCGGATTTTCCTTGAAAGGAAGGCCTTCATCAGACAGGCGGATCAGTTAATCGGAAATATCTACGATCAGTTGTTCTTAACCGAGGAGAAAGTAAGTCTGGCCTACAGGAGCGATATGCCCGATGAGAATATCCAAGATAACTTTATCGCTCAGTTAAAAGCTCTCTTTGAGAAAAAGAAGAGCGAAGAAAGACTGAGAAAGACAACGCTGATCGGAGTTCAAAGAGATGATTTGATTGCTACGCTCGATGGGAAGGAAGTCTACGCTTATGCTTCCCAGGGACAAAACCGCTTGGTGGTCCTGGCGCTGACGATAGCCAGCAGCCAGATTATCCAAGATCACTTCAAAGACAACCCTGTTCTCTTGCTGGATGATGTGATGTCAGATTTGGATGAAAAGCGAAGGAAGGCTCTGCTTAGTTACCTTCATAGCCAATCCGGACAAGTCTTCATTACAGCAGCCGATTTGAAAGAAGCGGAAGACGGGGAAGCAATATTCGAAATCAAAGATAGACAGATTGAAAGGAGAAAGTAATATGGAAGAAGAAAAAGAAAAAACAACAGAGGGGACGAGTGAAGAGCCGGCCAAGTCCTTTGATGAAGTTGAGAAAAGCGAAGACTTCTCTTCTGAAGAAGTAAAATTCAAAAAACTCGATACCACTCAGGAACGTGAAGAGGAAAAGGCAACCGGCAAATACGATGCCTCTGATCTTCAGGTTCTTAAAGGTCTCGATGCAGTCAGGGAACGTCCGGGTATGTATATCGGCACGACCTCCGCACGTGGTTTACACCATCTGATCAGGGAAATCGTCGATAACGCAGTCGATGAAGCCTTAGCTGGCTACTGCACCAAAATCAGCGTCACCCTTGAAAAGGATGGCTCGGTGACCGTCGAGGATAACGGACGTGGTATTCCGGTTGGCATCGTCCAGGAAACTGGCCTTTCCGGTGTGGAGACTGTTTACACGATTCTCCATGCGGGCGGCAAATTCGAAGGATCCAACGGATATAAAGTCTCCGGTGGCTTACACGGTGTCGGCGCGACTGTTGTCAATGCGCTTTCGACCCATGTGAAGATCCTTGTCTATCGCGAATCGAAGATCCACGAGATCGATTTTGAAAACGGCGGCCATACGGTCGCTCCGGGCTTAAGGGTTATCGGAGATTGCCCCGCTGAGAGAACTGGCACGACAGTCAACTTTATGCCGGATCCGACTATTTTCAAAGAGACCACCGTCTTCCAGCTTTCGGAAGTCAGAGAATATATCAGACAGACAGCTTATCTTAACCGCGGCCTTTCTTTATCGGTTAATGATGTCCGCGATAGCGAGCAGGAAGTCCACGAGACTTATTGCTTCCAAGGCGGTATTGCTGAGTATGTTTCTTTCTTGGATGCTGGCAAGGCTGTCATCCTGCAGAACGTGATTTACTTCGACGGACAGACGGAAGATGGCGTCTTCGTCGAAGCGGCTTTCCAGCCGACGAAGTCTTCAGTTTTTACCATTAAGTCTTACTGCAACAACATCCGCACCGCAGGTGGCGGGACCCATGAAGAGGGTTTCCGTTTAGCTTACGGACGTGAAATGAATAAGTTCTTTAAGATGAAGGAATGGCTTAAGGAGTCTGATGATTCGTTCAGCTACGATGATTTGACTGAAGGTCTTACCGTCGTTATTTCTGTTAAGCATCCTGATCCCCAGTACGAAGGGCAGGTCAAGGATAAACTAGGCAACCAGGAAGTCAGAAAGGACGCTTCTTCAGTTATCGGCGATCAGTTAGCTCAGTGGCTTATTGAGAATCCGAAGGAAGGACGCCTCTTATTCGAAAGAGCCTTGACCGCTTATAAAGGTCGTAAGGCTGCTGAAAGAGCGAGAAACGCTGTTATCGGCAAAGGAGCTTTCGGAGGAGCGATTCCCGATAAGCTGGCTGATTGTATTTCTAAGAATCCGGTCGAAAGAGAACTGTTCATCGTCGAAGGTAACTCCGCAGGCGGTTCTGCTAAGAACGGTAGAGATGCCTTTACTCAAGCGATTCTGCCTTTAAGAGGCAAGATTTTGAATATCGAAAAAGCCGCAGAGACCAGAATTGAAAAGAACGCTGAAATCGAAAACATGATTCAAGCGATCGGAGCTGGATACGGAGAGCAGTTCGATATCAACAAGATCAAGTATCACAAGATCATCATTATGACCGATGCCGATGTCGATGGCTCGCATATTAGAATCCTGCTTTTGACTTTCTTCTACCGCTATATGAAACCTTTGGTGGAGGGCGGATATATTTTCATCGCTCAACCTCCGCTTTATAAGCTGACCTATCAATCTCACGATTACTACTGCTTTAAGGAAGAAGAACTACAGCCTTTGAAGGATAAATTACCAGCTAACGCTCGCTTCGCTTTACAGCGATATAAGGGCTTAGGCGAAATGGATGCCTCCCAGTTGGCTGAGACGACCATGGAAAAAGATAAGCGCAAGATGTGGAAGGTAACCGTGACTGATGCGGAAGCCGCTGATAACGCCTTGACTGATTTGATGGGTGAAAATGTTGTTCCGCGTAAGGACTTCATTACCGCCAATGCTAAATTCGTCAAGAATCTTGATGCTTAATAGAAAGGGGCTTTAACAATGGAAAACGAAGAAGATAAAAAGAACCTTGTCCCCGAACAGGGAGAAGAGGAAGAAGATAAAAAGCCTCTTGATCCGCACGAAGAATCTGAAGAGGAAGCTAAGCAGGAAAAAGGCGAAGGCATCCAGGGCGCAGTTGAAGGTATCAACGGCGGCTTGGAAGATGTGGAAATGGGGCCGATTGTCCGTGATTCCTTCCTCGACTACGCCATGTCTGTTATTGTGGCCCGTGCTTTGCCGGAAGCGAAAGATGGTTTTAAGCCCGTTCAAAGAAGAATCATCTACGGCATGGAAGTTTCCGGGAATACCCCGGATAAGCCTTTTAAGAAATCCGCGCGTATCGTCGGCGACGTCATGGGTAAATATCACCCGCACGGCGATTCGGCCATTTATGGAGCCATGGCTCACTTGGCTCAGGATTTTGCGACTCGTTATCCTCTAGTTGAAGGTCACGGCAATTACGGTTCGCAGGATGGCGATGAACCCGCCGCTATGCGTTACACCGAAGCCAGATTATCTAAATTAGCCATGGAAATGGTTAAAGATCTCGGCAAAGATACCGTCGGCTTTGTGGATACTTACGATGGTGAAGGCAAAGAACCGGTTTATCTGCCGGCTAAGTTACCTAACTTGATCATTAACGGTGGCACCGGCATCGCGGTCGGTATGGCTACCAATATTCCTCCTCATAACCTGACGGAGACCATCAACGCTGTTCAGGCTTTGATCAGGAATCCGGAACTTACTAATCTCGATTTGATGAATTACATCAAAGGCCCCGATTTCCCGGGAGGCGGCATTATTTTAGGTCGCACGGGGATCAAGAAGTACTTTGAGACGGGTGTCGGGACGGTGGTCGTCCGCGGCAAATACGATACGGTCACTGATAAAAATGGCAGAACCACAATTACTTTCACTCAGATTCCTTATATGGTCAACAAGAAGGAACTGGCTAAGAAGATTATGGATCTCTGCGATCAGAAGACGATCGAAGGAATCTCTTCGGTAAACGATTATTCTTCTCACCAAGCAGGGACTTGCTTCCAGATTGAATTGAAGAAGGGTGCGAATGCGGAGATTGTCTTAAATCACCTGTTTAAGTACACCAAGCTGCAGGATACTTTCCCGGTCAATATGCTGGCCTTGGATAGCGGTGTCCCGAAGATTTTGAATATGAAACAGGCCTTGATGATTTACATCAAGTTCCAGGAAGATATCGTTCAAAGAAGAACGACTTTTGATTTAGGTAAAGCGAAGGATAGAGTCCATATCCTTGAAGCTTTGCAGATTACCCACGATAACATCGATGAGATCATTCAGATTATCAAGACTGCGGAATCTCCGGAAGATGCAGCGAGAAAGATGACTGAAAGATTCCACTTCGATGATGTTCAGAATAAGGCGGTTCTCGATACGCAGATTAAGCGTCTTACCCATCTGGAAGAGGATAAGATTCTCGACGAGATGAAGGCATTAAAAGCCGATATTGAACGGTACAATTTGATACTTAGCGACTTTAATGTCCTTAAACAAGTTGTTTTAGATGAACTCGAAGAAAATAAGAAGAAATATGGAGACGAAAGAAGAACGGAAATCACCAATTCTATCGCTTCCACTGAAGATGAGGATTTGATCGCTGATGAAGAGATTCTGATCATGATGACCGAGTCTGGTTATATCAAGAGAATCGCTCCGAATTCCTTCCGTGAACAGAACCGCGGCGGAATCGGTGTGATCGGGATGACCACCAAGGAAGATGATGTGGTGAAGATTATGGTTCACTCGAGAACTAAAGCTGATATCCTCTTCTTTACCGATGCCGGCAAGGTTTATAGAATCAGAGGCTATCAGATTCCGGAAGGGACGAGAACTTCAAAAGGGTTGCCCGCTGTCAATATTGTGAGGCTGGAGAATAACGAGCATATTCTTTCGATTATCTCTGAGAAGGTTTATGACGACAAGCATTATTTCTTCTTCACGACGAAGAACGCGATTGTGAAAAGAACGATCACATCTGAGTTTGAAAATATCAACTCTAACGGCAAGATCGCCATTTCCTTACGTGAAGGGGATACTTTGTCGGATGTTAAGTCGACCGACGGAACCGCTTTGATCTCCATCGGTTCTTCTAAAGGCAAGGTCTGCACGTTTAATGAATCCGATGTCCGTCCGATGGGAAGAACGGCTGCCGGTGTTATCGGTATGAATCTGGATGGAGGAGAGGTCGTCGGTGTCTGCACTAACCAGGCGGGCGATGATATCCTGACGATTTCTACTCAAGGATACGGAAAACGCTCTAAATACGAAGATTTCCGTCTGACTTCCCGTGGGTCGAAAGGTGTCTTGGCCTTGAAGGAAGCTGATAAATCTGGCGGGTTAGCTGCGATTAAGTCTGTTCAGGAAGATCAGGATATCGTTATTATCACCGATGCCGGAACGACGATGAAGACTAGAATCTCCGATATCCATGAAGCTGGACGTAATACTATCGGCGTCAAGGTTATCACCTTAAGAGAAGGCGAGAAGATTTCTTCAGTCGCGATTGAACCGGCCGAAAAAGAATACGACGCTGTCGACCAGCCGAATGAAGGCGGAGAAGAAAACAAGAATGACGGCGAAGCTGATGTCGAGAATTATTTAAATACCCACGGTTCTGAAAAGGACGAGGGCGAAGATGACGATTCCTCCACCAAGGACGATGAATAAAGAGAATAAGAAGATTAAAGTCCTTCTTTCCCTAAACGGAGATAAGGACAGTTTGAAGCCAATCCTCGACCGCGCGGGCGTGCTTTTAAGGTATGCCTTGGAAGCGGCGGGGATGGAATACACTTACGATTACAAGGATGATTTCGATTATGTCCATCTTCTGTCCTTGAATCAGTATTGGGCGTATCGCTCTATTCGGAAGAAGGCTCTTAAAGCATCTTCTTCTCCGTTGATCCTGACTTTATTTAACGACCCTTTGGATTTAACTAATGATGATTCTGAGGAAGAGGGGGACTTTCAGAAAGTCCTGGAGAAGACATATAAGCAGGTTACCGCTGATAAGGTGATCTGTTCCTGCGCTTCCCAAGCTTTGATGATTAAGCACCTGAATCTGTTCCCGAGCGTCAACGCGGTGAATGTCGGAGCCAAGACTTATCTGAAAGAAGAATATTCTCCAGCAGAACTCAGCGCTTTTAGACAATATTACGGTTTAAAAGATAAGGATAAAGTTATCGTTTCTTACGGGCCTTACGATTATTCGAAAGGCATTTACGATTTGGAATCGATAGCTAGAGTGATGCCGGAATACGAGTTCTTCTATTTCGGAGAACGAAAAGGAGTGCTGGCTAATTCCAAGCACTTTGGCAAAGGAAACACCATTCCTAATCTTCACTATGTCGATTTTATCCCCAATGAGCTTTATCATTCCTTGATGTTCTTAGCGACCGCGCTTTTCCTGCCTTATAAGTATCATGCGGATACGGTGATTCCTTTAGAGGCGATGAAGGCAAGGGTGCCGATCGTCTCCGCTAAGAACGACATCTTGTTTGATTTCCTCGTCGATAAAAAGACCGCGGTGATTTGCGAAAATACCGACGGTTTTTATCACGCTTTAAAGAATATCGAGAAGATCAACTATAAGAGCTCTGCTTTGAAGTTCGCTGAGCCTTTCACTCCTGAATCCTACGGCAGGAGATTAAGAGAGGTCTATCTGGGAACCGAAAAGGTAACTGAACTAAGTAAAAACAAAGACGAATAAAGAAAAAACTTTACAATCTAGGTCGTATATAACAAAGAAAAGAAGTTAATTCTTTCCGTGTCTTTGTTCTTAAGTAGCTTAAACGCAGACTTAAAAAAACATCTGATAAAACCGGTTACATACCTAGAAAAATCATTGTGCTAGGCCGTTAGTGAGTGTATTATATTCATAAAATTTATAGCGATTTTTATCTTTTTATCAAAAAAGTAAAAAGGTATATACGTCTAGCTGACAGCTAAGGAGGTATATAACGGCACGACAGTCATCTATTTTCGAAAAGACTGTCTTTTTAAACCGTTATTAATAAAGGGAGGAAAATATGAAAACCGAAAAGATTCGTCTGGGGCTGACATTCGATGACGTCTTGCTGGTACCACAAAAATCAGCGGTGGTTCCTAGCGCGGTTGATATCAAAACTTTCCTGACCCCGGAAATACCGATTAATATTCCTATCGTCTCCGCGGCGATGGATACCGTCACCGAATCGGGGATGGCAATCGCTTTAGCCAGAGAAGGCGGTGTAGGTTTTATCCATAAGAACATGACGATCGACGCTCAAGCCAAAGAAGTTGAATTGGTTAAGAGAAACGAATCCGGGATGATCGCTAACCCGATCGTCTTAAAGGCCCAAAACACCATCCGCGATGCGGATGCTCTATTAAGGCAATACCATATTTCTGGTCTGCCGATTGTCGATGATGATGGGAAACTAGTTGGCATTGTCACCAACCGTGATTTAAAGTACTTCAAAGTCGATGACACTCCGATTTATCAGATTATGACCAAAGAAAAACTCGTGACCGCCAAAGTCGGAACTTCCTTGGAGGAAGCGAGCAAGATTTTATGGGAACACAGGATAGAAAAGCTGCCGATTGTCGATGAAAACTTCCATCTTAAGGGCTTAATTACCTCGAAAGATATCGATAACGCCAAGACGTATCCTAACGCTTGTAAGGATATCAAAGGACGTTTAAGATGCGGGGCGGCTGTCGGGGTCGGCGGGAATACTCTTGAAAGAGTCAAGGCTTTAATCGACGCCGGCGTCGATGTAATTACAGTCGATTCGGCTCACGGTCATTCAGAAAATATTATCAATATCGTTAAGGCAATTCGTTCCGCTTATCCTTTATTGAATTTAATCGCCGGGAATATCGTGACTCCTCAAGCGGCGAAAGACTTAATCGAAGCGGGAGCTAACACCGTTAAAGTCGGTATCGGCCCAGGCTCGATTTGTACCACGAGGATAGTCTCCGGTGTCGGAGTTCCGCAAATTACGGCCATCGATGATGTAGCTTCTTACTGCAAAGACAAGAACGTCTGTGTAATCGCTGATGGCGGAATCAAGTATTCAGGCGATATTGTTAAAGCCTTAGCGGTTGGGGCGCAAAGCGTGATGCTCGGCTCCTTGCTGGCTGGGTGCACCGAATCCCCGGGTGAGGAGATTGTCTATCAAGGCCGAAGATTCAAGACTTATGTCGGTATGGGCTCGTTAGCGGCGATGAAGCGCGGGTCCGCTGATCGTTATTTCCAGTCTTCCACGACTACGGTCAGTAAGCTTGTCCCTGAAGGCATTGAAGGAAGAGTAGCTTTTAAGGGTGCAGTGGCCGATACGGTTTATCAGCTGTGTGGCGGTCTACGTTCCGGAATGGGGTATTGCGGAGCGAAAGATATTAAAGAACTGCAGAAGAAGGCTGTCTTTATCCAGATTACTAATGCTGGCCTTAAAGAGTCTCATCCGCACGATATCGATATTACTGTCGAAGCACCAAACTATACGAAGCAAGCCGACTGATTATCCTGAGTTTCTTAAAAGAAAAGGGGGTATAGATTATGTCTAAGTTCGCGAAAGAAGATGTGTTGAAGATGGCTAATGAGGCCGGAGTCAATTACGTCAGGCTTCAGTTCACAGACATGCTCGGCACCATCAAGGCTGTCGAAATCCCTTGCTCTAAATTAGAAGACGCTTTAGACAACAAGATCATGTTCGATGGTTCCTCGATCGAAGGCTTTGTCCGTATTAAAGAAGCGGATATGTATCTCCATCCGGATTTGGATACGTGGATGGTTTTAGCTTTCGAAGACGATTCCTACGGGAAAGTCGGACGTTTGATTTGCGATGTTTATACACCGGCCGGGAAGCCTTTCGCTGGGGATCCGCGCTTTATTTTGAAGAAGCAGGTTAAGAATATGACCGATCACGGCTTCGCCAGTTTGAATATCGGGTTTGAACCGGAATTCTTCCTTTTTAAACTCGATGCAAACGGGAACCCGATTTTGATTCCTAATGATCAAGGATCCTACTTTGATCTGGCTCCGCTTGATGGCTCGGAATTTATCAGAAGAGATATCTGCTTAGAATTAGAAAAGCTGGGTTTTGTGGTTCAGACAGCTCACCATGAAGTTGCGGCTGGACAGAATGAAATCAACTTTAAGTTCGCTGATGTCTTAACGGCCTGCGATAATGTGCAGACTTTTAAACAGGTAGTGAAAGTTGTGGCGAGAAAGCATGGATATGTCGCTTCCTTTATGCCTAAACCGATTCCATCTGTTAATGGCTCAGGAATGCACACTAACTGCTCTTTAGCTGATAAAGACGGGAATGATATTTTCTATGATGAAAAAGATCCGATGGGCCTTTCTTTAGTTTGCCGTAAATGGATGACGGGGATTCTGACTCACGCTAGAGGCTTAGCGGCTTTGACTAATCCTACCGTTAATTCCTATAAGAGATTGATCCCGGGTTATGAAGCCCCCTGCTATGTTTGCTGGTCTGATGCGAACCGTTCTTCTTTAATCAGAATCCCGGCAATCAGAGGTAAATCAACCAGGACAGAATTAAGAAACGTCGATTGTACAGCTAACCCTTATTTAGCCTTATCGGGAATCTTAGCTGCTGGGTTAGATGGAATCGATCATGTAGCTGAAAAGGATCTGATTCCTCCTGTTTACGATAATATTTTCGCCTTGACCAGAGAAGAAAGAGAAGCGAAAGGGATTCCTAACCTTCCGGAGAACTTAAAAGACGCCATTAAAGAGCTTAAGAAGGATGAGCTTTTGGTTAATGTCTTAGGTGAGCATACTTTCAGTAAGTATGTGGAAGCTAAAGGCATTGAATGGGATGAGTATCGGAAACTTGTGACTGACTGGGAAATAAAGAAGTATTTATAAAGGGAAAGCATTTTCAATCCTTTGCTTGTTTTTCTGAAATCTTTTCATCGGAAGGATGAAAAAGGCAGAAAACAATGATGTTTTAACCCTGAAACGGTAGAATCACAAATAAAAATTACTATAAGCGCCTATTTTATTGACTTTATCCGTCTTATTTATATATAATAATCCCGCGTGAAATTCGTAATTTCACATGAGGGAGAATATCCAAAATGAAAAGAACGTATCAGCCCAGTAAACGGAAGAGACAGTCGGTCTGTGGCTTCCGCGCCAGAATGGCAACCGTCGGTGGCCGCAAGGTTATCGCCAGACGTCGCCGTAAAGGCAGAGCTAAATTAGCTGAGTAAAAACCGATGAAATTACCGCTAGGCATCTGCTCTAGCGGTATTTTTCTACAAAGAAGAAGTGAAGATGAAAAGAGCGAACCGAATCCGCAAATCCTCAGATTTCAAGAGTGCAATCCACGATTCTTTTTCTAGTCGGACCTCAGCTTATCTGATTAACGTGAAGCCTAATTCTCTCGGGAGATTAAGAATCGGTATCTCGACGAGCAAGAAGATCGGCAATGCGGTTACCAGGGTAAGAGTACGCAGACAAATTCGTGCCTTTTTCGCAGTTTACAAGATGTATGAAAAAAGTTACGATATTGTCATAGCAGCCAAGCCCGGTTTTCTTAATCGGACGAGCTCGGAGAACAGGGATGAACTTCTTAAGGAAATTCAGGCCTTGATAACTAAGGGAGAAACACAAAAGTGAAGAACAAGATCTTTAAGAGAATACTCGGTGCTATCGTACTGTTTTTTGCCGCCGCTTTGATTTCCGGTTGCACTAAGTCCTTCTGCTCAGTTAACGACAAAGCCTGCCTTTATGCCTCCTATGTTCAGGATAAGCAGGAAACTATTTTGACCAATGCGAAAAACAATTCGTACATGGTTCCTTCCGATAAGTTCTGGAATTATATCGATAACAAGGTTGAAACGGCATATACCGAATCCCTAGCGGGGACTGCGAGCAAGAAATACGCTCCGGATTCCTATATCGAGATGAATAAGAAATATCAGACAGCTACCGAAGAAGAAAAGACCACCTTAGTTAATAATGAGACCTTGAAGGCTATCATTTACTACGCCGGATATAAAGCTGACGGCAACGAAGATATGTGGGTTAATTTCACCGCCTGGTTAGATGAAGCGAACGCCGATCCAGCGATGAGAGCTTACGTTCCGACTACCGCCTTCCTGAATTACTATAAGAATCAGATCAGCACCGGTGTTGGACAAGCGGTCACCTGCATCGCTCCGACTTCCGGTTATTTCGGGCTTAATGAGAATACTTATGTTGAAGGGAAGACCTGGGGTCAGGCTTTCACTGATTACGGATTTATCGAAGGCCTTTTGGTTTATCCGATCGGCTGGTTGGTTTATACGTTCGCGATGGCTTTCGGGGCAACCGGGACTAATGCGACCGGCCAGATCCTTTCTATTTTCTTCGTTACTTTGATTGTTAGATTCTTCATTATTCTAGCTTCCGCGGGTTCTTCTAATACCCAGACGAAGATGAATGATCTCGCTCCGCAACTCGAACTTTTAAAAGCTAAATATCCTAACTCTACTACTAATAAATATGAGCAACAGCAACT
The DNA here is from genome assembly GCA_022652945.1 of Bacilli bacterium. GTDB lineage: Bacteria > Bacillota_I > Bacilli_A > RFN20 > CAG-288 > Scatoplasma. The sequence continues at coordinate 65,081 of JALCRV010000003.1, forward strand.
GACTACGGAAACGATGGCGCTTTATAAGAAGAATAATGTTCACCCGTTCAGACAGTTTGGTGTCTTGATCCTGCAGTTCCCGGTCTTCATTGCGGTCTGGGGTGCTTTACAGGGCTCGGCTATTCTGACTAAAGGCGAAGTCTTCGGGCTTTCGTTGGCGACGGTGACTCAGACGGCTATGATGGCTAATAGCTCGGAAACTCCGTTTGCTATTGTTCTCTTTATTTTGATGGCGATCGCGCAGTTCTTTGCGTCTATGTTGCCGACTTGGATGCAGAAGTACCATAAGAATAAGGTGGTTGGAGCTTCTACTGTTAAAGTCAACGAAGATTCAACTACGAATATGATGATGAAATATATGCCTATTTTCATGATGGTAATCGTTATCGTCATGGGTCTGCAGTTACCGGCTGCGATGGGTATTTACTGGTTCTTCGGCGCTTTGATTTCCATCTTCCAGACAGTTATCACCGAAATCGTCCAGACTTTGAAGAAGAATAGACGTCCGAAGAATAAAGGTGGTAAAGGCGGAGATAACCAGACTATCGACTTCACGAAGCACGGCAGCTATAAAGGCCAGAAGCGCGATAAGCATATGAAGCTTCATTAAATAAGGTAATAAGGAGGAAGTTTAACTTATATGAAAGAATTTGAAGGCAAGACTGTTGATGAGGCGGTCAAGAAGGCTTTAGAGGAACTGAAAGTCCCCGCTGAGAGCCTGAAATACGATGTCCTGGTAGAGCAGAAAGGCTTATTCAAGAAATACGCGAAGATCGGAGTCTACGAAGCCTCCGATGCTAACGACTACGCCGCTAAGTATCTTGAGAGCATTCTAGCTGCCTTGGATCTTAAGGCTACCATTCAGATCAATGTCATCGATGATATTATCCATCTCGATATGACCTCGGATGCTGATGCTTCCCGTATCATCGGACGTGGCGGTGAGACTTTAAGAGCTTTAAATGAACTGGTCAGAGCTGCGATTTTCAATAAGTTCGGTGAACATTATCGGATTCTGTTGAACATCAATAACTACAAGGATCAGAAATACGATAAGCTGGCAGCCATGGCTCAAAGAGTTGCTAACACGGTGAGAAGAACAAAGATCACCGCGGAACTCCAGCCGATGACTTCCGATGAGAGAAGAGTCATCCATAATGCGCTCTCTAATGATCCGCATATTAAGACCCTTTCAATCGGAGCTGGTAAAGATAGACATATTACAATCCAATATGTCGATATTGCACCTGATGGTACCCCTGTCCAAACTAATTCTGAAGAGAAGGACAACGTGGAAGAAAATGCCCCGAAAGCTGACTTAGAGGCTGCCTTCGAACAGAAGGAAGAAGAACTTCCCCAGGGTGCAGAAGAGCCTAAAGAAGAAGTAAAAGAAGAACCTGTCGAAGAGAAGAAAGATGATTCGCCGTTTGAAAAAACGGAAAGCAGCGAATCCGGCAAGCTTTAAATCTTCGTTTTGTTTTCTTGGGTGCCTGTTAACGGGCACCTTTTTCTCTGGTTTTTTATTTAAGCCTTTCTTAAGTTAAGCCCTAGTGTTTCAATAACAAACACGAACAGTTAAAAGGATACGAAAGGGTCCCTCCTTAAAGGCCGCTGGTTATCCAAATGGCCCAGGTTCATTTCGAAGTATTTTAAAAAGGAAAAAAGCCTGATCCAAAAGGAAAACAAGCTCAAAATTTTAAGACCAGTTCGATAAAAACTCCAAATTTGTAATTTTTGTCGACTAGAAAAGCGAATTACAATTTAAAAGAAACTCCAATAACGGAATCACTTCGATAGTTTTCCCTCGGTAGTTTAGCGTTTTCTTCTGTTCATAGGTTACGACAACAAGACGAAGAGGAGACGGCATCGCTTCGCTCAATTTAACAAGATTATCAACTTCACGATCAAAATCTAAGTCACTCAAAGAATAACAGGCTTGGATCGCCAAGCCTGTCTCGGGTAAATAGAAGTCCACATCGATTCCCGTCTTTGAGCTTTTTATGAAATAAAGATCTTCTTTGACTGCGCGATGCAGTGTAACTGCGATGAGATTCTCCAGCATTTGCCCCTCTTTGCCGTTAAGGAACAGCGAAAGCAAACCATTGTCCGAAAAATAGTATTTCGGGGTTGTTTCTTTGTCCTCAAAGGATCCGTAATAATTTCCAAGTTCAAAGATAAGATAAGCTTCTTCGGCATAAGAAATATAATCGATGATGGTATCTTTGCTGACCGGGAATCCGATGCCTTTCATGACATTAAATAGTTTGGTGTAAGAAACCTCGTCTTTGAGGACTTCCGCCATCTTCTTGTAGAGGACTCTTAAGGAACGGATATTACGAATCTCGTTTCGTGTCGCGATATCCCCAATGTAGATTTTCTGATAGGTCGATTCAAGGTAACCCCGTTTATCGCTGTAATCGTTTAGCGCAGGAAACCCGCCCCACGTAAAGAACTCCTTAAGAAGGCCGTTGAGTTTTCCTTTTTCCTCGCTTGAAAGAAGAGCGATGTCCTTGGAAAGGGAAAAAGACTTGGACGAAAGGAACTCCGCGAAAGAGTAAGGAGTCATTTCCTTGCTGAGATAACGACCTCCCAACTTTACCTCAATCTCACGGGAGAGCATTTTTGAATTGCTTCCGGTAATGTAGACTCGCTGTCCCTGATCTTTGAGACGACGGGCAAAACTGGCCCAATCATCAACGATTTGAACCTCATCTAAAAAATAAATCGGATGGTTTGAGGAGATTTCCTCAGCCACTTCGACGAGGTCGGAAAAGTCCTCTCGCACGAATTCGGCAAGGCGATCATCCTCAAAATTGATGTAGATAATATCGTTCCAATCCGCTCCCTCGTCCACGAGGTCACGTGCTTTTTTATAAAGAACGAAGGATTTACCGCATTGGCGGATGCCTGTAATGACGTAATTCGCTTGCGCTTCGAAAACCACATGCCGGTCGACGATCGAGGCATTTTTGATGTAGGCTCGCATATCGGCGATGACAGCTTTGATTATGGCGTGATCCATCGTTTTATCTCCTTGTCGACTATATTCTACACTTTTATATGGTTTTTGTCGATTATATTCGACAAAATAACGAAAATTTGATGAATGACATAGTAAGTATCCGTTTTGTACGGCCAAGAAAAAACAAGGCGTGATAAATGGCCTAGGAGGGCCCTTGATGATGCCTTACTTCCGCTTTTGTGCTATATTGGGGTGTCCGAGGAGAGATCGCTGCACGCCAAAGGACGGGGCTTACTTCCGTTTGCCGGACTAAGTTCCGCATCCCGCGCGCCCAGATAAAGAAATTCAATCTTTGTTTACTTCTTGCTCCTCCTTCCGGACATCAGCAAGCCGATCTTCGTGGGATCGGCTTTTCTTATGCCCAGTTTCCTCGCCGCCTCCTCGCCGTAATAGGCCTCGAAGACATCATAGGGCGTCCTGTCGCCCTGTACGGCCTTGCGTAGAACGTGTGGCAGAGCTTCTCGCCTCCTCGCTCCTCTATGCAGTAGAACGTGAGGAACTCGGTCCCGTTGTCGCAGAGACAGCATCCGAACAGCGCCCGCGCCTCGCCGTCGGTGAAGCGGGCCATCAGGCCCCTGATCGCCGAAAGGGCGCTGGACGGGTCTCCTTTCCTGATGAGGAGGCCCAGCTGGAAGTCGTATTTATAAATGACAATATAAATTTGTCGGTTTCTGACAATTGAATTTGTAGGATGTCGTATTCATCCTTGCTTTTTCTGTGCGGTTTCCTCCTTTGCAGCCCCTAGGGGCTCAGTGGCAAGGATACATACTGCTTTGATTTTAGTTTGTCACTTAACATGGTTTTTTATTTAAGCCTTTCTTAAGTTAAGCTTTAGTATTTCAGATATAATACTTGCGAAGGATTTATTTAAGACATGACTATTTTTGATACCATCGTCGCTGAATGCACCTCACCTTATAAATCAGCCTTATCAGTTATCAGAATGGCCGGTAAGGATGCTTTTACAATCCTTGATAAAATGATTGATAAAGAGACTGAAAAGATGGAGCCGAGAAGATGCTATTACTGCTCCATATATAAAGATAAAAACGATAAAGGCAGCTTAATCGACCGAGGTTTAGTCGTCCTTTTTAAAGGCAAGGAGTCATTTGCCGGAGAGGATTCGGTGGAGTTTTATGTCCACGGGTCGAGGATTATTGTTGAAGAACTGTTGGATACTTTAGTTAGCTTAGGAGCGAGAAGAGCTCTCGGCGGGGAATTCTCCGCTAAGGCTTACTATAACGGAAAGATGGATCTGACGGAAGCGGAAGCGATCAATCAATTAGTAAACGCCAGAACAACCCGCTCTAAAGATTTCGCTTTAAAGACCTTAGAAGGTAATAGTTCTTTAGCGATTAAGCAGATGAAAGAAGCACTGAATATGCTGACCGCGGAGATTGAGGTTGATATCGATTATCCGGAATTTGATGAAGGGAAAGACTTGATTAAGAAGGTTGAGGAAGTGGTCCCTGGGATGTTAGTTAAAGCTCAGACTTTATTAAACGGCTCCAGACAGTCTAAATACTTGTTCGATGGAGTAAAAGTCGCGATTATCGGGGAACCTAACGTTGGCAAATCCACTTTGCTGAATAAGATCCTCGGAGAAGAAAAAGCCATCGTCACTCCGATTCCGGGAACGACCAGGGATATTGTAGAAGGCGAGAAAGAAATCGACGGAATTATTTATAAGTTCTTCGATACTGCCGGGATCAGAAAAGAAGCCGATATGATTGAAGAGCTGGGTATTAAGAAAACATACCAAGCGATTCAAGAAGCGGATGTGATTTTGCTGCTTTTTGAGAAAGGTTCTTCTTCTGAAGAGGAGATTAAGAAACTGGGCTTAAGCGAGATAATCAATAACAAGCCTTGTATCTATGTTTTCACCAAGAGAGACTTAAATGGAACGGATACAAAAGCGGATATCTCGATTTCTAAAGATGATAAGGATTTGCTGAATCTTTTCAATCTGATTAGGCAGAGATTGAATATCGCTCAGAAGGAAGAGGAAGGCTTCGCTACCCAAAGAGACGAGGATATCATGGAAAGATTCGTCGAGTTGTTAAAAGGCATCGAGAAAGATATCCGTGATCAGATCACAATCGATGTGGTAGAGATAAAATTAATTCAGGCAACTTCCTGCTTAGATGAAATGCTCGGGGTTGAGTCGACGTTAGAGGATATCTACGACACGGTGTTTAAGCACTTCTGTGTCGGTAAATAGAAAGAAAAAAAGAAAGTTTATGAAAATAATCGATACTCATACGCATATGAATGAAGAAAGGCTTTATAAAGATAGAATCCACATCTATCAGAAAGCCATTGAAAACGGCGTGGTCAAAGTCATCAATAACGCCGATACTTTTGAGTCCTATCAGCCGATTAATGATCTGGCCCAGGAGTTTCCGTCTTTCTGCTACTCAGCCATCGGAATCTTCCCGACGGCGGGAAGCGGGAATTTAAATGAGGATCTGCTGAAATTAGAGGACGGACTTAATTCCGTCCATAATTTGGTGGCGGTTGGTGAAATCGGCTTGGATTATCATATGGATAATTCAAAAGAGACCAAACAGAAACAGAAGGAATTATTTAATGCGCAGATTAAAGTGGCTGAAAAGCATCAGCTTCCTTTGATTATCCATTCACGAGATGCGGAAGCGGATACGTTTAATGTCCTGATTGATTCTGGGTTTGAGGGGAATGTCACCCTGCATTGCTTCTCCGGCAGCTTCCAGATGGCCTTAAGGTATTTAAGACATAAAAAGAACATTTACTTTGGAATCGGCGGAGTTTTAACCTTTAAGAATGCCCAGAGATTAGTAGAAGTTATTCAAAGAGTGCCGGAGGATCATTTCGTCTTAGAGACCGATGCTCCGTTTTTAACCCCGGAGCCTTTTAGAGGAAAACTTAACGAGCCCGCCAATGTCACATATGTCCTTGAGAAGATGGCGGAGATTTTGCATAAGGATAAAGAACAACTAGCGGATGAGATCTATCAGAGAAGTCTGAAGATATACGGAATCCATGAATAATAGATACTTATATATAGTTGAAGGACAGAATGATATTTCGAAGCTTAAAAGCCTCGGAGCTCATTTTGTCATGAAGACTGAAGGATACCTGGTATCTAATCAGTTCCGCGGCTTTTTAAAAAGAGCGGAACAGGTTAGAAAGATAGTTTTGGTTCTGGATCCTGATGGCCCGGGGAACAGAATACGCGAAACTTTACATAAAACCTTAACCAATTATGAAGATGTCCTGATCGATAAAAAGAAAGCGACTGGGAATCGGAAGGTCGGGGTAGCGGAAACGGATATAGATTATTTAAGAAAGATCCTTGATCCTTATCTGAAACAAGATAAGGAAAGCGAGGAAAAAGATTCCTTTGCTTTCCCTTCCTTGTTTGCCTTGAAGCTGGCGGGTGAGGATTCCTCTTTAAATAAGAATAAGTTAAAGAGAAAGTTAAGTCTGGTCATCACGACCAGCCGCTCGATTGTCGATGAATTGAATATCCTTTTATTGACTGAAGACCAAGTAAAGGAAATCTTAAAATGAAAGAAGAAATGAGAAAGCAGATCCTGTCTTTAATGCAGGAATATCAGGTTGAGGCTCAGGAGAGATTCTCCCAGAACTTTTTAATCGATGAAGAAGCCAGAGATAAGATAATTTCTTCTTTGCCTATTAAGGAAAGCGCCGAGGTTGTTGAGATCGGGCCAGGACTAGGGTCTTTAACTTCCGCTTTGGTCGAAAAAGCTGAGCATGTGACAGCGATTGATTTTGATCGAGATATGATTAAAGTCTTACAAAGCGAATTAAAAAAAGATAATTTAAGCCTTATTCAGGGAGATTTTCTGAAGCAGGACTTAAATATGTTTCACGTGAAACACACAATCTATGTAGGAAATCTGCCATATGCGATCAGCCGAGATTTGATCAAGAAAGTCATCTGTGATCCTGATTTTATATACTTCGGATTCATGGTTCAGCAGGAGTTAGCGGATAAGCTTTTCTTTCTCGAAGGCTCCCCTTTAAACAATCCTTATTCGGTGATGCTGGCTCTAAGAGGGAAACTGTCTTTAACCCTTACGCTTCATCCGGGTTCTTTTTATCCGCCCCCGAGAGTTTCTTCTTCCTTTTTAGGCTTAAAAACCACAGATTCTTCTTATGTGTCTAACGCTTCTTTTGATTTTGTCTCTAAACTATTTAAGAATCCAAGAAAGAACTTGTCTAATAATTTAAAGGGAAGTGAATACGAATCTTTGCTCCCTAAACTTGAAAGTTTGAAAATTGCTCAGACAAAAAGGCCTCATCAGCTGACTTTAAACGAAATAAAACTGTTGATTGAAACCGCGGGTTTAAAAGCCTAAGCGGAAATATTTTAAAGCCAGCTTTTCTTTGTTGTCAGTCAAATATTAAAAGGGTAGAATTAGTATGCTATCAGAGATTTCTGTATAGGGGGATGGAATGATTTTCAAAGCGCCAGCCAAGATTAATCTGGCTTTGGATGTCCTCGGCCTTAGGCCGGATGGGTATCACGATATTGATATTGTTTCACTTCCTTTGGAACTTCACGATTCCATCGAAATTGAAGAATATCCTGAAAGATTCGGAACATATCTTACTTCCGATGATACTTCTTTGGTGTGCGATGAATCGAATTTAGTTTATGTCGCTTACCGGGCGATGAAAAGAGCTTTCGGATTACACTCCGGGTTCCGGATTAAGATTTATAAAAAGATTCCGATGGAAGCGGGGTTAGCGGGAGGCTCAGCGGATGCCGCCGCCGTCATTAACGGATTAGTTAAAATGAAGAAACTGACCATGACTGATCAACAAAAGATCGATATGGCCAAGGTTATCGGCTCCGATGTGCCTTACTGCTTATTTAATAAACCTTCAAGAATCCAGGGCATGGGTGAAAAACTCACTTTGATTAACACTCAGAAAACTTGGGGAGTTCTTCTTGTAAAGCCGGAGCAGGGACTTTCGACTAAAGAGGTCTATAAAGTCTCCGATACTTACGAGAAAGATAAACCCGATATCCCTAGCCTTATCAAAGGTTTAGAGACCGGCAAGGAAGCCGTAATCCAGAAGAATATGGGCAACGGATTACAAAAGGCCGCTATTCATCTTCTTCCTGAAATCGGCAATTTAATTGAAAGACTGAAAGCTGAAGGTTTGGATAAGGTTATGATGTCCGGCTCCGGCTCGACGGTTTACGCTCTTTCCGAAGATATAAAGAAACTTGAACAGGTCGGAAAGAAGTTCGATGACGACACCCATTATGTTTGGGTAACAAAGACAGCGCTTTAATTCTAATCGCTGTCTTTTTTACATAAGGCGTGTGGTAGAATATTTTTATAAGAAAGGGGTTTGGAAGATACCATGCTGAAAAACGCAATAGTTTTCTCTTTGTCCGCTAATCCGACTCTCGCCGCTTCAATTGCGGAGAAGCTGGGTGTCCAATTAGGTCAGAGAACCGTAAAGCGGTTCCCTTCTGGGGAAATTCTTTGTGAGCCGGTTGATTCAGTTCGCGGTAAAGATGTCTTTATCATTCAATCGACCTGTCCGCCAGTCAATGAAAATCTAATGGAAGTTTTGATTTTTGTCGATGCGCTAAAGAGAGCTTCCGCTCGTGAAATTAACCTGATTATCCCTTATTTCGGCTACGCTCGACAGGATCGTAAGGCTAGACCCAGAGAACCGATTACGGCTTCTTTGGTGGCTAATCTATTGACGACTGCCGGTGTCCATAGAGTGGTCACCGTCAATCTGCACGCTTCTCAGATTCAAGGCTTCTTCTCCTGCTTGGTCGATGATTTGACTGCCGTTCCGCTTCTGGGACATGCGGTCATTGCTTCTCATCAGAGCATGGCGAACACCGTGGTGGTCTCACCTGATCACGGTGGAGTCAACAGAGCTAGAGATTTAGCTGAACAGTTTAACTGCTCAATCGCTATTATCGATAAGAGAAGAAATTCTAACTTAGAGCCGGAAGTCATGAATATTATCGGCGACGTCAAAGGCAAGAGATGCTTTATGGTCGACGATATGATCGATACGGGACGTTCCGCTGTTATCGGCGCAACGGCCTTAAGGAATGCCGGAGCTGAGTCCGTTTCTTTCTTAACTGTCCACCCGGTCTTCTCCGATCCTTGTTTCGATCTGCTTTCAGCGAAACCTTTCGATGAACTTTATGTCACCGATTCGATACCTCTTGATCCGCGCTTTAAGGATCTTTCGTTTATCAAAGTTGTAAGTTTAGCTCCGATGCTGGCGGAAACGATTAGAAGAATCGAGACTGATGCTCCGTTAAGTGCGGTTTATGAAGCATACGCCGATCCTTTAAAAGCTCCGGAACATTGCGAAGTCAGCAAAAAAGAGTAATTAAGATAGCTGATTAATCTATAGAATATATATAACCAAAAGAAGTTTTACATATGGTCAATCATACGGTTGTCGGTCATTTGAAGATAGTTAAAATCCGAAATGAGAATTTTCTCGTGCAGAAAAACCGGAAAATCAGAATCTGGACCCCGAACAGCTACGATAAAAAGGCTAATAAGCCTTATAACGTTATCTATATGTTCGATGGGCAGAATCTGTTTGATGATGCGACCTCATTCGCTGGAGAATGGCATATCGACGAAGCGGTGGACGGCATCGAGTTTGAGGATCATATCAGGCCTTCAATTGTCGTAGGTCTGGATAATTCTTCTGACCGGATGTCGGAATATCTGCCAAAGTTCTCTAGGATTGCTATTAACGAGTTCGGCTATAAAGGCCAGACGACTTTAAATTTCTTAGTTGACCAGGTTATCCCGTTTATCGAAGAGAATTATAACGTCGGGAAGAGCCGGGCTTATCGTTCAATCGGCGGTTCTTCGATGGGTGGATTGATGGCTTTAGCGGCGGGGATTTTCTGCCCGAAAGTCTTTTCAAGGATTTATGCCTTCTCGAATGCTTTCCCAGTCTTCAAATTCGGAGAGAGTGAAAGCGAGCCGGTCGATGGCGGAATCGGAGACGATTCAGCATTCAATTTTGTCTGTAAGGCTTTCTCCCGCCCGGAGATGGTGAATAAGTTTAAGATTGCTTTAACTTCTGGAGGGCAGGGGATGGAAGCTAACTATTATGATTACGTGCCAGCGTTTAAAGAGAGATTATTGAAGGCGGGTTGGAAAGAAACGAATATCGCTTTGTTCCAAGACCGCGATTTAGAGCATAACGAATATCAGTGGTCTCATTTCTTCCCCGAAGCTTACCGCTTCATGCATAAGAGATAATTTTAAATCCGTTCAAGAACTGTCATGTTTTTTATTAAAAGAATGATTTTTAATGTACAAAAAAAGCCCTGAACGGGCATTTTAGGATGAACGTTTCCCTTCGAAGGGAGAATATATTTGAAAGATGGTGGATCAGCCAGGATTCGGACCTGGAACAACCGCCTTATGGGAGCGGGACTCTAACCATTGAGCTACTGATCCATAATTAGACAACCCTTAGGTTTTCCCTTTAGGCGTAATAACATTTTATACCATAGGTCGTTTTAAAAGAACAACTTTTATTGTTCTATCTGAAAGTGACAAACTCAACGCAACGAAATTGATCATTAAGATTTATAATATTTACAAACATTAAGGAGCAACTTAACATGAAAAAACTTGGCTTTGGCTGTATGCGTCTACCTTTGTTAAATAAAGACGATCAGACTTCCATTGATTTAGAGCAGTTTAAGAAGATGGTCGATATCTTTATGAAGAGAGGCTTCACTTATTACGATACCGCCTATGTTTACCATAACGGCAGGTCTGAAGGAGCCTTAAAAGAAGCCTTAGTCAAAAGATATCCACGCGAAGCTTTTACCATCACCGATAAGATGCCGATGTTTATCGTAAATAAAGAAGAAGATTTAGAACGAATTTTCAATGAACAACTAACTAGGCTCGGGGTTGATCATTTTGACTATTACTGGCTCCACGCTTTAAACAGGACTCAGTATGTTAAAGTGCAGAAAATGAAGGCCTTCGAGTTCATCGCTCAGAAGAAAAAAGAAGGAAAGACCGTTCATATTGGCTTCTCGTTCCACGATACTCCCGAAGTCTTAAAACAGATTCTTGATGATCATCCGGAAGTTGAATATGTCCAACTGCAATTAAACTACCTAGATTGGGAAGACACCGATGTCAGAGCCAAGGAATGCTATGATGTCGCGGTTCAGCACGGGAAGAAAGTCATCGTGATGGAGCCGGTCAGAGGCGGTAAACTTGCTACTTTGCCTGAGGAATCAGCTGAAGTTTTGAAAAAGCTTGATCCTCAAGCCTCCCCAGCTTCTTGGGCCATCCGTTATGCTGCCTCTAAAGAAGAAGTCATCATGGTCTTATCTGGCATGTCAAATATAGCCCAGGTTGAAGACAACACTTCTTATATGGAAGACTTTAAGCCTTTAAACGAAGAGGAAGATAAGGCTCTATATAAGGCTAAGGAACTCTTAAAGCCATATCTTTCTATCCTTTGCACCGCCTGCCATTACTGCACGCCTGGCTGTCCGAAAAAGATAGCGATTCCTGAATATTTTGAGATTTTAAGTGAGAATCAATGGAATGGCAGGAAGAAGTCTCAAGAAGCTTATCAAAAGCTTGTAGATTCCGGTAAAGGGAAAGCCTCCGCCTGCATTAAATGCGGACAATGCGAAAAAGCGTGCCCTCAGCACTTACAGATTAGAAAACTGCTGACTGAAGTTGTTGAGAAGATTGAAAAGTAAGTCTTTGATGTCTGATATTTACTGATTTAAAGACGTTTTTGATAAAAAAAGATGGCTTAGCTTTTGCTAAGCCATCCTGCTGTTCTCAATGGTAGCGGAGAGGGGAATCGAACCCTCGACATATCGGGTATGAGCCGACCGCTCTAGCCAACTGAGCTACTCCGCCAGATAATGAAGAAAACTATTTTAAATAAAAAATGGTGGAGCTGACGGGGATTGAACTCGCTACCTCCTCCATGCCATGGAGGCGCTCTCCCAGATGAGCTACAGCCCCAGCATTAAATAAGATACCTTACGCAAGGGGTTAAGTCAACAAAAATCGTTATATTTCGTATATATATAAGGATAAGGCTGATATTTCAAAAATGGCTTTTTCGTATTCTTTTGACAATTTTGTAAGATTGAAAAGTAAATAGGTTGCATATCGTGTTTTTTTAGTTATAAATAATATCACATAAGGAGGTGGAGAATTCTATGAACAAAAAAATATTAAGCCTTTTCTCCTTGGCTTGTATAGGAGTATTGAGCGCTTGCGGCAATCAGACAAGCTCGGTTGTTTCCTCTTCATCTGAGGCCTCTTCAGCTACATCGTCCAATATATCTTCGAGTGCTGTTTCTTCGACCAAAGCAGAACTGGCAAAGCAGGTTTTTAATGCCTATCAGAATGGAGAAGTTAAAATCCCGACCGGCAAGGGGATGTCTTTTAAGGAACAAGGTTCCTTTAAGTTTGATGGGACTTCTGATGGAAAGGCTAACGCTAAAGCGGATTTAACCACTTCGTCTTCAGGATCTTTTACGAAGAACGCTTCTTCCTCATATGATCTGGGATTGATTTCAGATCTACAAGGAACTGCTTCCGTTAATCCTGACGGCCAAACCGAGACCGCTTATAGCATTAAAGAAAACATCAAAGGCGAAGTTTCCGATAAGGTCTATTTTGCTGACGATGGAGAAATCAAGAAAGACAATGTAGTTCAAGCGGATGAAAGCGGGCTGAAATATGCCTACGCCACTCAGAATGTTTCCGATTTCATGAAGGCTTTAGGTCTGACTACGGTATCCGATACAGCTTTACCCGCCTTGAATCTAAACGAAACACAAATCCAGGATGTTTATGACTTCTTAGACGGGAAAAGTGACAATACATTAAGCGGTCTTTTAAATTATCACTGTGGTTATTATGAAGAGGGCAAAATAGAGTTTGTATTAGCTATTAAGTCCTTGGCTTTTGCGGAGGCCACGACTTTAGTTACTCCGACCTTCTTAAATAATCTGATTCAGTCGGCTTTGACCTTGGTTGGTAATTATCTGCCTGCGGAAGCTAAAGACTATTTAACCACGCTTTCCAGCCTGAACATTGATGAAGCCAATTTAAATATTCCTTCTACCGCCAGTGTGAAATTAGGCGTGAGATTTGATGAGAATTATCTGCCGCTTATCTGCAAAACTGAATTCAATCTTAGCGATTCAACCTTAAATGGCAGCGCCAGCGTCAACGCCAGCACCTCTTCTTCCTCGGCCGAAACGCAGAAGGCTTCGATTAATCTGTCTTTAAAGACTTTTGAACTCTCTGATGCGTTTGCCATTGCTTACGATAGCTCCTCAGCTATTACGCTCGATGCAGCAACTAAGGCCACAATTCTAGAAAAGGGTACAGACATCAGCGATTCTATTAAGAGCGGACTTAATTTAATCACCGCTCTCATCGAGGATTCCAAAGATCCGTCTTTTACTGATCCGTTCAGCAGCAGTTCGATTAACTGAAAAGGAAAACGAGGGGTCTTAAGTAAAGTCAGCCCCTCGTTTTTTAGTCTTTAAATGTTTTGGTTTAGTCGATTTCGTCTTCAAGGATGGAATTAAGTAACGTAGTTAAGATCTTTACGGCTTTGGATTCTGATTCGGCGGTTCCTTCGTTATATAAGATGGCATCAGCGAACACCTGAGTCGGTTCGATGTAGGTATCAAACATAGGCTTAACCGTGGAAAAATATTGGTCGATGATTTGCTCGAACGGACGATTATCTCTTTCGGTGTGATCGCGAATCAATCTTCTTAAGAAACGTCTTTCAGGGGAAGCGGCGACAAAGATTTTTAAGTCCCCCATCTGTCTTATATGCTCATTCTGCAAGGCCATAATACCTTCGAAGATATAAACCTTCGCCGGTTTTACGGTTTCAACTTTGTTAGATCTGGTGAAGGAATTAAAGTCATAGATAGGTTTCTGGATAGATTTGCCTTTTTTCAGGTCTTCAATCTGTCTCATTAATAAAGGCCAATCGAAGGCATCCGGGGAATCGAAGTTTTCCTTTTTTCTTTCTTCTAAAGAAAGATAAGAGATGTCTTTATAGTAGTCATCGAAAGAAAGAGAGACAAAATCCTCAGGATTGGTTACGGCTTTTAAGGCTCTGGATGTTATGTAAGTCTTGCCGCTTGAACTGCCGCCACCGATCAATACGATTTTTGCCATCTTTTAAATACCCCCGGACTTTCTAGAAACAAACCTTTTCTATTATAAGTCAGAAGGGGTTTTGAATGAATGGTTTTATTTGGCAATCAGGGTTAATTCTTCCGAGCCTTTTAATTGAGTCCCGTAGTGGGCGATGGACAGAATAATCTTATCGGAAGCGAAGGAATTTAAGATATCGATGATCTTTAAGGCGGTCTGAGGATCAATCTTGGCGTTCATTTCATCTAAGAAGATTATCGGCGGGTTTCTTAATAAGATCCTGGCGATGTTGAAAAGAGCTAATTCACCGGAAGAATAGTCTTTTTCAATTAAGGGAGCGGTTAGATCCTTAACCCGTTCTAGACCGACTTTCTTTAAGGCGTAAAAGACATCTTGATCTGAATAAGAAGAGTCACCTAAAGTTAGTTCTTCTCTGATACTTCCTCCGGAGAAGAAGGTGTCTTGATAAACGATTCCGAAGGCTTTACGGCGTGATTTTTCCTCTAACAGGGAAACACTCGTGCCGTTAATCAAAACCTCTCCAGAGACAGGCGCAATTAGCCCGTAGGCCAATTTAAACAAAGTGGACTTCCCAACTCCGGATTCACCTTTAAGAGTGAGTTTTTCTCCTTCTTTTAGATTTAAAGAAAAGTCTTGGATTACTTTTTCCTTTTCGTTATAGGAGTAATAGACATCTTTAAAGCTTAAAGAATACTTTTCATCTTTAAGAGTTAAAAGGGGCTTTTGGTTTTCTTTAGGACGAGGTTTTATAAATTCATTGATTCGATGGATAGAAGCGGCAGAAGTCTGCAGGGTCTGCAATTCCATCCCGATATTTTCCATCGGGGTAAATAGATCGGATAAGAGATCGGAGATGGATAAGAAGGCTCCGATAGTGATGCCGAATATCGAAGGACTTTCAACAGAGATAATCAGAATAATAGCGATTAAGACGTAACGGGCCATCTGCATAACCGGGGAGAAGATAGAGGAGAAGAACATCGAAGTGTCGTTAGCGGCATAATCGGCATCGAGAATCTTCTTATAACGAGCGCTGATGTAATCGTAAGCCACGAAAGTCTGGACAGCGGAGATGTTTTCAATATTCTCCAGGACTCTTTGATTGACTCCGGCTTCCATCTCTTTCGCCTTTAATTCAGCTTTGAACATTCTCTTTCGGACAACGATGACAAAAAGGGCAATAAAAGGAGAGATGGCCAACACCACAAAGCCGATATTTAAAGAGAAGAAGAAAACGGACACTAAGGCTCCGACCATCTTGAAGGTATCGATCAACATGGAGATGACTCCATCGGAGACGAGAGTATTTATGGTGTTGACATCGTTATTGAAGTAAGACTCCATAGTTCCGATGTCGTAAGTTGAAAGGTCTTCGTATCTCATAGTTTCGACGCGTTTTAAAAGACCGATTCTGATATCCTTGCAGATACCTTGTGAGACTTGAATCAAGATAACGGATTTAAGGAACTCTAAAATACCTAAAGCCGCATAAGACAGCATATAGTAACAAGACCAAATAAGCAGAGCAGAAGTATCTTGAGAGGGGATGACGGAGTCGACGATTATCTTTAAAAGGAAGGGAGGCAGGAGAGTCGAAGCGATATCCAGAGCGATGACTCCTAAAGACCAAAGCAAAAGCAACCAATGCTTCTTAAGATAAGCGACAACAATCTTAGAGATACTCATTTGATTTGCCCGCCCAGGAAAGACACGAAGTCTTTATCGTTAAGCAAATCCTTATAAGGCTTAAAGACAAATGAGTTGCCATTTAAATATAACAACCTATCACAAATAGATAGGATGTTAGCTTGGTTAGATACGAGGACTATAGCGCAATCTTTATATTCATCCTTCAAGTTATTGAGTATCATAATAGACATCTCCTCATCGATAGATTCAAAAGGATTATCAAGCAACACTAAAGAAGGATTGCCATAGATTGCTCGAGCGATCATCAATCTTTTTTGCTGCCCGCCAGAAAGGTTAGCAACCGCTCTAGTCAGTAAGCGATCTTCCTCGCTTCTTCGCTTCATTTCCTCATCTAGGCAGGCCACCTTTAAAGCTTTATCAGTTGGACCGTCTTTGCCTAATGAAACATTGTTCTCAGCGGAGTCTTCAAAGATTTCTGAATTAGAAGGGCAAAAACCGATGATGTTTTTGGCCTCTGCCAGACGTATTTGCCTAGTCTCAACCCCTCCGATTTTTATAGAGCCTTTATAGTCATACAAACCATTAAGCGCTTGGAGCAAAGATGATTTACCAGTATGGACTCTGCCACAGACCCCAACTATCTCTCCAGGCTTAACTTCAAAGGAGAGATGATTGATGATATTTTCACCTTTAAATCCAAAGACAAGATCTTCGACTTTTAAACCTGAATGATCTAGAGTTCCAATTTCTTCTTTAACTGGTGCCGGCTTTAGATATATCTTGCACCTTTCCCATGAGACTTTTACGTCTTGGACGGCGTTTACTAATTTTCCGATACGGCTGGATTTTCGAGCGACTAATAGATATGTGGTTAGATAAGCGGAGAAATCGCCGATTAACCAGGTGGCCGGGGAAGACATGATTCTCTTGCCACCCAAAAAGATAACAAAGAAAAGATCCAGCCAGACGATAAATAGATATAAGGGTTCCAAAGCCGATTTGAACATTAAGGAGCTTTCAGCTTTCTTTCTTAAGATTTCCTGACTGTCTTCGTATTTGCCTTCATAGTAAGAAGAGACCCCTAGTCCTCGATAGTAAGTTTCGTTCTTTAAAGAATATAAGGTCTGATCCTTTGTTAAAGATAAGTACTGCTTATATCCTCTTATAGCGTTATAGACCGGTTTTTTAACTAACTGAGCCACCAAGATAGAAAAACCTATAAAGCCCATCGAGATAAGGGTAATCTGCCAGTCATAAATAAACATCATAATCAGATAACCAAGCAGAAGAATAAAAGTATCGAAGAATTCAGTGGTAATTTTCCTTACGCCTTCCGAGGCATCCGAGATATCCGTCAGGTTTCTGTTAAGGATATCGCCTTTAGAGCGCTTATTTAGTTCTTGAATCGGGGCGTGAATTATAAAGTCAAAAGAGACCTTCCTCATCACATAAGTCATCCGGTTAGAAAAGACCCTGACATAGTATCTTTTTAAAAAGCGGTTGGATTGGATAAAAATAACTAAAGCGATAAAAAGCAAACCGTTGATGAGAACTTTATTAGTCTCCTGGCCTTGGACGGCCATGTTGATGATGTAACCTAAATACATCGGAATTAATGACATCAGTCCGTCAAAAAGCAGACCGGAAAGAGAGAAAAGAAAAACGACTCTTTTATTGGTCTTAAAATAAGTAGAGATCTTATCGTATTTTAAGGAACTATCAATCTTTATTTCTTTCATGTTCAGGTTTTAATTCCGCAAAGTTATGATGACGGAGATTTTTAGACTCTTCATAAAGAGAATCCAGAACCTTATAAAACACGATTTTCTGATCTTCAGGGATATTCTTTTCCAAGAAGTCATAAAAGACTTCATCTTCTGATTCATTCAGAAGCTTTAAAGCGGTCGCTTTTGAAGTGGGAAAAAGCTTTTTAGCTCTTTTGTCGTTAGGATCATCCTGAATTGTTATATATTCATCCTTCTTCAGTTGAGCGACAATCCTTGAAATCAGGGCTTTATCAACTGACATACGAGTAACTAAAAACAAAGAATTGCTGCCGGGATGCTTAACGATAAGACGCAGCGCTTCATAAGCGTTGGCACTCATCTGATTTGTTCCCAGACTGTTCTTATAGAGGGAAACGTTTCTAGCGATCTTTGAAATCTTTCGTAATTCACTCATAGCAATATCATAGACCATATAGTTGACGAGTCAACTATATAATCAAAAAACCGTTGAGCTTTTACATTGCTTTTTGAATGTTTCTTATCTTTAACCCTTAATCTTTTCCTATCTTTTGCTTTTTGGCATCGTCTTTTTGGCTTCTGTGCCTTATTTAGTGGCTTTTGGAAAAGGGTGTCTAAGTGATAAAATGCATATGTTCTAGATTATATAAAACGGCTTTGCTTTGGCTTATTGCCGGGATAGGATTTATGGAACAGAAGAACGAAGAAGGAATCCAAGGGCAGATTAAGAAAAGAATGTCGCCTCTTGTGACGATTATTCTTTCTTTTGCTTTGGTCATCTTTGTCGGCTCTATTTTGTTGGTCTTGCCTTTCGCTTCAAGCGAAGGACATCAATTGACTTATGGTAACTCCTTGTTCTTAGCTGTTTCCGCTGTCTGCGTGACGGGTCTGACTCCGGTTGTCTTAGCTACTGAGCTTTCGATCTTTGGAAAGATTGTGATGGCTTTATTGATTCAAATCGGTGGTCTAGGTTTAGTGACTTTGGTTTCTTTTATTATGTTTGCGACGGGGAAGAGATTTAATGTCTCCCAGGCAATCGTGGTTAAGGAAGCGTTAAACCAGCCGGGCTTTTCTCATATCAAACCTTTAATCAATCACATTCTGATAATTACCGCCGGTTTTGAGTTACTCGGTACTTTTATGAACATGTTCGTCTTTTCTGTGGATTATCCCTTCTGGGAAGCGTTAGGCATTTCTGCCTTCCATGCGATTTCTTCTTTTAATAACGCGGGATTCGATATTATTGGGGCGGTCTCCCTTTTCCCTTATAAGGACAATGTCTTATTGAATTTCTCGACTTGCTTTTTGATCGTTGCTGGCGGTCTAGGCTTTTTGGTTTATGAGGATATTGCGACTTTCCATAAATGGAAAAAGTTCTCTGTCCAAACCAGGATTGTCCTGATTGTCAATTTGTCTTTGATTATCTTATCGATCCTGACGACTTATGCCTGCGGATATGACAAGATGACATTCCTGCAGGCGGTATTTTATGCGATTAATCTTAGAACGGCGGGCTTTACGACATTTGCTAGCAATGCGGATTCTTTATCGAACGCTAACGTTGTCTTCTCCATTATCTATATGTTTATTGGTGGTTCTCCTTTATCTACCGCCGGCGGTATTAAGACTACGACGTTATTTGTCATCATTTCTTCTATTATCTCTTTTAGTCGAGGGAAGAAGACTGTGGTCTTTAAAAGAACGATTGATCATTATACAAAGCTCAAAGCTTTCTTTTTACTTTCTACCGGCTTGTCGGAACTTCTGATTGCTACTATTCTGATCTGCGTTTTTGAAAATGATCAGTTCCTTTTAAAAGATGTGATTTATGAATGCGCTTCAGCCTTTGGAACGGTCGGTTTGACTTTGGGTATTACTCCATTTATCGGGGAAGGATCAAAGATAGTGCTGGAATTGCTGATGTTTTCAGGAAGATTAGGTCCAGTTATCTTCCTGACCGTCTGGAATCCGACACTTTATAAGCCTTCAAATAATGAAGTATTATATCTAGGTACGGATTTAATGGTTGGGTAGAGTCTAAACGTTTTGAATAGAGAACTAAGGAGGAGTCAGTTATGAGAAAGATTATCGCTGTGATCGGACTTGGTCGTTTCGGTTTAGGGCTTGTTAAAGCCTTATCGACCAAGGATGTCGATGTCATCGCTTTGGATAAGGATAAAAACAATGTTGCCAAAGTGGGCGACTTTATTGAAAATGCGGTAATTTGTGACTCCACTAATGTTGATTCCTTGCAAGAAGCCGGATTAGCAGATGCTGATAATGCTATTATCGCTTTCGGACAGGACACCCAAGCTAATATCGCTACTACTATTCTCACCGTGGTCGCTTTAAAGAAAATCGGTGTAAAGAAAATTACCTGCCGTATCGATGATGCCTCTTATGAAGATCTTCTTTTAAGAGTTGGGGCGGATGCGGTTATTTCGCCTTTCGATATCGCTTCCGAGTCTTTAGCTTTAAAGGTCTCTTCCAAGTCCGTGATGGATTACTACCATATTTCCCAAGGGTATGATGTCTTTGAAATTGAGATTAAGAAGGAAGTTAAACCTATCGCCTTGATGGAATTGAATTCCCCGACAAGATTCGGAGTCAACATCATTCTTTATACCAGAGATAGAAAGACCACCACTCCGACCAGGGATTATGTCTTAATGCCCGGTGATCATATTTTTGCTTTCGGTATGGAAAAAGGCGTGTATCAGCTAGTGAATTATCTGTCTGAAAGAGACGAAGAAGAAAACAAATAGCAAAAGCAAAAAAGCCGCCTTTTATTATTAATATGCACCAATTATCAGGGCACTTGGCAATGTCCAGAATTTGTGCTACGTATCATAAAGACGGCTTTTTCAATTTAATCAATTATAACGAGAAAACTTGTGTTCCATCAACCAAGACGTGACCGGTAGTTACGAAGGTCGAAGTACCAAATTTAGAACTAAAGGAAGTATAGCAAGAAGAACTAGAAGGGATGTTTAAGTAAATATCAGAGTCAAAAGGAAGCGAAGAGGCTGAAATGAAGCTAAGTTTTGGGGCAAGTTCAAATGCAGTTGCAACCGTATTATGAGCGGCAGTAAATGCGGTGCAGTTTTTGAAAGCATCACCATAATATCTATATCCAAAACCGGACGAAGAATAAGTATTAACTTTAGACAATGCCGTGCAATCCATAAAACACTAGCTCCCGAGATGAAGCGCTCCATCTGCCGAATTAATATTTACCTCTTTTAAAGAAAGCAGTCCAGAAAAGGCTTTTGGATATGTAATCTGGACAGAAAACGCTTTTGTGGCGCTAATCGCTATTGATTCAAGGGGATGCTTCATAGATCCATCAGCATCAGTGGTTTTTGCTTTTGCCAAGGATTGATCACCAAACACTGGTCCAGAACATCCTTGAGCAATACCAAGGAAAGCATTGTCAGCCATTGCGAAAAGACCACAATTTTGGAAATCTAATTTTTTTAGGTTGTTAAAAGCAGTTAAATCTCTTTTTGTATCCTGATATCCAATTTCTAAACTGACATTACTTAAACTGGTTGTTTGATTCAAGATTGTTAATTGCTCCATGTTTGAGAAAGGAGTTGTTTTATTATAAAAGAAGGGTTGAGGTGTGGAAGTAGTTAAGACAAAATCAGAATATCCCTCAATAAATGTTGAGTGGCCAAAGTAAGTTTTTACAGATAATTTAGGGAAAGATATGCTGAAATTGGAACCACTGTCAATAAAGATTTTGGCGCTTTTTTGAGCACTAATAATTCTGGGCCATGGTTTGGTCTTTGCCCCATCCAAATACAAAGAATCATTATTTCGCAACTGATACATCGATCTAAGAACATCTGGAAATAAAGCTGTCGAATTTTGCGCGTAACTATATAAATATTTGCTAAAAATCAAACCATATGAGGCATTGTTTAGAGAAATAGTATCGGTTACCGCTAATGACGAATCTATAGCAGTTGCTGCGCTGTTGTATTTAACCGGATAGTAACAAACGGCCGCACCCCACATATCCTCTGAGTTTTCAAACGAGACGGTGCCGTCCTGATTAAGAGTTGGATAGAAAACAACATCGTCAGCATCGATCATATCGGTCGTATTTGTTGTTCTATATTTAGAAGTGCCACTTGGATTGTCGTTCAATTTCAGGACAACCCTGCAGCCAACCGAGTTAACATCCATTAAGAAGTTCTTGCTAGTATCATCCGAAAAGGTATTAGTTGTTTTGTCCCAAGTCCCAAGTTCAACCTTCGCACCACCATCTTCATAAACCATATAACGGGTTCCATCTGTATAAGATGCCTTTGTGGAAGTAACATCGGAGTATTCTTGTTGTGTCAACAGGTTGGTGTAGTAATGATCATAAGCGTCTTTTGCGTTAGTTTCGAAGGCCGACTGATCCGCTTTGTTTTTAATTCCGTAATAAGCTCCGATAGAGACTCCTGATAGAATTGCTACTATAGCCATTACTACAATTAACTCGACAAGTGTAAAAGCCTTTTCAAATTTTGAGTTTTTCATTTCTCCACCTCTTTTTCCTTTGAAATAAAATTAGTCTAATATAAATTGGAAATAAAGACAAATTCTCGATTTAAAAATGGGATGCTTTACTCTTTTAAACAATAAACCGGTGTATTAAATTTGCAAAAAACTTCTTCGATATAACTTTTATTCTCTATGTAGCTTGGAAGTTGTATTTATAGTTTATTTAAGACAAAAGACTCTGAGTTACTGTTTTTGAGCTTTAGAAGTATATAATAAAGTTACTTAATAACAGGAGAGGAAATAATGTTTTTCAAAACACGTCCTCAAATTGAATATATCGATGTCGCAGGACATCGAGAAATCAGGATCCTTCCTTACGGGGATTATAAACAGCTTCTTTTTAAGAAGATGTCTTTTGAATTCAAGTCTGAAGAAGATATTCCGAGCATTAAGAATGTTGTTCAAGAATTCATCAAAGGCCAAAAAGACTTCTCCGATCAATACTGCGATGTCATCCTTACTACCGATAAACAGTTTGCGGTTTCTTTGATGTTGCCGAGGATCAGCAAATCAAAGATGGATCTTTTTATCAGGAATGATTTGCAGGATAAGTTCGGTGAGAAGTATCAAGATAAGTTCTTAGTGATTCCGATTCCTAATAGATACCATAAAGACGGCATCATGAATGTCACGTATCTGATTGAGAAACGTGTTGTGAAAGATGTAAGGACTTTGATTGAGGGCTTAGGGTTAAAAGTACACGCAATCTGCCCGATTTCTGTTTTGGAAGCTAGGTCTATACCGCATATCGATAAGGCTTCTTCTAACCGGATTGCTTTAGATATCAGGAACAATTACACCCTGTCTAATATTTACATTTCCGATGTTTTGGTGGAGTCTTTTATCCTACCGTTTTCTTTGAACAGTTATAAAACTTTAAACAACATGGAGAAAGCTAAAGCTAATGAAGATCTCTATCGCAAAGTCATCGCCGCAGTCGGAAGAGAAGAGTTTGCAAACGCTAAAGGCAAGACTGATCAATTAGTTATCAGGTGCAGCAATAAAGGCGTAGGGGAAAGGATTGCGAAAGCCAATCCTTTAAAGCTAGATTACGCTGTCATTTCCAGCCGTCAGGAGTATTATGACTATAAGATCTTTAATCAACTGCCTAGGCCTTATATGAAGGAAAGCCTGGTTAATGCTTATACGATGATGGAAGTCGTGGTGGCCTTAGCGGTATCAGCTGTTATGATCGGGACCATTACGATGGCGGTTATCGGCATTAATGCCATCAATACCAGAACGATTATTAAAGAAAAAGCCGGCTTTTATCTGAATCAGGTTTCTGAACTTTATCAATCGGAGAACAACTTAAAGAACGTGTTTTTCTCATCGGAAGACCTGAACGCTGATAAAACCATATACGTTAATTACATCGGCGGTAATTTTTCTAGCGTCACTTCTATTCCGAATTCTTACTTATTTCAGTTTACCTACGACGAAGCTACTCTCCCCGTTAACGGGAAGACCGCCTACACTTTAACGATCAGCAACTTAAAAGATAGCCGGACAACACTGGTTACTAAACAAATAATCAAGGCTATCAGATAGGACAAAATGAAGGTCTCTAGACTTAAAAAGGGTCAAGTCTTAGTCTTCACCCTCGTCATTATGATGGTGGTGGGCTTTGTTTTGGCGGGAGTCGGAGGTTATCTTACTTATCGAAGCAATACTAGAAACAAAAACGCTGCCTTAGATCGTGAAAAGGTCAGTTTGAGGACAGCGAGCTTAGATGTCTATCAAAGTCTTTTGACATCCTCGACCGATTATATTACCGTGACGACAAACACCACGGTTGATGTGACTTTTAGCGATGATTCTTATAAAACCTTTAATGGTGGAAGTACGACGGTTGTCCTTACTTATCAGACCGGGTATTTCACTTATGATTTAAATGGAACTTACTATAAAGGCAAAACCTCTATCGATATCAGCCTTGGGACTTTATCATATGCGAGCTTGGTCTTAACGAGGCTTGCATCATGATTTTCTTCCAAGTGTTCCTTCCGTTGATCTTCTTGCTAGTTGGTTTGGCTTTAGGGTCTTTTAGCAATGTGGTTATCTATCGGGAAAGCAATCAGATCCCTCTTAATAGCCGAAAGAGAAGCTTCTGTCCTAACTGCGGGCATGAATTGAAGTGGTATGACAATATACCCTTAATCTCATATCTGATATTAAAAGGAAAATGCCGTTACTGCCAGAAGCCGATTTCTAAGCGATACCCTTTGGTTGAATTAACGGGAGCTTTTATTTTCTTAAGCGTTTATTTTGTCTACGCTTATATCTACGACGGAACAATGTTCGTCTTCCATTATTTAGATTCTCCTCAAGCGATTATTGATTCCGTTATTTTTTCTTTGTTGTTGCTTTTCCTTTTCGATGGTTCCTTTATCGACTATAAAACCCGGACCATTCCTTTATATATCTCGATAGGAGTGGCGTTGATGGGAATTATCAGATACGTTTTAACGGCTATCTTAACTAAAAGCTATCTTCCTTTAAATTTAATATCCGTCGGGGTTTCGCTGGTCTTTTTCTTAAGCACTTACTTTTTAGGTATGTTGATTTACAAAAGAGAAGTCATGGGCTTAGGGGATATTATTGTCCTTGTCGGCCTGGCCTTCGGCTTTGATATCTTACGTTATGGATTATTCTTCATTCTGATTTCTGTTTTAGCTTCCGTTATTGAATTGATTAGACAGAAAAGCAAAGGACCTAGAGAGATACCTTTTATTCCTTATATTTTTAACGGAGTTGTTTTCTTAGTTTTCTTGGTTGAGCCGTTAGCTGGAGTCTTGCTGAATTTCCTGGGGTTTTAACTCATGAGAAAGATAAAAAAAGGATTTACCTTAGTTGAGTTGATCGTCTCGATGGCCTTAGCGGCTATTTTGATGTCGACTCTGGCTTTCTTTCTTGTCTATATAACTAGAATGCAAGGATACATTCAAAACGGGGATAAGGAGTTTAAGAACGCTGATGAGTTCAGATTGGTGATTACTTCAAATATTCAGGCTAATCAGGATAAAGAATTGACCTTTTATACGAGAACGGATGACAAGGACAATATTAAAACAACAGGTTATAATACGAAGATTTTCAGTTATGAGAGCGGGACTAAGTATTATTACTACGATGCGACAAAAGGTGAATACGGAGTCAATAACGGATCTGGTGAGCAGTTCTCTTACCAAGCCAAGATGAACTATCTAATGTCTATCCAGCAAGTCTCGACTTATCAGATGGTGGAGATTGACTTACGGAATCCAACTGATTTCACCCTTATTATAAGTTTCAGATTGAATATCAGCCACCTGGTAATGAGTTAATATAAACAGATTGTTATTTTTACTGATGAATAAAAGTTATAATAAGGCACGGCAATAATAACAAATGGAAAAAGAGAACGAGCGAAAATTAAATAACAAAAAGATAAAAAAGGTAGTTGTGCTTTCTTTATGCTTTCTTTTAGTCGTCGGTGGAGCGGTGGGTACCACTATATTGGTTAAAAACACTCTAGATGTAAGATCCTTTGAAGAGCAAGCGACCAGCGCTTTTAATAAGTATTACAACAATTTGGTCTTATCTGATGCGGTTACCATGGGGAATTTAAGGGTTGTTTATTCAGATGGAAATCAATACCAAGTGTTCTTGGGAAAAAACACAAGTTCTTATTTGGGAAAATGGAACAAAGAAGACAACGCCTTTTCCAATGATTCATCCAAAAACTATCTCATCGATATAAATTCTTTGGGCCAAAAAGTAATTGTAAACATCAACAAGTTTTCATCCATCACTTCAGATTATAGATCTTCAAAAAAAGATGAAATTATACCGGCCGATGAAGGCACTCAATTAACCACAATTGATTCAGATGGAGAAATTGTTGCTAAAACTAGGCCGGTGTTTTGGGGAGCCCCCGTTTTTTATTATTCTGGTAAGGCTTTATGCAAATATAACCCAAAATATAATGACGGGACAACTGATCAAATGTTCGATACCAGATTCCAAGATTTGTTTATTAGCAACTATCCTTCTGAATCATTATATAAAGACGCCAACGGACACACATCTTGGGCTAGAGTTTTTTCATCGTCTAAAGATTGCGTAATTCATGGGGCAAAAGAAACAGATTATCCCGTTTCTGACGATACAAATTCACTCGTTTTGCCGTCGTATGGAGATTTTTGCTCCGACTTAAGCAGTTATTTTGGTAAAAAAAAGACAACTCCATTTTCCACTGCGGAATCTTTGGAAATCGATGGAGGCATAACACATATCGGGGATGGAAGCGAAGGAGCCCTGTCTGCTTTTACTGGGTTGATGTCATTAAAAATCGATGCGACAACAGACGAGATCCTTGATTCGTCTTATGTCTTCGGAAGGCAAACGGAGGATTTTGCATCCTCGTTAGCCAGCATTAATTTTGGAACGCCCAACGGTATCTTTTCTATATCCGACGATGCCTTTAATGGAATTAAGGCCCTGAAATCGATAGTCCTTAACTCAAACAATGCTGTCACCCAAAAATGTAAAATTGGAAAGCGAGCATTTAAAGGCTGTACTAATTTGGAAAAGGTTAGTTTACCAGATCTCGGGTATATTTCGATTGATTCAGGTGCTTTTCTTGGATGTGATTCATTTGCAAAGATTTATTCCGCCCCAGATTTAATGTTTGAAGTGCCTTCTAGTTTTGTATTTGCCTATGCTTCTGGAGCAAACGATGAAAATGGCTTTCCGTTCCCGAGTAATATGTTCCTTGATTTTGCTGATGTTAACTCTGAATCGTGTAAGTCATTTATCACTAGTTATAGCGGTTACCCGAGATATTTTTATTTAGGTGCCTTAGGGACTTTAGAAGACCGGGTCAACGATTCTCACGAAAGGGTAACTAATATCTTTTCCAATCTTATTACCGATGGGCCAGCCAAAGACGCAAAAGAGATTTATCTCCCCTCTGCTATTAAATCTGTGGCTCAGGGTAAGTCTCTTTTAATTCCTTACATACATGATGGAAAGGTTGTTGTTCCAGCTGTTCATTCTGCGTTGGCTACCGGAAGCATCGTGCTTAATCCAGATAACAAGACGACCACTCTAAAATTAACTCAAGATATAGTGCTGTACGGTTCCTTGCAAGTTGGAGGATTAACTAATTTCGCTTCATCTGTTTCTTATCAGGGGTTTGTAGTTGGAGAATATGCCGAATTAGATTTAAATGGATTCAAAGTGATTGTTGAAAGTGGTGGCTCTTTAGACATAGCTGGGAATTTAGTTGACTCCAGTCCGTCCAAGACAGGAGAAGTGATAGTTCATAACGGAGGGAAGGTCAAATCTAATTTTGCGCTATGTGATTTTAATGGTGGAACCAACACGTTTTCGCGCTTAGGATTAGGAGTTTCGCCTTTTAATTTCTATATGATGCCTTACTTAAACGCGAAGATTCACTTTGAGTATGGAAGTTCCCTTGTTGGTTATTGTGTTTTGTTTGCGGGAGGGAACCATAATAGCATTGAAGTAAATATGATAGGCAACGAATCTGAATCATCTTTAATCGCTTGGGATTCAGAACAGCCCACAAGTTATATTGACAGAACTCAGGAAGATTATCCGACCGTGGTTATAACTGACAAAGATTTATCGAAATACAAAGAGCATTATAATTTTTACGGCTCTTTCAAATCAACCCCGATGGATTTTGGAGTTATGTCCGGTGAAACTCTTATAGGAATATGCACCGGTTTAATTGATTTTCCTGTCTCGCCATTTATCGATGTCGCTTTTCAAGGAACGGGAACAAATGAAAAGGGAAAATTGACCATTGGTAACACTTTTATGATGTTACCTGGCTCCAAAGTTGAAATCGCGCAAAATGAAGATTTGGTTTTTGCGCCCACGCCAAGGATTGACTATTGTTTCAGAACTGGCGTTTGGGGACAACAAGAGTACAATGCGCCCTATCACTTCTTAACAACGGGTGGTATTACAGGAATATTCGACGATTTTTATCAAAGACTTGGATCGGAAAACAAAGAATCGATTCTTGATATTAAAGGAAACGTTGTTTTTAAAGAATTAAATGGTATGCCGAAATATGTTTTGGCTGGTAACGTTTTGGCTTCAGATACTACGGTTGAACAGATTTCCCAAAATGTAAGCAAGATAACTGATGAAGCGGTGGGGATTGTCCCTGAAGGTTATGACACCTTAGATATTAGCAAATACATTGTCAGCCCTTTAAAACTTAATGGTTTTGTTACTAAACTTGGGACAAATCTTAAGTTAACGGAAGATTCAGCAAGACCGGGAATCTATAACGACACCTCTACAGGGAATTGTTATTTCTTCAAACTGGTTAATAATTCATATCTTTGTCAGCTAGGAACCGTCCCCCCTAACTTTGATTATCCTGTAGCTGCAGGAAGATACATCAGCAATCAAGACGGAGAATTAACCAAAGCATCAACGTACTCAGATACCCAGCACTTCCTCACTTATAATGAGCAAACATTCGTTTATTTTAATGGCTTGTTTGTGGGAATTGACCCACAAACACTTATATCTTCGCTAACTCGTTTCTTGGGACAAACAACAGATATAGATTTAGGCGGATCGCAAATGGTATACGACAACACCTTAAATTATTGGAAAACTCAAGTTCAGTATAGTCATCCTCCAAAAGAGTAAGAGATGGATTTAAATGAGGCTCTTAGAAGAGAAAGGGCATCTTTTTCTTTATTACTTTTTTGATTGTATGATTAAAGGCGCCATTTTCTTAAACGAAAGAAACAATTGCGATATAATTAATTCATTAAAACCATGCTAGAAATAAATAATTTATCTAAATCATTCCAAGACAATAAAATATTAAATGGCGTTTCTTTTAAGTTAGAGCCTTCTCACGTCTATGGTTTGATAGGAAAAAACGGAATCGGGAAAACAACGATATTGAATTGTCTTTCCGGTGTTTTGAACTATGAAGAAGGAGAAGTGCTATTAGATGGGAAAAACATCCAGGACGATATGATGTCCTACAAGAAAAGGATTGCTTATACTCCTGATGAATGTGCGGCTTTGGAGTATTTGACCGGGAAAGAATACCTCGAGTTTATTTATTCCGTTTATTATCCAAAAGCCAGCCAAGAAAAGAGCAACGAATTACAAGAAAAAGCTTCTCCATTAATTAAACTTTTCGATATGGAGCCTTTTATGAACAAACTGATCCGCTCCTATTCCCACGGAACTAAACAGAAAATATCTTTAATTGCTTCCTATCTACACGATCCGGATATCTGGTTCCTTGATGAACCGCTTCTCGGTCTGGATCCGAAGGCGACAGCGGGTTTATATAAGCTTTTCGAGGAAAGAAAAGCCAACGGGAAAATTGTTCTAGTCACAATTCACGATATCTTAGCCGCTGAAGAAATATGCGATACGGTTTTCTTATTGAAAGATCAGCACATCTATAAGACTTATCTCGACGTAAAAGGGAACGACACCTTCCCCATCGATGCCATCAAGGAACTTAAGTCCTAAGGCAAAAGAGCATGTTTAATACCCTTTTAAAGAAGGAACTGAGGTTCATAACTCGAAGCAGCAAGAAGAGCGGGGACCCGCTAAACATTTTAATGGATGCTCTTTTAAATATTATTTTAGTTGGGTTTCTTTCTTATCTTCTTTATTTTTTGCTAAATAAGATAAAACAGATTGGAGACGGGACTAACAATCCTTTTGGAAATGCCGATGCGGCTATTTTTGCTTTAGCTCTCGCTTTAACTCAGATCACTTACTTTATTATCTACCTTCCCCTTACTATGAAGATTCTTTATGAAGAAGATGAGAAGCTATCGATTCGGCCTTTACCAATTCCTTTGAAGACTTTGCAGTTATCTAAATTAACAGGTTTATACATTAAGTCTCTTACTGATTTTGGCTTAATGGAATTTGGATTCTTTGTCGCTTTCTTTTTTGTAAGACAAGAAAGCCTGTTGTTTTTAGTCCTAGCCTTATTTGCGGTGATTCTGTCAGCGGCGTTGCTGCTCTTTTTCGATGTTTTGTTTTCTTACCCATTTAAAAGGGTCTCCGACCGCTTAAATGAAAATACTGTAGTTCTGTTGGTGGTTTCTATTCTTATATCTGTCGGTATCGGGACTTTATATTTCTATTTGCTGATAGGCATCATCAACATTATCTCCAGTCAAAATATCAATAATGTTTTTAGCGTTGAGAGCTTAAAGGTTTTTACCTCTTTAGCCACTTATCTTTTCCCGGTTGATGGCTTTATCAGCCTTGTTCTGTTGAGAGGGAATCCTTTTATTATTATTTTATCAATCCTCATCCCTTTGCTTTCTATTCCGGGTTCCTTATTTATCAGTAAAACGTACGCTAAGATGAACTTTAAAAACGGAGATAAATCCTCAAAAGGAGTTATTATTTCTGCTGAAAAGCAGGAATTGAAACCGGTTAAGCATCCGTTGTTATTTAAGGAACTGAGGAGAATTATCCGCAGTTCTAAAAAGACCTTTTCTTATTTTGCTCTTTTGATTTTGGTCCCGATGTTTTCATTCTACTCGGCTTTTTTGATTAACCAAGTCTTTATCTTGTTTGGCTTAAACACCGTTCGTTCCGCTCAGTCTTTAATCGATAGCGGAGCCTCTCCTCTTTTAGCAACCTTTATTTCCTTTATCCCTTCTTATCGGGTGCCGCTTATTATCTTTTTAGTTACTTTATTTACTTCTTTGATTTATTCCCCGGGAGATGAGGTGCTCTCTGGAGAAGAAAATGCTTTAGGAACCCTGCTTACTTTACCTCTCAGTTTTCATCAGCAATTAGTCTTGAAGTTTAAAGAAGGGATCTTTTTCTCGGGGCTTACTTCTTTAATAACTTCCTTAATCCTTTTAATTTCATCTATCTTTAATCCTGTAGCCGCTTTGTTTTTCTTTCTTCTTAATTCTCTTTTTACTTGGTCTGGATACCTCTTTTCAGAAGCGCAGGGGATTAAAAATCTGGGGCTAAGTAAAGAATCCTCTTTAGGGCTTATTTATATCTTCTTAGGATCTTTATTCCTTTTGTTGTTCTCTTTGCTTCTCATTAATGCCTTACCGGCTTCTTTAACTCCTCCTTTTAGTCAACTTATCGTCGGGAGTCTTCTTACCCTTACTTCTATAGGCTTATTATCAGTGTCTTTTTTATCTATTAAGAAAGCCTCTCTTCAGGCGGTTAATTATTTGGGGAAGAACGGAGGGAGAGAATTAGCATGAGAAAGAAACTGATCGCTATCATCTTCCTCTTACCGATCATTATTATCGGTCTTTTATATTCCGTCTCTTATGTCCTGATCGGTAATGTAGTCGATGAGCCGGATTCTATTTCCTTTGCTGAATCGACAGCCTTTTTACTCGTGGGTGGGGGAATGGATTTGAAAGTAACGAGCTCTCCAAATAATGAAAAGTTCGCTTCGAATATCACTTATGTTTCTGATCGAGAGGATATTCTTACCGTCAAGGACAATAAGGCTTACGGCTTAAAATCGGGATCCAGCCAAGTCACAGCTAGATATAAAGAAACCAATATCACGGATACCTTAAATGTTTTTGTCTACACCCCGCAATCTAAAGAGCTTTATATTATCGATCCCAACACTTCCTATACAGGCATAACTAGTCAAAAAGCTTACGGTGAATATGATCTAGGCGAAGGATTTATTAAAGAAAGCGGGAAGGTTTCCTTAAAGGCCTTTGATTTTGGAGCTTCTTTAACTATCGATGGTCAACTGACTCCGAGAGGTAAAGCGGAAAGAGCGAACATTATTAAAGGCGAAGGGAAGCTTTCTTACGATGAGAAGAAAGAGACGTATAACATTGAGATCTTAGGAGGAGATGATATAACGGTTCGTTTTGTCTCCCAGGTCGGAGAAAGCTTAGATTACACAATAAAAGTCATTCCGGAGGGATTTAATGTTTATACCTACGCTCAATTGCTTTATTGCACCAACCATTCTCTAAACGGAGAGAAAGTAGTTTTAAGGAGCAATCTGGAGTCTTATTCGAATTCTTATTTAGGAGAAGAAACAAAGACCGCTAAAAAGAACACTAACCCTCTGCTTTTAACTCAGCAAGAAAAAGACAGTCTTAAGAATCTCGGACAAGAAGAGTATCACTACCTTAAAAGGACTTACGATGAAAAAGATTATTACGTAGAATATCTGACTAGAGAATCTACTTACGATACCAGATATCTTACCAGGCTTAATAAGAGCACTAAGATCAATATCGGATTATCCTTGAAAAAAGATCTTTATGCCAATGGCTTCACTATCAATTTCCACGCTTTGACTTATCCGACTGGAGATCCGACTCTGGTCAAAGGGGTTTATCTTCCTTCCTTAAGCGAGAACGATATCTTCCGTGGTCCTTTAGATTATTGCGGAGTTTTAGCTGATGAAAACAATCAAGCGGCTGCTTCCGTCGGAGGAGAAGATAACTGCGCTTTAGAAGTCGAAGGAGATAATTTGATCTTATCCGGGCTGATTGTTAAAAACTGTAACACCATTACGGCTTTAGCTCAGTTAGATTATGTCGGCACGGTTATCGGGATTAAGCATCAATCGAACGTGAAGATTGAAGATTCGATAATCATGAACGGCAGGAATCTAGTCAGAGCTTTTTCTAATGATGGAGTGACAGTCTCTCATTGCTTATTAGAGTATGCTAAAGACTTCTTATTACGCCTAGGAGCCGATGAGTTTATCCAACTGACGAAGGATGAATTCTTAAGCGGAGGAGATTATAACTATCCGGATGGCGAAAGAATCGGTAATACTCTTGAAGTAGATAACACATATTTTTATGATTCAGGCTTTTTCTCAATCGGCTTAGAATCTCATTTTAATGGGAGATATCTGTATGACAAAGACGAAATCTTCTCTTATACCTTGCCTTTAGGAGGGATTTCTAAAGGGACGGATCTGACTATTAAAGGCGATACCCGTTTTTATGACTGGAAAGATGTCGATTCGATCTCAACAGACACCATGCTGCAGGTTAAAGCTGATCTAGGCGATCTTTCCCAATATCTTTCTAATTTTGATATTGTCCCAATCATTAAAAGGGAATTAGCTAAAGAAGAGAATAAAAAGTTCGCTTTAAATGTAGAAGGAAAAACTTATCTAAATAGCGCCATAGCTGATTATGGCGGAGGTATTAATAACTCGGTAATTAACTCGAACACTGACCTTACCGCCCTTGGGCTTGCAAAGCTCGGCCCGGTGGTTTTTGATCCAGTCGAGGATAAATTCTTGGCAAATTGCGCAGGAACAGCCCCCTTTAATTTCTATTTATATCCTTCCGACAGTAAAATCACATATAAAGACACTCCCAAAACTGGTGATTTAGCTGATTAGGGCCTTAACTTTTTTTTAAAACATAAATAGAGTAAAGTAAATACAGAACAATGAAGTGCATATATAAGGGTCGTACTCTTGGAAAGGAGGAACGCTGATGCCAATTTACCATTATGTTGGTATCAACTTTCAAGGGAAGAGAATCAAAGGTGATTTATCTTGCCAAGATCCGATTGAACTCAAAGATGAATTAAAAAAGCAGAACATCATCATCCGTTCTTATGCAGAAGCCAAAGAAAAAAGACGGAGTGATTTTTTAGCCGTCTCTTCAAGAGTCTCCTCGAGAGAATTTGTCACATTCTGCCGTGAATTCTCGATTATGTTAAATGCGGGAGCCTCGATTGGCGACTGCCTTGATACTTTAAGAAAACAGAAGTTTGGCACCGTCTTCAAAAACACTATCTCCAGGGTTTACGAAGATGTCTTAAAAGGCGAGGAATTGTCCTCGGCTTTAAGAAAAGAGAAGAAAGGCTTCCCGGATTTCTTCGTTTCGATGGTTTATGTCGGAGAAGTCTCCGGGACCTTAGCCGGGACTTTAACTCAGGCGGCTGATTATTATGAAAACAGCGAGAAGACAAAAGGTGAGACCCGCTCAGCTTTGATTTATCCGATTTTCTTATTGGTCGTAGTTCTCGGGATTGTCATTATGCTGATGAATGTAGTCATCCCGGAATTTAAAGCGGTCTTATCAGAACTGGGAGCCAGCTTACCTCCGATTACGATCGGAGTTATTGCGGTTTCTGATTTCTTTGTTTCTTACGGGCTTTATGTTTTAGGGGGTATCGTTGTTTTGATCTTATTGATTTCTTTGATCAATATGACCAAGAAAGGCAAATACTGGAAAGACTGGTTATCCTGGAACATGCCTTTATTCGGGCAGATCAAAAGAGCAACGATCGTTTCCGTCTTCTGCGATTCTTTCCAGATTATGCTTAAGTCTGGCTTAACAGTTATCGATTGTATGCACGCTATGCCTGGGATTATCAATAACGAGTATTTCAATGACAAGTTCAAATACGCAGCGGAAGAAGTGAATAACGGGAAACGTTTAAGCAGAGCTTTAGAGAATACGGATCTATTCCCTCCGATGCTGATCCAGATGATTCAGGTCGGGGAAAACTCTTCCGATCTGTCCGGTTGTTTCTCAGCGATTGGTAAATACTACCAGACTCAGCAGAGAAACACCGTTAAGAAAGTCACTTCCTTATTAGAGCCGACGATTATTCTTTTTATGGGTGCGATTGTCTTAGTTATTCTGTTAAGTGTCTTCTTGCCGATGTTTGAAATCTATAATTCGGTGGATAATGGAGGTAACTCAATAAACTACTAGTATGGATACCAATGAATATTTAGCTGAACAGTTTGTTCAGCAGGGTCTTCTCCATAGCATGGATGATGCTAAGAGCATCTTACAAGCGGCGGATAAAAAAGGCGTGCCCTTTTTTGAGTTAGCTCCAGCCTTAGGTAATCTTGAATCAGCGGAAGTCTACGCTTTAGTCGCCAGATTATTTAATATGCGTTACGTTACGGTCTCCGTCTATAACCTCGATGCAATCGTAGTTCAGAAAGTCCCGGTCTCTTTAATTAAAGAGGGACGAGTAATTCCGATTTCTATCGAGAAAGGAGTCGTCAATATCATTGTCGATTCGCCTTATAAAATGGCTGAAGCCCGCATTGTCGGAACCTTCTTTGAAGAACCTTACGAGGTGTCTTTAACCACGCCGGCGATGCTGGATAGTTTAATTAACAATGTTACCGGAAGAGAAAGAAGAATCAAAGCGGCTCAGGATTTCAACAAAGAAAACGCCAAGATCGAAGGCAAGGGGAATCATAACTACCGCTCCCTTGATGACTACGTCAACGCTCCTTCTGTTCAGTTCGCTGATACTTTACTAGAAGAAGCGGTAGCTCAGAAGGCTTCCGATATTCATATCGAACCTTTGGAATCCAGCGTCCGTGTCCGCTTCAGAATCGATGGCATTCTAGTCCACCATTGCGAAATCACCGCTTCCTTATATCCAGCTGTTATCGCCCGTTATAAGATTATGGCCAACTTGGATATCGCGGAAAGAAGACTCCCTCAGGATGGTAAGATCTCGAAAGTCTTCGACGGTAAATCCTACGATTTCCGTATTTCGACCTTGCCGAATATTTACGGTGAAAATCTCGTTATCCGTATTTTTAATACTTTAGGTTCTGAGACTAGCATCCACACTCTCGCTAACACTCCGGAAGAAGAAGTGAAGTTCTTAGAAATGTTAAAAGCCCCTCACGGAATTATCGTCTTAACTGGTCCGACCGGTTCAGGAAAGACCACTACGCTTTATACCTTCTTAAAGGAACTTAATAATCCGGGAGTTAACATCCAGACGGTTGAGGATCCGGTGGAAAATCAAATGGCCGGGATTAATCAACTGCAGGTCAATACTAAAACAGGTCTGACTTTCGGCAACGCCTTAAGATCCATTCTCCGTCAGGATCCTAATATCATCATGATCGGAGAAATCCGTGATGAAGAGACGGCGCACATCGCTGTCCAAGCCGCTATTACCGGACATCTAGTTTTAAGTACCGTTCACACTAATGATGCGGTGACCGCCATTACTCGTTTAATCGATATGGGAGTTGAGCCTTATCTGGTGGCGGATTCTTTGGTTGGTTCTATCTCTCAACGTCTGGTCAGAAAACTCTGCCCGGATTGTAAGAAAGAACATAAGCTTACGAAGGAAGAAGCTATCTTCACCGGTTTAAAAGAAGGAACGAAGATCTATCAGCCGACCGGCTGCTCCAAGTGTAACTTCACAGGTTATTTAGGCAGAACAGCGGTTTTTGAAATGATGATTATGGATGATAAGATCAGAGAGTCCATCGATAGTAAGCATTTCTCTTTTGATGAGACTAGAAATATCGCTGAACATCAGCCAGGCTTTGTTTCCTTAAGAGAAGCGGGAGCTCAGCTTGTCGCTCAAGGTGTTACCTCAATCGAGGAATTCGATCATTTAATCAATATTATGGATATCGATGAAAAGCTGGAAGCGAATAAAAAAGAACACGAACAAAAAGAAGAAACAGAAAAGCAGAAAGACTGACGAATAATAAAAAAACCTTGGTTTTGCCTCAATTAATTTTTGCTTACGGATAATTATTTTCATTAATTTTTTATATTAAATACAAAAAAGAAAACGCCTTGATATTCATTTTTTATAAAGAGGGTGAAATTGTTAATAATTTTTGATTTTTTGGATGTATTACTGATTAAAAGGTGTGGAAAAGTCCACGGTGACTTTTTGTCGTTGACAAAACAGGTTTAAAATTTTAACATATTTGTACTATTAATAAAGCAGCAATCCTAATGATGCTGCAAAAAAGGAGGGTTAACAACCTTTATGAAGCTGTTTAAGAAAGCTAAGAAGGCCTTTACGTTGGTTGAGTTGATTACGGTTATGGCTATTATCGCTGTCTTGGCTGGTGTTTCTGTCGGAGCCTACTTTGGGATTGTCGAGAACGCCAAGAAGAGCGCTGTCAGACAAGAGACCGATCAGATTAAGACTCAGTTGGTCGCTGCTACTTCTGGAGACGGATACACTGTCAGCGCTGCTACTATTAAAGAAGGTTCTGTTACTGGTTTTACAGCAGTCATGACTACTAACGATACGGTTACTATTACTTTAGCTCCGACCACTCTGACTGATGTCACTGTTAACGATGTTCGTTATGTCCTTGCTTATATTGTTGCTGATAACAATGGCACTCTGACAGTTGCCGGTGTTCAAGCTGTGGCCAATAGAATTAATGTTACCTTGACCACTGATTACACTGTCGATGCAACAAATAAATATGTGGCTGCAGTTAAAGGCTTTACCTGCAAGAAAGATGGCAGAGATGCTCATACTACGTTTATTACTAACGCAGTGAATGTTGCCACTGCCGCAAATTTTGACACCATCACTATTTCTTAATCCTAGTCTTCCTTAAATCTAAAGAAAGCTCCGCTGAAAGGCGGGGCTTTTTTAGTGTCATCAATGAATTAATAAGGCTGGATTATTTACTTTCCTGTCAGCATCTTAAAGATACCCTTCAGTGGTCTCTTATTAACGTACATCAGAAGTCCTTGGACTTTTTGATAAGAGAAGCGGCTGCCTAGGAATCCCACGATCATGGAGACTGAAATATTAGGTAAGGAAAGAATGAAGTTTTTAGCGGAAACGACAGCATCGTAACGTTTAGGATCATTGATATCTAAAGCTTCCGCTTTCTTTAAGTTCTTTAAAGCGTATTTGAAGGCGAGCTTATAAACCTTTCTTCCTCTCTTGGTCTGCTTAAAATCATCCAAGGTGGATTCCATATCTAAAGGCAGACGAGGAGCTTCCGGAGGAATCTTATGACCCAGGAGTATCTCGAATTGCTGCTGAGGGAAGATGTTGTTGATCGGAGAGAAATAACTCGGGAAATCTGATGGAGCGAAAGGAGCCGGGATATCGTTGCGCCCGGAGATCTTAACATCCTTCCGTAAGCGGATATCAGCGGAAGAGGATCCGACTAAGATTGAAGCGACGGAAGATTCAACGACAAACTCTTTAAGCTTAATATTGTAGTAAGCAAACTCTTCCTTGCCGACTTCAAACAGAATCTCTTTCTCTTCGGTCGGTTCAAGGGTGATTCGTTGGAACTTCTTTAAAGCTTTAAGGGCTTTAAAGACACCGGTGTCGCGCTGGCTGATATATAGTTGAGCTACTTCAGTTCCCGCTTTAGTCCCGACATTTTTGATCTTAAAGGAAACAGCGAAATCTGTTTCGTTATCTTTAACGTTTAAATCTGAATATTCGAATTTCGTATAAGTCAGTCCGTGTCCGAAGGGGAAGAGAGGAGTGATTCCTGTCTTGTCGTAATAACGATAGCCGACAAAGATCGATTCTCGATATTCCTGAATATCCTTTCTCTTGTTGAAGTAAGGATAGGAAGGGACATCCTGAAGATCCTTTGGCCAAGTCTCCATTAAGTGGCCGGAAGGGTTGACGTCACCGAAAAGCAGATGGGCGCAGGCGGTTCCTCCGCCTTGGCCCGGGAGGTACATATCTAAAATTGAATCTACCTTATCAATAAAGGGCAAGGCGACAGGTGAGCCGTTAAAAAGAACGAGGACCACACGTTTACCTAAATCTAATAAAAGAGAAATCAGATGAAGCTGATTAGCAGGTAAATTAAGGTCTTTACGGTCGTAGCCTTCCGATTCCATAAGATCGGTTAATCCGGCGAAAATAACAATCTTATCAAAGTTACCCGCTAACTGAACAGCGGCCTTTTCCATCTCGCTATCGATTTCCTCAGAATCGATTCTGTAACCAGGTGCATAATCGATTTTGCGGTATAAACGTAAAGCCTCTAAAGGCGAAGAGATTTTGGTCGGGTTAACATGAGAAGAACCCAGACCTTCGAATCTCATCTTGTCAGCTAAGGTTCCGATGACGCAGAAGTTTTCCGTGATAATCAAAGGAAGACTCTTATTTTCGTTCTTTAGTAAAACGGCTCCCTCTTCGGCGATTCTGGTCGCGATCTTATGATGCTCATCGCGATTATATTTAATCCCGGGTTGTTCAGTGGCCTTAAGTTTCTGGGCTAGTTCAATCACTCTTTGGCAGGAACGATCGACCGCCCCCATATCTAAGTTGCCTTGTTTTTGAGAATTAACAATAGAGTCTGAGTGGTATTTGACTTCCCCAGGCATTTCCAAATCTAAGCCGTTGATTAAAGAGCCTCTGCCATCGATGACTGCTCCCCAGTCAGAGACGAATACACCGTTGAAGTTCCATTCTAGACGAGCCACATCAATCAAAAGTTCATGGTTAGCAACTGCTTTGCTTCCTCTGACTTTGTTGTAAGACGCCATGATGGTGGTCGGACGTGCTTCTCTGATGACCATCTCAAAAGGTTTTAAATAGATTTCTCTTAAGGCTCTTTCATCTACTTCAGAATCCGAGATAAAACGGTAGTCTTCCTCGTTGTTGCAGCAGTAATGCTTTAAAGAAGTTCCTACCCCTTTGGATTGAACACCTTGGACGTAGTTAATGCCGATTCTGCCAGCTAAGTAAGGATCTTCAGAGACATATTCAAAATTGCGTCCGCAAAGAGGGTTGCGTTTAATGTTAACTCCCGGACCTAGGATAATATCGACACCGTTTTCTAAGCACTCTTCTCCTAAGGCTACACCCATATCGTAAACGATGCTTTCATCAAAAGTGTTTCCGACCGTGCATAAAGGAGGGAAGCAGGTGGCAGGGACAGCGGGTTTAGCTTCCTCGCCTTTATCAACCTTCCTTAAGCCGTAAGGCCCATCGGACATTCTGATTTTAGGTATTTTAAATTTTTGATTTTCTCCGGTATACCAAAGATCGTGCCCAGTAAGCAACTGAGCCTTTTCTTCGATGGTCATGCCTTTTAGCAAATTCTTGATATTTGAATAATCTGGTTCCATTTGGATATAGTTTAGCATTGTTGACGATATGAATAAAAGAATTTTCAAATGGCTCTTTATAGCCTATTTAAGGTCTCGGCTCAAAGGTTGATGCTCTTTTGGATTTTTATTTTCCTTTTTGGTGGTTTTAGAACAGTTTTAATATGGTAAAATCTTAATTAACAGGTATACAACAAAATGCAGGATTTCCTCTGGGGTGTTGGCACATCAGCTTACGAGATTGAAGGGGCCTTTGACGTTGGGAAGAAGGGGAGATCTGTTCTAGATAATTTAGCCCACAGCGTCTCTTTGATTAAAGATGGAACAAACGGTGATCAAGGTGCGGACTTTTTCCACTCCTTCCATGAAGATATCCTTCTTCTTAAGGAGTTAGGGGTTAATTCTTTCCGTTTCTCCTTATCCTGGCCGAGAATCATTACCGATGGTAAAAGCGAAGTCAGCCAATTCGGCTTGAACTTTTATTCCCAGGTAATCGATGAATTGATCGCTAACGGCATCGAGCCGATTATTTGTATATATGATTGGGATATGCCGGCTGTTTTGGCTATCGAAGGAGGATTGCTTTCTCCAGAGATGCCGAAGTGGTTTGCGTTTTATACCGAGACTGTCGTTAAAGCTTTCGGCGATAGAGTAAAGAAATGGATTACTTTCCGCGATCCGGAAATCGCTATCGGCGGAGGCATTTATAAAGGGTTATTTATTCCGTGGCTGAAGTTAAAGACACCTCTGCTTTCTTTGGCTCTTAAGAACTTTTTCTATCTCCATGCCGCAGCTTCAAAGATTATTAAAGATAACTGCAAAGACGGCTTGGTTGGTATCGGCTCTTATGCCGAAGGCATTCTTCCTAATACCAAAAAGAAAGAAGATGTAAAAAAACTTCAAGAGATTTATTTCGCTCAGAATCAGGATAATATCTTAACTACGCCTCCTTTATTTATGGATGCGATTTTCTTAAAGGAAGTAAATAAGCAGTATCGTTCTTTGCTGCAGATAGAGAATGTCAAAGATGAAAGAGCCTTTTTAAAAAAGATCAACTCTGTGACCGATTTTATCGCCCTTGATATTTTCTCTTCTTACGTAAATAACGGTCAGCCGCCTAATCCGAATCTGACATTTAGCTCTGATTTACAAGCGGCGAATTCGCTTTATTGGGTCTGTAAGTTCTTCTATCAAAGATATAATGTCCCGCTGCTGATCAACGGCACCGGAATCAACACCTTCCAAGAAGGAGTTCACGATAAGACCAGAATCGAATATCTGAAGAGATGCTTGACCAGCTTAGATAAGTTAAAGCAAGAGAAGGTCCAGCTTATAGGCTTCTGTCATTGGTCCTTCCTTGATGGATTCGAGATGCAGGATGGTTATTCAGCTCAGTATGGCTTAGTCAGCGTCGATCGCAAGACGATGGCCAGAGAGAAGAAAGATTCGTTTAATTTCTATAAAGAAGCTATATCACAGGAGGAAAAACATAATGGATGAGATAGTCTCAATTACTAATAACCTTGGGATGAGTGTGACTTGTTCCACGGTCGGGGCGGGTCTAGTTGATATTAAGGTTCCTGATAAAGATGGAAAGATTGAGTCGGTCTTGGTAAGGCCGGCTAAATATTCCCAGTACTATCATGCAAAAGGGAGCTTTGGCAAACCTTGCGGCAGGACCGCAGGAAGAATCTCTCCGAAGACTTTTACCATCGATGGGAAGTCATATACGATTGAAACCGGCAACGATAAGACCTTCGCCCTTCACGGAGGAAAAGAAGGCTATTCTGACAAGACTTTTGATTATAAGAGGGAAGTGGCTGATGATCATTATTCCTTGATTTTCACATATCTTTCTAAAGATGGTGAAGGTGGGTATCCTGGCAACCTGAAGGTTACTATTACTTATACGATTTTCAATGATCAGTATCGTCTGCTGATTCATTATGGGGCGACGACTGATAAACCTACTTTATGCAATATCACCTGTCACGCTTATTTCAATATGTCGGGAGAAGCTAAGAGAAACATCCTTAACCAAGTGATGTTTATCAACGCTTCTAAAGTCGGGGAAGTCAACGAAAACACGGTCGCTATTAAGCTAAATCCGGTCGATAAGGCTTTCGATTTCCGTAAGCCTCATAAGATTGGAGATTATATTGAATTGCCGGAAGTGCAGAAATATACGCTTGGCTATGATATTCCTTACGCTTTGGATAAACAGGGCAAGGATGTTTTACAGGCTTCAGTCTGGGATGAGGAATCCGGACGCTTATTGGAAATCTATACTTCTTACGATGCGGTTGTCTGCTACTCCTCTAACCATCCTTCCGAATATATCATACAGAACGGCAACGAATTAGGAAAATACGATGGTATCTGTCTTGAAATGCAGTACTTCCCTAATTCGATTAATTCGCCTTTTATTAAAGAAAAGAAAGATATTCTTCGTCCGGGGAAGGATTACGATAACTTCATCGAGTATCGCTTCTCCATTAAAAAGTAGTCTTAAGTTTCTACCTTCAGCCGCTTAATTTTAAGCGGCTTTTTTATTCTTCACCATAAGGATTTTTAGCTGTTTTATAGGCTTCTTCGACAATATCAGCTAGACGGGAAACGTCTTTATTGATGTCATTTTCCCAGAGGCGGATAACTAGATAACCTTCCTGCTGAAGTTTTAAGGTGTATTCATTATCGCGTTTCATGTTGGTTTCGATTTTCTTTAACCAGTAAGAACGGTGGGATTTGATATCTTTTTTTCTGTTTTCCCAATCTCGGCCATGCCAGAAGTCTCCATCGACAAAAATAACGATCTTTTCCTTAGGGAAGGCGATATCAGGGTGACCGAGTATTTTCCCGTAGTTAACGCGATAACGGAGACCACGACTAAATAAAGCCTTCCTAAGCTTTAATTCCGGATTGGTGTTCTTACCTCTGATTAAGGCCATTTCGGCGCTGATTTGTTCTTTTGATCTTTTCATTTTTTATTTCTTAGACCATTTTAGGCCTTTTAAGGCATTATGTTAGGTGACAAAGTTAAGTATACGAAACAGGATTGATCCGTCCGCTCCTGCCCAGACGTCCGATTCTTTTGCGTTTACCATGTCAAATCTTTGACATCCGCCCTCTTTTGTGTCATATTCTGGGCATGGCGAAAGTGGAGCCTCCGATGAATGTGTCAGACTCATCGCAAAGCTCTTTACATAGATGGTTTAGCCCCGCTCCCGCCTGCCCTCACACGCCGTCCTGAACTATTTCTTCAGGACGACTTTTCTTTTGCCTATCTTCCTTGCCGGCATCTTGTCCATGATCTCCTTGCCGAACCTGCGCTCCATCAGCTCATAGGGTGTCCTGTCGCCCTTCGAGGGGCGGACGGCGGAGTCGATGTTCGACATCATCTCGTCGACGCCGTCCTGCGTCAGATCGTCCATGCTCTTGCCCTTGGGCATGAAGTAGCGTATGTACTCGTGGCACCTCTCGCACTCGGCCTTGTCCGTCGCCCTGTACGGCCCTGCGTAGAACGTGCGGCAGAGCTTCTCGCCTCCTCGCTCCTCTATGCAGTAGAACGTGAGGAACTCGGTCCCGTTGTCGCAGAGACAGCATCCTAACAGCTCCCGCGCCTCGCCGTCGGTGAAGCGGGCCATCAGGCCCCTGATCGCCGAAAGGGCGCTGGACGGGTCTCCTTTCCTGATGAGGAGACCCAGCTGGAAGTCGTATTCCTTCCATGTCACGGTAAGTATCGCCGCCTCGTCGGACTGCATCCCTATCACCGAGTCGAACTGCACCACCACGGCCCTCCTGTGCTTGGCGACGTACAGGAGGAAGTCGGTGTATGTCCTGCCGATGATCTTGGAAATGTCCTTGAGCATGTAGGCCTTCCTGGGCTTGGCGTAGGAATGCCTGTAGACCACGTACATCCTCAGCTCGCTCGGGCTGGCACTGAGCCGGCGCTGGTAGCAGAGGCGCCTGATCGTCCTCTCGTATTAATTGCAAGTTAATTTTCACCAATTATGATGTTTTGGCTTTCACCATTTGTGATGGGCAGGCGGAGGGCGGGGCTGAGATGATTATGGCACGCGATGAAAAAAATTTTTTCGAGCCACTAGTGGCTCAGTGGCAAGGATACATACTGCTTTGCTTTTAACTTGTCACTTAACACTTTTTAGGCATTAATTATAATTGTTGTCAACAAATCACTTTAGATTTAGAATACTTTTATATGTTTAGAAAGAAGGAAAAACCAATGAAGAATTACACTCTTGAGCAATCGAAGTATATAGAGGAAATTCATTCCGAAATGAAGATTTATACTCACGATAAGACGGGAGCTCGTATTTGCTGCATCAGCAACGA
Organism: Bacilli bacterium; assembly: GCA_022652945.1. Taxonomy (GTDB): domain Bacteria; phylum Bacillota_I; class Bacilli_A; order RFN20; family CAG-288; genus Scatoplasma. Next base: position 109,479 of record JALCRV010000003.1, read on the forward strand.
CGATACGAACAAAGTTTTCGCAATCGCTTTTAGAACTCCTCCTATTAATTCCACCGGGTTAACTCATATTCTGGAACATTCGGTTCTTTGCGGCTCGAAGAAGTTCCCGGTTAAAGATCCTTTCTTGGAAATGATGAAAGGCTCTTTGAACACATTCTTAAACGCTTTTACTTTTCCTGATAAAACCGTCTATCCTGTCGCTTCTCAAAATGAAAAAGATTTTAAGAACTTGATGGAAGTCTATATGGATGCTGTGTTGTATCCTAACATCTATAAGAGAGAAGAAATCTTCCGCCAAGAAGGCTGGAGATATGAAATCTTCGATAAAAAGGATTCTTTAGTCTATAACGGGGTTGTCTATAACGAAATGAAAGGTGCCTTCTCGAATCCTGATGATATTCTCTTTAGAAATATGATGCATAGTCTGTTTCCTGATAACGCCTATCAATATGAATCAGGCGGGGAACCTTCAGTTATTCCGGAACTTACCTATAAACAATTCAAAGAATTCCATAAGAAGTATTACAGCCCGTCCAATTCTTATATCTATCTTTATGGCAATTGCGATATGGAAGAAAGACTTGAATGGTTGGATAAGGAATACCTCTCGAAGTTTGAACGTGTTGACTTCGATACCAGGATTGCTCTGCAGCCGGATTTTAATAAGCTTAACGAAGTGAAACTGCCGTATCCGATCGGTCAAGAAGAGAGCGAAGATCATAAAGCGATGTTCGCTTATTCGATGGCTTTAAAAGATCGTAAGGATGCGCTTCTTGGGGTGGCGATTCAGATTCTCGATGCCGTCTTGGTCAATGATCCGGGGGCACCTTTAAAGAAGGCTTTCTTGGATGCCGGAATTGGCGACAGCGTAGATATTGGGAGTGACGCAGGACTTGTTCAGCCGATTATTTTCTTGATAATTAAAAATGCCAACCTCGAGGATAGAGATAAGTTGCTTCAAGTTTACCGCGACACTTTACAATCAATTGCTCAAAAAGGCCTCGACCATAAATCTATCGCTTCTCACATTGATAACATTGAATTTGCCCTCAGGGAAGATAAGTTTGGCAGCACGCCTAAAGGCCTGGATTATGTTCTCAATTCACTTAATTCATGGCTTTACGATGATAATGATGCTTCTTCGGAATTCGAGGTCCTTAAGTTATTCCCGATTTTAAGAGAAAAGCTTGAGCAGGGTTATTTTGAAGATGTCATTAAGAACGTTTTCTTAAGCCAAGTTCACGCTTCTTTGGTTGAACTTTATCCTTCGAAGACTATTCAAGCGGAGAAAGATAAAAAGTTGGTGGAAAAGCTGGCCGCTTATAAGGCCTCGCTTACCGATAAACAGATTGATGAACTGATTAAGAAGAGCAATGAGCTTAGAGCCTACCAGGCTGCTCCTTCCACGCCTGAAGAAATCAACACTTTGCCCAAGCTGAAGAAAGAAGATTTGACTGATAAGCCGAAGAATTATGCCTGTCAGAAGATCGATGAAGGATTCGATTCATATTTTGAGAATTATGTGACTAATGGCATCTGCTACGGGACCTTCGCTTTCGATATGTCAAAACTCCCCATACAGTATGTCCAATATCTGTCTTTATTAACCAACATTTTTTCTAGGCTTCCCACCGAGAAAAAGGATTTACAGGCTCTAAATAGCGAAGTATTAGCTAAAGCCGGGGTGATTAATTTTAACTTTACGATTACCAAAGACCTTGAAAGACGTGATAAGAGTTTGCTTACCGCCTCTTTCTCCTCTTTAAGCAAGAATATGTCTTCCGTCATCGATCTGCTAAGAGAAATCATCTTTGAGACCAAGTTTGATGATGAGCATTTATATGAAGTCATCTGCGCAGTGAAGAACGATATCTTAAGCTCTCTTAGTTACGGCGGGAATCGTTACGCCACTATGCGCTCTTTATCTCATTTCGATGAACTCGGTTATAAGAATGATCTAGTTAATGGAATCGGATTCTTGGATTTCGTGACCGATCTTTGCAATTCCTTCAAGGAAAAGAAAGAAGAAATCATTTCTTCTTTGATTAAGACTCGTGACTTTGTTTTCTGCCAGGAGCGTTTCCTTACTAACTTCACCGGCAGCCAAGAAGACTATAAAGCCTTCATCCTTGAAGCGAAACAGTTTAAGAAAGCCTTACCTTCCAACAAGGCAAAATGGGAATTCAATTATGTCCCGGATCATAAATCAGAAGCCATTAAGGCTCCTTATGATGTGGTCTTCTTGGGAAGAGGAGGCACGCTTACTGATTGTCCGTATCAGTTCTCCGGCAGCCTATTGACCTTGTCTAATGCGATTAATATCGATCATCTTTGGATGAAAATCAGAGTTAAAGGCGGAGCGTATGGAGCTTATGTAAATGTCGCTAATAACGGATCTTTCGCCTTTACCACTTACCGCGATCCTAATATCGCTTCCTCCGATGAAGTCTTCCTTTCCACTCCGGAATTTATCCAAGGGATTAATTTCACCGATGAGCAACTCCTCTCTTATAAGATTGGAGCATTGGGGGTCTTCAATGAAGTCTTCCATGTCTCTAGACAAGGTAAAGAGGCCTTCAATCGAGCTCGTCTAGGTTTACGTTATGAAAACCTTGTGCAGCAGTATGAGGGGCTTATTAATGCGACCGATGCCGACTTAAAACAGTTCGCCGAGCCCTTTAGACGCGGCTTAAAGGGCACTTCTTTAGTGGCCTTAGGCTCTGGCAAGCTTATCGAGCAGAACAAAGGCATGTTCGATATAATCCGCGACTTAATTAAGGAGTAACTACGTAAAAAGGTCTATGATTTGATACGTATTTTGAATCCTAGACCTTTTTTAGTGCCTTATTTACCTGCAACAAATTCTAGTCCGCAAGTCGTAATAATTATTCCATAAACCGGAATATGTTACATTATCCATTCGAATTCGATGTAGTCTGCCCTTACATCCAGGCATATATAAGTATCGCAAAATAATTTTATGATGATAGATTCGTAACCAATGTAATGATACAGGTATTCAAGACATCCTTCTTTAGCCTTTTTACATAATTGCTTATTGTCGATGTGAGCATAAGTATCATTACACAAAGGTGTTTTATAGTCCTTTAATTCAAATGTATCAAAATCATCAAGCAAATGAATTTTAACAATTAAGGATTTTGCTTCAGGCTGATGACATTTGATGGATTCGCGTGCCGAAATATTATCTTCAAAAAAGAAGGTAAGTAAATCTTGTTTAATATCAACTTTCTTTACGACACAGTCATGTAGAGACGGTATGGTAGGAATATTCCCTTTATTTAGATAATAAATCATTCTATTTCCAAATTTACTAAATAGATCTACTTAAAGTAGACTACTCCCACTCAATTGTTGACGGGGGTTTAGAGGTGATATCGTAAACCAATCGATTGACTCCTTTAACCTCGTTGATGATTCTTGTCGAGACCTTCGAGAGGAAATCCATATCGAAGTGATAAAAGTCCGCAGTCATGCCATCGACTGAGGTGACAGCGCGGATTGCTAAGGTATGCATATAAGAACGCTGATCACCCATTACTCCTACGCTTCTATCAGAAGTCAAAACGCAGAAGTACTGCCAGATCTTTTTATCTAAACCAGCTTTTTTGACTTCATCGAGAAGGATGGCATCCGCCTCCCTTAAGATGGAAAGCTTTTCAGGGGTGATATCCCCGATAATTCGAATAGCTAAGCCGGGGCCGGGGAAAGGCTGACGGGAGACAAAGGCTTCATCCAGACCTAATTTCTTACCTAGTTCTCTGACCTCATCTTTATATAATTCATCTAAGGGTTCGATTAACTTAAAGCCCAATTCTTTAGGAAGCCCTCCGACATTATGATGAGATTTAATAACGACCGAGGTTCCGCCTTGACCCGATTCGACTTTATCGGTATATAAGGTTCCTTGTCCGAGATACGTGAAATCATCTCCGAGCTTTTTAGCTTCTTCTTTAAAGACATCGATGAAGGTTTTACCGATGATTTTACGTTTGGTCTCCGGATCGGTGACCCCTTGAAGGCGGGAAAGGAAAACAGCGGAAGCATCGATGCATTTTACGGGGATGCCAAGTTTTTCTTTGAAGGCGATATTCACTTGCTCCGCTTCATTTTTCCTTAATAAGCCGTGATCGATGAATAAGCAGGTAAGTTGATTGCCGATGGCTTTATGAAGCAAAACTGCAGTTACGGCGGAATCCACACCACCGGAGATTCCTAAAAGGACCTTCTTATCTCCGACTTCCTTTTTAATTGCTTTGGTCTTCTGCTCGATGTAATTATCTATCGACCACTCTTTGTTCGCGTGGCAGATATTGAAAACGAAGTTAGAAAGGATACCTTTACCTTGGACGGTATTAGTGACCTCCGGGTGGAATTGAATAGCAAAAATGTTATCTTTTTGAACCCCAGCGAACGCGGTGGATTTCGAGGAGGCGATATCGTTAAAGCCTTCAGGGGTCTTAACGACGGTATCACCGTGAGACATATAAACGATTGAATCAGTATTCAAGCCTTGGAATAAAGGGGACGAAGTCTTAAAAAGGCAGGATGTGTTTCCATACTCTCTGATCTTTGAGGAAGCGACTTCTCCTCCGAGGACTTTTACGATCAACTGCATACCGTAGCAGATACCTAAGACAGGGATACCTAAAGAAAGAATCTTGATATCGATTGAAGGGGCCAAAGGATCATTTACTGAGTTAGGGCCACCGGAGAGAATGATGCCTTTCACCCCAGACATCTTTTTAATCTCTTCTGCGGTTATAGTATTGGGAAGCAACAAGGAATAGACACCTAGATCCTTGATTCTTCTGACGATTAAGGCGTTGTACTGACTTCCGTAGTCCAAGACTAAGATTTGATCCATGTTTTTATTCCCCTTTGAATAAATTAACCAAAATTAATCAGATATCAGCTAGCATATCGACTTCGCAGCTGTTGGTCTCTTCACATTTGATTGTGAGATCAGCCATCCTTTTACCTAGCTTCACCCCTTCTTTTAAGGAACGACCTTTTAACAAGGAGTAAATAACGCCGGAATATAAAGCATCTCCTGCGCCATTGGTAGAAACAACATTTTCTATCTTATCAGCTTTAAGGAAGCTTACCCCTGCTTTTTTACTGCCGAAGTAGATCCCGTTCGCTCCATTTGTAACAATGGCGTTAAGGACTCCTTTATCTAAAATAGCCTGACAGATCTGTTCCGGCTCCAGGTCTTGACCTATTAGAGTCTTAGCCTCTAAGTAATTGCAGGATAGGACTGAAAGGTAAGAAAGGAAATCTCTGAATTTAACGATCTTCGCCGCGGACACACCCTCGACAAAAAGACGTCTGTCTTTATAGTTATCCACAATATATTGGATAGTTGGGATATCTAAATTCGAATCGATAACGATGTTGTGGTACAAATCAATCGTGGTTTTCATCCTTATCAGATAAGACCAGTTAAGATTAGCGAAGACTCTTGAATCCACCACTGCGATCTCCAGATCGTTATTTTCGTTATTGATGGCCAGATATGTAGCGGTCGGATAATGAGGAATCGGGGATAGGACTTTAACCCCTAAATGGGTCATATGCTCCAAGATATCTTTACCGTTTTGATCATCTCCTAAAGGAGTGATAAAAAGAGGCTTGATACCAAGGCGAGCCAAATTCTCTGTAATATTTCTCATGACTCCTCCAAACGAAACATGGAGAGAGCCGATATTGGAGTCTTTATAAATCAGTTTCTTTTTAGGGGTGGCAAGATAATCAATATCGCTGCCACCGATCAGAAGAATATCTTCAGTTTCAAGGTTCTCTTGGTTCATATTAAGTCCTAGCTGATATTAAAGAGTATAGCATAGAGCGCCGGTTTTTAATGGAGCAATGAGAACGAAAACTAAAAAAGGAGCCGGATATTGCTTCGGCTCCTTAATCAATCAAGACTACTTCTTTTCGGCTTTCTTCTCTTTCGGTTCTTTCTTGGCAATCTTCGCTTCATCCATCATATCGGCAATGAGCTTCTTAGCTCTGTTGACCGACAAAGTGGATCTGACTTTGAAGACCATCGGGACATCCTCGTAGATCTTCTTGCTGGAGGCATCGCCGTGAGGAATCGGAGTATTGTCATACTTCTTCGGATCAAGCTTGAAGTACAGCTTTAATTTAGTTCCAGCAACCGTAGCCTTCATATACTTAACTTTATGGAGACGGAAGGTATCACCAGAAGAGGTGACTCTGGACTTAATTCCGTAGGAGAGAATTTCAGCTTTGATTTCTTTATAGGCATCTTTGACGACCTGATCAGACTTCTTTAACTTAGTCGGGAACGGAACTCTGATAAAGGCTTTCTTCTTATCAGCAACAGCAGCAGCCGGGGCAGCGACAACAGCCGGAGCGGGCTCTTCTGCAGGCTTTTCTTCTTCTTTCGGCTCTTCTTGTTTCGGCTCTTCTTCTTTCTTTTCTTCAGCAGGTTTTTCTTCTTCGACGTGTTTGGCATCTTCCTGCTTCGGCTCTTCTTCTTTCTTCTCTTCTTCGACCGGAGCCGGTTCAATCGCTTCCTCAGGCTCTTTAGCTAAGAGGCAGCGGAGGATGACATAAAGATTGAAGATGACATAGAGAACAGCGAAGACGAACATAACTAAGAAGGCAATCTTCAGAGCTCTGGAATAAGCGGCGCTGACATAAGCGGTGCTATTAGCTCCGAAAAGCTGACCGTAGATCTGGGAAATCTTTCCCCAGGCACGTCCACCAGCTAACAAAGCCCATTCGCAGGAGAGGAAGAATAAGACGTTGTAGATCTTCCCGACCTTGAAGAAGCCATTGTCTTCGCGCTTATGGAATAAAACTTCTAAGAGGATGAAGAGCAGTAATAAGCCAATTACGCAAATCCCAATCAGGATTCCGCCGGTGCTCTTCCAAAGCGAACCATCGAACATCGCTTGGAACTCTAGGTATGCTTTTAACCAGCTATCGACAACACCGATTTTGAAAGCATAGAAGAACAGACCGTAGGCGACATAGCAAGCGTACGCAACGATCGCTATGATGAGGAACTGAATCCTCTTGGCTTTTGTGACATTGCCCATACATTTTTACCTGGATTATACCAGGTCCTCCTTTGTGGATAACGGAAACTGCTGAGTAGTAAACTGTTCTGCTTGTGTCTTGGAAAATGCCCAAGGCGCAAAGCTAAAAGAACAATTTTTGCTCATTCATTTAGCATAAATTTATTATACTTTTTTACTTTTTTTTGTAAATCAAAAGTTGCCCTAAAACCTGAATATTTTCCTATTCTGCCAGAAACAATAATTGCGATTCGCTACTGTTTTTAGAAAAAAGCCCGATACTAGCGGAATTTTTTAAAGAAATTCGTTAAGCGCGAAAATTGTCGGACTATTGTTATCTTCCACTAAGCAAATTTGCTGAAAGCGGTTACAAAGATGTGTTATGATTTAAATAGATAGAAGAAAAGGAGGAACTTATGAATCCTTTATATGTATGTTTCGCCCGTTGCTTCCAAGGTGTGACGTGGGTCGCCCTGCACTTTTTGAACTTCCGCGAGCCTAAACTTGTCGAAGGTGAGAAGGCTATTGAGGAAATACCAGAGATTTTAAGAAAAGAAGGTCGTAAAGGCGCTCTGATTGTCACCGATGATGTTATTTTTAAACTTGGTCTTACTAAGAAATTAGAGGAATCTTTGAAAAATGCTGGGGTTCCTTATGATGTTTTCCACGAAGTCGTACCTAACCCGACCGTGAAGAACTGCAACGATGCGCTTAAGTTATATAAAGAAAAGGAATTTGATGCAGTAATTGCTCTAGGTGGCGGTTCTTCCATGGATACCGCTAAAGCGGTAGCCGCGATGTCGACTAATCCTCATCGTCCGATTCAAAAGATGAGGGGCGTATGCAAGATTCCTCATAAGACCGATTTGGTTATCGCTATTCCGACTACAGCCGGTACGGGATCAGAAGCGACTTTAGCCGCTGTTATCTGCGATCCAGAAACGAAAGATAAATATGCGGTCGAAGACCCGCATATCATGCCTTCCTACGCTGTGTTGGAGCCTTCTTTATTAGTCGGATTGCCCGGCAAAGTGACTTCCACCACCGGTATCGATGCGTTATGTCATGCGGTGGAATCTTATATCGGAAGAGAGAATACCAAGAAGACGAAGAGGGTAGCCAAGATTGCTATCAAGGAAATCTTCGAGAATCTGGAGAAGTCATATAAAGAGCCGAAGAATCTAGAATACCGTGCAAAAATGCAGGATGCGGCTTACTGGGCCGGTGTGGCTTTCACCCGTGGATTTGTCGGATACGTTCACTCGATGTCACACGCTTTAGGAGCCCTTTATAACACTCCTCACGGGTTGGCTATTGCGATTACCTTGCCGTATCTATTAGAAGCTTATGGAAAGAATGCATATAAGAAAGAAGCGGAATTAGCAGATCTTATCGGAGTCGGCAAAGAAGGAATGACCAGAGAAGAGAAAGCTAAGGCCTTTATCCAAGCAGTGAAAGATTTAGAAAAAGCAATCGATATTCCTAATACGATTAAAGGAATCGCTGATCCTAAGGATTTCGAAGTCTTAGCGGAACATGCGGTTAAAGAAGCTAATCCTTTATATCCGGTTCCGAAGATCTTCAATAAGGCGGAGATTATCGAACTATATAAGAAGATGTATATCTAAAAGATACATCGACGAAAAAAGCAAGCTCGGAGACGGGCTTGCTTTTGTTTTCAGCTTTCGTTCCTAGAAGGAGATATAACCCAAGCCGTTAAGAAGAATCTTTAATCCTAAGAGGACTAAGACGATACCGCCGATGACTTCGGCGATTTCGTAACGTCCTTTTAAAAGGTCGATAATCTTTCTGCCTAAGAAGATACCTAATAAGCAGATGAGGAATGTGATAACACCGATAAAAGTAATATTAATCCAGATGTTGATATTGGAGGTTAGAAGGGTGATGCCAATGGCGAAGGCATCGATAGAGACGGCAACACCTTGAATAATGACTTCCTTATAAGAGAATTCCTTCTTGCTGACATCGCAGGACTTCTTTCTTAAGCCAACGATTCCATCGTAGACCATCTTGCCACCGATGATCAGCAACAAGCCGAAGGCGACCCAGTGATCATAGTCTTGAATGGCGGACAAGACAGCCTTACCTAAATAGAAACCAGCTAAAGGGAAAAGGGCCTGGAAAAGGCCAAAGATAAAAGCGATAAAGATCGACTTATGCTTTTCAATATCTGAATACGCTAAACCATCGCAAATGGAGACTGTGAAGGCATCCATCGCTAAGGAGATAGAAAGCAATACAAGGTATAAATAATCCATGTTCGTGTGTAGAAACGTTTTTAATAATATCACGGAGGAATAGTGCTTGAAAAGCATTATTTGCAGTCATTCATGATTGTTTGTCTTTTTTCCCGTATAAGAGATAAAAATAAAGATGATTTTTCCTAAAAACTATCTTGAAAGGGCCTATATCTTTTGAAGGGAAGAAAAAGATGGAACGGGTAAGGGAGAAAAAGCACTTCTTAAAGGAAAAGAAGATTATGGAAGTGGAGATTTGGCTTTCAGACTCCAAAGGGTTTCTTCGTCGTAAATTCAAGAAGCGAGATTGTTTAGATAAAGAAGAAGGATATGTGAAGACAATTATCCATTTTGTCAATTAAAGCGTGGCGGTGGGGACGGATAAGATATATCCTTTATATAGGTATTTATTTTTGAGGTTAAATCAGGAGGAAAAATATATGGATTCTCTAGAGACTTTGAAAGAAGAGATTGCGAAGTTTGTTCACGATCGTGACTGGGATCAATTCCATTCACCAGCTAATTTGGCTAAGTCTATTTCCATTGAAGCTAACGAATTGTTGGAATGTTTCCAATGGGATGAAGAGCATTTTGATAACGAAGCTGTAAAAGAAGAACTGGCGGACGTGATCAATTACTGCATCCAGATGTCTTTAGTCTTGAATGTCGATATTAAAACAATCGTTGAAGATAAACTGAGAAAAACTGAAAAGAAGTACCCGGTTGAGAAATGCAAAGGAAAGTCTACTAAGTACAATAAGTTATAAAAAGCCCTTAATTTGCATTAAAATCAAATTAAAAGCATACTATTAATACCAGAGGTAAACGATATGAAGAAAGCTATCATGGCCATCATGTACGATTTCGATAAAACGCTCTCTTTAGACTACATGCAAAACTACGGCTTTATCCAAGCTTTAGGCATGACTCCGGAAGAGTTCTGGAAAGAGACGAATGATTTTTCAAATAAGTACGGAGCGGATAAGACTCTTTCTTATATGTATATGATGATTCTTAAGTGCAAGGAAAAGAATATTCCTTTGACAAAGGAATGGCTCGGATCTTTAGGAACTAACATCAAATTCTTTAAGGGAGTCACCACTTGGTTTAAGAGAATCAATGATTACGGATTGTCTAAAGGCGTCCAAGTCGAGCACTATCTGATCTCTTCAGGTAACAAGGAAATCGTCGATGGCTGCTTGATCGCTAAGGAGTTTAAGAAGATCTTCGGTTGTGAATTTATCTTCGACGGTCCGAAAAATGAACCGGTCTGGCCGAAGTTTGCGATTAACTATACGCAAAAGACCCAGTATTTCTTCCGTATTTCTAAAGGTGCCTTAAATCCTTCCGATGAAGAACAAGTAAATACTAAATCACCTAAGAGAAGAATCCCTTATCACAACATGGTTTACCTGGGGGATGGAATGACTGATATCCCAGCGATGATTCTCGTCCATAATAATGGCGGCAATTCTATCGCCCTTTATTCCCACGGTTCTAAGAAGAGCGACGTAGTTCAGCTTTTAAAAGACGATCGGGTTAACTATATCTGCCGAGCCGATTATTCCGCCGGCTCAGAACTCGATACGGTTATGAAGCTTATCGTCGACTCCATCTCCATCAAGAATACCTTGGAAAGAAAGCAGGAGAAGACAGTCGTTAAAGAATAGAAGCCAACAAGGCAAATGAAAGGGACAGCCTTCTAACGCTGTCCCTTTTATGATGCCTGATTAAAGATAATCTATAGACGTTTGCCGCACTTTTTGCAGAAGACAGCATCGCCATCGTTGATGGTGCCGCAGTCGGGGCATAACTTAGTCGGCTTGCTGGCATTTAAGGGTTTAGGAAGCTTGGCTCCGCAGGTGGTGCAGAAAGCCATGCCGGCGGGGTTCTTAGCTCCGCAGATCGGGCAGGTGACTCCACCTTCCGAGACAGAATCAATACTGGAGGTAGTATCAGCAGCTTTCTCCGGGAAAATAGTTGAATGTGCTTCCTGAGGTTCGCTGGGTTGATTTGTTGTGTTGCCACCAAAGAGATGAATGCCGTTTTGATTGGATTTATTGAAGTTCATCGAAGAACCATTGGCGGTTCTGAATCCGTTTCCGCGGCTGAAGGAAAATAATAAAGAGCCGACGAAAAGCAAAGCGAATCCTCCGAATGAGAACAGGACAATAAAAGGAGACATAAAATCCTGTCCGGTTAAGGCGGAAGAGAAGGCGATGATGAAAGGAGTGAAAAACAGACCGAAACCCAGAACCATTAAAATGATTGAGAGGACTTTAAAGACTTTCTTTCGTTTTTCTTGCCCTTCGTTTTTATTTGGATTCGGATTGTATTCCATTGTTCTTTTCTCCTTTAATAACAACAGTAGTATATTGCTGTTTAAGATTAAAAAGAAACAGTTTAACTAAAAAAGCCTCTCGGCTTGAAGGTGGGACAAAACTTAATAGATGTTTTGTTTTCTTTAAGTGTAGCGAGGCTTATAAACGGAGAGTTTAATTAAGCTTTCTTCTGATCGTTAGCGTTAGTAGCCGGCTGAGGGTTGGCTTGCGTATTAGTAGCCTTCACATCAGCAGTCTGAACGTTCTTCTTATTCTTCTTGCTCATGCTCTTTTACCTCCTTGGCGAAGAATGTTATATATCCATTTATAAAGGGAAGCAAGGATTAAACGTGAGATTTACTATTTAGGGATAAAGGGGGAGTTAAAAACTTAATTCACAATGATTTTTTAAGGGCGGATAGAGCCAAGAATAATACTTTTCTTCCTTTAAAACATCACCGTTTTTTAATGGGTGGGAAAATAAGCCTAAATAAGCGGACCTAACGGTCTATTGTAAGGATTCAAACAGTTAATATAGGCCGATTTTTAGGCCTGTTTTATATGTGTGGCATTAGAAAAAAGCACATAAAAATGGTATAATTTACTTAACCTGAGATTTGCGGGTTAGATAAGAAGGTATCAGATGGAAAACGAAAACAAGCCTTTAAAGGCCTTCGTTTGTTGCTTTGATGACGATAAGGCTTACGAGGAAAAACTCCAAGCTCTTTTAGGCGAGGAAAATATCGTCCTCGGTTCGAAGTTCAAAGATGCGGACACTAAAGACGTTAAAGCCTTTATGAAGTCTTTAAGAGAAGGTGAATTAAAAGACACCAACGTGACTATCGTCCTGATCGGAGAGAATACGTGGAAACGTAAGTTGATCGATCTGGAGGTCTTGGCCTCCATGCAGGATGACCCTGCTAAAAAGAGAAACGGTATCATCGGGTTGATTCTTCCTAGCCGTCCCGATTATCAGAAGGGTCATTTTTACCGTTACACGATTCCGCAAAGAGTCTACGATAACTATCCCAACGGATACGTGAAGATTTATAACTGGAAAGAGGATGCCGGGTTTGTTAAACGGATCATGGCTAAGTCGGTTGAGAGAAAGGATATGCTGGTTCCTAACTTGGATCGGGCGCCTTACTCTAAAAACAAAGCTCCGACAGCTAAGAAGTGGGATAAGTAACTAAAAGTCCATAAAAAAAGCAGAGCTGGAGATCGTTGATTCTTAGATGTTTCAGCAATCAACCTGAGCTCTGCTTTTTTTAATTGCTTTTCTTGTTGATTTCGTAATGGAAGAGTTTCTTCAGGTCGTCTTCTTCAAGGAAAGGATAAAGGGCGTTGACATCGATCGAAGAATTGCCATGGATATAGGCATCTACCGCCTCTGATAAAGCTTCGTCGCTGACGAAAGGAAGGTATTTAGAGAAATCCTTTCCATTAGTCCAGGCATCCTTAAAGGCGTCGTCGATATCATCATCATCCATAAAAGGAAGCAGGGAGGAGAGACTTGTTCCGTTAAAGGAACCGCCGTTTTGCTTAAGAAAAGCTGCAAGTTTTTTGATGTCGTCATCATCTAGGAATGGCAATAGCTTATTAAGATTGACGTTTGTTCCTTTTCCGGAGATGATTTGGTCCACCAACTTACTTAAATCGTCATCATCGACAAAAGGCAGAAGCTTAGTAATATCCAGGCCTTTTTCTAAAAACTGGGAAAGCAGCGTCCCCAGATAATCATCGTCGAGGAAAGGATAAAGATTTTCCAATCTGACGTTATCGATCATCTGCGTGGGGCTTTCCATAATACGTTGAGCCAAAAGCTCCAGATCTTCCTCGTCTAAGAAGGGGAGCATGCTTTTGACACTATGGAAGTTTCCGTTGTTGAACATGTTATTTTTCCTTCTTTCTTAACGAATATGATTCTTTATCATCCATCCAATAATTGACGGTTCTTTTCAACTGTTCGCTTTTATAAAGCTTCTGTTCCTCCAAGGCGGTTTCCTGAATTAAATTGAAGGCCTCATAAGAAGGATTGTTATTTTTTATATACATAATGTGCTTTGCCTCCGTTTAGATAAACGTTTTCCCCGGTAGTAAGTTTAGGAAGAAGTTCTTGAATGTCGACTCTCAGTTCTTTATCTCTTATAGCTTGCAGAATCTGCAATCTTTCTTCCGGTGAGAACTGATAGAAAACATCTCCTAAATCAACTTTTAAGTCTCCTCTGATAATCGCCTTAACTACATATTCTCTGGAATGTCCGTTAAATAGATCGTGAGGATCGATCGTCTTTTTTTCGCTTAAGCAGAGGATGTCCTCAAAGGAGACGGAGAAAAGACGAGACATCTCAAGAAGGGAATCGATCGAAGGCAGGGACTGGCCTAGTTCCCACCTGGAGACCGCTTGACGGGTAACGAAAAGCTTTTCCGCCATTTGATCTTGAGACATTTTGTTCTTCGACCTGAGGTCGTTGATTTTGTTGCCGATGGCTTTTGAATCCAGCATATTTCTCTTAACCCGCTCCCTATGCTAATAATGTAAACCAGATGGAAGAAAAAAACACGCAAGCCGAAGTTGCGTGTTTCTTATCTTTGCTTACTTTGGATTTCATCACGCTTCTTTCTTATCTAAAAAAGGCTTGATAATCTGAAAGTATTTCGGATTATGGACTATATACGAATCATGAGTTTCTTTTTTTAAGAACAACAGTTCTGATTCATGGATATTTAAGTAAATACGTCTAGTATCTCTTTTATCCACCATATCTTTCTCCCCAGCGGTAATTAAGACCGGGCATTTAATCATCCCCAGCTGTTGATCGGTAATATGCGGCTGAGAAATAATCATCTTCACTTTCTTATCGCGATGGAAGAAATAGTTAAGTTTAAAAAACCTGTACCATTTCTTGACTAGTCCGTGAGGAGAAGTGTTCGCTCCGGAGATTACCATCTTTCCAATCGAACCCGGCTTTTTAATCTCCATCATTAAAGCGACAATCGCTCCATCGGAGAAACCGATAACGGTCGGTTTATCTAATTTAAATCTGGAAAGGAAAGCTAAAACGTCCCCAGCCATTAACTCATAAGAGATTTCTTGGGTGTCCTGGCTCTTCCCGTGGCAGCGGGAATCCAAAGCATAGACGTGATATCCGTCTTCAACTAAAAAGGGATAAAGCTTATCGAAGATTTCATGAGTCTCGCCGTTACCATGAAGAAGAATGATAGGTTTCCCCTTTCCGGCTTCTTCATAGTTAATGTTAATGCCGTTAATTTTGACTTCCATATTTTCATTATAAAACAAATCTATATACACAGAGGTGCTTTTTACTTAAAAAGAGCATACTTTTGGGCACTTGTTAGGTGACAAGTTTAAGGTAGCGGTGTTCTTTAAATCGCTTCTATTCTATTTAATTCAATTTGTCAGATGGGCTTTCTTACTTCTCTTCTTAAAAAGCCGTCTTCGTCCTTTCCCACTTTCAGTCATTCTAGGTTAAAATACTAAAGGTCGGTCCGTAGATATAAAAAGGAGTTTATTATGGATATCACTAGCAAGATCAGCGCAGAATTAAATTTAAAGCCTACCCAGGTAGAAGCGGCAGTGAAACTGATGGATGAAGGGAACACCGTCCCCTTCATCGCTAGATATCGTAAGGAAGTCACCGGCAATCTCACCGATGCTGATTTAAGAAACCTCGAAGAGAGACTTAATTACTTAAGAAAGCTAGATGAAAGAGTCCAGGCCATCATCGGCTTAATCGATGAACAAGGTAAACTGACTCCCGAATTGAAAGACCAGCTTTTAAAGGTGGAGACTTTAACTGAAGCGGAAGACCTTTATAGGCCTTATAAGCAGAAAAGGAAGACCAGAGCCTCGATTGCTAAAGAGAAGGGCCTGGAGCCTTTAGCGGCCTATTTAAAGGCCGGACAAAAGACTAAGGATCTTAATACGTATGCCGCATCATTTATAAATCAAGAGAAGAAGGTAAATTCTGCTGAAGATGCTCTTAATGGAGCGAAGGATATCCTCGCTGAAGAGATATCCGATGAACCGAGATATCGTAAATATATTAAAGACTTAATCCGAGCGATCGGTTTAGTCTGCTCGAAAGAAATTAAGAAGGATGAAAAGGATACTTATGGTCAGTATAAAGACTATAAGGAACCGATCAGGAGTATTCCGCCTCATCGGATCTTAGCTCTTAATCGTGGGGAGAAAGAAGAATGCTTAAAAGTAAGTTTAAGTTATGACTATATGTCGATTTATGACTATATCGCCAGGGAATGGAAAGATAATAACGAATATAAAGACATCCTTGGAGAAGTGATCGATGATTCTTTGAAAAGATTGATCCTACCTAGCGTGGAAAATGAAATCCGCGGAGAGCTTTTCGATAAGGCCCAGGATCAGTCGATGGAAGTCTTTAAGAAGAACCTGGCTTCGTTGCTGATGTATCCTCCGCTGAAGAATAAGAGAGTCTTGGGTTTTGATCCGGGTTTTAGAACCGGCTGCAAGTACGCTTTAGTTAATGAAAACGGGATTCCTGAATTGGTCGGGGTCAGTTATATCACTTCCGATAAGGAAGCCGACGTGATTAAGGCCAGAGAGCAGTTAAAAGGACTGCTAAGTAAAAACAAGATTGATTATATAGCCTTAGGTAACGGGACCGCTTCTCGAGAGTCAGAAAAGGAATTGAGGGAGATTGTTAAGGCAAATAATCTGCCGATTAAGATTCATATCGTCAATGAATCGGGGGCCAGCGTCTATTCAGCCTCTAAGCTCGGGGAGGAAGAATTCCCGGAGTTACCGGTTGAGAAGAGGAGCGCTATCTCTTTAGCAAGAAGATTGCAGGATCCTTTGAATGAACTGGTGAAGATCGAACCGAAGGCGATTGGAGTCGGGCAGTATCAGCACGATATGGATCAGACACGTTTGACCGATACCCTCCACGGGACGGTGGAGGATTGTGTTAATGAGGTCGGGGTGAATATCAATAATGCTTCTGTTTCGATTCTGTCATATATTTCTGGTATCAATACCGCTTTAGCCTCTAATATCTATGATTACTTAAAAGAGAATGGGACCTTTAAGAGCCGCGCGGAGATTAAGAAGGTCAAGAAGATGGGACCGAAGGCTTATGAGCAATGTGCGGGCTTTTTAAGAGTCTATGGGGGAGAGGAGCCTTTAGATACGACTTCCGTCCATCCGGAGAGTTATAAGCCAGCTAAGGAGATCCTGAAACTGACCAAGATTGATTTAATCAATGATGATGAAAAGACCAAGGAAGAAAAACTGAGAGATTTCTCTCGCTCATCTTTCTTAACTAATCATCCGGATTTAGGTGAAGAGACTTTAAATGATATTTTGAAGGAAATCGTTAAGCCAGGAAGAGATATCCGAGATGAGGTAAAGATTGTAGAGTTGAATAATGAAGCGAGCGATATAAAAGATTTGAAAGTCGGGATGGTTTTAGAAGGTACGGTCAGGAATATCATGGATTTCGGTATGTTCGTGGATATCAATGTCCATCAGGACGGCTTGGTTCATATCTCGGAAGTCGCGAATCATTATGTGAAGAATATCTCGGAGTTATATTCCATAGGCGATGTCATTAAGGTCAAGGTTATCAGCGTCGATGTGGAAAAGAGAAGAATTGGACTATCGATTAAACAGCTAAATCATTAATTGTTCTCTGCTTCCGACAAGCAAAGAGACATTTTTTGCTTGTTTTTAAAGGCAGAACGTCACTTCGTAACAAACTAAAATCGTTTTATGCAAAAAAATAACAAATAAAAACAGGAGCAAAGATATAAAAACATTTACCTTAAATTTCAAAAATTAGTTTTATTTTTAACCTTCTTGGTAGAATTAGCATCCTTAAGGGTAATATATTTGCTTTCGTAAAGCGCTATCTTTACATTAAATACCTATCAAGGGGTAAAATAAAAAATATAGTTGATATGTCGTTACTTTCCTGTATAATTAGTGAAATAAGAAGTAGAAGAAAGTAAGGTTATAATGAGGATTTTAATGATTGGCCCCAAAACCGTTCCATCCAGGGATGGTGGAATTGAAGTGGTTGTTGGAGAGCTATCAACGCGGCTGGCGGCATTGGGAAACGATGTAACGATTTTTAATCGAAAAAGAAAACATAAAAAAGGCGAGCAAATATTGACCGAATATCATGGCTGTCATTTAAAAGAGATATTCACGATTAATAAAAAAGGATTGGATGCTATTGTTTATTCTTTTTTTGCAACTATTAAAGCGAAAAAAATGGCGAGAAAGGGTGAAATTGATGTAATACATTATCACGCTGAAGGGCCCTGTTTTTTCTTGTGGATGTTTGGTAAGAAACATAAAGGATATAAGCTTGTTGTCACTATTCACGGGCTTGATTGGCAGAGGAGCAAATGGGGCGGTTTTGGCTCCAAAATGATTCTCCAAGGCGAAAAAAGAGCGGTCAAATACGCCGACCAGATCATTGTTTTAAGTAAAAACAATCAAAAATATTTTTCTGATAAATACACTCGTAAAACCGTATTTATCCCTAATGGGATTTCCCCTGTATGTTTTCACGAACCCGAACTGATTAAAAAGCAATGGGGGCTTGAAAAAGGATCTTATGTTTTATTTTTAGGGAGGATTGTTCCTGAAAAAGGGTGCCATTATTTAATAAAGGCGTGGAAACAACTAAAGCAAGAATTTAATACGGACAAGAAATTAGTTATAGCAGGTAAATCTTCGCATTCTGATGAATATTTTGATTCAATTTGTAATATGGTCAAAGGCGATTCATCGATTATCATGACCGGCTTTGTGGAGGGACAAGCGCTGCAAGAATTGTATTCAAATGCTTATTTGTTTGTTCTCCCCAGCGACATTGAGGGTATGCCTATGTCTTTGTTAGAAGCTATGGCTTACGGAAATGTCTGTCTGGTAAGCGATATCCCAGAAAATAAAGATTTAATCGATGGAAGGTCATATGTTTTTAAAACTGGTGACTGGGAGCAATTGAGCGCTAAACTATTTTATATTATTGAGCATGAAAAAGTGCTCGTTCACCAACCATATATAAAGTTCCCGTGGAATGATGTTGTTTTTTCGACACTTCAAATATATAGAGAAAAAATATGAAAATTGCACTTGTAAACAAATTTTTTTATTACAGAGGCGGCTCTGAGACTTATTATTTTAATTTGGCAAGCGCTCTGAAGAAAGAAGGAGTTGAAGTCTCATATTTTGCTATGAATAGCCCACAAGACTTAAAAACAGAAGATAATAAATATTTTGTTTCTCATAAAGATTACAATGGTGCCACTTCAATTTTTCAGAAATTAAAGATGACATTGTCATTGAATTATTCAAAGGAAACCTATAGAAATATGATGCGCTTTTTGACGGATAAAAAGCCTGATTTTGTATTACTGAATTTAATTAATAAACAGATTACTTTTTCTGTTGTGAACGCAATTGAAGATTTTAACAAAAAATATAGTGCAAATATCAAAACCCTGTATTTCTGCCACGATATGTCTCCGGTGTGTCCCGATTATTTGTGCCTGAATAATCAATGCGAGATATGTGAAGAGTGCTTTAATCATAATTTCAAACAATGCTTAAAAAAAAGCTGCATTGACGGGTCCAGATTAAAAAGCTTCCTTGGCTATTATGAGGCGGAATACATTTACAAGCACAAATATTATGAGCGAATAGATGGCCTTTTGGTGGCTTCGGAATTTCAAAAACAGTTGCTTTTAAAATCAAATGATATTAAAAACCGTATTTTTGTTGTGAACCATATGTTACCGCCAGATTTTGTTTATTTGTGCAATATAAAAAACTCAGACTATTATTTATATTTAGGGAGGATAGCAAAAGAGAAAGGGTTGAGCACCCTTTGTGAAGCGTTCAAGTTGAATAAATTATCCCTAAAGATTGTTGGGGACGGAGATATTCTTGCTTCGTTAATCCAAAAATATCACTCATGTACAAATATTGAATTTGTAGGATCTATACATCATGACCAAATTGAAGATTTTATTGATGGAGCAAAGGCGGTGATAATTCCTTCTGAGTGGTATGAAGTCGGTCCATATTCTGCTTATGAAGCCTTGGGGCGAGGGAAGCCACTAATTGTCAGTGATTCTGGGGCGCTTCCATTTAGAATTAAAGATAATGGGTTTGTGTTCAAAACAAAAAATGTTGAGTCTTTAAATCAAGCGGTTTCAAAAATTGAAGAAATGTCGGAATCAGAATATATTGATTTGTGTGAAAAGGCTTATAAAAGTTCTTTCGAGTATGATGCAAGTAAAAATGCGAAAATTCTTATTTATCTTTTCAAATCATTGTAAATGGAGGGTTTATGAAAAAATTAAACGGAACGATAATCGTTACTTACAGATGTAACGCCAGATGTACAATGTGCAATAGATATAAAGCGCCATCTTTACCAGAGGAAGAAATATCGCTTGATACAATAAGAAAACTACCGCGAATGTATTTTACTAACGTTACTGGTGGTGAGCCTTTTATTAGAACCGATTTAAAAGATATCATTAGAGAACTTTATAAAAAATCCGACAGGATAGTTATATCTACAAACGGCTTTTTTACCGATAGAATTATTGCATTGTGCAAAGAGTTCCCTCGTGTTGGAATTCGTATTTCAATTGAGGGCTTGGAAAAAACAAATAATGAGATAAGGGGCTTGCCGGATGGATTTAATCGTGGATATGCCACCTTGAAGGAACTTGTAGATATGAAACATCCGGATGTGGGCTTTGGAATGACGGTCCAGGACAAGAACGCGCCCGATCTTGTTCCTTTATATCAAGAGAGCGAAAAATTGGGGATGGAATTTGCGACGGCGTCATTACACAATTCTTTCTATTTTGTTGAAGCTAAAAATATTATTCATGATAGATTAATGGTTGCACAAAATTTCGAGAATTTAATTAATGAATTATTAAATTCAAAATCACCCAAAAAATGGTTTCGGGCATATTTTAATCATGGTTTAATTAATTATATATTTGGCCAGAAACGGTTGTTGCAGTGTGATATGTCCTTCGACACTTTTTTTATTGATCCCTATGGTGATGTCATGCCATGTAACGGAACAAAAGACAAGGAAGTAATGGGAAACTTAAATAAACAGTCGTGGGATGAGATATGGTCTTCAAAACAGGCAGATGCTGTTAGGCGGAAAGTTAGATGCTGCGATAGAAATTGCTGGATGATAGGATCTGTGTCACCAGCAATGCACAAATATTTTTACAAGCCTTTCTTCTGGGTCATTAAGCACAAATTTCTTAGGTTCTTTAAAAAGAAGAAATATTCTATGTATGAGTTAAAAGTTGTTAGAGATTATAGAGATGGAAAGATATCAAAAGAAGAGCTGGACAAACTTTCCACCTGTGATTTAACGGCGTCTGTTAATAATGGATTAAGTACAGCCTCTAAAGAGCAACTTAATAAAAAAAGCGGAGAAGAAATTGTTGCTGAGGACATCAAAGGACAGGGATATATTTCAAAGTAGTTAAAAGCAACATAATTCCATGAATCATAAAAACAAATTATCCGCAGACATCTATTTAGTTCATCCATATAGGCAACATTCTTTAGAGTGCGCCGCTCAATTGCAAAAAAGCAACTTTAATTTTAAATACATCACTTCGAATTATTATAAAGACTCAATTTTCATGAGACTATTGCCTAAAAAGATATGTGGAAAAATTGCCAAGAAACAGAATCGAACATTACCAGACGATTCAATCGTAACGATTAATACATTTACCTACTATTTTTCTCGTATCTTATATTACATTCACGCAAAATGGCTTTTTCGATTAATTGATGAAATGAATTTAAAAAGCTTTAGTAGAAAAGTAGGGAGAATGATTATCAAAAATCACATTAAAGTACTGATTAGTTATGATAGATGCTCATCGTATTTGTATAGATATCTTAACAAGCACAATAGTGACTGCTTAAAGATTTTAGATGTGACAATTTTGGGTGTTGGCTCTCTTCAAAAAAACATGAGCATGATTTTAAATGGGATTTTTCAAAAGGAACAATGTCATCAAAACAAAGAAACATTTTCAAAGAAAAATGTATCCAATTTTGAGTTTGAATATCGCGATGCTGATTATTGCTTGGCAGGATCAAATATGGTTAAGGAATCTCTTGTCGGTTATGTCAAAGATCCGAGCAAGGTTATAGTCATTAATTACGGGAGTCAAGTCTTACCAAAAGAGACGAGTGGTTATCATGATAACAAATCCATCCTTTTTGTTGGCGCTATTAATTACCGAAAGGGATTAGATATGATTTATGAAATTGCCAGCCAAATGAAAGAATACAGGTTCACTTTAGTTGGAAAATTTGAGAAGGGAAGTGTTTTATACAAGGAATTGAAAACTCTTCCCAATGTTAATATGGTTGGCTTTATTGACAACAGAGAATACTTAGAAAGATTTTACCAGCAAGCGGGGATTTTTCTCCTACCCTCAAGAGGTGAAGGCCTGCCATTAGTCCTTCTTGATGCAATTAGTTACAATTTGATACCTGTTTGCTCAATGTTTTGTGGTTCTTCGGATATAATTAAGAACAATGGAGTAATTGTTCAAGAATATTCCGTCTCTGCCTTCATCAATGCAATCCGTTCCGTCAATAAAACAATGTTCAAAACCACCTACGAATATGAAAATTTATCTTGGGATAATTATGGGTCTACACTTTCTCTTTTTTTACGTGGAGTTTTAGGAGAATAATTACATGGAATTAACGGTAATAGATAAGGCTAGAATAATTACAACACGGCAGAGCAAAATTGGCCAAGTGGTGATTGGTCTTTCTTTTCTGTTGCTATTTGTTTCCTTGATTTTTGGGTATCAAATCAAATTTCTGTCATACGTTGATGAAATTTTATGCTTAATATATGGTGTCGCTTTGGTAATTGGCGTAATCAAAAAAAGATTTTCGTTAATAAAAGAAGACAAAACAGTTGTTTTCTTACTTGCCTTAACAATATTCTTGGGCCTAATCTCGAATCTGATCAATGCCCTAGCCCACAGCTTGTTTTGGATCCTTCTTGATTTGTTGGGGTTTGTAAAAGTATTTGTGGCGTATTTGTTCTTTAAATATTTCTTTAGCAAGAGTACGCTTTTGTTTTTTATAAATAAATGGTCCGGTGTTGCCAAAATATTAATCTCTATTTCTTTCATCTGCGCAATTATTTCATTGTTTTATGACATTGGAATGCGCGGCCAATACAGATATGGTCTTTATGGTTTTAATTTCGTCTTTAGTTATGCACATGAATTTGAGGTTTTCTTGATCTGCTGTATTTCGGTTATATTGATTTCAAACACAAGGAACAAATTACTTTATTTATTCTTTATGGTACTCTTACTTGCTTTAAGTCTTAAAGGCCCGTCTTTTGTTTTGGCTGTTACTCTTCCATTTTTGTTTTTTTATTTTAAGAAATTTAAGCACATTCACCTTATATACTTTGTTGTCCCGCTTGTTATTATTCTGCTTTTATCTTCATATCAAATTCAGACCTATTTTTTAGACACCGATTCAGCCAGATCAACATTAATCAGATTTGGCTTTATTACAGGAATAAATTACTTTCCTTTAGGATCGGGTTTCTCGACCTATGGGACTTACACCGCCTTTTCTGATTATTCAACGCTATATTATCAATATGGATTTGACCAACTTAATGGTTTAAATCCATATGATGGCTCGTTCTTGAATGACAATTACTTCCCGATGATTGTCGCGCAGTTTGGGCTTTTTGGATTGCTCAACATGCTATTTTTGTTCTTTACATTCTTTCAGCAATCATATAAAAACCATACCTCCGCAGGGAAAGCTGTATTGCTTTCAATATTGCTTTTTGCTCTTGTACATTCTTTGGGGTCTGCTTTGCTCACATCTTCAGCCGGTTTCCTGTTGTTTTCTGTTTTGGGGGTCATCGATAAAGCCACCATAGAAAGAAAAAACTCGCTATGAATGATGTGGAAACAAAAGCAATTCAAAAAGAACTACTTAAGCTAATTGGATTTTTTGATTCGATTTGCAAACAATATAATCTTATTTACTTTATGATGGGAGGCACTTTACTCGGAGCGGTAAGACATAAAGGTTTCATACCATGGGACGATGATGCTGATTTTGGAATGAAGTTTAATGATTATTTTGCATTAAAGCAATTAATACTCTCTGGCACAATTAAATCGGAAGAGTATGGATTTTCTTTGCTAGAAAACGGCGCCGAATACTGCATGCCATTTTTAAAAATCTTTTCTAAACGGTGCAACATAATAGAAGAAGGAAAAGAAGGCATTCAACAAGGCTTATTTATTGATGTTTTTCCTGTCTCTTTTTGCGGAAACACAAAAAAAGAGGCATTAAAAAACAGATCCAAATATAGGTTGTTATATTCGTTATCAAACAGAAAAAACTATCATGTTTGCTGTGCCAATCCTATCAGGAATCTTATTCTTGAAACTATGTCTCGATGCATTTCAAAAAAACAACTGGCAAACAAGATTGATGCCTTTTACAAAAAGATGAATAAAAAAGAGACCAATTTTTCTTGCGATTTTGACGGGAACGAAAAAGGGATTGTTGAAAGCGGTCTTTTAAACGACTTGAGTTCTTTTACTTTTGAAAATCTGAAGCTGCCGGGTTTTTCCCATTTTGATGAATATTTAAAGGACATTTTTGGCGAGTATTTAATTCTTCCTCCAGAAAAAGATCGCCACTCACACATTGTTAGTTATCAAATAGTTGAAAACGGAAAGGCGGCTGTTTAAATGACAGATTCATTAAATAGGAAGGTTGGAGCCGCTCTTCAATTTGTACAAGTGCTTTTTTATGTAGTTATTTCTCTTTTGTACACACCATTCATGCTTAAATCTTTAGGAACAGAAGAATACAGTGTTTATAGTGTATGCACTTCAACAATCTCATATCTTAGTCTATTGTCAATGGGGTTTGGCAGCAGTTATATCAGGTTCTATTCCAAAATGAAAGTGGAAAACCCTGAAGGTATATCGAAATTAAATTTTCAATACATTATGATTTTTTCTTTCTTTGGAACACTATCCTTAATTGTTGGTCTAATTATGTCACAATATTCTCAGTTGTTTTTCAATGAGACATATTCAAAAGAAGGGATTGAAACGGCAAGAACGCTCTTTTTCATTTTGGCTTTTAATATGGCCATATCATTTCCAGCATCAGTTTTCACCTCATATATTTCTAGTCAGCAGAAATTTATTTTTCTTAAGTTGGTTAATATTCTGAGAAGTGTTTGTTCCCCCTTGGTTTCTGTTTTGTTTCTAATTAATGGATTTGGCTCGATAGGCATCGTTATTTCAATGATTTGTGTGAGTTTTATGGCTGATATAATTAGCGTCGTTTATTGCGTATTCTGGGCTGGCATGAAATTTCAAAGATCGCATTTAGACAAAAGACTTATAAGGGAAATAGCGGCTTTTTCCTTTTTTATAGGAATAAATCAGATTGTTAATCAATTAAATTTTTCATCTGACAAATTGGTTTTAAGTAAAGTCTCAACAGCCACACAAGTTTCCATATATTCACTTGGCTCAACAATAAATACATATTTTGAGCAGATTGGCAATTCAATACCAAGTATTTTTGACACCAAAATTAACAAGATCGTTTCCTCGGACAGTTTGGATGAGATGCAGAAAAATGAAGAGCTTAATTCGATTTTCATTAAGGTGGGTCGAATACAATTCTTATTATTAGGGCTGATTGCATCTGGGTTTGTTTTCTTCGGCCAGTTTTTTATTTCTTTATGGGTTGGCTCGGATTATAAAGATAGCTTTGTTGTCGTATGTTTGATAATGCTGCCTATGTTAATACCACTGATTCAAAATACTGCTGTATATATTCAAAGAGCCAAATATTTGCACAAATTCAGAAGCGTTGTTTATCTTTCTACTGCGATAATGAACGTTGTCATATCTATTTTTCTTGCAATTTATTTCGGCGCAATTGGCTCCGCGTTAGGGACAACCATTACAATCGTTTTGTCCAACATTATTATTAATTTTTACTATGAGAAAAAGGTAAAATTAAATATTCCCCAGTTTTGGCTGGAAATATTAAAGACTCTGCCTGGATTGTTAATTCCCTTGACTTGTGGTTCATTGTTGCTTTTGTTTTACAAGTTTAATGGTTGGGCGGATTTCTTCGGGATGATATTTGCCTATTCTTTCATTTACTGCGTATCAATATATGCTCTTTCTCTTAACAAATATGAGAGGAATCTAATTAAATCTGTTTTTACTCCCAAAAGAGGTAATCAAAATGGAAAGTAATAAAAAAATAGGAATTGTAAGCGTAGATATCAACACCCCCATGTTTAATTACGGAGCGGTTCTTCATACTTGGGCATTTGAACAATATCTTTCAAAACATAACTTTACTAATTTTGAAGTCCTTAATTATTATCCAGAAAGTATAGAGTATCAAAATAGAATCTTGCCTTTTTGGGACTTTTTTACGGATTGTCACCCCAGGCTTTCATTAAATTATTGTCTGCATTATTTTAAATATTTTCGAAAATATAAGGCTATCAGGCGATTTGTGAAAAAAGAATTGATTGTTTCTAAGAAAAAATATAGATATAGTAGCATTGCTAGACAAAAACTGCCTTATGATGTTTTAATTGCTGAAGATGATGTAATATGGGCACCTGGTTTTTTATGTAGAAAAGAGCTTGTTGATAAAACCTTTTATTTGGCACATGAAAATATGGAATGTTGTAAGAAGATTGCTTATGCACCCAGTATGGCTGAATGTAATTTCAAGAACGAGGAATTTGAAATTATACGTTCATATTTGAGTTCTTTCGATTTCGTTTCTGTGCGAGAGCAGTATCAAAAAGAGTTCGTTATTAATCGACTTAATATTAATTGCGAAAAAGTACTTGATGCTGTTTTCCTCCTTGACGAAAGTGATTATTCAAGAATAATTTCCGAAAGATTTAAAGGAAAGAAATTCATTTTGGTTTATTTGCCAGCCGATGACAACATTGAATTGAGAAAATCTGCGCTTAGTTATTCCAAAGAACATAATTTGCCGATAATTGAATTAACAAATAAAATATGGGACAGAGGCAATGCTATTTCAACCTGTGGCGTAGAAGATTTTTTATCGGGAATAAAATATTCGACGTGTGTATTTACCAATTCTTTTCACGCGGTTTGCTTTTCAATAATTTTTCAAAAAGAGTTTTATGCTTTTTCAAGACAAAACGCTGGAAAGGTTAAAGATATTTGCTCTCTATTTGACTTGAGTGAAAGGTTTAATGAAGGTGATAATATTTCGCTGGATTTGAAAACCATTGATTATAAAGGATCGGTTAATAATTTAAGAAAAAAATTATCAGACGAATCTAAAACCTGGTTACTTTCCGCTATGAAAGAAGTGTTATTCAAATGAGTACTTTTAAAGGGAAAAGAGCATTAATTACCTCATTGGGGTCCAGATCCACATGTGAAAATTATGGAGCAGTTTTACAAATGTTGGCCTTCTGTTGGCTTTTGAAAGAAAATTATAGAATAGAGCCAACGGTATTGGATTATATCGGTATCAATTGCCAAAATTATACCTCAGAAATAGTGGTTTCTGATTTTCTATATAACAAAGGAGTTAAAGGGAAAATCAAAAAGATTATTTTCGGCAATTCTGTTCGAAAAAGATTTATAAGGAATCTCCGCTTCATAAAGAAAAACGTAAATGTGACTTCTTTATTTGATTACAAGACAATTAAGGGAGCGCATTTTGATTTCGATTGTTATTTTGCCGAAAGTGATGTAATTTGGGACCCCACCTTTAGAGGACACGGATTTGATGATACATTTTTCTTGCCCGAAGCAATATTTTCAAACGGGAAGAAATTTGTATATGGTGCCGGGGTCGGTGATTGTTCTTTTACTGAAGAAGAAGAACGCGAGCTTGTGAGCAAAATCAAACAAATAGATAGAGTGTCTGTTAGGGAAAAATATGCAAAACAAGCAATTCAAAGATTATTGCATGTAGATATTCCTTGCGTTCTTGATCCAACTCTAATGGTTAATACTGACTTTTATTCACGTTTTATAAAGGACAGGAGGCCAATCAAGAAAAAGTATGCCCTGGTTTACTCCCCGGCTTTTCAAAACAAAAAAATGCTCTCTGATGCATATAAATTTGCGAAGAAAAAAGGCTTACATGTATTAATAATTAAAAGGGAATTCTCTAAAGCACATTTTTTTGATACAAGAATTAACGTAGATGTGGAACGGTTTTTAAACCTCTTGTTTTATTGTGACACCTTTTTTTGCGATTCATTTCATGGAGTTTGCCTGTCTGTAATGTTTAAAAAGCAATTTTATGTTTATAACAGAGAAAACGGCAGAAAAATCAAAGATATTTGCAATAGACTCTCTTTAGAAAAAAACATTGTCAATAATGATTTTCACGAGAACAACATTGATTATGATTTGGTATATGATAATTTAAAGGCGGAAAGACAAGCCTCCTTTGATTTTTTAGATTCATGCCTTGAAGAGATTTAAACACTTCTTCATTTTAAAAGGAGATAGAGGAAATGAACTTTGTTGTAATTTTTGCCGGTGGCGTTGGACAGAGAATGAATTCTGTGTCTTTGCCCAAGCAGTTTTTAAAAGTACACGGGAAAGAAATTATTGTACATACGATTTTACACTTTCAGGAAAGTAAGCAAATTGACTCGATTATTGTTTCTTGTCATCCAGAATACATTGATTTTATGCTCTCTTTAATTAAAACATATGGATTAACAAAAGTAACAAGTGTCGTTCCTGGTGGGAGCAGCGGTCAGGAATCAATTTTCAATGGGCTTGTTGAAGCAAAAAGATTATCTAAATCAAGCGATGATATTGTCCTAATTCATGATGGGGTTAGGCCTGTAATTGATGAGGAAACGATTCAAAAAAACATTGCTTGCGTTAAGAAAAACGGGAACGCGATAACAGTTGCAAAAGCCGTTGAAACAGTTCTTGTACTGGATGATAACTCAGATGTTAAAGATGTGGTTGATAGATCAAAGTGCTTTCTCGGACGAGCTCCACAGAGTTTCTATCTAAAAGACATATATAACGCGCATCTAAAAGCCAATGAATTAAACAAACACGATTTCATTGACTCAGCTATGTTAATGAAATATTTCGGCTATACAATGCATACTGTTTTAGGGCCTGCCAACAACATTAAAATAACTACACCTATGGACTTTTATATGTTTAAAGCTATGCTAGATGCTAAGGAAAATGAGCAGATAAAAGAGCTTTAATAACATGGACACTTTAAGCAGTGCGTACTTGCAAAAGATAGTTGATAATTTCAATTATTTAAAAGAGATTCAAGGCAAAACAATTCTTGTCACCGGCGGGACAGGATTCATCGGATCCTCAATAATTAAAATACTGCTGCTTTTAAATGCTCAAAAAAAGGCAGATATTAAAATAGTTGGCTTAGCAAGAAATTCTTCTAAAGTGGCTTCTATGGGCTTTTCCGGAAATTTGTCTTGGATTTATCAGGACATGAGCGAACGTCTGGCCCTCAATCAACCTGTGGATTATATTATTCACACGGCCAGTCCAACCGATTCTAAATATTTCATTACAAATCCTGTGGAAACAATTAATGTTTCAACAGCAGGCCTTAATAACATTTTGTCTTTTGGAGCCAAATCAGGTTGCAAGAGCCTAGTCTTTTTATCATCGATGGAAGTATATGGAACTTGTGAAGAAGATCGATTCATAAATGAAAATGAATTCTTTTCTATAAACCCCACCAATGTAAGAAGTAGCTATTCAGAAGGAAAAAGAATATTAGAATGCTTATGCGCCTCGTATAATGCGGAATTTAATCTGCCTGTTAAGATTGTTAGGCTTTGCCAAACCTTTGGCCCGGGCATTTCAAAAGATGATAATAGAGTATTTGCTCAGTTTGGACGTAGTGTTTGTGAAGGAAGGGATATTGTCCTATCCACTAAAGGAGAGACAAAGCGCTCTTATTGTTCTTTAATTGATGCAGTACTTGGTATCTTTTGCGTTCTGCTTAAAGGGGAGAATGGCGAGGCCTATAATTTGGCCAGCGACAATTCATATTGTTCGATATATGAGTTGGCACAATTGTTTGCAAAAGACACAAACTCGAAGGTAATTATCCAAGAGCAAAAAGACAATAAATATTTAAGCACCATTAAGTTTGGCCTTGATACCGAAAAGATCAAAAAAATCGGTTTTACATCGATAGAAGATTTAAAAACAATGGTGTTGGTGTTCAAAAAGTATTACAACCAATTTATCCTATAATCGATATAGCTTTTTTGTTGCCTAAATTTTCGCTTTTCGTCGATCTATATGCTTGAAAAGTTTTTCACAATAATTCATAACTTATATAATTGGTTTGATAATGAGAGGAAATTATGGATTGTAAAACTTTAATTTCTGGAACCGCCGGATTTATTGGCTCCAATTATTGTCGACTTGTTTGCGAAGGAAAAAGAGACTTTGTAATTTTCGATTTAATTAGCCGATTCGATTTTTGGGACGACTTTAAAGGGGAAAACAAAAAAACCACATCGATAAAAGTGGATGTTTGTGATCGGTCAGCCGTTTTTAACCTATTTGAGTACTATCATTTTAATTATGTCATTCATTTCGCCGCTGAAACCGATGTCGACCGTTCCTACAAGGATCCGGATTTATTCTATAAGACCAACGTAATAGGCACTCAGGTCCTTTTAGATGCTTGTCTTAAATACGGGGTAAAGAGATTTCATCAAGTTTCTACCGATGAAGTATATGGAGATTTGCCTTTAGATAGGCCCGACTTGTTCTTTACTGAAGAGTCACCATTAAATCCTTCCAATCCTTATAGTGCCTCTAAAGCAGCGGCCGATCTATTGGTCATGGCTTACCATAAGTCATACGGGCTTCCGGTGACTATATCCAGATCCTCCAATAACTATGGCCCATATCAGTTCCCGGAGAAATTAATTCCTTTGATGATTAAAAAGGCCCTAAATAATGAACCTCTTCCTATTTATGGGAACGGATTAAATATCCGCGATTGGATTTACGTTGAGGATCACTGCCGCGCCATTCAGACCATTTTAGAAAAAGGCAAGGATGGTGAAATCTATAATGTCGGCGGACATAACGAAAGGACTAATCTTCAAATAGTGAAGGCAATCCTTAAAGTGCTTAATAAACCAGAAAGTTTAATTACTTACGTGAAAGACAGGCCCGCTCACGACCGGAGATACGCTTTGAACACCTCAAAGATTGAAAACGAACTTGGTTGGAAACCCGAACAGAATTTTGAAGAAGGCCTTGTTAAGACTGTTAAATGGTACCAAGAGCATAAAGAGTGGCTGGACGATTTTAAAGCGGCTTAAACAATAAACAAAAAAGTTTACCAAGGAGGTAAATTATTTATATTTACATCTTCCTTTTTTTATGCTATCTTTTATATGAGGGCTGTTTGCCTGGCGGAAGTCAAATAGAAAGACCTGATATTTTATGGAAGTGATTTATGCCAATGCGAATGTTGAAGAATGCTGTAAAAACATCAAGATTTCTTTTCGAAGATTGGGAGCACAAATCGCCAACAAACTAAATAAAAGGATTTCTCAATTAATGTCATTTGATAATTTGTATGACGTTATGAATTCGGGATTCGACAACCCACACATTCTAACCGGCGATATCAAGGGTTATATAGCGTGGGATATTAACGAAAACTATCGCTTGATTCTTGATCCTTTGGTAAATATGGATCAGAGTTTCAAGGAAGAAACGAAAAATATCAGGAAGATTGAAGTGAAAGGAGTAGTTGATTATCATGGTGGAACCCAAAATTGGATCTTATGTTGAAGCGTTATCTTTTCCGGGGCAGTCTATCGAAGAACTTTTAAATTCCAACGGAATGACTCAAAGAGAACTGGCTGCACGAATAGGGTTTTCCACTAAACACATCAACGAAGTCATTCAGGGAAAAAGGGATATCAGCCCTTTATTGGCAAGCAAATTGGCCAATGTCTTTCAGCCTAGTGCTCAATTCTGGAATAATCTACAGAGCATTTATAATGCCGAAAAACAAAGAATTGAAGATGAGGAAGGAATAACAGAAGAAGAAAAGGATATCGCCAAAAGATTGCCATATAACAAATTGGTTTCTTGGAACTATTTAGAAGAATGCAATTCGATTGTCGACAGAGTAATTAAGTTGAGAAAGTTTATGGGGTTAAGCGATATCAGAAACGCACCAGCGTTTATGAAAAATATATCAATAGCCTCTGCGAATTCTAGTTTGGCATTTAGAAAGTCGGAAAGCCTGAAAATCGATGATTATGTGATGACTATCTGGCTGAAAATGTGCACCCTATCGTTTAATCAAAATGTGCCTGAATTCGACAAAAGCAAACTGAGGGAAAGTCTCCCGCTGATAAAATCACAGATTTCCGGATCAGATATTAACACTTCGGTTAATACAATCAAGGAGATTCTGTCTAATTGTGGAGTTTCATTTTCGATTATCCATAACTTGGCTGGAGCGCCCGTCCAGGGCTTTATTAAGTTTCAAAACAACAAAGCCGTTTTGTGCTTAACTTTAAGGCAGAAGTTCGACGATATCCTTTGGTTTACTTTATTCCATGAAATCGGTCATTTATTATTGGCAAGGCAATGTAAAGAGACAATTGTTGATTTCTCTTCTGACTCGGGGCTGGCTCTATCAAACGAAGACGAAGCTGATAAATTCGCTCAAGATATCCTGATAGATAAGAAAAGATTTGAAGTCTTTTCGGCAAGGAGATTTATCAGTGAAGCCGAAGTTATTGAATTTGCCAAAGAGGAAAAGGTCCCTCCTTCAGTAGTGGTGGGAAGACTGGGGCATTCATCGCCTAATTATTTCTCGAGAATGGCAAATCTGAGGCAGAGAATTAATTGGGACTAAAAGTGTAACCCTTCATAATTCTGACTAATTTTACATAACCTTCTTTGTTCGTGGTTTAATAGTATCAAGTAAAAGACTCAGTTCCATTCGGAGGTACCCAATATGGAAAACTTAAAAAAGAAGATCCTGAAAGCCATCGAAAACGATTCAAGGATTTCCGTTGCTGATTTAGCAGCGGAATTAGGAGTTAAAGATGTCGATGTCGCTAACGCAATCACCGAAATGGAAGAAAAGAAAATCATCTGTGGCTACCACACCCTGATTAACTGGGACAATACGGACGAGGAAATTGTCACTGCCTTAATTGAAGTCAAAGCTTCTCCGCAGAGGGGCAACGGCTTTGATAAGATTGCGGAGCGCATCATGAAATTCGATGAAGTCAACACCATCTATCTCATGAGCGGTGGTTATGATTTCTGCGTCATCATCGAAGGCAAATCTATGAAGGAAGTTTCAAGGTTCGTCTTTGAAAAACTCTCAACCTTGGAATGCATCCTTTCCACCGCGACCCACTTCGTCTTAAAGAAGTATAAGGATCACGGAACAGTTCTTGAAGAAACAGCCAAAAAGAACCGGATGATTCTTAGCGCCTAAGCTTAAAAGAACTTTATATTTAATCCATGCGTAATTTTATCAATCCTTCTTTATCTAACATCAAGCCTTCCGGAATCGAGAAGTTCTTTGATATCGCCTCTAAAACCCCCGGAGTGGTTTCTTTGGGTGTCGGTGAGCCTGATTTTGATACACCTTGGCATATTTCCGATGAAGGAATTTCTTCGATTGAACAAGGCAATACTTTCTACACTACTAGCCCCGGCTTAATTGAATTAAGGAATGCGATCGGTGGGTTCCTAAAGAGAAAATACGGTCTGAATTACAATAGCGAGGAAATACTAGTTACCGTCGGTGGCTCCGAAGCTATCGACTTAGCCTTCAGAGCTCTGCTTTCTCCCGGCGATGAAGTCATCATCCCCGAGCCGGCTTATGTCTCTTATACCCCTTGCGTTCTTTTGGCTGGTGGAAAACCAGTTCCCTTAGTCTTAAAGGAAGAGAACGGCTTTCAGCTTACTAAAGAATCCCTTGAGTCGGTCCTGACTCCTCGGACAAAAATCTTAATGATGAACTACCCGAACAATCCAACTGGTGGGGAAATGGATCTTTCCCATCTTCAGGAAGTAGCGGATTTTTGTATTGAACATGATATTTTCGTCATCTCTGATGAAATATATTCCGAACTCACTTACCAGGGCATTAAACATAT
Organism: Bacilli bacterium; assembly: GCA_022652945.1. Lineage (GTDB taxonomy): Bacteria > Bacillota_I > Bacilli_A > RFN20 > CAG-288 > Scatoplasma. Next base: position 143,435 of record JALCRV010000003.1, read on the forward strand.
CTCCATCGGAAGCCTGGACGGGATGAAAGAAAGAAGCCTGATTATCAACGGCTTCTCTAAGTCTTACTCGATGACCGGCTGGAGACTCGGTTATGCCTGCTCCACGAAAAACATCATTTCAGCTTTGCTGCAGATCCATCAATACACGATAATGTGCGCCTCCATAGTATCCCAGTATGCGGGAGTCGAAGCTTTAAATAACGGAGATAAAGATATCGAAAAAATGAAAGAAGAATACGCCAAGAGAAGACTTTATGTTCTGAAAAGATTGAAGGATATGGGCCTTACTTGCTACCAACCTCAAGGCGCCTTCTATGTCTTCCCCTCAATTAAAAAGTTCGGGCTGACCTCGGAAGATTTCTGCTTGAAGCTTATCAAGGAAGAAAAGGTAGCCATCATCCCCGGCAGCGCCTTCGGCGACTGCGGGGAAGGCTACGTCAGAATTTCTTATGCTTATTCTTTAAACGACTTAAGGACAGCTTTAGATAGGTTGGCAAGATTTATTCGGAAGCAGATCTAACAAGCCTTCATTTTGTTTTGGACGTTTTTACATTACTATGTACTTTTATCCCTTTCTTTTTCTTGTGAGGTAAACTAACCTAAATAAAAAGGGAACGTCCTTAAACCAAAATTATTGTTTAAGGCAGAAAGGCTATAAATAATGATCAATCCTTATATCGGAAACGAATGGCAGTTGAGCGGAGTCGAAGAATATTCGATGCTCGGTGGCAAAAAAGAAGGGATGCGGATTGTCCATGTCCGCAACGGACTTGGACTGGATTTATACATCTCCTTGGACCGCGGAGGAGATATCTGCAATCTCACCTATCAGGGCAAAAACGTCAATTACCTGACCCCAAACGGATTAGTCTCCTCTAAATATTTCGATCCGAAAGGCGATGGGTGGATTAAATCTTTCACCGCTGGTTTTATAACCACCTGCGGTCTGGAAAATGTCGGTTCTCCCAACGTCGATCAAGGCGAGGAATTAGGCTTACACGGGTCACGCTCTCAGATTCCGGTTGAAAATTGGGGCTACGATGAAGACGAAGAATCTTTTGATATCAAGACAGTTCTCCGCGATGAAGGCATCTTCAAACGCAAGTGGAAAATCATCCGTCATATCATCGTTTCTAAGGTGGAGAATATCTTCTCCATCCAGGATGAAATCATCAATACCAGCGGAGAAGAACAACCTTTAGAGTATCTCTTCCATATAAACTTCGGTTATCCGTTGTTAAGCGAAGACAGCGAGATTTATATCGCTTCTGATAAAGTAAAAGCCAGAAATAAACACGCGGAAGAAGATATCGCCAACTGGGCCAAAATGGAAAAGCCGCAGGTGGGTTACGAAGAAAGATGTTATTACCATCACATGAAGACTAAAGAAGGCAAAGCGGCCATTTTTAATCAAAAAGCCGGATTTGGTGCCTGTCTTTCCTTTGATTCTTCCGTCTTAGACTGCTTTACTGAATGGAAGATGATGGGTTTCCGTGATTACGTTTTGGGCCTAGAGCCTGGCAACTGCACTCCCGATGGCCGCGACCAAGTCAGAAAGCAAGGTATTCTGAAATTCGTAAAAGCCAACGACGCTGTTATCTATAGAGTTGATGTCTCTATTCTGAAAGACCACAAAGAATTTCTTAAGCTTAAATAAACAAAAACAGCATTATCATATGCAAAAAGGCACTCTTTTTCTTTAGGGCGCAAGTTTTAAATTCTTTTGGGTCTTCTTAATTTATAATAATTTTATGTTAGGGCAAAGGAGGAGAAGATGAGCAAGCCTTATACGCTTCCTCTCACCAGAAAAGATCTCTTTAAAAATGCTTATCGCATGGATCTTTTCACCTTACTTAAAATCTCAATGCTGATAGCGATGTTCTTCATTCCTCTTTTTGTTTTCTTTACCGCCAATGGTTATTTGGAGAGCGGAGTTATCACCAAGATAGATACCACTGTCGCCAATCCGGATTACCGTCCATTATTAGAATTCCGAATCTATATGGACTTGTTTTATATTCCTTGTTTCATGATTGCTTCCTTAGGTCTAAGCGGAGCCTTTTCTTTCTTTAAGAAATACACCTTTAATGAAGGAGCGTTAATTAAACGTGACTTCTTCGGGGGTATCAAAGAAAACCTGAAGAATAGTTTATTGGTGTCGTTCTTTTACTCCGCAGTTTTCTATCTTTTGAGATTCGCAGTCAATTATTTATCCATCCTCGACTTCACTTACTTTTTAGTCCTGAGTATTTTCTGCTGGATTTTCATCTTTGTGTTGATGATTCAAGTCATCTTTGCTTTCGCCCAGATGCCTATTTATACCAACGGTTTCTGGACCATCATTAAAACCAGTTTTTTTTGCTCCTGTAATCAGATATTCAAAGGACTTTTAACCGTACTTTGCTCCTTTTTCCCTTTGATATTGATACCGTACTTCGGTATTCAGATTCTCACCTATATCACGATGCTTTTATATATCTTCTTGGGCTTTTCTAACGGCGTCTTTCTTTCTTTGCTTTATGCGGAAGATTCTTTCGATGTCCTCGTAAACAAAAAACAGTTTCCCTCAATCTATCGTAAGGGTTTGTTTCAAGCGCCTTCTTCTTATCTTAAAGACGATGATTTCTTAAAGGATCTCGATTATGAATGATATCTGCTTAAAAGGAGTCTCTTTTTCTTACGAAGAAGGAAAAGAGATAATCGCGAATCTCAATCTAAACCTGGATAGAGAGAAAATCTATGTTATCATGGGCCCCTCCGGCTCGGGGAAGACTACGCTTTTAAAATTGATTTCCGGTCTTTTATTTCCGACAAATGGCAAGATAGAAATAAACGGGAAAGATGTAACGGACCTCGGGGCGGAAGATCGCAACATTTCCTTCGCTTTCCAGGAAAACGGGCTATATCCGAACCAAAGTATTTATGAAAATGTAATTTTTGCTCTCCAAAAACAAAAGATGTCTTGGGCCGAGAAAGATCAGAAAGCCAAAGATATACTTTCCCGTTTTGGCTTAGCTCCTTATCTGAATGCTAAGCCCAAATATCTCTCGGAAGGGGAAAAACAAAGGGCGGTCATCTGTAAATGCTTAGTCAAAAAAGATGCCGCCGTCTGTCTGATGGATGAGCCCTTAGCAAGCTTGGATGTCTTAAAACGTCAGCGTTTTATTCTTTTCTTGAAAAAGCTTCATCAGCGGAGAAATGTACCTCTGATCATCGTCATGCATGATCAGCAGGATTCCTTTCTTTTGGCGGACGAAATCCTGATGATGCGAGGTGGGAAAATCATTCAAAAAGGCCAGGGCCAGGATCTTTATGATCATCCTTTGGATTTACAAGTTGCCTCGTTTCTGATGGATGGATTAAATGTGTTTTCAGGGGAAATAAAAGAAGGCAAAGGGGATAAAGAAATTTTCATCGGAAAGGCTTCTTTTGCCTTGCCCATCGATCTCAAAGGATATAAAAACACTTCCTTGCTTGTCGGGATTCCAAAAGAAATCATTTCCTTTACACCTTATAAACAAAACTTTTCCTTTACAGCCGTCTTCAAGGAAAAGCAACTGGTCGGGGGAGAAAAAGCTCTCTATAAATTTGACTTCCAGGGACACATTATCAACGTCTTAACTGATGACCGGGAATTTAAAGAAAATGAAAAAGTAAAACTTTTTGCCGCCTTGTCAGGCCTTAAGTTCTTCGCGGCTTCGACAGGTATGAATCTGGAATAGTTTAATTCAGAGCGACTTAAAAAGCCTGCAGGCTTCTTTCCGAAAAAGGAATCGAGATCCAGCAGGCTTTTTGATTGGTTATTATGCTTTAAACGAGACTAAGTAGACAGAATATTTAGGCATTTGAATTGTATGCTTATGACCTTTAGCGGCTTTTACATCTTCCTTTTGAGGAACGATGTTGTCCGGCTGATCCACCGTGTTCTTAATCTTGAGATTATCCGAGACCAGCTTTACTAAAGAAGTCTCTTCGACCGCTTCGCCAAAATCAAGCTGGACGGAATTGACTTTGTCTGAAGCATTGACTAATAAAGCGGCGTATTCTTTCTTTTCTTCATCGTAACCGACCGAAGTATAAAGCAGCGGGACCTTGCCGTAAGTTTTTGTCTCACCATTAGGGACCATGTTGACTGTCCTCAAGGTCGTCTTGCCGATAAAAGCATCCGCCGCCATCTTAATCGGATAGTAAGTTGTCTGCTTGATTACTTTGCCTTTCTTATCATTCGGATCGGTATAAATTGGAGCGATGACATTGACCAACTGTGCGAAGCAGGCAATCTTAATGCGATCTGAATTATTCATAATTGTCGTTAACAACCCGCCGACCACGACCGCATCAGCATAATCGTAAAGGTTCTCATTTCTAGGAAGACCGTATTCCCATTTAACCTTCGTTTCATTCGTCCCATCCCACATATGCCAGACATTCCATTCATCCAAGGCGAAAAGTATATCTTTGTTAGAACGCTTCAGCGCTTTAACATAGTCGCAGGTGGCTCTCATTGTGTGGATATAGTTTTCCAAACCGGTCGGAGAAGCCATAAATTCAGCCATACTGTGATCGGGAGTCGGATAGGAATAGTAAGAATGCAGGGAAAGATAATCTACGCGATCGTAAGCAATTTCCAAGACTTTACGGTCCCACTCCGGATAAGTCGGATTTGCCGTAGAGGAAGAGCCACAGGCGACGACCTCAATCGTGGGATCGACCCACTTCATGATCTTCGCCGCTTCTAAGGCCAGACGCCCATATTCTTCAGCGGTTTTGGTACAAATCTGCCACGGGCCATCCATCTCGTTGCCCAAGCACCAATAATGAACCTTATAAGGGTCTTTATGCCCGTTAGCGATTCTTTGTTTGGCCCAGTAGCCAGCCTTTTCCATATTGCAATATTCGACAATCTCTTGGCATTCTCCGATTGAGCCGGTGCCCAAATTTACAGACATCATAACTTCCGACCCGGTTTTGCCGGCGAAATTCATAAATTCATCTAAGCCGACAATATTCGGCTCCACTGCTTCCCAAGCGATATCGATGCACTCTCTTCTCTTGGGCCCGATTGAATCCTTCCATTCGAATCCAGAAACGAAATTACCGCCCGGGTAACGAATTAAGGAGGTGTGAAGATCTTTTACTAAATCGATAACATCTCTGCGGAAGCCATTCTTATCAGCCGTGGGGTGTTCGGGTTGATAAATCCCGTTATAAACACATCTTCCCAGGTGCTCAACGAAGCTACCGAAAACATTCTTTTCGACTTTTCCGATTTGCTGTAACTTATCGATACTGACTATGGATTTCATAGTTTTAGCCTCCAGTAAAATGCTGTACTCTTAAAAATCTATAACCCATTTCAAAAGCGTTTGCAACTAGTACAAAAAAGCATTTTCCGGCTCCATTTCTATTATATAGAAATGGACATTTTCTAAATGTTTTATAAGCTTTTTGGTTTCTAAAAATTAATGGTGCCAATTTGTATAAAATGAGTGTTTTTTTGCATTGTAAGGGTTTTCAATCGCTTTTTATAATGAAATTGTCTAGTGCGGATATGCGATTTTGCACCCGCACGGAATTTATAGGGAGGTAAAGATGAAAAGAAAAGTTCTGCTTTCTGTTCTGACGACTTGTGGAATGCTTGTCGCCGGCTTAGCAGCTTGTGGCCAGACTGTAACTTCTAGTTCAGCTGCGGCTTCATCGGTTGCGTCTTCTGCCGCTTCGTCCGTTGTTGTTTCTTCAACCGCTTCATCCGCTCAATCTTCGGCTGTCGCTTCCTCATCCGCGGTCGCTTCTTCATCGGCCGTCGTTTCTTCTTCTCAGTCCTCAGCCGCTTCTTCGGTCGTTTCTTCGGAGAACCTGATTGATATACCGTTCTCCAAGGAAGCTGATTTGACCGAAAAGACGATTTCTTATTGGGCTGGCACGAAGGTTACGGTCGCCAAAGCTAAGAAAGGCGACGTTACAGATGCCTTCGCTTATACCTCGACTACTGGAGCAAACTGGCTTTCCTTCCAGGTTCTTTACAAGAATTCCGATTTGGTTAACGGCAATGCTTATAAAGTTGCCTTTACGCTTAATTCTTCTGTCGAAGGTGATGTCACCATTAACGGTAAAGTCGTCCATATCGTAAGTGGGGATAACGCTATTAATCAAAAGTATGTCTGTGGCACCGATACCGGAGCTACGACAGGCTTGGCCTTAGTAATGGGCACGGAAGCTGGAGGATTTATCGCCTCGGCTGAATTCACCATCACGATGCCTACATGGACCGAGACCGATCTCCACGTCTACTCCCACGATGGGTGGAAGAACGCGATGGAGAATTCGTCTAACCCGTCTACGAAGAAGGGATATTATTTTGATGATTATGATACGAAAGGCGAGATCGTCGAACACGGGAATACTTTGGAAAGAAGCAATTCCGTAGTCAGAACCGACGCCACCGTCGATGATTACTATTCAGTTGAGATGGATGCCCAGTCTGAAATGGGGACTCCGGTCACTGAACTTATCCAAATCGGCCTTGTCGCTTGGTATCTAGATGATGCGAACTGGATTGAATTCTATTACGATTATCACGTTGATCAGAGACCTGATCAGATTTGGGGCTTCCATGTCACTGGTTATATCGATGGAAACCACGTCGGCTGGAACGATTTCTGGGGCGATCAGTCTCCTTACAAAGATTACAGCGCTGCTCCTAACCTGAAGAATCACTTCAAGGTTGATGTTGCGAAGATGCAGACCAAGACCGGCTACGCCAGATCTTACACTGCTTACTTCAACGGCAACCTTATCGGTTCAAGAACCTTCGCCACGAAGGAAAATGCGGCGACTTACGGAATCTGCTTCACCGGCGATACCATCACCGCTTCCAACATTACGTACACCAAGAACACTGAGCCGGAAAGACAATATTCTGTCGTTTATCCGGTTGGCGTTACTCCTACTTGGAAAGTCGAAGACGATAAATCTGTCACGGTCAGCAAAGTCGGCACCGATGGCTTCTTAGCCAACGCGGTCGGCTACGATGATCCGATGGCCCAAGGTGACTACACTGTTTCCACCACATTCAAAGGAACTCAGGCTTATCCGATGACTTATGAGCTCCAGTACGGAATCATGGCTTGGTACAAAGATAACAGCAACTTTGTCACTGTCTACCTCAGATGGTCTAGTGATGCTGGATTTGAATCCACCTTACGTGAATGCCAGATTACCGGCTTCATCAATGGTGCCCATGTCGGCTGGAATTCTCGCTGGGCAGATCAGTCCTTCCCGAACATCTCTGATGCGTCCATAGCTCCTAACGCTGCCATCAGCATGAAGGTCGTCAAGGTCGGTTCTACCTTCCAGGCTGTTGTTAACGGTGTTACGATGGGCGATCCGGTTGACTTCTCCGCTTACGATGCCAATAAAGGCACGGCTACGGCGGTTGACTTCTCCGGCTTAGCCAAAGTCGGCTACTATGTCCACCAGAATGTCGCTGGTGCTACTGCCTCCGCTAACTTCTCTCCGATGAAAGTCGGTTTGGTCGGCGATACTTATTCGGTCTTGAATAAATCAGTTGTCCCGACTTGGAAAGCCGATGACAATGACAATGTCGCGATGACGATGGGCTCCGATGGTTTCTTGGGCTGCTTCGTCTCCCCGACTAACAGAAAAGCCACTGGAGACTACACTGTTTCTTCCGTCATTACCGGCACCGCCGCTTATCCTCTGACTGCTGAGGTCCAGGAAGGTCTGTTATGCTGGTATGTCAACGAGAGCAACTATTTGGTTGCTTACATCAGATGGGCTCCGGATGCTGGTTTCGAAAGTGCAGTCCGCAACCTTGAAATCACTGGCAAGGTCGGTGGAACCGATGTTGGCTGGCATGATTTCTGGGTCAGCACCAACGGAACTGATGCCGCCTATGCCCCGACTGCCGCTATCACCTTCGCTATTAAGAAAGTCGGTTCGACTTTCCAGCCGTCTATCAACGGTGCGACCTTCGGTGATGCGGTTGACTTCGACTCTTACGATACTGGTAATACTCTGACTTGGGCTGAAAGTGTCAATGTCGGCTACTATGCTCACATGACTACTTGCACTTTCGCTAAGCTTACTATCGCTTAATTCTTCTTCCGTAAATCCTTTCCAAAAGCGGCCGGGCTCAAAACCTAGCTGCTTTTTTTGTTCAAAGAAAAAGGCTCGGGAATGACCCGAGCCGATAAGAACAGCGACAGCCTTTACTTTATTCCGTAGAAGACTCTGACGGTTCGATCAAGATCAGCGGCCATCGCTTTAGTGGCGGCGTCAGCAATATCGTGATAGAAGGTCAGATCCGGAGTCTCGGCGATAATCTTCTTAGCGGCCTTAACGCCCTCTAAGGACATATACGTATAGTAATTGATCTTCTCAATACCAGCAGCGATTGCCTTGATATAATCTTCCGGTGAAACACCTGAGCCGCCGTGCATGACCAGCGGAATCCCGACCGCAGCTCTGACATTTTTGATAGTGTCGAAGCTGAGTTTAGGTTTGGTGTGGTAAATTCCGTGAACGGTGCCGAAGGCGCAGGCCAGGGCATCGATCTTGGTGTCGTTGACGAATCTCTTGGCCAGTTCAGGTTTGGTATACATATCTTCCGGCTTCATCTTTGCGGAATCCCCCGGCAGTTCACGACCACCGATGATTCCGACTTCCGCTTCTACCGTCGCCCCGTACTTTTTCGCTAAGGCGACCGTGGCTCTGGTATTAGCAACGTTTTCATCGTAAGGAGTCAAAGACCCATCGAACATGACGGAAGTAAAGCCGATATCCAGAGCGCGATGGATATAATCGACCGTCTCGCCGTGATCGAGATGGACGACGACTGGTACTTTGGCTTTTTTAGCCATCAAAACCATGACGGGTCCGATAAAATCGAGGTTAGCGACCGGTTCGTGAAGTTGAGCGTGGGAGATGATGACCGGGACATTGTATTTTTCCACGGTATCCAAGACTGCCTTCAGATTCTCGAGATTCGGGGTATTGAAAGCGCCGATGGCGCATTTATGCTCCTCCGCATACTTAAACACATCTTTCAGATTAGCTAGCATAGTTTTTTGTTCCTTTCTTGTTGTTTATTAATCATTATAAATAAACAGTTTTTTGAAATCGTACCTATTCTAACGGCTTCAAGGCTTTGTAGACTTTAAGATACTTCTCGTACTTCTCATCGTATAAGGCCTTTTTGGCTAAGTCAGGCTTGTATTCTTTCTTGACTTTGACCATCTGCTTTATCCCGTCTTCGAAACCGGAGAAGAGACCTAAGGCTTTTCCGATAATGATGCCTGAACCTACCGTTCCGGTATCCGGATTCTCTAAGGTGTAGAAAGGGATTCCGAGGACATCGGCCTTAATCTGCAGCCATTTATCGTTTCGGGCACCCCCTCCGGAAGCGAAGAGACGATTAATCGGAGCTTTATCCTTGATCAACGAATCTCTTAGCATTCTTAGTTCGTAAGAAAGGGACTCCAGGACCCCCTGATAGATTTCTCCTCTTGAAGTGCCCAGGTTCAGATTGACGATGGCTCCGCTGGCTAAAGGATCCATATAAGGACATCCAGAGCCAGCGAAATAAGGCAGAACGAAGATATCGGTAGGCAAAGAGGAGATTTGCTTATTCATCTCGTCGAAAGGATTAAGTCCTTTCTCCGTCTCGGATTTGCAGAACTGGCTGACGAACCAATCTAAGAGAGCCCCGCAGGTCGTAATCATGCCGTAGCTGACATACTTGCCTTTTCTGGGGTAGGGGATAATTCCGAAGCCCTGTTCGCATAACGCTTCATAAGAAGAGAGGTCGGAATATAGCGGGGTTAGGCATTCGCAAGTCCCCGCGCCATCTACGCCGTCCCCTTCTGTCCAAAGTCCGACACCTAAAGCCGCGGCTATTTGATCGTGGGCCCCGGTGATGACTTTAATTGAGGAAGACACTCCCATCTCTAAAGCGACATCCTTTTTCAGCTCTCCAGCAATCGTCCCGACTTCTACCAACCGGGAGAACAGACGATAATCGATTCCAACCTTATCGAGAATCTCTCTTGACCAGGAAAGATGTTTAATATCGATAGACATCGTTCGGCAGGCCAGAGCAAAATCCATCTGTTGAACCCCGGAAAGCATATAGACCAAGTAATCTTCGATTAGGCAGATTCTCTTAGTCTTTTTCAAGACTTCCGGATTGTGTTTTTTGATATAGAGAAGTTTCTCTAATGAAAACATCGGATTAGAGACCTGTCCAGTCAATTCCGCCAGTTTCTTATCGGTGAAAAGATTTTTTAGTTCCTTAGCTTCTTCCCGTCCGCGAGGATCGGAGTAAAGCATCGTATCGTACAGAGGATTATCTTTCTCATCGAGGCAGACAAACGCTTCGGCAAAAGAAGTGATGCCGACGGCCATCAAGTTAGGATAAGCTTGGTAAGCCTGACTAATTAACTTTTTAACAACGTGTAGAATATCGAGCGGATCCACCACGGATTCATTTTTATTCAGAGTTTTAGACTCATAATTCAGATGGAAATTCGAAAGTTCTTTGCCGTTATCGAAAACGGTAAGCTTACATCTGGTGGTTCCGACATCGATGCCCGCGAAAATCATCTTATTTGTTCCTTAGTCGATATTGACTAAATCGTAGTTAAGATAAGTCGTAAAGGCTTCGTCGAGAATCGACTTAATATGGCCTTCGCCGACGGTGGTGTGATGCTTAAACCCGCCGCGAGCCAACTTAATTAGCTTGTTCTGCAGATCAGGAATCTCCGCCACACCGGCGGTCCCGAAGTAAGCTTGTTCAACCGGATCGGAAGTAAACTTACCTTCGGTGGTATACATAACTAATTTGCCGTCTTTGGTTTGGCAGTTGGCTAAGGTCATCTCAAAAGGCTTAATTCTCCCTTGATCGCAGCCCCAGCCGGAGCCCGGATCGGTCTTTTCAAACATTTTATGGGCGATAACGCAACCAGGCTTAGTCATCAGTTCATTGGCGACCGGTCCGCAGTGGAAGAGGATGACTTTATTCAGATCATCTCCATAGTTGTTGTTCCAATCCAAACAGGTGGCTGGCTTATCAGAAGCCAAGGACAAAGCTTTCATCGTGATAGCTGAACAGAGATCGATTTCACAGGAAGCCGGAATTCCGCGGTTATTCAATTCGCTTAACAGAACGCAAGGGCAGCAACGTAAAACTGACTGCATTTCTGTCCAGCAGCGGATGGTGACCGCATCGAGATGGTAGTTCTCAATGTATTCATCAAAGACAACCGCGATCTTATAAATGTTCATCGCGTTCATCTTCGGAACTTTAGTGAAATCAGCGTAGGCGTTTAAAGTCTTGATTTTCTTCAAAAGGCGAGGATCATCATCCTTCATATTCTGGACTTTGAAGAAGACTTCTGACATATCGAAAGACTCGACGGTAATGCCATATTTCTCCAAGGCAATTTCATCAAAACGAGTGGTCTTGAAGGCTGTAGTCCGGGCGCCCATGCACCCGATGGTGAATCTCTTCATTCCACCGACGACGCGGCAGATAGCAGCGAAATCGTGAAGGTTCTCAGCGAATTCCTTGGTTAACGGTTTCACGACGTGCGGCTTCAATACCGTGAAAGGAACGTGATATTGTGAAAAGACGTCGGTGACGGAGAACTTGCCGCAGAAAGCATCGCGGCGGTTAGCAAAATCCATCTTGCCGATATCATCCGGATAGGCCTGCATCAGAATCGGAGTGCCCGCATCTCTTAAAGCGATGATGGCTCCGTTCTCGTCGACGAATATCGGCATGCAGAGAATGACGCCATCGTACTCGCCTTTATGTTTGGCGAGCCAATCGTGGTAAACCTTTCCTTCATCCCGAGTCTCAACCGCTCCATAACGAGTGGCTTTTTCATCCATCATTATGTAGTCGTAACCAGCATTTTTCACCGCTTGGACCATTTCCACACGAGCTGAAGCAATCAGTTCCGCCGGCATGAATCCACGGTTTCCGAAATAAAGAGCAAAGGTAGTCTTTTTCATGATAAATATTCCTCCATCGCCACCAGTTTATGAAGTTAAAACGTAAGTTGTATAGTGTAAAATGTTTTACCGATAATGTAAAAACGTCCAGAACTCTATTGCATTATATTTTCAGGGCTTTTTATTCTTTCTCCAAAGAGGAGTAATTTTCCTTGCGGTAGCTGGTAGCTGACATTCCTTTTTCCTTCTTAAAAATACGCTCGAAATAGTTATAATCTCCGAAGCCTACTTCCGAGGCGATTGAAGAGACGCTCTTATTGGTTTCCGAAAGGAGCTGGCAGGCTTTCTCCAGTTTCTTTTCGTTGATATATTCCGCTGGTCCGGTCTTAAGATAAGCCTTGGACATCGTATAAAGCTTCGTTCGGGAAAGGCCCATCTTCGAAGCTATTATCTTTGCGGATAGAGACTCTTCCATACATTCCTCGATGATTTTATCCAGCTTTGCAATGAACTCTTCCTTGTTAATTGAAAAAAGCCTTTCCGAAATAGCGTATTTGCCTAAAGCGAGAATAATGGTCGAAGCAGCTTGGACTTGCTCGGTCGTCTGGTAAGTCAAAGCATCGGTCATCTTTCTTTTCTCTTCATCGCTGGCGTTGATTCCGTACAAGGAGGGGAGAAGTTTATGAAATCTTTCATCTTTGTCTTGTATAGTCGTAATCTGGCCGAACATGATATATCCGACTATGACACCGTGATATTTAAGGGAAATCGCCGATTCGGTTAAGCCTGAATAGCAAAGGAAGGTATTCAGCTTATCGCTCTTCATGCATTCCTTAAAAGCACCGATATCGGAAGTGGCACAGGCTTTTAGACCACCCTCTCTTGAATGGATGGCTGAACAGAAAGCGCAGTCGGAAGGCGGATATTCGATAATCTTGGCGAAGGAAGTATCGTAGAAAGCGATGCGGTATTTCGTTAGAACGTAAAATGATTTGATCAGTTTCGCCAGCTTCTCCGTATCGATAATGATATTCATCCTTTGCCGCCTTAGCCTATATTCTGATTTCCAAACATACTAGCATAAAGACTTCTTTTTGCCAATTTGCAGTTTCGTATTATTTTTGAATTTTAAAATGCATTTTATTTTACGTATGTATATTAATTAATATACTCTAATAAATTTGATTTCTTGAGCATTTCTTTTTTTAGAAATTAACTTGAAAAAAAGGATTATTTTCAATTTGCTTTGTATGCTATATTAATACAAAAGAGCACCGTACAAAAAACACCAATGAATAAATTCACCGGAAAATACTGCAACGACTTCCTCGAGGGGTCCACCACCATCTACAATTACGTCCCTTTCACTAGGTATCCGTATTTGTTCTATGCGCAGTTGGCCGGTATCCAGAATATCGGGCCCAAGTATTTTAACGATTCGGAATTCTCCCAGGAGTTTCTGATTAATTACACTATGGAAGGTCAGGGTAGCTTCACCTTGTTTAATGAAGAGCACATCCTTAAGCAGGGTGATTTGATCTTCATGAACAATTTCTACCGGAGGCTCTTTAAACCTATCGAAGGCTCCTCGTGGAAATTTGCCTGCCTGCACATCTTTCCCAACGAAATCCTCAGTCAACTTTACCAGAAGATCCTCGAGAAGCAGAAGTGGCTGATCCACGGGGTCGATGAAAATGCTGTAGTTCCTTATATTAAGCGGATAATCAAGCTTCTTTCCGCTGGTGTATCCAAGAATGAAATACCGATTTCCAACTGTATTTATGAGCTTTTATTATCGATATATTCCTTGGCTATCCCCGCCGATTCGACCGAGGTCGACTCCGAGCTTTCTTCGGTTATCACTTATATAAGAGAAAATTACTGCTCCCCGATTAATCTCTCCGACATTTTGAAGAATACTTCTTACTCGAAAAACCACTTGGAAAGACTTTTTAAAGACCGGATGAAGATGACTATCAATGACTATCTGACAGACCTAAGATTAAAGAAGTCCCAGTCCTTAATCTTGGCCACCGATACCCCGTTTAAAGAAGTGGCTGCCCAGGTTGGTTTACCCGACTATCGTGCTCTTGTCTATATGTATAAAAAGATGTTCAGCATGTCGCCGGGGGAATATAAGGAACATGGTAAACTTCCGGCTGAACCTACCTTGGTTGATACTTTTGTACCTAACAAGACGATTGTTTGATTCCGTTTTGAGCCTAAGACAAGAGATAATTTGCAATTTGAGAACTGTTTTTCTTATTGAATCAGGCCGAGATATAGGCGGTTTTAATTAATGGTGCTTTTTTGCATATTATTTTACTTTTGTTGTATTGTGTGAATTTGAATTCAAAACCTATACTGAAATTGAAATTGTAAGGGGTTTCTTAATTTTCCTTGCCCCACAGTTCCATCTTCGCCTCTTGAAAGGAGTAAAAGAAACATGAACGCAAAAAAGACTTTGAGGACTCTTGTAGGTGTTTGCTTGATGGTGTCTTATCTTGGCGCCTGCTCAATCGGGACTCATCTCGATTCCTCCGCCAACTCCACAGTCGGGAATTCTTCTACCTCGGGTGTCACCTCTATTTCCAATGTGACTTCCGACCTTTCTTCCGAGGATTTAGATGAGCTTGAGAAAATCCAGGCGAAATATGATGCTTCGCTTTACCAGTATGATGGGGAAGAGTGCACCTTAAGCATGTCGCACTGGGATTCAGATGGCGCGAAGGTCGAAAGAGCGGTCGTCGAAGCCGCCTTGGCTGGCTTTGAAAAGAGATACCCGAAGATCCATGTCAATCTTGATATCATCCAGAACTACGAAACAGTTTACGGCAATTACCTAGCTGCCGGCACCGCTCACGATGTCTTCTTAGTCCCCGATGGCGATTTCGCCGCTTGGGCTCCTTCGGGCAAGTTGATGAATCTCACCCCGTATATCAACGCTTCCGAGCTTTTGACTTTTAACGATCAGGATATTTATTCTTCCTGCCTTTCCCGTTATCAATACAACTCCTCCACCGGCCGAGCTGGGAGTGGGAACCAACTCTCCTTGCCGAAAGATATCGGCCCGCAGGTTATGTACTATAACAAGGATTGGTTCGATGCCAAAGGTGTCGCTTATCCGCCTAACGATCGTATTATGACCATGGACGAAGCCACGACTATGTGGAAGAATCTGACCAAATATAGCACGGACAACAAAATCACCGGTTACGGTGTCGCCGGCTTAGGTATCGAAGGTTTGGTCTGGTCCGGTGGCGGTGATTTCTTGAATCCTGATCGTACGGCTTTCCCGACTGACCAGGCTACTGTAGCTGGTCTGAGACAAGGTTATCAATACATGAAGGATGCCTATCTCACTAACAAGATTATGCCGCCTTCGGAGTTTAAGGGTCTGCTTGATGATTCGACTCTTTTCACTCAGCAGAAAGTCGCAACCGTTTGCGCGGGACGTTGGCAAGTCGCTTCCTTCCGTTCTTTGTCCTTTAACTGGGATGTCGCTTATATCCCCGGTTTTACCGCTGCTCCGACGAAGAATATGTGGTCCGGTTCAGTCGGTTATTCGGTCTACAGCAAGTGCGCCCATAAGGAAGCGGCTTGGAAGCTAGTCGAATATATCGCCTCGAAGGAAGGGCAGGAAGTCTTGTCCTCTACCGGCTTCCAGATTCCGGTCTATCATTCCTTAGCGGAAGACGCTTCTTTTAAAGCTGGAGAGATTGCCAAAGGGCCTGAGAATTATGAAGTGTTCGTTCAATCGGCAATCAATCAGTTGCCGGGTCTTTGGATGTATCGCGCTAATCAGCTCTGGAAAGTCAACGGCTACGATGTACCTTCCGAGTATCTCTTCTCCTCCGACCCTTCGACTGAAATCACGGTCGATCAGTTCTTGGAGACCGCTAAACAGAAAGTCAACGAAAATCTCGGCTAAAGAGAGCGGAAAATTATCATGGTCAATAAAAGCGGATTAGCCAGAAGGCATCGCAAAGACAACCTGGTCGGTTGGCTTTTCGTCTCCCCGCTCGTTATCGGGGTCACCTTGTTTTTAGGCTTTCCGCTTGTCTTCGCCATCTTGATCTCTTTCACCGATTATTCTTTGATGCAGCCTTATGACTTTTTTGAGTTTCAGTTCCACTTCATCGGGTTTGCTAACTACGCCAAGGCTTTCCGTAATGCCGACTTTATGAGATCGTTGCTGAACGCCTGCATCAACGCTTTAGGGGTGCCGATTGGGATTTCTTTGTCGATTATTCTTTCTAACCTCTTGTTGCGCCATCCGCGTTGCTCCATGTTGTTCAGGACCTTATATTTCCTGCCGACTATCTGCGGATCGGTCGTTATCACCTTTATATGGCAGTGGATTTTCACTCTGATTCCTAACTTCTTCTACCTGAAATACGGTCAATCTCCGTTCAACATGTTGAGCGGCAATAACTTCATGATTTCGATGATTATCATGGGGGTCTGGTCGGGATTTGGCACTTCGGTTCTGCTGATTTACGCCTCGATGAAAGGCATCGATAAGAGCCTTTACGAAGCGGCTATGATCGATGGGGCCAACGCTGGGCAACAGTTGATCCATGTGACGTTGCCGGCGATTTCTCCAGTCTTGTTCTACATCTTTCTGACTGGCTTATCCGGTTCTTTCCAAGACTTTGCTCGCTTCCAGGTCATGGGTTCGAATAAACCTTCTTGGTATTCGATCATGCCGGTCTGGGAAATCTATAAGCAATCGACCTCCGGTGGAAATATCGCTTACGCTTCGGCTCTAGGTATCGTCCTCGGACTTATTATCATCGCCTTCTCCGGGATTCAGTTCATCGTCTCAAAAATCTGGGTTAATTACGATTAAAGGGAGAAATATGGAACAGACATTAGAAAGAAAGGTCATCTTCAACAAGAAGAGAAAGAACGGCAAGACCATCTTTTTCGATGTTTTGGCTTATACCTTCCTTGTCCTTATCGGCCTTTTAGTTCTTTTGCCCTTTATGATTGCGGTCATCACTTCCTTAACTCCGGAGACTGTCCTGAACGAAAAAGGTTTTCAGTTCTTTTCTGGCTACATCGATTTTGGATATTATTCTGACATTCTGACCACGAACAATTATGGAGACGGCAGTTTCCTTTTGGCTTTAGGGAATACTTTCTATTACATCCTACCGCCGGTTGTTTTGGGCCTTTTGAATTCCGCCTTAGCGGGGTACGCTTTCGCCAGAATTAATTTCCGAGGCAAGAATGTTGCTTTCTACGCTTTGCTTTCCACGATGGTGATTCCAGGAATCATCGTAACCTTCCCGTCATATCTGCTTTTTATCCAAGTCTATAAAGTCAACGAGTGGTTCCCTTTATTTCCAATAATTGTCCCTGGAGCCTTCGGCGGAGTCGTGACGATGTTCTACTTAAAGCAGTATTTTACGGTCCTTCCAAAAGAGCTGGAGGAAGCTGCGGCGATCGATGGGGCTGGAAGAATCAGGACTTTCTTCCATATCATCGCCCCAGTTTCCACTCCTGCCTTGATCACCCAGTTGCTTCTGGGCTTCAACGGCTGCTATAACGACTACCTCGGTCCTTTGCTTTATTTGGGTGGTAAGCCAAGTCTGTATACCGTTCAGCTTTATGTCTACGGGCTTTCCACCGCTTATAACAAATCGTTCCCGCTGCTGATGGCGGGGGCCATACTCGCTTTACTGCCGGTGTTGATTCTCTATATGTTCGGTCAGAAGTTCTTCGTCGAAGGAGTCGTGATGACTGGTATCAAGGGCTAAAAAAGGAGGAAAAAAATGAATAAGAAATTACTGGAGAAAACCATTATGGCTTCAATGATGTGTTTTTCTTTGCTAAGCTCCTGCGGGGAGGTTACTTCTTCTAAGAACGACTCCGCAGCGGCTTCTTCATCACCGGTCAGCTCTCAAGCTGGCTCTTCAAGGAGTTCCTTGTCTTCGGATGGCAATGAAACGGGTTTTACCCATGATGATGCGCCGGCAAACTCCCTCACCACTGTCGAAGGTAATCCGATTTTCCGCAGCAAGAATTACGAACTGGTCTTCCAAGGCAAGGAGGAAGGCTTTGGCTTGAACGTTGTGAAAATGGTTGGGGAAGTCAAGACTTTCTATCAGGAACAGCCGGCCTATATCAAAATCCGTTCAAAAGGAACCGGTGTTGGAATCGAGTCTTTTAAAGAGACCTTCCTTTCCGCTCCTTATAAAGAAGTCCTCGAGAAAAACTACGGCTATTTGGCCAAAGGCTATATCACTTCCGCTGCCGGCTCTTCTTTCTATATCGAAGATAATTACTTCCTGAACCAAGAAGATGTCTTTGTCGTCAACCGGACAGTCAAAGTCTTGGCGGCGGTTAAGGATGATGCGGGCTTTGCCTCCTTAATAAGGATGAATTCCGCTGATGATATCGGGGACTACACCAAGTTCGATTACTTCCTGCCTTCGATTCTCTATAAGAATTCAGATAGTATCGTCGGCGGGGCTATCTGCTCAAATTTAGATCTCGATAAGGTTTATGTTAAGGAAACGAGAATGGGGATGCCGATGGCTTTTTTAAGAAGCCACACCTCCAATGAATCGCTCTCTTTATGTCATTATGATCCCCAAATCGATGGTGGGGACTCGGCCGGTGGCGGGCAAGCGGGAGAAATCAATGAGACTTTCGCTTACGCTTCTCTCGGCTATACGATTATGCCTAAGCTTTCTGTCGATTTCTGCTACCCGTGTTCGGAAGGGCCCAACACTTATGATTCCGGGCAGGGGTGGGCTAGAAGATACCATCCGGTGAAGGTGGGATTCTCCCATAATTTCGAAGTCGGAATCATCCCCGATGGCTCAGCCACCTATAACGAATCCATGGTGAGTTCCTTTAAAAAAGGCTTCACGATGTCGGAAAAGAAAGTCTACGACGTCAAGATGGATGATATCTACAGTTACGGGATTAAGATTTTCCAGGATAAATATCTTGAATATACCTCGGGAGGCAAAGTGGTCTCCGCTGGTCTACCTTGGTCTTTGAATCTTTTGACCGGGGAATCCGCGGATACGATTTCTTTCCAGATGGGCTTTGTCGGACAACAGATTCCGGCAGGGTATCAGCTTTACCGTTACGGGTTGGAGAATAAAGACTCCGCTACTAAGACTAAAGGGCTGAATATGCTTAATTTCTGGACCGGAGATATGACCATGGGTTCTTACTTCCCTTCGGTCTGGTGGGATCCGGATAATTCTGCGACCGGCGGGCAGAGAAGAAGCTATCCTTCCTTCCTCCGCTGCATGATCGATGGCATGGAAGGGTTGATCGATGCCTATAAGACTTCCGTCCGTTTCGGGGAAGCTAACGCTACCTGGTTAGATAGATTAACTACTTTCGGCACGCACTTAGTCGATAAGCAGAATGATGACGGTTCCTTCTACCGCGCTTATACGATCGGCGGGGTGGTCGATACGGATAATTCCAATCCTTGCTTCCAAGGTACGTCAAAGCTGAATACACCGGTCGCGATCCGCTTCTTAGCTAAGATGTACGAATTGACCGGGGACGCTAAATATAAGACCGCTGCTTTAAAGGCCGCGGACTTCTGCTACACCAATCTTTATGAGGCCTTAGGTAAATATGTCGGCGGGACTCCGGATAATCCGAATACCGTCGATAAGGAAGCGGCGACTTTCGCGATGTACGGATTTAACGCCGCTTATAACCTTTCGAAAGATGAAAAGTACTTAAAAGCTGCTGAACATGCGACTATCTGCACCCTTTCTTGGACTTACTGCTACGATTTCAAAGTCAGCAGCGATTCTCTGGAATCCAGCAAGATCAACGTCTTTAAAGAAGGAGGCGTCATCGGCTTCTCAATTATCGCGACCGGGCATTCCGGAGCGGATAATTTCTCAGCTTTCACCCACTATGAGACTTATAAGATGTACCTCGAAACGGGGGATGAGTTCTATAAGATGGCGGCTTTGATGCTGCAGAACGATACCAAGCTTTCTAACGATTATGACGGCAGGATGAATTTCGCTTACCGCGCGATGGGCCCGGAAGCCACCGCAGTCGCCGATTTCTCCTTTAGGACCGTCGGCGTTTGGCTGCCGTGGTCGACGATCGCTAACCTGGATCCTCTGACTCAGGTGGAAGACACTTTAGGGAACAAGGATCTTTCGAAAGTGACCATGAGCTTTACAGAACAACAACAAGCCTTAGCCAGTTATGGCTCGGGTGGCAAATTGAATGGAGGGAACTAGCGTATGAAGGCATTATTTGTCGGTGCGATTGTTTCATTGATGCTGCTTGGTACTTCTAGAGGTATCTATAAGACTAATAATGTCGAAATCAAGCGGGCGAATTATTCCGCTTCGACTTGGGAAGTGGTGAAATCTAACGGTATCGCTAATCCGTATTCAATCGATACGGAAGGAACTATTACTGAACAGGGGAATACGGGCTGGCTTGCTAACTATTGGATTAATAAGACCGATACGGTTTACGGAGATTATAAGATCTCCGCAACCATCCAAGGGACGGAAAGCCTGCCGAATAAAAGAGAGATGCACGCCGGGTTTATCCCTTGGTATTTAGATGACAACAACTACATCATGTGCTACATGCGTTGGGAGAATACCGATAAGCCCAACAGTATGTCGGAAGTTGAAGTCACCGGCAAAATCGATGGTAATTTTATGGTCATGTGGAAAAATGACCAGTTCATCGTCAGCGAATGGAACGATATGTGGACGGATAATAGAGCTCAAGGCGCTGGGGATGAATGTGTCTTTACCGTTGAGAAAAAGAGAACGGAAGCGAATGATTCCGATTATATCCGCGCCTATATTTCTTGGAATGGGGAAGCGGATACTTTAATCGGCTTCCATATGTCTAGAGATGTGGTGAAATACGATGACCGAAAGGCTCATTTCGGGGTCTACGCTTATAACGATAAATTCACTTTTAAGAACATCGCGATCGTTAATGAGAATAACTCCAAGGTTTTTGCTCCGGTCGGAGATGGAATGGGACAAGGAATTAACGGGACATGGTCATATGACGATGTCGCTAAGTCTTATTCTTTAACTTCTTCCGCCTCGACGGCTTACAATGACAATCTGCTGACTTTCGATAACAATATCGACTCTGATAACTATTCGATCAGCTCCGATATTGCTGTTACTCCGACTGATACTTCAGAATTGGGCATCCTTATTTATTATAAGGATGGCTATAACTATTTAGCTGCGGTGATTAAAAAGGAAAACGGTGAGACTAAAGTCGGCTTTAAAGGTAAGTTCACCACCGCCGTCGGCTCTAATCTAAGTGTTAGCGAGGTGGATACCTTAGCATCATCTTCTGTTGATTTAAGTGCGATTACATCCCTTAAAACCCAGAAGAACGGTATTAAATTCAAACTATTTGTGAATGGAAGCGAAACGGCCAGCTATGAGCGCTCCTCCTGCACGGGTAAAGGCTTAGTTGGGTTTGGAGGAGCTAATATCGGCTTTACCGCTTCTAATATCCTTATTGAGAAAGTCCCTTATGTCGCTTACGACTGGTATTCGACACAGTTTGTCGGCGATACGACCTGTTACGTTTCCGCTAAGGTCAACGAAGGCGGAATCAGTTATTCTGACGGTGTTTATACGATTCCTGATGCGGCGGTCGATAACGCGGATACTAATAACGTGACCTCTTTCTATTACGGCTCTAATTTCTATGGTGATATCGGAGTGAAGGCTACTTTCTCCGGGATTAAAGCTGATTCTATCTACGGGGTCTATCCTTGGATCCAGGATCCTGATAATTATCTTAGAGTTCTGGTAAAACCTGATGGGATTTTGTTTGAGAACCATTTCGGAGAGAATATTTCTTCTAAGCAGTACACCTTACCGGAAGGAGTTAACTACACCTCCGGCGATAAGATCCTTAACGTCGAAATCAAGTCGCAGAAAGTTTATGTTACCTGGGGTGGAGTCGATGCCTTGGAAGGCGGGTATTTCGATATCGTCGGCAATGACTTAGCCCTCGCTCCGAATGTCGGCATCGCCGTAGCTAAGAACGGACTCTTAGTCAAGAAAATCGCCACCACCGGTTTTACGCCTTACTCTGAAAGAAAAGAAGGCGATTGGAAATTCTACGGAGCGAGATTATCTTCGTGGACATTATCAGAGGACGGGAAGACTGTTGATTCTTCTTTCGATGGCGGCACCGCTTGGAAACAGACGCTGGCGCTGACCTCAATCCCGGATAAGAAAGATTATTATTACGCTTCCAAAGTCAAAGTCCACGAGGTGACCGGCTCGGACTATAAGACCGGGTTTATGCCTTATTACCTCGATGGCTCTAACTATGTCTTCATCTGGATTTCTCAGTTTGCCGGAGTCTCGCCTGAACTAGTCGTATCCTGCATGCTTAATGGCAATCTGGTCGGCTATGAATGGCGTAAGACGGCCTTTACTTATTCCTATATGGAAACTGAAGTCCAACTAGAAGCCAAAATCGAAGGAGATGTAGTCTCCGTTTATATTAACAAGAGCTTCTCCCCGACCTTCTCAACAACCTTTGAAGGATTATCAAATCGCACCACTGCCGGAGCTTATGCTGGCTTTAACTCCGTCAGTTCCAAAGCGACCTATTACGACTATCATTTCTCGACTGATACCCGTAACTTCACGATGAATGAAAAGCCGGTCATCGAAGAAACTGGAACCAGAAAGACCACGGGAATCATCGGCAATCGTATCACTTTGCCGATCTACACTGGGACTAACTCTTCCGATGAGGTCCTTAATCCGGTGGTTAGTGTGACCGATCCGAATGGAGCAAATGTCGAGCTGATGTCTAACCGCTTTATCCCTGATACTTTAGGTGATTATGTCGTTAGAGTCACCTGCACCGATAACTGGGGCAATGAGGCAGAACCGATAGTCTATACGATTACGATTACTGAAGAACAGCAGACTTCTTCTTCGATAACTTCGGAGAATCCTTCCTCGGATGTGAATTCATCTCAAGGAAATAATAGCTCTCAGACCTCCTCAGAAAGCGGCAACAACAACGGGAATACCGGTGTTATTGTCGGTGCTTCTGTGGCGGGCGGAGTTGTAGTTTTAGGCGGAGGAGTCGGGCTGTATTTCTTCTTGAAGAAACGTAAACATCTTTAAAGGAATGAGATAGTCCTTTAAATAGAAGGGGCTTTATATGATGGAAGAAACCGATCCGAGAGGTCTGATCTTCGATATTGAAGAATTCGGTATCTATGATGGACCGAGCATCAGGACTGTCGTCTTCTTAAAGGGCTGTCCTTTAAGATGCATGTGGTGTCAGAATCCTGAAGGCTGGAATCCGTTTCCCGAAAGGATGGTTTCTTCCCGTTGTATCCATTGCGACACTTGTAAAAGAGTCTGTCCTCATAAGGATAAATGCATCGCTTGTGGGACTTGTCTTCCTTACTGCCCGGTTAACGCTATTTCTATCGCCGGGGAATATATGAAGGCTTCAGAGCTTGCGGACAAGATCCTTGCTAATGAAAAACTCTTAAGGCTAAATGATGGCGGGGTGACTTTCACCGGCGGGGAATGTTTAACCCAGACTGATTTTGTCCTTGCGGTTATTAAAAGGCTTAACGGTCTTCATACGGCGATTGAGACTTCCGGTTATGGAGATGAAAAGACCTTTAAGAAAATGATTGAAGCGGTCGACTTGGTGATGTTCGATATTAAACAAACCGATCCTTTAATCCATAAGCGTTATATCGGAGTCGATAATGTTTTAATTAAAAGAAACCTCGATAATCTGATCGCTTCCCATAAACCGTTTATCGCTCGCATCCCAGTTATCCCCGGGGTTAACGATAACGAAAAGAATTATCAGGAAACAGTTAACTGGTTAAAAGGTGCCACAAATCTCGATCATGTTGAGTTGCTGCCTTATAACCGTTCAGCTGGAGCGAAGTATCAGATGCTTAAACTGATCTATAAGCCTACGTTTGATGAAAAAGCTGATCCGTTCATCGATTTAGAAGTATTCGCTAAGGCTGGAATTAAAGCCAAAGTCATGTGAAGGAGCAATAAAAAATGGATTCCAAAAGTATTAGAAATGAACTGACAACTGAAAGATTTAATGAGTTAAGTAAGTTGATTCAGGATCCGACAAAAAGCCTGGTCTCAAGAGCGGCCTTGCGTCTTAAGTTGCTTTTAGAGGAAGAAAAGATTATTAAAGTGCCAGGAGAAGTGATCCCTGGGTATAGGACCTTTACCAAATTCCCGGATATCTACGCTCCGGGAGAAAAAGAAAGACTTCAGAAAGGGCATTATATTCACGAACAAGGCCGGGTCTGCAATATTTCTTCCGACTGGGAAGGCTCTTTAAAGAACGGTCTTTTATATAAAAGACAGATAGCGGAAGAGAACTTAAAGAGGAAAATCGGGGATTCCGATTTCCTTCAGGCGGCCATCGTCTCTATCGATGCGGTGCTTGAGTATGCTGACCGGTATGAAAATAAGGATCTTTCAAGAGCTATCAGATCGGGTGCTAAGCATTTTAAAGAAGCGCTGCAGATGTTCCGTATTTTGCATTTAGCTTTATGGGCCTCTAATGTTTACCACAACACAATCGGACGCTTTGATCAGTATATGTATCCTTATTATGAAGCCGACCTTAAAGCCGGGCTTCTTACTAAGGAAGAAGCTTTAACTCTTTTAGAGGAATTCTTTATGTCCTTTAACCGGGATAGCGATATTTATCAAGGGATGCAGCAGGGTGATAACGGACAATCCTTAATGCTCGGCGGGGTCGATAAAGACGGGAAGACTGTTATCAATGAACTGACCTATCTTGCAATCGATGCTTCTCTGCATAATAAGATGATCGATCCGAAGATTAATCTTCGAGTTGATAAATCAACTCCGCTTTCCCTTTATGAAAAGTGCACTTTGATGACTAAGCAGGGGCTAGGGTTCCCGCAGTATTCTAACGATGATGTCGTAATCCCAGCCTTAAAAGACTTCGGTTATGAAGAAGAGGATGCTAGGAATTATACGGTGGCGGCTTGCTGGGAGTTCATCATTCCGGGAGTGGGGATGGATATTCCGAATATCGGAGCGATCTGTCTGGCTTCGGCGGTTGATAAAGCCATTAAGAAGGATTTAGCAGCCTGTAATAGCTTTAACGATTTAAAGACTAAGGTTGCTGACGAATTAAAAGAGGAAGCCGATGCTTTAGAAAAGAGCCTTCGTAATCTTTGGATGGAACCGGCTCCTTATCAGTCAGTCTTAATGCAGGGTTGCATTGAAAAAGGACAGGACATCTCCAAAGGAGCTAAGTATAACAATTACGGCATTCACGGGACCGGTATTTCCGATGCTGTCGATCAACTGGCAGCTGTCAATAAGCTTGTCTTTGAGGATAAGGCCTTGACTGCTGAGCAATTCTTGAAGAAACTAGAAGGCTCCTTCGAGGATGATCCGACCTTGTTATTCTATTTAAGGACTAAAGCTCCGAAGATGGGAAGAGACAACAAAGAAACAAATCCGATTGCGGAATTCTTGATCGATGCTTTCGCTGATTCCTGGAAAGGGAAGAAGAACGAAAGAGGAGGGATTTTCCGTCCGGGCACCGGTTCAGCAATGTA
This sequence comes from Bacilli bacterium, assembly GCA_022652945.1. GTDB lineage: Bacteria > Bacillota_I > Bacilli_A > RFN20 > CAG-288 > Scatoplasma. The sequence continues at coordinate 169,032 of JALCRV010000003.1, forward strand.
CTATATCTGGCACGCCAGAGAGATTAAGAGCGTCTTAGCTGATGGACATAAGCCAACGGAAACTTTAGCGGCTAATTTCTCACCTTCGTTGCTGCTTTCCGATGCGGGTCTGCTTTCGGTTATTTCCGCCTTCTCCTGCCCTAATTTAAAGCGAGTCTGCAACGGCGGGCCTTTAACCATTGAACTTCATGATACCGTCTTCCGCAATAAAGATGGCATCGATAAAGTCGCACAGTTAGTCAGGTCTTTTGTCTTAATGGGTGGTCATCAGTTGCAGCTTAACGCGATCAGCCGGGAGACATTGCTCGATGCTAAGAAGCATCCGGAAAAATACGGATACTTAATCGTCAGAGTCTGGGGCTGGAGCGGTCACTTTGTTCAGCTGGATAAATGCTATCAGGATCAGATTATTGCGAGAACATCTTACAAATCCGTCTAAGGATATTACAAAAGGCGAAGGGACTATCATCTTCGCCTTTTTCTATTAAAGCCTAAGAATTTATAAAGAAAAAGACATTGAGAAAACGATTTTTAGTCTTAAATAAATTCCATAAACTTTTAATTAACAGAGATTACTTTATTCTAGAGGTTTTTACTTTGATCTTCTTGTCATATACGAATTATCAAGGAAAGAAAAACAAGCTTTAGAAAATATATACTTTTTTGACCTGAGTCAATAAAAAATCATACAACATTGGCTTTGATGTATGCGGTTTCAAGACTTATAAGATATAATGCAAATATCAAGAGGAAGCGAATATGGAAAACCCCGCTAAAGAGATCATTAAGGATAAAGAGTTAGCTCGTCAGGAAGCCAGAGAAAAGAAGATAAAGGCTAAACAATTAGAGAAGCAGGCTCTGCGCATCCATCAGGAACTCGAGAATTATCAAAAGAAGCACAAGAAAGAGAAAAAGCAGGCTCCTTCAGATGCTTTTATTTCCTTACAGCATATCAATAAAATCTACGATAACCATGTTCAAGCGGTCTATGACTTTTCTCTCGATGTGAAGCAGCATGAGTTCATCGTTTTAGTTGGACCTTCGGGATGCGGTAAGTCTACGACTTTAAGAATGATAGCCGGCTTAGAAGATATCACTTCCGGCGATCTTTATATCGATGGAGCCTACGCTAACGATCTCAAGCCGAAAGATCGAGGAATCGCTATGGTTTTCCAGTCTTATGCTTTGTATCCGCATATGACCGTAGCGGGTAATCTTTCGTTTTCTTTAAGGATCAGGAAGTTTCCGACTTTAAAAGTCGATAAGGAAGGGAAACCTGTTTTAGAGATCAATCAGAAATTAATTAAGACGGTGAAAAAGCAACTTTCCGATTTAATGGAATACGCTGATTTCATTAAAGGAGAAGGTAAGCAAGAGGAGATAAAGAAAGTCGCAGCTGATATCGAAGAAACTGAAGCGAAGATTGCATATCTAGAAAAGACTCCGGTTGAAGTTTATGAAAATAAACATATGCCGAAAGAAGAAATCCGCTCTAGAGTCATGCAGGCGGCGAAGATTCTGCAGATTGAAGAGTACTTGGATCGAAAACCGAAGGCTTTGTCAGGCGGACAATGCCAGCGTGTAGCCTTAGGTCGCGCCATCGTCCGCAACGCTAAAGTTTTCTTGATGGATGAGCCGCTTTCCAACTTGGATGCTAAGCTTCGTGTCGCTATGCGCGCGGAGATTATTAAACTTCATAACTCTTTAGGGGCGACCACAGTTTATGTCACTCACGACCAGACCGAAGCGATGACGATGGCGACAAGGATCGTCGTCATGAATAAAGGTTTTGTCCAGCAGATTGGAACGCCGATTGAGATTTATTATCATCCTTCTAATATTTTCGTCGCGACTTTTATCGGGTCTCCGGCGATGAATCTTTACGATGTCTCTTACGGAAAGGGAAAGATTGATTTCGCTGATAATTTCTCTTTAAATCTCCCTAAAGAGGCTTCTAAAGCAGTCGATGATTTCTATAAGGATGCTTTGAAGAAAGCACAGGAAGAATTAACTGAAACAGATAAGACTTTCTTTGAAAGAACGAATTATCTTGAATTGATTTCCAAATTTGAAAAGCAGCTGGCGGAAGAGAAAGATCTTCTAAAGAAGAAAAAGACCGAAGCTGATTTAGCTAAAGCGAAAGAAGAACTGAAATTCTGCGAGGAGGTTAACGCCTCACGGCAGGAGTTATTGGCGAACATTGAAGCTTATAAGAAAATCGGCGCTAAGAAAGCTATTCCGTTGATTTTTGGTATCAGACCGGAAGATATCTTCCTCGCTTCTTCTAATAAGGATGATAAAGATGCCTCTAAAGGCTTTAAGATTACAGTTAGCGTCGCGGAGTTGCTCGGACGGGAATATTTCATCCATTCAGATTTCCAAGGCAAAGATCTCATTTCGAAAATCAATTCTAAGCAATTGATCGCGGCGGGGGATAAACTGGAGCTGTCGTTTGATTTAGCTCATTTGCATCTTTTCGATCCGATTTCTAAAAAGACTATCTATTAATGAACATGGAAAAAGCCAGGCTTAAACCCTACGAGAACGAACCTCCCGCTTCGGGCGGGAAGAAGTTTTTTGCTTGGTTGCTGGATGCGGCTTTGGTTTGCTTTTTGACGCTCGGGCTGATCGTGGCCGGGATCGCTATCTTGGATAATAATATAGGGTACCAGGGACAGGAAGCGAAAGTCACTCTGGAGATGAAGAACTGCTACCGGATAGAAGAAGAAGCGAAGATCTACGAGTTCACTTCTAACGAAAACGGCTTATATGAACATCCGCGGGAGCAAGAAGATATCTTTAAGGATTGGTGTTTACATCATATCCTGCTTTCGTATCAGAAAGATCCGAGCGTTTTTGATGACCATAAAACCACGATATCCAACCCTTCTAATCTAGCCCCGGCAGATTATACTAATGATTCGCTGGCGTTTTTTTATGTTAACTATGTCCCTAACCATAATTCCTACCAAGGCAAAGAGAACGATATTGTCGATTATCAGGGAAGTCTGGCTAAGCCTTTTTATTATTCGGTCATGAAGGGCTTGTCCCCCGATGTTTCTATGTGGGTCTTCGATGAGACTTCTTATGACATTCCGTATTTAAAGAGTTCCTTTGCTTATGATCTTTATAAGTATTTGTTCTCCGATTCTTCTTATCAGGCTGGACTGACAGCTTATAATCTTCTAGCGACAGCTTATCAGAAGATATGGAAAGAGGAAATTAATCAGTTGATTGCTTCTTCCGCCTTTCAAGTCCATTACCTGGCTTATAAACAAGCTTACAAAGCTTGCTCTTACGGCTTAGATTTAGTCTGTCTTTTAGCCTTTGTTATTTCTTATCTTTTAATTTACTTCCTACCTCAGCTTTTCTTTAAAGGCGGAAGAAGCTTCGGAAAGAAACTTCTTTCTTTAATGATTGTCGATAAAGATGGTTATCAGCTTTTAAATAGGCAGATGCTTTTAAGAAACTTCCTGCAGTTATTTTCTTTCTTTGGGACTACGATTGTTTCCGTAGTTTTAGCCGGAGGCCTTTCCTCCGGTTGGATGTTCCCTTTATTTGAAATAAGCGGCATCGGTTTCTCCCCTTTAGCTTTTTCGATTGTCTCAACGGTTATTGGCTTAATCAGCTTTATCGTGAGTTGTTTCGGGGCGAAGAAACAAAGTCTCAGCGATCTTATCAGTTCCTGCTACGTGATTGATCTTTCTTATTATGTCGATAAAAGTCGCTCGGCTGAAATCCTCATTCAAGAGGAAGAAGATAAAAAAGTCAAAGAAAAAGAAAGGGAAAACCATGGGGAAATCTTAGACTCTTCGACTATCGGTTCGTTAAAAGAAGATAAGCATCATTCCGACTGATTCTCATCCTTCTTGGTGTAATGAGAAGGCGGAACGGAATAATAACGTTTGAATTCCTTAGAGAAATAGAACTGATTCTTATAACCGACCGCGGAGGCTATTTTCAGAATTGAAAGGGAATGTTTAGTTAAAAGATCGCAGGCCTCTCTCATCCTTAAGTCGATGATGTACTGAGAAGGGGCTACTCCGGTTACTTCCTTAAAAAGCCTAGTTAAATAAGCGGGCGAAAAGAACAGTTTCTTCGCTGCATCGTTAACTGAAAGATTCGGGTTAGTGTAGTTGGCCTTGAAATACTGGATAATCTTGGCGACGTTGGCTTCTTTGTCGCTCATCGATTCACGGGTGGCTTCCTCTTCGTGCTCACCGATAAGAATCGAGAAAATATTCATCAGAACCGAGGCGTAAAAAATATCTCGGGAATCCTCATTTGTTGAAGAGTCGTAATCGGAGAAGATTTCCTTAAAGAAAGAAATAATCTCCTCGAAACGATCGCAGGAAAGAACGTTATGGAAATGGTTGAAATCAGCTTTCTGACAAAGTTTCTTCACAGTGGTGCCTGAAAATTCAACCCAGGCGTAAATCCAAGGATCGTCAGTATCGGGTCCATAAGTCGCTTTCGAACCGGGCTCAAGCAGAAAGCAGGTGTTCGGTCCGATGCGGGAAGAAAGACCATTCTCCTCAGTCAAAAAACCGTAGCCGGAGATGACAAAGTGCAAGGTGAACCAAGACTTGTTATATGTAATCGGGGCCTTCTTCTTGGAACACTTTTCGTAGCCGATTATCTGCGGGCAGATACCCAATTCCAGATTGTTAGCTACCTGCTTATAATCGAAGAATTTCTTCAGGAAATTTGATTCAGACATAAGGCCCTCCGGTTGTAAAAAAATATATAAGATTAACTAGTGATACCAACATCTTAGCATAATGTAGGTCAAAAAAGTATATATTCAAAGTCAATATTATCTATTCATAGTCCCAAGATTCGGATATATGATGTAAACGGTTACAGATTAGCAGTAAAAAGGGGTTATTTTATTACCAATGGAAGCCTTGATGACCAGGGAAGAAATCAAGCAGTTGTCCTCTTTGCCACCTAAAAGAAAGTGGTATTCAAAGTTGGGCTTGTCTTTGCTTTTCATGACTTTCCCGACCTTGGCTTACATCCTTGTTTTTCATTACCTTCCTTTAGAGGGCTTGATTATTTCCTTTAAGGATTACAACTCCTTCTCGGGCATGTTTAATTCGCCTTGGACTTCGATGGGTGGCTTTAAGCATTTCTACGATTTCATCACTTCACCTAACTTCTGGTCTATCATGGCTAACACCTTAAGGCTCTCGGGCTATTCGATCATTTTTAACACGATTTGCCCGATTATTTTCGCTCTGTTAGTAAATGAAATACCTGCTAAAAAGTATAAAAGATTAATCCAGACAATCATGTACGCCCCTTATTTCATCTCCACCGTGGTCATGGTCGGCATGCTTTTTGTCTTCTTTGATGTCGACTCGGGAATCTTTACGAAAATCCTTGTGGCTTTCGGAATGAAACCTCAAAATCTGATGGAAAACCCTGATTGCTTCGCTTTGATTTATGTTGTCTCCGGCCTCTGGCAGGGTCTGGGCTGGTGGTCGATTGTCTATATGGGCACCTTAGCTAATGTGGATCCCAATTTACACGATGCGGCCATCATCGACGGAGCTGGACGCTGGAGAAGAATTTTCGCTGTTAATTTTCCTTCGATTCTGCCTCTGGCCATCATTATGTTCATCATGTCGGTCGGCAATATTCTCTCCGTCGGGTTTGAAAAAGTATATCTGATGCAGCTTTCGACTAACCTCTCCGCTTCGGAGATTATTTCGACTTATGTTTACCGTGTCTCCTTCCCGAAATACGGGATTGCTCAGTTCTCTTATGCGACCGCCATCGGCCTATTTAACTCGCTTATTAATATCCTCATCCTAGTCCTGGCTAACTTCATTTCTAAGAAAGTCTCAGATAACTCTTTGTGGTAATAGAAAGGAGGGAACATCATGCATAAAAAAGCCACCGGAAGCGATAAAGCATTCAATATCTTTATCATGGTCTTAATCGGCTTAATCGCCTTGCTTTTCATGCTACCTCTTTTAAATGTTCTCGCCTGTTCTTTCTCCTCGGCTGATGATGTCGTGGCTGGAAATGTCGGTCTTTTCCCGGTCAATTTCACTCTGGACGGTTATAAAAAGATTCTGCAGGAGACCAAATTATGGAAGGGGTTCGGGAACACTCTTTTATACACTTCAATCGGTACGGTAATCTCAATCGTGGCCCAATTCTTATGCGCTTATCCCCTTTCCAGAGAAGACTTTAAAGGCAAGAAGATTGTGAATTTAATCCTCGTTTTAACGATGTTTATCTCCGGGGGAATGATTCCGACTTACCTGATAATTTCTCAGCTTGGTCTTTATAACACCATCTGGGCAATCATCCTCCCAGGTTGCATTTCTGTTTTTAACATCATCGTCATCCGCACTTATATGCAGACATCGATTTCTAAAGAGTTACAGGAAGCCGCCATGATCGATGGCTGCGGTGATTTCCAGATTTTCCTGAAGATTGTCCTTCCGCTCTGCCGTCCGATCTTCGCTGTTATGATTCTTTATTCCATCGTCGGCTACTGGAACTCTTACTTCAATGCCTTAATGTACGTTCAAAACAGCTCCTTATATCCTCTGCAGAATGTCTTAAATGATTTCTTGATTTCTAACACCGCCACCTTAGGAGGCGGAACTGACGTAAACGCCGCTGAGCAGTTAAAGTATGTGACTATTGTCGTTTCTTCTCTGCCGCTACTGGTGATTTACCCCTTCTTCCAGAAGTATTTCGAAAAGGGTGTCACCGTCGGCGGCTTGAAAGGTTAAAGGAGGAAAAAGATGAAAAAGAAAGTATTAAGTTTATTCGGCTTAGTTGTCCTTCTTTCGGCCTTACAAGGCTGCGGAGGGAGTGTTAATACCTCTTCAGGGACAGGAATCGCTGATAATTTCTTACCTAACGGCACAAGCGAGAACCCTTATCAGATTGTGAAGGATCCGATTACCATCACCATTTTTGCCCCTCATTCCGCTGGCAATCCGGAATACGCCGATTTAACGATGTTTAAATATCTTTCCAAGATTACCAATATCAAATTCAATTTCATCACTCCTGATACTTCAGCTTACACTTCGCAAAGAGCGGCAATTTGGAACTCTGGGACTAACGTCCCCGATTTCTTCCTTTTCAATAACTCAGTTTCCGAGCTGGTGCAGTTCATGGAAAACGGTTATAACGCCTACGCCCCCTTTAATGATTCTTCCTTTACCTATACCGCTGATGGGCAGACTATCAACGCCGGTAATTTAATTGATAACTATATGCCTTATTACAAGGCGGGACTAGAGAAAAACTTCGGGATCGATATAACCAAATCCGACGCTAAGAAAGTCGCCACCTTATCTGACGGTAAGATGTACTGCACCGTTTCCGTTTCCGATGTGCCGCGGGATCTGACTTATAAGATGTTTATCAATAAGCAATGGATCGATAGTTTAAATGAACGCTACGATCTTGGCCTTCCGGAACCGGATGATATTAAAACGGTCGAGCAGTATCTGACCGTCTTAAGAGCCTTCAAGCAATACGATGCCAACAATAACGGAGATCCCGATGATGAAATCCCCGTATCCTCCAAATCTTTGGAGTATCTGCGTAATTTCATCATGGCTAGTTACGGGTACGCCAATCAGTCGACAGAAATCAACGCTGAAAAGACCAATTACGAATACACTCCTTACACCACTGCCTACCGTAAATATCTGGAAACGATGAACACGATGTATAAAGAAGGCCTGCTTCATAACAACACCTTCTCCATCACCACCGATGCCCAGCTAGCTAAATACGGCAACAAAGACCAACTTGGTTCTTTCGTCTCCGCGGCCGCTTATATCACGGTCGGGTATGACTACGAAAGCCAGTACGTGACCTTCGGTCCGCTCACCTCCGATTATTATAAAGGCACCCCGATCCACTGGGGCTTTGGTAATTTCAAACCGGATGGAGCCTGCATCCCGACCAGGAGCAAATATATCAGAGAAGTCGCTAGATTAATTGATATTATGTACTCCCCGCTTGGAACTCAATTGATCTCTTACGGAGTGGAAGGCAGCGATTGGACTTGGGATGATGAAGCCCATACTTCCTGGACCTTCCATGTCCCGGAAAATTGGACGGGCAATCAGGAACAGTATCGAGCCACGATTACTCCTAATGTCAATTCCGCATCCGCTCTTTACTGGTCTTATGACTTTGTCGGGAAGATGAACGATACCATCATTAAAGCTTTAAATCAGATGTCGGAAAGATATGTGCCGTATCTGAAAAACCCGGAACCTTGGGAATTGAAACTCTCCTCGGCGGAATATAACACCGTGACGACAGTTAAGGCGGCTTTAGATCCGCAGCTTGAGTATCTAGAAGCCAGCTATGTCAGGGGAGATTCGGGAGCTGATCCTTACGATGATACCTCTTGGAATTCCTTCACCGATAAACTTAAACGCTACGGGGCCGATAGCCTGGTGAAGTGTTATAACGACGCTTTAAGCAGGAGCAAGGCGGCTTAATTATGAAAATCAAAAGACTTACCGGTGTGCTTTTGGCCACTCTGTTCGCCTTAGTTTCCTGTCAAAGCGGGTCTTCTTCAGTCGCTTCCGAAGCTATTTCGTCATCAAATGGAGGAAGTTCAGACGTGAATAAATCAAGTGAATTATCCTCAGAAGTCTCTTCCTCGATTGTTTCTTCTCAGACTCAATCTTCTTCCGAGATCTCTTCCGCCGTCTCTTCGGAGAGTTCTTCTATAATCTCTTCTTCCTCGAATTCTTCTTTACCTGAAGTCAGCGGTAAGGAGGCTTTAAATCAACTGAAGAGTTCACCTTTTAAATCTAATATCTCTTCTTCCTCCTCTCTCGGGCTTTCTTCTTTAGCTGAGTGTGGAATCGATGAAATCAAATTCAACGAAGAAGAGAAGTACCCGGTCCCATCTGAAGGGACGATCTACCGGGTTGAAGATTACGGTCTTAGTCCAGATAATGATTTGAATTCTCCGAAATTGAATACTTTGCTCGCCTCTTTAAAGGATGTCGCTGGAACGAAGATCGTGAAGATACCTTCCGGCACTTACTTATTCTCTAACACGCTGAATTTCGATGGCTTAAAAGATGTCTACCTTGTCGGTGAAAAAGATACTTTGCTTCTTTTTATCGGTTGGGGAACTTATATCAGCGCCAAAAACTCCAGCAATATCCACTTCAATTCTTTAAAGTTCGATATGAAATACTCTCCGACTGTCGAAGGAACTATCAGCAGTTTTGATGAGTCGGTCAGCGGAAGCCCGGTGATCGTCTTAGATATTCCTTCCGAATTCGATTTGACTAACGATAACTACGCTTCCTGGTTGAACTCTCCAGGTCGGGGTTCTTATATGGAATGTTATTTTGATGAGCCATCTCAAACTTACGTGCCGGATACCAGCGCCAACCTTTTCTATAATTCCACCGGCAGCCAAAGCCAGAAGGGGATTACGAAAGCTTCTTATAATTCCGCTTCTCATCAATTAAGCGTGACGCTTTCAACTGACTTCCCGTATTGGACTTATCGTACGCCTTCGAAAGGTAAACATGTTTCGATGGCGTTTACGATGTATGAAAATTCGGGTTTCTATTTCCTCGATGATCAGGATGTTTATTTTGAGCATATCGAAGTAGCGACAACCGGTGGCATGGGCTTTAGAGCTGAAAGAGGGAAAGATTTCCATCTTAATCATGTCCGTTTTGCTCCCTTTGCTTCCTCTTCACGAATCATGACCTGCACGGCTGATATTATCCACACGATTAACTTAGAAGGAAAACTGGATATTACTAACAGCCTTCTGCAAGGCAGCCACGATGATGCCTTAAATATTAAGCAATTCTATGGAAAAGTCACTTCAGTCACCGCATCTGCTAAAGAAATCGATGTCGGACAGACTCAGTCGGAAGTGACAGCGAAGTACGAAATCGGAGATAAGTTAGATCTGTATCAGATGAGCGATATGGCTCTGATGGATTCTTTCACCGTGACCGATGTCACCAAGAGCGGGACCAATTACTATCTGACCGTCGATCACCGTCCTTCTTCTGATTTAGTCGGTTGCTTAGTCGGTAACGATACTAAGTCTACGCATATGAATTTAGATAACTCTTTAATCCAATCGAAGAGAAACCGCGGGATTCTATTCCAGACCCGCTATTCCTCCATCACTAATTGCTGCTTCAGAAATGTTGTCATGGGAGCGATTCAAATCTTAGGTATTTATGATGTTTTCGGAGAAGGGATTTTACCGACTAATATCACCTTAAGCGGTAATAAATTCATCAAAAACAGCGGGGATATCTCAATCTTTACTTACGGGTCTTCCTCTACGGCCTCTTCCTGTTCCATCCACGACATTCAGATCAATAACAATTTCTTCTATGACACGATGGATCAAAGCAGTAACGTCCTAGGTGGACGTAATGTCAGCTTCAACAATAATCTTTTCTATTTTGATCGGAAAGCTGCTTCGCCTTTTATTAGGATTAACCAGACTATCGATTCCGATTTCAGCAACAACTTAGGTGTCTTTTCTGGCGTTCCGATTATAGGCATTGTCTTCTTAGCTCAGGATACAGGAGTCAGCGGAATTACCGCTACCAATAACTTATTCAAGGAGGATACAGAGTTATGAAAAAAATAAGTGTTCTTTCAACCTTGGCTTTGCTGGGTCTTCTTGTCAGTTTGGCTTCCTGCGGAGGTACTCCTACTAACTCTTCTCAAGTAAATTCTTCCGCTATATCTCAGAATAATTCTTCCTCTGTTGTTTCAAGCCAATCTTCTACTCTTACCCATGTCGAAAGCCTTTCCTTAGCTGCGGAAACGACGACTATTAAAGAAGGCGAGAACATCCAAGTAAATCTGACGGTTCTCCCGGAAAACGCTTCGGATAAAAGCGTCGTTTATTCTGTCAGCGATCAGAATATTCTTTCAGTTTCGACATCCGGTTTAGTGAGCGGAATTAAAGAAGGCAGCGGAGAAGTGATCGCTACTTCTAACGATGGCGGTAAGACAGCTAGATTAGCGATAACCGTAGTAAAAGGCGGAGAAAATGCTTACTTAGCAATCGATGATTACGCCGCGGCTCTTTCTAAAGATCCTTATACGGTAACTGGCTTATCCGGACAAGCGAAATACGGTCTTTCTCAAGGTGACCAGGTCGGGGTTAACGCCTCTGCCATTCAGGAACGCTTCCCCTCCAAGGCTGATAGCGAATTTGAAGCGGGACGAATCATCGACTATTCCAAGCTGACCTTAAATCAGATTCAAACAGTTGTCCCGGGCGGGGAAGATAATCCGCTTAACCGGTTGCAGACAGCTTTCAGCCTTGCTAAAGACTTAGCGGATGATACGAAATTCACCAAGATTAAATTACCAGGCGGGACTTTAAATCTGGATACTTCGAATGTCTCGGAAGCCAAAGCTTTCAATATTACCGGTTTAAAGAATACGTATATCGATGGCCAGGGGACTAATGTGGTCTTAAATGTCGGAGAGAATCTCGCCTGGAAAGGCTTTTTAAACCTCAGCAATGCGAAGAATGTTTATTTTAATGACTTAACAGTCGATCAAGGCTTGCCTTCTAATCTTACCGGTGTGGTTTCTAGCGTTGATACCACCAACAATGCCATCACAGTTGCGGTTAAAAACTCATTTAATCCTTTAGTCAAAGCGATACTGAAGAAAAATCAGACCACCAATCTGGCTTTGCGTTCCTGGGTGGAATTCAACGCTTCTACTTTAGCTCCGCTCCAAGGTGGAAACTTCCGCGTCGATGATTTCTATTCTTACGCCATCAGCGGAGATGAAACGAGCGGATATTCTATCGCTGTGAAGTTTAAGACACAAATCAACAATCCGGGTAAAGGATCTTTAGCTTCCTTGCAGTTTACCCAGTATGATGCTCCGATGATGAACTTTGCTGATTCGGAAGGGATTTACCTTGAGAATCTTACTATCCATCATGCCGCAGGTATGGCCTTAACCTGTGAAAGTATCACGGGCTTCTACGCCAACCGCTTCAATTTAAGCTTAATCAAAGGCACTGAAGATTTGATGACAGCGACTGCCGATGGCATGCATTTCAATCAGATGCACGGCGATTGCCAAGTGACTAATAGCTTAATTGAGAATTCTCACGATGATGCTTTAAATATCAAACACGGTTACTGGTATAAGTTAGCTGATGCCGAAGGCGGCAGCACTAAGCAGATGACCGCCGTGAAACTGACCGGCTCTGTCACCGCTCCGAAAGTCGGAGATAAAGTCATGGTTTTCGATGAGACTTCCTTTGAAGGACATAACCCGACTCAAGGCTACTATACGATCGCTTCCATCAACGTTACTTCGACTTCCCTTGTCTTCACCGTCAACGAAAGAATGTCCTCGGTAGCGGACTGGGGAAATTGCCGAGTGACTTTCCTTTCTTCAACCCCTTCCTTTGTCTTTAAGAATAACATTGTCCGCAATAAGAGAAACCGGGGAATCTTAGTTCAGGTCCCGGGAGCGGATATTGAAAACAATTCTTTCATCAATGTCGGCCACGGCTCGATTCAAGCCGCAACCAGCATGGATATTTATAACGAAGCCACTTTGCCTAGCGGGATTACAGTGAAGAATAATAAGTTCATTTCTAACTGCTATATCACCCCCGAGCCTTTATACGGGGATGTCTCCTTCTTCGCGATTTCTTCCAACTGGACCGTCGCTCCGGCGGGAACTATTAAAAACGCCACGGTTGAGAATAACTTCTTCACCCGCAACGGCAATGCCTGCATGGCTTTCCGCGGGGCTTCCGATTGCTCCATCAAGGATAATCTCTTCTACGAATGCTCCCGTACCCAACCCTCCGGTGAGACCTTTAACTGCTTGTTCTTCCTTTATAACGGCAGCGGAATCACTATGGAAGGCAACTATAACCAATACACTTTGGAAAAGGGTCTATCGGGGATTATTCTCCAAGGCTTAGCGACTGAATCCAGCGTCACTTTAAAAGACAATTATCAGGTGGCTTTCCAAGTCAATAACCAAGCCGGCCCGAAAGTCGATGTTTCTAAAGCGACCGGGGCGATCAGCGTCGATGCTTCCTTAGCTGATTGGGATCAAGTTAACCCTCTTAATATTGCCCTTGATGGTTATTCAGATGCGGAAGGAAATGCTGTAACTCCTGAATCCATCGCTGATCATTTCAAAGTCAACAAACTGATGATGACCTATGACGATAACGGCATTTATTTCGGTGTCGATGTCTTCGATAACAAAATCGATGTGAAGACTATCAACGATTTCTGGCTCGGCGATTGCTTGGAGTTATTTATGTCCACGGTGGTTGATATGCCTAATGCGGACATGATGGTTTATAAAGACCAAGGCGGTGTCTTACAGGCGGCCTTTGCTCCGACTTGGAAGAGTTCTTCCTATTACACGCTCGCTTCTCAGAGAACCAACTCTGCCTATCTGACCTCTTCTTCTAAGCCTTTGGTAGCTTTCAATTTGACGACTACTGGTTATACCTCTGAAATCGAGATTCCGTTTGCGATGGCACCGGAATTCAAGACGGCAATCGATAGCGGAAGTCAGATTGATATCGCCTTTGTCGTAGCTGACTGCGAACGAGCTGATCTCGGCTTAAAGAGAGTACAAGTCAGCAACGTCCCTCACTTTGTCGAGAACTATAAGACCAAGACACAAAGAATGCCTCAGTATTTCTTCAAGTAGAGACGAGTCGTTTTCTATTGGTTTAAGCAGGGCTTCTAGAACCCTGTTTAACATAAATCCTTCGTGTTTAATATCTTTTTCAGAAAGGAGAACAATCTATGAAAAAGAAAATTCTGCCTTTAGTCCTGCTGACAATGGCAGGGCTCATGATGGCCTCCTGCGGAACTGTTACTAACAGTTCTTCTCAGGCATCCTCCTCTCCTGCTTCTTCTGTTGCTTCTTCTCAAGTCGCTTCGTCTGCTTCTTCTTCCGCTGCTTCTTCCGCTGTTGTCTCCTCGACCGTTTCTTCTTCCTCGGCGGTCTCTTCCGCCCCGGTCTCGACAGTTGTAGCAATCCACGTCACTTCCGTCAGCGTCCAAGCGGACAAGACTGAACTTGACGTCGGTGAAAAAGCTGCCCTGACAATCGGTGTTCTGCCGGAAGATGCGACCGATAAGACTTATACAGTTGTTTCTTCTGATCCGACGATTGCTTCCGTCAGCGGCAACGAAGTCACGGCTTTAAAGGCTGGTGATGTGAAGATTACCGTTACTTCTAACGATGGAGCTAAGACCGCTTCGGTCGATTTGAAGATTTATGCGGCTGCGGCTCCGATCATCACCATCGGCGGTGAGAAGACTTATACCGTCGCGGCTGGTGTGGAGATGACTTTGCCGACTGTCTCGGCTAAGGATTACCGTGGAGTAGATCTTACTTCAGCGATTGAAATCGAAGATTCCTTTGAAACCGGTACTTTGACTAACGCCGGAAAGTTCAAAGGAAATGTCGCTGGCGATCATGTCATTTCCTATTACGTCGTTGATTCCGGCAATAGAGAAGCCGAAGAGTTTATCACTATTAGTGTCACTCCGGCTAATGCGGAAACTTTCGATACTACCGGATATTCCGATCCGGAAGCGATTAAGACTTACGGGACTTATAAGGAAAACTACGCTAAAGGCAAGAAGTCCGTTCTGGCTTCTTCCGCCTCCGCTGCCTACATTACTTCCACCTCGGAAGCCATAGCTGGCAACTCTTTAATTATCGATGCTAACCAGACCGCTGGTTCAGCTGCTAAATCAGTCTTCTTAACTGGTTTAACTGATAATTTCTTAAGAGATACCGCCGTGACTTATCAGGTTTCCTTTAAGTATAAGGTCCTGACTGATGCTTCTTCCGCCTCCACTTGGTCTAACTTCTACTTCGGCCTTTCCTGGGATGGCTTCGATGGCTTAAACAATGCCTTCGTCGGCAGCAATTATGTTAAGGACCAGGTCTATGACTATACTTGCACCTTCCCGGCCACAACGATTCCTAGCGGTGGCAACGCTTATTTCTTCTTCTTCAAATTAGCGGCGGCTTCGGAAGAAGCTAAGCTCGCTTTCGACTCGATCACTATCACCACGAAAGAGACCGCTAAGGTCACCGTAGTTACCCCGACCGCTGATCAACTTCAGGCTGAAGGTGGATTTACTTGGAACTGGGGCGATAAAGGCAACACGGTTTCTAATGGTGAAACCGTCCTAGTCGATAATATCGAGGATGCGACTTTAAAGGCTGGAATTAAGGCTGACACCACTAATTTCGGTGTTAACGTCATGAAACTGACCAACGCTGATTCCCATTTATTCGGTGGTTTAACTACTGATAATATGATCGTCGGCAAGCTCCTCAAGGTTGATTTCACTTACTACAATAAGAACAACGGTGGCTTTAACATCATCATGATGGGCACTTCTGGTAATGTCACCTTGTCCCCGACGGTCACCAATGTCGGAGAAGTCTACACCGTCCACGTTGAGGCCAAGATTCTCGCTGGGCAGTATGGCTTCAATATTTACGGTGCCGGCAATGCGGCTTTCGAGATCTATGTCGGCAACATTACCGCCGCTTTAACTGATGCCCCGGTCGCTCCGACTGATCAGACAGCTAACGGCTACAAGGTCGGAGATAGCTGGTCTTGGGATGCTCGTCAATGGGGCGCTGCTGATAAGACTTCGTGGAAGTGTGAAGCGTACGATTCCAACGCTGATGCGATTGCTAATACAGCGATGGGCACCGCTCCGATGAAGTTCACCTTCAACGCTTGCTCCAACGTCACCATGGAATGGTTCCAGGCGGGTGGCAAGATTGAAGTCGGCTGCAAGTATAAGATTGAACTTAACTACTACATCGTTTCTTATACGGATGGGGCTCACTTGTATTACAACGTCGATAATTCCGCTTTCCTTGATGCGGGAATCGAAACGACCGCTGGTTACCATAAGGCCACGATTGAGTGGACGGCAACTAAAGGTGTCGATTTCTTCTCCTTCTATGTTCTCGGAAGCGAAACTATTACCGGCTCGATGTATGTCGGACCGTTGAGCGTCACTCTCGAGGCGCTGGCTGTCGCTTAGTCTTTCAGTTATTCGTCTAATCACATCGGGGGCGGGGATATTCCCCGCCTCCCAATGTGTTTTTAAAAAAGGAAACATATGAATATTATTAAAGGGGAACTCGGCGAACGCATCAAGCTTAATAGAGCACGCTTAAGCGATCCTATCTATAATCCACCTAAGCTTTTCGAAAAGCATGGAGAATGGCCGGGGGATTTTGAGGGGCGAGCTATTTTAAGCCTTTGTTCGCTTTACGAAGCCGAAAAGGATGATAAGGCAGAAAATGAGAGTATCAGAAGACAACTGAAGGCTATTTTTGATGTTCTGCCGAATTTTTTAAATGAGCATAAGTATTTTGGGCCGGTTTTTAATACGCTTTTTGTCAATGAACAGCAGGTTGCGGGTAATTCTTGGTATCTACGAGGCTTGATTGCCTATTACAAGATTACCGGTGACGAGAAGTATCTTGATTGGGTTAAACAGATCACTAAGGAATTCTTGATTCCTTTAGCTCCTTATTTTGACTTTTATCCGCTGGCCAAGCGCGCTATCGGGGGTGTCGGTGGTGCGCTCGAAGGCAGCATTATCAATAAATGGCAGGTGTCGACCGATGTCGGGTGTGCTTTTATTATGCTCGATGGTTATACTGCTGCTTATGATTTAACTAAAGATGTCGAATTGCTGCCGGCGATTGAAAATATCATCACCGTGTTCCAGCAGACTGATTTTGTGAAATTGGGTTGGCAGACTCACGCCAGCTTATCAGCAACTAGAGGTGTCCTAAGATTTTATAAGACGACGGGAAATAAAGAGTATTTAGAATATGCGAAGAAGAATGTCGAGCGTTACTTGAATGAGGGCATGACTTATGATTTTGCGAATTTTAACTGGTTCCACAGAGAAAATTCCTGGACAGAGCCCTGCTGTATTATCGATTCCTTGATCCTTTTTAAAACCCTTTATGAATTGACGGGTGAAGAAAGATACTTAGATATCTTTAATAAGGCTTATATCAACTCGCTTAGGACTTTCCAAAGGGACAATGGCGGGGCGGGGTGTTCTACCTGCGCTCACGATGATAATTATGTTATTAAGCCTTATCTTTATGAGGCGTTCTTCTGCTGCACAATGCGGATGGGGGAAGGCTTTGATAAAATGGCTTCTTTCGATCTGGTGCCTCAAAAGGATGGCTCTTATTTTGCTCCTTACCCTGTTCATCTGCTTAAGAAGATAGATGGCAATCAGTTAGAAATCGATGCTGATATTTATAATTCTGAAAGAATCACAGTAAAAACCGATAAGCCTTGTAAGTTAGTGATCTATGTTCCGGAAGGGTTCTCTTTAATAAAGAAATATCCTTCCTGCCAATTAAAAATGAATAGATTATTTATCGAAATTACCGGCAAAGGTTCATTCGATTTCGAGTATAATATCACTGTAAAACGCAAAGGAAATCTGAAATTCTACGGAGATATGTTGTTGAGTAAAAAAGACAATCCGACAGAAGGGAAGACGTTTATCATCGACGGAGAAGAATATTCCTACCTGAACGACAATCGCAAGTTTTCTAAAGAAGAACTTGAGAAAACGGAGCAACATCTTTAGACCAATGCCATTCTTCAATAAGGCTCAGCAAGTATATCCTTTTGAATTAAAGGATGAGATGAATATCTCTCTTCTTTTTGTTCAGGATTTTTTAAAAGAGACCAATATGACTTTGACGATAAGCGGGAATAGCGCCTACCAGGTCTTTCTTAATGGAAATTTAGTCTTATATGGGCCTTCAAAGGCTGCTCATCACGTTTATCGAGTCGATAGCTTACACTTAGATAAACTGGAAGCAAAGAACCGGTTAGTTATTGTCTTAGCAGGGTATAATTGCTGCAGTTTTGATAGAGTTCTTGAGCCTCCTTTTCTAGCTGCGGAACTGTCATCTGATGGGATACCTTTTTTCTGGACGGGCAGAGATTTTACTTGTTATAGATTCACTCCTCGCTTGCAGAAAGTCTCGCGTTTCTCCTATCAAAGATGCTTTTCCGAATCGTATGTTTTTAAGCAGCCTTTTCAAGCTTATAGATATGGGGAAACCCTCGATTACCCTAAATTAAAAGTCTCTCTTCTTCAGGAGGGGAGATTTATCGCTAAGGGTGTTTGTTTTCCTTTCTTAGCTTTCGAGCCTTTCATTCCTTGTGAAGGAGGGATGGTCGCTTGTAATCCGAAGAAAAAAGTCTATGAAGACCGCTATATGGTCACCGAATATTTGAAAATCTTCCCGAAAGCGACCTGGGAAGATAATCCTAACGATGAAGTCTCCCGCTTTAATTACCTTAAAGAGAGAGGAGTCATGAAAGACTGTCAATCCGACTCCTTTTTGACTGTTAGACATCAAGGGGCTAAAACAGGCTTTATTGCCTTTAAAGCGAAAGTCATTAAAAAAGCTAAGGTCTATGTAGTCTTTGATGAGATTAATTCTTCTTCTGATCCTAAAGAAGCTATCGGGATTACTTTCTACCGCAATACCACCCAGAATATTATTTCTTATGAGCTAGCAGAAGGTGAATATA
Organism: Bacilli bacterium; assembly: GCA_022652945.1. Classification (GTDB taxonomy): domain Bacteria; phylum Bacillota_I; class Bacilli_A; order RFN20; family CAG-288; genus Scatoplasma. The sequence continues at coordinate 187,672 of JALCRV010000003.1, forward strand.
ATCTGATTTCCTTTGAGCCTTATACAGCTCAATACATCCGCTTTATTGTTCTTGGTGGGGAAGTTGAATTCTCACAGATGGGCATGTTCCTTTTAGAAAACAAGGAAGTAAGAAATGCTGTTTTTAGTCTTGAGGATAAGAAGATTGAAGAAGTCTTAAAAGCCGCTAAGGAGACTTTAGCTCAGAATTCTGTAGATATCTTAACCGACTGTCCTTCCCGTGAAAGAGCGGGTTGGCTTTGCGATTCCTATTTCTCCTCACGGGCTGAGAAGCTACTGACTGGGAATAATAGAGTCGAAAGAAATTTCCTTGAGAATTTCGCTGATTATGTTCCTAACGGAGATATTCCTGAAGGAATGCTGCCGATGTGTTACCCCGCCGATTTTAAAGACCACACCTATATTCCTAACTGGGCGATGTTTTATGTCTTGGAGTTAGATAATTACCTAACGAGAAATAACGACCCGGATTTAAAAGAAAAATCGAAGAAGAATATCACGGGTTTGCTGGAGTTTTTTAAGAAATATGAAAATGAAGATGGTCTGCTGGAGAATTTGGAGAATTGGGTTTTTGTCGAATGGTCTAAAGAAAACGACCCTGAAAGTATCAGCGGAGTCAATTTCCCGTCGAATATGTTATATGGGGCGATGTTAAAGGCGGCCGGGCGATTACTGGAAGCTAAGGATTTGATAGCTAAAGGCCAAAAAGTCCTGCAGACTGTCGATAAATTGTCTTTTGATGGAGAGTTCTATCACGATAACGCCTTAAGAGATAAAAAAGGCAAACTTCAATTGACGGAGCGTATTGGAGAGACTACCCAATATTACGCTTTCTATTTTCAAGCGGCAGATATGGAAAAACGCCAGGCCCTTTTCCAGACGCTTTTAACTAAGTTTGGACCTTTAAGAGATACGAAGGCGGTTTTTCCTTCTGTCTATCCTTCTAATGTCTTCATCGGAGATTATCTGCGTTTAGAGATTATGACTCGTTACGGTTTATTTGAAGAAGTCAAAAAAGAAACGATCGATTATTTCTATAAGATGGCCAAACTTACCGGGACTTTATGGGAACACGATTCCTCTTTTGCTTCTTTGAACCACGGCTTTACCAGCTATATTTTTAATCTGATCTTTTCTTCGCTTACCGGCATTGTTAATATCGATTACCTGAAAAAGGAAATCTATGTGAAGAAAATTCAGGCTCAAGGGAACTTTTCCTTCAAGCTTCCTTTAGATAATGACTTTCTTTCCGCTACAACGGAAGGCAAAAAGATCAGGCTTCTAGTTCCTGAAGGATATAAAATCATCCGGATTAAAGACTGATTTTAATATTTCTGACGGTATTGATAACTGGTTTTCTTATATATCTCTTTATTCTTAAAACTGGCGAATATAGAGCGGAATTCTTTTTCTTCGTAACCGAAGAGAAGATAGAAATCCATAAGTTTCTTAAGATAGTCTTCCTGAACGAACTTTCCCGTAAAAGCCTTTTTACCGGTTGTTCTTTTTTTACTTAGCTTTAAAGCCTTCTGACCTATAAAGGACATAAGCTTCTTCCTACCGCTTTCTAAAGAAGAACATTTTAAGAGAAAAGGCAGGCATTCTGAGGACGGATTCATATCCTCATCTATAGATAAAGGTAGGACAAGACTTAAAGCAGAAGGAGTTAATTCTTGAGAGACAGCTAGGCATTTTTCAAATAAAGGAATAAATGATCTTTCTAAAAGAGTCAGGCTGCTTTTAGCTTCCTCCTCCGGCTTTAAGAAACTGATTTTCTTTAAGATTTCCTCTCCGGTTTTTAACCCCGCTTTGGAAGAATAAGGGGAAGTCACCTGGTTAGTCAGCTCTTTAAGTAAGATATTGATTCTTAATTGGAGTTCTTTAACCTGCTCTAAAGTGACTGTTTCTTCCGGGCAGCAGTTTTCCAGGATTCTTTTTATCCACAAAGCGTAATATTCTTCGTCGAGAGGGAAGTGCTTTTCTTTGATTTTCTCTTTTAAGGTTCCATCGCTTTTCAAGGCTTCCTTCAACCAAGAAAGCAATTCGTTCTTATCCAGAGAATTAATAAAAGCCTGGATATCAGGTTCTTTAAAAACGTAACCATTCGGTCTATATGGATCGTCTTGAGTTAAAGCGTAAAGCAAAGCGGCCAGATGTTGACAATTCTTACCTTCTTTTCCTAACTCGCATGAACAACTGCCGTTAACAAAGCTTCCTTTTTCGATTGTGACCTGTGAACGGAAGGATTTCACACCCTTAATGTCGGCCTTATACATATTGTCCTTCACTTTGATGTTTGTAACCGCGCCATTTTCAAAAAGCGCCTTACCGCTTTCTAAAACGGCTTTGTCGAAGGACTTTTTAAAACTGATATTTTGTTTTTTAATCATGTTTATTTGCTTCCACAGTATAACATACAGAGCCGAGGACTGAAAAACCATAATTTTATTTATTTTATGCAGTTGCTTTCATGGTAAAATTCTATATATGAAAGTCCGTAATATCATCAATTTATTGATTTTAATTGCTTGTTCGGGAGTGATTCTTTGGGAATCCTGCCAACCTGGAGGCGAATCGGCCGCTCAGAGCGAATATTTAACTGAGCTTTTTGATCCGGGACCAAAAGTTGCCGAGAATATCCTTCCGACTTCTTTATCAATCCAAGGTCCCACAACTTTATATGTCGGCAAAAGCAATCAATACTCTTTTACGATGACACCTGATAATGTTACAGATTCTAGAGTGGAATGGTCGGTGGATGATTCAAGTCTAGCCTCCGTTGATTCTTCTAGCGGTCTTTTAAGCGGCCTTAAAGAAGGGACTGTTACTTTAACTGTTTCTTCAGTCCTAACTTCCAATATCAAAGCCTCTCTTGCTGTTAATATTTATAATCAGCCTCTGACTCAACTCTCCTTATTTCTTAAATCGGGTGCTGCTTCATTAATAAGGCAAATGACAGATTATCTCCAATTCAGTTCAAATAAGAGCGACTTAAAACGTTCCGATCTGATCTTTGAGACTTCCGATCCTAATATCATCAGTCTGGACTCTAATGGTTATATCCGCGCCCAGGGAATCGGGAAGGCTTCTTTAAAAGCCTCATGTCCGCAATATCCGTCAGTTATTTGCCCTGATCTCGTAATTAGCGTCACCGAAGGGGATTTCCATCCGGTGACATCTTTAAATGTTTCCACCCCGGAAACCATTTATATCAAGCAAACCTTGGACTATCAAGTTATTTTCAATGATGATGCCTCGGATAAGACTTTTACTTATACATCTGCTTCGGGTAAGGTTGCTATCTCGGAAAAGAAAATAACCGGCAGCAGAATCGGAGATGAAACGATCACCATTACTTCCCTTTCCAATCCGACGTACAAAGTTGAAAAGAAAATCGTAATCATTGAAGTCCGGGCAAAGGAAATAATAATTAATAGCTCGAACTTCCAATACGGTAAAGCATATAAACTTAGTTATACCTTAAAGCCTGATGTCGGAGTACTTCCGATCAGTTATCCAGCTGTGACTTTCTCCTCTTCTGATTCTTCCATCGCTTCCATCGATAAAGACGGCTACATTACCGGACATAAAAAGGGAATGGTCAATGTCAAAATTGTATGGAATCGAGATCAAGCGATTTCCGCTTCCAAAGCTATCACCATAACATCCTTGCAATCTTCCTTTTTCCAAAGGCTTCATCTCATCATCAGAAAATCAGTCGGACATTTTTCAGTCTTCTGTGTAACCGGGATTTTCGGTTATCTGGTTTTCGAAGATCTGTTCTTCAAAAAGAAACGGATGTGGCTATCCGCTATCGTTTGTTTCGTCTACGGTTTTGCATTAGCGGGGGGTTCGGAGTTATTGCAGTCTATCACCCCGGGACGCTATTGTGTTTTTAGTGATGTGATGATTGATTCTGGTGGGTTTTTAGCTGGTATTTTGATTACCTGGCTTCTTCTGTTCTTAATCAGGAAAAGACGAAAGAAAGAAGAAAAGGCAAAATAAAAAGCGGCTCCTGATCAGTGATGTGTACCCCGAATCCTGGACACTATTGCTAGCATAATATCACAGTTCGGACATGGATGCCTCCCTGAATCTAAGGGGAGGCATCCATTTTGTCTTCTCGC
>JALCRV010000004.1 GCA_022652945.1 Bacilli bacterium
TCTGTTGCTGGTGTAGGAGATAGCAACACCTTCCGGAATAGTTCCGCTCACTGTTAAAGCCTTCTCAGTACCGTCATAAGTGTACGAGGCATCGTTGAAGGAAAGACCAGAGACGTCATACGAGGCCTGGTTTATAACTAGTTTCGCCGTCATATCCGCCGGAAGAGTGTAATTCCCGGTCGAGTCGGAGAAATGGGCAATGACCGAGTAGATTCCAGCATCGATCTGCCCGTTGTTGGTGTAGGACACGGTGACCCCGGAAGGCAATGTGCCTGTTATGGCAAGCGAATGTGCAATGCCATCGTAGGTTACCGTCGAGCCCGAGAAGGAAATCCCGGACAGTGAGGACTTGGTGATGGTGAGGGTCGCATTCATCGAAGGTATCGCCTTGTGGTTGGAGTCCACCGCAAAAGTCGCGGTGGCGTTCACCGAGCCTACGTTTGTCAGCGTGTTGTTGGTGTAAGTGACAGTGACTCCCTCAGGGAGGGTCCCGGAAACAACCAGGGTCTTCTCCGTCCCATCATATGTGTACGAGGCATCGTTGAAGGAAAGCCCGGAAGCGTCATAGGAAGCCTGGTTGATGACTAATTTGGCGGTCATATCCGCCGGAAGAGTGTAATTCCTGGTCGAGTCGGAGAAATGGGCGACGACATCATAAGACCCGGCATCCGTCTGCCCGTTGTTCGTGTAGGACACGGTCACCCCGGAAGGCAAGGTGCCTGTTATAGACAATGAATGAGGGTTCCCGTCGTAAGTGACGGTCGAGCCGGAGAACGAGATCCCGGACAGAGACGACTTCGAGACAGTCAGCGTAGCGGTCTTGTCAGGTATATCGTTGTAGTTCTTGTTCGAATGGCTGAAGGATGCGACAGCGGTAAGCTTGCCGACATCGGTCAGGACATTGTCCTTATATGAGACTGAAACTCCAATAGGAAGAGTGCCCTTTATCTCGATTCTCTTCTCCGTGCCGTCGTAGATATAGGAGGCAGAGTCGAATGTCACCTTAGACATGTCGTAGTCCGCCTTGGAGATGGTCATGGTCGCCGTGAGGTCAGGCAGCTTGTTGTAGTTGCCGGTCGTGTCAGTGAAGGAGGCCACGACACTATAAGTGCCTGCCTCCGTCATGCCGTTGTAGGCATAAGAGACAGTGACGCCTTCAGGCAATGTCCCACCTATAGCGAGTGAGTGGGGCTGTCCGTCATATACAAAAGATTTCCCGACGAAGCTGATACCGCCGATGGAGGCCTTGGCGATCGTCATGTTGGCGGTAAGATCAGAGATAGGGGTATAGTTCTCGGCGGTCCCGGTGAACTTGGCCGTCACCTTGTACTCCCCGGCATTCACCTTCTGGTTGCCCTGGTAGCTGACGGAGACTCCGGAAGGCAGATCGCCTGAGACGAAGATCGAGTGCTCCTCGCCATCATACGTGAACGAGGAATCGTTGAAACTCACCTTCGACATATCATAGTTGGTGGCCGATGAACTGGTTGCAGAGCCTCCGCAGGAGCCGAGAAGGAACAATGAGGAAGCAAGAAGCAGTCCTCCGCATAATACTCCTAAGAATCTTTTCATAAGCATTCCTCCATTGATTAATTGATTTTCCACTAGTAATAGATTTAATGACTCGGATTAAAAGCGAAAATGACTTCTTTAAGATAATGGCAATAAGGGAACTTAAAACAAATTGCCTTATGCGCTTAAATCATATTTAATACTAGTTCTAAGACAGGCTCATCCTTTGATACTTATGAATGCTTTAGATATTTGGAAAGATTTTAAGCTAAGAGTGCTTGGCATTCCGATATAACCAAATGCTTATGAAGAACCCAGCCGTATGTTGATAAATTTGCTTGTTATCCTTGTCAGAACTTAGTCCTTTTAATCACATAGTTTCTTCCTTTCGGGATATAAACCAGTTCCTTTTCCGGCTGATACTCTTGAAGATAACATCGGATATCAGAGATCACCCTTTTAAAAGTCGCAGGAGAAATATCAAGAGAAGACAAAATGTTCTCTTTTGTCACCTTGCTGTCAGGCAGCATCAATTGCTCATACACATAAAGAGCAACAATGATTCTCTTGGTTTTCATACGATTTTTAAATCCGATATAATTTTTTATAAAAGTCTTTTTGATTTAATTTAAATATTACGCTTGAGTCGGTATCAGCTTCTGATACTTATACCGGTAAAACGCCAAGAGTCTTAAATTTTCAAAACAACCAGCAATAGTTAAGTAAAAAAACGGTAGGTTTTTTAATTTAACTGTCTTGTTTTAATAATCTGTATGATATTCATCGTCAAATCTATCATTCCCCAGGCGAAAAAGAATGCGGCTTGATAGAAAAGATAATCCAGCCAGAATTCATATGGGAATTCTTTAAATATCAAAGAAAAGAGATAAACACCCATCCCGATAAAGAAAGCATCCATTGTGATATCCATAATCCAAGGGAAAATCCAACGCTTATTTTTCATAATTTCCTTCATAGTTAAAATTCAAGCAAGCAATCAAAAGTAATTTGAAGAATATTTACTAATGTCAATTTTCGAGAAGACTACAAATACGCCAGACCTCGTCAAGCACATTAAATCTGAACTTCTGTTAATTCATAAAGGTTTTCTTTTTTGATGTAGTTAAGTTCTTTTTCTTGTTGATATTCAATCAAATAGCATCTGATATCCGACATCGCCCTTTTAAAAGTGGCGGAGGAAACCTCCATCGAATCTGTCACTTCATCTTTTTTGACCTTCTCGCCTTTCAACAACTGCTCGTATATGAAAAGAGCTACTAGGATTCTTTTAGTCTTCATAATACCTTTCTCCTTTTTGGGAAAAAGGCGATCGCCTTGCGATAGATAATCGCTCTGCTTAAGCATCTTCATCATATAATCGGACGACAAAAAAAGCGCTTTACAATCAGGTATTTTACCTATACTGTTTTTCTTTTATAGTGAAAAAAAGTAGAGAAATAAGGTTTAGTACAGCGAATTCAGGTAATCGACATCCATGGAATAGAGAGAGGACCTTTCGGACTTAAAATTATAATAACGGTTGTCATAATCAAGTTGAGTCTTTTTAGAAATGTAATCAGCTTTAAAAGTCTCGCTGGCTGAAGCGGTCAGGTTGCCAGAACTATCGACATACCCCTTAGATTTTCCCGTCTCTAAAAAAGAATTAAAAGCATCTGATTCGGGAGCAACAACAGAATCGCTATAGTTCATCGCATCAGACTGAGCTAAATCCCTCATAGTCGTCAGCTCATTAATCGCCATGCTTAAATCGTTAGGAGCTGGAGAAGGACTTACCGTATATACCTTAGGCGTTGTGATTTCTTTGCCGCTTCCCGAAAAATCATAAATACAGATGTAGTATTTAGTGTCACTCGGGGCGGCATAGGGAACATAAACTCCATCAAAAATAGCTTGGAAATAACCATTGTTAAGAGCGCTGTTGGTGCTTTCCACCTTATATGCCACCTGAACATAAGAAGGATCCGACTGAGAATAGTTCACTGTTTTATAACCGTGGGAAGTCCCAGTTGTAAAAGTTGAAGTATCGGTATCAAAACTCACATCCGGCTCCAAAGCCGAAGAAGAAATGGAACTGGAAACGGAAGAACTAACAGGATTTTCTGAAGATGAAACCGAAGAGACGGTCTGCTCAGAGGAAGAACTGCTGACTTCTATTGAGGAACTTCTGGTGTTTTCCGAAGAGACAGCCGAAGCGGAATTGCTAGTATTTCCCGAAGAAATCGCTGAAGAAACCGTTTGTTCAGAAGAGGAAACAACGCTAGAGTTAGCAGAAGATGCTGAACTGCTGATTTCACTCGAGGAGCCGACTAAGGAAGATACTCCAGAAGACAAAGAAGAAGAAACAAAAGAAGTTTCCGAAGAGTCAGAAGAAACAAGACCCAAGGAATTGCTTTCAGTTCCTCTCTTATTAAGGTATCGAATCCCGGTGACAATTCCATAAGTCGCCCCTCCAGCCACAAAAACGATTAGGCCGATAGCAAGGATCAGTTTGCTTAGAGGCATCTTGGTTTTAACGATGACCGTCGGCCCTTTGATTTCCTGAGTAAGGAAGACTGAAGCCGTCTGGTTGGTGTATTTCAAGATTTCGCTGAAGACACTTAAGAAAGGAACCGAATGCCCGCCTTCATAGTTTTTCAGGCTGCGGCTGGAGATTTTTAGATCCTCCGCCAGCTTATCCAGACTTAGTCGGGCCTTCAGCCTAGCGTTTCTTAAATTAGAGGCGAAAAGCTTCCCATCGAATTCCTTATTCAAGTCGCAGGTATGATTGTTCTGGTCCTTGCCTGCTAAGAAAGAATCTGGATCGATATCCAAGAAACGACAGATTACTAACAAGGATTGGACGCTGATATCAGATTGCCCTTTTTCGTATTTAGCCACCGCTTGCACCGAATAATGCATGGCCTCGGCTAAATCAGCTTGGGATTTTCCAAGCTGTTTTCTCTTTAAGGCGATTAAGGTTGAGTAGGAGTTCATAGAAATATAATATATCTTTTTTTGATAACCATTCTATTCATTAGAAATATGTTTCACTAAAAAGACGGGCTTATCTCTTTGTTCTTTAAGAAAATGACAAAATGTTAAAACCAGTGTCATTTGCTCGACGAATGGCCTTTTTAATTATTGATGAAAGGATAACCTCTCTTATGATAAAATCAAAAAAAGAGGTAATTAAAGTGAGAAGGCATCAGCAGCTAACCGTATCCTTGGCTTTTATGTTTACGGCTGTTTCATGCCTTTTTTCTCTTGCTAGCTGCTCCACTACGACAAGTCAATCAACCTATAAATGTAATTTCTATTTCAATCAAGCGCTTTACTATTCATGTGAAGTTGCCGAAGGCGGGGAGGCGATTTATGAAGGAGGAACCCCGGCCAAAAAGAACGATGAGACTTTCTTTTACACTTTCCAAGGCTGGGACAAACCTTTAAGCCCCATCCATGAGAATACGGATTTCTATGCCGAATTCGCATCAGAATACATCGATTACACCGTAATTTTGAAAAAGGAAGACCAAGAAGTTAAAAGGGTCACGATGCACCACGATGAATCTTTTACCTTTGATGGTGCTTCACTTAATTATTCGGATGAGTACCAGAATTATGTTTTCCAAGCTTGGGAGTATGTCCAAGATTCTTCAGGTTTAAAAGCAAGCGTCGTTTTCGAAGGAGATAAAATCTCTGCGCCTTCGGGGAATTACTCTTCTCCGATTGTCTATCAAGCCACTTTTCAGGTTGTTACTCACGCCTTCGATGTCACTTTTTACGATGAAGACGGCACGTTCTTAAAGCAGGAGCGAGTTGAAAAAGGCCAAACTGCCACTCCCCCTCCCGATCCAGCAAAAGCCTCGGACCTTTATTTTGAATATTCCTTCAAAGGTTGGGATCAAGATATCAGTCTTCCAATCACGGAAGCGAAAGAATTCCACGCTGTCTATGCCCCGAAAGAAAGGATCTATACGACTAGATTTTTCGCTGATGATAAGACGACTTTGCTCTACCAAGCCCAAACCGGGTACAACGAAATCGTGACGTATCCATATGAATTCCCTGCCAAGGCAAGCTCTGATCCCGCTCTTCAATTTACTTTTATGGATTTTGAAAATGAAGATAAAAGCGTGATTTATTCTCCCCTCGTCAAATATTACGTCGCCGGAAACGTGGATCTATACGCCACCTATAAGCAAAGCGATGTCACATATAAAGTGACCTTTATCTATAAAGATAAAACGGTGGAGCAGCAAGTTAAGTACGGCAAAACCCCTGTCGATCCTTCCCCTAGTCCTCTTTACCTCGATAAGGATGCTCAACTTTACCGGATTACAGGTTATGATCATTCCTTAACCGAAGAGATTTACCAGGATACTACAATCCAGGCTTTATATGTCCTGGATATGTTCGAGACCTATTCGGTGATTCAGCAAGGATCTTACGTGTATACAAAGATGAAGCATACTTATTCCAACAATTCCATCCAAGGTAACATCGATATTACTGAAGCGGCCGCCGATAGCATCAAAACAACCTTTAATATTTACCAATATGGGAAAAACACTATCATGCTAAAGCTGGATGAATGTAACTTCACCCCAGCGGTCAATGAAGCCGTTCAGACACTGGTATATGATGGTATGTTTTATGCAATCTTAAACCAGGCATCCAAGATTTCTACCCTGAAGAAAGATATCAGCCATGAAGTCGGAGCCGCAACCACCGTTGATTATTACTATCAAACTAACGGTGAAAGAATTGCGATTGCGCTTGACCTAGTAGATGTCAGTTATTGATTTCCTTCTGAAAAACTTACTTAAATCTTTTTATATTTCTAATCAGAATCAGCGGTTTTTCTTTAAGACTTCAGAAATGAATACTGTCTTTCAGGCATGACTTAAGAAAGTACCAGAAATATGTCGTAGTCTATTTTTATATATTTATTAATGGGTGGTAAATCAAATACTCGCTTTTAAATGTGCCAGTAGTTAACTGACCCCTTCTTCACTTTACTTAAAAATGCTAAAAAGCATTGTAAGTAAAGTTTCAATGCTTAAACTTTACTTAGAAGTATAAGGCAGATGAATAAGTAAAGCTTCTCTGGCTTAGAAGATGGATGGATTCTTGATCGATAAATACAGATATAAAAAGAGCCTTTTTTATATTTCCGTTCCGAATCTGTAGGCTTTCTTTAAGGTCTCCGCATCCTTTTTAGCCTCTAAAGGATCATTAAGGCCACCGAAATGAATACTGCCTTTTAAGTTAGAATTCGGGTAACAGGCAATCCAGCCACCTAAACCATGGATGGCTCTTTCTGCCGCTTCATCCGCTTCATCAGCGGAGACACTTAATAGATAGATATCCTTGAAGTTGGGGTTAGTATCATATAAAGGATTGCAGCGGTCTAAGAAGGTTTTTAACTGTCCGCTCATCTCGTAATAATAAATAGGCGTCGCAAAGACGATGGCATCCGCCTTAGCAATTATAGGCAGTATCTCTCCCATATCATCCTTAATGACACAATGCTTGGTCTTCTGGCAGGCTAGACAGCCGTGGCAGAAGGAGAGCTTTTTATCTTTTAAGGAGATGAAGATTACTTCATTTCCTTGTTCTTTAGCTCCTCTTTCGACTTCCTTAGCGAGGATTTCCGAATTGCTGCCAGCTCTTAAACTAGCGGAGACGATGACGATTTTCTTTGACATATTTTTTATTCCTTTCTTTTATTTCTTATTAAAGCTGATGTTGACATCTCCACTACCGACTTGTTCAGCTAGACCCGTCGGATTAAGGAGTCTTCCTAAATAGACGTAACTATAAGTGGTCTTAAAGCCTTGATAGAAAAGGACGAGACAATTATCGCTAAATAGCATCAGATCTCCTTCCTGGATGCTTTCGGGGACCTTGGCTTCATTTTGTTTAATTGAAGTGTTTAGATAGCAGTACTTTTCATTGCCGTTTAGTTCGTTCATCTGTACAGTCAAAGGCAAAAGGTCTTTAAAGGCCTTAACGGTCTTGGAGTCAGCTAAGTCCAGCTCATAAGTACTGTTCCCTATAACGACCTGATAAGTTATTTTCATTTCTGCTCCTTGTACGGAAGAAAGCGAAAGAGAGCTATCCTTAACCTTAGAAGACTCCGAATCTAAAGAGGCTGAAGACTTACTGCAGCCAGCTAAGAACGATAGAGCCAGTAAAGCAAAGATCAAGCGTTTCATTCTTCCTTCTTCTACATTACTAAGATAGCACTAAGTTTATTTTAAGATAAGAAGGGTGGTTATGAGTTTAATGGTTTTGCCATTTGTAAGCCTGTAAAAAACCTACAAACTCCTTTTCATTCAGAAAAGCCTAAATTGCTCGTCTTTCTTCCTCCTGACCATCCTTTTCGGCTCAGGTTTAAGCATGATGTGGGAGGCATTCATGGCCACCGCCCACTTGATCGTGTAAATCTCATACGCCTTGGCCGAGCACTCCTTCCTCTTCACCTTGCTCGGAGGGTAATTGCTTTATTATAAAATTAGGCAGATAATTAAATTTAATCTAGTAGGAAAAGGAGTCTTAAGATGAAAAAGAAATCAATCATTTGCATCGGATTAAGCTTAGCGATGCTTCCTAGTTTATTCTCCTGTAACTTTTTCGGAACGGCCAGTTCTAAGACCAGCGCTAGTTCGATAGGTGAGAACACGAGTGTCTCGACAGCAGGAAGTTCTGCTGCTGCTTCAAGTAGCTTAGCAACTTCTTCTTCCAGCTCCAGTTCTAGTTCGGCTTCTGTAACTTCCTCAGATGAGAAAGCTTATGAACAGGTAGCGGATGCTGAAAAATACGATTTTAACAAAAATAAAAATCTGACTTGCATGGGCGATGCCACCCTTAACTCTCTCGGGACTAAGAAGATCTTAGTCATCCCGGTTACTTTTAAAAATTGCGCAACGTTTACTTCCGCTCAACTCGCTAAGATCAATAAAGCCTATAACGGTGAGGCTTCCGATACAGGCTGGCAGAGCTTAAAGTCCTACTATGAGACTGCGAGTTATGGTAAATTGACCATTGAGAGCGTCATAGCTGATCCTTACGTTGTCCAAATGAATGATTATGAAACTGATGCGACTATCGCTGATACCGCTAAGGATACCAGTTTTGAAGGAAGGGTCTACAACCAGACATATAGCACCGGACAATTAGCGGATGATATTGTTAAAAGCTACAGTTCGAAATATAACATGGCTGATTTCGACCTAGATAATGATGGCCTGGTCGATGGTGTAGAAATGGTCTATATCGGCGGAAGAGAGTGGGTTAACGGCTCCGATGATCCGACCTCGGTCTGGTGGAACTTTACCTACATAGCTAACACAACCAACAACGAACCTAACACCCATATCGCTGGAGTCTATTTCTGGAGCCAGCTGACTATGTTGGAAAATGGTTACTATTCAACCGATATCGATACTCATACTCTGGTTCATGAGTCCGGGCATATGCTGGGCCTAGATGACTATTATTCTTATGATTACGACAGCAATGGCCGCGCTCCGGAAAACCCTTGTGGAATAGTGGATATGATGGATGGTAACATCGGTGATCAAAACGCTTTCAGCAAATGGCTTTTAGGATGGACCAGCCCGAAGTATCTGACCGGCAAAGTCGATACGTTCGATCTGACCTTGAATTCCTTTGCGGATACCGGGGATTGCTTAATCTTACGCAATACCTCGACCGATCCGTGGAATGGAATGCCCTACGATGAATACCTGATGCTAGAGTATTACACTCCGACTAAGCTTAATGAGCAGGATAGCGTCATGGGCTATCCGGAATGGAAAAGAGCAGGAACAGGCGGCTGTTATAAAAAACCTGGCCTGAAAGTTTTCCACGTCGATGCCAGACTCGCTAATGTCGATACCTCAGACTTAAGCACTCTGGCTTATACGGATACGCTTTCAAGAAACTTATTCTACGCCGCTTCTAACACGGGCAGCTCTTCTATGGATATAAATACATCTAAAAAAACAGGTGAGAAGACTTATAATTCCCCTTATCGCTTAATCGAAGCGGTGCCGGCGACCGGAATCGATTATTTCGGGAGTTCGGATTATTCCCATCTCGGCGATCAGACAGTTCTCTTTGGAAATGTCCTTAACGGCTGCGGAGGTCTTACTTTCTCGATGGAGAAAATGAAGAGCATCTTCCCTAACGGGACATTATTTAACGATGGCAGCACTCTCGATTATGATTTCATGGTGACTAACCAGACGGATAGCAATATCACTTTGCATTTTAGCCGCGTTTAAAAGACTGTTAAAGAATCCTTTATAGCCTCGGGGCTGACCCGAGGCTTTTTAGATATTTAAAGAAGTAACATGTGAGCAATCTTTAAAGGAACATCGCCATATAAAGAGGCAAGGAAATCAAGTTGTCTTTTACACCAATATTGCCATCGGTCAGCTTTATACCTTTTAAAGAAGGCTTTTCTTGAAGAATAGTTCTTAAAGAACGAGAGCATTTACTTCCAGCTTTCACTTCCAAAAGGAAAGGAACACCGGAAGAAGAAATCACAAAGTCCAACTCTAGATTATTGTTGCGTGTGTAATAGTATAGGGAATAACCACGTAGAGCGAGCATTTGACTGATGCCGTTTTCAAAGATTGCGCCTTTATATATACCTAATTCCCCGTTAATTATTTGAGCGTTAGTCCCATCGTCCAACATGGATACTAAAAGTCCGGTATCAGCCATATATATCTTAAAGAATCCCTCCTTTATTTGAGCAGTCAAAGGAGGTTCAAGACTCGATAAACAATTACATGTTCTGATTATCCTTCCATCCAGAAGCCAATCTAGACTTCCGAGGTATTTATTGCTTCGGCCTTTTTTATCGAAGAAACGATAAGAGAACTTTTTGTTCTCTTTGGCTAATTGAGCGGGAACACTTTCAAAGCAGGCCTTGGCCTTGACCTTTTCAGTCGAGACTGCATATTTAGCGATATCATTTTTATAGTCTCTGACAATAGCTCTTTGAATCAGCAGGACTTTTGTGTAGTTCCATTCATTCACGAAAGAATCAACGCAGGCTGGCATACCGCCAATCACTAAGTATTGGCGGAACAGTTCCAGCATCTTTTTATTCATCGCTTCATTTACCGGGGTCAAAGAATCAAAAGATTGCTTTAAGGTCTTGATAACCATCTCACTGACACCATTGGCCCAAAGGAATTCTTCAAAGTCCAAAGGCTCCATATTGAGGTATTCGACATACCCGGTCGGATACGAAGAGACTTTTTGAAAAGAAATGCCGAGCATCGAACCGGAGGCAATCACATCGAATCTTTTATCCTGGGCAAAGAATTTCAAAGCTGTCCGTGCGTTTGGACAAGCTTGAATTTCATCGAAGAATAACAGAGTCTTATGCGGTACCAGTTTCAAGCCAAAAGCTTTGTAAAGAGAAATATTCGCAAGAATCGTTGTTATATCAAGATCGCCATCAAATATCCTCTGAAAAGATGGGTTCTCAACGAAATTCATTTCTATGACATTTTCATAATTGCTTTTGGCGAATTCGCGAATAGAAAAGGTCTTCCCTACCTGTCTAGGCCCTTGGACAATTAAGCAAAGATGGTCCTTTTTTTCCTTCCATTCAGATAATGCCTTCTCTATCTTTCTTTTGAGCATATACAATCACCTCCATAAATATCCCTTAATCAGGCAAGATTTAATTGTATGATAACACTTATTTAATACTTATAAAACACAAATATTACACTTTTTATGTAGCACAATAAATGCAAAATTACACTTTTTAAATGATTTATGCGATCATAAAGAACACTTTTTAATGCGGGCGATATTGAACAACGCATAAAAAAGCATCGGCAATCAGCCATTAATCAATGAAAGTGAGCATTAAGAAACCTTTTTAAATAATCGCATCCGCTGTCGAGACATTCGTCGCGATAGGAATATCGTAAACTGCTGCGATCCTTAATAAGGCTTTGACATCCGGATCATGAGGTTGGACCTGCAGAGGATCCCAGAGGAAGACGATAATATCGATCTCTTTTTGAGCAACCGCCGCTCCGATTTCTAAATCTCCTCCTAAAGGGCCGGGGAGAAAGGCTTTAACTGGAAGCCCGATTGCTTCCTGAATCAGTTTAGCGGTATGTCCGGTGCCACATAACTCATAATCCTTTAATCTTTCGACGTTCCTTTTAGCCCAAGCAACAATCTCCGGCTTCTTGTTATCGTGAGCGATTAAGGCGAGGACCTTTTTCTTTTGTGCCATATTTATCTTTTCCTTCTTTTTTCAGTTTACTATCACTAGAAAAAGTATAACAGAAATATTAGGTATAGTGCCGTAAGAGAAATTAAATAAGTCTACCTAAAGCTAAATATTTCCGTGTAGTTTACTTCGCCATCCAAAAAGAGATAATTTCAAAATATACATATTGTATATTTTATGGTATATTAAATGTAACGGAGGATTGAGAATGCGCTGCTATATCTTAAGAGCCACAACTTCGGGAATCCGCAATCTCGTCAATCCGGTTACTATTGAGTTCTGCGGATCAAAGATTACCTATAACATCAAGCTTAACGGCAATAATATCAGAGCCATTTACGGAGCTAACGGCTCCGGTAAATCCGCTTTGATTTTGTCGTTTCTTTTCGCTAAAAACCTGATGCATGAGCCTTACTATCTAAAAAGCAAAAGCCAAAAGCATTTTGATGACTTACTGAATAAGAAAACGAATACGTTCTTTTTTAAATGCGATTTTGCGGTTTTTGATGAGAAACGCAACAATAAGAAAATAGGCGTTTTTTCTTACTTAATAGAAGTCAAGAAAGTGAATGGCTCCTACCGGATCACCCATGAAAGATTAGCGGAGAACAAGGCTATTTCCCTGAATCGGGAAACGTCTTTGATTCTCGAATCCCAGGACGGGAAAATGATTTGCAATCCTTCGATAAACGATCTCTTTTTAACCGAGTTTCAAGATAAGACTAAAAACCTGCTTTCCGATACTTCATTTGTTTCCCTGCTTCTATCAAATGTTACCGATTTCCTTAAAGACAAAAAGAACAAACTATCCGAGACGATGATGAAGTTAGTCTACGCTGATATGTTTGCTCTTGCGTTAAAGATCTTCGTTCAAAACGAGGATCTGCATCTTTCATATTTCCTTTCTCCTAAGACTCTCCAGGAATACCAGGAAATGAGTCCTGATAACATTAAGTCCCTTTTTATCTCGGATTACCTGACCTCGTCAGCTCCGTTAACCAAGGTTAAAAAGGGAGAATATGAACGATTTGTCAAGTATACTGAGCGCCTTTCACGTTTTATAAAAATCTTTAAAGCCTCGCTTCAAAAAATCAAGATTGTTAAAAAGGAAGACGAGAACTATTATTACTGCACCAATAATCTTGTCTATCCTGATTATGAAGTCAGCGAAGAATTTGAAAGCACAGGCATAAAAAAGCTGATTGCTTTGTTTCCTTTCCTCGATGGAGCAGATAAAGGGGATATCGTCTTTATCGATGAATTAGATGCCAATATCTCCGGGGTCTATCTAGAAAAGCTCATCGAGGTCATCTCTCTTTATGGTAAGGGACAGTTAATTTTTACCGCCCATTCTGTAGAGCCGATGCATTACCTTTATAAATTCTCTAAGAGCGTATATTTCTTAGGTGAAGAAAATCTCTTAGTATCTTGGATTAAAAATGCCAATTACCGTCCTTATACGCTTTATCAAGAAGGTATGATTGAAGGCTGCCCTTTCAATGTCGAACCCTTCGACTTTCTTTCGGCATTCGGAGAAGGCAAATAAAAGATGCAATTGATCATCTGCGTAGAGACGGACTCAAAATGCTGATCCAATAGAAAAACTTTGACTCTTTTAAATCTTTCGAAATTATTCTTCCATCTCTAAATGCTGTCTTTCCCCGACTCCAGCTTTTTTAAAGTCTGAATTAAGGAAATCGAAGCTTGAAGGAATGACCTTTAATAGATAAAGAGGATCCTTCAGTTTCCTTAAGGATTCAACGGGTAATTTCTTATATTCCAAGATCTTAATGTATTCCTCCGAGAACGGAGCAATCAGTATTCCTTTTCCTTGAACCTGTAAGCCTTTTAAGTTCCCGAAGCCTTGATACTTATCAAAGACCGCAATGGAGACATTATCATTCTTTTCTAAGCCGATAAACTTCTTCCCGCCTTCCGTAAAGAAATAAAAGGCTCCTTGATAGTAAGTGTATTCAATCGGAGTGCAACGGATGTAAGTCCCTTCTCCGGTCGCTAAAGCGCAGGTATTGTTCTCTAAGAGATACTTTTCAATCTCCTTTATTAAAGCTTCCCTTTCCATCTTAACGGAAGTTAAGTCCTTTTTAATCCAGTATTCCTGGGCGTTCTGATACGCTTCTTTATCCATAGATAAGCTCCTCTTTTCTTCTTTCATATTATGGCACCATTAAAGAAAAATGGCCGAGATTTCAAATGGATTTTTCCTTTTGAAATCGAGGGCCATCAATGTAAATGATAAGACTTAGTCCGAGTTACGATTTAAATATTCAAGAATAGTAAGCAGATCTGAGGGACCATTAAGATGAAAGCGGCGAAGACATTAGAATAAACAGATAGATCGCTCGGGTCTCCTTCATCTTTGTCCTTCGCATTCCAAAATAAGAACCAATGGAGGCTGAAGCGAGCAAGAGGTTCAGCGTAGCGGACAAAGAAAGGCCCCATAAAGGAAAAGAGACCAAAGAGTAAAGAGATATAAAGCGGAAAGGGTCTAAAGAGGGCAACAAAGACGGTACCTAAGATAGACGCTAAAAGAAGGATCACAAAGAAAATATCCTCGTAATAGTCTTCAATGAATGATTTGAAGTCTTCCATGTTCCTATCCCTCCTTTAAAAGCAGTAAGCGTAACGTCCGCTGATCGAGGTGACCGTCAAACTTAAATCCGCATCATCTAAGACCCAGGAAGAAGGTACGTTATTTAAAAGAACATCTCCGACCCAAGTAGCAAATATGGCCGGCGTAACCGACAGTTTATTAGTAGTCGCGCTTTCTTCAACAACATTAGTGCCTTTAACGATATAAGTAAAACTAAGTTCGGGGATGTTGTGGTATTTCTCTGCATAGATCGTTAAAAGGTAAATGACTTTTTCCTGCCCGCTTTTAGGGGAAGAAGAGGAGGTAGGGGAAATCTGGATTCTCAGATATTTAGAATAATTATCCATCGTCAAAGCACCTGATGACTTATCAGTGCGGTTATTAAAAGCGACAACACAGCCAACGATCGTCATAATCAGAACCATGGCGGTTATGCTTAGTTTACTGATCATCATGCTTTTTTCTGTCATCTGACTTCCCTTCCTTTCTTAAGACAATAATAGATACATCAAATCTCAATTACAATCATCAAAAAAATATTTTTTTCAAATATCTGTTATTAAGGTCTTTAAGCTTAAATCATCTAAGTATAGAAAGATAAGAATAATGAAGAATCAGCATCTTTTTTCATAAGTCTCCGATAAAAGAGAATAAAGGAATAAATAAAAAGCTCCTTAAGCTTTTTAAAGGCCTAAGGAGCTAGAAAGCCTGGAAAGTCTTTTTTAGTCTTTACCAGAGAGTCGGGACACCAGAGACATAATGCCAAGCCCCGCTGGTATTCGTTTCCGCATACCAGTAATAATGACCGGTGAAGGAAGAGCTCCAAGAAGTGGACCAAGCCGAAGGCTGGCTGGTTGCTTCGCAGTAGATCATAAGATTAGTGCAACCGCTGAAAGCGGAATTTCCTACTTTCGTGACGCTAGAAGGAATCACTAAGGTCGTTAAGCCTGTACAATCCTGGAAGGCCCAATCTTCGACGACGGTGTCATTCCACCCGTTGATCGTCAGATTAACCGCTTTCTGGTCACAGATGGAAGCGAATTTCCAGCCATCGTAAGGCAGAGTCAAGGAAGCAAGATTCGTGCAGCCTTTAAAAGCCGAATAATCAATGCTAGTCACCGAGGAAGGAACAACTAGAGAGGTCAACCCTGTGCAGTAAGCAAAGGCGGACTGACCAATCGTCGTGACTGAGGTAGGAATCGTAATAGAAGTCAAACTAGAGCAGTTATAGAAGGCCACCCGATCGATCGTCGTGACACTCGAAGGAATCTCAAAGGAAGTTAAAGACGTCTTGGTCGGGCAAGTGATTAACTCAGTGCCCGCTTTGTTGAAGAGAATGCCATTAATGACTTGGTAATTAGGATTCGCGGCATCGAGAGTAATTGTCTCTAACGAAGAGCAGCCGTCGAAGATACTTCCACCGATACTCGTCACGGAGGACGGGATGGTGACACTGGTTAAACCGGTGCAGTTATAGAAAGCCAGTGTGCCGATAGAAGTCACCGTATCAGGAATGACTAAGGAAGTAAGACCTTTATACCCATCAAAGACATAATTGGCCATCGAGGTAACAGTCCAAGCGTTAATCGTCAACTGTAAAGCGGAAGGATAGTAATAAGTTTGGGCCAGTTCAATCGCCGTGCTTCCCGTGAAAGCCGTCTTGTTGAAGAGCTCGTAGAAGACCCAGCCGGTATAAGGCAGAGTCAGACTCACCAGATTCGGGCAGTTACCGAAGGCACCTACGTTAATGGTGGTAACAGTAGACGGAATCACCAAGCTAGTAAGCCCAGCGCATTGATCGAAAGCATAAGAAGTGATCGTATCCGTATTCCAAGCGTTGATGGTGAAGGCTAAGTTTAAATTATCGGAGATACCGCGGAAGAACCAGCCGGTGTACGGGAGAGTAAGACTAGTAAGCCCGCTGCAGCCGAAGAAAGCTTTGGTCCCGATAACATCTACCGAGGTTGGAATCTCTATGGAAGTCAGATTAGTTGCGCCTTGGAAAGCGTAAGCCCCGATTGAACCGACTCCAGAAGGAGCGACAAAGGAGGTCTCGCTCTTCTTAGCCGGATAGGCCACTAACGTCGTCCCATCGAAGCTATAAAGGACGCCATCGACAGCTTTATAGCTCTGGCTGCCCGCTTCAACGATAAAGGCAGTTAAACCGCTGCAGCCTTCAAAGGCTCCATCCAAGATAGAAGTGACATTAGCCCCGATTGTGACGGTGCTAAGCCAAGTCGGATAAGAATGGTCGAACAAATTGTACAGGGATTTAGTGGCAATAATATTGGAGTCGATAGTTAAATTCACTAAGCCCGTGCAACCTCCAAGGATACCGTTAGCCCCAATAGTGGTGACGGTAGAAGGAATCCTTAAGGAAGTAAGACCGGTGCAATCATTGAAGGCGTAAGCATTGATTTTCGTAATCGAGGATGGGATTTCAAAAGAAGTAAGTTCCTTATATCCGCTGAAAGCGTAAGAAGCCATTTCCGTCGTATTCCAGCCGTTAATTGTCAAGACCAAACCAGTCGGATAGTAATAAGTAGAGGTCCGGACAATCGCCGTGCTGCCGGTAAAGTTAGTCGTACCGAATAATGAACCGAAGTCCCAGCCGGTGTAAGGCAAGGTCAAAGAGGTTAAAGCAGCGCAGCTAGTAAAGACTCCTGACCCAATACTTGTAACGCTAGTCGGAATCTCTAGAGAGGTAAGCCCGCTGCAACCGAAGAAAACCTGAGCTCCGATGGTGGTTAAGGAAGACGGAAGCTCAATTTAGGTAAGCCCACTGCAGCCGCCGAAGGCAAAATAGCCAAGGCTCGTGACAGAAGAAGGAATAACTAAGGTCGTTAAGCCTGTGCAATCCTGGAAAGCGTAACTACCGATGGTAGTAACTGAATTAGGAATGTCGATAGAAGTTAGTCCACTGCAGCCATAGAAAGCGTAATCCGCAATAGACTTCTGGGAGGTCCCATTCACCGTAACGACTAGGGCGGAAGGATAGTAATAAGTGGTGGATTTATAAGTTATCGAAGCGCAGTTGGTGAAAGACCAACTGCCGAATAGAGTAGCGAAGACCCAGCCGGTGTAAGGCAGAGTAAGACTAGTAAGACCGGAGCAGCCATCGAAGACATTAGTCCCGATGCTAGTTACCGTGGTCGGAATCTCAATCGAAGTCAGAGCCGTGCAGTTATAGAAAGCGTTATTCGGGATTGAAGTAGTGTTGCAGCTGTTGATCTCAAGGCTGGTAAGTGAAGTCGGATAAGAGCCATCAAAGACGGTAGATAAAGTCCCGCCGTTATAAGGCATAGTCAGACTAACTAAGTTAGAGCAGTTAGCAAAGGCGGAAGTCCCGATGCTCTTGACAGAAGAAGGAATCACTAAGGAAGTAAGACCTGTGCAGTATTTAAAAGCAGAATCCCCGATTGAAGTAACGGAAGACGGAATCTCAATAGACTTTAAAATACTGACATTATTGAAAGCGGAAGCCGCAATGGAAGTGCCGTAAACGCCGTTAATTGTTAATTCCGTCAGCGTAGCAGGAACGTTGCCGAAACCGAATAAGGCGTCAAAGGTCCAGCCCGTATAAGGAAGAGTCAAAGAAGTAAGCGCCGAGCAGCCTTGGAAAGCATCGTCTCCAATACGGGTGAAGGTGGCAGGGATCACTAAAGAAGTAAGTCCATTGCAGCCGTAGAAAGCGTAGGAAGCGACGCTCGTTCCGTTCCAACCGTTGATGACAAATTCCATATTGGAAGGATAATAATATTTCGTCCCTGAATAATTGACACTGGCGCTGGAAGTAAAGTCCGTCGTACCGAATAGAGTAGCGAAGACCCAGCCGGAATAGGAAACAGTAACAGAGGTTAAGCCGGTGCAACCAGCGAAGAAACCTTTCGGAAGCGCTAAGACGCCCGTTCCGATGGTGACTTTCGTAAGCCAGGTTGGATCCTGACCAAAGATCTGATTTAAAGTCAAAGCCGCTAAAACATTAGCATCGATGGAGATTTCACTGATCCCGTTGCAGCCGGAGAGAATCTTGGTCCCAAGAGAAGTAACGGAAGACGGAATCCCTAAATAAACTAAGCCGGTGCAATCTTTAAAGGCATAAGCGCCGATCGCGGTGATAGATGTAGGAATCGTCAGAGTTGTTAAAGAGCTATCTTCAGCGAAGGCATATTCTCCGATGGAGTTGATTGAAGAAGGAATCACGTAACTGGCTCCTTTGGCGTTCGGATAGGCCAGTAAGGCACCTTCTGAAGAGACCAAGACACCATCGATAGACTGATAATGAGTATTCCCTGTCTTAACGACAATACTAGCAAGGGCCTTGCAGCCGTTGAAGGCCTGAGTATTAAGCGAGGTGACATTCTCCCCGATGGTTACGGTTTGGATAGTATTGCTTGTTCCAAAGAGCGTAGTTAAAGTAGTTGCCCCTAAGATATCGTTCTGAATCGTAAGCGAAGTGACCTTAGAGTTGTTATAGAAGCAATAATCTCCAATGGAGGTAAGATTTGCGGAAAGATCGATCGTTGTCAGGTTGGTGCAATTGGAGAAGGCATTGTCCCCTAGCGTCGTAACCGAGGACGGAATGATAAGAGAGCTAAGACCGCTTAAGCCTTTGAAAGCAGTATCGCCGATGGCAGTGACATGAGAGCCAATCGTAAGGTTCCTGATCCAGGTCGCTGAGACATAACCGAAGAGCTTTGTCATCGTCGTGGAAGCGATGATGGTGGAGTCGATCGAGACCCAATCGATTGCAACGCAGCCGTCAAAGGCATAGTCAGCGATCGAGGTGATCGTAGAAGGAATCACCAGTTGATTGAGCGAGGTGCAGCCTTTAAAAGCATATCCTTCGATAGTCGTAACATTCGAAGGCAGTTCAAGTGAGGTTTGATTTAAGCATGCACAACCTGCAAAGGCATAAGAGACGATCGAAGTTGTCGTAAAGCCGGTGATATTGACCTTTAAAGCATTAGGCCAGTAATAAGCGGTGTAGTAAACCTGATAGGAATGGCTATCAGTAAATGAGGTAGTACCAAAAAGCTTAGCGAAGACCCAGCCGGTATAATCAAGATTCACAATGGCTAATCCGGTTAAACCAGCAAAGTAACCGTCGATCGGGTTAATCCCTGTTCCAAGGGTGACTTCTGTTAAAGCAGCTAAAGTCGAGACACCGAAGTAGGAAACTAAGCTGTGGGAAGAAGTCAAAGCGCTGGAATCGATTTCGATTTCGCTTAAAGCGGTGCAGCCGGTGAAGCACTGAAGCGCCGAATTGTTAGTGTTGAAGGTGACATTCTTGACAGTGGAAGGAACCTTTAAGAAAGTCAGATCCTTGCAGCCGTAGAAAGCGGTATTCCCGATGGTGACGACATTAGCAGGAATCTCATAAGAGGTGCCTTTATGCCAAGGATAGGCGATTAAGGTCTGCTGATCTTTGCTGAAGAGCACACCATCGATGGAACTGAAGGTGGTGTTAGCGGCGTCGACATTGAAAGCCTCAAGGTTAGTGACCTTGGCGAAGGATGTATAGGAATAGTAAGTGACATGGCTGCCGAAGTCGACGGTCGTAAGGCTGATGAGATCATCGGAACTCGACTGCCCTAAGAACAAATCCTTGATGGTGTATTTATTGCGTAAAATATCTGAATCAATCAAAATCTCTTTGACACTGACGGAGCCTTGGAAGGCATATTCCTCGATGGAAGTGATAGAGGAAGGAAGAATTATCTTCTTTAAACCCGGGGCCCAGACTCTTTGCGTCTTGATGGTCGTCATGGATTCAGGGAAAGTCAGCTCTTCTAGATATTTGCTGCGGATACCGATTTGGTCAATCGCAGTGACCGTCGCCGGAATTACGTAAGTAGTAAGAGGATTGGATTCCGAAATGAGCATCAAAGTCGTCATGTCGTGGTCGAAAAGGATGCCGTTAACTGAAACGTAGAAGGAGTTAGCCGGATCGACAATAATCTCAGCTAAATTATGGCAATTGCTGAAAGCATCGGAAGAAAGCAGGGTAACTGAACTAGGAATCGTTACACTAGTTAGCCCCGTGCAGAAATGGAAAGCGAGAGAAGAGATTGTCAAGATCGAATCAGGAATCTCAATCGAAGTCACAGCCGATTGATTAATGAAAGCATTAACCCCGATAGCAGTGACCGGTAAAAGTTTATATGTTGTCGGGATGATGACCTCGGTCGCACTGCCGTAATACCCGCTGACCGCATAAGACTTGCCGTCGCTGCTAAGAGTATATTCAAGTCCATAAGTGGCTTTAAGATAAACCGCTGTAAAGGTCGTCTTACCGGTAATCGGCTGACTAAGATCCTGATCCCAGCCGTTAAAGATATATTCATAAGTATCAGTATGGTCTATCGTTGGAGTAGTACCATTATATGTTGCCGTCTGGAGGTAAGTGACATCCTCAGTTAAGAGAACTGTCCCATCCTGATTCTGGAAGGTGACCGAATAAGTATTGATGGTCCACTTGGCATAAAGGGTCGTATTGCCTTTCACCGTATCGGTCGCAAAATCCCAGGCTTCAGTTAAGGCTTCATCCTTATACCAGCCGCTGAAGGAATACCCTTCTTTAGTGGGAGCTGTCGGAGCGGTAAGAGTCTTTCCGTAATTCACACCTTGGGAAGCTAGAGTTGTTCCGCCGTTAGTCTGGAAGTCAACTTTATATTCATTTAAAGTCTCGCTGAACTGAGCCTTAACTGTCGTATTCCCTTCGATATAGGAATAATCGACATCCCAGCTGCTAAAAGTATAGGAATACTGTTGGTCGGAAGGTTTAGTCGGAGTCTCACCATCGTAGGTTGCTCCTTTGCCGTATTCGACCTGATAAGTCTTTAAGACTTCATCGTTATAGTTAACGAAAGTCACGGTGTAGACATTGGTGACTCGATCGTACACCGCATTAAAAATCATATTGGACTGGATGTTCTCTAAAGAACCATCCCAGCCTTTAAAGGTATAGGTATATTGAGCGGTCTTACCTCTGATGGGGTCATCATGGGGATAGACAGCTGTCTCGCCTTTTAAGACGCTGAGATTAGCTAACTCGGTTCCATCCCAATCCTTGAAGATAACTTTATAGTAGACGGCTACCTCGGAGGAAGAGACGTAAGAGGAGGAAGAAGAGTTCTCGCTGGAGACTTCTGAAGATACAGAGGAAGATACTTCAGAAGATACTGAAGAGCTTTCGGAAGAAACCGAAGAATTAACTGAGGAGGAGTTTTCCGATGAAACTACACTGGAGTTTTCACTGGAAGAGATAGAACTAATTAGAGCGGAGCTGGAGTTTGGGGAGCTTATAGCAGAAGAGCTTGCCGCTTCTGAAGAAGCTGAGCTCGAGCTAGCCGCTAAGGAGCTTGAAACTGTGGAGAAGAAGTCGCAGCTAGCTAAGGCGAATAGACTTCCCGCCATTAAAATCCCGATAAAAAGCCTTAATTTTTTATTCATAACAAGAGAATCCCCCTTAATAACAAACGGCAATTTTTATATTAATTATTTTAAAACTAAAATGGTTAAAGAACAATCCACATTTATTCTGGCTTATGACAAAAGCCTGATAATGCTTAAGCATTTTGAAATGTAAAAGTTGTTCCTTCGTTTAAAAGAAAAAGACTCATTCAAGGAATTTTTTAAAAGATGGAACAGGCTTGCTTACTAAGCAAGCCTGAATGATCCTTGTTTTGTCAGTTTAAATAGAAGATTACTTCAACGGTATATATTGCTCAAAGAGACGGTAATTAGATTCTGTTAAGCCTTCCATCTTTTGAGCTTCTTCATAAGCGAAAAGGACTTTTAAATGAGAAGAGATCAACTGCTGAATAAAAGAGCTAGTGATAAAACTGTGAATCTGGCTTTCTAAGGTCTTATAGATCTCATCTTCACAGGGCTTATAAAAGAGAAAGAGGAGAGTAGAGTCTTTCCCTTCTCTTTTTCTGACCCCAAGAAGATGAGCTATCGCTTGCTTAGCATCAAAACGAATCTTTTCTTCTTCCTTAAAGCCTAAAAGAGTCTTCGGTAACTGAAACTCCCCTTCCTTATTTAAAGGAGGTCTTTTAAAGTCTTTAACATACTCTTCAAAGTGCCTGGCGTAAGAGAGACGGAAATTAAGAGAGTAAGAAGTAAAGATTTCATGGCATTTTGCTTCGATGAAGATCTCTTTACTTCCGTCTGTTAGGTAGGCATCAAGCTGAGGAGAAATCCCTCCGCGCTGGAAAGGCAAAGGATATTCGGCTTGAAGCCGATAATCGGCTTTTAAGCCGAAGAGCTTACTTAAAGAGGATCTCTCCGCTTTTAAGATAGCTTCTACGATAAACCTAGAAGAGGAAGCGACTGAAGCCATCTTAGGAGGAAGAAGGCATTTATATTTAGAGTCGTATTTTTCTGTTAGTTCCCCACCTTCACCGTCTTCATAAGCCTCGTAAGCATTTTGATGTTTTCCGTTTAAGGGAATCTTCTTTAGTTCTTCCTTATAGGAATTAAAGACTTCTTTCGTGAAGTAAAGAGTATAGAGTTTTCCGTTTAAAGAGTAACCGAAGTCTTGGAGATCTTTTTCCGCTTGGTTTTTAATTTGTTGATCAAAGGTTTTTTTATTCATGTTTTAGGTAACTTCCTTTTTTATTTAGAGTTATATCTGAGTTAGATGTTGTTGCTTTCATTATAGAAGGAAAATGAAGTAAGGAATGATTACTTTTAAAGAGTTAAGTAAAAGTCTTACCTTTTTAAGTCGGGATTTAAAGAATGAATAAATCAAAGGCAATTTAGAAATAGGAAAAGGCAAAGTCATTCTTGCTTAAATGCCTAGAATGTCTAGGTATTTCTTTTTTTATGGAATTCTGATGGGATTTCAGATATACTTTTAATAGAAATGATACAAGTGTTTTTACCTAAAAAACCTAGGAGGAATAGGCTTTTCAACATTTTGTTGATTTCATTTACCAAATTGTTGATAGACAATAAGTTGAGTTAAATCCATTATTAGTGTTGTAGGTGCCTTATATAAGGAGCATATAAAACTATGAGTATCGGTGAGAATATCAGAAAGTTCAGAGAGAGTAAAAACCTGACTCAGAAGGATCTAGCTGAAAAGCTTTCAGTCACTCCCCAAGCTCTCTCCCGCTGGGAGAATGATAATGTCGAGCCTTCGCTCGACTCTATCAGACAGATGTCAGAGATTTTTGGAGTGAGCCTAGATGAACTGATCAATGATAAGGCGGAAGCTAAACCGGAGGAAGTCGTTCCCCTTCCGGTTGCTGAAGTAAAAGAGGCGGAGCCGGTTAAGGAAGCGGAGGAAGTAAAGGCGGAAGAACCGGTTAATACTGAGCCGGCAGTTATCGGTACCTGCGCCAGATGCGGAAAAGAGATCCATAGCGGTGAGTCTTATCAAAGCGGATATGTCACCACTAAAAAGGTCAGCTACGGCCGTAATAGATACCATGAGCAGACTGGTTTTGTTTTAAGCAATGATTACGGAGCCGACGCTTTGTTCTGTCAAGACTGCGCGGATCAGATGACTGAAGAAGAACAAAAAGCTGAAGCGAATAAGGCCTACGCTTTAAGAGAACATAATAAGAAAGTCATGACTTGGAGTATCGTTGTCGGGGCTTTAGCTTTGGTGATCGTCATCTTAATCGCTAGTTTCCAAGTACAAGCTAATCCGCAGACCGGGATTATTTTATTTTGTCTTTCTCCTTTACTTACTTATCTCTTCTTTTCCTTAATGTATGTGCTCTTAAGCGATAACACTTTTGTCAGCGAGATGTTTATGGATATCTTAGAGTTCGGGTTTGTGAAGATGCCAGGAGTGATCTTCTCTTTTAGCCTTGATGGGGTTATCTCGTTAATTGTAATTAAGATTATCCTCGGTCTTTTAGCCTTTGGTATTTTCTTAGCCGTCTTGGCGTTTGCGATTGCTTTCTGCGGTTTCTTTTCCCTGTTTATGTTCCCGGTAGCACTGAGCAGAAATAAGAATCCAGGGGGATCCGATTAAGTCGAATTTAACAGCAATTAGAAGAAAGGAAAAATATATATGAAAAAGAAGATTATGTTGGTCGCCTTCAGTTCCTTGTTGTTGCTGTCCGCTTGCGGTGGGACTTCTCTTCCTGTAGAGTCCCTTTCTGCAGCGACTTCTGAAACCGGCAATTCGCTTAACAGCGAATTAAAGGAGTTTACCGGTTTAGTCTTTAATGGTGAGAGCCTGACTTACGATGGAAAGCCCCATTACTTAACTGTCGAAAACGTGCCGGAAGGAGCCGAAGTGACTTACTCTGGTAACGGTTATGTGGAGGCTGCCGAATATGTTATTACGGCCACCATTAAAAAAGACGGATATAAGGATAAGACGATGGAGGCCAAGTTAAAGATCTATTGTGCGTATTTAAATGATGGAAAACTAGCAGAGTTAGGAATCAGTTTTAAAGACGCTACCTATCCTTTCGATGGAGAAGTCCATCAGGTCCAGTTGGTCGGAGATCTTCCGGCTGGAACAAACTTTTATTATATGATCGGACCTGAAAAAGGCAATTCAGCTATCGAGGTCGGAGAGTACCAGGTGACCTGTAATTTAGGAATTCCGAATTACTATGCTTACACGATGACAGCCAAATTGACAATTACAGCGGAGGCGAAGACTCTCTATTCTTCCGTGGTTGGCTCCAGCATCCTTTTCCAGAACGATTTAGATAACGATACCCTTTACGCCTATAATACCAGCCTTAAGAAGTTATCTAATGATGTGAGCGGAGGATTTTCCGGAACTGGCAATATCAGCTTCGGCATTGTTAAGAGTCTTTATGGCAAAGCGGTTTATAGCTATGTGGAAGATGGCCAAGGCGGAATTAAAAAGACGAAGGTCTTAGAAGGCATCGGAGTTAAGCTATTAGCGGCTGTCGATAGCACTCATTTCTATTATTCCGTCCATAATCTGACGCTTAATAAAGCAGATGACGGAATCTATTTTTACGATACGACCAAAGCCGGAGAAGACTATTTCGGTGACAAAATCATCAACGATGATTTTGCTACCGATATGACTGTTTCTGGTGGAGTCCTTTATTACGTAAATAGCGAGAAGAACATTGTCTCTTATACGGGTGGAGTTAAGACCACTTACTTTGTCGATGGGAATGTTTACGATCTGACCGCTAAAAATAATTGTCTTTACTACAATAAAGGCAGTATCGCCGCTAAAGGGCTTTATAGATTAGATATCGCCTCGAAGAAAGAGACTAAGCTTACTATCGATAACGGTAAAGATCTTTCTATCATCGGCAATAACCTTTATTACGTCAATAAAGATTTGCTTTCGAGCAATATTTTCGGTAAAGGCATCTATAGGATTCCGCTGGATGGAACCTTCGGAGATCTCAGCGGTACGAGAGTGGTCGATGGATCTAATGATAAAGTGGGCTCTTTAGCCACCGATGGTACTTCCCTTTACTATTACCGCTTCAATACTTCTCATTTCTATAAGAACTCCGCTTCCGGTGAAGCGGAAGCGGATCTGATGGCTTCGTTTGTGAAGCCGGAAGATAATACATTAGTCGGCTGTGCCTTTAATAAGTATTTCCGTGAGCAGGTCTACTTCCTAAATATGAAGGATGCCGGTTGTCTTTATAAGTATGACCTGAAGACGAGGAAGACCATTAAGGTCCTGCCTTATTCGGTTAGCAACATCTATTTCAATGGTGAATATATGTATTTCGGATCCTATATCCTTACTAATTATGCGGAGTGGAGGATGAGTCTAGAGACGAAGGTTATTACAAAGATCTCTACTGATCGTTGTGAGAGTCTGAGGTTTACCGATACAAAGATTTACTACATTAATGTCGGACCTAGTAAATCCACTCTTCATTCGATGGATTTAGATGGTAAGAACGATATAGAGATCGTCAGCGATGGTATGGATCCCTTCTCTTTAGAAGTTATTGATGATAAAGCCTATTCAATCAGAGATCCGGCGGTGGGATATAAGAAACTAGCCATTACTAATCTAACAACCAGGACTGTCTCAGTCAGCGACAATAAGTGCTTGTCATTCGTAATGGGAGAACATAATAGACTCTATTTAAATAATGGAGCGGATAAGAAAATAGACCTTTATGAAACTGGCTCTAGTTCCTCGTTGGGTTCCTTAGTAGAAGGGGCACCTAAACTTACTGATTTAGCCTTTGTGAATGGTCATTTATATGCTAAGAATGCAGATGAGGATAAGTTAGTGGTTTTACAGGATAATGCCTTAACTGCTTTAGCTGACATTTCAGCGTCTAGTATCACGGGAGAAAGAGAGCCAGGGACGCCTATCTTCTTTACGGCAGCAAAGACATCTTGGGGTCTAGATAATTACCCGGTTACGACTTATGTGAAAGGAACCAGCGATGGGGCGCTGTATTCCTTTGATAAAAAGTTAAAACAGTTAGTAAGTGTCTAATAACAAAGTTACATTATAATAAGGCATCTTTTAAATCTGGGCTTGTGGCATCGTCAATAATAAGACAAGTTTTTAGGCTTCAAAATATTTCAGAAGCATCTCTAATTGTTTTTTTGCGGCTCCACGGATTAGAAATTTATGCTTTGACTGGTTATTATAGTTCCTTAAGCAGTTGTAGCAAGATGTGTTGATATCGCAACAATCATGGCTTACCGTTGCCAAGCCCTCCTGAAATGCGGCTTTTAGATTGCTTATTTCGAGCAGTCGCCTTACATGGCCTGCTCCACCAGGCACGGAATCAAACAGGATGAATTGAGTAGATTTTCCCGAATCATGCCCACCGAAGATAACTGTTCCGTTAATATCATTTCTTTCAATATCAAATGCTTTAGATATCCCCTCAAGAATGGCATAAAGGGTGGAATAGGCTTCTTCTATATTTAGGTCACGTTTTAGCTCTAATTTAACCACATCTGTGATAAAGATATACCCCAATCCAGTATGGTGCAGTTCCATGTTGCTGCAGACACTTCCATTCCTGTTGCGATGTTCTGTTTGGCTCAAATAAGTTGGATGGCCATATTGTTTATGTATCTCTGCGTAACCACATTTAGGACAATAATAAAAATCATGGCTATTCATTATGAGAAGTTCATCGTTCCTGCAACAAGTTACTTTTATCATCCCTTTTATTTCGTATTCTTTGTCTACAGGAACTCCTCTTCCCAAATAAACAATTTCATTTGCGTATGTTCTTACCGGTTTTAGAACAGAATTACTTCTATTTTGGTTTGTCGCAGTAAAACCGAAAGTAGGTATCATAAAATAATTTTCGCCATTAATAGAACTGACGGCGGAACAATATTCGCATTGATGATTTGGTTCAAATTTGACATCGGAAATATTAATTCTTTTACATGTTGGACAATAATAATAGTAAATTCTCTTCAATGGATTTCTTGTTTCGGTGCTAGAAAACGGCAAATTAATGTAATGAGAAGTGTACTTTTTCTTACCCATAATCAATTCAGACTCTGGAGCGTATTCCGAAAGAGCAATGGCCATATCTCTTGTGGGATTATGTGACTGATCCACTCTTCCTGTATAAGGATCAATCATGTCTAATTTTATGGTATCAATAGGAAAACCATAACGCGGTATTACGTTGTGGTAAGACAAAACACTAATCAAGGAAGTGTCTTGATTTCCATCACCATGAAGTAAGGTTTTTATTCTTCCTCTGCAATAATCCCTGTATTCATGATCCTCTTCATAATTGTTAGCCGACGTTATCAATTGATCAATTTCATTTTTTATGTCTTGATTCATTAATAACAGTTTATTCTCATCATCCGGCATGTTCGTAAACCATTTCATATCTAAAAAATCCGTGGCGAAATGAATTTCATGCCCCTTACGCCCAATTATCCAGTTATCAATAGTGTCTTTGAGCTCAGAAACAATTGGCTTTTGCTTTATAAACTCGCAAAGATCGGTAACATGAGCTAAAAATGCCTCAACATCTTTGTAGGCCTCTGGATGACTTCTGAAGTAAAGACCTATCGCGGTTGCCATAAAATGGCGAATGGCAATCTTCTCGTTTTCCAACACAACATAAGGAGGTTTAATATTTCCGCCAATCATTTTCTTGGGCTCGTTAAAGAAGGTGTAGTCATGTGACATATTACTGCAAAAAGTATAAATCATGGCAGAACAGCCAGCCTTACGACCAGCCCTGCCAGCTCTTTGAACGTAATTTGCCGGAGTTGGGGGAACATTTCTCATGAGAACGGTTGAAAGTGAACCTATATCGATCCCCATTTCAAAAGTGGTTGTGCAACTCAGCACATTAATTTTCTTATCTTTAAAATCTTTTTGGTACTTTCTTGCTACATCTTTTCTCAATTCAGCAGTATGTTCCTGGCAAATTATTCTTTCCATAGGCTTTGTCATAAATTCTTTTCGGTAATAATCTCCTTGGAAATAAAGGTCAGGATTAATTGGAATAAGTTCGCCATCGCAATCGGAAGATTGGCATTTTCCGTTCAAGTTGTAAATTGTAACATTGCCACATTTTTGGCAGGCAAAATATGACAATTGTTTGTATGAATAAAGCGAATATGAGTAAACATCAATAACAAAACTGTCTGAGCCATCAAAAATCGGAATGATAATGTTCAAATGCTTTCCAAACTGCCACAAGCATTCAGCTAATTTCGCGGCTCTATCACCATCAAGCCCTAAAACATGTTTTAGATATTTAATCAATTTGTTGTTTTCACCACGTACTGGTAAGAAAGATCTAGCAGCTTTATTAGTCGCCTTACTTTTTAAAGGCGCTTGGAGTACAATCGGCATAATCGAGCTTCTATATGGTAAATTTTTATCCAGCTCTTCTTTTTCGCAATCCAAATTCTTATACTTTATTGCTGGTGCTGTCCTAAATATGTCAAGGCCGATATTCAACAAGTCATCAATTTGCTGAAAAGACAAATCAAACCCTTTCTCTTTAAAAAGATTAACCACATCTTCTTCTGAAAACTGATCTTCAAAATTATGCAATGCTTTTTTTACATCAATTTTAAAAGCATAAAGACCTTTTTCTTCAGAACCGTTTCGACCATCAATTTTAAGAAGGTCTCTCAAAATAGCAAACCAAGACTCATTTCTAATCTCGCCATCACTTTGAAAATGAAAGGCCTTTTGTCTATAAATTGAGGAGACATTTTCGAAAAGTTCGCTCATCGACAAAACTCCGGAAGGCGATTTGTCTAGGGCTCTCCACACAACGGCTTTTCTTTCAAGTCTATCTTCATTATGCGTGAAAAACATGGAGAAAAATGCCGCCTGTTGGCGCCCATCAGAAAAGGCCAACAATTGTTTCAAATCATTGCTTGTCTGGGGCTCTTGTTGTTCATCATCAAGATTTAGCAACAAAGTTTTTCCGATAGAACTTTGGGGGATACTCCGCTCATCAGTTTCCATGGATTCTAAAATGTTTTGCGTAAGTAAGGCAGTGGCGCTATCTTTTCCAATATGAAAGCCTACAACCGCACCATTATCTTCCCTATGATTGCAAATCAAGCACTTTTTAACTTTGTTTGTACTCTCGACTTGAATAATTGTATTTTCGAACTCTTCACCACACAAACATTTTTCAGCATTGATGTCGTTCTTTTTATGAATAGACCCGCATTTGCTGCAAATTACATACTCACGTTCAGCTATGTCAGGGATATCTTCTTTTTCTTCTTCCGAGAGAGAATCCTCTAAAATAAAATAATCCACTTGTCTAGCTGATTCATCATTGTTTTCCTCATCTACCTCAAAGGAGTCTACCTGTTGAAAGTAATCAAGATTCTTGTCACCACGGCGAATTCTTCCTGTTAAATATGGTGTACCGCAAAATTCACAAATTGAAACAATAAACGCCTTAAATCCATCAATTTGCTCTGTTTTTTTTAACTCCAAAGCCGGGTGCGGTTTTAGTGTAATATAAGCACCTTCAGGTGCTCGAACAAAACTATGGTATTTAAGAGTAAATATTTGAATTCCATAATCAGATTCAGCTTTTGCAAGCAATTCAATCAAATCCGAAAGTTCATCTTCTGAAATGTCTTCGATTTTTCGAAAGTTTTCTAGAAGCTCATCAAATGAAGGAATATCTTTCGATAGTTCATAAAGTGTAAAAACATTTTCATCATGTTCCAAGAGGAGATAAAGCATCTTCGGAATGGAAAAGTCATCATTGCTTTTCGTGTATTCATTTTCAATGTTTTTGACAAAAATTGAGTCACAAATGTTCTTGGTCAATTCCGAATAAACTCGTCCAGGCAATTTATATTTAATATTACTTTTATCTAGATTGATTCTATCTGCAAAAATAACGTCTTCTGGCAAAAAAGTGCATGATGTTAAATCGGTAGCAAATTCAGCTACTTTTTCCGCATCTTCCCTACCGTTGCCAAGGGTTGCTGAAGTAAGTATAAATTGTGGGATTTTTTTTGCAAACCCTATTAGACGTCTCATTAAATACCCTATTTCAATTGCCTCTGTTCCTCTATAAGAATGAGCTTCATCCAAAACAACATATTTCCAATTGGTCATTGAACCAGAATTAATAATCGCCTCATCATTCGGCCTAATCAAAATATAATCAAGCATTGAATAATTAGTAAAAAGAATTTGCGGAGGATTCGCTCTCATTTCTTCTCGACTCATAAGTTCATTGGCTAATCCCGGATTTTTATTATCCCTTTTTATTTGTTCAGGAGTTTCTCCGTTATAAAAGCCAAAAGTAATTTGTGGGAAAACAGATAGAATATTTCTTAACCTCTCAACCTGATCATTAATTAAGGCGTTCATTGGGAAAATTAGAATAGCTCTTATTCCTGCGAATCCAATGCCAGCTTTACTTTCTTTAATCAATTCATTGATAATCGGATATAAATAACATTCCGTTTTGCCTGATCCAGTCCCAGTTGTTACAACAATATTTTTTCCTGCGCCGACTTTATTTATAGCTTCTTCCTGATGCAAATATAAAGGGCGATCAACATTCTCGGGAATTGCATCAATAAATTCAGGCTCAAGTCGTGATGCCGCAACAAGTTGACGAATAGTAGGTCCCTTTTTAAAAGGAAGATACACACTTAAATATGGCCCTTTAAACAAATCATATTGCTTTAAACGTTCTCGAAATAATTCATCGTAAACCTTATCTTTGATTCGAAATGTCGATTGAATATAATCAGCAAATTCTTTTTTAACAAATTTGGCTTGTTTTATAGGACTGTTTTTCATAGTTAGATTCCTCCTAAAATTTAATCTTGAATTCATCACCAACAGGCAATAAACACGAATCTCCATCAAACACAGAAAGCGGATAAGATGTGTTATCAACCAACATTCCATCTTTATCCATATCCAGCAATAGTATATAAGCAGTCTTATCTTCAAATATTTCTAAGAAAGTGACCACCACATCTGTTTTTTTGAAAAAAGGAACTCTTTCCTTGTGAGAATCTAATTTATATATTTTCCCCAAAAAATCACCATCATCTGTTTTAGCGACAATATTTACAAATATATTGGAAACAGCGGCGTTTTTATGCTCATACCCTTTGAATAAAAAAGATACATGAGTTATTTGAAAGGTCATGCCTATGCACGCATCAATGTTTGCTAAGAAAAATGATCCTTGAGTATTGGGAAAGACATAGTCTTGTGGATCACTCGACCAAAATCCAGAACGCTCACAAAGAAAATAATTATAAGTTGTAAAACTTTTCCCTTTCCAACTAATCGGCCCTTGGTAAAGTAAATACTCAGGCGTACTTTTTGATTCATTATTTTTTTCAAAAAGACAAACAGATACTTTATTAGGGCCTTTTACATTAATGGAAAAGTCAGCGGAGGAAGCAAAGATAGCTCCTTGAGGCGCGGATAAAATCGACACTTTGTCATGTAAGTAGCAGAAAAAGCCAAACTTCTCAATCTCATCTTCACAAAAGGCGACTCTAATTGACTTTTTGCTGAGATAATTCAGCAAAAAGCCTATAGAAAAAACAACATCCCCGCCTTCCCTTCTTAAGCTACCTGTCTCCGAAAGAATGTTTCCCTTCTCGTCATAAATTTTGAGTGAGGAATTTTTACTAAGGGCCTTAATTCTCAAAAGTGAACTCGGCTTCAATTCGGAAAGAAAAACTGGGTCATCAGGAGTCATTATTCCGCTATCATCTATTGAAAATATCGTTGGAATTGAAATTATATGATATATGCAGGGGACGTTAAAAACCATAAAGTTAAGTTGAATCAAATCCTGACTAAGCGGCACTCTTGCATCCAAGCATTTAAAAAAAGATGATTGAATCCTAATAATATTCTCATCCCTGCTCAGTGTCTCACCGACTATTGAAAACTGTTCATCAACAAAAATCCTATAATCACAAAGAAGGCCCTTTTTGCCATTCGAATCATCTATACAAATAATCCTATGAAAGCCATTGCTTAAGGGTGGCAAATAAAGACGTAAGAGATCAAACGATGCTGTATG
Organism: Bacilli bacterium; assembly: GCA_022652945.1. Classification (GTDB taxonomy): domain Bacteria; phylum Bacillota_I; class Bacilli_A; order RFN20; family CAG-288; genus Scatoplasma. Next base: position 32,891 of record JALCRV010000004.1, read on the forward strand.
AGAAGATTGGATATCAACTTTTTCATTATCAATATAAAGCAATAATCCGATGGCATTTTCCCTTTTAATAATCAAAGAAGAAACTGATGTGTAAACATTACATGAATCCAGACTAATTTTCGATTTGCATGAAGCACGTTGAACAAGGCAACCATCAATACCAGGTTTAATATCTTTTGAAAAAACCATTTGTCGATCATTTAGAAGAAAACGTTGAAGCCTCTTAACATTAAACGACACCAATGAGTAACTACCGATTGATTTTATAAAATAAGCATCTTTAGGAAAAGAATGTGCAAAAGCAAAAACAGTTCCAACGTAGTCGGAATCGATCTGAATCTCTTCCCCTTGATCATTGAAAAGCAAGTAATCTCTGCAAAGGGAATCTTTGCTATCATATAAAATCCTCTCGCCACACATGACCTTATAACGAAGCAAACCCAGCGGTTCGTCAATAACATATGACTCACCATTTAAACGATAGCCCCCAAATATCTCCGAGATGCTTGGTTTAGAAAACACTTTTATTCCACTTGATAAAATGATGTTTACAGCAATTTTCCTAGCGTCACAGTCAGAGGGTATATTAATGTCAAAAGTATTTAAAAGGCATTTTGCATTCGAAAATGTCAGAAATGGCAGCCTTTTGTGACAAAATTTTCGATCCTTGGCGTTTTTCTTTGAAGCAGTCGAATATTGACTAGCCCATATTGAAAATTCTTTGAAATAATAAGAATTGTCGTCAACATTTAGGCCGTTACTCCATTGGTCAATTTTCTTTAAGCACTCAATTGAAAGAGAAATTAAATCAGCAATATATTTACCTCCAGAAACAATGACGGCTTTTGTATATTGAGACAATTTATATGTCTTTTTCATACCGGAAATAGAAACGTCAAGCTCATCATTTGACACATTGCTAGACAAAAGACTGCTTAATCCTTTGTAAATATAGGCAAAACTATTAAATAATTCCTGGTCGTTAAATGCAGTAATGTCGTAATTGAAATTCACCCGATAAATATCTAATATAAAATCCAAGAAGTATGTTATCCAGTTCGCCGAAACTATTGCCATCATTAGAGGGACTGCGATGATACTGGTTTTATTAAAATAATCACTTGGGAATTGTTTAATAATCCTTCTTATTACGCTATCAGTTTTTTCACTTGGAAAAGAGTCATATAAATTCCGGTATACTTCTCTTAAATGTTCCCATACTCTATCATCATATTTTCTAATACAATTTAACGATACTGAAAGTATTACCTTTTCAACATCCTTTCCTGCAATAGGAGTACTTTGATTATTAATGTAAAAGCGTATAACGCTCTGAGCAACCTTATGTATATGCTCTACAACGTTTGTGTCCTCACAAAAGATTCGCAAAAACCTATAGCAAGTTCCTGTTTTTTCTAAATTATCCAAAGCATCAGATAACAAAGAATCACAGTCTGACCGGTTTGGTATAGTATCGTCCATTTGACCGACTAAAAAATTCATATTATTATTTTATCTTAATTCAATAAGAGATAAAAGCAAAACAGAAAACCAAAAGTGTATTGTTAAGTGACAAACTCAACGCAACAGGTACTCATTTCTAGAAGCGACATTTAAGGACTGATTTAATGAATTCTTCCTTTAAAGCCTTTCCCTTGACTGAATATCTATAATAATTCCCTGTACATATAAGCCAGATAATCTTATCTAAAGCATAAGGAGTAATCTTCCCTGCTTCAGCTGTTTTAATAACAGCCTTAAAACAGCTCCAAGGATCATTCTTAGCTAAACCAGTCTGATAGAAGACATCTATCAGATGTAGGTCTGGTTTAGGATAATCCAGATATCCTAATTCCTTTAACCAATCACAGGCTAAGGCCAAACCCATACCATGGATCTCTTTACCTAACATTAAAGGTAAGGCTTCTTTGGTATAAAGATTTAAAGAGAAGTTCTGGATGAACTTATCAAACTCCTGATAGCTATTAAAAGAAGATAGAAAGCGGGCTCCGTCGATTAAAGAGATGGAGTATTGTCTCCAGGTATTCTGAGGGCTTTGGATGTTCTTAATCTTAAAATGGGAAGCGAAGGCATCAAGTAAAGAGTCTGGATTATATTTCTTAAGGATTGCCTGATAATCCAGATCGCAAAGGATTGAATCTATTTCATCCTTCCTTTTTAAGTAGTTAATGACTTTGGGCCTTGATTGATAGTCTTGCATCGTAGAGACAAAAGCCTGAAAGACACCTTTTAGATCAGTACATTTAAAATCAGGCTTAGATATGAAGTCATCTATTTGTTCTTAGTTAAGTGACAAACTTATGGTCTTTTCAATTAAAAAGATATTTGCCATATTATCAAAACATGTGAAGAAGCGATGGAGCAAATAATGTTGGGGAATGTCGCCATGAAGAAAATGATCCGCCTTTTTCTTTTTAAGAAGCCTCGGGATATTTCAAGGAGGAAAAAGGATTTATTTCTCTAACTTCGATTGTGTCTGTATTCACCAAATTAGATAATAGATTCCCATTACCAGAGCAATAAATATCATAGGCATAGATCAATCTTTCAACTCTTTGCTTGATTTCTTTTATTGCATCTTCCTTTGTTTGGCAATCATGTATGGAATATTTAAAAATGATTTTTTGCCCATGTTTTTTTTGCAATTCGATAGTATCAAAAAATTGAAAGAAATAGGGATAGTCTTGTTCATTCAAAGAATGCCCGAAGAAAACAATGGTCTTGGGAGTGAAATTGGTTTCACGTTTGTCTAAGTTTTCCCGAATACTAAGTTCAAATTGTCGAGAGGCCTTTGTGAAAATATAGGAAGGATCTTGCGGATTATTGGGCTTTGAGATTCCAAATATCAGGGTACAACTCGAATCTGAAATTTGACCATGGATATGGCGTAAAGAATATTTCAGCCCATATGCGGGAAGATAGTTAAACGTCTCGATAGAAAGGGGTAAATTTCCATCTGACAATAGTAAAACAAGAGAATCTCTTCTTGCTATATATTCTCCTTTGTTAGTAACTAATTGATTTAGCAAATATTTACCAAACCTATTTTCAAAAGAAAGAAGCTGTGACAAAAGAGTTTCATAAAAAGAGTCGTTATCTTGATAAACGGTTGAAAATGGCTTAAATAAAAAACTATTACACAAAGTCTCAACTAAAAAGGAATCATCAGGAGAAAAATTTAAACCGGAGTATGTAATAGATTGATCATGGAAATGGTCTGACGAGCCCTGTTCCTCATATTGAATTATCATTTCGCGGATTATGGCCCAATTTATCACATGTTTTTTGTTATTTGGCTTTTCAAAAGTTGATGAGATTACAGATTCTAAATCACACCAACCGATTTTCTCAGGGCTTGCTTTGAAAGAATAGATAAGAAAAACTATATCCCAAATAGTGAAATTCGAAAAAGACTGTGTTTCTTTCAGCAAATTGTGTGGATACCAACTGCAGTTAATATCTCCGTATTGGATGGTATCTCGCATATAACCATATACACTACGAAAAGTTGGATTTGTATTAACTTGGTCGTTAAAAAAGTCGGCATATCGCGTTTTTAGGCCACACGCCAAATCAAATCCATTGCCAATTATTAAGAGGGTGGGATTAGTCAAATCAACAAAATTATCAGTCTGCATATTTCATAAAGTTCTCAGCTTGTTCAATCACCTTTTGATCCCTCAATAACTTGCTCGCCGGTGAAAATCAATTCTCCTGCTTAAATATGCGCGAAACATTATTTTCCGCCGCCTTCTTTCCCAAATATTTCAATAAATACAGGATCATTGCCTTCGCTTTTCCCCAAAAAGTTCTTAAGTGACTTCTTTCGATTTTTATCCATCGATTTAAACAATTGATTTCTTTTTGAGCGATCCATTTTTTTAACCACTTCCCATATTTCTGTAGAATCATAATCTTTAAAGAAATTGCTTTTAAAGGAATTTTTAAGCAAATATTTGGAAAATAAAACTATTGCATTCAAATTGACTGGAACAATTTCAACATGTTCGCAGCCCAAAATCGCTGTTTTTTCAATGCGCAAATCATCCATGTGGCAGCCAAATTCACTCAAATCTGATTCAGGAACGCAAGCTAGTCTTAAAATTGATGAGAGATAACCAACAGTTTTCAAAACGGTCTCTATGGCTATTTTATCTACCGATTCATTATCGACGCTTTCTGTTTTGTAAAATGACCATTCGTTTTTTTGTGCTCTTAAATCTATCGTTATAGCTTCCCCAGATAAATGAGAATAATCATCAACGCCGATCCAACGTGATTTTTCAAATCCTCGCAAAAAGAATGCCATATTTAGGAAATTCTCTTCTGAACTTTTTTCAACGAATTCTCAAGCTCTTTTATTTTAATGGAGCTATGCACATAGTTTTTAGCAATCTTTTCATGCCGATAACAGTTAAGCAAAACAATACCTTTTTCTACCAGAGTTGGATTACTGCTAAACAGAGAAAAATCAATTAAATCACCAATGACTTTTTCGCTATATGAGACATGTGCAAATAGCAAATCATCTATGAATTTTATAACTGAGCATTCGCCTTCACTTATGGCGTTATTTGCCAAATCATCGATTTTTAAATCAGATGTCTTTAAAATTTCTTCCAGTTTAGTGGAGCCAGAAAAATCATCTTCATCTTCTAATTCATCATTAAAAGCCTCAGGTTTATTAAGATCTAGATTGTAATTTGACAAAGGGACCGCCATGCGGGCTTTAGTTGGAAAAACGGTGCATACATCTTCACTTTGCAATGCTGAATGAGTAACAACAGAGGGTTTGACAGGCGATAATTTTTCGCTTTGCAAAATAATTCCATTATAATAATTAAAAGTTAAAGAAGAATTTGAAAAGTCATTTAATCCAAAAGCTGTGGAAATTGCAACTAATGATAAAAGTAAGTTAGCAGATTTTTTCATCTACTTTTTTCCTTAAAGAAAAGCTCCATAGTCTCGATGCCGGCTTTTATTAATTCTAAAACAAATGGCTTTATATCTTCAGAACTAAATGAGTTTCTTATAGGTTCTGGATAAACAAACGTATTGGTGTCTAAATCAAAAATAAGTGACTCCTTGGATACCAGATTTGACGGATTGTCTTTGCTTTCCTGGATAAATGTTTGCCCAGGTTGAGCAGTAACTATTGAGTTAATTAATTTATTACGTATTGTTATTCGCCTGTTGAAGCGAATCAAGGCTTCACAAATTCCATCCCCAAACAAATCATTCAAATTCAAATAAGTGGATAAGTAATTATCATTTACTTCATAAACAACTAATTGAGAAGCAACAGCAATTCGACTGACATTAATAGACGTCTGTTTAATAAGGTCAGAATAAAAGCTATTGATTTGTTCCAAATTATCATTTGAATCAGTATCCTCGAGTATTGCATCAATTCGATTTGTCCGAAATACAATCTTAATATTAGGCGAAGAAATGCAATTTCTTGTCAGCAATTGTGGACCGTTTGGTTCAACCCCGGTAGAAAAACTAGCCTTTGCGTCAACATCCTTTTGAAACAAAGAAAAGGCCACAGAAAAAACATTTTTTGAGTCGTCAAACATCTGAAACTCCCCAAAAATCGATACCATAAGCATTTGTGTTAGAGTTGTTTTATCAGATGTCATGATTCCTTTTGCCGTCCTATGTTTTAATTATACACATTTCGAACAAATTTTTCTCTGGCTAGCCTCGCCGGCCAAATGCAATTACCTGTCAAAACTGTCTTAGGAAAATCATTGTTAAGGCAATTTGTTTGGAAATCCACAATACAGAGTCGCTAATAATCTAGACTAGCCATGCTATACAGCCTGAATGCCTGAAGGATGTCTTTTCATGAAATTTATGATTTTTTACGAACATATTGTCATTGAAAATCTTGAAGTAGATTTCGCTTGTTACTTTGAATGTTGCAGTATTAACTTATCAACTTCTATTAGTCCACTCTTTTGAATACGCACTATCGGCCTGATCAAATGTTCGAAAAAAGTCAATCAAACTAAAGTGAAGTTATCATGTCTTATTTGATAAATAAAAAAACAGTTATCTCAATCTTCCCTTAATGTATTCTCTTAGCGCCTGATCCTTGCAGTAAATAAAGCATCCCTTCTGGCCTCTTGTCATAAGTACCTTATAAGTATCTCTGATAAGCCTGTCTGCTAAAGCATCATCTTTGCAGGTCCTGATTTTAGAAGAGTTGTCATCTTTGGATATAGCGTTTTTATCCGTAACCACTTTCCCATCTCGATAAATCAAATCATCTCCAATGATGACCCCGACATAATCAAACTCCAAACCCTGGCAGGTATGAATACAGCCAACTTCTTCAAAAGACGATGGAAGGATAGCCCAAAGTTCACTGTTTTCATCTAAGTTCCATCTTGCCTTAAAGCCATTGTCGAGGTAGATATCATAATCATCCCGATGGAACTTCACATCCCAATCGAAGCAATAGCCAGCCACCATTCTGGCTTTATTGTTAATCTGATTCAGTTGTCTTAGTTCATCCCTCATCTGATTAGGATCATCGAAGACTTTCATTTTAAAGCCTTCTAAATCAAGGCATTTATTAGCTGTCTGCTTAATGCCTAATAAATCATCGATAAAAGCGATGTAGCCATCGCTGCCATTGCAGCGGAACTGGCTGGAAAGGACTAAGTCGTCCCCGTGGAAGATATGATTATCATCAATTCCAAGTTCCCGTGCCCAGGCAATGATTCCATCTACAGAGCCAATATCATTCACCGTGATTCTCTGATCTTCATCAATAAAGAAAATCGATAAAGTGGCAGCATTAATACACTCTTTAATTTGATTTTGTCCGTGGTAGTCTCTTCCATACTTTTTAACTAAACGATGGGCTTCATCAATTAAAAGACAGTCATAAGAATTAACCGGAACCTCGCATAAGCCAAAAGGAGACCTAAAAAGCGAATTAATATTAACTTGCTTTTTAATATCATTCTTCGAAAGCAAATTCAGATAGCATTTACGAGGGGCGCTGTTTTTAGTGACGTAAGCTACATTACTACCGGTCCTAAGTAAGTCACAGAGAAGATTGATTGCCAGGACCGATTTCCCGGTCCCTGGCCCGCCTTGAATAATCATTACTCTCTTATGGCCATCTTTGTTACAATCGGCCATAGCTTTAATGCAGGCATCATAAACCGTGGATTGTTCATCCATCAGCTGGAACTCTTTATTTCCTCTTAGCATACTTGCTAAACAATCCTGCAAGGCTTTTGCCGGTCTGATTTTACCGTTGTCGATCTTATAGAGCAATTCTCCATCGGAACTCTTCTTTGTGATGAATCTAAGGATGAAATCCCTCAGTTTCATCATATCAGTCTTAAGGAATAAAGGAGCCTCTTCAATCCAGGTCTTATAGATAGGATCCTCAATGATATATCTATCCGCTTCTCTATAGTTATGGCAGTAAGAGCAAGGATATAAATGAATGTTCTTATCAGCTACAACTTCGGAATAATTCATGATATGGACAGCATAAGAATAAGCTTGGTAGCAAGGATGGGCTTCTACTCTTACAGCACCACCGGTAAAAGCGCGGACACTATGGGTCTGAAGATCATCAACTTTTTCTACGGTAGACCATTGCTTAAGTTCAATGATTATTACATTGTCTTTTCCATAGTCATCGCTGCCAGAAATGATAAAGTCTACTCTTTTAGATGTTTGAGGAATGTTATATTCGATATCAATATCACAGTTAAGAGGAATCCGCGGGTCATCTAAAACGTTATGCATGAACTGCATACTGTTATTCCAAGCATTGTATTCGCTGCTATTCTGATCGTTGATTCCGTGTTTAATCAGAGCCTCTTTAACATAATCAGCAATCATGTTGTTGATTACATCGTGATCAAAGTTAGCTTTGGTATTGTGATATACAAGCATAAAGACCTCCAAAAAGTGAGAATAAATAGAAGACTTATAAAAGAATTATATATTAAAAGTGAGGTGAAATATTAAACTTTTTAAAGGTCATAAAAGAAGGCACTAATTTATCCTAAAAATGAACATCACGAATTCCAAAAACTATGAAGTGCCAAAGAGAGACGATAAATAACAAAAGCACAACTTCATTCATTTAATAAAGTTTCACTTCAACGTATTATTCCGCTTTTATGTGATGAAGCTTTATAAAATCTGTATCGTGTGACTTTCAAAGAAAATAAAAGCCGGATTTTTTGGTTATTCTTATTTTACGGCAGGGGAAAAAATTAACATATCTCGAGAATTAAATTTAACTTTAACAATAAAATCAATTGGTCTTTATAAGTGACAGTTATAATAGCACATCATATGATTAACATCTGACACGTATCAAATTCGTATGACGGCTAATAACAAAAGCATTTCTTTTATGTCTTCATGTCCATTTGACAATTGCCTAATTTTTAATGCGTGATTATAATTAAAATATACTAGGAGATATAAATATGGCGATAATTAAATGTCCTGAATGCGGCAAAGAGATTTCTGATAAAGCTAAGGCCTGTCCTAATTGTGGATACCCTATTTCTTCTGCGAATGATGGCATTGTAAAAATCAAGTTTCAGATGTTTGTCAATGGCTTTGGCAACCATGCAAATCAGAAGGTTATTGTTAAAGTTGGTAAAAAGATTATTTGGAAAGGCAGGTCTGGTCAAGTTGCAGAATTGAAGTTTGATAAGGCCACTTCTGTTCTCATCAGATACAAAGGCAGTCTTACTGGGAATCGTGGAACTGTTAAAGGAATCATCGATCCTTCTAAGAGCACTAGATATAATGTCAACGCTGAACATGGAATTCTGTTTACTAGGCTTGTTTTGTCCACCGTCGATGTAATTGATGCTGATTAATCATTTTTGGAATAGTCTTTTTTTAACTATTATCTTCGTTAGGTCAGGCCAATTCCGTTAGCCTGACCTTTTTGCTTGATTATTCTTCCTCTCTTTATCGCATTAAAGAGCTCCTTGGCAAACCTTCTTTCGGTCATTCTATTCCTTATCTTCCTTATGACGATTCACTTGTTGCAATCAAACCTGTCTGTGTCCAGCTTAAGCATCTCTTTGCGTTTACCTTGTCACTTGATAAAGTGCCCATTAGACCTTTCGTTCTTTTTTTTATCGTTTGGAAGAAGTAAAATAATAAAGATATGTCACAAAAAGCACCTGCTATGGTAAAAAAACTATTGCCATCTAAATTTGCAGAACTCAAAGATGATTGGAGTAATCCGGATACCAAAGAACACAAGATGCATTCTATACATCAGTATCCAGCCAAGTTTCCTTCCTTTATAGCATCAAAAGCTTTCGAATATGCTGAAGGTCACGGCATTGATGTGCATACTGTAGGGGACGTTTTTTGTGGCTGCGGTACTGTCGCATTAGAATCGGAACTTCATGGAGACAATTTTTGGGGATGTGATATTAGCCCTGTTGCGGTCATGATTGCGAAAGCTAAAAGCCATGTCTATTCGACTTCCAGACTTCAAAAGCTTTTTGACATAGTAAAAACTTCTTACTCCGCCTCAGTAAATGATGAGCCTCCACAACTCGGAAGCCAAAGAATAGCCTTTTGGTTCGAAAAAAGACAAATAGTCAAATTGGCTAAAATAAAGAATTCCATAGACATGTACACTGCTAGGAATTCAAAATACAGGGATGCTTTTTATTGCATTTTTTCATCAATTCTTAAGCCTTGTTCCCGTTGGCTTTCCCAATCAATTAAGCCACAGGTTGATCCTTGCAAGGTGCCAGCCGACCCCTTTGTTCTCTTTGAAAAACAGTTTATCCGATTCAAAAAAGCCTCTGAAGAAATAAACATCGATCTTAATAAGCAGAAGATCCGCAAAGCTTCTGTTGAAATCAAAAAAAAGAATATTTTATCCGCAAAGCCTCGGCCAAAAGTTGATATCATTATCTCAAGCCCTCCTTATGTTACTTCCTATGAGTACGCAGATCTTCATCAGCTTTCCACTCTTTGGCTAGGATACGCTGAAGACTATCGCGATTTGCGGAAAGGAACAATCGGGAGCTCCTACGGAAGCACTGAAAACGATTTTTCCAGATACAAGCTCAATTACGTCGGGGAAGAAATTGTTAACGAGCTTCAAAAAAGAAGAGTGGAGCCTTCAAAGGTGCACGCAGTTGCCAGATATTACTCCGATATGGAAACAGTATCCAAGCGCTGTTATGGATTACTCAAACCTGGAGGCATGGCGCTTTTTGTGGTTGGAGATACCGAGTTCAAAAAAGTAAAAATCAGGAATTGTGACCATTTGTGGGAATGTATGCAACAAGCAGGGTTTTCGGAATTAGATTGTTGGAAGCGGAGAATCTGCGGAAAAACACTGTCTCCCTATCGTGATGGGAATGGTCGTTTTTCTAAAGACGCACAGCAGCGACAAATATATCGCGAAGAATATGTGATAGTGGGGAGGAAAATGTCATGAACGAAACGCTGAAAATCAAACCATACGCAAGGCTTATTACGATGCTAGGCGATCAGCTAATAAAAGATGAATCGGTCGCTTTGTCAGAACTTATCAAAAATTCCTATGATGCTGACGCTTCTTGCGTCATAGTTTCTTTTATTGGTTTTTCCGATGAGATGAAGCCGCTTGACGGCGCGAGAATAGAGATTTCCGACAATGGCTCAGGAATGACGGAAAACGTCATTAAAGATTCATGGCTGAATCCTGCAACCCCTGGTAAATATAATCTTATTCTTTCTGGAAAAGACCATACTCCGAGCGGACGTATTATTCAAGGGGAAAAAGGCATTGGTAGATTTTCTATTTTCAAATTAGGAAAGACCATTAAAATGGTGACGACCCCACAGAAGTTTTTAGGTGGCAACCCCGTTGATGAAGCAATTGGCCCCCGCTTCATTGTTGATTATGATTTTTCAATGTTTGACGATTCTTTTTCTGATTCTTCTGGCAAGAACCTTTATCTCGATGAGTTAGGCGTTTCTTTTAGCTCCTCAGAAGATCTGAGTTGCATCTATCCCAAATCCAAACCATATGGAACGAAATTAATCATATCAAACCTGCGTGGGACATGGGGAAATGACAAAATTAAAAAAGTCCAAAAATCAATTGCAAGAATGTTGCCGATATTTGAGGACGGGGACGAAAACAATAAGAAGCGTGACGACTCTGTTTCTTCCATCGACTTTCCGTCTACCGAAGAGAAACAAAACAAATCTTTTGATGTCAAGATATTGAAAAATGGCGAACCTTTTTTATCTGAAAATGATCAAAAAGCCAGGCTAATCAATTTGCTTCACTCGGATAAACCTGCCATCAAGATTTCTAAGGGTCATTTCAATTCAGACACTTTAACCTACACCTACGAAGAAAACGGAAGTCCAAAAGCAATTGTGCTAGCGCAAGGGACGCGCCTTTCCGCTCTGAAGGAGGGTCGAGATATCTTGAGCAATGGTTCCGTTTCATGCGGACCGTTCGATTTCGAATTTTATATTTTCGACCCAGCCGCATCAATAGACGATGAGCCCGAACACCGCCTTGAGAAAGATGAATACGACATCATTAAGGAACACCGCATTTACCTTTACCGGGATGGGATTCGTGTCATGCCATATGGAGATCCTGAAGATGATTGGCTTGGCATTGATATGCTTAGAGGTGTTGAAAAAGCCAGCTCTTTTATGAGTAACGACCAAACCGTTGGTTGTATTAGAATCTCGCGAACAGAAAACCCATTTTTACAAGACAAAACAAGTAGAGAAGGCTTAATTGAGAATGGCAGGGCGACGACCGATTTTGTTGCCGCCATTCGTTTGTTCCTCAGGTGGATTCGTTCTGATTCATACATGACGTACATCCAAACCAAAGATAGAAAGAAAGAAGAGAATCGATTGGCCTCTGAGACAACCCTTAAAGTCATCGCTGATGCTAAGGAAAAGTTCAAGAACTTTCCTGAGATTATCCCTGCTCTCGACAAAATTGCCGCTAGTTACTCCTCGGATAAGAGTGAATACGAGAGACGGCTGGAAGTAACCGACCGACTGGCCGGGGTAGGAATGTCGATTGAGACCACCTCACATGACGTCAATCTCTTTTTGGGAAGAGCGGCGGATGGGGTTGACATTCTTATTTCAGGGGCATCGGCAGGCTCCAAACTCTCTGAAGAAGAACTACTAGCAAAACTAATTGCAGTAAGAGGTGACCTTTCTTTCGCCCAAAAGCAAATGGATAACATTGGTATTCTTTATCCTGGAACAAGAGCAAAGCCCAAAAATGTGAACGTTTGGGCCATTGCTGAAAAAATAAGGCAAATTTACGCTTTTCAATTTAACAAAAATAATATTTCCTGTGATATTCAGATGCCGAGTTCCCCTCTGATTGTAAATACTGTGGACGCCGTTCTCTTACAAACGTTTATCAACCTTTTTGATAATTCGTTGTTTTGGTTAAAAACATGCGCCGTTGGTGAAAAGAAAGTGTCCATCTCAGTCGATTCAGAATCAAAGAAAGTAATCTTTTCCGATAATGGCCCAGGCATACCGGATTCGGACATTGGCTTTGTGTTTAAACCGTTTTTCTCGCGTAAGGGAGATGATGGTAAGGGTCTTGGTCTTTACATTGCAAAACAGCTTTTGGAAAGATATGGGTTCTCAATTGGTTTGATTACCGCACAGGAAGACAAGATTCTTCCCGGAGCGAACTTTCAAATTGATTTTGCATCAGCTAGGAGGTAGAAATGGCATCTGAAAATGATATCAGTTTTATCAAAGCAATAGGCGATTTTTCGGTAATTGTTGACGATTGCGTGAATGACGGAACTGAGCCGAAGCCGGAGATTGCAACGGTTGGAGAAGGGATTAATGTTATAGACTCGATTCGACTCTTCCTTCTGAAAAATCACATTCCAGTTGTTTGCTATCGAACTGTCCCGTCCGATCCATCGGTTTTCTCCGGTGCTTCTCTTTCAATCATCGATTGGGACATGACTTCTATTACTGCAGCAAGAGCGGTTGTGGAGGAAAGTGTGAAAGACATGATTGAGGAGCATGTCAAGAGGTTTTTTTCTCCTGTTTTGATTGTAACTAGCGAATCATTAGATGTAATCAAAAGTGCTTTGGAAGAAGAAGACTGGTATCCAAAGAACACTAAGCGGATCATTTTGAAAAAAAAGGACGATTTTAAGATTGACGGCTTTTTTTCTGATAAAAGGTTCGTCGCCTTTTTACAAGATACTTTTTCCCGTTTTCCATCATTGAAGGTCCTCAGTGAATGGCATCAAGCGATGCTAGATGGAGGAAACGAGCTCTTCACAGAAATGTCCGAATTGTCACCTTCTTGGGCTAAGACTCTCTTCGATAATTTTGCTGATGGAGAAAATGATGTCGGCCTCGCACTAGAGTCAAAAAGAAGACATTTTGGTTCTTTTTTGTGCACCAATCTTCTTGGGAGGGTGGACTTTACCTTTAAATCTTTGGAGTCTGAAGAAGAGTTGCCCGTTGACACGACTCTAGGAAAGGTTGGCGAAACGCCCAACTATTTATTAGAAAGAATCGTTGAGCATTCGAGATTAGTTCTTTTAGGTGATGAGAACAATGGTGTCTCAGCAAAGCCTCACGCTGGTGACCTTTTTGTTTTTAATAAAAATGAGTCACTGCTTAAAGATTATGTAGATCTAGACCAACTTCTCGAAAATGAAGACTATTGCCTTTTAAACATCAGAGCACAGTGTGATTTCGCCAGGAAGAAAAAAGATGTTTATCCCAAACTTTATTGCCTCCTTGGAACTTTCAGCAATACCTTGAAGAAATCAGGCGGAGCCAAATATCCTATAATCGTGAAAAATGATCGCATAATTGACTCTGACAATAAATCCCATCTTTTTTCTGAAATAACCGGTTATCAAGAATCAGAATTGAAGCAGCTTGAAAGGGTTCTTAACGAGGAAGATCCCACGCGATGTGGCGGAGATTATTCAGAGAAGCCATCAGAGGCAATCGTTTCCTGCGTTTTGGGACACAATAGCGTTTCTTTTCAGTTTCACTCCTTGTTTGTGATTCCCTTTGAGGCAATCAAGTCTTTGCGAAAGGCTACCCTCCTAGACCCATACCTATCAAGGGTTCAACAAAAGTTTTCTTTGTATATGGTTAGAGTTGGCGTCCCAAATACCCCGCTGAATGATTTATACAAGTAGTTTGAATTCATTCCTACTTAGTTTTCATTTTGTTTTGCTTAGATACAATAAGCATTTTCAATTTATGTCTGCAAGCAAATAACTAACTTGTCGTTTAAATAAAACTCGTTTTGCAAGCATCTCACAATTTGTCCACCACGAAAATGAATATTACGCCATTTTAAATAAATTTGATGATTTTACTAAAGTGTTGCTGAGTCGAAGATTGGTTTTGAGCTAGAATATTCTTGCCAAACAACAGGATCTCCCGTGGCGGCCTGCTGATGTTGTTTGGCGATAACCTCTTGCCAGGACGCCACCCGAGATCCAAAACAAGAGGCTTTTTGTATGGAAGAGAAATGCCCTTACTGCGGATCATGCCATGTGAAGAGGAACGGAAGGTCTGGAAACGGGAAGCAGAGGCGTCTCTGCCTCGCATGCGGAAGGTCCTTCGTGAAAGAGACGCATACGGTCTTCGCCTCGAGGAAGCTCGGCGAGGAGAAATTCAGGATGCTGATAGCGCTCATCATCAGGGATGCGACTGTCGAAACCATCAGCGAATGCCTCGGGGTCTTGTCCAAGACAGCCTACGTATGGAGGATGAAGCTCTACGGCTGCTTCGCCGGATACCAGAAAAGCCTTGTCCTAAAGGGGAAAGTCTGGATAGATGAGACGATGTTCCCTGTGTCAGGCGGGAAGATATGCTTCGGGGAAGGCGGAAGAAAGCTGAGAGGAGCGAGCAGGAACCAGACGGTCGTCTGCGCCGGGATAGACAGAGGATGGCACAGGATCGCCTTCGTCGCGGGCCGGGGCCATATCAGCTCCGCCAGGTGCCTTGAGGTCTACGGCCCTCACGTCGAGCGAGGCTCAGAGCTTGTGCACGACGGCACATTCTCGCACGACAGGCTGGTAAAGGAGAAAGGCCTGAAAGGGACGACGTGCAAGTCGACGGTTAAGTCCTTCAGGCCTCTGATGAAGCCGATAGACGACTTCTGCGCGATGATAAAGAGAAACAAGGTCATCCATATGGGAGGGATGGATGATTACCTCCAGAATTACCTTGACTGGATAACGTTCAAGCCTTGCCTAAGAAGCCTGAAGATGGATGAAAAGATAAGGAAAGTGGAAGCATACTGCTTCCATTCAAGGGTGGTGTTCCGCGTAAAAGACCGCTACTGTGGCATTATGCAGCAACACTTTGGTAAAATCATTGAATATTTTTAATATTATTTTCAAAAACCATATTAAGAATTTCTAATGGGACAGAAGAAATATTATTTCCATAACATCCTTGTCCAGCAAAAAGATCAAGATAAACAATTTCCTTATAGGTTAAATTACTAGAATATCTTACGCTATTAATAATTCGGAGATATATGCCAAAATAATAAGAAGCAAATTTAGTTTTAGAAAGACTAGCATCATCAGGATTCAAAAAAACTTTTTTGCAACTTCATTTCCTTCTTTTGTTCGTTTAACTTTTTCTCCCCTTAATAATATTAACAAAAATTCATTTATCGTTGAAGTCCAAATTTCCAGCACTATATATCGGCCTAAAATCAGTCAGAATAGACATCAAGCATAATAAAGAGCAGAAAATCAAACTTTTTCTCAAATCACCAATACCCATTTGGCCGATAAACGACTCACAAATCCCATGAGTTTTCCAATGGATATGCTTTCATAAGCAGAAATATCTAGGCAAATTAATGGGGATAATTTCGGGTAATTAATTGGTGCCTTTTTGCCAAATTCTGAATCTCATCATCTTTCAATCTTTCATCATCGCGATGAACCGCAAGAATAGAGCACTCATTTCTTCTGATATAAGCAATGTAAATAAGACTTAAATTCTTTTGCTCCTTGTAATAAAAATAAATATAGCTTAACACCAACTTGTGATCAAAGGACGTAACCGGTCTGTCAGCAAAAATCAAAGAAAAATCCAGCCCATTTTTTTCTGTTATTCTTAAAGCTAAAGGGGCCTTTTTTTCTTTTCTCAAATCCTGTATTTTTCTGTAAAATGACTCTTGATCTTCCGGGCTTGAATCAAGAATATGAAGCATAATTTCAAATAGTTGTCTGTCTGTGTTTGAATTTAGAGCGACTGATAGCCACTCTGCTGTTTTCGAGAAGCAAAAAACAGGTTTAGAATTAGGAGAGATACCAAGTGCGCATTGAGAATAGTATATTTCAATGTCTCGTCCCCAATCAGAGTCACAAAAATAGATGCCTGTATCAGCCTCGTTGCTTCTATCTTTCATATTTTGTTCTAACAATCCGCTTAAATTCATCGTTTTATAGCAAAATAGTCCTAAAATGGTCATTTCGTCATCAATAATGAATCTTTTATCTTTACAGCCAATCATTCTCTCTTGAAAATATTTGACAGTGAAAAGAGGGCTATTTAGAAAATCCATAACCATAATAAGATCAAATACATTAATAACAACAACGTTTACGCCCAAACCCGAGCCTTGGTTTCTCATGTTGAAACCAGGAAGATAAGCACCCATTTCTTCAAAAGTTACACAAATAGGTATAGCTTCAGCCACTTCTTTCTCATCAATGGAACGAATCACTTTATTATCATTTCCAACAATATCCAGCTTGTGTTTTAATGACAATGTAGCTAAAACTCTTTGGCATTGTTTTATTCCTTTTTCGATAAGAAGCTTATAAGATTCCCCGACTTTTTCCGGGCTTTCAAAAACTGAATCAGGAGTAACCTTGCCTCCTTTAACTTCTACAATAAAGAGAATTCCTTTATAGAGACAAAGGCCGTCATTTTCAAATCCAAATCCTTTACCTTCTGAAAAATGATTGTTTTTTAAATATTCACAACCGGGAAAATACTTAATAAATTGATTTGCGACAAAAGTCTCAAAGGACTTTTTTTCATTTGATGACCATTCCTCGTGCACTTCGGTTAGGAAGTGATGATTAATATATCCTTCCAAGCAACGAATAAACCTTGAAGAAACAAGGTCTAATGAGAAGCAGTAAATATTTCCATCTGAATTGATAAATATTTTCCTGAATTTGTCTATAGGCGCCATTAATGAGCCAAGAAAAAAAGCATTTTCATTCAACGATCCAAATTCAGCAGACATGAATTCAGCAATTGGCCAGATTTTGTCGTCTTTTGGAACAATAAAACAATCTGTTTGTCTATATCTGGAGTAGTTATCTATAAATTCTCTAAAAGTAATTTTCGATGGGACATGGAATCCTATGAAATTGTCATAAACTTTATAAAGCCATTGTTTGATATAACCTGCGTCAAAATCAAGATGCTTTTTTAAAAAGTCATTCTCAGAATCCAAAACAAAATCAAGAATTTTACCTTTAAACGGCATTAAAACCTCGGTGATTTCGTTTTGGCAATATCTAATTTCCTCAAGATTATCATCAACGGTATTTTCATTGGCACATTTGAAATTTACAATCGTTTTATTGATAGAATAAACAAGGGATAGCAAATCTTCATAATTCAATCTTCTATTACCAGGTACAATTTTATGGGTCATCAGAAAAGCAAATAAGAAAATAAATGCATTATCCACTCCACAATAATTCTTGCCCCCTACTTTGTAATCGGGAAAACAAGTGGTAAGCAACAGAAATGAAGAATCGCTTAATTTTCCAAGAAGATCAATCAAATCAACACCAAATAATAAGTCCTTGATACAATCAAAATCCGGGAGTCCTTTTTTGCTTTTTTCGATGCTGTTTTCAAAAGCATGTGACGTTTCTTTTTTACTCATTTTCCGCCTTTTCCACAAAAACATGTTCTGTAGGCAAAGCATCATTGAAGATATCCTGAAAACCATTTTCTTTTCGCCATCGTTTGTGCATTCTCATCATGGCTTGAGAACTCGCAATTTTACGTTTCAGCGCATTTTTTTCCAATTCACTGGCGCAGTCAATAAGCTTTCCAACAAAATACTGTTCCTTTTGAATCCAAGCAACCATATCGCAATACTCATTCAGATGCAGCATTACAAATTCTTTTAAATGTGCCACCTCATCCTCATCTTCATATAAATCAACAACCTCAAACACTCTACGAACAGCTTCCTTAGATTCAGAATTGTAATTGTTGCGAAGGCAAAAGAAAACAATCGAAAAGTCAATTGAATCTTTTGTGAAATACCGAAATGAGTAATTCTCGTTGGAACTTTTATTTTCAATGAACCTTTCTTCTGGAACCGGGACTTCTGCCCGTCCCCCGTCAAGTTCCTCCATAGTACAACAATATATGACACGACTCCACAAAAAGAGTCTTAACGTAAAGGATACAGGTTTAAAGTCTGTTTGAATGACTTGATAAATAGTCTGAGTTTGTTTTTCGTCATCGCTCGAATCAAGATCGAACAATATCGCATAAGCAGGATTGGTTTTATAAAAAAGCAAATAACTCAATCCACTTTCTTCATAATTGGGTGACCACATTTTGACATCTTTTAGATATATTCGAAATTGTTCAAGCGGATCAAAAATATCCTCGTTCCCAAACTTCCTCTTCCAAAGGTTTTCGATAATGTTCCTATCAGCATTTTGGTCCCGTGGAGTATTCGTTGCTTGATTTCGGACAATTATTCCTATCCCCGCTCTTTTCCTGTAATCTCCTTTTGAGGGATAAGACTTTGTCAGGAAAAATGGAATGTTATGGGAATTGGATTCAATTACTATGACATCAAGTCTTTTTTCCTGAATTTTAATTGATGTTATACGAAAATCCGGGCGTATCCCACCCGAGAAAGGTGCCTCTCTTATTATTTGAGTGACTTCATCATTTTTTTCGTTTAAATGAATAGTCTCATCAACGCCTTTTATTTCGCCAGCATTTGTAACTCCGATAATTATATATGATAAATCATTATAGGTTGAGTTCGAAAAAGCAAGAAAGTCCATAATAAGATTGCCATTATCATCAGGGCCATACCATTCTTCTTTAAAATCATAATAGGCACTTTCAGTCTTGGAATCTTTGAGAATATCTTCAATTGTTTTTGACAATGTTTGCTCGTTTATTTTAATCATTTTTGACCTTTCCTTCACCTATCGCTTACTAAGGCAAGAAATTCCAAATTCCGTTCAATAATAAGACATTCGCTCACTTATAAGAAAAATTTTTCTTTTTAAAATTATAGCATTATTAGCAAAAGGAAAGGGAAGACGAAAAGAGATTTTCCATTGGTCAGGGCCGTTTTTTACAAAAAGTATAAGCTTTGATTTTAAATATAAACGGTTTCCCCATATGAAATCACCTTTTTTATGCAAAGTTAGAAATTTTATTCAAGTATAAAACAGGGGCTTGGAGCTCACTTCCAACTGAAAGATGTAAAAAAAGATTATAATAAAGTCATTAAAAAGAATTATTTAAACATCAAAGTGGAAAACAGACATGATAGTTTATGAAAATGCCCTAAATGACTTTATATCCCAATGCAACAAAGGCATCATTGCTGATGAAGTTGCTAAGAAGATGCAAGTAGAAGGAATTCCTTTTGGTCATCCCGAAGAAAACTCCTGGGTAAATTCCCTCCCTTTCGTTGCTAAGGCTTTAGATGATGATTCTATAGATAAGAACATAAATTTAGCTATCGAATATCAGTTCTCTTTAAATAAGAAGCGTATTGATGTCATAGTCTATGGTCAGAATGAGGAAAAAGAAGACTCCCTGGTTGTTATAGAACTTAAACAATGGAGCACCGCCACTGATTCTAAAAAGCCAAACTACGTCTTTACCAATGGAGGTGGCGGTGCTCAAGATTACCTCCATCCTTCCTTCCAGGCTTATGCCTATGGCTGTACCTTAAAAGGCTTTAATTCTGTCATTCAGGATCAGCATGTCGATGTTGAGTCATGTTCCTATCTTCATAATATGGATAACGGATATGAAGATATCTTAAGGAACCCAGCAAAATACCCTTTTGTTTCTCAAAGCCCAGTCTTCCTCAAAGATGATGAAGACAAACTCAGAGATTTCATTAAGAAATACGTCAGATATGGGCGCAAAAAGCTAATCTACGAAATAGATAACGGATCTATCAGACCTTCCAAAAACTTTTCTAATATGCTTTATCAGGCTTTAAAAGGCCAACCTATTTTTACTTTAGATGATGAGCAAGCCAATTCAGTCTCCACTATCATCTATGAAGTTACTTCCGCAATTGAGCACAGAAGACGTAAAACTATAATCATCAAAGGTGGACCTGGCAGCGGTAAATCTGTTGTAGCCATCAACGCTTTAGGGCAGCTAATCCATCCTCAAAACGGAGAGCCTAATAATGCCGTTTACTGTACTACCAACTTCACTCCTCGGACTCTTTTCTCCGAACTGTTAGTCAAAGATGACTACAAGAAAAAAGCCATCGATAATCTATTTAGAACCTTAGCGACCTTTTCAAGGTCTAGAGAATGTGAATTTGATTGTGTCTTAATGGATGAGTCTCATCGTGCTTTCGAGTGGAAGTTCGGCCAAGGAATCAAGAAAGATGTCGATATGGCTGAAAAAGTCTTCTACTCTTCCTTAGTCAATGTCTTCTTTATCGATGAAGACCAAGTGGTGACTAAACACGACTATCTCACCATCGACTTAATTAAGAAGTACGCTGAGAAATATAACTCCGAGTTAATCGAGGGTGAGGATTTACATCTCACCTCACAATTCAGATGTATGGGTGGGCAGAACTATATCGACTTTATTAATTGCTTCCTTGGATATAGCTCCCAGAAAGTCCGTCTCCGCTCAAAGAACTACGACTTTCAGGTCTTTGATACCCCGACAGAGATGTATGACAAGATCAAAAATCTTCAGATAGATTTCCCTAGAACAAGATTACTGGCCGGTTACACCCATGAATGGGTCAGCAATGAGAAGAATCCTAAATGCGATGCTTCTAAATATGACTTTGATATGGATGGTCATCGTTTCTTAATGAGATGGAACCGGAAGGTTGATTGGTCCTTCATTAATGATACAGATCAAAACGACCGAATCGGATGTATTCATACGATTCAAGGCGTGGATATGGATTACGCCGGAGTCATCATCGGTAAAGATTTAATTTATCGCGATGGCCATATAGTCTTCGACAAGACTCAGAATGCCAAATCTGATACCGACAGCGGTATCAGAACGGCTGATGAGGCTTTAGCTGAGAGAATGATTAGAAACACTTATAAGGTACTGCTTACTAGAGCTATATACGGAACATACGTATACTGCGAAGACAAAGCGTTAAACAATTATTTAAAAACTATCATTATTTAAAATGTAGTCGAAATCTAATGGATTTGTTTAAGCCTTGGGCAAGTCCTCATAGACAGTTCGGATTGTTTCATCATCAATCGGGGTTTCTCCAATATCAACAGAAGTATATTTCTGATCAATTACATGTAACACATCTTGTGAAACAAGAGAGTCAATGATTTTGAAGATTTTTTCTTTCTTGTGCGCTTTTAGACTACCATAGCCTTCACAATGCAATAGGTCGAAAATCTCAATAGGCTTATCTGACAAACCAACCAGGAAATAGACGAGAGTTTTTTTGGCAAACTTAAAACCGGGCCTCACGCTATAAGTTTTCCGAATTACTTTCACGATTTCTTCGATAATATTCTTTAAAGGCTCACCATCAAGCATTAATTTGTTGCCTATGCCTAATCTCAGGCTATTCTCTGCTAGTTTTGATTCATCCTGGCTAAAATACTTTTGATCAACAGTATAATTACATCCTGAACCATCTGGTTTATAATTTGTGCACCCCAAAAAACGTTGGCCCGACTTGTCTTTTGTTCCCTTGACTGCCTTTACAATCAAATATCCAGTTGCACAATTCGGACATTTAGTAATAGCCAAGGGCCCACCTCTAATATCGTTAGTAACAAATCCGCAAATCTCAGGATCGTTGGAGCAAACATAAATAGACATATTCAGACGCTTGTTTTCCCTTTTCTGTAAAGGATAGCCACAAATTGGGCATCTTCTTCTAAGATCAACACTAGTTCTCGGCTTCAAAGATGTTCCAATAAGGGCAATTTTCGAAGGATTATTTTTTTGAATCTCTGTAATAAAAATTGAAGGATGAAATTCGGGAGTAACAATAAACACCTTGTTCTTTGTTCTCGTTAAAGCGACATAGAAGAGCCGTCTTTCTTCAGCATAATCAACGGAATCCTTTTCATTGAGCACAAGTTTCATGACAGCATCATCCTCAATTTTAGATGGAAATCCCAGGACATCATCTTTTCCATTAATGATGATTACATTGTCATAAGTAAGACCTTTAGAGCTGTGAGCAGTCATGGACTCAATATGAAGCTTTGGATATTTTTTTGAAATTACTCTAAACCTATCGGAATTGGGAACAAAGAAATCTGTAAGCCTGTCCAAATTCTTCCTATCCCAATTATATCGGCCGATAATAAGAACCCTTGAATCGAATCCATACTTTTTGACGATCTCATCGAAAGACTCCTGAATCGCCTCACCAAGATGATAATATGGGCCTTTAAGATCCCCATCTTCGTAAATATCCTTATATGTGACCAGAACAACTGGATTACTTTCTCTTTTGTTTGATTTCAAGTCCTTTTTAATTTGCTCAGGATTTTTCATTACAAAGCTTCCCGCAACATCAATTAGTTCCTGGGAATTTCTATGTGTATATGTCAGTTTAAGAACTTGAGCATAGCCGACCTTTTCCTTAAAGTGAGTAAACAAAGAAATATCTGATCCAGTAAATCGATAGATTGATTGCCAATCATCACCGACTGCGGTTATCTTTGCATCAGAAGCTTTAGACAACTTCTCGCATAAATCAAACCTTTGCAAAGAAATATCTTGATATTCATCAACAAAAATATAGTCATAAGGAAGTTTTTTACCGGTTTTTATATACTCATCCAAAATATTGGCAGCTTTGTTGATCATATCCTCGAAATCAATGCCATTTTTAAGCTGTAGTTGCTTCTGATATTCCAGATAACATTCTTGAGCAAGTTTTATGAAAAGACGCGTGCGAGAGTTCTTGCATGAAACCTTCCATTCATCAAACTGTTCATTCGGGAGATTTAAAATCTTGAATCGCGAGACAAAGACTTCTATTAGCTGCACAAATTTGTTGAAATATTTATCTTTAGCAGTTTGTAAGAGTTGTAAATATATGTCGGAATCACTCTTGGTGATAAGTGTAAAGCCTGCTTGAATTAATTCTTCCTTTAGATGATAAATTTTATCATGCCCATCATTGTAGGACGAAAAAGTATAAATGAGTTTTGTACCATGAAGCTTGTGAAGACTAATTTTGTCGATAATTTGTTGCTTGTATTTCTTCAGTTCATCTTCATTGTAACGCTGGCTTAAGCCCGCTTCAGTAATGCCAAAATGTTCATAATAGACAACATTATTACCTTGTTTTAAAAGGAAATCAGGAGTGTAAGGTTTTAAGGAACCTTCGAAACAATATGGATATATCGGCTCATACTCATAATCTATTCCATTAATAAACAAGAAATTTGCCAATGAGGCTTCTTCGGCAGATCTGACTCGCTCATCGCACATAGTAACATGCTTTTTTTCTAAGTCATTTTGATATTGCTGTACAGACTCTAGGAGATCACCTTTCAAGGTTGTGACATTGTCGTCTTGAAGCATTTTAAAGAGAGTCGCAGTATCCTGAACTTCGAAAGGCTCGTTCAAATAAGAAGCGAAGAAAAGTACAGCTTCAGACACGAAGGTTGAGTCTGTCAGTTTTTCTTTCATAAAATCTGAAATACATTTATAGGCAAAACCGCCGCCAAAGACATTTGTAGGCTCCTGTTCGTTACCTTTAATTATGGTATAACCAATTGAGTGAAAGGTAGAGATCTTGGCTGGTATATCTAATTTTTCGTTAATTCTTTCGCGTAACTCATTTGTCGCCTTTTTTGTAAAAGAAACCACAAGTATCTTATGAGGGTCGACATGTTTCACATCAACTAAATATTTTACTTTCGCTTCGATAGTCGTTGTCTTACCCGATCCTGCTCCCGCTACAACAAGAGTATATTTCTCATCGGACAAAACAACTCTCCTTTGCTCATTGTCAAGATTGATATTGGGGTCATCATTTTTTAAACATCTATCTAAAAACGACTTATCAGAAATTAAGTGTCTACGAACAAACACGTCGTTGTGAATATCAAATAAACCCCTTAAACTCAAATATTTATCTAATGCAGCCGAAACATTTCTACTTTTTATTTTCTTCTTATTGCACCACTCATTAAGCAGGTCTTTTTGCTTAATATCAATAAGCATCTCAAAGAAAGAAGAAAATTTGGCCTTTAAATCGTCAAAATCTGTTGAAGTCAAAAAAGCATCGCATTCTAAATTGCGATTTAAATCATCAGTAAATTGAGCAATGGTAATGTATTCTTTACTATTGCGTTTTTCAAAGAATAAAAATCCCACAATTTCTCCAAATTGGACCTACAATTGTTGATTATATCACACAACAGTCAATTCTTTTTACCGCAAATGAAACGGTAAGATTATTTTGTTAAAAAAATTATTTTATTTCATATTTGAAAATAAAAGAACGGCAAAAGGAACGTACATGAATATGGCAATAAACAATGGACTTTATAAACTTTCAAGAAGGAAACTGGTAATAGGCAACTGGTTTGGCCTTCATTGTGGGCTACATACTAGATATCCTATTTTTTAATAACAAGCAAAATGATCTTTGGTATAGATTTAGATTATTTCAAAAAGTTATGCATTAATATGGTCAAAATCGTTTCTTTCTAATCCCTTCTCCATTGCTTCTAAATATAAATCTCAATAAACTAAAACTAGGAATTATAATTAAATATATGCCCCATCTTTCCCTTCCCATCAAAGCTACTGATCAATCCCCCTTCCTCGTCTACATAAGCTTTGAAGACGACAATAATGAACTAATAAGTCTAATAAAGAAGTCTAACTTAAAAGACTTCACTTTAATGATTATCTCCGGCTTTAACTGGGATGAAGATCTAACTCCCTATCCTGCTTCTCCTATCTATAAAGGAGAACACTACTTAGGAAAAGCCCAAGAAACATATAAATGGATAGAAGAACAAATAACAGAGTCTATTAAAGGCCTTAACAAAGAGCCTTCTATTTATGGCATCATCGGCTATTCCATCTCGGGTCTATTTGCCTTCACTTCTTCTTACTTCTCCTCTAAGTTCTCCTTAATCGCTTCCTGCTCTGGTTCCTTATGGTATCCAGATCTCTTAACCTGGATCAACTCTAAAAAGACCTTAATCACTCCTAAAAAGGTCTATCTCTCTTTAGGAGACAAAGAAAAAGAAACAAAGAATCCTGTTCTCTCTTCGGTCGAAGAGAGAACCCTCCAGATAAAAGACTATCTGGAAAAGAAAGACATTCCCTGTCTTTTTGAATTCAACCCGGGCAATCACTTTAAAAACGTCCCTTTAAGAGTCTTTAAAGGAATAAAGAACCTGCTTAGTTAACAAAAGCTTTTTATATAAACAATGGCTAAAAGCTTCAAGCGCTTTTAAGCCTTCACTAACTCACCTTTCTTCTCGCCCTTTTTAACTGCGGTCTTAATCTCTTTCTCCACGATCGCACAGTTCTCCTTCAAATCACTCTCATCCTCTAAGCTAATCCCATCCAGGATATCCTGCAGACGGTATTCCTTCTCTAGATACTTAAGAGTCTGAAATCCGATAATCGAAGTAAAGGTCGCATTAGTCATCCCTTGGACGGTGGAATCAATCACCGTCTCAATAATCGATCCTAAGATCGGAATACTCTTCGTTACCCCTCCGATTCCTTTAACAACTGTATTCCCAATACTGGCATCCTCTAAACCATAAGCCGCGAAGGAATTCATAATAACCGTCGAAAAGATCCTTCCTAACTTCGCATCGCTCGGTCTAAAACCATAAAGGAAGATAATATCCTTAATCATCTGAAGATTAATAGTCGTGACTAAAGCCACATCGAAAGCGTTATTCTGAGAAATCGCAGTCAAGACCGCCGATTTAATCGCTGCCTTCCTGATAATAGAATTCGCGCTCTTCTTCACTGAGTCTTTATAAAGGAGGGTCAGATTCGTCTTAATCCCTTCTTCATCATTACTAGTAACCGCAATGGCTAACTTCCCGACTACTTTCTCGTCATACCACTTCACCATATCAACCTTAGAAGACAAATCGATAATCTTCTCAGAAATCTCTTTTCTTAAAGCCTTATTATGAGCCTTAGCTGCTCTAGCGTTCTTAATAGAGACATTCGTCA
Organism: Bacilli bacterium; assembly: GCA_022652945.1. Classification (GTDB taxonomy): domain Bacteria; phylum Bacillota_I; class Bacilli_A; order RFN20; family CAG-288; genus Scatoplasma. Next base: position 59,396 of record JALCRV010000004.1, read on the forward strand.
AAAAATACCCGGTCCTAAAGATCTTCACGACCGGAACAATAAAAGCAAAGATATAAAAGATCACAGAGACCGCGATTGTCGCATATCCGAAATACTCATTTAACTCATAAGCCTTAGTACAGATAAAAAACAAACACGTAAAGATAATCACTCCGATCGCCAAAGCAAAAATCCTTGAGAAAGCCTTCGGAGCTCTCGAATTCTCCCTCCTGACATATTTATCTTCATAATCATAAATCGACATGGTTTCTTTTTTCTCTTCCGCCATAAGTTAATCCTCTCTTGTTATAGTTATTCTATACTTTTTATTAATCTAATCCTAAAGGAAACCTGTTCCTTCTTAAATTCAACTTCCTAGTCTTTAAGGGCCTAAGCCCTTAAAGACTCTCTTTTAAGAACGTAAGTTTTAAATAAAAAGGCTTATAATTAAAAGAAAGAAAAAAGCTGGAATTTATTCTTAAAATGGAAACCCCTGAATTAAAGACTTACCAAATCCCCGCCTTAGATCTCCTTCATTACTACTTCAAGGACGGGAAAATCTCCGGAGTCATCTATTACGAAATAACCTTAAAAGAAGAAATCTCGAAAGATATCTTAAAAGAAGCTTTAGGTCTAGCCTTGAAAGATATCCCGCACTTCTCTTTAACTCCTATCATCGTCCATAACGAAATACGCTTTAAGGAAAATAAAGAAGAACCTCTCGTCCTTACTGATAAAACCAGAGTTAACCTCGCTTCCAAGGAAGTAAACAATTTCCTTTTTGCTGTTATCGTAAAAGAAAGAACTATTCATTTTCACTTCCATCATTCCTTAGCGGATGGGAGAGGTTGTCTTAACTTTCTAAAAAACGTCCTTTTCCATTACTACACCTTAAAAGGCGAAAAGATCGATCCGGAAGGATTGATCCTTTTAAAGGAAAAGGAAGGCATGTTTAAGCCTTATGCCGAGAGCCATATAGTTAAAGACAATAAACCCTTCGGAAAATATAATATCTCTCCAGATGTCGATATGTTCCATATCCCGGATGCTCCCGTTTTAAAAGCGACAGGACAAGGACAGCTATATCAGATCAAATGTCCGATGAAACCGATCTTGGATTACTCTAAAAGGAGCGATTCCACCCCGGTCCCCTTCCTAGCAATCATGCTTTATAACGCCTTGCGTCAAGCTTATAAGACTGAAGACAAATTAATCATCGGCGGGAGCGCCGTTGATTATCGTGTTATTTTTAAAGACGAAGTCATTAACAATGCTGCCGGCGGGACCATCCTTCCTTGCTTCAGCCGTATGAAGGACTTAGATCTCCCGACCCAGATGACAATCATCCGCGCCAGGCTTGATCTAGAGTTACAAAAAGAAAACCTCATCGCGGATATGCAAGACTTTATTAATCGTACTGAGGCCTTTAAGAGCATCCCTTTACCAGTTGAACAAGTCCCAGGGCTCATCTATTCCAAGATATCAGCTATGAAATCTCAAAGAGACTTTTATATCTCATATGTCGGAGGCGTCCGCTTCCCACATCAAATGCAGGAGCATATCCAAGACTTAGAAGTCTCCTTCCCGCCTTTTTTAATGCCTAACTACATCATGGGCATCGAAACTAACGGCATCTTAAATATCTCCTTAACCCAAGGATTTACTAACCCCGCCTTAAGCGAGAACTTATATAAACTCCTGAAAAAGGAAATCCCGGAGACTATCTTAATTAACCGGGGCATCCAAGACTACGACGAATTAGATTTATCGAAAGTCGAAAAGCTATAACTGCGTCTTTCTGCCTCCGGAACCGAGGCTATGAAGAATCGAGAGAATGACTTTCACATCCTCCTCGTTGCCTTTCTTTTGGCAGAGGAGTTCAAATGAAGCTTTAAAAGCTTCCTTCTTCTCTTCCGGTAACATTAACTCATACTGCCTTAAAGGCACCATGGCGAGCAAATCCGCCATCGTCTTGTTCGTATGTAAGGCCAGCTGCATTAAAAGGAACTGGACAGCTTTATTGTCCTTTGATGCGGCCTTTAAGGAAATGTCATCTTGTAAGGCATTATAAGGATCCAAAGCATCCTTCGCTAAAGGCCTATGTCCCAGATGACGGAAGAAAGAGGAGGATGGGAGGTTATTCACCCTCCCAAGAAAATACTCCTCCGCCTCTTCTACCCTATTAGCAGAAGCCTCACCTTTTAAGAAAAGATTAAAAGTAGCCTTAATATCCGTAACCGAGGAAGCTAAATAGATTGTAAAGACCCCGTTCTCGATCTCCCACCGCTGATCGGCTGGATCGTAACTTTTTAACATCTCATCCGTCAGTTCCAAACTTAAACGTTTCTTCTCGCCCTTTTCTAACTTCACCTTACAAAAAGCAATCAATTCTTTCGAAGGTGTATAAATCTTCCCATCCGGCTTCTTCACAAAGACAAAATAAGTCTCCTGACCAACCATCGACCCGACATTAGTTAAAGAGAATGATAACTGCCTGCCATTTAAGATGCAGTCATCATATTGGAACTTAGTATAGGAAAGCCCCGCTCCGAAAGGAAAAAGAACCTTTTTACCAACCGTCTCATAGTAACGGTATCCGACATACATCCCCTCTTCATACCACACCGCTTGATTCCCGCCTGGGAAGTAACGGTAAGAAGGAGTGTCTTCCAGCTTTAAAGGGAAAGTCTCCGCTAGTTTCCCGGAAGGGTTAACCTTCCCGAAAACAAGATCAGCCATCCCTTCTCCTCCTCCTTCTCCTGGGAGGTAACATTCTAAAAGTCCCTTAATCGAATTGATAAAAGGCATCTCCACGGGCGCTCCGTTAGTTAAGATCACCCCGACCTGCGGATTAACTAGGCAAATCTCCTCCAGCAATCTTAACTGATTAGAAGGTAAATTCAGACTGGTCCGATCGACCCCTTCGGTAATAAGGCTATCAGCTAAGAAAAGCACAACTTTCTGATGCTTTTTAGCTAACTGAATAGCTTCGTCTATTAGCTCCAGATTATCTTCTTTTCCTTCATACCCCGCAGCGTAAGGCAGTCTCTTCTTAAAAGCCAAAAACGCTTCATAAGGTGAGACCTCCTTATAAGCATTTACATGGGAAGAACCTTCCCCTTGAAAAACAGGATGCTTACAGCAATCCCCGATTAAGCAGAAATCATCATCCTGCTTTAAAGGGAAAAAGCTCTCGTCATTCTTTAAAAGGACCATCCCGTTCTCCGCTAACTCCACAGCTAAAAGATGGTCATTCACAAAATCAATAGGCTTAAGAGGTTTTTCTTCTACCTGACACTTATTAACTAAATCCTTAACTCTCCTGACACAGCTATCGATCTCATCTTCCGAAAGCTGCTGCTCCTCATAAGCTTTTAAAGCGACATCAAGAGTCGTCCGTCCGGAAAAAGGCATCTCTAAATCAGTCCCGGCCTTAATAGCCTTCACTTTATCCCCCATCCCGCCCCAATCAGTCATCACCAACCCTTCAAAGCCCCATTCCTTCCTCAGCACATCTGTTAGAAGCCTCAGATTATCTGAAGAATGGACTCCGTTAATCCGGTTATAAGAACTCATCACCGCCCAAGGCTGGCTCTTCTTCACAGCAATCTCAAAAGGCCTTAAGTAAATCTCCCTTAAAGTCCTTTCATCCACCTCAACGCTGATGGAACTGCGGTACGTCTCCTGATTGTTTGCAGCAAAATGCTTCAGACAAGCCCCGATTCCTTCTTTTTGAATCGCTTGCACATAACTGCTCGCTAACTGACCGGAAACCAAAGGATCCTCTGAAAGATATTCAAAAGAACGTCCGCATAAAGGCGAACGCTTAATATTAATCCCCGGACCTAAGACCACATTAACCCCTAAAGCCTTAGCCTCCTGACTGATAGCTTTGCCAAGCTTGGCAAAGCTATCAGGATCAAAGGAGGAAGCATTAAGGCTGGCGCATGGAAAAGAAACTGAAGGTAAGGAAGTCTTTAAAAGACTATCCTGATCCTTTTGCTCACCTTCGACTCTTAACCCGGAAGGGCCATCAGCCACGCGGATACTTGCTAAATGAAGAGAAGGACAAGGATAGGTATGCCACTCATCCTTCCCCATCAATAGACGAAGCTTTTCTTCCAAGTTTAAAGCGAAAGACGAATTATGGTTCGTCATGAGCAATCATCTCCTTTCGGTTTTTTGAGGCTAGGCCTCTATATAAGTAAGACTAAATTTAACAGTATTTAGGCGTTCTTAACCCGATCCATTACGGTAGTCAGCATATCGCTAGTAAGCTTAACTACACTCGCTTCAGAAGCCGAGCAAGCCCCGACGAAATACTTGTTATAATCCGCATCGTTATTAACCGCTGTCTTAATCGTCGGATATTCATCTTCATAAACCGTCGAAGAAGCTCCGCAGATGACATAAACCTTCTTGGCGATCGCTTCTTCGATACCAGCGAGTCTTTGTCCCGCCGAACCATCGGTATTAATCATCACCGCATCGCACCCCGCATTAACTAAATCATCCACCGTGGCCTTAAAATCATTAGTCCCGGCCGTATAATACTGCGACTGGAAATTAAACTCAACATTATAAAGCGGAGCGATATAGTACTTCAGATAGTTGTTATACATAGTGGAAGCCGCATCGGTCTCACCGGTATGGATAACACCGATCTTATACTTAGTCCCGCTATTAGCGACAGAAGCATCGCTAGCCGCCTTATTAGCCTTCAGATCCTGATAAGTAGATTTTCCTAAGTAAGACTGGAAAGCCGCTAAACGGGTCGCCTGGTCAGAGCTGCTCTCAAAGATCGCATCCATCTGAGCCTTGGTAACTAACGGATTTAAGGCGGTTCCCGTTAAAGAGCCATCGGAAGGAATAGCCGTATCCGCATACATATTGTTAAAAAGCTCTTTCGAATTCACGTACCAGCTCGGATGATCAAGACTAACAGGAGTAGCGCTGATAGCCTTCCCTTCCAAAGCCGCATATAACATCGCAAAAGACGGGCCGACATAAGAAGAATAGTAAGCGATCATCGAATCGATCACCCCGGCATTAAAGCCCGTCTGGTAATCGGAGGTAATCGCTCCGCAGCCATCGATAATCTTCGTATTCGGAGAATAGGTCGCTAACTGACAATTCGAATAAACACCTAAACCGGAAGTATTGATCGCCAGATAGCTCGGCTGCGCCTGAGCGATAAAGGAAGCGGCGGCAGTCAAGACCTCGGTCAGATTTGTTCCGTTATAGTTAGGAATGATCTTGAAGTTATCAGCGTTCCAGTAGATATTATCAGCGAACGACACCGTCCATTTCGTATCATCGTATTTGGTCGCATCATCCCAGCCATCGGTGGTAATCCCTTGGTTCGCCCATGCCTGATGGAATCCGACGATTTCATCGTTAAGGATGTAACCTTTTCTCCACGGCTCCCAGCCGAGGGGGAAGACTGCGACCTTACCGTTTTTCGGCTCAGCGACAGCCGAAGAGACCACTTCAGAAGAAACGACACTGCTCCCCTGGGTCGAAGAAGCGACAACGGAAGAAGGAGTTAAAGAAGATAAAGAAGTAGCAGCGGAAGAAATCGAAGCAGCAACGGAAGAAGTTTCCTCGTAATTGCCGCATCCCGTCAACGCAGTTAAAGTAAACACAGCTAACAGACAAAGGACCGACTTTTTGGAATTAGCTCTCATGGCTTAATTCTCCTTTCTATAAACTCGAACAGAACGAATCCGGCATCTGCTTTGCCAACTCTTCCCGATACGACTCTATTTTCTTTTCTTTCGCCTTCAGCTTATTTTTGCTGATAAAGGCAAAGAAAGAGCGGCCATCCAACAAGAGAATCAACAGAACAAACATCAATAAAGGCGGTGTCACTGACTGAGCGGTAACCGATAAAGTCGAACGACCAAAACCGTAGGTCAACAACGTCGCGGAAATAGAACCTAAAGCCAGACCGAACAGATCACTCGAGCACGCCCCGCAGATATCCCCGATAATCAGCGGGAGGAAATTAAAGACCTTCGTCACTGAGGAAAGGTTAGATTCCGACTTCAAGGAGCCGGTCAGGAAAACGTAGAAGATTCCGTATAGTCCCATCAAGGCCCCGCCTAAGGCGTAGCACCATAAGGCGTTCTTCTTCTCGTCAATTCCCCCGTTCACACTGACGACCTGATCGCTCTTTAAAGCGTTCTTGGCTAAGCGGAAACGGGAGTTGCCCATGAAGAAGAAAGAAAGAAGCAAGACTAAGAAAAAAGGAACTAAATACACCCAGGGATTGGTCTGAATGACCGTTAAGAACTGGGAGTACTTCTTAATGAGGATGTATCCGTTGCCCTGGGTGATGACGACGCTTAAAGATTCGCAGATCATACAGACCCCTAAGCTGATAACTAGCGGCGGTAATCTAATCAGAACGTAAGCCAGACCGGATAAGATCCCGAGAATCAAGCCGTATAAGACACTCATCGGAATCATCAGTAAGACGCCAGTTTTCCCGGCGGGAGTCGTAAAGTAAGCGAGAATGGAGGCCAAAGCGCTGATGGAGCCTAAAGAGAAATCGATTCTTCCAGCTCGTAAGTTAATCGCTAAGCCTAAGACCATCATGAACATCAGAATCGACTGGAAGACGACATTGGACATAATCAGAGTCTGGTTCGGAAAAAGCGAGTTATGGGAAACCGCAGCGAAGATATAAGCCACCAACAAAAACAAAGCGGGGATCGCTAAGGCCACAACATACCCACCGACTTTTTTCATCCACCTCGGCTTTAAAGGATCAGGTAATCTTTTGATACCTTTTTCCCTTAGGAGGCTAAGACGTTCTTCTTTATTCATTTTCCTTCCTCCTATTTAGGTAGCAGATTCGCTCTCTTCGTCCCGATATTGGCGATAAAGACAAAGAAGATATAAATGATGCCCTTCACCAAGCCGGAATAGTAAGAAAGATTTAAGACCACCATAATCTGCGAAATCAAAACCGAAGTAAAAGCGCCGAGCAAAGCCGAGGACACTCGGCTATGCGGACCTCCTGAAAGCGGCATCGCTCCGAAAACCAAGGCGATCATGACATCTAAACCTAAAGAAGAAGCGGTAGCGGTCGAGACGGTGCGGTTAGCAGGAATCCATAAGGCCGCCGCTAAGCCGACTCCGATTCCGGAGATGACATAAGCGAGAATAGTTGTCTTCAGGATGGAAATACCGCTTAACTCAGCATTGACCGGATTGGTCCCGATGGCTTTCGCTTGGCGGCCTAAGGGAGTGAAGCAGAAAATAAACTCAATCGCGAGGAAGAAAAGACCAAGGGCGAGAATCTTATACCAGAAGGCATCGGCGAATAAAGATGAATTAACGGTGATTCTCCCACCTTGCTGCAAACGTAAAAGATTAACTAATAAAGCGGAGATTACGGTTGTCGAAGCGATGGAGGCGATGAAGACCGGAAGCTTTAAAAGACCCGCTAAAGCGGAATTAATTAACCCGATCAGAACCGCCACCGCAATCGCGACGATAAACAAAAGGAAGATATTCCCCGTGGAGTTATAAACAATCACTCCGCACATCGCTGACATAGCGCAGGCCGCCCCGAAAGAAAGATCAAAGCCACCCATGGCGTACATAAAGATTGCTCCGATGGAAGCGATGGCCACCGTGGTGACCTGATTAAAGATCGTTGAGAGCAGATCCCCGAAGCCTCTTTTAGCAATCGCACCTCTCATCATTAAGACATAAGCGATAAAAAGAGCTATAAAGGCCAAAAACGGCACGAGTTTCATCAAAATATCGCTCTTGGAGTGTCCCTTCAGGGAAAAACTCAGCGGCGTTTCTTTTTTAGCGTTTTCCATTTTTCCCTCCTAGATCATGTACTCCAAGATCTCCCGCTGGGTTAAAGCTGGATCTCTGGCGAATTCTTTTTTAATCGATCCATCTTTCATCACTAATAAGCGATCGGACATCCCGATCAATTCCGGGAGCTCTTCAGAAATCAAAACGATGGATTTCCCTTCCATCTTCATCTGATAGAGCAGCTGATAGATGAACTGCTTCACTCCGATATCCACACCGCGGGTCGGGCAATCAAGAATCAGAATCTCCGATTTATTCCCCAGCCATTTAGCTAATGACACCTTCTGTTTATTGCCGCCGGATAAATCGCTGACCGTCTGATTAGAGGAGGCGCATTTAATCGAAAGATCATCGACCTCTTTATCCACGATCTTCTTTTCCTTAAAGCGGAAAACCAACATGTTCTCCTTCACCAGATTTCTTAAAGAAGCCAAAGCGATATTCCCATGGATCGAATCATTTAAAGCCAAAGCCTCCAGATCACGATCTTTCGAGACATAGCCGATCTTATTAGCCATCGCTACTCTTTCATTAGTAACCTCCCTATTTAAATCCTTCCCGCAGTAAACCTCGCCTTCATCCAAATGCAACGCCCCGAATAAAGCCTTGCCTAAAGCGTGCATCCCGCAATCGGCAATCCCGCCGATCCCGAGGATCTCTCCTTGATGCAACTGAAGGCTGACATTATTTAAATCCGAGTTAAAATATCCTTCCTTCATTTCCAAGACAACATGGGAAGAAACTTTCTCGTTATAATCCTGACGGTAATAGTCCTTATTGATTTCTCTTCCGACCATCAGCTTCTTAATCTGATCTTCATCGAAAGAATCCTTGCTGAACTCCCCGACCTTTTGACCATCTCTTAAAATGGTCAGATAGTCACACTGGCTTAACAGTTCCTCGATATCGTGCGAGATAAAAAGAATCGCCTTACCTTGCTTCTTCAAATTAGCGATCGACTTATAAAGAAGCTGTCTGCCTTCCTCGGTTAAGTTATTCGAAGTCTCATCCAGAATCACAATCTGCGGATCCTTATTTAAAATCTTCGCCAACTCCACCAGCTTCCGATCCTGCAAAGAAAAAGCCCTGGCCGGCAAAGCGGGATTAATCCGCCCTAAGCCGATCTTCATCAAAGCCTTCACTGCTTCCCCGTTCATCTTCCTCTTATTGACAAAAGGATAAAACACAATATCTAAAAACTTATTTAAAAAGCGATACCCGGCCTTCTCCTCTCTTAACGTCCCATCCTTAATATCCCTTAAAGACTTAGTAAGATAGGCCTTCAGGCTTCTTTGATCCTGCTTAACTTCCGCCTCTTTCTCTATATACTTCTCAGAAGCCGAATTAAGTTTCTTGTTCTTTTCCGACTCCAACTCTCTTCGATCTTCCTTCTCATCTTCCTTAAGAAGATAGAAGGCCTTCTTCCTTAAAGAGAGATCATCAGCTTCCTCTTCAATCTTTTTCTTATTCTCCTCGTTCTCCTGAGCTAAGTCTAAAAATCTCTTCTTAAACTCCTCTTCGATAACTCTCTTCTGCTTAACAAGTTCATCTTTCGCTTCAGCCATCCTTTGCTTAACGGAAAGACTAAAACTCTTCTTAAGATCGAGGGTGGACAGTTTATAAAAACGTTCAAAACTAGAAACGGCTTTTCTTAACTCCTGCTTTTCTGCTTTATAAGTCTTTAAAGCCAGAGAAGACTTCTCTTCCTCCGCCTTAAGCAAAGTCTGGTAAGACAATCTCATCCCCTTAAACTTCTTAGTCTCGCTTAAAAGCTTCTCCTTCTCCCCGCTTCGTTTCAGATTCCTCGCCATCTTTTTGAAGTCTTTTTGAGCTTTTCTGCTCTCCGCTTTATAACTTCTGATCAATTTCTGACTAGTTAAGAAAGGATACTCGCCTTTCTCCCTGATCGACTCAGTTAACAGAAAAGTCTTCTTTCTTACTTCCTCGAAAGGCTGAAGATTAACTTTAAAGCCTTCCGAAAAGACCACCTCTTCCTTCTCATCAAAAGAGAAAAAGTTATGTCCGGAAAATTGAGAATACTCACCTAAGAAAATATTCTCCGCAATGGAAATATCATCCGCGGTCCCTTTCTCCTGGACGCAGATACCAATCCCACCCTTTTGACCTAAAGCCTCCAACATCGTCTTCGGCTCCCAGGGCTGGCCCTTAAAAAGCATATAACCGCTCGTCGGCTTATATATTCCGCTCATCAAAGCCGACATCGTCGACTTCCCCGAGCCATTTTCTCCGATTAAACCATGAACCTGTCCAGGCTCCAACTGAAAGGAAAAACCGTTCAGAGCGATAGTCGGTCCGAACTTCTTCACGATATTCTGAGCCTGAAAAAGAATCTCTTTCATGCCCAAAGTATAAATAAAGCGCTTACATATTAAGTAGCACTTTTTCCACTTATTATGAACAAATTCCGCTTATTAAAATCTCAGTTCTTTTCTTTCGCCAACGTCCCTTCCTTCAAGATCCTTTCCCGATAAGCGAAAGGAGTCTCACCGACAACTTTCCGGAAAGTCTTGATAAAGTAGGAAGGATTTGCAAAGCCTAAAGCAAAGCTGATCTCCGCTTCTGACTGAGTTGTATAAGCCAAAGCATTCTTCGCTCTTTCGATTCTTTCCTTTTTCACAAACTGGGAGAAAGTCATCTTCACTTCCTTCTTAAAAAGGCGGGAGAAATAGCGGTAGGAAAACCCGGAGTCCTTAGCAGCCTTCTCCATACTTAACTCGGAAGCCAGATTATTCTGAATATAATCCACCGAGCGGGAGATCGCTTCGGAATAATTCATATTCTTTCGCTTGCTATCGTGGACTTTTTTAGTAATCTCCCCGATAAAGGCCTGGCTGATAGCCACGTAGGATGTCGCGTTCTCCGCTTCATCCAGTTTCAAGATATACTCATCCGACATCGCATAAGCCACCGCCGGATTCAATCCCCCTTGCATCGCCGCTCTAGTCACCAAAGTAATCAGGCAAATACAAAGATAAAGAGCATCTTTATTCGGATTCGCAGATAAAACCCCGAACCTCCCGTGATTAAAAAACCGCGCTAACTTCTCCGCCTCCGCTGTTCTTCCTTCCCTTACCGCCTGCAAAGCCTGCTGTTCCTGATCATAATTATATTTCTGCTTACCTTCCGAAAAACGATCTTCGATCGTCTGCTGAATCTCTTCAAAAGAAGGCGTGAGATTCTTCTCTGCGATCTCCAAGATCTTCCAAGGCGGGATAAACTTCCCAGTAAGCAAGAGACGGATCAAAGACACCAACTGCGCAAAAGAAGAAGAGATAAAAGTATCGATATTGGCGATGATGCTAGTTAAAGACGGTTTAGGTATAAAGGAAGCGAAAGACAAAAGCCTTTCTTCCCCATCCTGATTCGGCTTACCCAGAAAAGCTGGTCCGATTAAGCAATAACATTTTTTCTCCTGGGCAAAGCTAGTCGGAAAAACATAATATTCCTCGTACTCACCTAAAAGCAGAATCCGCGGATTCTGACTGGCCTCCATTAAATCGGCTGAATTTAAAAAGCCCTGAGCCAAAAAAGCCGGATAGATTTCCTTATTCGCTTCAAAAATCAGCTTTTTATCTGCGGAAAAGATAAAAACCGGGAGATGATTAACCTCGCTGATCAAATCCAAAGAATCCTTAATCTGAAGATTATCCATAAATCGACATAAGGATAAATCATTTTGACAGAATTTAAAATAAGCAACCGGGCTCCCACCCGGTTGCTTATGATACTTAAGCTTACTTATTCTTTGTATTAAAGGCTCAGTCCCCAGACCAGCCAGATAAAGGCGTAACCGACTAAAACAGCAGCCATCGTAAACGGCACTCCAACCCTTAAGAAATCTTTTAAGGTCACTGTTTCCCCGTCTTTACGAAGAATACCGATAGCGGCGATATTGGCGGAAGCCCCGATCGGAGTTAAGTTACCGCCTAAGGTCGCTCCAGTTAACAGGCCGAAGTAGAAAACGTAAGGAGCGATCCCCGCTCCCCCGTTCATCTGCAAGGCGATGCCTTGAACAACCGGAAGCATGGTGGCTACGTAAGGGATATTGTCGATAAAGGCCGAAAGCAAAACGGAGACGAAGACAACCAAGGTATAAAGCAAGAACGGATTATCACCGGAGATCTTATAGAATAGATCAGCAATCGCATCGATAACTCCCGCTGTCTCAATACCTTTAATGACAATAAATAAGCCGAAGAGGAGGAGTAAGGTATCCCAGTCAAGACCGGTGAAGACGGTCTTAAAGGGAGTCCAAGTCTTTTTCTTAATGCTGTCTCTAGCTACCCCGATTAAACATAAGAAGATACAGATTAAACCGTTGCGGAGTCCGAAGATGGTTTTCCAGAACCCTTCCTCAGCCGGCTCGGGAATAAAGGAAGCGCAGATTAAAAGGACGATAGTTGAAAGGATCAGAATCGTCGGGAAGATGTCCTTGACTTCCGTCTCGACTTTCGCCTGGACCGGCTCCTTATTCTTTCTAAAGAGGAATAACAGGACGCCTAAGGAAGCTAAAGCCCCTAATTCCACCCCGAAGAAAATACTAGGTTTTCCTTGGAACCAGAAGAAATCAAAGAAGTTCATCTTCGCGTAGGAGCCTAAAAGCATACTGGTCGTATCCCCGACCAGAGTCGCCGCTCCTTGTAAGTTAGAAGAAACAGCGATTGCAATCAGAACCGGAACCGGAGAAATCTTAAGCTTTTTAGAAATCGCTAAGCCGACCGGAGCCACCATTAAGACCGTGGCGACATTATCAACAAAGGCGCTGATAACCCCGGCGACTAAAGCCAACATACATACAGCCCACTTAACGTTAGGCACTTTCGTAATTAAAATTTCCGAAAGCTTGGTCGGCATCTTACTATCGATGAACAGAGAGACGATACCCATCGTTCCTCCGATCATCATTAAGACGTTATAATCAACCGCACCTAAGGCATCTAAAGGAGTCAAAGCATAGACATTAAATAGACCCAAAACGACAAATAACGCCGCCCCAGCTAAAGCAATCCAAGGGCGGTATTTCTGGAAGGCCAACATCAAAACGTAGATACAAAGAAAAATAATAAGCGCTAAAACCATTGTTCACTCCTCCTTACTAGGTTTTTAAGCGAGATAAAACTGTATATAAGGCCCCGTAAGCTTCCCTTCTTCAGTTTGTTAAGTAGCTGAAGAATCCATGTGGTTTTCTATCCTTTTCACTTACCTTAAGGGAAGAAAGTATACCTTACATTTCCTTTAAGGATTGAAGACTTAACTAAAAAGAAAACCAAGAAAGCCTAGCCGACTTGAAAATTATATCAAGAGAAAGACAAATAAGGCAAGAAAAAGCGATTGGTCAAAATAGGAGGATTGTATAGCCTAGGTTCTTTCTACGAACGTAATAAATATAAGACAGATTCCCGAAGAAGAAAGATACGCCAAAACTAGGCAGGTTTTAACTTGCTTGTGCTAAAAGCACAAACAAGACATAACAAAAAGGCAAAAGGGCGACTCTCTTTTAAGGGTGAAAGAGAGAGGATCATATCCATCGTTTTTACCTCTAATCGAGAACTTTACGTTTTTTAACGTTTTTCTCGATTAGATAATGTATTCTTTGCTTAGAGATTCATCATCCAAAAGGAATTCACATAAGCCTAAGACAAGATAGCCTTCCGGAGTGAAATGAGTTAAAGGCTTATTTCTCTGGATAAAAATCTTTCTGGCACCATCTTTGATTTGGCTGAAAGGATACTTTTCTTTCTTTTCCTTAGAAGGATTATCAATCATATAAGCTGACTGGATATAGATAGTTACCGCCCCTTTATGACAGACGAAATCCACTTCATGTTCATTATTTGTTTTCAAGCCCTCTCGGACTGAGCCAACATCGACATTGTATCCTCTTATTCTCAGTTCTAAGTAAATCAGATTTTCCATCAGATGAGTTTCTTCTATCTGTCTAAAGCCCAATTTAGCATTCCTGAGGCCAAGATCCTCAGCGTAATATTTTTCTAAACCCCTTAAGTAATTTCTGCCTTTTACATCATAACGATCAGCCTTTTCAAACAAAAAGGCATCCGTCAGATAAGTGAAGTAGTTTTGAATCGTATCATCTGTAATCTTCACCCCGGAAGAATTAAGGACATTTTCTAACTTAGTTGAAGATGAATAGGCTCCTATATTGCTATAAAGGGCATCGATAAGTTTATCTAAGGTTCGAGTCTTCCTGATTTTATAGCGATCATGAATATCGCATAGATAGACGGTCTCATGGAGTTTTCGCAAATAATTGGTTTTAGTTAAATCATCCGGTAACTGGAAAAGAAATGGCATTCCGCCAAAAACCAGATAGCGATTTAAAGCTTCTTCTTTATCTCCACCATAAGCGGAATAGAATTCTTGAAAACGAAGTGGATAGATTTTAATCTCGTAACCACGATCAGCCAATTCGGTTGCCACATTCTTGCTTAAGAATCGAGAATTGCTGCCGGTTACATAAACATCGTATCTCTTATCGTCATTAAGTCCGTTTAAAGCATCAGCCATTTTTCTAGGATTAGGTGTCCCGTCTTTCTCTTCATCTATATGTTGAGCTTCGTCGATGAAAAGATAATGTCTTTCATTATCGAGCGTTCTTTCTTTAATTGCCTTAAAAAGCAGATTGCTATCCCTTAAGGGCACATTTTGTTTATCTTCAAGATCAATAGCAATTATATGGTCCATTTTCACCCCATGCTCATTAAGCCAAGAACCATAAAGTTGGTTCAGCAAAGTGCTCTTCCCGCATCTTCTGATGCCGGTAATGACTTTGATAGGTGAAGTATCCTTCATCGCGATGATTTGCTTCAAAAAATAAGGTCTTTCAATGGTCATACTTATATTATAGTCGAGAACTTCACGTTTTTCCATAGTTTTCTCGACTAGGAATCCTCCATAATGTTTTTTCTTAATTATTCCGATAATTAGCCTACTTTTTTATGCTTTTACCGGAAATATTAAATAGTTTTTAAAATTCTAGTCGAGATTTTTACGTTTTTTAACGTTTTTCTCGACTAGAAAATCTAACTTGAATTTTACTGAACTGAATCATCAGCGAAATGAAGTAGATTCAAGTCTGTATGCCGACAATAGACCAGCCTTGTCATCCGCCGGAAAATAAACTTGATCAGTGCAAGTTTGTTAAATACCCCAAAAAGACTGAAGTGGTAAAAGAAAGCAAAGCACTTTGAAATAAAGGGCTTTAAGGAAAAGCTTATAAAAGAAGCCACTTTAAAGCGGAGAATTCCTCTCGATTTTCGATTTCAAATAACCAAGTCGCCCTTTTCCTTCAATTCATTCATAAAGAAAGAAAAATAATAATAAGGAATGGTAAGAATCTGGTTTTCTTTATCATATCCGTATTGGTTAGCCGAAACCTTAATAGCAATATCATGCTTGTTGTGATTTCTAAACTCAGCTAGCGAACTAAGAGTCCCGCGGTTCTTTTTGGAATCGAGCGGAATGATTCTTGAATTGATATCAAGCACAAACTCAAACTCGCTATCTCTTTTCCCTTTCCAGTAGAACAATCCATAGTCTCTAGCAGCCAGCTCAATTGAGATGTAGTTCTCATAGAAGACACCGGATAAAGCATTATCTTTATCCAAGATAAAGTTTTTGGCATTCAGACCACTCTCAAAAGTGAAAATACCCATATCCGAAAGATAAAGACGATAGATTGACTCATTGTCTTCAATTAAAGGAGACGACACTTTCTCCTTTAAAAGACATGATTTATTGACCACACAAGCAGTCGTAAGCCAACCTATAGGATTAATAACATCCCTGTTCTTCGTCTTTTCTACCACCTGAGATGTTTTGAAGTTCTTATTTTCTTTGCTGAGTTGAGAATAAATGCTCTTATAAATAAGCCTGCTTCTGATGATCGATTCTTTAGATGCCTGATACAAATCCATATCGCTCAAGTAGTCGGTATATAATTCATTAAGTTTTTCAATAACCTTGGAGTAGGCTTCTATTTTATTGTCTTTATATTTCAAGAAAGTCTGAACTACTTCCGGCATTCCTCCGACAAAAAGATAGTCAGCGAAGATATCCATAAGCTCTTTATGCAAATCCGGACTCAGATTGCTTCTTTTCTGAAAATTATCTTTAACGAAATCAAAAGCCGGCTTTTTATAGTTATACAAAAACTCATCAAAAGTCATAGGATAAACCATCAGCTGGTTAACCTTACCTACAGGGAAAAGAAAACCCTTATCAGCATTCTTCCCTCTTTTATGAGTCTGGCGGCTTATTTTTATTCTAACCAAGGACCCGGAGACAATAAGAGGAATATCCCTTCTCTTCTCACAGAAATGTTTCATCATTTGAATGATAGGAAGGCATTCCTGAGCTTCATCGAAAATCAGAAGGTGGTCTTTATCGGGAATAAAATCATAATGAAGTTGAATGAAATCAAGCACCTTCTGCAAGCTATCATTAGCGTAAACATAATTGACAAAATCCGGATCGTCAGAACAGTCGATCCTTAGATATCTCCCCTTGAAATATTGCTTCGCAAACAGCTCTTCAATTAAGTAACTTTTTCCGACTTGCCGTGCTCCAAGAACCAAGAGCGGTTTTCTATCTTCGTCTTTAGCCCATTTAGCCAGATAATCTAGGTATTTTCTATACATACTCTCCGCTCCTTTTCAATTACCATAATATAATTAATTGCACCTTTTAGCAACTTTTCCGAGCAATTAATTACACCTTTTAACATGTTATGTAACTGAATTAATTGCACCTTTTAGCACCTTTTCCAAGCAATTAATTGCACCTTTTAACATGCTTTAAGTCCTATGACTATTAGCAAAGATTTAAACCCGGAAGCCTCCAGAAAGAAAGCATTTATTCAAGAAATTTTCCTTAAGATGTCCCTAACTCAGAATCCAAAATGCAAATAGCATAAATCAAATTATCAAGAAAGATCCTATAAAACAAAAAATCAGCGCGAACGATGATTTACATTTTCGCCATAAAAAATGTATCTCCTTTCTTTTCATCGTTTATGAATATAAAAAACCTTTATTAATGCCAGAAAAAAGCGAAGCTGAAAATGATTAAACGACGAAAGCTTTCAGTTCCATAGATTTTCTATAAAACTCATAAGCAAAGGAAAAGCCTTAAAAAAAGAAAAAATCCTTGTATACTAAAGAAGATGGAAAAACAAAGCTTAAAACATCTGATAATCGCTTCCGCCTTAGCTTTCGTCGTGACTTTAGGAACCACGATCTCTTTTTTACCTATTAAAAGCAACGACTCCAAGAATCATCCGGATTGGATGAAGAGTCTGGCGGATTCAACATCCTTAACTTCCTTAACTCTTCCCGGCTCCCACGATGCCGCAGCTTTTTATTCTTTAGAAGATCTTGCCGGTAAGTGCCAAGATGCTTCGATTACCCAGCAATTGAATTACGGAGTCCGTTTCCTCGATGTCCGCTTAATGAGCTACAAGGATAATCTCTATCTCTGCCATGGGGTCGTGAATGAAGGCATGGTCTTTAAAAGACTCGCTCAGGATGTCTATAAATTCTTAGATGCTAATCCTTCTGAGACTATTATCATGTCCGTTAAGGAAGAAGCGAAAGCTCAGGCTTCCACTCAATCATTTGAAAGTCTTTTTTATACCGCGATTGAGCAATTTCTTCCTTACTGGTCTTTAGATACTTCCTTACCCTTATCTTTAGGAGCGGTCAGGAAGAAAATCATCCTCTTAAGCCGCTACGAACAGAACACCATCGGTATCCAAGCCTATGAAGGCTGGGAAGACTCGACAACTTTCGATTTAAACCAAATGCATGTCCAGGATGCTTATAAGGTCTCCTCCAATGAAGAGAAATGGAGTCAGATCCAAGAGACCTTAACTTACGCTAAGGCCAATCCTTCGAAACTGACTTTAAATTTCTGCTCCGGTTACTTATTAAAAGGCTTCCCGCCTTCCTATTCCGTCTCGACCGCTAAATATATAAATCCAAAAATCAAAGAGGAACTATCTAAGGATGCTAAAGGAATCCTTATCTGTGATTTTGTTACCCCGGAATTAGTGGATAAACTTCTAGAGGGCAATAACTTATGAAAAAGGCCGGACAGATTATCGTCTTTATCGCCGGTCTGCTCTTCTTAGTCTTAGGAGCGGTCTTTGCCTTTATCGAAGGCAGATTGCTTTTCTCTTTAGACTATAAGCTTTATGCGGATCCCGTTTTCGGTTTCTTCTCCGCTTTCTTCCGCTTCTTAGCATCCCTGATGTTCTTATCAGAAGGCATCTTATCCTTATTCATCTTCTCAAAGAAAGAACATCCTTTAATCTCAATCTATCTATATATCTTCTCCATCGCCTGCTGCATCTTAGGAGCCATAATTACCTTTACGATTCTCGGTAGAGATGGGCCGACACCTTTCTATCTCTCCTGGCCTTTCTTCTTAATCAGCCTCCTTCATTTTATAGGAGCCACTTTATTTTTCCTTAAGGCCACTGAAGAAAACAAGGTTGCTTATAAAGCCAAGTAAAAGAAACATCTCTCTTATCCTTTAAAGCATAAAAAAACTTTTTAATATATCGAAAGAACAAAAAAGCGATAGAGTCAAAGAAAAAAGCTAAGGACAAAGCCATTATTGCTATAATATTCTTTGGAAGTGAAACCCTAAAGTTTCAAGGAGAAATAACTATGAAACGTAAACAATTCTTATTGCCTTTAGCCTTCTTAACCGTTTTTGTCTTAAACGCTTGCGGCAATAACACTCAGATTGCTCAAGAAAGCCATGACTATCCTTTTTACGTAAACTCACCAGATAACAAAAAGACAATTAATCTCACTTTCTTCAAAGGCCAAAAAGACATCCCTTATATCTCTTTAGAGACTCTTAAAGACCTCCTTGAATCAACGATGGCTGATTCAGGGGAAAAAGGCTTCGCTTTATCTAGAACTGACTCGGGACAGAAAGTAACCTTCACTCGGGAAAACAAAGCCAGCGCCTCGTTCGACTTTCTAAACGATAATATTACTTTTTCTAACTATGATCTTTTCAACGCTTTGCCCTGCTCAAAAACAGCTTTGGACATCGACTCCTCTGATGACCTGGACGCTAATAATCAAAACATCTATCTCCAGCGTCAGAATGACAAGGGCTTTTACCGTCCAGGCGCAGAAATGGTCTTAGACTTAAAAGATTACGATCTCTCCATTTACTACCAAGGCGGGAAAGGTTATGTACCTCTTGCCCTAGCCTCCGATTTCTTCTTTGCTACCTATATGCCGACTCTAAGTTTCAACGGAGAGTCCGCTTTCCTCTTCCCCGGCTCGATGAAAGAATTCTCTGATATCTATTATCAAGTATCTCCAAAAGCAGTAAGCGCAGAGCTCTCCGCTTTCTCCTATCACGAGCTTTGTCTTACTCTCGACCACCTATACGGATTAAAAAAGCAACATGGCATCAACAATTTTGATACCGTCTTCAGCCAGAACGGATTCAAAACTGATTTCTTAGGGACCGATCCTATAAAACAGGATATCGCTTATGAGAAATTAGCTTATGCCGTCTTAGCTGACTTCCACTCTAACTTCGTCGCTAACTCCCCTTTCGCCGGCAAAGAATCCACCCCTTCCAAGCAAGAAGGAATTACAACTTATGGAAGCCCGTCTTACTTAAATAAATTCGCTGCTTTTACTAAAGTCGGCATGGCTCAAGCTACCGCCTTCCCGCAAGGCTGCCCGAGCTATCAAGTTATCGGCGATACCGCTTATGTGACCTTTAATTCCTTTGTTGGGCTAAGTCAAGACTATTACCTTACTGCCCCGAATGAAGAGGCCGCAGATACCTTTGGCATCTGCGCTTATGCCCATAAGCAAATCACCAACAACAGTTCGATTAAAAACGTCGTTCTCGATCTCTCCGCCAACACCGGCGGAGAAAGCCGAGCTGCCTTATTTACCTTAGCTTGGTTTTTAGGGGAGGCTAGCGTCAGCATTCAATCCGCCGCGACAGGAGGGGTCGCTACCACCGTCTACCGCGCAGATCTTAACCTCGACCACGTCTTCGATGAGAAAGATACTTTAGAAGACAAGAATCTGTTTTGTCTTATCTCCCCGATGAGTTTCTCCAGCGGGAACTTAGTTCCTTCCTTCTTTAAAAATTCCGGCAAAGTGACTTTATTAGGTCAAAACTCCGGCGGTGGAGCTTGTAACATCCAATCGCTCGTGACCGGAACCGGGACTTATCTCACCATCTCTTCTCAAAGAGTGCTTTCCAGAGTCTTCAATGGTTCTTATTACGATATCGATCAAGGTGTCGCCCCGGATTATCCTATCGTTAATCTTAATAACTTCTACGATCGTACTTGGCTTACAAATATGATCGATTCTATCAAGTAAAAAAAGATTAAAAGAAAAATGATGTGTACCCTCTTAAAGACACTTAGCAGTGTCCAGAATTAAGGGTACACATCTTTTTATAAACGATTTTTTAACTTGCTTAATTATTTAGTCGGAGGAGTAGGAGGCAACTTCTTTTCAGGCTTGATTTCCTTAATTATCTCAACTTTATTCGGCCCCATCCCATCGATCTGGCCGGCTTTAATTAAGGCAATCTTGGTTACTAAGGCTCCCGCTAATTCATAAATCATCATCGTCGAAAGCACGACGCAGACGATGATATCCCCGTAAGAATACCCATCTTTAAAAGGCATCGTAAAAGTCCTGGCGCTCGCCGTCGCTAAGCCGATTGCTACACCGGCTTGAGGCAGTAACATAAAGCCTAAGTATTTACGGATATTCGGATCGCAGTTCTTCTCGGAGAAAGAACCGACATAAGCCCCGAGATACTTCCCTCCGGAACGAAGAACCAGATAAAGAGCCGCTAAGGGCAAGAAAAGACCTAACAAAGCCGGATCACGATAATAAATCGAAAGATCAAGTTCCGCTCCGGAGATCACAAAGAACATCAGGAACAACCCCGGAGTCAAGTGATCGATATTCCCTAAGACCTTCTCTAGCCCTTCCGCTTTATTGCAGTAGACCGCTCCGACCATCATCGCACAAAGAAGCGGCTGCAGTTGGAACTCATGAAGCGGATTCCCCTCTGGGAAGATCGTAAAGGAAGAAAGAGCACCGATCGCTAAAAGGAAAGCAGAGATCCAAATCGAACGATTATCCCGACTCTTAAAGAACTTACCGATAAAGACCAAGAAAAAGCCAATGCCGATCCCTAAACCTAAGGAAATGAAAATCTCCATCAGCGGAATCACTAAAAGCGTATAGACATCGACCGTCCCGCCTGAGAGCGCCTTACCTAAGGAGAACAAAACGGAATAAAGAAGCAAGGCAATCGCATCATCCAAAGCGACGACTGGAAGTAAAGTGTCCACCACTTTACCGTGGGCGTGATATTGTCTGATGACTAAGACCGTGGCGGCGGGAGCGGTAGCGGATGCGATAGCGCTCAGGGTTAAGATAATCCCCCACGGGAAAGCTTCCGGATCGATAAAGTGAGCGATCATACAACCTAAAAAGACCAATAAAGAAGCCCCTAAGGCTTCGGTAAAGGTCGTAACTAAGATTCTCTTGCCGGCTCTTTGTAAGGCGGTCTTATTAAAGGACTGACCGATGGTGAAAGCGATGAAGGACAGGGCGATACCGGAGATCCAAGAAATATCCATGACATTAATAGCCGGATTAGCGTTTGTTAAGGGGCTGCCAAAAAGGGTATGGAGACCTAAGATATCTTTCCCTCCGTTAATCCCATCCACAATCGCTCCTAAACAATACGGACCGAAAAGGATCCCGACTAACAGATAACCGGTGACATTAGGAAAGTGGATAAGTTTCATCAGACGCGAAGAAAGAAGACCTAAAATCAAAAAGACCATGATATAAAGCAAGGTAAAAGCGATGGAAGATGAAAACATGTTCTGCTGCCTCTTTTAGAACGAGCCTTTAAAGAAAGTCACAGGCCAAGCGAAAACAGCCCCTCTGATTTTCTTAAAGTCGCCCGTAAAGTCTTCGATTATCTTCGAGACAATCGGAAAGTCCTCTTCGTTGATAATCGAGAAGAAAGTCGGATTCTCCCTGACCTGGCCTCGTAAGGCATTGGTAAGAGAAAGGACGCTCGGTTCCTCTTCCCCGATTGAATTTACCAAGGTATTGAAGCTAGAAGCAGCAAGAAAGGTTCCGTTGTAGCCTTTAGCGTGCAACTGGTGCAAGAGTTCATCGATGCTACAGCCGGCTTCAAAGACGGCAAAGATAATTTGCTTCATTAAAGTACTCCTTTCGCAGGAAAAACTATTAGCCGACTGCCTTTTTTTAGACAATAAGGTTCAGACCGATGTTCTCCTGAAGAAAAATTTACTATGCGCCATCATTAAAGCACGAGGAAAGCCGGTATTCAAGTGAACACAAAGAATCAAAGTTGATCGGACTATCACAAAAAAAGAAAGCGGCCTCCGCATTCAACTCGAGCCGCGTGGGGAAAGAGGATAATATCGGACTTCTGAAGGTAAAGCCTCTTTAAAAATTCAACAATCTCGAAAGTACAGATGTCTATTTCTTCTGAATGGCGTTAGCTAAGGTAGCGTAGAAAGTAGTTGGATCGATTGGCTTGGATACGTGAGCGCTCATGCCGCAATTCAAAGATCGTCTGACATCATCCTCAAAAGCATCTGCGCTCATCGCGATAATCGGAACTCTCTTCGCGTCGCTTCGCTCAAGATTTCGAATCGCTTTTGTGGCTTCGAAGCCATCGCAAACCGGCATGCGTAAATCCATCAAGATTGCATCGAAAGAAAATGGAGGCTGTTTTTGGAAAGCCTCAATGCCTTCCTTGCCATTATCAGCCGTAATCACGTTGATTCCCACCGAGTGTAAGAGGGTGATGGCAATTTCTTGATTGATGGCATTATCCTCGCAAAGTAATACTCTTTTACCACGAAGAAGGGTGGAATAATCCACACTCTTATCTTGATAAATTGCGGATTGATCCATCACTTTGAGAGGCAGATCGACACGGATGCAAGTGCCGGCTCCTAGAGATGAATTAACGCTGATCCGTCCACCCATCAGCGTGACGATGCGCTTCACGATATTTAGACCCAGTCCGGTCCCGGAGGTCCCTTTGGCTTCCAGACGATTTTCTTGGGTAAAGGGCTCAAACATCTGCTTCTGGAACTCTGCGCTCATACCGATGCCGTTGTCTTCGACTACCAAACGCCGAGTAAAAGGGGCTTCGCGGTTGTCCAGCTTTTCAAAGACCCAGCGGACTTGGCCACCGGAAGGCGTGTATTTAATTGCGTTGGAGACAAGGTTCAAAATGATTCTTTGGGTTTTAAGCTTATCAATCCAATAAATTTCCTTTAGGCCCATCGCCCCATCGCTCAGCAAACGGATGTGCTTTTGCTCAGCCATCGGTTTGATCACCGCTTCGACCCCTTCGAAAAGCTCTTGGGAAGTCACGGCCGCAGGTTGCAGGACATACTTGCCACTTTCAATCCGCGAAAGCTCCAAGGTGTCATTGACAATCGAAAGCAAGAGCTCGCTGGAGCACTTGATCTTTTCAAGATAATCTTGTTTTTTCACCGGGTCCTTTTCCTGGATGGCGAAATTGCAAAAGCCGATTACGCCATTGAGCGGGGTGCGGATATCGTGGCTCATCGAGGAAAGGAAAGCTGACTTGGCCTCATTGGCTTTCTCAGCTTCAAGGCGGGCTTTTTCGATGTTAATAATCTGATTTTTCTCCTGTCTGACCGCCGAGGTGACATCGCTGCAAATGAGCAAGACATCGCTACTTTGTTTGGATAAATAGAAGAAATCCCATTCGCGGCTAACTTTTTTCTTGTCATAAAATCTGGAAAAGGTCTTTTGGTATTTCCCGGTTTTTTCCAAATGCTCCATCACGACGGGGAGGGCGAGATTTCGACCAAAGTTTTGTCGCTCATCTTCGGAGAGAACACTCGCCCGAACCTTGGTGAGGAAACTGACATAAGGTTCCTTAGTCCGTGGGGGGAAAAGAGCGAGGTTACTGCGCAGGATTTCGAATTCGCCGGTTGAATTATGCAGGATGCCAATGTATTCGAATTGCGATTCGACAACGCGAGCCAAAATCAGATCGTTGTTTCTCTTATCCGTGATGTCATAGGTATAAACCGAGCATTCGATTTTGTGGTTATCAGGATTTTCGTAAGCGTTGACCTGGTAGGAAACCCATTGGGGGTTAGTTTGAGGGAGGCAACGTTGATATTCGTAACGGAAACTCCTCTCCCCCTGTTCAACCAGCTTGGTAATGCGTTCACGCCTAAATATTTTTTTGATATCTTCTTTATCGCTTGGAGAGACGGCGCTGTCAGCCATCATGTCAATGCATTGGTCATATGTCATGCCTGAAATAAAAGGCATCGCGCCTTGATGAATGGTTCGGAAACTGATCAAGCGATTGTCGCTTATATTAGAGCGGCTGATGGCAATCAGTTCTGGGGTAATGCTAAAATCGCTAATCGTAAAATCCGCGCGCTCATTTTTCTCGCGTTGAGCCTCTTGAGTGACGTCCAGCAAAAGGCCAAGCGCTTTTTCCGGATGCCCATTAGCGAATGAAACCACATGATAACTTATGCGGAAAAGACGCGGTCCCGAAGGATTGGTGGTCCAAATCTCGGCCGTGGCATTTATCCCGTCATTGACTTTGCCATAAAGGTCGAGCAACATCGCTTGATCTTCAAGAAGACAAGGCTTCAATAACGAGTCCGGGACGTTTGAAATAACCCCATTCGGAGGCCAGCCAAGAGAGGCGAGATCGTAGGCGGCATAATCGCGGGGATCATAGGTTATCTGGCGATGAACAATATCGTATTCCCAAGCAAAGAAACCAACGCTCTTGCTAGCCTTTTTCAAGAGTTCGCCATTTGGACGGTTTTGATAAATGCCCTCGGGTGAAAACTCCTCGTAATTTTGAAGTAGTTTCTCAGTGATAATCGCCATGCTTTCGGGAGACTCACGGTAGGAAGAAGCTATCCATTTTTTTGACAGACTGTCCAGAGTCGAGGCCAAGAAAGATGGAAGGTAATCGCGTTGGAAGTCATTCAAGAGCGCTGAGCGTTCCTTGGGCAAGAAACCATCGAAATTCTCGCTGATAACCTCTTCGAACAGATAACCAAGGTTATTGGCAAAAAAGAGTTCATAAAGAGGATGTTGTTGAACGAAGGTGTAGAAATAAATCATCTGCCCTCGCCCCAATTCGATGGTCTGATATGTTTTGAGAAATTCTTGATGAAGTTGAAATAGAAGGGTTTTGGCTAACGCCGCCAAACTGGAATAAGAACGATAGAAGGTAGGACGTGAAACAGACGCTTTTTGGCAGAGGTCAAAAATCGAAATCGCGGTGAAAGGCTTTTTCGAAAGAAGCTGCAAAAAAGCCTCTTCGATCTGACGTCTAGACTGTTCAGCTGCCAAAGGATTGGCAAGGTGCTTGTTTGCTCGCTGGATGGTAGACATGGATAGTATTATAGCAAATAGGCAGTGACTTTACAAATGTAACACCGCATTAAAAAAAACAGTGATGAAAAGCGAAACCTCCTCATCAAGGAGCTAAGGCCTATCCTGCTGGAAAGAGAAAGCAAAAATTATCCAGCTGATGAACGCCTAATTAGGTAAATCTTTATTTCGTATATAAAAGCAAAACTCCACCTGGGGATTTTTCCTCGATTAGTTTTACTCGGTTTTTCTCGAAATATCGTTTAAAGCACTCAATAAAAGTTGATTACTTTATCAAAGAATTCTTGCAGTGACCACTGGAAAGATATTCATCCATATTCTGAAGTGAGACTTCAACCATATCCTTTAAAGCCCCATCGGTAGCACTTCCGACATGCGGAGTGATAAGGACTTTAGGATACAAAGCCAGCATTCTTTCCACCAAAGGATCTTTTAAGTCTTTGACCGAGGCGAAGGCGTGGTTAAAGATACCCTTCTCATTAGGAATCACATCCAGGCCTAAGCCAGCTAGATGCCCATCCTCAACCGCCTTAACCGCCGCTTCGTTATCTAGTAATTCCCCGCGGGCGCAATTAATGAGAATCGCATCTTTTTTCACCAAAGCAATCTTTTGCTCATCGACAAATTTATCGGTCTTTCCAGGCATATAGTTCATGTGAACGGAAATCAAATCACTTTCTTTAAACAAAGTCTCGAGATCGACATATTCCACCACATCGCGGCATTTATCATTCGGATAAAGATCATAAGCGATAACTTTTGCTCCTAAGCCTTTAAAAAGCTTGCCGGTCGTATAACCGATTCTCCCGCAGCCTAAGATTCCGACCGTGCATTCACGGATTTCTCGGCTGAACATCTGATCATCGACTTTAAAATTCCCTGAAGCGGTCTTCATAGTAGCATAGGCGGCATTACGTAAAAGCATCATGCCTAAAGTCAAAGCCAATTCGCTGATAGCGTTAGGCGAATAGCCGGGAACAAAGGCTGTCTGGATTCCCAGTTCCTTACAGGCCGCTACATCGACATGGTTATATCCGGCGGTCCTAGTTAAATAATAACGTAACCCTCCTTTAGCCAAAAGTACCATCTTATCATGGGTAACTACACAGTTTCCCCTGACCATCACAATTGGGTAGCCTAAAGCATCCTGGTAATTCTCATCGTTCAAATACTGACTTTTTAAGATCAGCTCATAACCATACTTCTGCCCTAAGCTATTAAAGGTCTCCTTTTCATAATCGCGGACACCGAAACAAATGATTTTCTTTTCCATATCTATATATTTCCTTTCTCTAGGCCGGGAAGAAACCCGAAGCCGCAATCACCGTCAGAATCAAAACCCAGAAGACGATACCGGGAATCGCGACAAAAGTCGAAACCAAGGAGATATCGCTGGCCATGACCTTCTCTTTTTCAAAATTGATGCAGTAAGCCACCGCCACTGTCGCCGGCGGGACCATCCACATCATAACCGAGCTTTCAACGGTATAAACCGAAATCAAAGCCGGATATCCACAGGCGGTGGCAATCGCTTCAACTCCGTAAAGCAAAGCTAAGACAAAGGCCGGAGCTAAGAAGACTTTTAAGCCGCTATAGATCCAGGCGAACTTATCTAAGGCTGCTTCCTTAAAGGAAACACCGCCTAAGGTGCAGCCGATTGCTAACCAGACCAAAGGAGAAGATAGCCCACCTAAGACAGCAGCGGTCTGATGAATCCAAGGTAAGGAAACATCAAAGCGCCAGAACGGAACATATTTAATCTCTGCCCCGGTAGCGACTGGAGCTAACCAATCGGTTCTTAAAGTCCACCAGTTCTGCTCATAAGAACCAGGGATGGCCTGCAGCACCCATAAAATCAAACCGGCGAAAGTCGCGATGATAATAGGATTGAGGAAGATCTTTTTCATCGTGGCCTTAAAGGAAGTCTCCGGTGTCTGACCAATCTTCGTACCGGAGACCGCCAGATAAGCATAAGAATAAAGGAAGACACGGTAAGCGACATTTAACATATTCGAATCGTTATAGGCTTGCTTACCGAAGATGGCGCTGATCAGCGGCTGAGCAAAGAAGGTCGTGCTGCCGAAGGCGAAAAGAACCGATAGAACTAAGCGCTTAGTCGGATCTTTAATCCAGAGGAAGATGGCCCTACCTAAGAAGATAAAGATGATATAGATGACAAAGCCAAAAATGAAGTTAACCAGCGCATCGACCCCACCGGAAGTGGTGAAAGTTACCATAAACGAAGTAAAGGCTAGACAAGGCAAGGCGACGTTCATGACGACTTTAGTTAAAGTCTTCCCCGTCCCTTGAGGGAAAATCTTTAATTTAGTTAAAAAGAAGCCTAAAAGAATGATGATGATTGTCTTAGCGATCGCCGTCCAGAGACTGGTGGACGACATCGCCTTAGCGATATTGTCGGAGATAGAGACCGCAGCAAAGATATCCATTAATGAAATCCTCCTACCTACTTATTACGATAATACGAACAAAAAAGGCCTGCTATTCATTTTTTATCTGGCCCGGTCGAATTATCGAATTAGCGATTTTAAATATTTGTTTATTTTAACTAACATTAATTCCCGGATTCTTTGGTATTTTTGTTAAACCTCAAATCAGTTTCTTATTATCCGTTCTTTTTCTGTATCAGGTATCGAAAGACTATTTTGAAGACTGCAAGAATCAGACTCTTTAAGGGCTTAATTGTTACCAAAAGGAAAAAGCTGTTCGATCATTAGGCTTTTAGTCAGCTTAAAAAGACGCTAAATATCATGTTCAAATAAGATTTTAAAATTCAATAGCGTTTTAAATAAATACCTATTTGGAAAAGAATTTTTGAAGCGGACTTTGTGGCTTTTGGGGAATACTCATTAATAATTTCCCTTCTTTAACAAGGGGGTCTACAAATTTTCTCATGGCATAATTAACTCCAACGCCTAGGAATGCAGCTAACTCATTCCTTGTTTTGGGCTTTTGGCAAAAAGCGATGATACTTTCCGGGTCAGAGTGGCCTTTTTCTTTTAGATAATCAAGATTTTTAAAAATTGCAGCGAATTGGCCTCGTCTTACTTCAAAAACTGGACGAGGCAAAGAAAAATCTTCTAAGGCTTTCTTTATGGTTGGGATTCCGGAAAAACGGTTCTCTGACTCGCCAAGATATTCCATCGCCGTCACCAAGGCAGGATTTCTAGTCTCCGGAGTAATTTCTCCAAGTTGCGAGGGATCAATATCGCCAAGAATACCACCAGGATTTTTTATTTCAATTCGATCATCATACATTTCTACTACAACGGGGATACTTTCGCTATATCGACTGTAATCACGGTGCTCAACAGCATTAAGAAGCGCTTCACGAATGGCTATAGGAGGATACTCATAACGATCAGCTCTTCTGCCATCTTCACCAATAATGGTGTAATGCTTTAAATTTGCCAAGATAAAATCATAGGCCTGGCTAATCATTTCACCAGCGGCGCCTTTAAATGATCTGTTTGCCGTAAATCTCGCCCCATTGTCAGCCAAGGAGCCCATTTCTTTGCCGGGGATTCTAACAACATTAATGGAAAGCCTCGGAAAATAGGCATCTGGAAAATGAGAAAGGGTTATTAAGCCTGCGAGAGTTGGCTTGTCTTCCTTTGATAATCCCAGAAGTTCTAAAGACTGTGCATCGGAAATGGACTGTAGATTGGGACGGTTTTTCCGAGCATTATCAAGTAATTTTCCCTGTAAAGCGGGATCGTAGTCTATAAAAGCAGCTTCTTTGATGACACGAAGGTCCTCACGGACACGATTGTGCCAAGCATCATAAGAATAGATTTCAAATTCAGTCATTTTTTCATCGGCTTCACCAACCCGAACATAGGAACCTCCAAGCCTTCCGGCGGGGCGATAATAGCAAGGCCGCTTGGCATAAAAGCAAGCGGGAATCTCAGCTGATACGACAAAAACGCCAGGTTTAAATTCCAATTCTGTAAAAACAGCCCGGACAGGTGGTTCCATTTCAGAACATTGAGACTGGATTCGTTTTTCAAGATCAGCGACATTATAGACACCATTGACATTAAAGCCATTTTCTTCATCAATGCCGAAAAGAATCGTGCCTCCTTCATCTTGATTGGAAAAAGAAGAAAGAGTGTCCCGGCACTTCGGGCAACCTCCATCGGCCTTTTTCAGCTCGATGGCTTGAGATTCAAATTTCCGATCAATGACCTCATTAACCAAAGCGCTTAGTTCTTCAATTTCCATGATAATTCCCCAGCTTTATGATTTGATTTTAAAACAAAATCTGAAGTTTAACAACAGATTTTGATAGTTTAGCAACAGTTTTTAATAGTTTTGTAACACTTTTAAACAGTTTTATAACTGTTTTGCAACACTTAGCAACACTTTTATTGCGTTTTGCAACAGTTTTATATAGTTTGATAACAGATTTACGTGGTTTAGTAACAGATAATTAATACCTGACAAGCCATTATTAAAGAGCTTGTTAATTAATCTGCTTCTTCTTTATGAGTTAACTCCTCAAACGAAACGACAGCTTTTTTCTTAAAGAACACAATCCCATGTGCGAAAACTGGATAGTCTTCCCGTTGCCTTAGTTCTTCAACATAATCCATCGCCTTGATTTGGTTTACGGCTTTTTTACTTTCAGCTTCAAGCCGTGGTGTAGATGTCTTTGAACGGAAATACTTAATTTCGATTACTGCACCGAAATGATTTTTGGTCTTGGGTAAAATCAAGATATCACACCGTCCGCTCCCGGCTGTCTGTTCGCTCTTGACCACACAATCCCCAAAAAGCAAAGCACTGATGGCGAGAACAAGAATCTGGTAATTCTTCTCGTCCGAGAAGTCAAACGATGAAAAGGCAGAAAGCAAGATGTCCTCTATTGATTTTGAAAGGCGACTTGGTTTCCCAGACATGAAAGCATCTCTCAGGCGATAAAAAGAGTCCATCTTATCAGCTGGGATGAAACGGTTTTTGATTTCAGATTCAAACGTTTCCCCAACCTCTTTGTTGGGAATCCTAACTTTAAATACCGAGCCATCAATTCTTTCCGAGGCAGACAAATAACCTGTTGCAGCCAAAAAAGATAGCAGGACATCCTTCGATGCCGAGAGTGCCCGATAGCTGATCGAGGTGTCAATGACGGCGAATGCTTCTCCTCCCGAAAAGATGTCACTAAGAGAATTGAGGGTGTTTCCGTCAGCTTCTGCCAGCAGTTCACCCAGCACCGAATTCTCACCTGTATTCGTCCAATATGGTTCAAAGACTCCGGATCTTGCGAATGAAAGAATCGACCACGGATTATAGATAGTCTCATCTCCAAATCGGTAACCGCCATACCAGTCACCAACCTTCGTAAATTCCGTATCTTTTCCATAATACTTAAGAAGACTGGCGGTTTCTTCTTCCGTAAAGCCAAAATAACCGTCAAAGCCGTGACCGGTAATCGAGTTAACCAAAAGGTTATTAAGCCCTGAAAAAAGCGATTCTTTGGCAACCTGCAAAACTCCGGTGATTGCAGCTAGACGGAGGCTATCGTTACCTTTGAGCGCCTGACTATAAAATGGCTGAAAGAAGGTGATGGCGTTTTCGTAAAAGCCATTCTCTCGAGCACTTTCAATCGGGGTGTCGTACTCATCGAGAAGAACAACCACTCTTTTTCCATAAAAGTTATAGAGGAAATGAGAAAGTTTCACTAAGGAAGACGAAAAAGCTACAGCATCAGCTCCACCATCGACGATTGATTGAAAATAGTTCTTTTCCTGCTCGGTTAAAACATTTCCGCTCACGATATTGGCATAGCGCGAATATTCAGCCGAGATTACATCCTTACAACGTCTCAGGAGTTCGTTAAAACTAGTTCCTCTCACGTCTTTCATCGTTATCCGGATTACCGGCGAGCTACCTAGTTGAGAAAGATAGCGTTCACCAGCCCGGGATATAGCTTTATTTTCAAAATAAGACTCATTATTCTCGCCTTGTTCAAAAAAAGTCTTTAGCATCGACAAGGCAAGAGATTTGCCAAAGCGACGAGGACGCGTAAAAAGGACAGCTGATCCTAAGGGTAAATCCAGCAATTCCTTTATCAGCATCGTCTTGTCGACATAATAGCAGTCTTTTGCTACATCCTTATAGTTCTCAATCCCAATGGGCAATTTCAATTCCATGGCCTGTCTCCTTAATATAATAATACGCCATTTTTACTGGGAAAACTATCTCTTGCCTACTTTTGCCTACTCTTGCCTACTCTTGCCTACTTTTTTAACCGATTACCCCGCATAAAACGGAAGGCTTTTTTCATTTTTAACGATGATTCAAGCAGAAAAACCAAAGAGTATCAGTTCTTCTCCTGGGCTTTAGATAGAAGCAGATAAGCCTTAGGAGTAAGGCCGTATTCTTTTTTAAACGCTCTAAAGAAATGGGTGTAATCAGCAAAGCCAGCCTGCAGATAGACCTCTCTGATCGGCTGTCCTTTTTCAATGAAGACCTTAGCGGCCAGCAGTCTCCTTTTCAGAATATATTGATGAGGAGTCGTATTAGTCTCTTTTCTAAAAAGATGAGAAAGATAATACTTATCGATATATAAAGCCTGGGCTAAAGAACCTAAAGAAAGATCCCCGCTTAAATGAGAATCGATATAATCCATCGTCTTTAAAACGGTCTGATTATATTCCGGCTTCTCCAAGACTTCTTTGTTACCTTGTAAGAAACGGCAGATCTCTAAAAGGATTCTTTCCAGGATCAGATGGCTTTCGATATCATCGCCGTAATGCTGCTCTTTAGAGTAGTCCATCAAAGATAAAAGATGCGTCTGTAAGAAAGAAGAGAGATTCTCATCTCTGATCAGATGGTTTCCTCTCTGAGAGCAGAGTTTAAAAGAAGAAGATAAGTCAGTCTTCGAAGAAGAAAGTTTATCTAGATAACGAGGATTAATCCAAACGACGATTCTTTCGTAGTAATGAGAAGATTCCTTCACATCCAGCTGATGAAGATGCTTAGGAGGAATCAATAAAAGATCCCCTTTTTGCAACTTATAATGCCCGTTCTCGACGATGTAAGAGGCCTCCCCGGACATAAAAAAGTACATCTCATAAAAATCGTGGGAGTGCATCTGCACAGTCCCAAAATCTTTGTTCTTATAGTAGCTGATCTCATAGTCGGGGCGACTCATCTGCTGGGATGAACGCCAGGCGCTCGCTCTTAATTGCATAAGACTATTCTAGACTGTTAAGCAATTAATGCAAGTTTAAAGACATTTTTACTAACATACTAGCAAAAAATGTTTTATATAATATTATTGTAAACCCTTACATTTAAGCCTCTTTTCTCTCCCTTTGTGATAAAGAGACAAAAAGGCTTCAAACTTCCAAGGTTCAAATCAATGAAAGACTTAATCAAAGAAAGCAGCGATCAGTCATC
The DNA here is from genome assembly GCA_022652945.1 of Bacilli bacterium. Lineage (GTDB taxonomy): Bacteria > Bacillota_I > Bacilli_A > RFN20 > CAG-288 > Scatoplasma. Next base: position 92,152 of record JALCRV010000004.1, read on the forward strand.
CTCCGCTTTCTTTTTTCAGTCTTTTTTTTATTTTAAAGATTAGAAAAGAGGATCTTTCAGCATGTTAAAAGTTGAAATCTCCGGTTTCTACGATGAAGCTTCCCCGCTTCTTGATGAACAGCTCGCCCTTTGTAAAAAACTGGGCGGACATTATATCTGCCCTCGAGAAGTCGATAAGAAAAACATCGCTGATTATACTTATGAAGAATTCGTCGAGAAAATAAAGCCACGCTTAGACAAAGCGGGGATTTTGTTCTCTTCTATCGGTTCCCCGATCGGTAAAATCCCTTGGGACGATGATGAAGCCTTTAATAAACAGAAGAAGCAACTGCTTGAGCTTATTAAGATCGCTCAGGAAATGAAATGCGAATATATCCGTATCTTCGCTTTCTACGTCGAAGATAACGAAAAAGAAAAAGCTTATCCGACCATCGTTAAGAAAATGAAAGAATTCTTGGCCTTAGTAAAAGGCCAGGGCGTTAAGTTACTCTTGGAAGATGAAAAAAAAGTCTACGGCTCCGCTCCTGAAGAAATCCTTAGACTCTACCAGGATCTTTCTGATCCTTCTTTAGCCCTCTGCTTCGATGCTTCTAACTATATCCAATGCGGACATGATGCCTTAGAGGCCTTCCATCTTCTAAAAGACCATATTTCTTATATGCATTTAAAAGACTGCTCTAAGTGGGGAGTAGAAGTTCCTTTCGGGCTCGGGGAAGGACATTATGAAGAAATCCTTCAGGAACTATCCGAAATGAATTACCAAGGCTTTTTCACCTTGGAGCCTCATCTTTTCTGGTATGCAGATTTAAAAAAGAAAGTCTATCTGAATCCGCTCGGATTCATCACGGAAAAGAATAAATATAAAGCTTTCCGCTTAATCAACAAAGCGGAAAAGATTAAGTATTTCTCCTTCCCTACCCGAAAGGAAGTCTTCGTCTGGCAGTTTACAAGAGTTCAACAGGCTTTAAATAAGGAGGCTCAGAAATGAAAAAGGTCCGTTACGGGATTATCGGCATCGGTAAGCAAGGCAGCTTCTACGCTTCCTTCTTCAAAGACTTCCCGGATTTTTTAAAGGATTCAGAATTGACGGCGGTATGTGATATCTCCTCTCAAAGAGAAGAGTGGGCCAAAGAGAACTTAAAAGGCATTCCTTTCTATAAGGATTACCACGACTTAATTAACAGCGGTAAGGTTGATGCGGTGATTATTGATACCCCGCATTACTTCCATCCGGAGATCGCCTGCTTCGCCTTTCAAAAAGGCCTTCACGTTCTCTCTGATAAGCCTTCGGGAGTTTACTTACTACAAGTAAAGGAAATGAACGAAGAAGCTAAAAAGCATCCGGAGTTGCTCTTCGGGATGATCTTCAACCAAAGAACAGATAATCTGTACATCAAAGCGAAAGAACTGATCGAGCAAGGAAAGTTAGGAAAACTGACTAGAGCCGTCTGGATCATCACCGACTGGTACCGCCCGAAAGCCTATTACGCTCAAGGTGGCTGGCGAGGGACCTGGGCAGGAGAAGGGGGAGGAGTCCTCTTAAATCAATGCCCTCATCAATTAGATCTCTTGACCTGGTTTATGGGCATCCCGACTAAGGTCTACGCGGATCTTTCCACCGTCGGCAGAAAGATCAATGTTGAAAACGATGTGACCGCGATGATGGAATTCCCTTCGCAAGCGAAAGGAGTCTTCATCACTTCCACCCACGATGCTCCAGGGACTAATAGATTAGAAATCACCGGAGAAAAAGGAAGAATCATCATCGAGAAAGGCCAGTTGATCTTAACGGAGAATGAAGAAGCGGAGCCGATCTTCAGCGAGCATAATACGGAATTCTGGGGTAAGCCGAAGAATACAGAAACCATCTTCACCGAAGAAGAAATAAAGCCGCCGTTTAATAAAGATATCCTTCAACATCTAAGAATCATCGCTAACTTCACCGAGGTGCTTCTCGATCGGAAGAAGAAACTGATCGCTCCAGGGGAGGAAGGCATCAACGGCTTAACTCTATCTAACGCCATCCACCTCTCCGGCTGGACTAAGAAGGAAGTGAGATTGCCTCTTGATGATCAGCTCTTCCTAGCTGAACTGAAGAAAAGAATCGAAGAAGAAAAGACTTCATCAAATAAATAAAAAAGGAGAAAAACATGGAAAACGAAGTGAAACAGGAAGAGAAGAAGCAGAACTACGAATTCATCGGACGCACCAGCGGTTTAGCCTCTAAAGACTTCATGGGCTACGCCTTGGTCGACTTTGCGGGGTGTCTGACTTTCAGCCTTGTCACCACCATTCTTCAGAAGTATTACACCGATATCCTTCTCCTTAGCCCGTGGTTCATCATGTGGATGTTCATCGGAGCGAGAGTCTGGGATGCGATCAACGACCCGATGATGGGTAGAATCGCTGATACTTTAAAGGTCGGTAAAGATGGACGTTATCGTCCGTGGCTCCGCTGGGCCGCTATCCCTCTAGCCATTACGACAATCCTGATGTTTATCCCTTGGCCCGGGATGACCGCGGCTGATGGTGCTCAACCGATCTTGACGATGATTTACGCTACGGTGACTTATGTTTTCTACGGGATGGCTTATACGACATTACAGATTCCTTACGGCTCATTGGCTAGCGTTGTCACCACCGATGATAAAGAACGTAATAAACTCTCAATCTGGCGTTCAGCTGGTGCGGCTTTAGGTTCGATTCCTGTCTTGATCTTGACTTCTTTCTTCGCTTATAAGACCCGTGTCGATGCTTCCGGCAACCCGGTGCTAGGAGATAACGGCTTAAAGATTCAGGATATGCAGGGATTACCGGTGATTATCGGTGTCGTCATTATGTCCGTGATCGCTTGCGGTTTGCTTTTTGTCTCTTTCCATCTGAATAAAGAAAGAGTCCAGACTGCTCCTAAACCCAAGAGAGAAAAAGGTGAGACTTGGCATATTATCAAAGCCTTGGTCTCCAACCGTTCCTTCTTGATGATCAGTATCGCCGGTATGCTCTTACTGGCCGGACAGATGTTCACTCAAAGCTACTACCTCTATCTTTTTAACGATTTCTTCTCGAAGAACTGGATGAACCTAGTTTCCATGGTCTGCACGTATGGACCGATGCTGATCACGATGTTCTTAGCCCCGAAGACCGCTAGAAAGTTCGGTAAAAAGGAAGTCTGCGGTGTCGGTGGTGTCTTAGCTGGCTTAGCTAACTTTGCCCTCTTCTTCTGTAAGCCTCTGATGCCGGGCGCTTGGTGGTTATTCTTGTTCCTCTGCTTTGTCAGCGGTGTCGGCCTTTCGTTTATGGTCTTGCAAATTTGGGCTATGGCGACCGATGCGATCGATGATATCGAAGTCAAGACAGGCTTAAGAGAAGACGGAACCGCTTATTCGGTCTTTATGTTCTTCCGTAAACTCGGCCAGGTCATCGCGGCAGTCGCGGTGAATGGAGCCTTGATCGGAATGAATTACCTCGTTGAAAAAGGCGCTAAACAGACTCCGGCGACTTTAAATGTCATGTACGATTTAGCCACCATTATCCCCGCCGTTCTCTTCGGATTGATGGGTGTGGTGCTGCTAGTCTGGTTCCCGCTTTCTAAAAAACGTGTTGCGGATTTACAGGGTGAAAAGGAAAAGCTTCTGAAGGAACAATTCTCTTCTAATAAGATCGGTATCGCTGGCGAAGAGAAAAAAGAAGAAAAGAAGGAAGCCTAACTGTAAAAAATGGCTAGTCTCGTATTTAAAACCCCATGCGGGCAGATTTCAGGGCAAGAAGAAAACGGCATCGGGAAATTCCTCGGGGTCCGTTTTGCGACCGCTTCCCGTTTTGAAAAGCCCGTCGTAGTTACTAAATGGGATGGGATTTATCAAGCGAATAAGATGATGCCGGCTTGTTACCAGTACCGGGCTTTCTACGATGAAAGCCTGGCGACTCCTTTCTACTATAAGGAGTTTAGGGAAGGTCTGAGTTTCACTTATTCAGAAGACTGCTTATCCTTGAATATCTTCATTCCGTTAAAAGCATCAAAAGCTCCGGTGATTCTTCATTTCTTCGGTGGAAGTTTCACCCGTGGCTCTAACGATGAAAAGCCCCTGGATGGTACGGCCTTAGCTAAAAAAGGCATGATCTTCATCGCTGGCTCTTACCGCCTTAATGCCTTTGGGAAAGTCACCTATCAAGGCTCACCATATAATCTAGCCTTATACGATATGTGGGCCGCCTTAACCTGGGTTAAGAACAATATCGCCGCTTTCGGAGGTGATCCAGATAATATCACTTTGATGGGTCAATCCGCGGGAGCAATCTCTATCCAAGCTCTCTTATTCAATCCGGATTTCCGTAAGGAAGTAAAAGGCGCTGTCCTTTTAAGCGGAGGCGGATTTAAAAAAGGACTGTTCGCTCCTAAATCCCCTTACCTCATCAAAAGATTCTCCAAAAGACTTAAGGGCGATTTAAAGACGATGGAGCCTAAAGAACTCTTCGATCAGTTCTACTTAAACGAAAAGAAAGATAAATTATCTTCTTTTACTTTCCTGCCGGTTTACGATGAAATACTGATTAGAAAGAAAGACCATAAGAAGATGCCTCCTGATATGCCGCCTTTAATGATCGGCAGCGTTAAGAACGATATCGTCTCCTTCCTGTTGCCTAAAAAGATCAGAAAGTATCAAAAACATTCCAAGACTCCTGTTTATGTCTACCGTTTTATGCATGAATTGCCGGGTGGAAGCAAGACTAACTTCCATTCCGCGGATCTCTGGTACTTCTTCGCTTCCCTTTCCCATTCCTGGAGAAAGGAAACGGAGGAAGATAAGAAATTAGAAGACTTAATGACTGATTACTTAGTCAATTTCGCTGCCCATCAAGATCCGAATAAAGAAGGGCTAGCAAAGTGGGACTTAAAAGAAGAAAGGATATTCTTATGAGCTCAGATGAGAAAAGATTAAAGCTACAAGATTACTTTATTAATCAGCTGACGACAGGCGGGATTTATCTGCTCTTGGCAAAAGGCAAAGCGAAATACAAGATGGATCGCGGGTCTTTTACCACTCACGATTTTATTTATGATAGGCATAAATTGACCTTTAAGGAAAAAGACGGAGAGAATTATATCTTCGCTTCCGGAAAGATCCAAGCGGAGATTTCCTTAGAGATGAATCAAGATGGCTTTAAGATGCACTTTAAAGCTCCGGAAGCCTTTAACCGTTTCACCTTACATTTTGAGTCTTTTAAAGATGAACATATCTACGGTGGCGGTGAACAGTTCACTCACCTTGACTTAAAAGGCAAGGATGTCCCTATCTGGGTCAGCGAGCATCAGCAGGTTAAAAAGATCGCCAAGAAGTTTTTAAGGGAGAAGCTCTTCGGAGTCAATCCGGATTATAAGGCCAAATATAAAGACCATCAGACTTATTACTCTTCCCCTTCCTTCCTTTCCAGCCAAGATTATTTCGTTTATGTCCACGAGGACTCCTACGGCTGTCTGCACTTTAAGAAAAACGAAACCTTAATCTGCTTTAGACAGGTCCCGACCTCGATCAGTTTCCTCTTCGGAAACAGCCATGAGGATATCTTAGAAAGATTAAGTAAGTTTGTCGGGATTCAACCGCCGCTTCCTGATTTTGTCTCCCAGGGAGCCATCATCGCTTCCCAAGGTGGAAGTCAAATCATGCTGGAGCGTTATGAAAAACTAAAAAAAGAAGGAGCGAAAATCTCCGGAATCTGGTGTCAGGATTGGTCCGGGCAGATTGTCACGGAATTCGGAAGCCAGGTTTACTGGAACTGGGAAGTGGATGATAAGCTCTATCCTAACTTAAAAGAAACCATTAAGAAACTTAATGCGGAAGGTGTGAAATTCCTCGGTTATATCAACACCTTCTTAAAAGAAGATACCCACCTTTATAACGAAGCGAAGAAGCTGGATTATCTAGTGAAGAATAAAAAGGGCGAGCCATACCTGATTAAATCTACGACCTTCTTAGCAGGCATCGTGGATCTTACTAACCCTTCCGCTTATAACTGGTATAAGGAAATCATTAAGACGAATATGATTGACTTAGGTCTCTCCGGTTGGATGGCGGATTTCGGTGAGTACCTACCTACCGATGCTGTGATTTACGCTCCCTCCGCCGAGAAAGCCCATAATCGCTGGCCGACTCTCTGGGCTAAATGCAATTACGACGCCATCAGAGAGCGCGGTAAGGAAAAGGAAATCTTCACCTTCTCAAGAGCCGCTTACGGACATACGACCAAATACGTCAATTCGATGTGGAACGGTGATCAGCATGTCGATTACTCCGATGAATACGGCATCGGCAGCGTCATCCCCGCCACCTTATCGATGGCTTGTTCCGGAGTCGGCATCGCCCATTCGGATATCGGTGGTTATACGACCGTCCTCCATATGAAACGAAGCGTTGAATTAATTAAGCGCTGGTCGGAACTGAATATCTTCTTCCCCGTCTACCGCTGCCACGAAGGCAACAGGCCGAAAGTCAATGCGCAGGCTTATTCTGATGAGGTTAAAGAAGAATTCAGCCGCAATTCCCGCTTATTCGCCGCTTTAAAGCCCTATCGAGATCATCTCTATAGCGCTTATCAGGAGAAAGGATTACCATTTATAAGGCCTTTGTTCATCTATGAGGAAAAAGAGGAGGCTTATAAAGAGCAGAAAGAGTTTATGTGCGGTGAGGATCTTCTTATCTCCCCGGTCTTAAGAGAGGGAGTCAAAGAAAAGAAAGTCCATCTGCCGGAAGGAGAATGGATTCAACTCTTCACCGAAGAGAAGTACGAAGGCGGAGACTACCTGATTAAAACACCTCTAGGCTTACCCATCGCCTTCTATCGAGCCGACAGTCAGTTTAAAGAGCTATTCAAGGAATTAAAAAAGGAGATAGAACAATGAAATACTACTTGGATTCCGCTAAGTTAGATGAGATCGAATTCGCTTACGAGAACTACAAAATCGACGGTGTCACGACTAATCCGCGTCACATTATGGATTCGGGAAAGCCTTTCTTAAAGGCCATCACCGATATCGCGGATTGGATCAAAGCCAAGAAATTAGATGGTAAGGATGTCTTCCCGGTTTCCGTCGAAATCAATCCGCATCTTAATGATCCGGAAGAGATGATTAAGGAAGCGAAGAAGATTGCGAAGATTTCCGAAAACTTCATCATTAAGATTCCCTGCACCTTAGCTGGTGTTAAAGCCGCTAAGAAGTTGGAAGATGAAGGCATCAGAACAAATGTGACTCTAGTCTTCTCCCCGTCCCAGGCGATTCAGGCCGGAAGAATCGGCGCTTATTATGTCTCACCTTTCGTCGGCTGGAAAGAAGCCAGCGGCGAAGATGGGATGACTTACTTAAAGGAAATCGCTGAGATCTATAAAGAGAAAGGCTATAAGACTCTGATTATCGGAGCCGCCATCAGAAACGGAAGACAGATAGCTGAGTTAGCACGCGCCGGGGTCGATATCGTCACCTGCTCTTTAGCGGTTTATGAAGATTCCTTCCAGGATCCGTTCACCACTTACGGCTTAGGTAAGTTCTGCGATGCCTGGGATCATACGAAAGGCAATTAAGCATGAAAGTCGGTTTTATCGGACTGGGCATCATGGGGATGCCCATGGCGACTAATATTTTCAAAAAATATCCGGTCATCGGTTTCGATGTGATGAAAAAGGACACCCCCTTTCCTTTCGCTTCTTCTTATCAAGAAGTCGTTGAGGAGTCTGATGTCATCATTACGATGGTTCCGAAAAGCGAACATATGATCGCCGTCTATACGGAACTGAAGAAATATCTGAAAAAAGGCCAGATCTGCATCGATATGTCCACCATTTATCCGGAAGTGACTAAAAAGGTCCATGCGGAATTGATGGAAATGGGTATCCCTCTCCTCGATTGCCCGGTTGTTAAGAGTCAACCGGCGGCCGTCGCTGGGAAGTTAGGTATCTATGTCGGCGGTGAAAAAGAAGTCTTTACGAAAGTTAAGCCGATCTTGGAATGCATGGGAGAGAACATTATCTATATGGGACCTTCCGGCAGCGGCATCCTGATGAAGATTATCCATAACGGCTTAGTCGGTCAGATTCAAAACGGGGTTAACGAGATGCTTAATCTCGCTGCTAAAGCCGGCTTAGATCTTAACGATGTCATCAAAGCCATCGGGTATGGTGGCGGGCAGAATTTCTACCTCGATGGCAAAGGCAAGAATATCTTACAAGGTACTTATCCCACCGCCTTCTCCGTAGAGAATATGGATAAGGATGTCCATTTCGGCAAGCGTTTATTAGATGTCTATCAAGTTAAGGCCCCGGGGCTAGAAAATGTCTGCCGGGTCTATGAAGAAGCGATGAAGGAAGGGTTAGCTCATGCTGACTTCTCCGCCACCTACGAAATCGTTAAAAAGGAGTAAATCATGAGAAAAGCCAGAATCGGTGTTGTCTGTCTCTGCCGCAAGACTTTCGATTATATTACCGCCTGGAAGTTATTCCAGGAACGGATTGAAGAAACGAAGAAAGATGATTCAGTCGAATGGGAAGTCTTCTCTAAACCTGTCTATGAACCTTTAGAAGGTGAAGAAGCCGCAAGCTTTTTACTAGAAAGCAAAGTGGATGCTGTCGTTTTAGTTTCCGCCACTTTCCATCTCGGCCATCTCGCCTTAATTATCGATAAAAGAGTTAATAAGCCCATCTTACTCTGGGGCTTTAATGAACTGCCGTACGATGGCGGAAAGATCAGATTAAACGCCGTCTGCGGTGTTAATCTGAACGCTTCCAATCTTTATAAGAGCGGCAATACCACTTATATCGTCCACGTCGGAGATGAAATCGATAAAGATTTCATCTTAGCTATCAAGATGAAAGTCGCGATTGAAAATGCCTCGATCGGTTTAATCGGTTACCGCGCCCAAGGCTTCTTCAACGTCGGAGTCGATGAACTCCATCTTTTCCATGAGACGGGGACCTTAATCAGCCACTACGAGCTTTCCGCTTTGTTCGGCGGTGAAGCGAAAGAAGAAGATATCCAAAGAGAGAAAGCCTTCGTCTTAAAGACTTTCGATACCAGCAAGGTCAATGAACAGCAGGTCAACCTGCTGGCGAAATTGATCGTGTTAGCCAGCGATTTTATGTTAAAAGAGAAGCTCGATGTGATCGCAATCCGCTGCTGGCCGGAATTCGCTAAGACTTACGGCATCTCCCCGTGCGCGATGATGTCAGTCTTACAATCGAGAGGGATGCTTTTGGCCTGTGAAGGCGATGTCGAAGCGGCTTTAAGCATGCTGGCGGTGAAAGCGGGAGGCGAAAAGACACCCTTTATGGCCGATCTTTCGCAAGTCAATTACCAAGAGAATTACGCTTTGCTTTGGCATGATGGAGTCGCTCCTTGTAACCTTTGGGATGGTAAATGCGTCCGTGGCTTAGAGACTTATTTTGCCGGTGGCAGAGGGGTCACCGCTGACTTTGTCCTCAAGGAAGGCAAGATGTCGATTATGAGAATCGATACCGCTTTAGGTAAGACTCGCTTATTCTATGCGGAAGGCGAAGCGGTTCCGATGAAGAAAGAACTAGCCGGGACTTATGCGAAAGTCATCTTTGATATCCCGGTCGATAAATTGATCGATATCGTCACCTATACCGGAGTCGCCCACCATGTCATCATGGGCTACACCCAGTATCGGAAAGCTGTCCATTATCTAGCTAGGATCAAAGGCTGGGAATTGATCGATGAAAACACCAAGGTCTAATTCCTTCAAGGAATACGGCATTCTCCTGGAAGGAGATTTCCAGGAGATCGTCGAATATCTAGAGAAGAATTCCCTCCTTCCCGAGCAAGGAAACATTTATGTCGCTGATGATCCGGAATTTGGAAAACTCGCTTCTTCTCTCGCTATCAAAGAGAAGTATTTCGTCGGCGAAATGCAGGCGGGATACTGCAACGGACAGAATGAACTCTTGAATTGCTTGGAGTACCACGGCTGCCCCGAGGTCGATATCGCGGCGACAGATTTAGTCTTGCTTCTGGCTAGTCAGAAAGATGTGGTTAACAAAGAAATACAAACGGAGAAAGTCGTGCCTTTCTTTTTAAAGAAAGGAGAAGGCGTGCTCCTTTATCCTGGCACTTTCCATTTCTCACCTTGTAAGCAAGAAAAGGGCGGTTTCCGCTCGGCGGTCTTCCTTTCTAAAGGAACTAATGCTCCTTTAAAAGAAGTATCCTTAGATCCTTCTTACTTCAAAGTCAATAAATGGCTTTTTGCCCATAAAGAAGCTAAACAAGCTTCTTTAGGTGCCTATATCGGCTTAAAAGGTGAAAATCTGAAAGTCAAATGGTAGAGCAGATCCTTTTTCTTTTAGTTATCTTCTTCGCTAATATCATCCAAGCCCTGACAGGTTTTGCTGGTACGGTTTTAGCGATGCCTTTTTCTATCTTATTAGTCGGGACTGAGACTTCGAAAGCAGTTTTGAATCTGATCGCAATCCCGGTCAGTATCTACATCGCTATCCGGGAAAGAAAAAGCATCAAATGGAAAGAGGGACTGATTATGTTCCTCTTAATCGGAGCGGGATTCGGCATTGGTTTTGGCTTGGAGTTTCTGCCTCTAGATGCTTCGATTCTTTTAAAAGTCTACGGCTCCATCATTATCGCTGTCGCCTTGGCTTTCTTATTTCTAATCCACCCTGATACGATGAAAATACCTGACTGGATCCTTTATATTCTCTTGGTTCTAGGGGGTATCCTTCATAAGCTTTTTGTCTCCGGAGGTCCATTAGTTGTGATTTATGCGATGGCGAAATTCAAAGATAAGAATGAATTCCGAGCCACTTTATCCGTCATCTGGATTATCCTTAATTCCATCATGTTCGGACAGCATATATATCTGGGTTATTTTACTTCCCAAGTTTGGATTCTTTTCGCAATAGGTTTCGGACTGACGATCGGCAGCATCTTTATCGGCAAGTTCTTAGTCGATAAAGTCTCGCTCCCGGTTTTCATGAAAATAACTTATGTTCTGCTGCTGATTTCGGGAGCCACTTTATTATTCTGAAGCAAAAAAGTCTCTTTACTAAAAGAAGAAATAGTAAATCCTACTAGAAAACATTTGGCGTTCAGAATCAAATTCTTTTTTGTTTCATATTGTTTTATGGGTTTTTATGTATTACATTTGTATTACAGGAGAGAAAACTATGGGTATTTCAATCAGAATGACGGATGAAGAAATTAAATTAGCGAAAGATTATGCAAAGCTTCACGGGATAAGCTTAAGCCAAGCGCTTAAAAATGCCCTTTTTGAAAAGATTGAAGATGAATTGGATATACAGCTTGCTGATGAATCTTATGCCAAATACTTAAAAAACGGCAAGCATTCAATAAGCGCTGAAGAAGTCGAAAAGAAGTATGGCATATAAGCTCAGTTATTCGGAGGATGCCTTAAAAGACTTAGAAAAACTAGATAATTCCGTAAGGCGGATGATTCTTCACTGGTTGAAAAAAAACATCGAAGAAACAGTAAATTCCCGTCTTCACGGTAAGGAATTAGTAGGCAATCTAAGAGGCTACTGGCGTTATCGAGTCGGGAATTATAGAATCATCATGGCTATCGATGACAATGAGGCGGTCGTGCTAGCCTTAAGAATCGGCCATCGGAGCACCATTTACGACATCTGAAGGTAAAAAGACAAAAAAGCGCACCTTAAGTTAAGGATACATTCAGGTATCTTCCTAAAAAGGTGCGCTTTTTAATCTTTATTCTTCGTTATTGCCTTTTTTCAACTGATCTCTTCTTAAACGGAAAGCGATAATCGGGGCATCCCCAGGGACAAGATTCTCTCCCATCTGCAGTTCACTCTTTTTCGGGAGCTGAGTAATAACGACTTTCCGATCCTGATGAAGAATTATCCGATCAGCGAGATTCCCTAACCTTTTCATCAGCCACTTTGAAAGCGGAAGATGGATAACATTCTGGTAAAAGCGCATATAGATCATCGTATGTTCATCATCGATCGGGGCGAAGACCGCCATGACACGAATCTTCTTAGCTATACAGTTCTGCCAGATATTCGGCATCTGGAATTGTAGATGGAATTTCTTCTCAAAGTCTTTAACTTCGTCAGCCTTTAAAGCGACTTGTCCTTCATCTTTTACGTCATCGACATAATATGTCATCCGGTTATTTTCCCAGGTAACTAAAGGACCATTCACGACTGATTTATGGCCACGGCCAATCGTGGAATTATGGACAAAAGGCAGGTGGACGACATCGAGTTGATTCTCGATGGCTCGGGTGTAATGGACACCCCAGACTTCGTGGAACTCTCCGTAAGAAAAGCCTTTTTCCAACTCCTCGAAGAACGGAATCTCTTCGCTGGCTTTTTCTTTATCTCCATACCAAAGGAAGATAAAACCAGCTTTTTCTTTAACTAAATAAGAATTAACCCGATAGTTATCATTGACTGGGCAGGCTTTCCCGTTGGCCGGGATTAAAGTAACCTTCCCCGTCCCATCGTATTCAAAGCCGTGGAAAGGACATTGGATTTCCCCGTGGACAATCTTACCGGGAGCTAAAGAAGCTCCCCGGTGGCAACATTTATCCGCAATACAGTTGATCTTTCCTTCTTCATCACGCCAGAAGACTAGCTTTTCACCCATACGAGTGACACCGTAAGCTTTATGCTTCTTTACTTCTTTGGAAGACAAGACGGCATACCATTGATTCCAAATCATGTTCTTTCCCCCTTTACATAATAAACGAAGTAATTTAGACGGCTGAACAAAAGATAATAAACGGCTAAGAATGAGAAAACGTCGACTCTTTAAAAAACCGAGCTAGTTCTGCAGGAATAATCATCGAAATAAGAAAAAATCCAAAAATGAAATTCTATATTATTAGCATAGCAAAGCGAGGTATCACTAGCAAACCACCAAACGCATTTACCGATAAAGCGAATCAAACATGATGATTGAATACACAATTTAAATTTAAGTGGAAAATGTCTCAACAATATTGACAACTATTTAGTTGACAACTAAACAGTTGTCAGCTAAAGTAAAGGCAAGGGAGATATGAAAAAGATGAGATTCTTTGGTCGAACAGAAGAGCTGGACACCTTACGTTCTGGGTTAGCCACTGATAATTATCAAGGCTTTTTGATTTATGGTCGGCGCCATGTAGGTAAAAGCGCCTTGATTATGAAAGCCGTCGAAGGAATTAACGGATTGGTTGTTTTTTATCAATGCATCAAAGCCCCCGATAAAGTAAATATAGACGGCATCTTCCGAGAATATCAAAAAGCAAGCGGAGATTCACTTGCCGTTTCGTTTAATGATCTCTCCTCTCTGGTCGAATATATAATTTCCAGACAAAAAGACAAGAAGCTTATTCTTGTATTAGATGAATACCCTTATTGGAGAGAATCCTCCGATTTAAATAAAGATGGCTTGGATTCCGCTCTGCAACAATGTATCGACCGAGTGATGGCCAGAGCCAACACTAAGTTAATTATCAGCGGCTCATATCTTTCAGCAATGGAAGAAATAAGCCAGGAGAAGTCGCCTTTGGCGGGTCGTTTAAGAAAAAGCATCTATTTAAAACCGATGGATTATTATGAAGCTTCCTTATTTTATCCATCTTATTCATCGCGGGACAAAATTATTGCATATGCCGCTTTTGGCGGATTGCCTTTTATCTTAGAAACCATCGATTCTTCAAAGGATGTCCTGACAAATATTGAGAATCTTTATCTAAAACACGACGGCGAGTTATTTAAGTTAATTCCGCTTCTAATCGGCGAAGAAATCGGGAAAACCGGAATGGGAGAAACTCTTTACGAACAAATAGTGAAAAGCGAAAAAAAGCCGAATTTAAAAGAACTATCTTCTCTTTACCAAACTCGATTCACTAAAGAATGGATACGTAAATGCCTGGAAAGCCTTGTCGCTATGGATGTCATCGAAAAGGTCTTCCCTATCGGCGAGACCAACGAAAAGGTCTTTCGTTATATCGGGGCTGAGAATGCCTTCGATTTCTATTTCCGTTATGTCAGGCCGAATGAAGACAGCATATTACTAGGAAATGGAAAGATAGCTTTTAATCTGTTCAAGGAAGATTTCTTAAAATCTTACACTCCGAAGATTTTTGAAAAAGCTGCCAAGGAATTCCTGATTCGTGCCTCTCGTAAAGGTTTGATCAGCCCCTCTATTAAGAACATCGGAACTTACTTTTACGACATTGGCAACGAAAATAACGGCCAATTTGATATTGTGACTTTAGATGAGAAGGGCTATATCTTTTACGAATGTAAATTCCATGATTTGCTGAAAGAAAATATCCAAGAAGAGAAAGAGCAAATTGCTTCTCTCCCTTCTTTCGCCCCTCATCCTTATGCTTTAGCCTTCTTTTCTTTGGATGATAAGTCTAAGGCCGAGAAGAAAGAATATAAGACGATAGCCTCGGAAGAAATGTTCAATGCCGATTTATTATAGAGGCTTATTAAATAGTGAAAGACGATTATAAAGAAGGACGATTTAAAAAGATCAGAAATCCGAAGGGCTTAACTTCCTTAAGCTTTTCAACATCTTTAGGAATCTTTACGATCAAAGGAGATGAGAAACAGATTTTTTGTGTTTCCTTAGATGAAGGTAGTAAAGATAACGCATCATCTTCCCCGCTTTTAAAAGAAGCCCAAAAGCAGATTGAGGAATATCTAAAGGGTGAAAGGAAAGTATTTTCCTTACCTCTTTTAATCCAAGGGACGCCTTTTCAAAAGCTTGTTTATGAAGAAACAAGAAAGATTCCTTACGGGGAAACGAGAACATATAAGGAAATCGCTAAGAATATTAACCACCCTTTAGCTTATAGGGCAGTCGGACAAGCCTTAAATAAGAATCCTCTTCTCTTATTAGTTCCTTGTCACAGAGTTATCGGCAGCGATCATTCTTTAACGGGTTTTGCTTCAGGCTTAAAACTTAAGCAGCAGTTATTAGATCTAGAAAGAAGGAAATAAAATGCCTATCTGGTTAATCCTCGTAATTGTCATCGCTTCTCTGCTTCTTATAACTTTACTTATCTGGCTGTTTCTGTCGTTTTCTCTTTTCCACGCCTGTTTTGATAGAAATTACTCTCCAAGTCGAATCTTTAATGATGAAAGAATCGAACTTGATCATTCTAAAGGGGATAACTGGTTAGAAGCCCATAAAGTCGAGGGGGTGAAATGTCTATCTAAAGATGGCCTTCATTTAGTCGGAAGCTTAGTGATTAACCAGGAGCAGACTTCCCTTTACGTCATCGCCATCCACGGCTTTCACGGCTTATGGACTTCACATGTTGAATTAATGTCCGAGTTAGATGAAAGGATCAAGGCTAATTACTTACTTATCAATCAAAGAGGATCGGGTCTTTCCGAAGGCCGTTGGACTTCAATGGGAGTAAAAGAAAAGGAAGATTTACTTCAATGGATTGAATTCTTAAAGAAAAGAGACCCGAAATGTAAAATCATTCTTTATGGAGCTAGCCTTGGCGGTTCGACAATTCTGATGTCCTTAGATAAGATAGATGAGCATGTCTGCTGCGGTATCGCCGATTCCGCTTTCGCCGATCCTTATGAGCAAACAATCTATACCGCTTCTAAAAGCTTAAAAGGCTTAGCGCGCCCGGCGATGTGGGGAGCTAATCTTTTAGCTCAGCTTTTCCTTCACATTAACTTAAAAGACCAGACCGAAGAAAAAGCCGAAAGAAATAATAAGACTCCCATCTTACTTATCCATTCGGCGGAGGATAATTTTATTCCGCCTTTGAATCTAGAAAAGAATTACGAAAGATTAAATGACAAGATGCTTAAAGAAAAGCGTTTATTTGAGCATGGTAAACACGCTTTGATTTTCTGGTCCAACCGTCAGGAATATCTAAAAACAGTCCTTGATTTTCTTAATGAATCACGAGCCATCGATTAACTAAGTTAGCTTTACGCCACCTTCAGAAACGCCCTTTCAAATAGTTTTTTTCATTTGCACAATTGAACATATTAGGAGTTAAATTTTACATATTGAACATGTTATTTGACATATTAAACATGTTTTTGAACAAGTTTGACATATTATTGAACAAGTTATAGACTATGGTAGAATCGAGTAAAAGTATGGACATTAACGAAGCACAAAACCTAGAAGAAGGCCAAAATATCGAACTTAAAGAAGCCCAAGGAGGCCTTCCAAACAGTTTATGGGAAACATATTCATCTTTTTGCAACACTTCCGGGGGACGGATTTATTTGGGACTCCGCGAAATGAAGCCAAAGCCCAACCTTATTTTAGGCATTAACAATCCAGAAAAAATGATTGCAGATTTTTTCACCACTTTGCGCAATAAAAATAAAACAAGCGCTGCCTATGTGAACGAAAACGATGTCAAGGTGATTAAGATAGGGGATAAATCTATCATTGAAATAAATGTACCCGAAGCCCCACGAAATGCTAAACCGGTCTTTGTGAACAACAATCTTTCTCTCTCCTACATGCGTCTAGAAGATGGAGACCACCTGATGGATGAAGGCGAAAGAAGATCATTTCTTATTGATAACTCAACTGAATCCTATGATCTCCAGGGAAATGTTTTTACCCTCAGTATGGAGGACGTGAACATTGATACACTCCACAGATATCGTGCAGAAATGGATACAAGGAATCCTAAAAACATCTATAAAGCACTTAACGATGAAGATTATTTGAAGGCTATCGGCTGTCTGGTGAAAGGTGCCAATGACAAATATGTCTTGACAAATGCAGCCGTGCTCTTTTTCACCTCATATCCAAAAATCATCAGCATTTTTAATTATTATCTTTTAGATTACCGCTTGGCAAAAGATCCTGCAGATAAGTGGCAAGACCGTTTGGTCGTCGATGATTTAAGTTGGTCGGGAAATATGTTCGATTTTTATCTAAATGTTTACGAGAGAATCGTTCCTTATCTTCCCAAGCCTTATCATTTTGAAAACGGCCGTGACGTTGGCAACTTGGAGTTACAAGATGCGCTAAAGGAAGCTCTTGCAAACACCTTAAGCAACTATGCTCTTCCGCTTTCAGAACCGCTTCTCATCCTCAATAAAGGCAACTCCATTGTCTTTAGGAATCCCGGAAGAATAAAAGTAGGTCTTGCCCAAGCCCTTCAAGGCGGAAAAAGCGTGCCCAGGAATGTCGGGATAATTACCTTGTTCCGTTTAATAGGAGTCGCAGATAAGGCAGGAACAGGTATTCCCAAAATATTCAAGGCGGCAGAAGATTTTTCGCTTCCTAAACCGTTTTTAACTGAACAAGCCTATCCCGAGGAAACGCTCTTGACGCTTTTCTTAACTCCGATTATGGATGAAAAGCTTACAACGGATTTAAAGAAAACCGACCTGATTGCCCTCCTTAACCAAAAAGGAGATAACGGTCTCTCCGTGAAAGATGTAATGGAGACTTTCCATTTTAGTCGTACAACCGCCTCAGGAATTTTAAACTCTTTAGAAAAAGAAGGAACCATTAGAACCAATGGCAAGCTCACAGCAGGTAAAAAATACTTTATAAAATAACCAGTAATTAAAAAAGATATGCTTGAGTCGATGCCTTAAAACAACAAGGCATGATGAAAGGAAATAGCAATTTTAGCACGGCAAACACGCTTTGATCTTCTGGTCCAACCGTCAGGACTATCTAAAAACAGCCATTTATTTTCTCGCTGAATCCCGAGCTATCGATTAACTAAGTTTACTTTCCCGCCACTTTCCTTTACGCCAAAGGAAGACTAAGGAACCGGCGCGGAAAAGCGAATCAATTGTTAAACCAATCCAGCAACCGATTAAGCCTAAGCCTAAATAATTGCCGAATAAGTAGGTGCCTCCAACAATAAAAAGCCAGCAGGAGAAAATCCCGATAATCATCACAATCAGGCCTTCTCCCGCCACCTGAAGAGAACGTACTAAAATGACATTGATGATTCTTCCGACTTCTAAAAGAACATCGATAGAGAGAATCTCCACCGCCAGAAGCGCTGCGGCGGAAGGATTTTCCGCTGTCCTCATTAAAAACAAGAATAAAGGATAACCGATTCCGACTAGTCCAAGAGAAAAGGACATCCCGATAAGTAAAGACATTTTAATAACATCTTTAACTAAAAGATCAGCCTTGTCATATTCCTTCTCACCGATAAACTCTCCTTCTTCAACCTGGCTCTCCTGAATAAGACCGCTGGCGAAGATATAGGCGACAACCACCAAAGTATTAACAAAACCAGCGATATTTCCTGCGCTTATCCCATAGCCGTTGATAGCGACTAAGATTATCAGGTTAGCGAAGTTATATGATAAATTCTCAATTACGCAAAACAAACCGATCGAAAACATCTTTCCATAAAGCTTAAAAGGAAAAGGAAACATCATCTTTATAGATAAAGAGATATGGATTTCCTTCCAGTAATAATAAGCGTAAAGAATAAAAGCAACTACACGGGAAATCGATAAAGCTAAAGCCATCCCGACGATTCCCATTTTAAAGACGAAAAGAAATAAAGCCCCTAAGCCGAGATTCAATAGAGCGGTTGAAGCGGAAACCCACGTCAAAATCCGATTCTTTTTATACGCCCTTAAGAAAGTGGCCAAGGAAGAAGACATCGCTTGGAAAAGGACGAAGCAGGCGATATATAGAATATATTCGTTAGCGGAAGGGATGACTGTCGGATCGACTTTCATCAGATGGAAAGCAAAATCAGAACAAAATATCAGAACGAAGGAAATGATCAATCCAAAAATCACATTGGTATAAAAAGACAAGGCATAGATTTTCTCCGCCCCTTCATCCTTAGCTCCTCTCATCCTGGCGATCATCACGATCGAGCCGACCGCAAGAATATTCACCGCGACAATGATGATATTGTAAAAAGTGTTGGCTTGGACAATCGCATTAACCATCACTTGGTCATAAGCGATCATCAACTGTCCGAGATTACTGATAATCGTGGCGATTATCTGCTCAAGAAGAGCGGGGAGTGAAACAATGAGCGTCGTCTTATTACGACGAAACAGTTCTTTGATTTTAGCCATAAGCGGAGCACCTTTATCTTATGCTTAGATGTAAATCCATCTAAGATCCTTTGCATTTCTTTATCGGCTTTTTAACGCGCATTTAGTCATTTCAGATAGGATTTGCTGTCTTATTTAATATCGAATACAAATACTCTAGGCTTCAAGCACAACAGATACAAGACAAAAAGGCACCAAAATACATCAAAAATCAAAATAGTTAATTTTGACAACAGAAAAGTACATAATTACTGTTAAGTATTTGGCTTGTGGTATCCTAATAGAGAAGAAAAAAAGAAAGGCATTTATATGAAATTCACTTGTGGCATCTGCGGTTACGTCTACGATGAAGAAAAGACAGGCGTGAAGTTCGCTGATTTGCCGGATAATTGGGTTTGCCCGGTCTGCGGAGCTGGAAAAGCAGCCTTTAAAAAGGTCGAAGAAGCCCCCGTTATCGAAAGAGCTTCCCTCTTTACGATTTCTTACGGGTTATTCGTCCTGACCACGAAAGACGGAAATAAGCATAACGGCTGCATTATCAATACATTAACCCAGGTCACCGATACTCCGACTCAGATTCAGATTACGGTTCAAAAGAAGAATTACACCTGCGAGTTGATTCAGAAGAGCAAGGTCTTCAATATCTCGGTCCTGTCCGAGGAAGTCCCCTTCTCTATCTTCCAACGTTTCGGGTTCCAATGTGGCAGAACTGTCGATAAATTCGCTGGATTCGATGAGAAAGCCTTAAGCGCCAACGGGCTTTATTTCCTCACCTCTTACGCCAACGGCTTAATCTCCGCCAAGGTCGTAAAGGAGATTGATTTAGGTACTCATATGATGTTTATCGGAGAAGTAACTGAAGGCCGTGTCCTTTCTAAAGTACCGTCAGTCACTTACACTTACTATCAGGCTCATATTAAACCTCGTCCGGCTGCTCCTCAGACCGCCGGGGATAAATGGGTCTGCAAGATCTGCGGATACATTTATGACGATGCGAAAGAAAAGATTAAGTTTGTCGATCTGCCGGATACCTGGCTTTGCCCTTTATGTAAGCATCCGAAATCAGATTTTGAAAAAGTAAAGTAATAAATTCCTGAAGAGCTTGGTTGTCATCTTTAACCCAAGCTCTTTTCTTTTACAAAAAAATATTCCTTAAGCGACTAAAAGATTGCTTTTTCTTCACTATTTATAATGAAGGAGAAATGTTATGAAACGCAATTCCTTAAAAGCTGTCGTTCTTTCCTTAGCAATTATCAGTTTATTAGGAAGCTGTGAGACGTCCCTACCGCTTATTTCCTCCGTTTCAGAAAATAGCAGTCACAACGTTAACGTTTCTAATAATTCCTTAAGTTCATCAATAGGAAAAGACTCCTCTTCTTCCCTTGATAAGGATAGATACCCTCTAATCATCGACAGCGGAGCGGATCTCATCTCCGAAAAACTTCTCGACTCCTATCCAGCCGGTGAAAGAGTCGTCGTTAAGACATATATATTATATGATGCTGATATCATCGTTCACCTCGATGGCCAAAGACTGGAAATGGCACCGTTGGATATCGGCAAGTACTTCATTTTCCAGATGCCGGCTCACGAAGCTCATTTACGCCTTGAAGTCTCCGCCCAAAGATATTTTGAAGCAAAATACGATTACGGCAACATAGTCTCAGGCCAAGCCACTTTGCTTTTAGATGATATGCTGCCTTTCGTCGATTTGAATAAGTACAGTCCCAAGAAACCGCTCGGTGGGGATATGTTCTGTTTAGAATACACCGGGAATTTTGTAGTTAAGGAGACTTACCCGGCTCAAGTAGATACTTCCCAACTAGAAATCATCAACGTATTTCAGATTCCGACTCAGGTTATCCAAATCGATGAAGCAAATATCAATCGTTATTACACCCATCAGAATGATTTTGTTATCTTCCCCGATGAAACCTTTAAGACTCTGGATTTCTATCTGAAATACTTCAGCACATCCTTACTTTATGGAACGGTAGCCCAAGGGCAAAGTGCCCTCCCGCAAGAAAAAGACAGCAAAACTTCTCAAGCATCCCCGGATATCGCCATCACCCCGATTCAGGCTTTCTTCTCCTACGATCCTCGCGGTAATATAAAGACTCCTCAAGCATAACTGAAAAAGACGGCCTAGGACCTTTCCCCCTGCAGCCGTCTTTTTTAGTGATCTATTGTTCGTGGTAGAAATCTTTATAAGCCTGAATCGAGTCTTCAACGATTTTCTTAGCGGCATCTGCATCCTTCACTTCATGGACGGAGGTCTGCTTATTCTCCAGCTCCTTATAGACCTTGAAGAAATGCTGCATTTCTTCGAAAATATGACTTGGCAATTCGTGGATGGATTGATAGCCGGAGTAATTAGGATCTCCGACCGCCACCGCGATGATCTTATCGTCATCCATACCTTGGTCGACCATGGAGATAACACCGATCGGACGGCATTTGATTTCCGTTAAAGGAATCAAAGGCTCCGAACAGAGGACTAAGACATCGAGCGGATCTTTATCTTTCGCAATCGTCCGCGGAATAAATCCGTAGCTAGCCGGATAATGAGTCGAAGTGAAAAGAATACGGTCGAGAATCAAAAGGCCGGTCTTCTTATCCAATTCATATTTCATATTGGAGCCTTTGGCAATTTCGATGACGGCGATAAATTCTTCAGGTTTAATGCGAGCGGAGTCGATATCGTGGAAAATATTCATAAAGTTCTCTCTTTCAATTTTACTGACAAATTAAATATATAACTTAATCGGCTGCTAGTCACGAAGAAATGGAGCATTTTCGATTTAAACTAACGATTTTTTAAAAGAATTGCCGGATATATTGAAAAATCATAAAAAAGGCTAAAAAAAGAAAAACAATTTTACATCGATGATGCTATACTTTTTTAAAAGGGAGGAAAATAAAATGTACTGCCCTAAATGCAACGCTTCGATTCCCGACGATTCAAATATCTGCCCTTACTGCGGTTATCCGATTAGAACAGTTTACCCTGCCGAGAACGAAAGCGAAAAGAAAGAAGTCGTTTACGTAAGCGCTCCTTCCCATGATTACCACGCCATCGCCATCCTCGCTTTGGTCTTCGGTATCCTCGGGGGTGTCTTAGGTCTGATCTTCGCTATCATCGGCTTAGTGAATAGCGATGATGAGAGCGATCGGAATATGTGCAAAATCGGTCTAGGAGCCTTTATCTTCTGGGTCGTCGCCTATTTAGTTATCGTCTTTATAAGAATCGGAGTTGCCGCTTAGTCAATTATCTTATCAAGGCCGGGCAATCTATCTTCTCCCGGCCTTTTTCAATCCACGAAAAAAGGCTTCTAAGGTTTAAGCCTAGAAGCCTTCTAGTCAGATAATTAACGAGCGATGAAGAAGAAAGCGGAAGGAGCGGAAGAGCCAGCGTAGAACGTCGCTGACTGCCCGTTATCGTTGACCTTACGGCCAGTGATGATCTTTAATAACTTCGTTTTGGTGACTTCGATCGAAGTGACCTGGTAGTCGGTGAGGTTCTTAGTAGCATCGTTAGCTAACCAAGCCGCGACGTACTCATTGTAACGAGTCATATTCTCGCTCGCGGCGATGTTATTCCAAGCCGTGAGAGAGACTTCGATATCGATAAGACCTAAAGCGGTCATGATCTTATTATCATCTCCGCCGCCTTTGACCACCAATTCAGTGAGGTTATTATCCTCATCGTGGATTAAGCTGACCAAAGCGTTATCGAAGGACATCAGGTTAATCGAGATGATCTTATTAAGAGCGACATCGAGCGCGTAAGTCTTAGTCGAAGCGGTGTAGACCGCCGAATTGACATACT
Organism: Bacilli bacterium; assembly: GCA_022652945.1. Classification (GTDB taxonomy): domain Bacteria; phylum Bacillota_I; class Bacilli_A; order RFN20; family CAG-288; genus Scatoplasma. The sequence goes on from JALCRV010000004.1 coordinate 115,025, forward strand.
GGGAATAATCCTTGGAAATCGTCACATCCGAGGAAGTGGTCGAACCTAACCCAGCCGCGTTGAGCTTATCATAAAGGGTACCTAAGATCAGCCCGTTGCCGCCGATTGCCGACTCCAGATTCAAGGAGAAGTCGACGACGTAGTAGAAGATATTCTTCAAGACTTCATCGGTCGTCAGATGGAAGTTCTTGGAATAGTAATTAGTCGAACCGCCATCATCGTTTCTGGTCTGGCAGACATAAGCCCCCGCATCATCGATAAAGTACTCAGTGCAGTAGAAGCCTTTCTTGGTAATATCGGTAGAAGTGGTATTATTCAAAGCCAGATAAGCGTGCGTCTTGCCATCTTCAACTAAGATGTGAGCGGTGCAGTAAGTCTTCATGGCGGAGATGGAGAATAAGCTCATCACCGCTCCCAGATTGAACACACCGTGCAGTTCGAAGTAGTTGACCTCGGTGGTCTTTAAGCCCATCTTCACGAGGAGTTTAAGATTATCAAGATCGATGAACTTCGACTTATTCGCATCCGTATAGGCCATATAAGTCGGATTGACGGAAGTATCGTAAGCTCTTAAATCCAAGGTGGCCTTGATCAGCATGCCATCATAAGGCAGTTCAAGGTAAGCCTGGGTGATCGAATCGGTGGTCGGATCGTAAGTGAACTTCACCGTCATCAGATTAGTATTCCCTTCGATAGTGGCGACCGACTTATCGAAGAAAGCCGGATTGACTTTCATCGTCAAGGTCGTATCGGTGATATCGATCTCCGGAATCAGATTATTAACAATCAAGGAATAATCCTGGTTCTTGATCGCCGCCATAATCGGGAGAGAATCAGTCGCGGACTGCAGCTGTTTCACATACTTATTCAACAGATTCGTCTCATCCATATTTTTAACCTGATCGATGATATCGAGCACGGTCTGATTATGGAGGACTAAGTGCATATGATCGTTATATTCAGCGACGGTCTCACCTTCTTTTTCACCATTTAAGGTGATGGTGGAATAGCCGAATTCAATCTTATGCTGAGTCGCATCGGATTCCTTGACGGTCAACTGACCAGCTCCGGAAAGATCTTCTTTCGACTTAATTCCCGTATTGACGTTAGCTAAGCCGCTGATCGAAGTAGTCTTGGAATCCTTAGTTAAGGAAGCATCGACTCCGACTTGGAACTTATCCAAAGTATTCGGCAGATTGATAAACGACTGAATCGGATGATCGAGGCAAGTATAAGAAGCTAACTCACTCGCCGGTTTCTTAAAGGAAGCGAAGTCCTTCAGCTTCAGATCGAAGTTAATAGAATTCGAATCGAAGGAGAAGCCTTTAATCGAAAGATCGGTAATCGAAGAATCATCGGTATCGACTTCAATCGTCGCAGCGGTGATCTTATCTTTCAAAGAAGTATTCTGGAAGATATAAGGGATATTCAAGACAATCAGCATCTTATTCGGATCCATATTATCTTTATCAATCGAGATAAATGATTCTAAAGGTCTGATATATCCGCCTTTAATCGCATCGAGATCCGCCTTTAAGACCGCGGAATTCTTAATCCCGTTAATCACTTCATCCATCGCCCCGAAGGAGAGAGAAGAACTGACGCCCGTCTTCTCCTGAGCTAAGGAATAAATCGAACCGATCTCCGCTCCGGAGACATAGTTCTTAAAGTTAGTATCGTAGGAGAAATAAAGGCTCTGATCTTGATAGCAGGCATCAAAATCATGGATGGCCCCACCCTTATTCTGGGCTTGGAGCGCCGTATCCAAAGACTGCATGGACAGATGATAATCGCCAAACTTCTTCTCCGAGAAAGCCGTAGCGGAAGTATCAAAGCCAGTTAAATCGCCATCGATCGCCCCGGATAGGACATAAGAAGTCCCGGCCTTGGTGGAAATATCCATCGAATAAGCCGTCGAGAACTGCTTAGCCTTCACAATCGAGGAAATGCTCTTATAAAGCGGAACGATCGCTTTGTAATCTTTATAGGAATTAGTATCGATATTATCGATGCCAGCGAAAGAAGCGAACTTCAGATCAAAATCGAAATTGAACTTTTGATATTGCAGATTAGAGAGGCTGATCTTCGTGAAAGTCCCATCTTCCAAGGTCTCGATCTTCGCGGTGATATCATAATCACCTAAAGCGAAAGCCGAAGCGTTGATCACGAAGGAAATCCCGGTATTATCAATCACGAAATCCTTGATAATCCCCTCCGGGACATCATACCCGTTGGAGAATAGATTCTTCAAGATCGTCAAAGTCGAATTGGCTTCACTAGTCACCCCTTCCAAGGTCGAAGAGGACATCTCATCAGAAACTGAAGAGAACACATCGCTTAAAGAAGCCTGGCTGACCTTGCCCTTGAAGAGCTGGTTAATCTGCATATACAAAGTCGAATCCATAAAGTAGACAGCGGCGGAGTTGGTGTTGTTATTGATGCCCTGGTCATCGATCTTGACCTGATACTTACCCTTAGTGACATCTGAACTCACCCCGGTAAGATCACCGTTCATTCCGATTGTGATATCGTGCTCCGGAATCGAACCATCATCGGTCGTCAGACGGAAATTCATCTGGGCGCCGAAGTTCTTCTTTTTAGCGAAATCAGCGATGGTCGAGCAAAGAGAAGAAGCGGTCTTATTAACGGTATCAATTCCGACATAAGAAGATTTCTCAGCCTCGGTCATATCTACGTAAGCGCCTTTTTCAGCCATGGAGACATTGATGCCGAGACCGACATTCAATTTATCGTTAATAGTAATAAGCCCGTTATTGATCACACCGACATAAGTCAGGAAATAATTCTTATCGCACTTTAAGACCAGATTAAGATCCTTTAAAGTAGTCGAGCCGAAAGTCAAAGAGCCCATCGGAATCGCATATTCCCAGCCCTCGCTGGTCTGAGTCTCATCGGCATTGCCGATCGCGCTTAAGATCGGCTTAAGCATATCCTCAAGCTTTTCAGTCTGGATATCGATCTTCGGAGTCCCTAAGCCCAAATCAGCAAACTCGTTATAAATATCTAAGACGGTCGAATAAGCTGAATTGACCTGAAGAGAATACTTCTTATCTAAGTAATTGAAATAAACGTAATCGTTATTCTCGTAAAGGACCTTTAAAGACTGATCGATTCCGGTGTACTTTACGTTAACGTTAGCCTTGAACTTAAAGCCATCCGTATTCGAAAGATCGACTTCGGTCTCTGAAAGATTGAGTTTAACTGTATCCTTGATCTCCGGAGTCTTCAAGCTGACAAAGCCCGAAGAAATACGGAAATCTCTGGAATTCATGGCATTCTTAATAACCTTAGCTAACCCGGAATCCTCCGTTAAGGACTCATTGCCCGACCAGAAGAAGTCAGAGGATTGAGAGCTGGTAGCAGAAGAGGAGGAAGTCTCCCCGGCCTTCTTAGTAGCACCCGTAGAAGACGAACCTTCCAAAGCGTAAGTGACCGACCCCGCCAAGGTGGCCGCCAGGATACCGACTAAGCAGTAAGTAAATGATTTTCTCATAAGGATAAATCCTTTCTATCAAGCAGCTGGATATAGATCCAAGCCGTTAAAAACTGTGTCTGCAATGTCCGGAACCTTGACCTCGACGGTCTTATCTCCGGAAACGAAGCTCGAAGAAGCGGAACGGAAGTAGTACTGTGTCATCTCCTGGGTCGCGGACGAATTGATGAAGGAGACCTTAACGCTGTACTTATCGGAGAAATGAGAACTGATAAGCCCCAAATCCTCACCTAGCTCGAAAGTCAACTTGCTGGAGGTGAAGCTCGGATAGGAAGCTAAGTTCCCCGTTTTCTTCATTTGGACCGAGTAATAGGAATTAGCCGTCTGGGGATCTAAATCGAACTCCAGATGGTAACCTTGCTCAGTCTTCGTAAAAGAAGAAGTCAACACCGTCGAAGCGAAAAGAGAATAAACTACGACTCCATCAACGAAGTGCTTGGTGGTGTCTTTACTCTGGGTGTAGACTTCAGCATCATCGGTAAGGTATTTATCCGGGATGGGAGTTACAGCGGAAGTGGAGACATCGCTACAGTAGTAAGCGCCTTTATTCAGCTTTCCGTAAGTCTGGATATAGTCGTCGTAGGAATAGACCTCAGTCGGCTTAATCCCCTCCGCCGCCCAATCGGAAGCATGTTTGCATTCGTAGGCGGTGACGTTTCCGTCTTTCTTATCGTAGAAGCGGAAGGCGGTATCGATATGGATCAAAGTCGAATTAGTCGCCGAGATATTCTGATTGAAGACGGCTTCAGGTGAGGAATAAGTTCCCGACTGAATGTCCGATTCAACCCCGGAAGAAATAACCACGGCTTTCCCGACTGTCAGAGCATAAGGGGAAGAGGACTGAAGATAAGAAGCGTACTGATAGATGAGGTAGGGCTTATCCTTATAGTCTTCAAGGATGGTGCCTTTATCCAAGGAAGCTTTGACCAACTTCGCTTTCTGAGCGGGAGTCGTATTGTCGTTATTATCGTTAACCGGGAGGTTAATCGATCCGACATCGGGGTGATTGTTCCTATAAAGAAGAATGCCACCGATCGCTCCAAGCCCCGCGGAGACTACACCGATACAGCAAGCGACGATCACCGTCTTTCGCTGTCTTTGGCGCAGAGTCAACGACTTAGCTTTCTTTTGGGATTTGACACCCGATTCTGAAGATGCGGGTTTCACTTCCTCACTCGTCTGATTCTTATTGTCCATAAACCTCTTATTTCCCTTGCGGGTACAAATAAAATCTAAAACCCATTAAGAAGGCAAGTCAACGAAGGAATCGTTTTTTTACGACACCGGCCATTCACTGTCCTAAAAAGGATAGGGTTTTATGTGTGGACAATGATAATATTGTAATAGTTAGAGCACTAAAAAAAGTCTATTTGTAAGCCCCAAGATACTTTATGAATATACGACACTTTTCAAAAATACCTTTTTTCTTCGATATTTTCTTCACTTGAAGCAGTTCAAAGAAAAAGAGGCCTTCTAAGCCTCTTATATAAGAAAAACAAGTCTTAAATAAAGCCTAATCTTCTGAGGGGATAACTAAAGGCAAAGCGGAAGGAAGAATCTCGGCTGTCAGATGATCAGTTAAAAAGACTTCTCCATCGATCGCGTAAGGGACTTGTTCATCCGACCAGAATTCGACTTTATGGCATTTACGATAGATCACGACATCGCTGACCTTTGGGGAGGAGACATGTTCACCCGAGCGGAACAGTTTCATAAAATTTGCTACTTTGGTTTTTCTCACTCTTTTAATCAAGCAGACATCGATTAAGCCATCATCGATTTTCGCTTCTGGGCAGCAAAGAAAACCCCCGCCGTAACAATATCCGTTACCGATTGCAATCAATAAGGTTTCCCCTTTAAAGACTTCTTCCCCGTCGAAACTGACTTTCATATACTGATGGATCCTTCCAAGGATGGTTGTAAAAGCGGAAATCCGATAAGCGGTCGGACCGGAGACGAAAGGCAGGTTTTTATACTTCAGCATATTGTAAGTCACCTTGCCGTCAAATCCGGCGTTGGTGATATTAGCGCAGTATTTATCGCCGATCTTTAAGATATCGATTCTCTTAGTTTGTCCTCTTATCGCCTTATCTAAATCACAGAATCTAGCGAGATCATGGAAATTCTTAGCGAAATCATTCCCGCTGCCGGAAGCGAAGCAATCAACCTCGGCATTCTCGTGTCCGATAGCTCCATTTACAACATCGTAAAGAGTTCCGTCTCCCCCGCAGGCGTAAAAGCGAATCTTTTCAGTCGAAGGGTGATTATTTAAATATTCTTTAACGAATCTTTGAGCATCAGCTTTATATTGAGTCACATAGATCTCATAATCTATTTTTCCGTCGTACGACTTAAGTTTCTCCCTGATTTCGGGCGAGTGGTCGTATTTCCCGGCTTTAGGATTAATCACGAAAACGTGTTTAAGGGTATCCAACATACTTTTTTAATTATACATTGTTCCAAAGCAAAAAACGGACAATCGCAAATTATTGACTTAAACTTAACTTTAAGTCATATAATGCAGAAAGAGGTATATCAAAATGGATTTCCAGAATAAAAAGGTCTTAGTGGTCTATTTCTCCCGCGCCGGAAAGAATTATCTAAGCGGCAGAATCATCAGCTTAAGGGTCGGCAATACGGAGCAGCTCGCCAAAATTATCGCTAGCCAGACCGGCGGTGATTTATTTAAAGTGGAAAGAAAAGAAGCTTACGATGATGACTATTACCGCTGCACGGAAGAAGCGAAAAAAGAGCAGGACGAAAAAGCCCGCCCGGCTTTAAAAGAACATATGAAAGATCTTTCTTCTTACGATATTATCTTCCTCGGCTCTCCTGATTGGTGGTCTTCTCTGCCGATGCCTTTATTTACTTTCATCGAAGAAAATAAACGCTTGGAAGGAAAAGAAGTCTATCCTTTTATTACCCATGAAGGTTCTGGGATGGGACATATCTTAAACGATTTAAAAAAGGAATGTCCGAAAGCGATCATTCACGATGGTTTAGCGATCCAAGGCAGCTATGTCATGGATTCAGCTACAGTCGTCAGAGACTGGTTAAAGTCTTTATAAATCATTTATCATAAAGTAAGAAGCAATCAGATAACTAAAAGGAGGAAACACATGACAATCGGTGAAGCTAGCGCCAAATATGACATCCCTTGTCCGACTTTGCGCTTTTATGAAAAAGAAGGACTGATTAAATCCCACCGCAAAAAATCGGGAATCAGAGACTATACCGAGGAAGATTGCCGTCAGATTGAGTTTGTTACCTGCATGCGTCATGCCGGACTCTCTATCGAGGCCTTAAAAGAATATCTCTCCCTTTTCGCTAAAGGGGATAAGACGATTCCTTTAAGAATCGAACTGCTTAATAAACAAAAAGAAGAACTCCTGGAGAAAAAGCAAGCCATTGAAGCCTCCTTAGCAAGGCTGGAATATAAGATCTCTCATTATCAGGAAATCCTCCTGATGGAAAAAGGAAAGGAAACCAAATAACATGGAAAACGAATTTAAAGAAATCCGACCTGAAGAACTGAAAGATAATCCCTTTAAAATAATCGGCAAGGACTGGATGCTAATCACCGCCGGAAATAAAACTCACGCCAACGCCATGACCGCTTCCTGGGGCGGGATCGGAAGGCTCTGGGAAAAGGATGTCGTCTTTATCTTTGTCAGGCAGTCGAGATATACCAAGACTTTACTCGATCAGGAAAGCGGGTTCTCCTGCGCCTTCTTTGATCATCAGAAGTATCTAAAAGAGCTCGCTTATATGGGCTCCGCTTCTGGACGAGAAGAAGATAAGATCAAGAAAGCCGGATTCTCTTTATCTTTTGAAAAAGAGATTCCTTATCTTAACCAAGCCCGCCTCGTCTTTATCTGCTCAAAACTCTCGAAGTCTTCTTTATCGGAAGAGACGATCCTCGATAAGAAAATCCTTACCGATATTTACGGTGATAATGATTTCCATCATCTCTACGTCGGAGAAATCAAGAAAGTCCTGATTAAAGAATAAATAAAAGAAGAAACCGCCATTCCTTTAACTCCTTATTAAAAAAAGGAGATGACTTTTTACCCTTTCAGGTCTTCTTTTTGGTGTTATAGTAAATTAAGAAAAGACAAAGAAGACATGAAAGCCATCAAAGCGGATCCGGAAATCGTCAATCTCATTATCTTAGAAGGCAAGGATATCTTCGCCTCAGCTAATATGCAAAAAGAAAAGATCTTCCCGATGCACGGGGGAGTCTCGACTTTTGAGCATTCGATTTCGGTCGCTTACTACGCGGTCTATCTAGCCAAAAAGAAAAACAAGAAAATCGATACCCGCAGCGTCATCCGTGGAGCCCTCCTTCATGACTTTTTCCTTTACGATTGGCACGTCCATGCCAAATGGCATAAGCTTCACGGCTTCCGCCATGCCCGCTGGGCTTATCTGAACGCCAAAAAAGAATTCGAGTTGAATAAAATCGAAGAGGACATCATCCTCAAGCATATGTTCCCTGTTAATCTAAGACTTCCTAAATACCGAGAAAGCATCTTAGTAGATTGGGCGGATAAAGTCTGCGCCCATTATGAAATCCATCATAATGCTCCTTTGATCTATATCGAAGAACTAGATACTAAGCCCATCTTAAAAGCGGCTTAATTTAACTTAAGATCAAGACTATCCGTTCTTTTTAGCCATCTTAATCCCCGAATGGTATTTAACGTACAGAGGCATTTTTTCTTTGATGATTTTTAACATCTCTTCCGGGCTGGAGCAGGAGAAAATCCTATCATCGAAACCTTCGTAGCGGGTATGTTCATCTAGTTTAATCCCCGCGACTTTGCTAGCCCAGCCGCCGCAATTCTTAAAAGCGACAATCGGGCGATATAAAGCCCAGGCCGCACAGATTTCCGATAAAGTACCAGCTCCACCCCCGATCGCAACCACGAAATCGCAATCGGTGACAATTCCCGAGCGCATGATATCTAACCCGGTCGGGATCACGATATCCGCTAAACCATCCTGATCGTTTTTATCGAAAGAAGGCAGGATGGCGATCGTATCGCCTTCCTGATAAGTCGAAGCGCTTCTAGCTCCTTTATAGACTTCTTCCATCACCCCGCCCATCCCGCCAGCCTGAATCCGATAACCGGCTTCATCCAGGGCCTTACCTACCTGAAAAGCAATCTTTTCTTCTAGGCTTCCTTTTACTAAAGAGCGATCTCCGATAACTGCGATTATTTTTTTCATTTTCCTTCTTCTTTCTTGAATAAAAGATTATTTAAAGTCTCATAGAGCAACTCAGGTTCGATCGGCTTAGCTAGATGCGCATTCATCCCCGCGGTTTTCGATTCCTCTTTTTCTTCATCGTAAGCGTTAGCGGTTAAAGCGACAATCGGCAGACTCTTAGCATCCGGCCGCTCCAGATTTCTTATATGTCTTGTCGCCTCTAAGCCATCCATGACTGGCATTCTGATATCCATCAAAACCGCATCGAAGAAGAAAGGAGGATTCTTCTTAATAATATCCAAGCCTTCCTGTCCATCTTCCGCTAAGGTGACAATCGCCCCGGCTTCTTCGAGGATATAACGGATAATCTCCTGATTCAAAGGATGATCCTCGCAGACAAGGATCTTCTTATTCTTCAAGAAGGCCTTATCCTCAGCTTCCGTCTTCTGCTTCGCTTCAGACTTTTCAAAATCGGAAGCTAAGACGGTCTTAAACTCGCCGGTAATCGTATAAGAGGTACCCTTGCCGAGTTCAGAATTTACTTGGATTGTACAGTTCATCAGATCAAGCATGCTCTTCACGATCGCTAAACCTAAACCCGTCCCGCTTTCCGCTTTCTGACGGTATTCTTTTCTCTCTTCCTGGCTAAAAGGCTTAAATAGGTGTTTCTGAATGAATTCTTCTGACATCCCGATGCCCGTATCGGAGACGATCGTCTTCAGATGGATAAGATTATCCTTTACCAGATACTCATCTAATTCGTAAGTGATCCTCCCGCCTTCCGGTGTAAATTTCACCGCGTTAGAAAGTAAATTAAAGAAGACCTGATTGATTCTTAACTGATCCATCAGAGGAAAACGATCGGTAACAATGCGTTTAGTCTTTAACTCAAACTTGATATTCTTCTGATCGCAGAGAGGCTTAATGACGGAATTAAGATAATCGACGAAAACCTTCGGATCATAAGGAGCCGGATGCAACTCAATCGAGCCCGACTCGACTTTTGCCATATCCAGAATATCGTTAACGAGGCCGAGGAGGAATTTTGAAGAAGTCGAGATTTTTTCGAGACAGTCATCGGTAGAAGGAGGATTCTTATTTTCCTTAGCGATATATGTCATCCCGATAATTCCGTTCATCGGGGTACGGATATCGTGGCTCATCCGTGAAAGGAAATCAGATTTGGCTTTCGAGGCTTCCTCAGCTTTCTTCACCGCTTCATTCAGTTTCTGAATCTGTTCCTGCTCGCGGACGTAGGAGAGAGTGATATCACGCTTGCAGGCCAAAATGAAATTATGCTTTTTACCTAAGTAATAATACTTAATCTCTTTTCTTCTCTGCTCGCCTTTTACCATCTGGAAGAAAGAGAAGGTATAAGAATCAGAAGTCTTCAAGGCTTCTTCCGCCGTAGATAAAACAAACTGCTTGGTAAAATCCGCCCGATCTTTTTCACAGACGAAATTATCTCTTAAATATGCAGCGTTTTCATCGTAAATAGATGATATATAAGGAACCGCATCATCGTGGCTAGCCTGCTCGATACGTAAGCTGACTTGCCCACTTTTAGTATCCACGACCGTGAAGGCATCAAACTCTTTAGAGGTCAGTTTTTCCTCGATCATTCCCTTGATAGCTTTCGAGGTCGTATCGACGGAATTGAATGTAGCTTCCACATCGTGGTTATAAGGATTCTCAATCATATTAAAGTAAGCGGTGATAAAACGGACTTTACCATCTTCAAAGCGACGAGAGTATTCATATTTCAAAGAGAACTTTCCTTCTTTGAACTGAGAGATCAGTCGTTCTCTATTGAAGAAAGCTTGGAATTCCTCATTAGTTTTTTTATCGTCGATAATCTGACCTAAGAGATTTAAAAAATCAGAGAAGGTCGAAACCTTTTGATGATTAATCTCCGGGACATTTGAGTCGACATTCTCCAGAATCTGGTCAGAAGTCAGATCGACGCGGAAAAAGACCAGCGAATCTTCATTTAATTGAAGCATATCGTGCAAGACTTTTTTATAATGGAGTTCGTTTTTCTTCTCTTCATCGACAAACTGGGTCACTCCGTGTCCCCAGTAAGCCTTACCTTTTTCATCGAAAACCATCTGGCAAAAAACATACTCGTAATGATGCTCTCCTAGATCGTTAGTAAACCCGACCGTGCAGGAAGCGGAAGGCTTACCGGCATAAAGCTCATCGTACATTTTCTTTAAAACCGGGCGATCTTCTTCATCGACACCAGGCAAAATAGAGTCCGGGACATTCTCTAAGACATCCGATAAGAGTCCGTTCTTGGTTAAGGACTTTTCCGGAGAAAGCAAGCGGCGATTTTTGATATCGAATTCCCAGAAAACCAGATGGGCATTATCGGTGGCAACTTTATACCTCTCTCGAGAAGCCTGCAGCTCTAGTTCCGTGGTTTTTAATAAGGTGTAGTCGGAAAAAGTCACATAGCAGATTTGACTGCCTGTGGAAGAAGGGTTATCGGCATGCCCACGGCAATAAAACCAGCGAGGATTAGGCCCCTGAGTAAAGAACTCAACTCCTAATTCCGCTTGCCCTTCCTTAAAAGTTTTTTCCAGAGCTTCTTTGACCAGGGGGACTTTCTCTTTCGGGACATAATACATCAGTTCCGCAAGAGGAAGTGAAAAACCTCCGACAAAAGGAACGTGGAATAGTTTAGAAAAGGCTAGGTTTGTAGTGATCAGATTAATCTGATCTCCGGTTTTCTTAAAAACACCAATTCCGACCGGTAAGCCGTTAATGATTGATTCAAAACTCTTTTTTTCCGCTTCCGTCCTTAACTGCTCATCGTGCATATAGGAGACATCTTCCGCGTATCTAGCAATCGCATCACGACCAAACCAGGTGATCTTTTCAGTCGAAATCAAATAAGCGGAATTTTTAGAAGTTACTTCTTCGATGATTTTCGGATCTTTCTGCATTCGCTCCAGGATGCAGTTTTCACATGGAGAAGTCCTTCCCTTAAGGAATTCATAACATTTCTTCCCGAGGAATTGCTTACCAGCGGGATATTCGACCGCTTCTCCGTTCGCGTATAGCATCTCTTTGGTCTTCCGATCAAAGACATAAACCTTAGTCTGGGAACGTTGGAGGATTTCTTCCGGCCCGCTGAATTCCGCGGTGTTATTGAAGAAATCAACAAGTACAACAAGTTCTCCTCGATAGGTTCCTTCTAAGACAGCGCAAGCCTTGACCCAGGTGCAGGAAGAATCCTGACGGACGATTCGATAAGTCACCTGGATTGAATTCTTATCTTTTAAAAGACTCGCGAAGTTTTCTTGGACGTAAGGTAAATCACCCCGATAAATAATCGAGGAAGCATCGCCTTTTTTCATCAGTTCAGCGTAGCCTTCTTTAGTATATCCAGATAAGGCGGGGATTCCTTCAGAATAAAAAATCGGCTTCAATGTCATAGAAGCATCGCAAAGATAGATGGCTTTTTCATCAGGAACGGCTTTAATTAAAAAAGCAATCTCTTCATCAGTCAGCTCTTTAAGCCCCGGCTTTAACTTAATACCTGTCATTGTTTTATGTTTATTATTTTAGGACCTTTTTAAGTAAAAATATAGTTAGCACGTAAATGAAGATTGGGTTCTTATCATTAATCCCGCCTATTTTGCCATCTAAAACTAAAAGAAAGGCTAATAAAAAAATACCGCGGAAGGTAAAAAGACCGTGCTTGCTCTTTCTTCCGTCATAAAAGAATTACTTTGCATTATTTATATCCATTCATTAGAATGTAGGTATTCAATTCCTTTTTATAGGAGGAAAAATGGATAAACTTAAATTGAATCAGCTGATCGAAGAGACCAAGACTCTGGGATTCGATAATCTCGCTGAAACAATGAATATTCATATGGAGGAAGTAAAGATTCTCTCCGAAGATATTCAACAGACAATCCAGTTTTTCGATACCTGCGAAGAAGAGGAGTTCTATTATCTGAAAGAAATCTTTGTCGATTTGATTAACTTGACTAAATCAAAAGAACTAGTTTCTTGCCTTCACCGCAACGACACCCGCTTCTACGGAGTGGATTGCTCTCCGGAAATGAAGACGATCGATTCGATCCCTTTAAAGTAAATACCTTGATTGCGCCTCTTACGGGGCGCAATTTTTCTTTGCAGTTTTTTCTACCAATATGCAGTACAAGAGGTTTAAAGCGAGCCTTTTATTTAATTATACTGATAATGCGAGATAGTAAGCGCTTTCTTATAACGCTTAGAAAGAAGAAAAATATGAGCAAAACAAAAAGAATTATGTCCGGAGCAATCTTACTCGCTTTATCCTTCTCCCTTCTAGGAGCTTGCCAAAGCACTTCCAACGATAAGACGGTGATTTCCATCGGCATGTGGCCTCAAAGCCAACTGACCAACGAAGTCAATATGTTCAACGAATGGAAAGATAGATTTGAAAAAGATTATCCCCAGTATGAAATCAAAGGGGATAACTACGAATATTCCGTCGAGACCGTCCAAGCCAAAGCGGAAGCCCATAAGCTCCCCACAGTTTTCCAGACTTGGTTCACCGAACCTTCGATGCTGGTCTCCAAAGGATACATTAAAGACATCACTTCCCAACTCACTTCCCTCGGTTGGCTTTCCAAGATGGATGAAGATATGAAGAGCACTTTGACCTTCGATGGGAAAATTTACGGGGTTCCTAGGGATGGTTACGGCCTAGGTTTATTCCTCAATACGAGAATTCTCGGTGAAGTCGGTCTTTTAGAGGACGTCGATGGAGACGGGGCCTACGATATCTATCATAAAGACGGGACTCCCGCTTATCCGACCACCTTCCAGCAGATTATGGATTATTCCCAAGAAATCGTTAATTCCACCGCCGATACAAAAGGGATTTTAATCCTTTCCGCCAACAAAAACGGCGGGTGGCAGTTTGCGAATATGGCGTGGAATTTCGGTGCGGAATTAGAAAAGCAGGATACTAACGGCAAATGGATCGGTAACCTTGATGACCCGAAAGCCATCCAAGCCTTAGAGTGGATTAAAGAGATGAAAGCTAACGAATTGCTCTTAAATTCAGTGACCGTCAGCTATTCCGACTGGTCTTCCGATGTCGTCTCGAAAGTCGCGATGGCTTTCGTCGGTTCCGATGTTATTAAACTAGCGGTCACCACCGGTGGTATGGATAAGAAAGATATCGCTTTTGTCCCGATGCCTAAAGGACCTACCGGAAAGCAATATTCTTTGTTCGGCGGCACTCCTTTCGTCTTCTCCTCCGATGCTTCGGATAAAGAAGTCGAAGGCGCCTTACGCTTTTTAGAATACATGGGCCGTTCTCCGGAAGTCTCTTCCCCGTCTTTAACCGCCATCAAGGAAGGCAACGAAGTCGCTAAAGGCAAAGGTGAGCCGATTATCAATACGATTAAGCCTTGGATCGATGCGGATTACTTAGCGAAAACCAAAGCGATTGAAGATCAATACATCAACGTCAAAGAAGATAACTACAAAGATTTCTTCAATACGATTACCCAGATCAAAAAGACCGAAGTCCCTTATTACGCCCAGGAAATGTATAAGATTCTTGATCGGGTCATCCAGTCGGTCTTAGAAAAGCCGGATAGCGCCGACTGCGCTTCCCTTTTACAGACCGCTAACGCTACCTTCAATTCGACTTATATGTCTAAGCTTTAAACCAGTAACTTAACATGATTAATTTAGCTTACCTGCAGAAGGAAGAAAATAAGCCTCTCTCTTTAACTGATGCAAGTCAGAAAAAGAGAAAAAGACAAAGGTTGAAAAACGATCTCTCCGGCTGGCTGCTGTTATTGCCCGGAGTCCTGCTTTTCAGTTTCTTCGTCTGGGGGCCGCTTATTATGAACGGCATCCTTTCTTTCTTCGATGGGTATAAGATGTCGCATTTTGTGGGGTTTGGCAATTACGCCGAGGTCTTTAATGATTCCATCTTCCAAGCGGCCTTAGCTAATACCTTCAAATATATCTTCTGGTCCTTGCTGATCGGCTTCCTCTTACCTTTGATTATCGGAATCCTTTTAAGCGAACTGGCTTGGGGGCAGTCCTTTTTCCGCATCGCCATTTACTTCCCCTGCATTATTTCTGGGATTGCTGTGGCTTTCCTTTTTAAATCCCTTTACGAACCGGAATCATATTCGATTCTGAATGTCATCCGAACCTCCCTCGGTTTACCGACCTCGTTATTCGTCGATGACCCGAATAAGGCGATTCCCTTAATTGTCATCGCGATGACCTGGAGAGGAGCGGGCGGAACCGCCTTGATCTATCTCTCTGCGGTTCAATCCATCGATAATTCTCAATACGAAGCGGTGAGGTTAGATGGGGGTGGTTTCTTAGCTAGATTGAAATATGTAACTTTAGCTCACCTGAAGCCTACTCTTTCGACCTTATTTATCTTACAGATCATCTCTGTTTTCCAGGTCTTCTACGAGCCGATGATTATCGGAGAAGGCAACATCCATTCGATTTCCCTGATGCTGCTTGCCTATAATTACGCTTTCTCCGATGGTAAACCGGAGTTAGGGGCGGCGGTCTCAGTTATCCTTTCTTTAATTATCTTGCTTTTTACCTTGGCTTATTTTGCTCTGACTAAGTACTTCGAAAGGAGGAAAGGCAGATGAAATTAAAAGAGAAAACCACGGGGCTTTTAAACTTCTCCGATTATAAGAAAAGACGTTTCCGCTTGCTTTATTGGTTCTTCGTTTTGATCTTAGCCGTCGCTGTTTTCACCGCCTTAATCCCCGTCTTCTGGTTAATCGTCACTTCCTTCAAGACCGTCACGGAAATCAATTCTACAAATTACACTTTCTTCCCGGCCGTCTTCAACATCGGGAAGATCTGGGATGTCTGGCAGAAGGAAAACTTCGGCAAATACTTCCTGAATTCCTTTATTGTCACTTTGGGGGCGATGGCTTCCGCCGTTCTTTTTAACGGCTTGACCGCCTATGTCATCGCATTAGTTAAACCCCGCGGATACAAGGTCATTTACGTCTTGATTATGCTTTCTTATATGATTCCTTCCATCACCGGCATCATTCCTCTCTTCCACTGGCTTTCCGATCTCCGGATGGCGGATAATTACCTGCCCTTAATGCTGATCTGGGGAGCGAATGCTTTCTATTTTGTAAACTTTAAGAACTACTTTGAATCGATTCCTAAGTCCTTATTAGAGGCCGCCAAAATGGATGGCTGCTCCGATTTAAAGATCTTCTTTAAAGTCGTCCTGCCTTTATCGAAGCCGATCGTCGGAGTTGTCGCCATCTTTGCGATGACCGCTGCTTGGTCGGATTTCCTTTTACCTTACCTCTTACTGAACGACCAGGATATGTATACGGTCATGGTCGAGATCTACAATGTCCAATCCTCGTTAGGTAACGGATATACCTACGACGAGTTCTTGATGCTCTTAGTCATTTCGATTATTCCGCAGATTATTATCTTCTTAATCTTCCAGAAGCAGATTACCAATGCCAATGCCACTAACGGCATAAAGGAGTAAATCCATATGGGAAAAATCAGCAATCAATATTTGAAAGAAGATCCTTATAAGATCATCGAGGAAGGTTTCCATCCAGAACGTTCCCAGGTCTCAGAATCGATCTTCTCTTTAGGTAACGAATACTCGGGTATCCGCGGAATGTTCGATGAATCCTCGACTAATCTAAAAACCCTCCGGGGTTCTTACTTTAACGGTATCTATGAATACGCTAAAGAAGACACACCTTCCGCTTATAAAGGCATCGTTAAAAGAACTCACTTCATGATTAATTCGGTCGACTGGATCAGCTGCTCTTTAACAGTCGGCAATGAAAAGCTTGATTTAGGAGTCTCCGCTTTTAAGGACTTTATCCGCGAACTAGATATGCAAAGCGGTCTTTTAAAGCGCTCCTTTACCTGGATTTTAAAAGATGGGACAAATATTCATGTCTGTTTCGAACGCTTTTTAGCGATGAATGACTGCCATAAGGCATTTCAAAGGATTTCCTTAGAAGCGGATAAGGATTTAATCCTCAATCTTTCATTAAGCTTAAATAGCAATGTTCTGCACTGGGGTTCAGACTGCTACTGGAAAGACTGGTTTAAAAAAGAAAATCACGGAACTTATCTTTTAGGTGTCCAGACGTTAACTACTAAACAGCAGCTTGTCTCCGGAATGAAAATCAGCTGCGCTGATGATCCGCTTTTCACTTTTAAGGAAGAAGATAGAAAACTCTCCGTTTCTGCTCCTCTTTCTTTAAAGGCCGATAAGAAGACCACACTTACCCGTTACGTGGTTAACTTAGCGGATAAAAAGGGTGTTTTAACTAAAGAGGAGATGGAAGACCAAGTCAGTTCAGAACTATCGGAAGCTTTTAAAAAAGGCTACGACAGTTATCTTGAAGAAAATCGTATTTTCTGGGCCGAGACTTACTCCAGAACCGATATTTCGATTCAAGGAGACGAGAAAGAACAACAAGGCATCCGCTTCTGCTTATTCCAATTAGCTCAGACTTACCACGGCTATTCCCCGGATGATAATATCGGCGCGAAAGGTCTGACCGGAGAAGCGTATTCCGGACATGCCTTCTGGGACTCGGAGACTTATTGCCTGCCTTATTACCTATTGTCGGATTTAAAAGCGGCCAAAGACTTATTGATGTTCCGTTATCATACTTTACCCCAGGCTAAGAAAAGAGCCTTGGATTTAGATTGCTTAGGGGCCTGCTATCCGATTGCGACTTTGAACGGTGAAGAAGGCTGCAATCTTTGGCAGCATGCTTCTTTACAGTTCCAGCCTTCTACCGGTGTGGCTTACGCCATCTTCCACTATTTCAATCTGACCCAAGATGAACAATTCATCAAAGATTATGGACTGGAGATGCTTGTGGAGATTTCCCATTTCCTATTAACTAGAGGACAGTGGGACCATTCTAAAAAGCACTTCGGTTTTTACTGCGTCATGGGGCCGGATGAATTCAAGATGATGGTCAACAATAACACCTATACGAACTTCATGGCGAAGAAGACTTTTGAATTCACCCTTCAGATGTTTAAAAAATACGGCAATGCCTCCTTGCTTTCTAAATGCCAAGTCGATGAAAAGTTCTTAAAGGGAATCGCGCAAGCCGGGGCAAAGATGCTGATCCTATACGATGACAAGACTAAACTCTTCGAACAGCACGAAGGTTATTTTAAACTTCCTCATCTGGATATCGATAAGATTCCTCTTACCGACTTCCCGCTTTATTCTCACTGGTCTTATGATCGCATCTATCGTTACGACATGATTAAACAGCCGGATGTCTTGATGTTCATGTTCCTTTATTCTTCTTTATTTACCAAAGAGCAGAAGAAAGCCAATTATGAATTCTACGAGCCTCGTTGCATCCACGAATCCTCTTTATCGCCTTCAATCCATTCGATTTTCGCTGCGGAATTAGGTAAAAAAACGGAAGCTGATCGTTTCTTCTCCTACGCCACAAGATTAGATTTAGATGACTATAACCGCAACACCTTAGAGGGGCTGCATACGACTTCTCTAGCTGCCGCTTATATGAATATCGTCTATGGGTTTGGAGGAGTCAGAACCGACGGAAAGATGCTTTCTTTAGCTCCTTGTTTGCCTTCTAAATGGCAAAGCTATTCCTTCTCTTTCTTCTACCGCGGACGAAAGGTCAAAGTGACAATCGAAGGAAAGAAGATTGAGATTATCAACGATGGGGATGCCTTTAAGATGAAGGTCTACGACAAGGTTATGACAATCTACGGAGTTAAGGAAATAAAAAGGGCGGCGTAATGATTGAGTTAAAGGAACAAGGGTTCTCTTTTGAGGAAGAAAAAGATCTCGGAACCCGGTTTGTGATCGGCAACGGCCACCTCGGTTACCGGGGGACTTTAGAGGAAGACGGAAAAGCTTCCTTGCCGGCTTTAAACGTGGTCGGCTTTTACGATCGTTACCAAGATAATTGGCGTGAATCCGTTAATATGCCAAATCCTTTTTATATCAAAGCGGAAGTTAACGGCAAGCCTTTATCTTTGAAAGATAACTGCTTAGACCATTCTCAAAGCCTCATTCTTGATCAGGGGCTGTTCCAAAGGAGAAGCGAATTTGCTTCCGCTCTGATTCAAACGGAAAGATTCTGCTCGAAAGCGAATGAACATCTCCTCTGCCTTAAATACACTTTAAGAGTAAAGGAGCCAAGTATTGTTAATATATCCTTAGGTTTTGATAAGGATATTTACGATATTAACGGTCCGCATTTTAAGAAGACAACTTACATCCGGAAAGGAAGGCTTGTCCGCTTCCTCGGAGTGACTAACGAAGGGGACGAAGGAGAGGAAGCGCTGCTGATTCAACCGCAGATCCGCACTTTTTATTCAGAGTCTTATCAAGACGATCGAATGCTGATTTCCGCCGAAGCCAAAGAAGGCAGCGAACTAACCTTCTTCCTTTTTGCTACGGTCTGTTGTTCGTTCTTTAAAGAGCCTTTAAAGGCTGAAGAAGAAGTAGAAGAAGCAAGTAAAAAAGGCTACGAAGAGAATAAAGAAGAACATATAAAGATTTTCCAGAAGCATTTTAATTCCGGACGGGTAGTTATCCAAGGCAATAAAGAAGCTCAGGAAAAGATCGATTATTCCATTTATCTTTTAACTAGCGCCGCTTCTTCTTATCTGACCTCGATCCCCGCCAGAGGATTTTCAGGCCAGACTTATAAGGGGGCCGCTTTTTGGGACAGCGAGAATTTCCTGCTTCCTTTTTATTTGCTGACTGATCCAGAAGAAGCGAAGAATCTTATTCTTTATAGAATCAACGGACTTAAAGGCGCCTTAAAGAAAGCGAAAGAATTCTCCTATCAAGGAGCCTTCTACGCCTGGGAAAGCCAGGAAGACGGCAAGGAAGGCTGCAGCAAATACAATGTGAAAGATGTCAAGACCGGTAAATGGGTCAGGACTTATTTTGTCGATAAACAAATCCATATCTCCGGAGATATCGCTCTCGCTATCCTTTCTTACTACGAACGGACTAAGGATATCCAGATTATGCTGCAAGGCGGAATCGAAGTGCTCTATCAGGTTTCCCTTTTCTATCTTTCTTACGCTATTAAAGATAAAGAAGGCACATATCATCTAAACGATGTCATCGGACCTGATGAATACCACGAAAGAGTCGATGATAATGCCTTTACTAATATGGTAGCTAAAAAGTCAGTCGGGGGCTTTATCAGGATGTTTGCGGAATTCGATCATCAATTCCATCATGAACTGAGTAGTTATCCTGATTACCAACAGATGAAATCTTTCATCAGTCAAGGAGAGGATTTCGTTGCCCATTTATATTTCCCTTACCCGGGAACTGACGGGATTATCGAGCAGTTCAAAGGTTATTTCGACTTAAAGGATCTGACTCCGAGTCAAATTAAAGCTAGTTTAAAAGATCCTAAGCAGTACTGGGGTGGGAAAGATGGCCCAGCCAGTAAGACTAAGACCATCAAGCAAGCTGATGTCATCGCCATGATGTCTTTGTTCCCCTTCGATTTTTCTCTCGACAGCTTAAAGAAGAATTACGATTATTACTTACCTTATACAGAACACGGCAGTTCCTTAAGCTCTTCTATGTACGCCTTAGCGGCCTTCCGTCTTGAAAAGAATGAAGAAGGCTACAACTTCTTCATTAAATCAGCTGGTGTGGACTTAGGCGGGGAGAGTAAATCCTGGGCCGGAAAGATCTATATCGGAGGCAGCCATATGGCCGCAGCCGGAGGAAGTTATCTTTCGTTGGTCTACGGAGCGGCTGGGTTAAGCTTTATCGATGGCAGGGCGGTCTTTAATCCGCATCTGCCTAAAGAAATAGAAAGCTTAAGTTTTTCTTACCTCGAAGGTAAGGAAAAGAAGAAAGTCACGATCGATGATAAAAAAGTTGTCATGATAGAAAGTGAGGAGCAGGAAAATGATTAAAGGAATAATCTTCGACCTAGATGGAGTCTTAGTCTTCACCGATGCCTTGCATTATCAGGCTTGGAAGAAGATGGCTGATGAAGAAGGCATCTATTTCGATGAAAAGATCAATAACCGTCTCCGTGGAGTCTCCAGGATGGCTTCTTTAGATATCATCTTAGAAAAAGCCACCAAGAAATATACCGAAGAAGAAAAGGTTGCCTTGGCGGAAAGAAAGAACAAATATTACATCTCTCTTTTAGATACTCTTTCCCCATCTTCCGTAAAAGACGAAGTCAGAAAGACCTTAAACGAACTAAAAGAAGCCGGAGTTAAACTAGCGATCGGTTCCTCCTCAAAGAACACTAAACTCATCTTAAAGAAAGTCGATTTGGAGAAATACTTCGATGCCGTGTCCGACGGTGTCGGTTTAATTAAGCCGAAACCTGATCCGGAAGTTTTCTTAAAAGCCGCCAAGCTTTTAAATCTTGAGCCTTATCAATGTGCGGTGATCGAAGATGCTTCCGCTGGCATCAAAGCCGCAAACGATGGGCAATTCACCTCTATCGCTTTCGGCGGGGATGCTAAGGATGATCCGGAAGCGGACTTTGTTATCGACGATTTTAATAAGTTAATCCATCTCGCGGAAAGAGGACTTATTTTTAACCATCTTTATAAGGAATATACCAAAGGAGTCCAAGCGGTTAAAGACTTCACTTTAGAGGCTGATGACCGCGAGTTCCTCATCTTCGTCGGGCCTTCAGGATGCGGTAAATCGACGACCTTAAGAATGATTGCCGGCTTAGAAGATATCACCTCGGGTGAGATCTATCTTAACGGCAAGAAAATCAATGATGTCGAGCCCAAAGACCGCAATATCGCGATGGTTTTCCAGAATTACGCCTTATATCCTCAGCTGACGGTCTATCAGAATATCGCCTTCCCTTTAAAGGAAAATAAGATAAAAAGAGACCTTCCAAAAAAGGTAATCCAGAGCGGAAATGCTTTTCATGATTTCTGGTTGAATCTTTTCGAACCTGTTTTTAGAAGATATCATAATCATCATCTTTCTAAGTCCGAGATTGATAGGAAAGTCAAAAAGACTGCGGAAATCCTCGGTTTAAGCGAATACTTGAATCGCCTCCCGGGTGAATTATCCGGCGGGCAGAAACAAAGAGTCGCTTTAGGTCGAGCGATTATCCGTAAACCTGATGTGTTCCTTTTAGATGAGCCGCTCAGCAACCTTGACGCCAAGATGCGTACGCAGATGAGAGCCGAGATTTCTAAATTACATGCCAAGGTCAAGACCACTTTCGTCTATGTCACTCACGACCAGACCGAAGCGATGACGATGGGGACCAAGATTGTCGTTATGGATCAAGGAGTCATCAAACAGGTCGGAACACCGGAAGATATTTTCTTCCATCCTGCCGATAAGTTTGTAGCCGGCTTTATCGGCACTCCACAGATGAACTTTATCGATTGCGAACTGAAGAAGGAGAAAAAAGATCTTATCCTTTCCTTCGGACCTTACACCTTAAAGGCGGAAGAAGAAGTGATTAAGAGATTAAAAGCTCCGGAGGCTTTAACTTCGAAAGCGATCTTAGGTATCCGTCCAAAAGAAATCTCAATTGAAAAGAACGGTCAATTCATGGGCAAACTAGTCCTGAAGGAAAAATTAGGGGACAGGACTCTGCTCTACGTGGAAATGGAAGGCAAAAAAGATAACCTGATCATCGAAGCGGATGAAGACCAAGGATGGGAAATCGGTCAGAATCTTAATTTCTCTTTTAATCAGAAACGCTTATCGTTATTTTCGGAAGAAAATGGAAAAACCCTGCTTAATTGATTATGAAAAAAAGTTTCTTCAAGGCCTTAGTTCTTCTGACTTGCCTCTTCACGTCTTTCGCCTGCGCTTCAGGAGTAACTTCCTCTTCTCTTATTCAGAATTCTATTCAGGATTCTTCATCTTCTCTTTCTTCAGAGGAGACTTGGAGAAGTTCATCCGAGGTCAGCTCTGAAAAAACAAGTTCCGCTCAGGAGGAATCTTCTTTTATGTCCACTTCCAGTTCCTTGAATATCCAGTCTTCTTCATCTATTTCTTCTTTACCTATTTCCTCTTCACCTTTAGAGGAAAATTACGTTCCTTTACCTAGCGATTACTTCCCTTCTTATGAAGGTGAAGAAGCGGGTAAGAAGAATTCCAAGATCAGCTTAAATAAAGTCCCGGCTGAGGATTTGCTTTTTAAAGATTACGAAGTTTATGTCGATGGAGTTAAGGCTGATGTCTATAAAGTCATGACAAACAACACCTACACCTTCTCACCTTCCGATTATCAAAGGGATGACGCGGGAGTCTTAATTATGAGAATGGATGGGAAAGCTGATTTTACAATCCGCTGTCCTTTCGCCTTAAACGGGCAAGCGGTTTTACGCCCCTTAGGCCACGGTGTAGGAGTTAAAGTCGATACATCTTTGCAGCTGGTGTCTTTTACTCTGTATTCAAACGGGGAATACGTTTTGGAGATTAACGGAAACGTTAAAAATGCCCTGCATATTTTTATCGATGATTTCTCCGCTGATTATCAAGGGATGGCTACACAAACTAACACTTTATATTTCGGACCGGGGCTTCACACTTCCGCAAACGATAAAAACATCTCCGCCAATAATGAAATTACCCTCTCTTCTGGGCAGACGGCTGTCGTCGATTACGGAGCGGTCATCAGAGCACGCTTTGTTTCCTCTAATACCACCGGAGTCAAGATTATCGGAGGTGGAGTTATCGACGGCTCAGTCTTTGAGAGAAACGCCACCAAAGGAACTAGATTGATTCCCCTTGAGCTGAATTTCTGCTCTTCTTTTACGATCCAGGGCTTAAGTTTTCTCGATCCGGCCGGCTGGTGTTTGAACCTTTATTATCTGAATACCGGAACGATCGACAACGTGAAGATCATCTCCTCAAGAGCTAACGGCGATGGAGTATCCTTGCAGTCTTGTCAGAACATCGAGGTTAAAAACTGCTTTGTCAGGACCTTTGATGACTCGATCGTCGTTAAAAATTACCCGCGGTATGGGAATTACGCCCAAGAAGGCACCACTCAGCACCTGAATATCCACGATTGCTTAATCTGGACTGACTTAGCGCAATCGATGGAAATCGGTTATGAGACCATCGGTGAGATTATGGATGACATTTCCTTTAAGGACATCACCGTCCTGCATGCTTTCCACCACGCTCCGATTTCAATCCACGATGCCAACAACGCCAAAGTGACCAATGTGAAATTCATCGATATCACCTTGGAAGATGCATCTATGGGCCAAGGAGACGGAAACGGCTTATTTATCGGCCTTTACTGCCAGTTCTCTTCCACCTGGTCAACTAACTGGAAAACGACCACTTTAGGAAGTGTCGAGGGAGTACAGATCGCCAATGTCTTAGTTAAGCCTACTTCCAAGAGGATGAATATCATCGTCCGCGGTTCTTTAGATACTCGCGATCAAACTAAACATTATGTGAAAAATGTCACCTTAAGCGATATCACCTTAGGCGATAAAAAGATCGATAGCCTTTATAAATACATCGATTCTTCCACTTATGTCAGCGGTTGTTATTTCACCAATACCAGTTCGGTTTCAACCGGAGCTAAGGTAAGTGAAAGCCAAACTAAGGAACAGGCGGATACTAACTATTCCTCCTACGCAGCACTCCAAGTCATTTAGAGGATGTTAAACGCTTACAAATGCAGTATTTTGTACTATTCTTGCAGTTTTAGGTAATTATGTAACCGCTTTAATGAAAATACAATATAGGTATATAAGGAGGCAAAGATGCAAAAAAACAAACGTCTGATCAGCATTCTGGCCATCGCATTATTGGCATTGACGGGTTGCGGAAATTCGAATAATTCTTCCTCCGTTGATGCCTCATCTATCGCTAATAGCCAATCTGATTCCTCCTCTTCTGCTTCGAGCTCCTTAGCTCCCGGCGCTTATTACAATAAGGATAATTTCATTCCTTCCGAGCAAACGGTCAGCAAGACTTCCTTAGTCACCTACCAAGGTCCTTCGATGATGAGCACTTCTCCTAAGGCTCAGATCAAAGTGAACAACGAAGACTTGTTCGTCTACGAGACCAGAGTAAATTTCGCTCGTTCTTTTACTTATGATTATTCCTCCGATACCGCTCCGGTTTCTTATTTTGATTTCCAAGGCAAAGTCCACGTCCAGATTACCGTCCCGAGCGAAGTGACTTCCGCCTTAGTAAGACCCTTGGTCTACGGAATCGTTCCGACCATTACCAATAAGACAATTGAATTCGATTTAGAAAACCCGGCGGATTATACCATCGAATATAACGATGACTACAAGACCGCTATCCATCTTTTCGCTAATCCTTTAGAGGAAGATCCAATCACCGAAGAAGAAGCCAAGGCGGACTCCAAAATTATTTATTTCGGCCCGGGAGTCTATAAGGCTGATGCCATCCCGATGGATTCCGGCGATACTTTGTATCTGGCCGGCGGGGCTTATGTCTTCGGACAGGTCATCACCGATGGCTTAGAGAATCTAACCATCCGTGGAAGAGGAATCCTCGATGGCGCAATCTACGAACGAAAGACCGCATCTGAAAAACAGATTCCGCTCCAGTTCACCAGAACTAAGAACATCAATATCTCCGGCATTTCCATCCTCGATCCAGCTGGCTGGGCTGTCGCGATGATTGATTCTTCCCAAATCAGAATCAACGATTTAAGAATCATCTCCGCTCGCGCTAACGGAGATGGTATTTCCCTTCAGTCCTGCTCCGATGTCATCGTCAATCGGGGATTTGTCAGGACTTGGGATGATTCCTTAGTTGTGAAAAACGTCAACCGCGGCTCCACTTCCGATATCACCTTCGATGGCACGGAAGTCTGGACCGACTTAGCTCAATCCATGGAAGTCGGCTATGAGACTAACGGCCCGACCATGGATGGGATTACTTTTAAAAACATCACCGTCCTTCATAATTTCCACAAGGCCTGCATCTCGACCCATAACTGCGATGATGCTCATATCACCAATGTGAATTTTGAAAACATCACCTTGGAAGACGGCGAAATGCTCGGAGATGTCCAAACTGATGGCGAGAATGATTTCTTCATCGATTTCACGATTGCCTACAACGCGGAATGGACAAAATCCGGAGGCAAACGAGGCAAGATCGATGGAGTCAACGTCAAGAATGTCAAAGTCTATCATCTCGCTGATACGATTGTCTCCAGAATGCAAGGTGAAGATGCTGATTCCTCAATTGATAATGTCACCATTGAAAATCTGGAAATCGAAGGTAAGAAAATCACTTCTAAAGAGGCGATGAAACTGACGACTAACGATTACGTCACGAACCTGAAAGTCCAAGCAAGCGACCAAGTCTGCGGAGCTAAGATCGCCTTGAAGTATAACTATCAATCCGATGGAAGCCAGCCGACAGTCATTACAAATAAGACAAGGACGCAGGAAGGAATCGAAGTACCCGCCGCCTATCAATTAAAAGATGCTCTATCTTATATCGGTGAAAAAGCTGATGTCTCCTCCTCAACCGTCACTGTTACTCACGGTGTCGGAGCGACCACTAAAGCTTCCTACGATGATGGTAAAGGCAGCTTTGCACAAGATGGCTTCCCAGCCAGCAATCTAATCGATAACGATCGTTCGACCTTCTTCGAATCGAAAGATTACACCCAGGAAGAAGATGAGTTTATCGCGGTCACCGTCGAGTTCAATAAGTTAGTCAATGTCGGGGTCGTCCGTTTATTCGGGGCTTACGACAACGACTTCTTCACCCGTTATTCCATCTCGGTCTTCGGAAGAAAGCTGAAGTCGGATGGAACCCCTAATCCGCTCTTTGTCCGCGTCTTGTCCTCCGCTGATTATCAGATTACCCCGGCTTTCGGGAATGCGGCGGATATCTCCTTCACTCCGGTTGATTTCCTCGCCCTTCAGCTTCGTTTCTTCCGTAAGAGCGGGCTAGGATATCAAACGACCATTAAGTTAGGTGATTTAGCCTTCTATCCGCCTTCTCTTACTTACAATAAGCCAATTGTCGATTCAACTCCTCATAACGACGTCTACGATGTCTCCAAGATCAACGATGGACAGACTTCCGGGACTTCTTATTATGAGTCAGCAACTCTTCCGGCCTTCGTGATCATCGATATGAAAGACCTGTATAAGTTGAAGTTTGTGGTTATGTTCCTGCCGGGACTGATGAGCTGGTCAGCGAGAACTGAAAATATCGAAATCCTCACTTCCGACAGCCAGAACGAATACTCTTCGACCTCTACGGTCTTTAAAGATCTCGTGGCACCTCACGATTATACTTTCGATCCAGCCCAGGGAAATATGATCGTCCTCGATGTTAGTTCCTTAAACGTCTCAGCGCGTTTCATCAAATTGGTAATTACGTCTAATTCGGCGGAAGGAGGGTATGGAGCACAGTTATCTGAACTGACAGTATACGGAGAAAAGTAGCTTTCGTTCCGTAAGTTGTTAAAAAGGTTTCTATCAATCCACATGGAGGAAAAAATATGAAAAAGAAACTGTTTACCTTAGTCGCATTCTCAGCTTTGACGATGTTATCCGCCTGCGGTCAGCCGGCTAATTCCAGCTCCCTGGCCTCTTCAGCTAATTCGTCAGCTTCTTCTCAAGTCGTCTCTTCAACTACTTCATCTACCGTCTCCTCGACTAAATCTTCAACTGCCGCTTCCTCGGAGGTTGCTTCTTCGTCCGCGGTCTCTTCTCAGACATCAGAGTCTTCTTCCAGCATCTCTTCTGAAGTGCTTCCTGATCCTGATCCGGTTCCTACGGATCCGACCGAACTTCCGGAAGGCAGCGTGACGAGAGTATATAACGAAGCGGAAGATACAATGGTCGATGATTTCTCTTCCGCTACTCCGAAAGGTACCGTTAAGGATGGCGGAGTCTATAACGCTGCTCCTTATCTGAAAGTCAGAATCAATTCTTCTAATCCGGTCTTCCCTTCTTCCTCCGATGCTTCCATCTATAAGCAGGGCGAAGGGACTTATCCGATCAAGGATTACGATGGCATCGGCTTCCGTATGAAGCTCGATGATGCTAAAAAACTTGCTAAGGATCACTTAGTCTTGGCTTTAAGAGGCGATGATGCCTGCAAGGTCTACGAGATTCCGCTTTCTGAAGCGGTCGATCCGGATGGCAGCGCACTTAATGAGTTGAACGAAGAATATCAGGACTTTATCATTTCGCCTAAGCAGACCATTGCGGATGAGAATACCGTCTACACTAAGAACGATGGCACTCCTTCGACGATTAAGGTCTTGGATACCATCGTCGGTTTCCATTTCTACGCTAAAGGAATCTGCGATGCGACTTTGGATATCGAATCGGTCTTCCTTGTTAAAGGTGCTGTGAAGACAGTCCTCGATGATTTCGAACATGAGAAACCGAACGCCTCTTCCCCTAACCTCTGGTGGAGAGATTCGACCGGTACGATTATCGGAAGAGAAATCCATCTGGAAAAAGGCGCCAGCTACACATTGCCGGTTGTTACTTCCAAGGCCAACTTGGTCCTCAACATCAAAGGCGATACCAGCGACACCGATATATATGTCGATAATCTGAGCGGGGAAGCTCATGCTCCCTGGGGTCTTTTAAGAGATAAGAACTCTAATTTACTCCCGGCGGCTTTAAAGAGTGTCTACGCTCCTCTCGCCATCAATTTAGAAGCTTCAACATTAAACAAGGCTGGAATGACAGCCATCTCGATTAAATCCACTTCTCCGATTACGATTAACAAAGTCTTCTTCTCCGATTTGACCACCAAAGCCGCCGCTCCGTATCCGGCTCTTAACGGTGCGACCACCGATGTAATGGTCTTCGATTCCTTCAATCGTACGCAAGTGGGAATCAATGCGGATTACGATGCTTCCCACGCTTCCGATATCGTGAAGAATGCGGGTTTGGATTATGTTTTGTCTTACAATGCAGCCACCGCTTCGATGGTTTCCGTTAACGGCTCGGCCGCGGTCTTCGATGCGACTTCCTTAGGGGCAAGCGACTTCATCCAGCTGAAGGAAGGCTCTGATGCCCACGCCAGAGTCGGCCAGCAATATCTGGTCTTCTCTATCAAGATGGAAGGTGGAGCGACTTTGGATAACTTCCGCTTCAATTACGGCGGAGCCGGAGTGAAGTACATGAATGATTGCTTCGCTTCCTTCGGGACTAAATCCACCGCTACTCCTTACGCCAATTCTGAGAAGAGCGATTATACCTGGTATGTTATCGACTTAAAGGAAACCGGGATTGCCAACACCGATAATTCCCTCGATATGTACTATTCCGGAACCGGCAAGCTTTCGATCGATGAAATCTTCTTCGCTGATCATTATCAGCCGACGCTCGCTATCGCTAACGCTGATGTCAATTCCGGAATTAAGGATGTCAACATTCCTTTGGATGCCGGATATAAGTATCAGTACGGCGGTTATGTCGGCAATCCGGCTGCTCCGGTTATCGGCTTAACTCTCCATGGTGATGGGACTGCTACTTTGGCTACCATCCGTCTTGAATTAAACGGCACCACTCTGTGGTTTAAAGATAATGTCATCGTCGATCCGAAAGGCAATCCGATCGACGCGACCGCGGCTCTGCCGACCACCGATACGACCCTCTTCATCGACTTGGTTAAGTCCGGCTTCCCGACTGGGACAGACGGCAACCTCCACATCCATTGTGGCGGAGATGGCGGAGTCGGCTCGATTACTTTGACTTCCTTAGCTACCTATTCCTATTCTTATTATTCCATTAGCCGTCTGGATGCTGAAAAGACTTGCGATGTCTCCGGGTATACTTATGTCGGCTGGCTTGGCAACAAGGCTACCTTTACTGCGGAAGGCAAGAAGTATCTAGTCATCACCGCTAAAGGCGATGGCACCGCTACTTTAGGCTCCTTCCGAATCGAAGATAAGGCTGGAAATACCTATTGGGTCAAGGATAGCCAAATCGTCTTAGCTGATGGCAGCAAGATGGCGGCTGAGGCTTTGGATGCTACCGGAAAGACCTACACTATCGATTTAGGGGCGACCGGAATCACTTTCCAAGATGATGTCCACGCCCACATCGGTGGAGATGGGACCGGAACTGTTACCATTACTGCGATGAGTGTCGTTTACGAGAATGAACCGTACGCTGAAATCTTCAACGGACATTACTCGGCTTAAATTTCTCTCTTATTAAGAAATATGGGATAATAAAGGTGCCGGTTAATTCCGGCACCTTTATCGCATTAAGGAGCAAAAAGGTATGTATAAGATGGTCATCATCGATGATGAGTATCTGGTGAGGCTCGGGCTCTCGAAGACAATCGACTGGAGTAAATACGGAGTCGAGATTGTCGGGACGGCCGGAGATGGCAAAACCGGTTTTGAATTAGTCGAAAAAGAACAACCGGATTTGATTATCTCGGATATCCGCATGCCTTTTATGAACGGAGTCGAATTGATTAAAAAGCTCTCCTCAGCGGGATTTGAAGGAGAGATTATAGTTCTTACCGCTTATAAGGATTTCGATTATGCTGTCGAGACTTATAAATCCGGTATTTTTTCTTATGTCTTAAAGCCGGTGGAGAATGCGGAGATTATCGGAGTTGTCCAGAAAGCACTGGAGAAATTGAACGAAAAGAAGAAAGACCAGATGATGAAGTCGGCCTACTCTTCTTCGATCAATACGATGCAGTCGTCCTATATCGAAAGCCTATTGAAAGGCAATGAAGAAAAAGAAGAGGAAGGGATTAAGACCCATCTTTCTAACCTGAATATTTCCTTACCTTTAAAAGGAAGCTTAGTCCTGCTTAAAGAAGATAATCCTTCTCCTTCTTCTGAACAGGTAAGTCTAGGCGGCAAGATTGTCGAAGAGTATTTAAAGAAAGCCTTGCTGGATTGCGTTTCTTTTTTAGTAAATGGCAGCCAGGTCTTTTTTATCAACTCCGAGGAGAAGGAAGAAATCATCAAGCATATCTACCAGAGCTTTTTGGATTTAGAGAAAGAAAGCGAAGAAACCTTCACTCTCGCCTTAACTAGCTATCAAAGCCTTACCGCTTTGCCTCAGGCTTTTAATGAATGCCTGACTTACGCTGAAAATAAACTGATGAGTGGCTTTAATACGGTGGAGACGAAAAACGATGATTCGATCTCCTTCCGCCATTACGCTTCCATTAAGTCTTTCTATCGCTTGATCAGCGAAGAATACGCTTCTCCTTTGACAGTCTCCTCCGTCGCTTTAAAGCTGGGAGTCTCTGAGAGTTATCTGATGCACCTATTAAAGGACTCTTTAGGTAAAACATTTAATGATATCCTGACCGATTACCGTCTCAGTTGGGCTAAAAAATATCTGAAGGAAGGAAAACTTAGAATCAACGAGATCGCATATAAAGTCGGCTATCCGGATGAGAAGTATTTTTCTAAGGTCTTTAAAAAGGAAACCGGAGTCAATCCCTCGGAATACCATTGATGGACAAGAACAAGAAAAAGAAAGGCACCGCATTTAGCACTAAATTACTGCTGACCATCGGCAGCCTGCTTTTCTTGATTCTCGCCGCCATGATTACCACGATCAACATTGTCACTAACGTCTACACCAAGAATTACGTCGAGAAAGATCTCCACGCCAAACAGATACATTTCGAGTCTTCCCTCGACAGTCTGATTTATAATTCTAACGCTTCGGTCCTGACTCTTTTCAGCGAAGAGAATTTCTATCAGGTAATCTCCGCTTCCGATAAAAACGAGGCTTTTCAGAAGATTTACGATGTTCAGTCATTACCCCCGGCTTTGTATTTTGGGATTTCTTATTACCAGGACGAGAAATTATCCTTTTACGCGGATAATTACGACGATACGGAAGCGGTTCTGCCTTACATCGATAATTCGATCTACCAGAAGGCTATCGAGGCTCAGTCTTCCTCCCCGATTATCTACGGACGTTCAACTTACGACGAGAATGGCAAATACCTGATTCTCGGAAAGAAAATCGAAATTACCGGACAGAACCCCGGCGCTTGCTTTGTCTATCTTAATGAAGAAGCAGTCAGCCGACTGATGAAGAACATCGTAACGACTAATAAATCCTTGCTGATTGATTCCGAACGTTATATAGTCTCCTCCTATCAAGCCAGCGATGTCGGCTCTTTGGTTTATCAGACCGAGGCTTTAGGTCTAGATAAAGGCAGTTCCTTTTTTACCGCGACAATCAACGGGACTAAATCGTTTGTCTCCGTGGAAAGACTGGATGGCTTAAAGAATTATTTCGCTTTATCTTGGCAGATTGTTTCCTTTGAAGACTACTCAACCCTTTTCCATTGGTTGGATTTAACTACGATTTTCCTTTGGGCTACAGCCGGGGCGGTTTTCTTAGCGGCAATTATCGTTTCTTTCCGTCTCTCGTCTTCTCTTTCTAAGCCCTTAAGACAGCTTTCCTCGAAGGTTGAGTCCTTCAACCTTCCTTCTAAAGCAGAGAAAGAACCTGAAGAGCAAAAAGAAGAAAAAGAGCCTTCAAAAGGTGGGGATGAAATCGCTCAGCTGGAAGATTCTTACCAGCAGATGATTAAAAGAATCAATGATCTGATGGAAGAAAACATTAAGGAGATGGATGAGAAAAGAGCCTTGGAACTCGATTCTTTGCAGATGCAGATCAATCCTCATTTCCTTTATAACACTCTGGATGCCATCGCCTGGATGGCTAAGATCCAAAAGGAAGATCAGATTGAATCGTTAGTTATGTCGTTAGCTAAGTTCTTCCGTCTTTCCCTCCATAACGGCGATAAGATTATCACCGTGGGAGAGGAGATTGAACTGACCAAACATTATCTGGAGATTCAAAAGGCTCGCTTTCCCGATCGCTTCGAGATGGTTTTTGAAATCGATAAGGAAGTCGAATCTTATAAGACCTTGAAACTGATTCTCCAGCCGATTGTGGAAAACGCCATCAAATACGGTTTAGATTCCCCCGACCATAAAGGAATCCTATCTATCCGGGCCAAAAAAGAAGGCGATGATATCGTCTTCGAAGTAGAAGATAACGGGGAGGGTTTTGATGTCCCCGAAGATATCTTCCAAAGAAAGAAACAAGCGACGCCTAATTCCCGGAGCGGTTTCGGATTATTCAATGTCCAAGAAAGAATCAGCCTGGAATACGGGAAAAACTACGGGGTGAAGATCATCTCCTCGAAAGGACATGGAACGAAGGTTATTTTGCGGATTCCGACTGTGATTTAGGTAAGTTATCGATATCCGTTGTCATTTTTAAAGATAAATCATCAAGCTTTTTAGCGGTCTTATCAGCAAAGATTTTCGCCGCTAAGAAAGCGCAGGCCGCAAAAAGCAGATCAGCTCCGACAATCCACCAGTTAACGGTTCGATAAATTACATTCAGGTTTTCGCTAGGAGTCTCTAAATACAAGAAAATACCAGGCATGGAAGCTGAATCAAAATTACTTTTCAGGAAATAATAACCATCAGCGTTTTTGATTTCCTTCAAAGCTTCCGCTTTTAAGGCTCTGGATGTGTCGTAATTTCCTTGATACGGAGTTAATAAAAGAATATCCTGATAACCTAAAAAGACATGGGAAGACGAAAGATAAGAATGATCCGATAAATCAAAATAAGTCGAATAAATATACTGTGAATTCAATAGTTCCTCGATTAAGCCTAGGTAATTTCCGTTTTCATCCTCAATCGAAGAGAAAATAGACATCAGGCCTAAGGAAGGCACATAAGGATAAGAATCGATGGAGACCGGGATAGCCTGAGTCCGAATGCTTAAGAACGAATCCCCAAGTTTCTTATTTTTCAAATCATCAATGCCGGGAATCTGGCTTACTTCATTTAGATTCGGGGCTCCGCCGATTGAAGAAGAGGATACGGTGGCGGAAGGAATGTAGACCGAGACACCGAGAATCGCTTCATCAGAATTAGCTAAAGACTGCGCGCGGGAGACTAAAGTCGATTCATTGGCTTCCTTCGCCGCCTTAATAAAATCCGCCGACTTTCTGACCGACAAAATCTTGGCGGAAAGGAGGGAGTACTGAACGTTGAAGTCGGCAGCGATCAGTTCTTCATCGGATTTAAAGGCCACCTGAAAAGAGTTGGCATATAAGTAATGCACCGTAACTCCGGTGATGATGGAAATCATCATCAAGAAGATCGTAGGGATAAGGAATATCGTTAGAAAGATCTTATTCCTTAAACGCTTGAATCCACCGCTTTTTTCCATAAGGATATTATAACATCCCTGTCTTTTGCTTATCAGATTACAATCCTGCATTTATTCTCTTCAAGAAAAATAACCAGATAGGAATAGATGCTGAAGTGCTTCTTCGAGTAAGCAAAAACCCGTCTCAAGAATCGACATATATCTGCCTTATATTATGAAAACAATGGCAAAACCCCGCTTAATTAATTAAGCAAGCTTTAAGTCGTTTCTTTTAATCCTTAAAAATCAGTTAATTAAAAGTCACCAGAAATCAACATATTCCACAGTTCTTTAAAGGACTTGCCCTTTAAAAGATTGCGGTAATAAGAAAGCTCATCAGCTATCGTGGAATCCAAAATTTTCATTCCTAATTGTTCGACCGGAGCTTTATCATCGGTCAGGATGTACTTAGAAGGAAGGACTTTAACAAAGTTCTGATCGACTTGAGTCATTACATTCTTTAAATCGTTTTGAGGAATCTTATCGATGGTTTTTTCTAAAGCCGGCTTACAATCCTGATCAGAAGCAAATAGTTCCACATTGGAAATTCCGTTAGGCCTAGAAGTATAAACGTAAGAGAAGACGGAAGAAATAGTCCCGCAAAGATAGTCATCGATACTTCCCTCCTCTTCTGCGTACATGTTCATATTCACGACCATATTCCCGCCCGGATTAAGATGATTCTTCACCAATGTGAAGAACTCAACCGAGGACATCTGAAAAGGAATGGTGACATCGCGATAGGCATCGACCATGATGACATCGTATTTCTTCTTTGTCATGTTTAAAAAGGCTCTTCCATCTTCCACGGTGACATTTACGCTATCGGGTAAAGAGAAATACCTTCTGGCAAGATCGACAACGCTGGCATCGATCTCCACGCCATCGAAACTGATGTCGGTATAGTACTGCAAGCATTGAGTTGCGAAAGTTCCGGTTCCTAAACCGAGAATCAAGCAATCGACTTTCTTTTCTTGAACCCCGGCCATCAAAGGAGAAGCCATCGCATAATCGTAATAGTAACCAGTTAAGCCAGGAGTTTTCATTTTGACCGACTGGACTCCGAAAAGAACGTTAGTGGAGAAGATGATTTCCGTGTCGTTCTCTTCAACCCTAAGATAGTTATAGACGGATTCGCCTTCGTATTTAATATTCTTGTTCCAGTAAGCCACTTTAATCTGAGAAGCAGCGATTCCCGCCGCCATCGCAATCACCATGATAACTGAAGTACGGATGATGAACTTCTTACGGAAGATAAAATAGGTTAAGCAGATAGCGTAGAGAATCGAGGAAAAGATGACAAAGGTCAAAGAAGTCCCGATATAAGGAATCGTGACAAAAGTCGGTAAGAAGGTGCCGATGATAGAACCGATCGTATTGAAGGCTTCAACTCGACCGACGATCTTTCCGTTGTCATTTAAGCTTTTTGTAGCGTATTTGATGATATTAGGAGTGACCATTCCTAAGACTAACAAAGGAAAAACAAAGACAACCAGACAGGATATCAAAGCAGCCCAAATCAGATAGCCGGAGGTCACGAAGGTCGCCAGCAGCAGAGCGATACCAGAGATAACAAACTTACCACATAAAGGGATGAGCATCGTCCAAGTCGCAGCCGCTAAGAGCCAAATGAATAAAGCATCCGGAGTCTGGTGTTTATCAGCCATCTTCCCGCCGATGATGTTTCCTAAGGCCATGGCGATCATGATGGTCCCGATTACAATGGTCCAGACAATCTGAGAGGCAGAAAAATATGGAGCCAAGAGACGTGAAGCCCCCAGCTCAATCGCCATCACGGACATACCACAGAAGAAACCGGTTAAGTAATATAGCCATTCTTTCTTCATAAAGATCTCCCTTCAATAAACATAAACTAAATGTATTTTACTCTACTGAAGTCCCTTGTTGCACTTACAATAAAAATATTTCTTGCGTCTTATATAAAAAGGTGTATATTAATAATGCTTTCAGCTTCGGTTGAAAGCGCGAGACAAGATAGCGTGCCAAGGTTAACAGTACCTTGGATATAGCCACGTCACTCCTGCCTCTTTTTTTATTCCGTAAACTTGACTGATCTCAATTGTCAGTTTAACCGTTAAAAAAGAAAGCATATAATGTTCTTTATCAGGAGCGTAAAAGATCTACCTCCTGTTTTTTATGGAAAAGGAAAAAATATATTGGTTTGTCGAGCAACTCGATCATGTCGGCGGGACCGAAATGGTCACTTTAAGCGATATCGATCTCTTGAAAGATGATTACGATATCACCATCGTCCTCGATGGAGAAAGAAAAAAAGAAGTTGCTTTTAAATTACCTGAAGGCGTTAAAATAGTCTCTTTAAACATCCCCTCAAGATACATGGATGTCGAAAGAAACATTGAAAAATACTTAAGCCATTTTCGATATATCTCATTTGTCCTCTATATGATCTATTATGTTTTTTACGGCTTCTTCAGCCGCTTTTATTTCCGTAAGAAAATTAAAAAGATGACTGAAAAGGATTCCTTGCTGATCGCCGCCAGTCCGATTTCTAGAGCAATAATGCCGCGCGGACGAACTGTTTATTTCCATTACCACTTCAATGCGGAACGTCTTTTATCCCCCGAGGAATGGTTCCCTCGCCGTCTAGAAAGAAAGCCTGATAAATATATCTTTATCACTCAGGCTTCCTTAAAAAAAGCTGAGACCATCAGAGAGTTCCGTAAGATTCCTAAGGCGATGGTCTATAACCTCTCACGTTATACCAAGTATGAAAATTACTCTTATAAAGGCGGCAAGATAATCTTTATCGGACGTCTAGTCGGTCAAAAGCGTCCGCAATTGCTGGTCCAATCTGCCCAAATCCTAAAAAACGATCACATCCCTTTCACTTTAGATATTATCGGGGATGGGCCTTTAAAAGATGAACTGCAAAGCCTCATCGCCAAAAACAATTTAGAAAACGAAGTCAGGCTTCTCGGCCCGATCAATGATCCTTTAGAGAATATCCGCTCGGCCGATCTGGCCGTCTTCACTTCTTCTTACGAGGGTTATTTGCTCGTTACCGGGGAAGCCAATTCTCAATCGGTTCCAGTTATTTCCTCTAACTGGGGAGCGGGAGTCAAGGAAGTCGTCGAAGACGGAGTCTCCGGATTTATTATCGACTCCTCAGATCCGAAAGCTTACGCCTCTAAGGTCGAGGAATTATTAAATGACAAAGAAAAACTTCTGGCCTTAAAGAAGTCTTCTTATGAATACTTCGTAAAAAGCCACTCCAAAGAAGCTGTTAAAGAAGCCTGGAAGAAAATCCTCGGTTAAAAATCTAAGTTATCTTTACGAAGCGATAATATAGCGATCCTTGCCGGCCTTTTTCGCGCGGTAAAGACTCTTATCAGCTTTAGCGTACAGTTCATTAAAATCAGCGATATTGGTGCCGCTATAGACTACGCAACCGAAGGAAGCGCTGATCTTGATTACTTTATCCGCTGCATGGATATTGATATTCTTGACTTGGCTTACCGCTCTATCTAACTCCTGGCAAGCTCTGATTGGAGAATCCACATCGCTGATCCAGAAAGCGAACTCATCTCCACCTAAACGGAAGACAATATTCCCTCTTTCCCCAAACAAGTCATTGCACATATTCGCAAAACTCAGCAAAGCTTGGTCTCCGACCATATGGCCATAGGTATCATTAATTGATTTAAAGTCATCGATATCGGTAATGACAAAGGCTCCCGGAGTTTTCTTTTCAACTAACTCAGTGATCTTCTCCACCCCAGTCCGGCGGTTATTTAACCCGGTTAAAGGATCCTTGGCGGCTTTTTCTTCTAAGCTGACGGCCGCCTCAATAGTGCGGAACCGATCTTCGTGAGTGAAGAAATTAACTCCCGTCGCAATCGCAAAATAGAAAGCCAAATCAACCATATCATCCACAAACATTTTCCATTCCTTGGCAAAGTAGCAACAGATCACATAAGCGATAACGACTATCACAGAGAAAGTGAAAGTCCGCCAGTGATGATCAAGGATAAAAATCGGAAGGACACATAAAAGAACCATGATCGTAATCGAAGGCTCACTCGGATCTAAAAAGGTACCTAAAAGAATCCCCAAAGCGAAAATCGCACTCTCAACTCCGTAGAACCAATAAAGGATGTGTTTATGATGATTCTTCAATCCGAATCGCGCGATTAAATAGAAGACAAGGCTGAAGCCAAAAAGGCTGAGGAATTCCAAGGTAAAGGATGAATATTGATTAATCGAGACTCCGACGATAAAGGTCGCGAAAGAAATCAAGGAAGCCCAAAGCAAAAAGGCAACGAAGTTTTGATAGTTCCTTTCGTTGATTCTCTCTTTGGAGATTACGAATCTCTTCGGGCTTAAGCTCTTTTGGATTCGTTTGAAAAAGTCTCTTTTCATTCAGGTATCCTGTGTTTGCAACAATTAATTATACTGTTTTCTAATATAAATATATAATATGCCATCAACACACGTGTTTTAAAGAAAGAAAAGAGAGAAAGCTAACAGGTGTAAAGATAACCTATAATATGCCTGGAGATTATTATGGATATTAACCCGACGCGCAATTTCAATCTTGCTTATATCATCCTCGATTCTGTCTTTATCTTGGTTTTGCTTGCCCTTTTGTTTTTGAAGAAGAAATACCGGACTCTGCTTTGGTCATTATTTGGAGGAGCGCTTTATTTCTTGGTGGACTTCGGTTACTTCTATCTTATCTCCGGCTCAAGGAAGGTCTTGATAAATGGGACCGTCCAGGGGGAAGGATATACAGCTCTGATTCTTTTATGGATGTCTTTATCTTACGGAATCACTAACTTCGTCTTTATCTGGCTTTGCCTAGATAAAGATAAGAACTTAAAAGAATGGTTGATCTTGATTATCGGCTGGTGGCTTATCGCTCCTTCCTTAGCGGCATTAGGAGGAGAAAGAATAATCCAGACGACCAGGACTACCGGAAAGTACCACTGGATTATGGCTCTTTTCTTAGTAGTCGGCTATCTATATCTGATTATCCGCAATCTGTTCTTTAAGAAAGAAAAGGTCGATATCTTGAAGCTGAACTTGATCGGTATTTCTGTTCAGTTCGCTTGGGAAGCCGCTTTATTGATTAATGGAATCCGTCCTCTTGATTCTGCTTCCTTAGTGACTTTGCTTGTCGATTCTTTATTGGAGACTAACCTCGGGATGCCTTATTTCTACTTTATCCATAAGTACATCTTTGATCAGCCGGAAGAAGAAAAAGAACTCAGTTTAAATAATCTTAAATAACATCTGGTCTATCATAATAAAAAGGAGGAACATAAATCTTATGATTATCTATTTCTCAGGAACCGGGTCAGCCAAATATATCGCTACCAGCCTTGCCCATCAGACGGGAGAAGGAGTGATTTCTCTTAACGAAAGAATCAAAAAGCACGATACTTCTTCATTAACCTCAGCAGAACCTTGGGTTTTTGTCTGCCCTATTTACGCTTGGAGAATCCCTTCTATCGTTGAACAGATGATTAAAGACACTCCTTTCTTAGGAAGCAATAAAGCTTATTTTGTTGTCTCCTGTGGAGGAGGATCAGGAAGCGCTTGTAAGTACATTGAGAAGTTATGTAAAGAAAAGCATTTTGAGTTATTAGGTTTTAAACAGATCATCATGCCGGAGAATATGATCTGCATGTTCAAAGTTCCCGACAAAGAAGAAGCTGAACAGATTATCAAGAAAGCTGATCCGCTTATTGAAGAACTGGGTAAACAGATAATGAAAGAAGAAAAGATCAAATACCGGGCTAAAGGCACCGGTTTTGCTTCTAAGTTCATCAATCCTTTATTTAACCGTTATGAGAATGTAGCTTTAGGTTTTAAAGCCGATATTAACTGCACCTCCTGCTCCTCCTGCGTTTCAATCTGCCCGATGAATAATATCGTGATTATCGATCATAAGCCTGTCTGGGGCAAAAATTGCATTAACTGTTTAGCCTGCATTAATTCCTGCCCCCATCAAGCCATCCAATATAAAAACAAGACGCAAAAAAAGAATCGCTATTTCCTCAAATAAATAATCTTCCTAATCTTTTGGAACTATCCAAAAAGCAAAGAAGGGATTAGAATAATTTCAAGTAAAAAAGAAAGGCGCACATGAAATCCAAAGTTTTGAAAAGCAGAGAGGCTGCCAATAAACTAAGCGCCTTTTTTGTATATATATCGTAGGGAGCCAAGATGCCAAACGACGAAAAGCGGCTTCTTGATCTGACCCGACAAATCCAAAAAGGTAATTTGGATGCTTTTGATGAACTCTATGAGTTAACCAAAAAGACGGTCTATTTTACCGCCCTTTCGATTGTCCACGATCAATCCCTAGCTCAGGATGTGATGCAGGACACTTACGGAGATTTTTTAAAGAAGATAGCTTCTTTTAAAGGGAGCGAAACCGTCAGCGCTTATCTTGCTAGAGCCGCCCATAATAAGGCGATTAATCTAGTGACCAAGCGCGACAAAGAAGTGCTTCTAGATGCCTACGATAACGAAGACATGTACGGAGCGGAAGAGAAGGAAGAAGATGAAGGAGGGACAATCTTCAAGCTCGCCAAGGAATGTCTAAGCGCAGATGAATACCAAGTGACCATTATGCATGCGGTGAACGAAATGAAGTTCCGTCAGATCGCTCAAGCCTTAAATAAGCCGATCGGAACCGTCCTCTGGCTCTACAACAAAGCCATGAAGACCTTGAAAGAAAAGTTAGGAGGTGAGGAAAACGATGAAGAAGACAAATAAAGAAATCGAAGAGGATTTGCTTAAAGCTTCCTCCTCGTTTGAAATCCCCGACCTCAAGGAACAAATCAAAAAAGACTATAAGCTTTGGCTTAATGAACAACCAGTTAAGCCAAAAAAAGCTGAGGCGAAGAAAAAGTGGGTCTACCCGGTGATTCTATCCTCCTCTCTGGCTATGGTCACCTTGCTAGTCGTCTTCGCCACCCCAGTCAGAGATGCGATCTTTGCTTCCAGCACTTTGCCTAGTTACGATACTTACACCTTGCAGTCGAAGCAACAGCAGGTGGTAGCTTCCGTCTCCATCGGGGCTTCTTATTTAGCGAGCTCTGAATCGACGACGATCTTAAAACCGGCTCAAACGGAAATCAAAAGCCTGATGAATTCCGCTGACCGCCCAGGCCACGAAATGGAAAACCGCGAGGCTTACATCGAGGAAATCAATAATTACATGCCGTCCCTCGAGATTGCTTTAGCCTCCTATAACGCTTCCGTGGCTTCTTTCCAACCGAGCGCTTCCACTTATAAATACGGCTGGGATGTCTCTCAGACCATGGCGAACGGGGATATAGTCAACCAAAAAATCCATTACGATGAAAAAGATGCTGGGGATCAGACTTACGACGTCTCGGGTCTGATGGTCCATGACGATAATCTTTCTTTCCCCTTCTCGATAAAGAGAACGGAAAATAATGCGGATTACTTCATTTCCGCTTCGGTCACTCCTCAAAATGACACTTCTAAGTCGGTTACTTTAACGGAAATGAAAGATGATCGTCGGCCAGATATGCCTGAAGCGCATAAGATTCTGATGACTTATAAGTCCAATGAAAGAACCGATACGATTGAGATGTGCTTAGGTAAACATGAAGGCAATCCTACGGCGGAAACCAGAATTCTAGAAGGTGATCGTCCTTTAGATTTCATCGTTGAGCAAAAGGGTGCATCTTTCAATGTCTTCTCCTCGCACGGTGCGGATGATATGGGAAGGTTCTTTATTACGATTGAGTCCGATTCGACCGGGGCGACTTATTATAATTACCACAACAACGAATTCTCTTTAAAAAAGCAGAGATCATAAAAGTCAGGAGTTTAACTCGGGACGGTTAAAGACGGATAAGTCTGTTTTAAAGCATTATAGAATTTAGTCTTAGCTTCTTCCTCGGTGATTTTCCCGAGGAAGTAATTTTTAAACCCGGAATTATGGAGCAGAAGATCTCTGATCCTGGCATCGTAAATGGTGCCTTTGCGAACTTTGGATTTTTTATTGACTTCCGCATAAAGAGCTAAATCGCTCTGCTGATACATCGGGTTAACATCGTTAGCGGTGAAACTATCCATCACCGCTTCATTGTTAACCGCAAGGCGGAACATAGAGGCGATAGATTTCATAATCTTCGAATCCATCGTCATTTCCCGGATGATTTCCTTTACAGCAGAATTATTATCTCCACCCGTTGCCGCCAGCAGATACATATTATCTCTCCGATACAAGGAGGGTCCCTGGCATAAGCCCCACTGACCATAAAGACCATTTCCCAGCTTTTGTTCTCCATCTAAATTAGATAAGGAATTAATTACTAAATTAGCGCTTTGGGAAGAAGAGAGGAAAAAGGAAAAGACCTGGCTAGAAGGTCCTTGATCTAAAATCCAATTAGTGGATTCGTATTCCGTGGAATTATTAAAGCCATTAGAAGTAAAATCCTTAGTCTGCGTTACCCAGTTTTCTAAAGAGTCATCGAAATTTACTTTATCAGCGGAGACTAAGGGAGCGGAAATTCCATCAAGGAAAGGATCTAAGCTATCTCCAAAGCCCGAAAGCATCAGATATCCTTTGTCTTCAACAGTCTGAGCAGCCGCAGTGAAGTCATCCCAGGAAGCGACTTTCGCTTGGATATCTTCAGGAGAAGAAGTACCGAAGATAGTCTGAGCTAAGTCACGACGGTAAGCAAAAAGCCCCGGGTTAAGTTGGAATCCAGAAGCCAGATATTCATTCTTTGAGGAGATCGCTTCCTGCCTTGCAAAGGAATACTGAGAAGCAAAATTAGTTTCCTGGAAGCCGAGATTCAGAAGGTTAACAGCATACCCGGAAGCCATATATTTCAAAAGATAATTCTCCGAGACCAAAAACATATCGATCTTATCATTAGAGGATAAGCTGGCATTGCTGGAAAGGATGCCATCGATCGTCGAATAATAAGAATCCTCATCAGAAATCGAGCGGAATGAAGACTGCAATCCGTTATTCAATAAGATAGCCCCGTTACCTTGGTCTTCTTTAAATAACGGAGATGTCTTTTCGAAGATGTTGCGGAAATTTGCGGAGGATGGATAATAGATAACTAGATTATCGCCTTCCTGCTTTAAGGAGCTTAAAGAGGAAGTAGAAAAAGAAGAGGACGTTAAAGATGAGGTCTCTTGATGATTACAAGAGACCAGTAAGAGGATAAAGACAAGCACCGCCATTTTTCTCTTTTTCATCTTTGTTTTGCCTGACTATTTGATTATAGATTACTTTTTGCTTAAGCATATAATCTTTTCTTCCTAGGAGTTTTTTTCTAAAGATTTTCTTTCCGCTTAGCAGTTTAAAAAAAAGATATCCTTTAAGGTCTTAAACAACTTAAAAATCTAATCGGTAATTCAGTAATAAACTTCCATCTCCCTTTCGGCTTTTTTTCTACTTTGTTAAAGCCATTCTACGTTAATAAATTTCCTTTTATAAAAGGCTTAAACATAGTAAAATAAGAAAGTCGAACTGAAAAGAAAAGATAAAAAACAAAATGGAAAAGAAACCGATCAAGGAATTGATAGAGAGCAAAAGGAAACCGATGACCGCCAAGAAGAAAAAGATCATCAAGAATGTTTCCTATATAATCTTTTTCCTTGCGGTTACCGTTCTCGCTATCACTCTTATTCTGTCTTACGATGATATCTCAGTTATTTCTAAGACTTTCTCCGGTATCGCTTTAGGCTCGAACTGGGCGTGGCTTTTGCTGGCGATCGTTTTTACGATTTTGTATTTTATCCTTTACCCTACTTCTCTTAATGTCTACGCTCACGCTTTAAAAAGCGAATCGACTAAGGTGGAGACATATCTGATCGGAGGCTCGGAGATTTTCTATAACGGCATCACCCCTTCCGCGGTCGGGGGACAACCTTTCCAGGTTTACGCTTTAACTAGCCGCAATGTCCCTTCGGATAAAGCCAGCGGAATGATTCTGATGAATTACATCACTTTCATTCTCTCAACTAATATTTACGCTATTATTTCCTTGATTTACTATCCTCAGTACCTCGGGGCTTTGGAAAGGCTCAATCTCACTTCCTTAGAATGGGTGGCGGTCACGGGCTTTGTTTTAAATATCTTGAACTTAGTGATCTGCTTAATGCTCGGGCTTTCCACGCATCTTAAAGTCGCTTTGGTTAAGCTTTTTACTTTCCTTTGCAAGCCTAAGTGGATCAATAAACATTTTGGCAAGCTGATCCCTCGCTTTTCCGAATACTGCGAAAATACCCAGAAGGCTTTTAGAGAACTTACTTCTCACCGCAAGCACTTCATCCTCGCCTTTGTGGATAAAATGGTCACGATGTTCTTCTACTATGCCATTCCCTTTTTCATCCTTAAGGCGGTCAATATCCCGGTCGGTGGAGAGAATTTCTTCCCGGTCTTCTTCGGAACTTCCTTCGCTATCACCTGCATCGCTTGGCTGCCGACTCCGGGTGGGACTTTAGGTATCGAATACGCTTTCTCAATCGTCATCACTTCCGTTCTGCAAAGCGTGGATTCTTCTTATGTAGTTGATAATGTCCAGGCGGTCACCCTGATCTGGCGTTCTTTGACTTTCTATCTCCTGCTCATCCTTTCCTTTGCAGAATCTGCATGGTTCCAGGCCTTGTCTTCAAGAAGAATTAAAAGGGAAGAAAAACTGCTGGAACTTTCCGAAAAGGAGAGCAATCAAGA
Source organism: Bacilli bacterium (assembly GCA_022652945.1). GTDB lineage: Bacteria > Bacillota_I > Bacilli_A > RFN20 > CAG-288 > Scatoplasma. The sequence continues at coordinate 159,676 of JALCRV010000004.1, forward strand.
GCCAGCTTTAGAGACAGGAAACGAAGAGACTATTAAGCAAGAAGAGAATAAAGAAATTTCTGAACCAGTTACTTCAGAAACGGGAGGCAAGAAAGATGAGCGAGAGCAATAGTAAGCCTTTAGATCTTCTTTACTGCGGGGATCGTTTAAGAATCCGCGGTTTTTATCTTTCTTTGCTATCGATTGCTAACAGAACTAAAAGACCTTTACGAGTTCATATCTTTACCATGGGCGTTCCGGAACGCGGAAATTCTGGTATGGCCTTAGCGACCGATGACGGAGAATTCCTTTCTCAGATGATCAATAAGCGTCTTGCCGGCTCTTCCGTCCTGATTTACAATGTCACCGATCAATACCAAGCCACGATCAAAAGAGGCAAGAATAATAAGAATCAGTATTCTCCTTATTCGATGATCAGATTATTCGCTGACGATGTCTTAAAAGATGTCGATAAGGTCATCTATCTCGATGATGATACGATGGGTGTCTCCGATATCCAAAACTTCGAGAAGTACGATCTTACCGGTAAAGAGATGGGTGTCGTCGATGATTGGCTCGCAGTCAGATGGGGACATAAAGGCTACTTCAATTCCGGAGTCCTTTACCTTAATCTCGACCAGATACGTAAAACCGGCTTATTCCACGATGCTTTGGATATGTGCTGCAATAAGAGAATGTCCATGCCTGATCAGACCGCTCTTAATCGTCTCTCACATGGAAGAGTCATCCTCCCCAGAGCGTTCAACGAACAAAGAAAGATCTATCCTGATACGGTCATCGCTCACTACCCTAAGCGTTTATTCTTACATTTCCATCCGGTCAAGCCTTGGCAGCCGGAAAGAATGCAAAAGCTTTATAAGATCCATGATTTCGATAAGGACTACGAAGAATACATTCTTACCTTCCCTTTTGAAAAGTACGGTTTCAGCAAACCTACTTTACTCACTAAAAAATAGCTCTTATTTTCTTCCCGGCTGTACTAAGCCGGGATTTTTAATTACCGACAGTTAAATAAGATGAAGATACTAAATTTATAAAAGGATTTCATAAAGCAAAAGAAAGCAGTTAATCTATAATAAAGAAAATAGAAAATGGAGGAACAGATTATGATGGTCGGCTTAATGATGAGACATTACATGAAAAAAGGCGATGATGTCCGAGATAAAGGTTTAAAGAGACCTGAGGATGTCACCTTCATCCGCAATAGACATTACGGAATCCATCCTTATTATCAATCCTTAGATATCTATAAGCCGAAAGGCAAAGAAAATGAAAAGCTTCCGGTTATTATCTCTATCCACGGTGGCGGCTGGGTCTACGGTGATAAAGAAAGATATCTTTATTACTGCGCTTCCTTGGCTCAAAGAGGATTCGCCGTCATTAACTTCACTTACCGTCTAGCTCCTTTTTATAAATACCCAAGACAGATCCAAGATTGCATCAAGCTTCTGAATTGGGCTCTTAAGAACCAAGAAAAGTATCATTTAGATATGGATAACGCCTTCTTATTAGGTGACTCAGCCGGTGGAGATCTGACCGCCTTAGTTAACTGCTTATTAACCGATAAGAACTACGCTGAAGAAATGAAAATCAAAGTGCCAGAAGGTTTCCGTTTTAAGGCTATCGGGCTTAACTGCGGAGCTTATGAGCATAAAATTTCCGCTCCTTTAAAAGAAGGCGCCAGCGAGCAAGACCAGCAGATGTATAAGATGAACCTCGGTCTTTTAAACGACTATCTCGGGGGGAACTACAAAGACAAACTTCAGCAGGCCAGCCCGATTTACCATATCAACAAAGAATTCCCTCCGGCTTATATCCTCTCCGCTAACCAAGACTTCTTAAAAGACGATGCTTATATGATGGAAAAGAAATATACCGAACTGGGTCTGGAGCACGGCTTCAAAATCTACGGAGATGATAAGCATCCTCTCCAGCACGTCTTCTTCTGCAACATGAGGGAAGAAGAAGGCAAGAAAGCCATGGATGATGAACTGAATTTCTTCAAGAAGTTCATCAAGAACTAATAAAAGCATCTGAAGATTTTGACAAACGAAGCCTAAAGATCTTTAATCATCTTTGGATAAATCATCATAAGGGGGATTAATATGAAAGGCTTAGGAAAAGTTCTGCTGCTGATCGGGGCGGTGCTGATGTTCGTCTATTCAATCTTCGATCTTATTAACTTAATCACGACCATCGTCAAGACTCCGGATGTGCTCTTTAAGACTGACCCGGCCTTCGCTGGCATCGTCGCCTTAATCATCACGATCGTTACCGTCGTCATTTCACTCTTAGTCGGTTACTACGGAATCACTTTCGCTGTCCAAAACAAGAACCGCACCATCGTCATGGTCGCTTCGTGGATCATGCTGATCTTAGTCATCATCGATATCGTTGACTTCATCGTCGGCTTAACTAAGGGTGGGGCCTTCAACTGGTCCTCTGTTTCCGGAGTTGCCTTAGGCTCTCTTGCTTCCATCCTTTATTTTGTCGGCTACTTCTTAGATACCAAAAAGAAAGCCAGATAATTAAAACAATCGAAAAATCCTCCTGACAAGGGAGGATTTTTTAATGCTTTTTAACAATTAAACCAGCATTTCCTGGTTATTTAATATTGGTAATAAGATGATCAGTATAAGAATAATTCTTCTTCAAAGCTTCGTTTTCCTCTTCGCCTTTAATACCGCAAAGATTGATGACCGCCAAATGAACTCTCCGATTAAGATCTTTAGTCCCTTCTTCCCGATTCATTTTCCTATCCGCATATAAAGGCTCCCCGATAGTTAAAGTAAATAAAGGTTCCTTTCTTCTCCATAAGCGATAAACGCCTCTTCTCGGACGATAGGAAAACCCCATCGGAACAACAGGAGTTCCCGTTTCATATGCTAGACGGAAAGTCCCCGGCTCAAACTCTCTGATTGGAACATAAAAGAACCAACAAGCCGCTTCCGGATAGACATGAAGCCACTTGTGTTCCTTAATGACTTCTTTCATCGAAATGTAAGCCTTCCCGAGGCTATGAGCGGTCCTGACGACCGGGAATCCTCCGTAAGCCTGCAGCATTTTCCCGATGGAAGATTCAAATCCATCCTTCCACATCGGATATTCCGGGAAATGGAAGACATTTCCGTAAGATACCGCGAGACAATCTAACGAAAAGACATGGTTAGAAACAGTGATGAAACCGTTCTTCAATTCTTCTTTATGCTCGCGAAGAATCTTCCGATTCTTGACTTTTAAGCCGTAAAAAATCCTGACGACTGTTTCCCCGACTAAAAGGCCACCTAAGCGAGTAAAGGCTCGTTTAACCCGGAAAAGAAAGTTCTTCGGACGGAAGACGAAATCCTTGCTTTCATAGTCATAATCATATTTATGTTTAGAAACGAAAACATCACCGTGCTCATCTTTGGGATAAGCTGGGATCGGAGGCTTGGGGATATATAGTCCTTCGGCTTTGTTCTTTTCCATACTAATATTTATATCACATCAGGCTGATTTAAAGAAATCAGTAAAGGAGACAGGAAAGGAATTGTTTATTATTTAAGTACGAGATGGAGGATGAAGACGACAATCAAGGTAGCGACCAATAACTGATGAATTAAAGTAATTGTCTTTCTAGAAGGAGTCTTATTGAAATAAGCAATTAAACCGGAAGCGGAAAGAAAAGCTAAGAGTCCAGCTAAAATATAACCGGTAATGAAATGAATCCACGAAGGATCATTAATATCAAAAACCATAGCAAAATGGACAAATAATAAGCTGACAGCCAGACAACCGATCGGCATATGGAACTGATTAAGGACACGATAATAAGGAACTAATTTAGTCTTCAGTTCCGGCTTAGTCTTCTTAGAGAAGAAAATCACGCGGAAAATGAAAAGGAGCAGCAACGGGACCATCGCTCCACCCATAATCCATCCCAACGCTTCTCCGCCCTCTCCGACATTCATCGGGCCTTTAATCGTAAAGACAAAGAAAAGGACGACCGCTGTAATAAAGATGGCGCTAGCTAAGGAGTACAAGGCAATTTTTATTGCTTTCATTTGCATTACCTCTACGGAATATTATAAGACTAATCAGAGCCTAAACAATGAAATGTTGTTAGACACCTATTGCAATCTGCAAAAGTTCCTTAAAATTAAAAAGGATCCGCTTTTTGGGGGCGAATCCTGCTGAAGCATCTAAATAAAATAACTCAGTTCTCTGTTTTCAAGGCCACGGAAGAGGACTTAATATAACGGTAGACCAAGAGAATACTAGGAAGAATATAAACCGCTCCTAAGAAATAGCCGGCGAAGAAAAGAAGCGGCAGAGATCCGGTCGGGATAATCCCTGAGAAGAAGTAAACCAAAGTCTCGCTTCCGATGAGGATGAAAGACAACAGGAAGAAGAAGTCTTTCTTTTTCTTCCAACTAAGGATTCCTTCAACCAGAAGATAGAGAATAAAGGCGATTAAGACAAAGAAACCGTAATCCAGAAATGAAAGTCCTGGCTGGGTATAATTGCTGGAATAACGATTAATACTGAGGGCGAAATACTCATAAAAGCAGAACCAGCTACCTACGACAACAAAAGAAGAAACAATGATAGTCCGTAAAGGAATAGCCTTCCTGAGGGCCAGAATGACAATAAGGCCTGCAAGAACCAGCGCGGAGAAAGTCGTCATAATAAGCTTAAGGGTCAATAAAGCCTGAGTCTCATACTTACCGGCTGTTAAAGTCAAAAGCAAACTGGCGGTCGTATAGGTTGCTATAAAAAGATAATCGGCATTAGTTTTGTTGATTCCTCCCTTTTTACCACGGGCAAGGATAAAAGGCAGGAGAAGGAATCCTAAAGCCAGACCGATATGTCCACCGACTATCGCCCACGACCAGTAAAGATCTAAATTAACGATCTCGGAAGTTACGTTAGAAGAATAGAAGCTATTAGAGACTGGTAAAGGAATAAACATTCCTAAGGTAAAAAGCCCGAGGAAAAGGATGCTTATAATGCCTTGACGCAGAAAACGACGGTCATTGTCATCATAATCGCACCGGCTATGGTAAACGGATAAAAGAATAATCGCTCCAACTAACCCGCAAGACCAAATACAAGCAAAGACGATAATCCCGTTTAAGACATTATAAGTTGCATAAGCGGTAACAATAGATAAAACGAAGCCTAGAAACGCCAACGCCAAGAAGCCGATCATCAGACCTAGGTTAAGAGCTAAGGTTTTCTTCTGAGAGACATGTTCCTTTTCTTCTACTTCATCTCTAATAAGATAATCGGTCGAGACATCGAAGATCTCTGCTAGCCTTGAAACGGAGGCAGTATCAGGCAAAGCCAGATTACCTTCCCACTTACTGACCGTTTGACGTGAGACTCCGACTTGATCTGCTAAGTCTTCCTGAGTAATCGCATGCTTCTTTCGCTGATAGGCAATCTTTTCACCGGTATTCATTTTCCTTTTCTCCTTTCGACGTCATCATCATAATTTTGAGCCTTGCCCTAGACAAGCAATGATTTGCTACAACGTGTCGCCTTTGATTGACATTTATTAAAATAACAGGGATTTGCAATAGTTTTACTTCTAATATATTACTGCTTTCTTCACGATTTTATCTTCATAAAAAGAAAAATCATTGACGTTATATAAGTTGAGAAAACCAAGCAACAAAAAACGGCAGCTTTTTCAGTTGCCGCTTTTGCTATAAGTGTAGAAGTTCTCTTCTCAACTTTAAAATGATTCATGAACAACACCTGCTCTACTTTTTCGAACAACGTTAAGATAGTCTATGAGCTTGTTCTTTCCGTTTCGCCATAATGACCAGACCAATCGTAATTACGGCAAGTGAAGAAGAGAAGCCGAACCATTTACTCAGATAATCCTCTAGCAAAACCAGACCAAACCCCACTCCAAAAATGAGAACTAGCTTTAAGGAATCACGGAAGTGAGATTTGCTGAAGAAAAATGCAAGAATTAGTTCGATTCCTATTCCAACAATAATCCCCGTCACAATTGAAAGGGGGATGTTCATAAAGCTCAGCCAAGAGATACTTCCGCCGGATTCGATTAAGCAAAAGACTGTATAAAAGACAATCATGACGATGTCATCGGCACTTGAACCAGCGATAATAAGCCCCGGAATACCCTTGCTTGTTCCGCACTTTTCCTCCATCAGCCGCACCATCATCGGCACGACAACCGTCATCCGGATAGATGTCATCTTCTTGATGAAAAAGATTGATCGGAAACGGCGTTTGAGATTTTTGGCATTATTCAAGTTTCTTATGTTGAGATTTTTGACATTATTTAAGTCTTTTATGTTGAGATTTTTGACATTATTGTTTTTACTAACCCATATATTTTTGACGTATACTATCTATAATTGTAGAAAAATTCAAGACGACCTTCTCAAACCGGGTCGGAAAGCAATACATCCTCTGCGACAAAGACATCAAAGTAGACGGAGAGATTCTCTATCTTCCGATTTACATGGCTCCGGTCCTCGCAGAAAATCTAATCTAGGCTAAATGCCATGCAGAATTGGCTGTTACAAAACTCCCAAAAGCGGAAATCTTGGCAGTTCCTTTTTTGGCGTTTTCAAAGTGCCAGATGGACAACTGCTTTAGCTCTTCGCTTCGATCTTTCTCGCAAATAAGGCTGTTTTGTAAAGCACAAAGAAGTATTTTTATGAGTTTGTAGGTTTTTTACATCGTCTGTTTTAGCCGCCCAGCAAAATGCAACATTTTTTTAAATAATAAGGAAAACGGTCTTTTTTCTATTAGGATATTAGCGGGAACGCCCGTTTCCGCCTACGCCTGAGAAAGGAGGGCCGTTTTCATGTAAGATTTTAGTAACTTTTCACGTGCTTTCATATATTTTGCTTTCTTGTGCACCAAATAACGGGCATGTGTATATTTCTGGAACGTTTTTTGTCCATTTTCCAAGGCTTCCCCTGCCCTATCGCAATGCGCTTTCTCGCTCGCCACGGTTGAGGATCTCCGGTCTTTAAGTCAAAAGAAAAACCGAACCCATTTTCTGTTAGAAACAGGTTCGGATAATCAACGAATGGTGACCCTGACGGGATTCGGACCCATGAATGATACCTTGAGAGGGTACTGAGTTAAGCCACTTCTCCACAGGGCCAGCGTGAATATTTAAGCATATCGGGGATGGTTTTTCAATAGGAAAAAAATCCCTGTCTTACTTATCATCCTTATGCCCGGAAGGCATTCTGGCTCTGGGGAAGGCTTTATCGTAAATCCCCTTCATTTCCGTATAAGTGATATGGGTATAGATCTGGGTAGTCCCGATCGATTCATGCCCCATCATTTCCTGAATCGTCCTTAAATCCGCCCCTTGAGAAAGAAGCCGGGTGGCGAAGGAGTGACGGAGGATATGAGGATGCAACTTACAAAAATCCCCGGACTTAGATTCAATCTCATTCATGATGAACTCTAAGCCTCTCGTAGTCAGTTGTTCACCTCTATCATTTAAGAAGAAGTAAGCACCTTGATTTGTTTTCTTGCACTTGGAAGCCAGTTCAACCCTTAAGCCATCCAGATATTCTTGCATCGCATCCCTGGCGGTCTTGGTGAACGGAACGATTCTTTCCTTCTTACCCTTGCCGAAGACACGGATTAATCTATCGCGCATATTGATCGACTGCAAAGTAAGATTAACCACCTCGGAAGCACGAAGACCGGAAGCGAACATCAATTCGATAATCGCTTCATCGCGCGGAGCTAATTTGTCCGTTCTCCGACGGTTAGCCGCAAATAATTGCTCTATTTCATCAGAGGTCAAAAAATCCGGCAGTTTCTTTTCTTGCTTCGGGGAGGATATCAGTTCGAAAGGATCACGCCTGATAAAATCCTTTAAATAAAGGAAACGATAATAATGCTTCAAAGATGCTAAGGTTCTTTTTATAGTCGCCTTAGATAAGCCACGGTTAGTAAGATCTAATAAATATCCGCGTATTTCCTCGGTTGTCACATCTTGATAGTCCCGGTTAATCGAGGCTAAAAAGCCCAGAAACAAAGAGACATCCTCTTTATAGGAAGAGACGGTATGTTCTGAATATTTTCTTTCATTGGAAAGGTAAGAGAGAAATCTCATCTCTTCATCGGAGGTGACTTTTAAGAATTTTCCTTGACCCATCCTTTAACGGCCTCTATGGAATTATTATAAACGGCTTCTTTATCTTCCACAAAAGGATACTGATAAATACCGTAACAGGCATTCATCGGGGCAAATCTTTTCGGTGAAGAACTAAGCAGATAATTAATCAAACTTCCAAGCATCGTATGGATCGGAAGAGGATTAAAAGGCTTGTTTCTTACTCTCTGTAAGATATAGTAAGCTGCCAGAAGTCCGGAAGAAGCTGATTCCACATATCCTTCCACCCCCGAGAACTGACCACCGATAAAGGTGTTCGGACTGTTTTTTAAGGAAAGATCCGGACTTAAAAGACTAGGTGCATTAAGATAGGAATTCCGATGCATCAAACCATAACGAGCAAAGCGGACCTTTTCAAACCCCGGCAAGGAAGAAAGGACTCTTCTCTGCTCCGGATAAGTAAGATTAGTCTGAAAGCCGACTAAGTTATATAAAGAGCCGGCCACATCATCCTGCCTTAACTGAACGACCGCAAAAGGATGGATGGTGTCGGTTGAAAGCCCCTTAGGTTTTAAAGGACCGAAACGCAAAGTCTCAATTCCTCTTTCAGCCATCGTCTCCACCGGCAAGCAGCCTTCAAAATGATCGAAATCATGGAGTTCGACTTTCTGAGCGGACGCCAGATTTTTCGCAAAAGAATAATATTGTTCTTGATTTAAAGGAACATTAAGATACTTTCCTTCGCCTTTATCGTAGCGGGATTTAAAATACATCTTAGAAATGTCGAGAGAATCGAAATAAACCAAAGGAGCCGCCGCATCGAAAAAGGAGAGAAACTCCGCTCCGTATTTACTCTTAAAATAATCCATAAGGCCCGCCTCGGTCAGAGGACCGGTGCAGACTAGATTAATCACGTCTTCCTTTTCCTCTAAGGCATCAACGCGGGCGGAAATCCGATGGATTAAAGGGTTGGCTTTTATCTTCTCAGTAATATAAGCCGAAAAGGCTTCTCTATCGACCGCTAAATCCTGACCGGAAGGCAGGCGGTATTTATAAGCGGCCTCCATCACTAAAGAACCCATCTCCTGCATCTCGGCTTTTAATAAGCCGGAAGCATTATCTTTTTGGACGGATTTTAAAGAGTTGGAGCAGACCAATTCTCCGCATTTATCAGGTTCATGAAAAGCGGGCCCGAGGGTCGGCTTTTGATCATAAAGAAAGACTTCTACACCGTGAGAAGCGAGAAAATAAGCCGCCTCTGAGCCAGCTAACCCGGCTCCGATGACGTTAATTTTCATTATTCGCCTTCGTCTTCTTTATTCCCTTTATCAGCTTTCTTGCCGATGCGTTGGATATAGCGGCAAGACGGGAAATTAGAGCAGCCATAGAAGGAACCAAACCGAGACTTCTTCAGTTCCAAATGCCCTTTATGGCATCTAGGGCACACGGTCCCGACTAAATGATCCGGATCGTTAGTTTCATTAGCGACTGTCGCAGCAGTCTCTTTTGTCTTCCCATCTAAAGTTTCCGTATAAGTGCAACGAGGGAAATTCGAGCAGCCGATAAACTTCTCGCCTTTATGTGAAGTGCGATAGACCAGCTGATGACCGCATTTAGGGCAGACCCGGCCTTCTACGACTTCGACTTTCTTCTCTTCCTTCTTAATATAATGGCAGGTCGGATAATTAGAGCAGGCGACAAAATCGCCGTACCTTCCGTGCTTAATTACCAAAGGGGAACCGCAGACCGGGCACTTTTCACCGGTTTCGACATCCTTGACCTTTTCCATGTTATCCTTAGCAGCTTGTAAAAGAACGATAAACTTAGAATAGAAAGTCGAGAGGAGAGCGTTTTTAGAAGTGTCTCCTTCTTTCACCTTTTCCAAATCGGATTCCATATCTCGGGTATAACCGTAATCCATCAAGTCAGGGAAAAATTTCATCAGCGATTCCACGACCAATTTGCCGGAATCAGTCGGAGTCAAAGCATGCTTAGCCTCCGTGACATAATCCCTATCGATCAAAGTGGAAATCGTCGAGGAATAAGTCGAAGGACGACCGATTCCCTTTTCTTCCATCAGCTTAACGACGGTGCCATCGTTATATTTATAAGGAGGTTGAGTCTCCTTGGCGGTACCGGTGATTTCTTTAGCTTCGACTTCAGTGCCGTTTTCTGCGGCCGCTAAAACCGCTGCCGGCAGAACCTTACCGCTGACCGGGGCCGATAAGCCTTGGTCATCATAAACAGCCTGGAAGCCTTTCTCAGCGTTCTTCACGGCTTCGGTCTTAAAGATATAGCCGTTGCCTTCAAACTTCAGAGTGGTGACTTTATCGACTCTCGGCTTCATCAAACTCGCTAAAGAACGAGCGTAGATCAAACGGTAGAGGTTATACATGTTCGGCGGAAGCACGCCTTTAGCAATCGCCGGGGTAAAAGTCAAATCGATCGGACGGATAGCTTCATGAGCATCCTGAACTAAAGCACCTTTTTTATCTCCGCCTAAGCCTTGATAAGATCCAGCGCCAAAATGCGAAGCGATATACTGCCCAGCTACATCGACAAATTCCGGAGCTAAACGGGTAGAATCGGTTCTGATATAAGTAATCAAAGCCTGGAAATGCCCTTTTTCGACTTCGATACCTTCAAATAACCTCTGAGCGATAGAAGAGGTAAGCTTCGCGGAGTATTTAAACTGCGAGAAGGCTTCCTGCTCCAAAGTGGAAGTAGTGAAAGGCGGACGAGGTTGAGTGACACGGGTCGTATAAGAAAGCGGCAGGACTTTAAAAGTCTTCGGAAGTTCGGAAAGGATTTTCTTATATTTCTCTTCCGAATCGATCGAGTAAGGTTTAAAGAGCTGTCCATCTTTGGAATAAAGATCCGCTTCAGTCTTATCTTCACCGAAAAGACCGGAAACATCCCAGTACTTTTTTGGAACGAAGCTGTCGATTTCCTTTTGACGTTCAACGATCATCCTTAAAGTGACCGACTGAACACGGCCAGCGGATTTAGTACGGATCTTTTTCTTCATTAAGTCAGAAAGATCAAAGCCGATAATACGGTCGAGGATTCTTCTGGTCTCCTGTGAAGCGACCAAGTCCATATCGATATGGGACGGATTTTCCATCGCCGCGAGAACTGCTCTTTTCGTAATTGCGTTAAAGGATAGTCTTTTAACAGTCGGGACATCCAAATCTAAAACGCAAGCCAAATGCCAAGCGATTGCTTCCCCTTCTCTATCAGGATCGGTTGCGATATAGACATCTTCAGCTTTCTTACAAGCCGCTTTAAGTTCAGCGACGACTTTCGACTTATTAGGCATAACAACATAAGTAGGCTTAAAACCGTGCTCCACATCGACACCTAAGCCGCCTTTGCCGCTGGTAGCTAAGTCTCTGACGTGTCCGACCGAAGCCATGACTTTATATTCCGGCCCTAAAAACTGGCTGATTGTCTTGGTTTTATTTGGTGATTCTACGATAACTAATTTCATCCGGGTTTTTCCTCCCCCTAGAGATTTCTAACCGATTATGCGGAAATGAGGTTGCTTTGTCAAGTGGCAGTTTTTGAGACTTTTTTCATTTGAAGCCGAAAAAATGCCGATTTGTAGGCAATTATGTCTAGAAAGATTTTTAGACCTTGTGGAGGGACTGGAGGACGTCTTCCCCGTTCAGACATAGATAGGCCCCATCCCTGATCAGGAGGTTACAAAGGTTTTTGTGGCTGAAAATCCCGGTTGGGAAGCATAAAATATCCTTGCCTTCATCAAGAGCAAAACGAACGGTGATGGCGGTCCCGGAGCGTTCTTCGCCTTCCCCGATTAAAAGCGAGTCAATAAGAGAAGCAATCAAGCGATTTCTCTCCGGGAAATGCTCGCTGGCCGGTTCTACTCCACATGGATACTCGCTGATCAAGAGATTGTTTTCTTTGTCCGCCTCATAGACTTCTTTTGAGGTAGAAGGATAACAGATATCCAAACCGTTTCCCAAGACTGAAACCGTCCGAAGTTTATGTCGTAAGGCGCTTTGCTCAGCTAAAAAGTCACAGCCTTTCGCCATTCCGGAAATAACCACGACATCAGGTTCCTTCTCTGAAATCGTACTTAGGATCTCCTCGATGGCTTTCCCCGCGTATTCACTGCTCTCCCTCGAACCGATAACACCGAGTTTATGTCTTTCGGAAAGAAGCTTTTTATTCCCGCGGTAATAAAGGACAAAGGGCGGACGAAAAGCCTGCTTAAGATTTAAAGGATAATCATCATCAAGAAGAGTGATCGTATTCTCTTTCAGGCTAGCCAATAAAGGCAACGCTTCCCCATCGATTACCCTTTCTTTATTAGCAATCGCATCCCTGATCCGCCGCCAATCGCCTTTATACTTCAAGCTTAAATAGATCAACACTTGGCGCATGGATATCATAATAAAAAGTCCTTTCATAGGCTATCGCCTAAAAAAGGACTTCTTTTAGGATTTCTTTTGTAAGACTTTAGCAACCGGAGCGTAAGTCAGGCGGTAAATATCTTTGACGATTCCATATTTTTCAATTAACTCGAGATGCTTCTTAGTCGGGTAACCTTTATGGTCTTTTAAATCGTACTGCGGATATTTCTTATCCAGTTCTTCCATGATATCGTCCCTGGTAACCTTAGCCAGGATCGAAGCAGCCGCAATCGAGATGGACTGGGCATCGCCATGCTTTAAATCAGCCTGCAGAATCCCATGGGAATCAAGTTGGACAAAATCAGTCAGTACGTAAGAAATCTTAGCTCCTTTCGCAAGCATAGCATCTAACGCCTGCTGCATGCCTAACCTTGAGGATTCCAGAATATTGATTTGATCGATCGTCTGAGGAGAAATAATTGAGACATGGTAATAAAGAGCTTTAGATTTAATTACTTCAAAAAGCTCTCTTCGTTCCTTATCTGTCAGTTTTTTAGAGTCATTGATTCTCGGGTCATCAAAATCCCAAGGCAGGACCACCCCGCCCGCAGTCACCGGCCCACATAAAGGCCCACGCCCGGCTTCATCAAAGCCAGCGATCAAATCAGTCGGATCAGAACGATACCAATCATCGAACTCTTTAAGCTTTGACATCATCCACCACGCATTTCACGATCTGCCCAGCGCGGAATTCTTTTAAGAAGGCTTCTCCAGCGCGGTTTAGATCGAAATCACCGCCGGAAAGAAGGTATTTTCTTTCTTCGGCCACGGCGTACAAGAAGGTTTCCTTATTTAACTCTTTATCGGAAGGAATCTTGTAGTAGCTATAAAGGCTCTCCTTATAATTCTTTAAAAGGAAGTCAGTCAAAGACAGCATGATATCTTGGATAGGAATGGCTTGGTCATTTAAAGAACCCAGCCACGCCAAACGCCTTAAAGCGTTCTTATCATCGTAATTTGGTTGCAGGATTCCCGGGGTATCATAAAGTTCAAGCTTTTCGGATACTTTAATTAAAGTCTGGACTTTCGTCTCTCCCGGCTTATTAGCTACCGAAGCTTTTTTCTTTCCGACTAAAGAATTGATCAATGTCGATTTACCGACGTTGGGTATTCCGATAACCATCGCCCGTAAAGGAGGAGTAGCTAAGCCATAACGCTCGTATTTTAAAGCTTTGGTGGACTTAATCCCACCTAAAAAATGCAGCAGATTAGAGATATCCTCACGGTTCTTAAAATCTAAGACAAAGGCGGGGATGCCTTCTTCTTTAAAAGCCTCCACCGCTAACTTGGTCTTTTGGGGATCCGCAAGATCCTTTTTAGAATACACGATGATTTTCTTCTTGCCTTGGATCATCTTATCAAGGTAAGAATTCAAAGAAGAATACGGAGCGCGGGCATCTCCGACTTCGATGACTAAATCGACCCTGGATAAAGTGCTGGCCAACTCATTAGCCGCCTTTTTCATATGTCCTGGGAACCAGGACAGATTTTTAATTTGCTCCGCCATCGTTATTCTCCCTGATCTGCAGCAGTTTATCTAATTCCATCGTCATTCCCAGGACGAAATCCGAGGAAGTAAGTTCCTTATCGCCACCTAAAGTGATAAGGTGGTTCTTTTCTTCGTAAAGAGCAAAATACTTCTTCTTGGTAATGTTATAGACATTGTTCAGTTGATAAAGAAGCTTCGTCTCCTTATCAGCTTTTGGAACGACCACGATAATCAAGACTTTAAAAGAACCCGCGGGGATATCGTGAACAAGAAGAATCTGATCGACCGCATTGTTGAAAAAAATCCGATCGGAGATTTTATCGGTCCGGATGAGAAGGATATTCATCAAAGAGGAAGCTTCATTCAGTTTGATATAACCTTCGTAAGCGTAGGTCCTTTCCTTCCCGACCACGCATTTATAATTATCTTTCGACAGGACTTTCGCTAGATATGCTTTATCGAAAGGAACGGAAAGGTGGGAGAGACAACTGAGTTCTTCATACTTATCTTCGCTGTTTCTTTGATTTCTGATCTGGACAGAGAACTTCACCGCATACCAGATAACCGCTCCGACTAAAAGGATGCAGATAACCGTCACAAAAATCGAGAGCAAAAAATGAATCTTTGAGGTGTACCAAATAACAAATATGGAAAAAACCACAGCTACCGCTGTAAGTATGTAACAAAGGATGGCCAGGAATACCGACTTTTTCATTTGTAAACCCTCTGAAACTCAATTAATTATATCGCAAAGCGAAGCAATAAAAAAACCCGCCTTTGAAAGCGGGTCTTTAAGATAACCTAACTACTTCGCAGCGGGTTCAGCAGGTTTTTCTTCAACCGGCTTGGACGCGGGCTCAGCTTTAGGAGCTGCAGCAACTTGCTCAACCGGAGTTCCAGCGACTTTGTTCTTGTCACCGAAAGTCTGGGTAAGACGAGCAGCTTTGCCGGCTCTGTTGCGCAGATAATAGATCTTCTTGTGTCTGACTTTGCCGTGTTTAAGGACTTTGACGGCTGCAACCAGCGGAGAATTGTACGGGAAGTTTCTCTCGACGCCGACGCCATCAGAAACCTTTCTGACGACGAAGGTCTTCGAAATGCCACTGCCACGGATCGCGATCACAACTCCTTCGAAGTTCTGAATACGCGATTTTCCGCCTTCGATGATACGCACAGAGACAACGATAGTATCACCAGTTACGAAGTCAGGAAGATCATTTCTGAGCTGACTGGCCGCTATCTCTCTAGCCAAATTCTTGTTCATGCTCATTTTCCTCCCTTTTTAGATTGTACTTTACTCGACGTTCACGGATGTGTCTTGCCCGGCGGAACGCCCAGACTCTAAAAATAGAGCCGAGATAAGAATACAACTTTACACTTTTAAATACAAGGCTAATCTCTTTGATGCTCTCCCAGGTTTTCTATCCGGAAAACCGCATCAAAAAGCACTAAATTTGTCATAAATTCTTTATTAAGGTAGAATAAGAATAAATTAAATAGAAATCTAGCTGATAATGGAGGCAAATATTATGCAACACCTACTCTCTCCCGGCCCGCTGCTGGATGGATTCGGAGAACTCACCGAAGCCGGTTATGCCTTCCAATTAGTTAAAAAATACGACAGAAAAGCCATCAAAGGATGCAAACTAAGAATAAAAGAATGGGACTATTATTATTTCGGTAATGCCGAATACGGAATCGCTCTGACAATCGACGATAATTCCTATATGTCTTTAGCCTCCATTTCCTTCCTTGATTTTAAGAACAAGACTGAAACAACCAAATCGATGATGGGCTTCATGTCCAAAGGAAAACTTAATCTCCCTTCAACTTCAAAAGAAGGAGATTTAGTCTATATCGGCAAGAAATTCTCCATGAAGTTTTTAAATCTCGGTGAGAAAAGACATCTGATCTGCTTAATGAAGGAATTCCGGGGTCAAGAAGATTTCAGTTGTGATATCCTCGTCAGTGAAAACAATAAGGATACGATGGTTATCGCTACTCCCTTCAGAAAAAAGCATCACTTTTACTATAATCAGAAAATCAATAACCTCTCCGCGGAAGGCTTCTTCCGCTTAGGGGATAAAGAATTCAGCCTCGATGGCACTCAAGGCGTCTTGGATTGGGGACGGGGAGTCTGGACCTATAAGAATACCTGGCGTTGGTCTTCTTTATCCGCCAAATACAACGATCACCTGATCGGATGGAACCTCGGATACGGATTCGGAGATACTTCCGCCGCCTCCGAAAATATGTTCTTCTACGACGGGAAAGGATATAAATTAAACGATGTATCCTTCAATATCCCCGTCGATTCCAAGGGCAAAGATGATTTTATGAAAGACTGGACCTTCACCTCTAAAGACGGGTCTATCTATATGACCTTCCATCCGCTTCTGGATCGCCACGCCGATACCGAGCTTTTGATCATCGGCTCCAATCAACATCAAGTCTTCGGTCTTTTCAGCGGTAAGTTCCGCGTGGAAGGCCAGACCATCGAATTCAAAGATTTGATGGGCTTCGCTGAAAAAGTCAGCAATAAATGGTAATTCAAAAATCCCGTTGAGGTCTTAACCTCAGCGGGATCTTTTTTTATATCTTCTTAAGTTCTTCTGCGAGTCTATCTGCATCATTCTGATCGAAATGCAGAATCGGGTTATTATAAGCCGCCACCTGATTAGGCGTAAAATTCTTCGCCATCGGATTATTGATAATCTGCATTAAGAACGGGAACTTCTGCAAAACCCGCATCGCGAATGGATCCGCGGCCAAGACCGCAAAGGTCGAATCGCAGGACAGACGATGGACATAATCTTTTTTCAGCTGGTAATTAAAGACATAATGCCCCGCCTTTAAAATCTGCTTTTCTTTCTCCGGCAACTTGGCTTCCGCTTCTCCTCCAAACGGAATATCAATTACGAAATGAATCGTATTAGTCTGATCGATTTCATAACTTACAAAATATAGACCGCTCGGAGAGTTGAACTTTAAGGAAGCGGAAAGCATATTGCGGCTAAGATGCGGTTCGATAATGGCTTTATGCCAAGCCGGAGCAGCGGGTTTAAGCCCGACGACTCTGGTGTAGATAGCTTCTACCACGCTCCCGTTCGCGTAATGGTTTAACGAGTTCATCCCGGTCCCGGAAATCGAGCCATCCGGTAAGATAGAATTCCATCTTTCCCAGACGGTCGTCGCTCCTAATCTGACCTGATAGATCCACCCCGGATAACCGGTGTTCAAAAGGATAGAGTAAGCGATGGAGTCAAATCCGTTATCAAAGAGGACCGGCAGCAATAAAGGCGTCCCGGTAAAACCGGTCTTTAAAGAATTATTATCCCTGGTTAAACGAGCTTTTAAGCCGGAAATGATCTTCTCCTTATCAAGGTAAACACCTAAGAACAAAGAAAGGATGTAGCCGGTCTGAGTATCGATACAAAGCCTCCCGGTGACTGAGAAGAATTCCTCTAAGATAGCTTTTCTGACCTTCTTAGCATACGAGGCGAAATATTCCGCTTCTTCCTTCTCTCCGACAATCTTCAAAGCCTCTGCGGTTAAACTTAAAGAGTAGAAGAAATACATCGACTGAATGTAATTATCATCAGTTCCGCCTTTAACTGCTTGTTCATCCACGCCATCGAGAGCTAACCAATCCCCGAAAGTAAAGCCATCTAAGATCAGATGGCGATTAAAGGTCTTTTTATCATGCTCAATCAAAACAGCGCAGTAAAGCTTCATCGACTCAGCATGTTTCTTCAGCAGGACTTTATCGCCGTAAGCCTTATAAAGATTCATCGGCAGGATGGTGATAACATCAGCCCAGACCGCTCCGCCCATCTGGCCGGATTTCTTCAAATAAGGAGAATAAGGCGGGATATCACCTTGGCAGTAAGCTTTCTGATCATAAGAAAGATCATCGATGAATTTCTTATAGAATCCGTAGCATTCTCCATTCATCATCGCGGTTCTTGAAAACACCTGAGTATCCGCTGTCCAACCCATTCTTTCATCGCGCTGCGGGCAATCGGTCGGAATATCGATAAAGTTGCCCCTCTGTCCCCATAAGGTATTAGTCACGACCTTTTCGATTTCTTTATTAGCGCAGTGGAACTCCGCTTCCGGCTCAGTAAAGGACGAAAGGACAATCCAGGTAAAATCAGCTGGATCGACTTTTTCTAAGCCTTCCACCTTCACATAACGACCGCCGTGATAAGTAAAATACTCATCGATTTGCTGTTCTTTTCCATCGCTGATGACTTCTAGCTCAGACTTAGCGGTTCTTAAGTTAGCGTTATAGAAGCAGCCCCCTTGGAGGACTTCTCCGTAGGATAAGACAACTTTTGTCCCTTTCGGAGCGTGTAATTTAAAGGAAACATACCCCGCGGCGTTCTGGCCGAAATCGATAATCTGTTCACCTTTCTTCGAGACGATAAGCTTGCCTTTTAACTCCCCGATTTTCTTAATAAAGGACTCATCCTGAGAAACAAACTCAAAGACTTTATCCGACTTCAAGCAAGGCTTAAAATCCTTCTCTTCGATGTTTAAATCCATCTTCTGTCCATCGTAGATATTCGAGAATAAATTCTTAGATCTCGCGTATTCGAAGGATTCATCAGTCGAGATTTCTTCTTCAGTTCCATCCTCATAAGTCAGTTTCAAAATCGCTCCGAGAATATAATCATTTCCCCAGGTCTCGCCTTTTTCTCCTGAGAAGCCGATTCTCCCTTTATACCAGCCATCGCCGAAATAAACCTTTAATTCGTTCTTATCATGAATCGAATCCGTCACATCGTAAGTCTGGTAACGAACGTAATTTGTATAATCGTTAAAGCCCGGAGTCAGATATAAATCCCCGACCTTATTCCCGTTAAGGAAAGCGACATAAAGACCCAGCCCAGCGATATATAAACGCGCCTTCTTAATCTTCTTAACAGACTTAAAATCCTTTTTGATAACCGGATGAGTGATATCCAAAGGAACGGTAATCAATTCAGGGTCGAAATCGATCTCCGTCTCAAAATAACCGAAGTCCGATTTATCCTTTTTACCTTCGATCTGCCAGTAATAACCCTTGCCCTTTTCAAACTGGTAAGCTAGGCGGAATAAGCTGGCTTCTTCTAAGCTGACCTTCTGCTCGAACAGTTTCTTTTTATTCTCATCATAAAGGCAGAAGCGGTACGTCTTTTCTCCCGTATCACTTAGAAAAGAAAAGACCAGATTCTCTAAGCGTGGATAAACGATCCCTTCTTCCCTATTTACTCTTAAATCCTTTATTCCCATAAGGCCTCCAATTTATTTCTTACTTTGATTTTAACATACGCCAACGGGATAAAATTTCATTTTTATATCTTCCTTATCAAAAACAGCATAAATAAAAGGCCTCGGTCACCCGAGGCCTCTATTCAACTAAGTAGGAGAAAACTACTTCTTAGCAGCTTTCTTCGCGACCGGTTTCTTCGCAGCTTTCTTTTCTCTCTCAACTCTGATTTCCGACTGAGCAGCCGCTAAACGAGCGACCGGAACACGGAACGGAGAGCAAGAGACATAATCCAAGCCAGCGCGATTGTAGAAATCGATGGAAGCAGGATCGCCACCGGTCTCGCCGCAGACACCGACCAAGAGATCCTTGCGGGTAGCACGGCCACGCTCAAGGGCAATCTTGACCAGTTCGCCGACGCCTTTGACATCGACAGTCTGGAACGGATCGAATTCGTAGATCTTCTTCTCATAGTAGTAGTTAAGGAACTGCCCAGCATCATCACGGGAGAAGCCCATGGTCAACTGAGTAAGATCGTTAGTGCCGTAAGAGAAGAATTCAGCTTCTTTAGCGATTTCACCAGCCATCAAGGCGCCTCTCGGAACCTCGATCATCGTGCCAACATGATACTTCATCTTGACACCGGCGGCTTTCATCTCGCCTTCGACCGCTTCGACGACGATTCCCTTCACATAGTGGAACTCTCTGAGCTCTTCAGTGAGCGGAATCATGATTTCCATCTCAACAGGCTTCTTCAAGTCTTTCTGAGCCTTGATGGCCGCCTGAACGATAGCGGTAGCCTGCATACGATAGATCTCCGGATAAGCGACGCAGAGACGGCAGCCACGGAAGCCCATCATCGGGTTAGCCTGCTTAAGCTGGCCGATTCTCTCCTTGACCTTCTCAACCGGGATATTCAAATCCTTGGAGATGTTAGCGATATTTTCTTCATCGCCAAGATCCGGTAAGAATTCATGAAGCGGTGGATCGAGCAATCTGATGCAAACCAGCTTGCCCGGGTTAGTCATATACATATGATAGAAATCGTCGACCTGATAAGGTCTTAATTTCTCCAGAGCCGCGACTCTCTGCTCGGTGTTATCCGAAAGAATCATCGCTCTCATATGGAGAATACGATCGGTGCCGAAGAACATACGTTCAGTACGGCACAGACCGATACCTTCAGCGCCGTATTTAGCGCCGACTTCCGCATCGGTCGGAGTATTAGCGTTGACTCTGACCTTGAGGCGGCGGTACTTATCAGCCCAGCCCATCAGA
The DNA here is from genome assembly GCA_022652945.1 of Bacilli bacterium. Classification (GTDB taxonomy): domain Bacteria; phylum Bacillota_I; class Bacilli_A; order RFN20; family CAG-288; genus Scatoplasma. The sequence goes on from JALCRV010000004.1 coordinate 180,237, forward strand.
CGGCCGAAATCACCGGAAGTCCCAGCCTCGACCATGTTGATCGCGCCTTCGTAGATCGAACCGGTATTGCCATCGACGGAAACGATATCTTTTTCAGTGTAGACCTTGCCCTTGATGGTCATGGTCTTCTTCTCTTCATCGATCACAGCATCTCCGCAACCAGCAGCGCAGCATTTGCCCATCGAACGGGCGACGACAGCCGCGTGAGAAGTCATACCGCCACGGGCGGTGATGATAGCTTCCGCGTTCACCATGCCGATGATATCCTCAGGGCTGGTTTCCGCACGAGCTAAGACAACCTTTCTTCCCGCATCTTTCTCAGCCTTCGCTTCTTCAGCGGTGAAGACCAAGTGACCAGTGCCAGCGCCCGGGGAAGCCGGAAGGCCGATCGCAACCGGAGTATGTTTCTTCAAATCAGCCGGATCGAAAGTCGGATGGAGGAGATCGTTAAGCTGCTTAGGTTCAATACGTAAGCAAGCTTCCTTTTCATCGATCAAGCCCTCATCGACTAAATCGCAAGCAATCTTCAAGGCCGCACGAGCAGTTCTCTTGCCGTTGCGGGTCTGGAGGAAGTAGAGTTTGCCCTTTTCGACGGTGAACTCCATATCCTGCATATCCTTGTAGTGCTTTTCCATCAATTTGATAGTCTTTTCGAACTGGGCATAAGCCACCGGCTGCAGTCTCTTGAAATCATCGATCTTCAAAGGAGTGCGAATACCAGCGACAACATCTTCGCCCTGAGCGTTCGGCAAGAACTCAGCGTAGACTTTCTTCTCGCCCGTAGAAGGGTTTCTGGAGAAAGCGACACCAGTGCCGGAATCTTCGCCCATATTGCCAAACGCCATCGACTGGACGTTAACCGCAGTGCCCCACTCATAAGGGATGCCGTTCATCTGACGATAGACATTAGCTCTCGGGTTATCCCAAGAACGGAACACCGCGCCGACAGCTTCGATCAGCTGAACATAAGGATCGGTCGGGAAATCTTCCTTGAAGACATCCTTGTAATAAGCCTTATATTTCAGAACGAGCTCTTTAAGTTGTTCAGTGGTGACTTCCGTATCAAGCTTATAGCCGTTCTTGACCTTGATATCATCGAGCATCTTATCCATCTCAGTACGCGGATGGCCTTTAGCGATGTTGGTGAACATCAGGATGAAACGACGATAGGAATCGTAAGCGAATCTTTCATTGCCGGTATCTTTAGCTAAGGCGACGACCGTCTGGTCGTTAAGGCCTAAGTTAAGGATGGTGTCCATCATGCCAGGCATGGAGACACGAGCGCCGGAACGGACGGAGACGAGAAGAGGCTTCTTATCGCCACCGAATTTCTTACCGGTCTGTTTTTCGACCATCTTCACGTGGGCGAAGATATCCTTGACTAAGAAATCAGGGATCTTCTTGCCGGAATCGTAGTAGAGCGTGCAAGCTTCTGTAGTGATCGTGAAGCCCTCAGGGATAGGTACTCCGATGTGGGTCATCTCGACCAAGCCGGCTCCTTTGCCGCCGAGGAGCTCTTTGCCTAGTCCGTAGGCATCTTTGAACAGATAGACGTACTTCTTTACTGCCATGTTTCCTCCATAAATAATTACAGGAAGCTAGCGCTCCCCGCTTTCATTAGTATAACACAAGAAAGCGTTTGAAAAGGACTAAAAAAGGGCTTTAGAAGCCCGAGAAGAAAGTAAAACGATAAATCGCCGGTTTTCCTCAGTCTTCTTTTTCTTCTTTTTCCTTCTGCAAAGCCAAAGAAAGCAAGGCCGAATTATCTTTGTTAGCAAGATCGGAAAGAATTTCCTCCGCATCTTTTTTAGCGCATTCAAAGACCTTATAATCCGAGACAAAATTAGCGACCTGCAATAAGGAATCCCCTGATTGTCTTTGGGAAGATAAATCTCCCCCGCCGCGGTGTTCTAAATCAAATAAAGCAATCTCTTCTCCGTCATCGTGATTAGAAAGATAATTAAGCTTCAAGGTCGCTTCTTCATCTTCCCCATCGTAGACCAGCAAAGCCATCGCCCCTTCTCCGCTCCTGCCGATTCTGCCTCTTAACTGATGCAAAGAAGCCAAGCCGAAATAATTAGCTTCATAGATAATCATCAGCACCGCATTCTTAACATCGACCCCGACTTCGATTAAAGAAGTAGCTACCAGGATCAGTTTCCTCCCGGAAGCGAAATCATCGTAGATCCTCTGCTGATCGGCTTTCTTGACCCTTCCGGTCAATAAAGCGACATTCTCCTCCCCATAAGCCTTCTTTGTCTCTTCGTAAACAGCCTGGGAAGACAGGCGGGAAGAACCTTCGGATTTTTCAATCTTCGGAGCGACGATAAAGACCTGCTTATGGATCTGTAGAGCTCGCTTAATCGCTTTATCGATCAAAGGATCGCTGCTGGAGACAATCTCCGTCTTAACGCTGCGTTTCTTAAAAGGAAACTGCTTCAAAATAGAAACCGCCAGATCGGAATTGATAATCATCGAAAGAGTCCGAGGAATCGGAGTGGCGGACATCATTAAAGAGTCGACTCCGTGACCTTTCGAGACCAACTCTTCTCTTTGAGCTACCCCGAACTTATGCTGTTCATCGGTGATCGCTAAAGAGAGATTAAAATACTTCACGCCTTCCGAAAAGGCGAAATGAGTTGAGATAATAATGTCCGCTTCCCCATCCTTGATCATCTCTTCCGTTTCTTTGATTTCTTTAGGCTTTAAGGAATTATCTAATAAGACGATCCTCAGGGGGTAATTTTTAAAGATCTCTTTCGCCCTGATAAAATGCTGCTCCGCCAGAGTTAAAGTCGGGGCCATAATAACCCCTTGGCCACCGCGGAGATAATTAGCGTACAAGGCGATAAAAGCCACGATTGTCTTCCCCGTCCCGACATCCCCTTCCAATAAGCGGGACATCACTTCTTCCTTATCCATATCTAAAATGATTTCCCTGACCGCCTGGACTTGATCGGAAGTAAGCTTATAAGGCAAAGAAAGGATAAACTGATTAATCTTAATCTTATCGATCGGAGTCAGGCCTTCCTTTTTGACCTTGGAGAGCTGGATCTTTTGATAAGCGGAATTCAAGCAGTAAAACAAAGCCTCCTCATATTTAAAGACCCTTAAGCCTCTTTTGATATTCTCTTCCGAAGAAGGGACATGGACATCCACAAAAGCATCTAACCGGTCTTCTAACTGATATTTTTCCCTCAGTCTTAAAGGCAGTATCTCCTGGATATAATCATTCCTGTTCTCTAAAATATCCAAGACTAGATTATAAAAATTCGTCTGGGAAATCTCATGGGGCAAAGCGTAATAAGGCTTATAACGGTTCTGAACCAGAGGTGAAGTAATCGACAAAGCGGAAGACAGCATCACCGCCTTCTGCCTTTCTTTATAGACTCCGAAAAAGAAGTAAGTATTTAAAGATTTTAAGATATGAGAGTAAAAAGGCTGACCGAAGAAAACCCCGCTAATTTGCCTTTCGTCTTTCGAAAGAATCGTCAAGCGGATAATCTTCCCTCCTTGAATCGAAGTCATCTTCAAAGGACGCCCGACAATCACGACTTTTTCTTTATCCTGGAAAGGCAAAGATAAATTGGTCAAGGAGAGGTCATCGTAACGCTTAGGAAAGTGCAGAAGGATATCTTCCTCCTTGACCGCTTTCAGCTTTTCGTAAATTTCCGAAGTTCTCATCTTAAGTAAATTATAACTCTTAAATTATATGAAAAAACCGCCTCCGAAGAAAAGGAAGCGGTTAAAGAGAAACTGACTATTCTTTACTCGACTCCGATAATGAAGGAATAAACAGGTTGCCCGCCATCCTTGATATCGATATCGATATCAGCTCCGTACTTGGCGGAGATGAAATCAGTGAAAGCCTGCTTTTCATCTTCGGTGACATCCGCTCCGACAATCACGGTGATAATCGAGCTCATCTCATCGACCATGTTCTTCAATAACTTCTGAGCCGCGGTGATCTTATCGGGCAAGGAGACGACAATTTTCTTCTCCAGAATGCCCATATATTCGCCTTTTTTAACCTCGACTCCATCGACGGAGGAATCGCGGATGGCGAAGGTGACCTGCCCGGTCTTCACCGAATCCAAGGCGCCTTCCATATCGGATTTATTATCTTCAAACTCCACTTCCGGATTAAACATCATCGAAGCGACGATACCTTGAGGAATCGTCTTCGACGGGATGACACAGACTCTGCAGCCGGTGGTGACATCCGCCGCCTGAGAAGCCGCCATGATGATATTCCCGTTATTCGGGAAGATAAAGACATTATCCGCGTTGCAGGCTTTGATAGCCTTCACGAAATCCTCGGTGGAAGGATTCATCGTCTGACCGCCGGAGACGATCTGATCGATACGCTGGGAGCGGAAGATATCCTCTACACCCTTACCTGAGCAGCAAGCGATCAAAGCGTACTTCTTACGTTCCTGGTTAGGCTTAGTTTCCTCAACAGGTTTTTCTTCCTCGAGCGGCTTAGTTTCCGCTTCAACAGCTTCTTTCTTTTCTTCTTTATTGTCTTCGTTCAGAAGCTCGGTATGCTGCTCGGTCATATTCTCGACCTTGATCTTCATAAATTCACCGTACTGCTGAGCAAAAGAAAGGATATTGCCCGGGAATTTAGTATGGATATGGACCTTGATCAGATCATCATCCTTCACTTCGACGATCGAATTGCCGTGAGCGTTAAGGACAGACTTAAAACGCAGTTCATTAAAAGGTCTCTTGCCGACTTGTTCTTCATTGCCAGCCTTGGGAATCTTCAAGATAAATTCGGTGCAATAACCGAACTCCTGATGCTCCAGTTTCGACTGGACATTCCCGCCGCTCTTCATCCCATCCATCGCGGGCTCGTTGACCTCGACGACATCCGCCATATTTTTCTGGACAATCTTATTCTTCAAGGCTAATAAGAAGCCCTGGATAATCTTGCAGAAACCAGCGCCGCCGGAATCGACAACTCCGACTTCTTTCAAAACCGGCAGCAGATCCGGAGTCCTTACTAAGGAAGCCTGCGCTTCCGCATAAAAGATTTCAATCGCTTTATCGATCGGCATCCCGTCTTTCGCTTCCGCAGATAAGGCGGCTGCCGATTCTCTGACAACGGTCAGAATCGTGCCTTCAACCGGATGCATAACCGCTTTATAAGCGACATCCTTACCCATATTGAAAGCTTCGGAAAGCTCGATGGCATCAACTTCTTCCTTCCCTTCAAGACCCTGGGAAAACCCACGGAAAATCTGAGAAAGAATAACGCCGGAATTCCCTCTGGCGCCCATCAATAAGCCACGGGAGAAAGCCTTAGCGATCGCCGAGATTGATTTATCGTTGCGATTCGCTACTTCTTTAAGACCCGAGGACATCGTCAAATTCATATTCGTCCCCGTATCGCCATCAGGCACCGGGAAAACGTTAAGAGAGTCAACTTCCGGATAGGAATTAAACAGGTTATTAGAGCCTGAGATAATCATCTGTTTGAAGATTATGCCATCTATTTTATTCATTGTTCTTTACCAGTCTTTCTCGTGTAAATTAAATACGCTTAATGCCTTGGACATAGACATCAACCGCGGAGATTTTGATATCGAAAGCCTTCTGAAGGAAATAGGTGACCTGACGTTGGATTTCCCCGATCACCTCGGTGATCTTTGCTCCGTAAGCCAAAATCACATAAAGGCTCACCGAATAAGAACTGCCCTTCCCCTTCTTCACAGCTACGCCATCTTTATATCTCTCCAAATTAAGGAACACATTAATATCATCCGAAATGGATTTTTTGGTGCCTAAGCCAACCACGCCGAAAACATTAGTAACAGCATCCCCCGCGACCGAAGCGATCGCATCGAGGCTGATATTAATATGTCCGTAAGCGTTCTTCTTCTCTAAATCCATCAGGGTTCCTCCTTGGAGCGATAAAAAAAGAGTATATCAAATCCTTAGATATCATGCTAATTATAGGCTTTAGAGTGTCTTCAATTCAAGTTAGAGGCCTAAGGGCAACTAAAAGGCAGCAAAAACGCAATATATCAGACTTAAAAACCAATATTTTACTTAGTTTAAGAGACTTAAAACCCTAGGCGTAATGCGAGGAAGAATCCTCCTCGCAGTCGGAGACGTTCTCATCTCTTCTCCCCGTGGGAGAAGAGATCTTTTCTTCTCTCTTTTCCTTTTCAGGTTCTATCTCAGTTTTTTCCTTCTTAACCATTTCCAGCCTTATCTTTGTAAAGGAATAAAAAGCTACGCAAGGCATCACTAAAAGAAGGAAAAATGCAGCGTAACAATTTAAGGCAAAATAATATATCTGCTCTTGAGTCTGAATAGATTTAATAAAATAAATCGCCAAGAAAACCAAACAAGCGATTAAACAAAAAACAAAGCCTCCAAAAATAACCTTCTTAAATTTCTTAAAAGAGTCCTTTTTAGATGCTAATTCACTCATCTCCAACAAAGAAAGCAAAACGATCATCCCACCAACCACCCACATTCCATAAGCCAACTCAAGAGTCTTATTTTCCTTCATCGCCAGTCCTAAAAAACAAGAAACGACTCCTAAATAAGAAAAAGCAGAAACAAACTCAACAAAAGACAGATAAGAATAATTAGATATTTTATCCTTAAATCTTAAAAACAACAGATCACCTAGACTATAAAAAAACATCATCCCGAAAGAAATAAGAACTAGGACAAATCCTTCTCTGGTAAACTCCTGCATATTTAGAATCGTAAAAGCCAGAAAAATAAGACTCAGAACCGTCTCAATCCAAAGACAAATCTTAAATGATCTATAAAAATCATCGATATCTTCCTTAAGGCCTGTTAAATGAAAATTATTTCTTAAATTAGTTTTTCCATTAACGCTGGTATTCATAAGATTCGCTCCTTCAAAAAAGATTATAAAGGTTTAAAAGAACTAAAGGAGCGTCTATTGCATTTTCTTAATAAAAAAAAAGAGCCCCGGCGGCGGCCCTGTCTCCCCTTGCGGGTACATCGGGCACTGCGGCGCTTAGCTTCCGTGTTCGGGATGGGAACGGGCGTCTCCGCCGCGTCATCGCGGCCGGGCCGCGCG
>JALCRV010000005.1 GCA_022652945.1 Bacilli bacterium
ACGGAGAATGGAACGGGAAGAAATATGACCGGAGAGCATCAAAAGAGAAAGGATGAGGAAGAAAAGACCGTACATCAGATAATTCTGCCGAGCGGTCCCATAATCCAAGAAAACCCCGACCATCGCCACGATTAAAGCGATAATCTTAATTCTCGGGTCCAGCCTATGGAGGAAAGTCTGACGCGGGACATAGCGCCCTAAAGCGATGGAATCTGTCATTTGCTTTCCCCCGCTTTTTTAATCTGGCTGACTAAGGAAGGAATATCCTTAACTTCATTAAGATCAAGATTAAGACCTTTTTTCTTCAATTCCAAAGCAACCTTAAAGACATAAGGAGGTTCGATAGCGGTATTCTTTAAAAAATCTTCATCTTGGAAGAGACTTAAAGGAGTTGCAATCTTAAGCAGTTCCCCGTGGCTCATCACCGCAGCGGTTTGCACGTATTTAAGAACCAAATCCATATTGTGAGTAACGATGATGATAGAGGTTCCCGCTTCATAGATTCTTTGGAACAAGGCCATCATTTCCTTTTCGCCCTGGGGATCTAGACCCGCCGTCGGTTCATCAAGGATCAAGACTTTCGGTTCAAGGGCGATAATTCCCGCGATCGCCGCTCTTCTTTTTTCTCCCCCTGAGAGTTCAAAAGGCGAACGCTCAAAATAAGAGGAATCCAGACCGACTAACTTCAATGCGGCAGCAGCCATCTCTTCGGCTTTCTTATCATCCGCCCCAAAGTTCTTCGGACCGAAGGCGACGTCTTTAATCACAGTTTCTTCAAAAAGCTGATATTCCGGGAACTGGAAGACCAACCCAGCGTATTTCCTCAGTTCTTTTAAGTCGAACTGTTTTCTCTTCTTAAAAGCTTTCTTATCGCTCTCTTTATTTAAATCTATATAAATGCGTTTCTTGCCTTCCGTCTTCAAAAGGTAATGATCGACTTGGACGGTCCCTGCAGTCGGCAGCAATAATCCATTCAGATGCTGAACCAAAGTAGATTTTCCCGAGCCTGTTTCCCCAATCAAGGCCAAAAAAACATGGCCCTTGATTTCCAAGTTAACCTTCTTTAAGGCCTCGTACGAGAACGGGGTCGAAGGGGAATAAGTATAGGAGACATCTGTGAGCTTTATAGACATAACTTCCGCTCCAACTCTTCAAGGGAACTGATATCCCCGAAATCCAAGCCCTGTTTTTCCATTTCCGAAGAAAGCCTTTTATAGAAAGGCAAGTCAAGGTTAATCTTGGTCAATTCCTGCTCATCAGCAAAGACTTCTTTAGGAGTCCCATCGAGGACTTTTTTGCCTTCGGAGAGCACGACGACATGATCAGCCTGATAGGCTTCTTCAATATCGTGGGTAATCGAAATAATCGTCAAAGAAGGGTTCTCTTCTTTGGCTTTATGGATCAAAGAGATGATCTCTCTTTTGCCTTTTGGATCAAGCATGGAAGTAGCTTCGTCCATGATCAGAATCTCCGGATGCCTGACTAAAGCCCCGGCGATCGCAACTCTCTGCTTCTGCCCACCAGAAAGGTTAGTCGGCTCTTTATCTAAGAAAGCTTCCATTCCGACTTTCTTCGCATATTCTTCGACCATTCCTTCCATCTGAGAACTAGGGACGCATTCATTCTCTAAGCCGAAGGCGATATCATCGCGGACGGTAGATCCGATAAACTGGTTATCCGGATTTTGGAAAATAATGCCCATCTTTTTTCTAAGTTCAAGGACATTATCATCGTTCATCTCGGAACCGAAGATCTTAATTGCACCTTTAGACTGAGCTAAAAGGCCGATAATGAGACGTGCTAAAGTAGACTTGCCCGAGCCGTTATGGCCGATCAAGCACATGTATTCGCCTTTGGCCACCTCGAAAGAAACATCCTCGATGGTTAAGGCATCCTTTTCGTAGCTGAAGAATAAATGCTCTAAAGCTACCGCCGTCTGTTCGTTTTTTTCCACTTCCGCCTTCTTTGCCCCTATAGCAAACTCTAGTTATTTTTTCTTCTTATTGTTGTTTTGATAAGGATTCTGCTGGTTATTTTCTTCTCTCTTCGCTAATTTAAGTTCTCTGACGTAACCGTAAATCCAGTAAGCGATAATAGTCGCACCTAACACGGAACCGAAACAGATATAGAAAATCTTTCTGACATTTTCGGAACTGTTAGTCGCTACCCCGTAGCAGGAAACAAGAATCAAGCCGAAAATAAGAATGATAACTAAAGTCCCTTTTAAATAATATTTGATTTTCTGACTTGGCATTTTTACTTGTCCTCCGGATAGTTAATCTCAGGTAACCTGCCGTCGTAATGACGGATTTTCACACCGGCCATGTCGAGCATTTTATTAGATGCCTGACCCGCCATTTCCGCATGGTGCTTATCGGAAAGATAAACGATTTCCTTAATTCCGCTCTGAATGATAGCTTTCGCACATTCGTTGCACGGGAACATCGTGACATAAAGAGTCGATCCGGTGATGTCCTTATTGGCGTTAAGAATCGCATTAAGCTCAGCGTGGACGACATAAGGATACTTCGTATTTAATGGATTGTCATCCGTTTTGCCCCAGGGCATCTTCTCATCATCGCAACCGCGCGGCATGCCGTTATAACCTAAAGAGAGGACTCTTTTATCCCTGATGATCGCCGCTCCGACCTTCGAGGAAGGATCTTTGGAGCGTAGAGCCGATAACAAGGCAATCCCCATAAAATATTCATCCCAACTGATATGATTTCCCTCTTCCATGTTCTTTTCCTCCCTTAAGAAAAGCAAACTAAACCGCTATCTAAAAAGATACGCTAGGTCTATCATAACAAAAAACATCTCCCGCCGTCTTTTACTCTCTTTCAAAAAAGGGAGAAAAGCATAAAAATAATATTCAAAAACTTTGTAAACGGTCCTGATGAGGTTATTTTTTGTATATTACAGTATTACAAAGTTATCCGTAATGCGCTTTCAGAAGATAACCTTTAAATTTTGAAGTAAATTCTTCTCGCAAACAAAAAAGCTAAAGTTTGCAAGGCCGTCCTAATTTCTTAACGCCTTCATTAGCAAGTTATGACTCACATCGCTTCTATATTCAAAAGAAATCGTTCCATCCTCGTTTTAGCCGCCCCGATTTTCTTTGAATTAATTCTGCAGATCATGATCGGCAACATGGACCAGTTCATGATGTCCTACGACCAGATTGCCGTTAACGCCATCATTCAGGCCAATACGGTCACCAATGTCCTGTTGATTTCTTTCTCCGTCCTTTCGACTGCTTCCATTATTTTGATCTCGCAGTATCACGGGGCTAAGAATACCAAGGAAGCCGACCAAATTTACTCTTTATCCTTATATTTTAACTTGATTCTAGGCTTTATCATCTCCGCTATTCTCTTCTTCGGAGCAGAGACAATCTATACCTGGATGAAAGTAGATCCCTCGGTCATGGAAGATGCCATCATCTATATGCGCTACACTGGGGCTTTCATTTCCATCCAAGCTATCATCACGACCTTCTCCGCTTTCTTAAGAGCAAACAAATTAAATGTCTCATCCACGATTGTATCCGTGGTCATGAACTTAATGAACATCGGACTTAACGCCCTTTTTATCTACGTCTTTAAGATGGGTATCAAAGGAGTCGCCATCGCTTCGACGATTTCCCGCTTAGCCGGTCTTATCGTCATCGTCTATATTTACCACAAAAAGATCGGAGTTTCTTTGTCTTTTAAGATGATTACGCCTTTCCCGTCTAAACTTCTTAAATCGTTGCTGAAGATCGGCCTGCCTTCCGCCGGAGAGAACTTCTCTTATAACCTTTCCCAGGTCGTGATTCAGATTATCATCAATCTCTCCGGCGTCCTTCAAGGCAATATCCGCGGCTACGCTAATAATATCCTGATGGTCGTCTACCTTTTCGCTAACGGTATTACCCAAGCCATGCAAGTTGAAGAAGGTGAAGCAATTGGAGCCGGCGAATTTCAAAAAGCCGATCGACTGGTTAAAGATACGACGATTATGTCAGTTATTGTCTCCGAGTCGATGTCTTTACTGCTGCTGGCCATCTCCTATCCTTTAATCAGTTTCCTCATGGGCTCTTCCTCTTCGCCTTTAGAGGCGGCGAGGATCGGAGTTATCGTCTTCGCTATCGATGTAGTCTTGGAAATCGGGAGAGCTATCAATATAGTCCTAGTCCGGGCTTTACAGACTTCCGGTGATATCAATTTTCCTGTCATTATCGCTATCATTTCCTGCTGGACAATCGCAGTAGGAGGAACTTATCTATTCGCTGAAGTCTGCTCCTTAGGAGTCATCGGCTGCTGGATTGCGATGGCTATCGATGAATGCGGACGCGGGATAATCTTTATCTTCCGTTGGAATAAAGGCGGGTGGCAGAATATCAATTTGGTCGGAGAGAGACACTCCTCGATGCCGATTAAGACCATCCCCGGCACTCCTTTCAATAAAAAATACTCGGATAAGAGATGAAAAGTATTGTAGACCCCAGACCAAGGACACATTAATAAAGAACTCTATAGCTATATGACGGCAGTGCTTTCATGAAAAGGAAGGCACTTTTTATTTGAGTTAGACTAAGCTCAGACCGCAAGAGTCCGTTTATTAGGAAGACTCCCCATCGTCGCCTTCCTTAACGACTTCGTCCCCATAGCCGATTTGGGTATAAACATCGCAGCCACCACACTCCTTGTAGCGGCCAAAGCCAATTTCCTCGACTTCTTTTCCGTCAATCGTCAGAATCGGCTTCTCTTCGGAGTCAGAATCGGAGTCCGAATCGGAGTCCGAATCGTAACTATAATCGCTAGGGGCGGTATAATTCTTGTCATGCCCTTGGAAAGGAGCAGGCTCCACCTCGGGTTTGCTCCCCTCTGGAAGAGTTCTCTTTTGCGGTCGGTGAGGATGGCGTACCCAATAAATAAAGGCAAAAACCACTGCCAAATAGAAAAGAAACACACCGGCCAGCCAGCTTAAGCAAAGAATCAGATAAAAGAAAACAACATCCGAAGCGTTGTCGCGGGCATAGGCAAAATTGAGAAGAAGCAGGATCAAGCCGGTCAGGACTGGACCAAAGGCGAGGCTGACGGAAGCCATCACAGGCCAGATGTTAGAAGAAGCTGTGCCGGTCATCTTGGCAAGAAGTTTTCCCCAGTAGCCCAAAGGTCCCACATAAAGGTAAATGAAAGCCGCAGTAAGAACGAGAGACAATAACGGAAGAACGATCCTTAAAGCCTTAGGAGAATCGCCGAGTACTTTAGGAAGAAAGCCGATTCCCATAAGAGACGATAGCAGACTGCCACCGAGGAAAGCAGCCAGGATGAAGTCGTCGACCGGTTGCTTTAAAAGTCCGGCGATCAAGGCTAGGATTCCAATGCCGACACTAGGAAGAAAAATGAGAAAATAATTCCACCAGCCAACTTTTTTCATAAGCCACCCTCCTTGTTTGGATTGTCTTGTAACGAAGGTACAACTTTCATCGTTAAATTTGTGTTAAACGTCTTTGTCTTTTCAGGACTGGAATAAGGGGCCAATCAGCGAATGATGCGCATCCCGAATCCTGGTCACTATTTCTAGCATAATATCACAGTTTTGGTAGGGATAAACATATTACCGGCAGTCATAATAGGCTCAATTAAGGTCTAGTGCTTTTTTGAATTGTCCAAATTACAAGGCCCAGTTTAAAGTTCCTAAGAAAGGAACTGTTTTATAATATTATCTCGTCAATCACCCGAGCTGAATACTATAATAAAAGAAGCAATCAGGCTTAGAAAAGAGAAGAAAAAATGGCAAAAAGAAAATCGAAGAAAAATTCCGGATCTTACGAAATAAAAGTCACCAAGAAAAACTGGAAGCTTTTCTTGGTTTTATTGATAATCCTTGTTATCGCCGGAGCCGCTTACGGTGCTTATTATTACATCAGCGAGAAGAAACGTATGGCGGCTTTAAGTTCCTCCAGCAGCGAAGTGACTTCCTCGGAAGTTATTTCATCTTCCGAAACTGGTTCGTCATCTAATAATTCAACTGTAAGTTCTTCCATTTCTTCCTCATCCTCTTCTCAGACTTCCGATACTTCTTTATCTTCCCAAGCTTTGGTCTATCACAATCTCAGCTTTAATTTCTTGGAGTTAGGCGTCTATAACGCCGGGGATTGTACTTATATCAAGGCCGGAGATGTGGATATTTTGATTGATGCGGGAGCGAAGTATGCCTCGGTTGAGACCCTTGAAAAATATATCGATACTTACTGCACTGATAAGAAATTAGAATATGTCATCGCCACCCACGCCCACGAAGACCATATTGCTGGGATGTCAGGTGGGACAGCTAAAGATGGGATCCTATATAAATATGCTGTCGGAACCATCATTGATTTTGCGACCTCTGGTACGACTTCCAATGTCTATCAGTATTATACGGCCGCTCGGGACTATGCCGTTTCCAAAGGAGCCGTTCACTACACGGCTAAGCAGTGCTTTGATGAGACCGACGGAGCGAAAAAAGAATATGTTCTGGATGAAGAGAGCAATATTACGATGGATATCATCTATAACGCCTATTATTACTCCTATCCAGGCGATGAGAATAACTGCTCAGTCTGCACGCTTTTCAATTATGGAGCCCACCATTTCCTGCTCACGGGTGATTTAGAGAAGGAAGGTGAGGGAGCCATGGCGACTTATTACGATGGCACGAGTCCAGAAAAGACTTTGCCTCATTGTGATCTGTTTAAAGCCGGACATCACGGTTCTCCGACTTCTTCTAACGAGAGTTTGCTTTCTAAGATCACCCCTGATATCTGCTGCGTCTGCTGTTGCGCCGGCGGTTCGGAATATACGCCAACTGAAGACAATACTTTCCCTTCCCAGGCTTTTATCAATCGAATCGCTAAATATACCTCAGCGGTTTACGTTACTTCTCAGATTGATGAGGAAGCTTCTAGAACAGCAGGTGAGTTTGTCTTTAAGTCAATGAACGGCAATATCAATGTGAAATGCGATGGCTTAACGACCTCAGTTTCCGCTTCAAATAACCTGACGAAGTTGAAAGACTCCGCTTGGTTTAATGAGACGGTGTATTTGGATAGCAACGGTAACATCTGCTCAGGGGCTAAAAAGAAGGACTTTTTCACTTCGGCTTCAAGCGGAGTGACTGCCAGAGTCAGACGCACTTGGCCCGCGGATGGGAAACAGTAAATACTAAGTCTACTAAATAGAAATCCTCATATTATAGATAAACTAAAAAGCTCCTAGGTAAGAAGGCCATTTTATCCAAGTCGAGTACGTAATATAATAGATTAGTTTATAAAGGAGTTAATTAGACATGAAAACAGTAAGCGTAATTATTCCGTGCTATAACGAAGAGGAAGCTCTTCCTCTTTATTTTAAAGCGGTCGATCCGATTATCTCCCAAATTAATGACTACCATTTGGAATTCGTCCTTATCAATGATGGTTCCAAAGACAAGACCTTAGAGGTCATGGAGCAACTATATCAAGCTCGAAACGATATCACTATCGTCAATGAAGCAAAAAACTACGGGCAGAACCCTGCCTTAACAGCCGGATTTGAGCAAGCCAAAGGTGACTATGTCATCATTATGGATGCCGATTTGCAGGATCCGGTGGAACTGATTCCCCAAATCTTGGAAAAATTCACCGAAGGCTATGAAGTTGTTAATCCCCATCGCGCTTCTCGTAAGGAAGATTCGTTTTTTAAACGGGCAACCGCCGGCCTGTTTTACAAGTTTGTAAATAAGATCGAGCATAGAAAGATCATCCCTGAGAACATCAATTGTTTCCGCGGCCTTTCTAGAAGAGCGGTCGATTCAATTAACGCCCTGCCTGAAAAGGATCGCTTTTACGTCACGATGGTGCCCCTGGTCGGATTAAAGACTGTCTCGATCGATTTCGCCCGTCAAGCTCGCGATGCGGGTGAATCTAAGTACACCTTAGATAAGCTTTTTACACACGCTTTTAATATTATTTCCACTTCCACCACTCGTCCGCTGTATTTCCCGATTAAAGCTGGAGCGATATCTTCTTGTTTCTTCTTTGTTTCCTCTTTGGCTCTCATTGTTCTTTATATCCTTGGCCAATGCCGAGTGATGCCTGATTATCCCCAGGTTAGTTTATGGATGGCTATTTCTTTAGCCTTCCTTGGTTTCTCTTTGATTATCGCCTGCATCGGCTTAGTAGGTATCTATTTACATACTATCTTAATCAACACCCGCGAAAGACCGGATCACCTTATTGACTATGTAAAACGTCCGGAAGATAAGAAAGACGAGAACAATGGAAAAGAGAGCTAATAAATTTAAAAGCGAATATCAGCTTTGCGGACTTCGAGTCCTCGCCTTTTTCAATAAGCACATTCTTCTTATCATCGCCATTTTAGTCACTCTTATAGCGTTAGCTATCCGTTATGCTTTCGTTTTATATCCGACTAACGATGTAGCAGGCATCGTTTTCAGTTGGATGAAGAACATTCAGAAAGTCGGCTTCACAAAATTCTGGACGGTCGATAACGATTACTTGCCTTTTTATATGTTTATGATCGATCTGCTTTGTCTTCTTCCTAATGGACAAGAGATCACTCTTAATGGATTCACCTTCTATCAGAACTGGATGTATTACCTGAAAACGATATTCTTTATCACCGATATTTTGTCTGCTTTCGGCTTCTATCTGATAGTTAAGCGTTTAACTCAAGACAAAACCAAGGCCGTCCTTGCTTATTGTCTGTTCTTAGCCTTACCGGTCGAATTAACGAACTCAGCCGTCTGGGGAAACTGCGACAGTTTTTATTTCTGCGCCTTCGTTTATATCATATATTTCACCTTAAAGAAAAAAGACGGCCTGGTTTATTATCTTTTAGGCGTCGCATTTGCTTTGAAGATGCAAGCGGTTTTTATCTTCCCTTTCATCGTCTATCTGATTTTGAACAGAAAGCTCAAACTCTGGCCTATCGTTTTCTTCTTCGTCGGCTGGTTAGCCTCTTACCTACCCAGCTGGTGCTTCGGTGCCCCTTTTAGTCAGCCGTTCATGGCCATCCAAACCCAAGTCGGGCGTTTCTCCGATCTCACCTTAGGCTGCGCCAATATGTGGCATTTGATGAATTTTTCTTCCGGGGCGATGTCTACTATCCGAAAGGGAGCCACCCTTTTTGGTCTCCTTTTCATCGGCTTATGTCTAGCCCTTGTCTATTTAAGGAAAATCAGTTTGACAGAAACCAATTTGGTTCTGATTTCGGTCTTTTTAATCGGAATCGTTCCTTTCTTCCTGCCATATATGCATGAACGCTACTTTTATCCTTTGGAGGCCTTAGTAGTCGTCTTTGCCTTGCTTCAAGGAAAACGTTATTGGATGATCGCAGCGATGCAGGTTTCCGGCGGTATCAGCTATTATCACTACCTTTCCGGTAAGTATTTCATCTCTTCCATGGGTGAAGATTCCGTATCGATCGCCAGCGCTATCAATCTCGTTGTCCTAGGAGTTATCCTTTATGACCTTTACCACCTTGAAAAAGGACCTTCGCCGAAAGAAGAAAGCCTGCTTTTGACTAAGGAAGCCGACGATTTAAAAAAACAAATCAATTCTTCAAAAGATTCTAACCAGACTGTCACAAAGTAAGTCGATCCAATCTATAAAAAATAAGTTTTTATCTTGCTTTGTTTTTTTAAAAATAAGGCGCTAAGCACAGTTTAAATAGATGAATGAATTGAAGTCTTTTTTATAAAGAGCATCAATTAAACCTTAATGAATCTGAATAGGTACTCTCTTCTTCACCTAAGCGCCTACCACATCGGATTATGTAAAGTAAATCCGCTTGACAACCTATCGATAAAAGCATATATTTAACACGTAAATAAATCCGGGAAAGTCCGAGCGCCTGCTCCCACCTGAATCGGTTCGTCCGATTAGGTAAAAAGCCTGAGGAATATCATTCTTCATGAACTTATAGCGGGCATTCTGACTGGATGCCCGCTTTTATTTCAAACCTGAATTAGGAGGTACCGCTTATCAATTCCCCGTTTAAAAGGCCGCCGCTTCCAAGGGCCAAGACTGAATTAGTCAATGAGAATATCCATTTTTCACCTGTCCTTTTGGTCGATGAGAATGGTACGAAGATCGGAGTTATGCCCTTAAGGCAAGCTCAGGAGATGGCAGAAGAGAAACAGTTGGATCTTTACTGCATCGCTCCGCAAATCAAGCCCCCCGTCTGCAAGATCATGAATTTTTCAAAGTTCATGTATGAAAAGCAGAAGGCCGCCAAAGAAGCACGTTCTAAACAAACGCGCCCCGATGAGGTCAAGGAGATTAAAATCACTCCTTTGACCAGCCTGCACGATCTTGAGACGAAGGCTAACCAAGCCATCAAATTGATGGAAAAAGGCTGGAAGCTGAAGCTGACTGTGTTTCTTAAAGGTCGTATGATTTCCCGTACCGACGCAGCAGATGATGCGTTGAAGAAAATCATCGAATTTTTGAAGCCGTACGGAACGATCGATGCGGAGCCGATTAAAGAAGGACGACTCTACTACTGCTATATGACGCCTAACAAAAAATAGAACTAGGAGGAAATTGCGATGGCGAAGAACAAGATGAAGACCAGACGTGCAGTCGCTAAGAGATTCCATGTCACGGGATCGGGCAAGATCATGAAGAATGGGAACACTAACACTTCCCACTTAGCCCTGTCCAAAGAGCATAAGAGAAAGATGCATTTAAGGAAGGCCGGTGAGCTTTCCCGCGCCGACAGAAGACGTCTGAGAAGATGTATTGCTAGATAAGGAGATTGAAATAATCAATTATGAGAGTTAAAGGTGGAAATAGACACGAAAAGAGAGCTAAGCTCTTAAAGTTCACCAGCGGTTATTTCGGCTCCAAACATCGTCTTTATAAGACGATGAACGAAGCCAGAATCAAAGCTCTGGCCTACGCTAAAGTCGGCAGAAGACTTCGTAAGAGAGACTTCCGCAAACTCTGGATTACCAGAATCTCTGCGGCTTGCCGTCTTAACGATATCTCCTATTCGAAATTCGTCGCTGGCTTAAGAAAAGCCAACATCCAGATTAACCGCAAGATGCTTTCCGAACTTGCTATCGCCGATCCGAAGGCTTTCACCCAGATCGTCGACCAGGCTAAGAAGGCCTTGGGCGAAGCTAAATAAGGCTTCTAAGCTAATCTACTAAAGCGCTGCTTCGGCAACGCTTTTTTTCTTGAAAAGAAAGCATAAAAAAAACGAGGCCCATAAAGGCCTCGCCTAGAAAAGGACTTCAGGCCTCGCTATGCCCATCGTAAAGGAGGCTAACGGTGTTGCTATAGCCGTAGACCATATAACCCTGGAAAGTAAAAGAAGCTGAAACGGACTTCATCGCATCGTAATTGATGATAACGCAGAAATAATGCTCGTAATAGCAACGGAGAATAGGATCATCCGGCTTCCCGCCCGATTTATAAGTAAGCGTGCAGGTGAAGCGCTGCCCGATCCAATAAGGAGCGCTCCCGTTCGTAGCTAAAGAATAATCATCAGTTGAAAAACCACTAAGCATATTATTTAAGCTAACCTCGGGAGTATGAAGCAAAGTGGAAGAGAAAGCATAAGACATAAACTCATAGTGCGGTTGAAAAGAAGTCTTGCAAAGTACACCGTCGATTGAGACTTTCTTCCCGACCTCTTGATCCGCCTCCCCGTAGTTACCCGCTAAGTGCAGATCGCTGACAAGGATTCTTCCCGTCCCATCATCGACGACGTAATTCCCATACGCATCGCCCATGATTTCCCCTTCAATCTTATAATGGGCTCCTTGGACAGGGTTAGTTTTTAAACCATCGATCGTCGAATAGGTGTACTCCGGGGTCAGTTTCTTAGCGCCGGTCAAAGACAAAGTGCAGGTCGTCGTCCCGAATTCCATCACATAGAAAGACAGCTGATAAGGAGCCGTTTCTAAAGCGTACCCGTTATCTAAAAAGGTGGCGTAAAAATCATGGTAAACCAATCCGGGGCCTAAAGCGCTGCATAGACCGTTTTCATTTTTCTTGAAGACTCTTAATTCCGTGCAGCTGATTTCTTCCTTGATAAAAGGAATCGCCGTCTTCTTCCCTCCTTGATCTCCACTCCCGCCGGAAGCCCATTCGATATAAGTATCCTGCAGGTATTTAGCTAACTCCATCGCGCTCATCGTCTTTGGAAGCGGGATGGTATAAGAAGGATCTTCAGTTGTAATAATGGTGATGTTGCTGGCTACAGGGACATCTATTTCCAAGTAACCATTATCAACAGAAACGTTTCCCTGGACCTGGACATAATCACCTTCCTGAGGAGTCGTACTCACCGCATTTAGGATTCTTCGATGAAGCCCATTTGCCGTTACCGGGTTTTTAATAAAAGCGTAACCGGAGGAGAAATAAAGGAAAAATCCATCTTCTCTTAAACCGTGGACAAGACCTTTAAGGGTAATAGTCTGCCCTTTCATAGAGATAATTTCCTCTAAAGAAGGCTGGGCTTGAGAAGAAGAGATTAGGCTAGCAGAAGAGGAAGAAGAAACAACAGCAGAGGAAGTCGAAGACGATTGTTGGATTTGAGAAGAGGAAGAAGAACTAACAGAATCACTAGAAGACACTTCCGTTATTGAGGATAAAGACGAAGCGGACGAGGAAACTATATCAACCTGGCTCAAGGAAGAAACAGGTTCTCCGCAGCTGAAAAGGGTAAAAGTTAAGCAAATCAAGGCTAAGAGAGCACACTTTTTCATAAAAAGGCCTCCTGAGATTGTCTTAATTGATTATCGGTTTGAAAACCGAGGGAAAAATACACCCAAAAGGCTTTTTTTCTTCCTCCGTTTCTTTTTAAAGCCATTAAATTAAAAGGCGGGAAAATAGAATCTTCCCGCCCGAAATCAAAACTGATTAAAGAAAAGCAAAGCCAACTGATCTACGCCAAAGCGGAAGGCTTGCTGATCGCCGTGTAAGAAGGAGTCGCTATCGCCCCATCGAGGGAAGCGGAAGCCAAATAAGTACCGCTAAGAGTAATCGTATAAGCTGAGGTGCCGGCTTTTAAGGTATTTCCAGAAGCATCTACTACTTTGACTTGGTTGCCATCCTTATCGACAACCTGGCCTCCATTATAAAGATTCGCGCAGGTGGAATTGCCATCAACGATCCATTTCGAGCCGCTTTCTACATAGACGGAAGTGACTTTAGACCCGCTGTAAGTCGTCGATTTTTCCATGCTTCCCGTCCAAGTCGAACTGTCTTTCAGATATAAATCCAAAGTGGAAGCCGTATCGTAAACGATTTTTCCTTCCATGGTCTCAGCGGAGGCCGTGAAGTTCATACTCGGACCTGTTCCATTTCCCCATCTAGAAGAACCGGTCGCCCTGATTAAATATTCATAGCTGTCATTGCCGGTGTGGTTTAAAACCGTATTGTGAAGCAGGAATTCCGAGGAAGTATTCGTCGAATGGAAGAAACCGCCGTTTTTAATATCCAAAGTGGAATCGACCATCGCAAACTCACTGGTTCCGACCGTTGAATCTCCCGACATCGACTGATAAAGAATCACGCCCCAGGTATTGTCATTCTGAGACGAATCGGATAAGTTACCGGATAAGGTAGAATTAAAGATCTTGATGGAGTTCTTGCCTTCGATCGCCGCGGCTTCGGAGCCATTAGCAGTCAATGTCGCATTGTTAACCGTAATATCCGCCGTTGAATAAATAGCAGGCGAACCCGCTCCATCAGAAATATAAGTCCCGCCATCCAGATTAATCGTCCCACCACCGCGATCAGAACGAATGGCAGCGGAATGTTCACCTTCAGTCTTGATATCTAAATCCCAGCCATAAACCGTCCCGCCTCCGCAGACATGAACGCCGCCCGCAGCGTTTTTGCTGGTGGTGATCTTCGTCCCATCGGCATAGACAACTCCAGTATTATATCCACATAATCCCGCTCCGCCTTCACCGGTGGAAGTCACGCTTCCGCCTTTCACATAAGCATTGCCGGCGATAGATAATAAAGAAGCATTCTGCCCATAGAAGGAAGAATTATCCGCGGAAGATGTATCTCCGGATTTAACGATGGTCGGATTAGTTAAAGTGACGTTAGCTCCGCTTTTTACTAAGACAGCAGATTCATCGGCGGAGGTCGAGGTATAAGTCTTCCCGCTTTCTTCACTATCTGCGGTGAAGACATTCGCCCCTTTATAGGTCACGCTAGTTGATGACCCTCCCCCGCCGGGGCCGGTATGGGCCGAAGAGTTCGTCGTTGAAGAAGCCGAGGAAGCGGAACTAGCAGCTGAAGCCGTTAGGGAAGAAGAGGAAGAATTACCGCAGGAAACTAAAGAGAACACTAAAAAACAGCTTAACATCAATAAACATTTGCTTTTGCTCATTTTGCAATAAGCCTTTCTACCCACTGATTTAATTATAGACTTTTTAAGGATAAATGTTAAAAAAAACTTAATGGCTGATTTTGCTTTCGAGGAACTTATCTATGTTTTTATAAAGTTTCTGAGCAGATTTTAAGACGGGAATCAAAGAATAAATATGCTGCTCATGATGCGCCAGACTGAATTGCACTTCCACTCCAGAAGCGACGGCCTTCTGATAGAAAAGACGGGAGTCATCTTCTAAGACTTCCTGATCCGAAGCATTTAAGAAAATCGGAGGCAGGCCTTTTAAATCTCCATATAAAGGCGAAGCGTAAGCCTCTTTCGCCTTTACTCTATCCCCGCCCAGATAAACCTTCAGAACTTCCTCAGACATCTCTTTACTGACAACGTAGTCATGTTTGGCGTTTTTTGTATAGCTTTCAGTAAGATAATCTAACTGAGTCACCGGAGATAAAGCAATCAAACAACTCGGCAGAGCGATTTTTTCATCTTTTAACTTCAAAGCTAAAGCCAGAACTAAATTACCGCCGGCTGATTCACCGATCAAGGCAATCCGACGACTATCGAATTTTTTCAGGATTTCTTCATAGACCTTCTGGCAATCATTTAAGGCCTGAGGATAGATGGCTTCAGGAGAAAGGGAGTAGTCGATACTTAAGACATTAAGATGACAGGTGGTAGCTAAAGCGGTGATAAAAGGCAGGCGGGCTTTAGATGAGCCAGCGGTAAATCCACCGCCGTGGATATAAATAAGAAGACTGTCTTCCTTATTTCCTTCTTTGCGGGCCTCAAGACAGGCCACATTGGCTAAAGATTTCTCTTTGAGGATAATTCCCTCCGGAAGCTTAAAATTCGCTTGGCGGTCGATTTCCGTTTGTCTTAAAGCGGGATAATTCACTTCACCTGTTGGTCTCTGTTGCTTTTTTGCTTTCTTAAGCGCTAAATTCACGATGATTTTTGCGACGTCACACATTTTCTTTCTCCCCCTCTTTAAGTACCGAATTTAATAATATTGTAATCAAAAAGAAACGTCCGCTATTGCAGAAACTATTAATTCTTATAAATAAATCAGCTTTTATTTCTTCGGTTTAGAAAAGGCGATGATACCCGAACCGGAAATCTCACATTCCCCACCCTTTAAAAGGACGACGCTTTCCCCAAGATGAAGGACCTTTCCTTGAATCGATACTTCGCCAACAGCGAGGCTGATTACACCGAAAACTTCTTCACTTCTTAAAAAATAAGGACCTTCGATTCGGATTAAGTCGATAGAAAAATGTTCATTATCCCATAGGCATCGTGCGGATCTTAAATTCTCGAAAGCCTTCACAACCGGACAATAATGAGAAGCGAATTTAGTGGCCTCGATAGCCTCTTTCGTCTGCAGAGGGCGTTTTTTACCATCTTTATCGAGTCGATCGTAATCATAAAAACGATATGTGACATCCGCCGACTGCTGGATTTCTAAAACCAGCAAGTCCTTGCCTAAGGCATGGATAGTCCCAGCCGGAATCGGGATAAAATCCCCCGGCTCCACTTTTAAATCCTGGAGAATCGAACCGTAATCATTATTCTTCACGTGAGCTTCCAGTTCCTCTTTATTACGAGCGGAAGTCCCGTAGACAATCCCGGATTTCTCATCGGAAGACAAAATAAGCCAACCCTCGCTCTTCCCGCTCGGCAAGCCTTTTGAAGCCGCCAAAGCATCATCGGGATGAACTTGAATCGACAGGCGATCAGAAGTCGAAAGCAATTTTACCAATAACGGGAATTCTTTTTCTTTGGAGCCGAATAAGTCTTGATGGGTTTGGTATAAATCCGCTAAACTCCAGCCAGCAAACTCGCCCCCGACAATTAAGGAAGAAGACTCTTTCAGACCGGAGCAGGACCACAACTCACCGAGTTTTTCTTTAGACTCGCTCAGATGCAGAACCTCATTGAAGTAAGAGGAGCCCCAGATTCTTTCTTTCAAAGGAGCCGTCAGGAAAAGAATTTTGCTGCCCATAGTTTTCCTCCTAAAACTCACTATCCTTCTTCGAGGTGATATGCTCGTAAGTAATCCCCTTAAAAGCCTGATCGATCAAAGGTTGGAAATCAAAGGACTTTTCGATCTTATCGCATTTATCGAAATGAGGCTTCGTGGTGGGATCTTTAACATCAAAGATCGTGCAGCAGTCCTCATATGGCCTGATAGAAATCTCGTAAGTCCCTAATTCCTTAGCTATTTTAATTATATCAACTTTATCGTAAGTTGCTAAAGGGCGAATGATAGGAATATCGCTTCCTCTTTCAATCGCTGCCATGGAAGCTAAAGTCTGGGAAGCAACCTGACCGATCGATTCCCCGGAAGCTAGCACCGTATCCTTATGGGAGCGGGCTAAACGCGAAGCGATTTTTAACATCATCCTTCGCATAATCGTGATCGCATACGAAGTCCCAGCAACTTCATAAATCTTCTTCTGAATCTCAGTAAAAGGAACGATATAAAGCTTAATATCCGGTTGATAGATATTAAGGCAGGACAATAAATCCCTGAGTTTTACAATCACCTGCTCAGAAGTATAAGGAGGTGCAGCGAAATGAATGCATTCCACCTTCACTCCTCTTTTCATCATCAGATAGGTTGCGACCGGCGAATCGATTCCGCCGGAAAGCATCACCAAAGCTTTCCCGCCGATTCCGACCGGATATCCTCCAGCTCCCGGATAAGACTCCGAGAAAAGATAGATGACATTCTCCCTGACCGTAATATGGATCTCCAACTCCGGCTCATGGACATCGACCTTAATCGAAGGAAGATTGGAAAGGATGTAGGAACCGACCTTGCGTTCGATTTCCATCGAATCCAAAGGGAACAATTTATCCGTTCTCTTCGCGATGACTTTAAAAGTCTTCTTACCGGATTTAACCGCCATCTCTAAAGCCCTCTTCTCCACGGTTTCTAAATCGCGAGGGAAGCCTTCAACTAAAGAGAAAGACGAAAGACCAGGGACTTTAGCTAAGACTTTCCTGACCTCATCAAAGTTTTCCTTATTTAAGCCGATATAGATATGATCGTGCTGAATTTCGTAAGACAGAGTCTTAAAGCCATTTAAGGCAATCTTGATATTCAAACCCAAACGGCGGATAAAATCCTTCATGTTTTTTCCCTTCGTGGATAGTTCCCCGAAGCGGACCATGATTAAGTCTTTGCCGTATTCAACGCGCGTGTTTTCCATATTAAATCCTCTTTAAGTCTTTCAATAAACTACGTAAGGCCAGGATGAATTCCTTCCCTTCCTGGATTTCTTCATCGCCTTCAAAGGACAGACGGATGGCATTATCATAAATGCTCTCGTTATAACCCATGGCCTTAATGACGCTCGAGCCGCCTTTTTTCTTCGAGGAGCAAGCGGAGCGAGTCGAAACATAGATTTCTTTAGCGGATAAGGCTTCAACAAGAACAGAAGCTTTCACATGCAAAGGAACAAAGTTCATGATAAAAGGACAGCAGTCTTCTGGAGAAATCATCATAATCTCTTCTTTCATCCCCAGCAGTTCTTTTCTTAAATAATCAGAAAGCGCCTTCGCTTTTTCGTTTCTCTTTTCCTGGGACGAAAGATAAATCCTTAAGGCGGTCGCCAAAGAGCAAGCTAAAGGCACGTTAACAGTCCCCGGCCTTTCCCCTTCTTCCTGCCCGCCTCCGAAGATAATCGGCTCTAAGCTGATCCCTTTACGAACGCCTAAAAGCCCCGAGGACTTCAGCCCTCCGACTTTATGGGAAGACATCGTAAAAAGATCTAAGCAATTATAGGGAATCTGCACTTTGCCGATCGCCTGAGTCAGATCGGACATAAAAGCCACGTGCGGGAATTGCTTGATAACTGAAGCGTATTCCTCTAAAGGATAGATCGTTCCCACTTCATTATTGACACCCATTAAAGAAACGAGAATCGTCTTCGGTCCGATGTTTTCTTTTAATAAGGAACTAGGGATCTTTCCATCCGTGGCCAAAGGCAGATAAGTAACCGAAAAGCCTTCCTTTTCCAGCTCTTTAAAAACATTAATAACTGAAGCGTGCTCACCTAAAGAAGTAAGAAGATGAGTCCCTTCCTTTTTATGCCTTCTGGCATAGCCAAGGATGGCGTCGTTATTGGATTCGGTCGCTCCAGAAGTGAAGAAAAGATCAAAATCAGTCAAGCCTAAACAAGAAGCGATTTGCTTCCTGGCTTTTTCCAGATATTCATCAGCTTTCGTCCCCAAGCCATTAGCCGAGGAAGGATTGCCGATTAAATTAGTGCATAAATCAGCGTAAGTCTTCACTACCTCCGGATAGGGCTTGGAGGTAGCGGCGTTATCAAAGTAAATCATTATGTGCCTTCTTTACTTGCGGGCCGACTCAACTTTATAAATATCGGCTGCTGTCGTAGCAGCTCTGGTAAAATCAGCCTCTAAGAAAGCAGCTTCCGCGACTTCTAGTTTCTGTCTGGCATCCATGGAATCTTCCCGGTACATATTATCGTAAACGATCAGTTCTTCAGCTCTGGTCTCATTTTTCAAAGCTTCCTCAAGATCGGAAGAGACGCGAGAGAGATGAGAAGAAGCCTCATCGTAAGCGGAATTAAGTTTCATCACATCGATCGGCGTAATCTTTAAAGAAGCATCCAAAGCCGAAAGCATCTGATAGCCTTGGTTGATTCTCGGACGCATAATATCCGAAAGCACATCGACATTGACCTTGCGTAAGGAATATTCTTCTTCCTTCAATTTTCCATACGCTTCCCTGATAAAGAAGAAAGTCTTATTGGTATCAGCCTTCAAGCCGACCAGATAAGTGTGGAAATCATCGAAGGCTTTCTGAATGACCTTGACTTTAGAATCCAACTCATCGATGGTGGTGACCAGCATCGAATACGGAAGCTTTGTCGAAGAATTGATATAGGAATCCAAAACACGCTTCTTAGTTGCCATCTCATCGATCATATCTTTAATAAGCTTGATTTGATCAAGATAACTCTGTTCGATCTTATAGACCTCGCAGTAAGAAGGCAAAGAATTAGTTAGATTCGCATATTGTTTCTCGCATTGATAAGTCGAGGAATCGATGGTCGAGGCTTTAGAATCAAATTCTCTTTTCGCTTCCTTTTCCTTCTCGAAATCTCCGAAGTACTGATTGATTTGCATAGTGATCGTCGAGAAGCAATCAGCGACACCTTTGATAGAGAGCTTTTCGAGTCTTTCTTTGCAGGCGGCAACACTTTTATTCATCTCCTCGATCGCTTGATTCAGTCCTAAATGATGAAGCGGATATTCCATCTCTTCCATCTGGTGGTAAGTATCTGAAAGTTCCTTGATACGATCAGGAATCACCTTATCGCACAAAGTATTCAGATAAGGCAGATCGCCCATGACTTTATCAGCGGCATCGATGAGCCTCTCGATCTCCGGAAGCAGTTTTTTCGCTCCGGTGTAATCAGCGGAGTTCAAGCATTCCTCGAAAGAGGAGAACATCTGCGTAATATGGTTAAAAAGAAACGTAAAAGACGGATCCAATGACATCAAAGCGGTAGCGTTCTGGTCGTGCTTTTCCTTTAAAGTACGGAACTTTTCCTTCAAAGCGACCGACATCGAACGGCATTCATCTTCCGGATGAAGCAGGTTTTGCAGATCGTTATTCAGCTGCGAAGAAATCTTTTGGAAATCATCCATGGAAGAACGGGTGGAATCGATGATGGGCTTAATTCCTTTGAACTCCTTCTCCCCGACTAGTTTTTTCAAAGAATCGACAGCGATAAAGCACTGCTTATCGTTGTCGTTAAGAATCTGGGAAAAGCGGTTAAAGACGGAATCATAAATCTGGACATAGGTCGCATTCTGCTTAGAGATCGACTCGATTCTCTTGATCATATTGGAGCAATCGGTGGAGAAAGAATCGTGAATCAGGTTGTAGCGGTTCTCTAAATCCCTCACCTGCTTACGCGCGGATTGATGGACTAAGAAGACGATGAGCAGACATAAAAGGAAGACACCTAAAATCCCGGCCAAGGCCGAGGCTAAGATGATAAACCACGCTTCCTGATAGAAGGCTACTGCTAAAATAGGCATTTATTTTTGCTCCTATTAGGCAAGTCGATAAAGACCTGCTACTAGTATCTTATTACTTCTTGGTAGAACCGCGAACAGCAAATTGCGATTTAAAGCGGAAGACTTTCTGATCAAGTTCGCCTTTAAGCAATTTGGTGAGCATTCTCATCGCGATCGAACCGACTTCAAATAAGTCGATTTCTAAAGAGGAAACTTGCGGACGGACAATGTAAGAGTACTTAGTGCCGACGACGGAAATAACTTCGATTTCATCAGGTATCTTGACTCCATCCTCGATGGCGGCGTTAATGACAGCGCAAGCCAAGGAATCACGCGGGCAGATGAATAAGCCGTGACGGTGAGAAGGAGTCTCAAAATAGACCTTCATATCCGAATACAGTCTTTGATAGGAATCCTCGGAATGAATCAAAGAGACAGACTTCCCATTAGCGGAAGTATATTGCAGCAGATTATCGCGGAGATCGTCCATCATATTGCCGGCCATGGTGATATCGAGGAAATTGATCTGGCCATCCGGAGTTCTCTCATAATAATCTTTGGTAATGTCGATTAAAGTGGACTTATAGTCCAAAGTGATGGAGGCTAATCTTTCATCGGACATTTCGTGGCCGATGACAACCAGAGGGATATTGTAATTCTGGATGTATTTAATTTCGTTCTCATCCAGTTCATCATCGAAGATAACCGCGCCATCAACGTGGGAAGAAATCAGCTTTTCGATTTCCTTTTGCGCATCTTCTTTAGAGCGTCTAGTGACAAACAGTGTGGTCTGATATCCGTAGATCTTGGCGATATCAGTCATGCCTGAGAGCATGTTGCAGATATATACGTAATTGGTCCCGGGGATAACGATACCGATATTAGTCGATTTATTCGTCGCCAAGCCTCTAGCCAAAGCGGAAGGACGATAACCTAATTCCTTAATGGCATCGGTTACTTGTTTCTTGGTCTTCTCGGTAACATTGTTTTTCCCGTTGATGACTCTAGAAACAGTCGCCAGCGAAACGCCCGCTCTTTTTGCGACTCCGTAAATCGTAGCCCGATCTTTCATGTTGTCTGCCATAGGTTTTCCCCTCCAGTTGATGAAACAAAATGTAAGAAACGCATTTGTTACATCTATAGTATACTCGAAATTAAAGCAATGAAAGCGTTTAAATGTAAATTTTATAAGCCGTTTTTTCTCTGTCAAGAAACAGAGATTGAAAACATATCTTTTTTCATGTAACAAAAAGTTAAAAGTACTCGAAAGGCTCGATGGTTTTTTGGACTTAAAAAGCCGGGGATGATTCCCCGGCCTAGAGTTCATAGCGGAAGAACTTTAGAAAATTTCGTGAAGTTCTTTATCGACACGGACGAAATAGGACTGCGGATGAGCGCAAACCGGGCAGGCTTTCGGAGCAGCTTTGCCGACGGTGATGAAGCCGCAGTTAGTGCACTTCCAAATCTGGACATCATCGGAGATGAAGACATGATCAGTCTTGAGATTCTCAAGAAGCTTTCTATATCTTTCTTCGTGGGTCTTTTCGATGGAAGCGACTTTGCGGAACTTATCAGCGATGGCGGCGAAGCCTTCCTGATCAGCGACTTCAGCAAAAGTCTTATACATCTCGGTCCACTCGTAGTGCTCGCCTTCAGCAGCAGCCACCAGATTTTCCGGGGTCTTGCCGAGTCCGCCTAAAAGCTTAAACCAGATTTCCGCATGTTCCTTTTCATTATCAGCGGTTTCGTTGAAAATCTTATAGAACTGCATCAAGCCTTCAGCTTTAGCGACATTGGCGAAATAAGTGTACTTATTGCGAGCTTGCGACTCACCAGCAAAAGCGGTCTGAAGATTCTTTTCAGTCTGACTACCTTTTAATTCCATGTTAATGGTCTCCTTTTCATTTATATTATTGTCTTAATGGAATTCATTTTCAAGTGGGATGCACTTGAATTGATATTCCTGTTAAAATACCGCTGAATGGTATAGGTTCAGCAGGAAAACTAGACAAAACAGGCACTTGCATATATAATTTTCTAAAACCAAGGAGGAAGAAGAGCATGCCAATTAAAGCCGTCTTTGCTGATATCGATCAAACTCTTTATTCCCATAAAACTAATTCCGTCCCCTCTTCCGCTGTCAAAGCTGTCGAGGAGATGCAGGCTAAAGGCATCAAGTTCTTTCTCTGCTCCGGCCGCAATTCTTATTTGATCCGTAAATCTGGTGTCTACGATTATATCAAACCCGATGGAATCGTCACGATGAACGGGGCGCAGGCCATCATCAACGGCGAAAACATCTATCTACATCCGATTCCTCCAGAAGTCGTCGATGCTTTGATTAAGTTTGCTAAGCGTTTAAGATTCGGCCTTACTCTAATTGAAGAAAAAGAAGGCCATATCAATATGATCGATGAAAGAGTCATCTCGGCTCATGAAAAATACGGGACACGTTTCCCGCAGCCTAGAACCTTCCCCGATCACTATGACAGGGTTGTTTACCAGGCCATCGCTTACTGCGATGCTTTCGATGAGTCGCTCTTCCTTCCCCACTTAAAAGAATGCAAGACCGCTCGCTGGGATGAGTTCGCTGTCTATATCATGCCGAAAGACTGCGATAAGTCTAAAGGCGTTGAAGCCGTGATGAAACATCTAGGTTACTCGCTTGATGAAGCCCTCTGCATCGGAGATGATGCTAATGACTTGGAGATGATCTCTAAAGCCGGCATCGGAGTTGCGATGGGCAATGGCTCCGCTGATTTAAAAAAAGCCGCTAAATATGTCACCGGCGATGTCGACGAGAACGGATTTGCCCAGGCTATGAGCAAGTTTGGATTGATTTAACGAAATCTTAAGCCTGATTTAATGATTCAAGCCTGAATCGAAGATATCATTAAGAGCCTAGCATAAATGGTTGCCATTTATTGTTAGGCATCTTTTTCTTGGCCTTCTTTTTTCTTCTTATTCTTTAAGAAAGTCACGATGTAGAATCCCCCTAGGCCCATAAGGCCTAATAAAGACATGATAAAACCCAAGGTGAATCCTTTATCGGAATACTGGATTGAGATTTTATGCTCACCTAATTCCAGTCCTTTAATATCAACAGTCGAGAAAATATTAAACCCGGTTTTAACATCCTTTTTAGTTCCGTCGACATAGATGGAAATGCCCTTTTCATTCGGCAGAGTGAAAAGGAAAGTTGAAGAAGCGGAAGTCAGATTAAAGGTTCCTTCAAAGCCAGCTCTATTAAAGGAACGAAGGGGCTTAAGAGAGGAAGCTGCCTGCTTTTTAATTGCCTCGATATATTCTTTCAAGACGGAAAGATCCTCGTAATAGACTTCCTCTTGAAGCTTATAACCGACAACCAGCTTCTTAAAACGTGCCTCTAAAGTATGCGTATGGGTCGAGTTATCTTTAAATCCACGGATTCCCATATGCCAATAGGAGCCCATTTCATATGAACTTTCATCCAAGATTGTATTGAAGTATTCATTGAAGTAGGCACTGCCGGAGTATGACTCATCGTCTTTTTTGAAATAGAAGTAGAGATTGTAATTGTTCTTATACGCTTCTTCCGGAACGGTGAATTTCATCTCAATGCTGCTATTGACCGGGGCGTTATAGTACCGATAGGAGAAGTTTGGGTCAATGGCAACTAATTCGGCTCCTGAAAAAGTATCGTAGGAATCCATCGGGATTTTCTTAAAGATATCCTTCTGGACTTTCTTCCCTTCGGAGTCTATTTCATAGACTTGATCAGTCAAAGCTTTATAGATGGCGTTTTGATATTCGAAATCCTCGTACCATTTAATAATCTTGCCTGAGGCGGTCGTCACGCTCTCCCCTTCGGTCACAAAGGAATTATCGCTTGTCACTGCCATGCCTAAAGGCAAAGCCCAGTTGTTACGATAAACTGATACCGTCTTGACTTTCGGGGTAATCTCCGTCAGTTTATCTACAGCGCCTAAGGCGTCATTGTAAATGAATAAAGGATGGTTATTCTGCCGCTCTAATGACGTATCGTCGAAGATGTATTTTAGGCCCAGATAGCAATTGGCGGCTAAAGTCGAACCTCCATCGTAGCCCTCGAAGAACCCATTATATTGGAAGCCTAATTTACGGGTATATTCTTCTACCGCTTTATCCTCGGAAGAAGAATAGTGGGATAGCCCTTTAAATCCGTAAAACATCGCATCGTTATCTATTAAGTTATAGGCCCCCGGACGAATGAAAGTATTCTCCATCCGGTAATTGCCGGAACTGTCATACTTATAAAGCGCATTAAAATCATCCTGATAAATCGTGTCTTTATTGAAAGTCGTCATCGCCTGATACTGATTATCATCAATATTGGTGACAACTACTGCTTCCGCTCCCCGATAAGCTGAATAACAAGAAAGCGGCACGATAACTAAAGAGGTCAATATCGCCAGCAATTTAGAAAACTTCGGATTCTTTTTCTCCATGAACTCATCGAAGAACAGGAGCAGATCGACGATTAAGAATAAGGCCACACCGACGAAGGAAATATTATCTTTAAAAGTGTTTTCCAAAAGGTCCTTGCTAAAGGCGGCAATCAGAACCGCTGCCAGCATAATAAGCGGCGGAACCGCATAGGACCATAAAGGATTCTTCCCTGTTTTTTCTACTTGCTTTGCTCCGAAGTAAGTCAGCATAAAACAGGCGACAAAAGAATAACGAGTCGGGAACCAAGTCGGCGATTTACCACCGTGCATCAAGATATTCAAAGCGAAGGAATACATGCATAACATATAGAAAAGGAAGAGACCTAAAGCCGAGAAACGCTCCCAACGTGAATAGTTCTTATTAAATAAGAACAACATGAAGAAAGGTAAAGTCGTCGTCGCAACGAACATCGTAACATACCCTTCGTACTTTCTGATTAATTCTGAGGAGTAATAATTGTTCTCCATAAAGCCTTGAAGAAGACTGGCAAAGGTCATATTCGGTCCACCGAATAAATAAGAAAACGCTGAAGCCTTAGTCCCCGCCAGATGATAGAAGGCCGCAAACCACCAGGAGCCAGCTAAAGAGCCTCCGATAATCGAGAACAAAGCAAATGGCCAAAATAAGTTCCACAGCGGGAACTTCTTCCTAACGTTCTCTTTTCGCCATAAACCGTAATAAGCCAAGCATTTATAGATAAAATAAAAGACTGAGAAAATGCAGATCATCGCCCCGATATACCAAGAAGTCATCAAGCTAAAAGCCAAAGCCAGGGGATAGATATAATAACGTTTCTTTCTGAATATATCGTTGATGCCTAAGACGACTAAAGGCAGAATCATCACATCATCCAGCCACATCAGGTTAGAAAGATAAACGAATGAGTAGGAACAGAGGGCGTAGGCTACCCCGAAAGCCAGATAAGAAAAGCGGGCTTTCCCATTATCCAACCTAAGCAAAGCGTACATCGTTAAACCCGTGAGAGAAATTTTGATAATCGAAGTCCACAGCATAAAAGCCGGGATAGCATCATAAGGACAAAAAACGATCAAAAAATTCAGAGGTGAAGCCAGATAATATGTATAAATAGACAAAAAATTCCCACCATAAAGTTTGGACATCGTATAAACCAGAGACTCATTGCGTTCCAGTATTCCTTTGAAGTAGCGATAGTAAGCGATATATTGCGACTGGGCATCGATCATCAGTATCGTATGTCCCTTTAAAGCGAACGGATAGAAACCATTAACCGCAAAAAGAATCACACAAAGAAGAAAAGGCAGGACAAAACTCAGGATAGGTAAAATAACTTCCCGAGAAATAAAGAAAGCTTTTTTATTCTCATGCTTTTCTTCCGCTTCGTTGAAAGACATAACTCTAGCCGCAAAAGGATGTGACTTTTTACTCACTTCCACAGCTCCATTCTTCCCTTGATTCTCAATCATTATTTTCTCTATTTCCTAACCTATTAATAAGTGTCTTCTCCCCATATTTTCAGCCGTTTTTTTGAAAATCAAAACGAACTGGAACTATAAACTAAAAGAAGCAAACTTACTGAGCTTTCTTTACAAACTTATCAGCGAAGAAATCAACCCATAAAGGGTAAATCAATAAGCCGATGGAGGCTACGACTAAGAGCCAGTAAAAAACATTCGAGACAACTTCAACTCCGCCGTGGATATTAGAGACCGTCGTAATCGCATAAGTAATAATGAATCCAAGAGCGAGCACAATGCCAAGAATAATCAGACCCACATTGATCATGCCGTTCTGTTCTCTTTTAGAAATCGACCAATATAAGGAAAAAGAACCGAGAAGGAACTCAAACATAATAAAAGGTAAACGATAAATGCCAAAATTCGGTGACGGCAGGAAAATCAGATAGAGAGTCAAAAGCGCCAAAGCCGCAGCTAGAACTCCAATATTTTTAATGATCTTTACTCTTTTCATATTTCATGCTCTCCTAACGTAGTTATTTTAGCATTTAAGTACAATAAAAAAAACCTGATAGATTAATTGAGAATCAAAGATTGAAAATAACCTGAGAAGTCTCGCTTCCATCATTGAAGATGAAAGTCATTTGCTTAGCTTTCGTAAAGTAGACCTTTAATGAATAATTCTTCTCGCTATAACTAGCGCTGCCTTTAAAGGCACTAAGGGTCTGATCCCAATTAGCCGGGGAATATGTAAAGGCCTCCATCTGACTGTTGACAAAGTTTATAGTCCAACTGTAAGTGTCATATTTTAAAATAAGGCCTGTTTTACTTCCCTCTTCCAAAACCGCTTCCGCGGAAGAAGAATTCAAAGAAGCAAATAAGCCAGAATCCGAAGAACTATAGATATAAGTCCCGGAAGCAATCATTCCGAAGGGGAAAGAAGCCGCGCTGCTGACTATTTCCTCTTCTGAACTGAATGCCGCTGCACTCCCAGTTTCTGAATTACTCCCAGCGGATGAATCAACAGCCGAGCCCGTCATCGTACTGGAGGAGCCTTGACCACTATAAGAACCAGCCGGAGAGGAAGGGTTGTTATCAGCAGAATTAATGGTTTCGCTTCTGGAGGTAGGCAAGGAAACGGAGGAATTAACTTCTCCCGCATGGCTATCAGCTGCCATATTGCCCCGTTTAGCAAAAACGCTTGTTAAGAAAATAGAAGCGCCGGTCACCAAGAAAACAGTCGCAGCGGTAAAAGTAACTAAAACCACCTTTCTTTTGCCCATTTGTCTTAATGAACTTAAAGAAGGATAGTAAGCCCAATCAACGTCTTTCATCACAGTCTGAAAAGAAGGCCCGGAATAACTCTGGCTTTTGATAAAGATTTCCTTCAGCTTCTTTTCATCTTTAGTCAACATCTTTTCCTTTCTGCTCCGCCAAGTAATTATCGCGGACTTTTTTAATCGCTCTTTGGTATTTGCTCGTCACGACATTGATCGAGACGTGTAGGGTCTTGGCAATCTCTTTGAATTTCATCTCATCGTAGATACGCATCCTGACGATTCTTTTTTCTTCTTTATCTAGGGGAGCAAGCATCTTAATCACATCTTCCGAATCATCGATTTGCGCAACAGTCGTCTCTTGATTCAACCTCTCATCATCTAAAGGCAGGACTTTCTTTTTTCGATTCATCTCCCAACAGATATATTTAATAGAAGAGACTAGATAGTACTTGACGTTTTTGATTCTTCCCTTGCCTTTCAGGATGCTATTGAAGAAATCAGCGAAGCACTTCTGAACCGCATCTTCCGCAGAGTCTTTATCATCGAGGATATCCAAAGCGATATGCCAGATGAGATTTTTATAAGTCTCGTAGGTCTCTTCAAAAGATTTTTCCAGCACCGCTCGGGAACCGGATTTATAAGCGCGATGAAGAGCCTTTTTTTCTTTTAAACTCATAGGAAGATTATAACCCTATTAAGTCTTTTGCCCAAAGAAAGAAAGATTAATCTCCCGCGCTCATCTAATAAGTGCAACTAATCGGATTTTTCGTCAAAAAAAGAGGGTCGGCTTTCCGATCCTCTCATTAATTTCTGGTAGCGGGGGCAAGATTTGGACTTGCGACCTCCGGGTTATGAGCCCGACGAGCTACCACTGCTCTACCCCGCGATATATAGGACTAATTGGGTCCGTGGTTAAATATAGCATAGAGAGTATATAAAAGCAAATGAAAAAAGCAACGATTTGGAAAAACTAGATAATTTACTGGAAAAAGTGTGACATAAGGCTTAAATCATATATTCCAAATATAGCCAAATATGCTAAAATCAGGGCATATTTATGACATACCAGCAATTCAGAGCTGAATATAATAAGCTTTATGCTAATAATCCGGAAAAGGCATTTTCTTATGCTAGAAAACTTCTGAAAGAAAATAAGAATGCGGATTATAAGATCATCCATTCCTGCCTTTATTTAATAGCCTTCGGGGATTATCAGAAAGCCAAGTATTCTCAAGCGAGAAGAAAGCTGAAAAAGGTTATCGCCGAATACGGAAAATTCCGCTATTTCCCTACTTATACCAAGGCATTTAACCTGCTAGGTGTCATAGAAGGATACGCCGGAAATAATTATCTGGCGATTTTTTATCTCGAAGAAGCCACAAAAATGGCCATCAAGCATAAAATGCTTTCCTTCCTGCCAAGTATCTATTCGAATATCTCGATGATTTACTCTGATCTCGAAGATAACGACAAAGCGGGAATCTATCTAGAAAAAGCAATAAAGATGACAGATAAAAACGATCCTAACATCGGGGCGCTTTATCTGAATTACTCGATGATACTCTTACAAACGAAGGATTATTTAAAATCGCGCGAGATGCTTAACATCTGTTTAGGCCAGTATCATTTCGGCGCTCAGAAAGAATACGCTCTTTATATTAAAGCCCATATGTTGGAACTAGCCTACGCTTTAGGTGAACTCTCCAAGGCTGAAGAAATTATCGATGAGTTACCCAATCTTCCGCTGGTAACTGATACATTAATTCCTTATGAGACCATCGCCAGGGTTCTTCTTAAAATGGGCAAATACGATAAGATGAACCAAATATTAAGTAAAATCAAAGTCTATCAGGAAACCAACCCGCAAAAGGAAATCTTCGCCTTTACTTACTCCATCATGGCGGAATATTACCGAAAGATCGGAGACTATCAGAACGCTTTTAACTATCTCTCATCCGAAAAAGATCTGATTCAAGGAAAACTTAAAGTCATAAGCAAGGATATGCAGCAATCGGTCAGCCGTCAGATTGCGGTCGCTCGGCTTCTAAAAGAAAATCACGAAACTAAAATCCTGAATGAAAAGCTTAAAATTCAGTCCGAAACCGATAGTCTGACCGGCTTATATAATCGCCATGCGTTCAACCAGAATCTCATTCTCCACGCTTCCAAGGTGAAAAATTATTCTTCCTTCGGCTGCGCGATCATCGATTTAGATGATTTTAAAGCCGTTAACGATACCTACGGACATCTCGCCGGTGATCAGGTCTTGAAGACGATGGGGGATATTTTAAATCGTCATTATTCCTCCCAAGCTCATTTCTTCCGTTATGGGGGTGATGAGTTTGTCGCCCTTTTCGCCTCGCTAAGCAAAGAAGAGATTGAAAGCGAGATAAAAGGCATCCAAAAAGAACTTAACGAGACACTCTTCACTTCTCAAATAAATAAAGAAATCACTTTCCATGTCACCCTCTCCGCTGGTATTTTCTCCTCATCGACTCCTTTGAAAGAAATCATCGAATATCTTAACAGGGCTGACCATGCCCTTTACGTTTCAAAAGCCAACAAAGGAAAGAACAGCATTACTTCCCTTTAGACGTCATTGCATAATAGATGCTTTTTTTATAAAAATATCCCAAACAGGGCCTAACAACTTGACTTTTATGGCCTTAAACGCTTAGGATTAAAGCAATCTTCTTATAAGGGGGACTTAAGGAATGATCTTGCTAACAGGGGCCTCAGCGAGCGGAAAGACCGAGACAGCCAAGATGCTAAAAGTCCTTTTTGGAATCAACAAGGTTGTAACCCATACTACCCGTCCGATGAGACCTGGCGAGAAAGACGGAGTCGATTATCATTTTGTCACTAAGCAGGAATTTCTCGAACTGAAGAAGATGAATTTCTTTGTCGAGACCACCGAATACAACAATAATTATTACGGGACTTCTAAACCGGAAATCGCCGACGATAAAGTCGTCATCGTCGAAACATCCGGAGCTAGAGTCTTCCTCGGATTGAATAATCCGCGGATCGTCGCCTTCCGCCTTCTCGCTTCGAAAGAGATGCGCGCTGAGAGAATGGCTCAACGAGGAGACTCCAAAGAAGCTATCGATCAGCGTCTGACTAACGATGTCACCCGCTTCGCCGATGAGAATTTCCACGATGAAAGAATCATCGAAATCAACACGGAGAAAATGTCGATCGAAGAAGTCGCTAAAACCGTTTACGAAGATTATCAAAAGCAACTGAAGGTCCTCGCCTCTAAGTAAGTCATCTAATCCCTTCCCGCTTCTAAGGAAGGGATTTTTTAATATATAAAAAGCGGGAAAGGATTCCTCTTTTCCCGCATAGAAGACAATTAGCGTTTTAACAGCTTAGCGTACAAGTCCAGATATCCATCGACCTGCTTATCCCAGGAGAAGTCTTCAGCCATCGCTGTCTTAATCAACGGATTGAGTTTCTTTTTCTTAAACATCTCAGAAACGTAGCTGATTGAATAATCGAAGCAGTTTTCATCCCAGTTAGCAAAGGCGAAGCCATCGGCACCATCGTGGGAATCGTAATAGGAGTGGACCGTATCGTTAAGCCCGCCGACTTTGGAGACGATCGGCAGCGTGCCGTAATGCATAGCGATGATCTGCCCTAGTCCGCACGGTTCAAACTTCGAAGGCATCAAGAAGAAATCGGAGCCGGCATAGATCAAGTGAGCTAAGTTATCATTGTAGCCCAAGAATAAGCCGATATTCTGCGGATAACGGGAAGCCATATACTTCAGCTTCTGTTCGATATCCCATTCACCTTGCCCGAGGACTACCAACTTGGCATCTTCTTTAATAATATCCGGGATGATTCTTAAGACCCGATCGATTCCCTTCTGGGAAGTGAGACGGGAGACAAGACCGAAGACGGGGACATCAGCTTCCGGCTCTTTAAAGTTAAAAGCCGCCAAGAGAGCTTCTTTATTGACTTTCTTCCCGACTTTATAGTCAGAAAGAGAATAATTCTTCGCAATATGAGTATCTTTGGAAGGATCGAATTCTTCATAATCGAGACCGTTCACGATCCCGAACATATCCGACTGACGGAACTTGATGATATTCCCGATTCCATTGAAACCGGTCTTATCGTTCAAAAGCTCCTGCGCGTGAGTTAACGAGACAGTCGTCACCGCATCGACGGTGGTGATTCCGCCTTTCAACATCGAGACCATATTGTTAAATCTGAGCAAGCCATCGGAATAATAAACGACCGGGAGATTCAATAAATCACCCAGGGAAGCCGGATTTAGATAGCCCTGGAAAGCCGGGTTATGAATCGTCAAAACGGAGCGGAAGCGCATACCGGCATGGGCGCAGAGAAGCGGAATCAAAGCGGCCTGCCAATCGTGGACGTGGATAATATCCGGATGGAGATTCAGATGGATGATTGCTTTAGCAACCGCCAACTGGAAGAAAGCGAAGCGCTCGCCATCATCCTCAAAGCCATAAATCCCATCGCGCCCGAAATACTGATCGCATTCCACAAAGTAGAAATCGACGCCTTCCTTCTGGTCGAAAATGATATTGCAATGAGTCATTCTCCACCCTTGGGCGACATCGAATGAATCGATTAACTTATAGATATCGCGGACTTTTTCCTTGCCTTTACGATAGAAAGGCAGAAAGACGGAGACTTTCTCTCCTCTTCTGACTAAGGCCTTAGAAAGCCCCCAAATCACATCGGCTAAGCCACCCGTCTTAACAAAAGGCGACGACTCGCCGGCTGCAAAGATGATATTCACTTTAGACGATATCTCCTCTCTTGATGAATTCAGGATCTTTCTTGGTCCCTTTCAGTTCCTTAGCGTGCAAGAGTCTCGCTTCCTTATCGCAGACCACGTTCTCCAAGATCGTATTCTCGGAGACATAGGAACCGGAAAGGATAACTGAGTCTTTAACGTAAGCACCTTCTTTGATGATGACATCACGAGCGATAACGGAATTCTCCACACGGCCGTTGATTTGGCAACCGTTCGAGATAAATGAACCGCTGACCTGGCTCTCCGGGCCATATTCAGCCGGCGGAGTATCATAAGTCTTGGTGAAGATATCCCAGGACGGCACGAAGAGATCTTTGAACTTCTCTTCATTTAACAGCTCGAGAGAATAAGCGAGATAATGCTCCAACGAATCGAAGCAGCGGAGGTAGCCTTGATGATAATAAGTGTAGATCGGCATATCGTGGGCGAGCATCTTTAAAGTATCGCGCAAGGAATAGAACGAAGAAGTCTTCTTCCCGACTTGGAGAATCCCTTTCAGGACTTCCTTATCGATGATATAAGTCTGCAAAGAGACGATCGCTTCATCTTCCGTCCCTTGATTCTTATTAAGATCTCTTAAATACCCTCTTTCATCGATCGTCGCGATATCCTCACCGATGAAAGTGCTCTTCGCATCGGAAATCTTCTGGACCACGACGGAAATACGATGGTTATTCTTCACGTGATCAGCAATCAAAGGAGCGAAATCCATCCTATATATAATATGGGCCGGCGCGATAACGACAACATCCCCGATCGTGCCTTTCAGATACCAGTTATTCTCCAGTAAGTTATTTAAATCGTGGTTATAACCGGAAGAGACGGAATAAGGTTCATCGTAAAGAATCGACAGACCACCGAGTTTCGTATTATCCGACCAGATATGGCCATATCCGATATGCTGGACGATGGAGCGGAGATGCTCTTTAACCAACAACGCATGCTCATCGATCCCTGAATTGGAGAAATTCGAAAGCATAAAATCCATGAAAGCATAACGACCTAAGAACGAAGTCGAAGCGACCGAACGAGTAAGAGTCAACGGTCCGCAGGAAGAGGAATTATGAAGATTAAGGATTCCGATTGTCTTTGTCATATGTGATATTTCCCCTTTCCTTAGGCTTCCAGATAAACGCTGCCCGGCGCATCATCTTTGCCTGGAGCTTTATCCTCATCGATGACTAAGCCTGTCCCGATAATGGAACGCGTGACATGGACGCCTTTTTTAATGATCGTATCCGGCATGACGACCGAATCAGTAACGACCGCTCCTTCTTCAATGGTCACCTCGTTAAAGATGACAGAATGGGAGACCTGGCCGTAGATCTTCGAGCCTTGATTAACGATGGAATTCGTAACCTTCGCTTTCGGTCCGATAAACTGCGGGACCGAACGGGTATCTTCCGAGAAGATACGGAACTTTGAATCATAGATATTCAAGGTGGACTTACCATCTAAAAGATCCATGTTAGCTTCCCAGAGCGATTCGACAGTTCCGACATCTTTCCAATAACCATCGAAAGGATAGGCGAACAGTCTCTTGCCTTCCCCGAGCATGGTCGGGATGATATTCTTTCCGAAGTCGTTCTCGGAATTCGGATCTTTAGAGTCTTTGATCAATTCCGCCTTCATGACCTTGTAGTTAAAAATGTAGATACCCATGGAAGCTAAGGTGGACTCCGGATGCTTAGGCTTTTCAGCGAAAGACTGAATCCTGAAGGTCTCATCAGCTTTCATGATGCCGAATCTCTTCGCTTCCTCTAAGGAGACATTGAGGCAAGCGATGGTAAGATCGGCGTTATTCTGGACGTGGAAATCCAGCATCTTCGCATAATCCATCTTGTAGATGTGATCGCCGGAAAGGATGATCACGTAATCCGGATCCTGCTGATCGAGGAAATCGAGATTCTGGAAAATCGCATCCGCGGTTCCTTTAAACCAGGAAGCTCCTTCTTCGGTCTGATGAGGAGCTAAGGTGACGGTCAAGGATTTGTTGCCGTCGATGCCCCAGTTAGAACCGTTCGAGATATAAGTATTGAGGGCGGTCGACTCATACTGAGTCAGAACCCCGACTGTATCGATTCCCGAATTTGCACAGTTGGACAGCGGGAAATCGATGATGCGGTACTTACCGCCGAAAAAGACAGCAGGTTTTGCCAGTTTTCTGGTCAGCGATCTTAACCTCGTCCCCTTGCCACCGGCGAGGAGCATAGCGACCATCTTGCCATTTGCCATGTTTTTACCTTCTTTCTTTATTTTTATTCGCTCATAGCGAATTTAAACCGAATTAGTAGGAAAGAATCCCGTTGCCTTTTTCTTCCGGAGCGAAACTGATTTCCCCGGAGAACGCATTAGCCAGAGCGGTGATTGACTGATGGATAGCGACTAAGGCCTCGGCTTCCTGCTCGAGAATCTGCGAAGGCAGATCAGCTGAGAGAGGTTTAGTCAAGGAAAGCTTGAAGCCATCAAGGAAGATTGTCATCTTATCACCGATAACAGTGAGAATCAGATCGCAGCGGACAAACTTATAAAAAGACGAGAGCGCCTGAGCCGTTTTCTTATCGATGACCAGGTAGATATCCTGACCCAAAGTCGTAAAGCAGACGAAGGGGGCAAGCCCCGGCAGATCGCCGAAACCATATTTCCTGATCGTCAAGCCTTCATATTGTTTAATCGTCGGCTCACCGAAGGTCCTCAGTTGGATGAAGGCGTGGGAGCGGGCTTTGGATAGATCGGTTAGGACCATCAGCCCTTCTCTATTGACGCCCTCTCTTTGATAGGAATAATCCTTCCCTTCCCAGGAGAGCAAAGGGGTGGAGAATTGATAAAAAGCCTTAGGAGCAGCGGAGGAGATATTCAGCAAATCAATACCTTCCTCCGGATTATTGACCGAGGAGGAATAATCGATGACAAGCCCGTTGATCTTCGCTTCCTCGACCAGCATTTTCATAAACTGCTGACGGAAGCTCTTATCTAGTTTATGGATGTTGATCAGTCCGAAAATCAACCCAGCCGCGGCCGAAAGGACGACCACGCCGATAATAATAATTAAACGGAGGACATTAGCCTGAAGAGAAAAGTCGAATAACCTGCCAGTCAAGGAAGGATAAGGCCAATTAGCCAAAGCGGTCCAAGTACCAAAGGGAGCCTTCAAACCATAGTAGCCTTTGCCGAAAGCGGCCAAGAGAACATAAATGAACCAGATGGCCAAAACGAGAAAGGACACAAGAAAGGACTCAGAGAGATTTTTTCTCTTCAGCTTGCGCTGCAACTTAGCGAGCTCGTCGGATTGGCTGATGACGCTCTTAGCCATGTTTTTTGCCTTTCTAATAAATATATTATACTTAAATATGTATTAAGTAAACGCTTACAAGGCCCTTTTTCAGGAAAAAAAGGAAGATGTCACTCTTCCTTTTGTTTCTGTTGGGTATCCTCGTAGCGATCGATATAGGAACGGTTGCGTTTAGCATCGTGAATCGTCACCAAGACCAGATCGACTTCCTTGGAAAGATCACGGAGTTTTTCAGAAGGAGTGGAAAGGATCGCCTGGAGGCCGAAGCTTCTTAAAAGCCCGACCGATTCTTTGATACGGCTGCCATCCATCTTCGAGAAGGCTTCATCGAAAATCACCAGACGCAGAGAATCGGAGTCCGGATCGGAAGAACGGTAAAGCTGGGCGAAGGAAGCGAGGATAGAAATATAGAAAGGAGTCTGAGTCTCACCGCCGGATTGTCTCTTAAAGGTGCGAGCCAAGGAAGATTCCTTCTCTTCGTTCCCTCTCTTGACCAAAAGGTCGAAGATCAGGTAAGTGCGGTAATCGGTGAACTTCTGGACGTTTTCGATAATCTGCGCCCGGACATCGCCGGTCTGATCGGTCGCATCGGAAATCATATTGAACAGATCGGACATGACGCCTTTATACTTTTCCAGATAGATATCTTCAGCATCCCCGACATTGAGAAGCAAATCATCGGTGATCATGTTGTAGTATTCCAGATAATCGCGGTTCGGCTCAACCGAGAAACGGTAGGAATCACGCCCGAAGCGGACTTCGCTTAAGGCTTGGTTCAGTTCCTCAATCTGAGAACGGATCGTCTCGAAGGAAGTGCGGAGTTTATAGATGAAATCATCCTTGAATTCCTTGATAGCTTTCTTATGGGCTTCCTCGATCTTCGTAAGATAGCTCGGGAGCATGACGGTCGAAAGATTGGTGAGTTCTTTTTCAAAGTCACCGTTATCATTCTCCAGAGTCGTATCGTAGGACAAATTATAAGCCGCGACATACTTGGATCGCAGATCGATCAGTTTATCCTTGGTCGACTTCAAGCGATCCTGAGTCTGGACGTAGAGAGTCTGAGCCTGAGCCTTGATTTTATTTAAAGGCAAAGAAGAACAGGCCTTTTCAAAGAACGGAGCGAATTTCTCGCTGACCAGTTTTTGATCAAACTGCATAAGCTTTTCACCTAAGAAAGTCAAA
Organism: Bacilli bacterium; assembly: GCA_022652945.1. GTDB lineage: Bacteria > Bacillota_I > Bacilli_A > RFN20 > CAG-288 > Scatoplasma. The sequence continues at coordinate 36,909 of JALCRV010000005.1, forward strand.
GCCTGGCTCTTAGCCGGGATCATTTCATCGTGAAGCGTCTTGATCTGGCTATCCAACCCGCCCTGCTCCAAAAGCAAAGCCTTTTTCTCTTCATCGATCTGTTCGAGATCATCATCGATCGATTGAATCTTCTTATCGTAAGCGGAGACCTCGGTCAGATCCCCTTCTTTCATCTCCTGTTCAAGACGGCTGGCTTCCTCGTTCAATTCCTCGACTCGTTTCATCGAAGCGATATCGGACTGGAAAGTCTTCGCCTCGGAAGTCGAAAGGACTTCAAGTTTGGTCAGAGCTCTGAAATAGGAATCCAGATCGTTATAGCATTCCAGATCCTTATTCAAAGCCGAGAACTGATCCTTCTTGGCCAAGACGGTATCTTCATCAAGCTTCGTCCCGATAAAGGAGACTTCCGCCTTTCTTTCATTCAGATAGAAAGAAGCGTAATTCCGATAGCCGGAACAGTTAGGTAACAAGCCGGAGCCAGAATCTCTCGCCTCCGCAAAGGTTTCGCATTTCTTCAAATTCCCTAAAAGGAAATCCGTATAGACCCTCGCCCCTTCATGGGAAGTGAGGACCTCTTCAGCAACCGAACCCGGCTGAGCAGTAAATCCGTGCTCCAAAAGGCGCGAGGAATCGACCACGGCCACTTGGTAGAAACCGTAATCATGGCAAATCTTCGATAAAAGACGAGCGGCTTCGTCGTAGAAAGAATCATCGACGAAGAAATTGAACTTCTGATTGAAAATATAGGCTTCGATCGCACGGGTCCATCGCTTATCGCGGATATCGACCAAATCGCAGTAAGATTCGACCTTCGCTCCATAATGCCTTTCCTGCAAGGCGGCCTGCAAGGCTTCCTTGACCGAAAGATAATCCTGGTTAAAAGGCTTATGTCCTTCGTGGATTTCCTGCAGCTCTTTATCCAAAGAATCCCTGGAAGAAGTAAGATCGAAAATCGAATTCTCTAAAAGATGGGAAATCTTGATCGATTGGGAATGCAAGCCAGCCATCTCAGATTGGAACTCGCTAAGCAATTTTTCATTGACACTTCTTCCATCCAAGGCTTTCACCAACTCATCGGAAGTGGAGGAGAACTCTTTAGCGAGGTCTTTAAAGGTATCGACCTCCTCGTTTTCATTATCGGTGAGGAAAGTGGTCTGAATCGTCATCAGGCGGCTATAAAGCTTATCAAGAGCCTGTTTATAATCTTGGCAATAACGTTTCATCGTCTCGGAAATCGAAGCGTAATTATTCTCTAAAGCCGCGATTTTCTCCAAAGCCTGATTCTTCTTCTCAGCTAAAGTTGCCGAAAGAGAATAACCAGCGGAGCCGACCTTTTTAGCTAAGTAGGATTCCTTCTCCGATTTAAGCTCGGCGGATTGCTTTTCGTATTGAGCCAGACTTAAGCCGATCTCTTCAACGCGCTTTTGATCTTTTTCCAAGGTGGCGTTATAGCCATCTAAATCACCCTTAGCGGCTTCGTAGTTAGCTCGGTCGGTCACATAGTCAGCCATGACCAAGGAATCTTTGACTTTCTTAAAGTCATCGTAAGCGCGGGAGATATCAGTCAAGGAATCGATCTTGGTCTGAATCTTCTTGGCTTCCAATTCCAGAAGCTTATACTGCTCGATATTCGTCTGCATCGAAGAAATATCGATGTTGTAATCTACATCGCAGACAAACTCGGTGATAAAAGAAGAAATATCGGTAATCGGGGAGAAGGAGACAGCCTTCTTAAAAAGCGTGAAGAACTTCTCCGGGAGATCACCTAAAGTGTGCTTGATGAATTCGTGGTAGGAAACATTCGAATCGAAGAACTCATAATCCCCGGGTTTATAAGTCTCGGAAGCAATCTTGGAGAGTTCCTTATAAGTAAGCGGGCGCGGCTGCTCTTTATCGAGCAGATGCGAATTGGAAAAGTCGTTCTCCGGGAAAGGAGAATGGAGATAGAAGAAATGATGTTCCTCAGTATCATCCTCGTAGCAGTCGAAAACGATGCCGAGGGTGAACTTATCATTCGTCTTATCATCGAAGAACTCCAAAGCGACATAAGAAGTGAAACGTCCCGGGCGCAGACACATAATCTGTCCATCAGCGGTCTCGCCGGTTTCGCAGCGGAGATAGCCTCTTAAAGTACGTCCGGTCCGATCGTTAGCGGCCTTATTGAAATTGCGTCCGGAAGTATCCCCTAAGAGGACAATCTGAATCGCATCGATAATCGTCGACTTCCCCGTGCCGTTAGCACCGGTAAGGAAGGTGATATTCTTGATATCGATATCTTCGTTGGCAAATAAATGCCAGTTGATCAGACGAAGCCTTGTCAGTGATTTCATTTTGCATCTCCTTGGTTAACATCTTCCGCTTCAGAAGGAACTTCATTTCCTTCTTCCGGAATGTTATCTTCTGTCCCTTCTGTTTCCGCAGGAGAGCTTTCTTCTTCTTTTTCGCCTTCATCTTCTTTTTCAGCGTCCCCGTTAAATAAGCCTTCTTCGTCATCCTCGCCTTCATTGATTTCTTTGATGGCGCTATAAAGGGCGTTAAGCTTAGCGTTAGAAATCACGTATCTAATCGAAGGCAGAATGAAAAAGGCATAGGAGTTTTCTCCAAAGCTTCCCTTAGCCGGAACGACGATCTGATACATGGATAAGGTTCTTAAGGAACTAGCTAAAGACAAAGCGGAGATTCTTCTGGTGACTGTAGTCAGCCCCAGGTCTTTAAGCAAAACCTTCAAAGAAGTCGAATCGCAATATATCTCGTTAACCGAAGGATTATCCTTCAGCTTCTCTTCGTAGAAAGAACGCAGCGCGTAAAGGATCAACGTGGTGACCCCATCGATTCTGATGCGGTTAGTCTCATCCTCGGAAGTCAAAAATACGACGCCGTTATCATCGTCTTTGGAGACTTCCATCCCCGCGAAGGACAGATAGTCGGAAATCAGATCGAAATGTTTTTCAATAAAAAGGTAGTCAGCGGAGATCTTATTCATCTTCGTAGCTCGATCGTACATTCTCCTGACGATGTAGCAGCGGTAAAGCAGGTCGGACACGACCTTGTGGAACTGCGCTTGCTCACCGCGGGTGAGTTTTTCAAAATCCTCTTCAAACATTATACCTTCCCCTTTCTAGTGAACCGGTAATCAGGCATGAGGAAACGACCGTTCCTGGTTTGGTCCCCGATTTTTTCAATGGTATAGAACATATCTCCGAATTCAGCTCTGACCGTCCCGAGGATCAAAAGGATCATCTGGTTCATGTCCTCGATCGGGATATCTTTCGTCTCGATGACTTTGCGGTTACCGAAAGCCTTCAACATGAAAGCTTCGATCGCCTCGAAGGAGAACATGTTGACTTCGTTCTCTAAGAAGGCATTCATCAGATCATCATCCCCGGCAAACTGATCCTCTAAAGGCATCGGATCCATCTCTTCCTTGATGGTGCGTTTAAAAGGCATCGTCAAGCAATCGGAATCCACGAAACCTTGATGGTAAATAGAAATCGTCTTTGAAGCTTCAAGGACAATGGGGATATCATCGATATTTGAACCCGGGCCCGCGGGTGTTTTATCAAGGGCCTTAGCCATCTGGAGAATCACCGCATCCAGCTTGCCCTTAATCGTCTTATCCGAAGAAGAAAGGAAATTGACTTTCTTCTGGACCGCTTTGGTGTATTTGGCATTCGCCTGATCGATCTCCTCGAAGGAGGAAGAAAGCCTGGAGAAAATATCGATCGTCTCCTGAAGCATCCGGTTAATCTCAATATTGATTTCCGAAGCCTTCATCTTGGTGTAGCTAGGATCATATTTAGCTTGGGAAACAAGCTTAGCCATGATGCGGGTATCGTGCTGCCATCTCTTCAAAATCGCCATGACCGGGAGCGAATAAAGGCCTAAAGAATCATAAGTCTTCATCGGGTGGTAGACTTTATCGCCAACTTGGTTCTTAAAAATATCAAAGTGCTGTCTTAAGACCTCGTTCGGGTCGAAGACATTTGAAAGATTATGTCCGAAAACGCAGATTGAATGGTGGAGCAAAGTGACGTTCAACTCCAAATCATCCGCATTCTTTCGGGCGGAGACGAGGGAGCGAAACATATAGTCGTCCTCTTTTTCGTTCTCTAAGGACAGCTCGGAGAAAGTCTGGTGAACCAGAGGCACATAAAGAGCGGTATCCGAGGAAAGCTCCGAAATAAGCTGAAGCATTCTGATGGCGTAGGAAGGCAGGTAGATATAATCGATATTGCTCTGGGTTTCCCTTTCGACATCGATCCAACCGGTGGAGCAAAGCTTACGGAAGATATAATTGATCTTCCCGGAAAGCGCAGAATCATCGATCACGAAAGGAATATCTTCTTCGTCCGGTTTATCATCAAGCTTATCAAGGTTAACATCAAAAAGACCCATGATATCTTCCCCATGGGCACGAAGGGCTGAAAGATAATCAGCTTTTTTGATCTTGGATTTATAGACTTTCAAGGTCTCAAAAAGCGTCAGCAAAGCGAAGGAATAAACGGCTTTATATTTTCTCGACAGCACCGAGAAGAAATTCTCGGGCAGTTTATCAAACAAATTCAAGGCGGATATCTCCCATCTAAAATACTTCTATATACTAATTAATTATATATTGTGCGAGGGGAGCCAAACAACAATTTTTTTCGTTTTTTTCAGGTTATTTCATAAAAGATGTCACAATGTCAAAAAGGGTGAGAAAATTCAAAGAAAAGCAGTTAAAAAATCTTCTTTTTTACATTCCTTTAAAATAGATTGGAAGTTTTTTGGTCCTGATATCCCCTTCCTGCATCAAAAGAGGATCTTTTTCACGCATCTCAGCGACTTTTTCTTTGATTTCTTCTTCGAGCCTTTTCGCCAGTTCCACCGTGGAGGTCTTTTCTAGTTCTTCAGGAGTGATGGGCCTGAAGAAATGGACTTGGACAGGAAAACGTTTCATGTCGAATTTTTTATCTAAGCAGCGGAAGGAGCCGAATAATGCCACGGGGACAATCGGCTTTTTTTCCGAAAAGGCCGCCTTTAAAGCCCCCGGCTTAAAGCTAGCCATCTCATGATGAGGGTCCCTAGAACGGGTACCTTCGGGGAAAATGACGAAAGATTGGGTCGGATTTTCACGCATGGATTTTTCAATTGCCATGATGGCTTTCACTTCGTCTTTGAAGTTTTTTCGGTCCATAAAAACCGAACCAAGGGCTTTGATAATCGTTCCAGCGTAAATAAAATGCTCCGATTCTTTTTTAGCGAGGAACCCGATCGGCCGATCGATAACGGAGATTAAAGTGATGGGGTCGACATTCGACTGATGGTTACAAATAAACAAAACATTAGTATCTGAGGGGATATTCTCTAAACCTTCTACGATAAAACGGCAGCGCAGATCTCGCGCTACGCTTTTTACTAAAGGCTGAACCGCCGCGTATCTTTTCTCGGGAGAATAGCGCTCAGGATGTCGTGCCAAAGGACGGATACGCCACATATTTTGCATCAGCATGCTGACGCCTTGAGAGAAGACCCTTAGGTACTTTATCATCCTTCTGCCTCCTTAGAAAAACGTTGATCAGCTCCCGACAGCGACAATCATCGAAAGGCCGTTAACTAAGACCAGCTGCGAATAGCATTCTTGATGCAAGAGGCCCGCCTCATTAAAGACGATACGGAAGTATTTATCAAATTGATAACGCACGGTGACTTCGGAAGGATTGATGATGATAATGATTTCCGGCTCATCCTCAAAGGCAGCGTATTTTATAGCTAAAGCTCCCGAGGATAGATTCTCGAAAGTGATGCGATCCATCAGTTCTTTTTTAGCGTTTAAGGAGAAGCTCGGATATTTTTTCTTCAGCGCAATTAAATCCGCTAAGTAGCGGGACATATTTTTTCTCTTCCCCGCTTCTTCCCAATCGAAGCCGTTAACCTTATCACCGGCATCGTAAGAGTTAGTCACACCCTGTTTGGACTGCCCGACTTCCTGCCCCGCATGGATAAAAGGAATCCCGAAGGCCAGGACTAAGGCGGAATTGATCAAGTTAACTCTTCTGAGGATTTTTTCTTCATCTTCCTCCGGCCAGCAGCCTTTGACTTTATCGTAAAGGACACCGTCGTCGTGGCATTCGACATAATTGATCGACTGCTTAGGTGAAGCGAAAAGCGGAGGGAAAGCCAAGGAAACGACCGAACCGAGGAAGACATGCTTAAAGCCATCGATATAATCGGTATCCCCGGTCAGATAACCTTTCGGAGATAAGTCTTTTCCGTAGATTCTGCCACGGCAGATATCTCTGAACCGATCATTAAAGAAGCCGTAATCTTTTAAGCTTGCGGCATTGTTCATGCTGCCTTTTTCCGAAGAAGGTAAAGCGGTCATCATATCCCAGCCTTCCCCGTAGCAAATCATCGCAGGCTTTAAAGCCTTTAATTTAAAGAATGCCTGATTCAAGGTGGTCTTATCAATCAAGCCCATCAAATCGAAACGGAAGCCATCCATCCCGTAATACTGGGCGAAGTAAGTAAGGCAATCAATGATGAGTTTTCTCACCATGAAGCGGCGAGATTCAATATCGTTCCCGCAACCGCTGCCTTCCGATAAGAATCCTTCATCGGTGAAACGATAATAATAATTCGGGCAGAGTTTATTTAAAGACGAGGTGAGGAACTGGAAAGTGTGGTTAAAGACCACATCCATGTTGACTCTGATTCCCTTCTTATGGAAAGCTGCCACCAGTCCTCTTAATTCTTCCATCCTCTTATAAGGATCGTTCGGGTCGGAGGAATAAGAGCCCTCCGGGGCAAACCAGAAAATCGGATCGTAGCCCCAGTTATAAGTGGAGAAAGGGTTATCGTCGGAGATTGTCTGGAAATCAAAAACCGGCATCAGTTGGACGTGGGAGACCCCTAAGGAAGCGATGTAATCGATTCCGATGGGATTCCCTTCTTCATCCTTTAAGCCTTCTCTAGCTAAAGCGTTATAGGTGCCTTTATCTTTTAAAGAAGTCAAGGATGTCATATCTCGGACATCCAGTTCATAAATCACCGATTTACAAGGATCATCTAAAGGAGGCAATTGATCTTCATGGAGATCGATTTTCTTTAATCTATCAAGATCGACCACGTAACCTATCCGGGAATTCAGACCTACCGATTTAGCGTAAGGATCGACCGCATTTACGACGATCCCGTTGATCGTAGCTTGATAAATGTAACCAACCCCGGAAAGATCACCTTGGATTTCTCCTTCGTAAACACCGGAAGGAAGACGCTGAAGACGGGTATAATTCACTTCCTCTCCCTTGATAGTCTTCACAACCATCTCGGAAGCTAAAGGAGAAAAGACACGGAAGATTGTTTTCTCTTTAGAGTAGATTGCCCCTAACTCACCATCGTAACGGTAAGTCTCTTCAAAATCCGGCAAGGTAGCTAAAAAGGTGATGTCCAAAGGCGAGAATTCGTTTTTCCCATCCGCCAGTTCATAAAGCGAGCCGGGGATAATCGGAACATCAAGGGTAAAAATATAAATAAAAGTAGATTTGGATTCGCTCTTGGAAATACATTTCAAAGAGGTGACAAGCTTACCATCTTTATAAAGGCGCATATCTTTCGCCAAAGGCGAATTATAAGGCTTGTTGACGGCCACCTCGATGGAATCCAACGATTTTAAAGTAGCGTAGAAATTATATGTATTGATTATCGACATGCTGCTCCCCTTCCTAGGAAACAAAGCCCGGGTTTAAGATAACGAAAGCCAATGCGTAATCATCGTGGGAAATGCTGATTTCCCCAACTTCTTCACCTTTGTAATAAAGGTGCGGCTTGCCCGAATGATCATTAAGGATCTCGATATCTTTCATTTTGGCCTGAAGTAAACCGCTGGCTTTGACAAATGCTTCCTTCCCCGCCCAACGTCCGCCGAGATAACTGACCTCGTCTTTCTTCCCGTGAGCTGACATTTCAGCTTGTTCACGCTCAGAAAGAATCCGCTTGGCGAAAGAAGAAGAAGTCTCCTCTATCCTTTTCAGACAGACGATATCCGTCCCAATCATTTTAATATTTTTCTCCTTCTATATAAATAGAATAGGCACATTTTCTTAAGTGGGAAAGGAATTTTTTCAAGGAGGAGTACTTCAAAGCGAAGAATAAATCCTCTTCTTTAACTAACGTGAGATTGTTTTCTAAAGCCAAGGTTTCCTGATAAATCATCTTTTCTTTCGAGCTTAACAATAACTGCAACTGCCCTTTTTCTAATCTTTTAGCTAATAAGAAAGAAAGATAGGAAGCTTTAAAGCCTTCTCTCATCCTTTTATCAAATATGGCGGCTAAGGAGGAAGGGGAAGAAGTATAAAAAGTCTTCATAAAAAAGATCGCTTCTCCACTTTGCACAAGCTTAAAAGGTTCCTCGCCTTCTTTAAGGCCTTTTTTATAAGCCTCTTTTTGAAAAGAAGAAGCTTCCCCAAGGGAAAATAACTCCAACAATTTCAGCAGCGGGAATAGATCATCTCCGTACTCCTGATAAAGCTCTCCTCTAAGCCCCAGATTCACCCCGAGAGTCAAAGAAGAAGTCTTGTTCTCTTCAAAAACTTCTTTCCGGCCTTTAAAAGGCTCGCCCCAATTATCTTCCTTTTCCTTAATATCTTTAACTTCCTCGCCGGCTTTACGGTTTTTCAAATAATCTTCAAAAGAAAGTTTGCTATCTCCTTGGCCTAAGCCTACCCAGCGTACGTTATTCAAGGTAAGCCTTTGAGAGATATATCTTCTAAGTCCGGTCTGATCAGCTTTTTTTAACTCCTCAAGCCCGCTTAGACGATTCTTTTTTGTAGGAAAAAGCAAAGCGGAGGTCTTAAAAAGCCTTGGATCTTCCTTTTGTAAATCTTCTTCCGCTTGGCCTTTAGCTAAAAGGAAAGAAGCGGCGGTGATTTTGGGATTCTCCAGTTCTGTTTCTAACTTTTGAGCATGGGAGGTAAACTCTTTATCCAAGGGAAGCATAAAGACTAAAGAAGCGGATAAGATTTTCACTTCCAGCCACGGGAAAAGGTTTTCAAAGAAATATTTGGCGAGGTAAGGATAACAAGCAGAAAAAGCGTAGTCTGCGGAGGATAGACTAATTCTAAAGGCTTCTTCCCCGTTGATCTCAGCCACCTGGATAAATAGATGTCCTTCTTCTCCACCAGAAATGATTTCTTCTTTAAAGGGAATATTATAATTTTTAGTCATAAAGGTCTCCTTTAAGAAGCAGGCTTCCCATATAAGAAGGAGTATTTAAGGCTTTCTTAAATAAAGGATAATCGATTCCTTGAAGTCTCGTCTCCAGGACGTCTCTTTGTAACTTCAGACCGCTTAAGCGGGAGAAAAGCAAGAAAGAAAAGACCTCATCAAGAGAGGAAGAGCCATTAAGGAGCTCTTTTTCTAACTCGCCTTTAGCAAAGCTGAACTCTTTTTCCATCTCCGTCTCTTTTACTTCCTTGACGATTTTCAAGGCTTCTTCTTTTTGATGTCCTTTTAAAGAAATAAAAAGAACATCGAAGCCCAAAAATAAATCGCTCTCACAATTGATTAATCCCATCCCCGAAGCCAAAAGCCTCTGATTAAGTGGCCCTTTAAAACTATATATGGTCCTTTTCAATAAAAGAGACAGCAGATAAGAAAGCTCCGAATCAGCTTTAAAGCTTTTATAGACCAGACCTAAATAATCGCCTTCAACCCCTTTACCAACCGTCTCCAGATCTTTGATTGCCCCGATCTCTAAGTTAGGAAATGAGAACGGGAAAATCCTTTCTGAAGGCTTAAATAGACTCCGGTAATTTAAAACCGGGCGATAATATGTATTTCCGATATAAATGGAGATCTTCTCTTCTTCCATGATATTCTTTAAGGCCAGGTCAACATCGAGATAAGTAAGTGAAGCGATCTTCTCTTCCTCCCCGAAAAGGCTTTCTCCGTATCCGGTCTTTTCTAAGATATTTAAGCCGAGCAGTTTTTTCAGCTTGAAACAAGGATCTTCCGCTTCTTTCTTAAGAAGACGAAGCGCTTCTCTTTTCGCATTCTCAAAATCCTGTTCTTTCCGTGACCAGCCTTTTTTTAGAAGCTTCTTTAAATCGGAAGGAAAGGAAGTCTCGCTGGACTGAAAGCAAGGATTTCTTAAAGAGGAAGGATAGATTCCCTTAACTGTCCATAAGAAAGTATCTTTCTCTTGATTTAAGGAGAAAAAGATTTCCCTTCCGTCTTTTTTAGCTTTTAACTTAAAGGAGGAAGAAGGATCCATGGAAACGTAAGGATATTCTTTTAAAAGGATATTAAGAAGCGCTAAGGCTTCCTTTTTATTCTTTAAAGCCGGAAGCAAAAAGACGCTTCCCGCTTCATTAGCTCCAAAGCGAGGATCATCGTAGACGATAAAATTATCCTCGAGAGCCGATTTATCATCTTTTCTTAAAGAGGTAGGCATTATTCTCCAATGATGAATAGACTCGGGAACAGAACGAATTCCGAAACAAACTTCAGGAACTTTCGCTTCGAGACACGGACACCAGTCTCCACCAAAGCCGGAGCAGCGAACGAATTAGCGAGGGCTTCAGTCAAAGCGAAATAATACCCGTCGAGGTCTTCTTTAAATACCTTCTTACGCGAGTTCAGGTATTCTTTACGGGCTTTACGATAATCGAAGAAGGAAATCATCTTCGGATTCTTAAATAACTTCAGAATCTCATCTTTCATTTCCGCAGGTTTAGCAGTCTCAAATTCCTGATAGAGATAAGCATCCTCTCCACCTTGCTTAATAATCCCGAATCCCGGCTTACCTAAAGCTAAGACGGGCTGAGCGTTCTTATTATTGGCAGAGAACAAAACGGGGATAAGCATCTCATAATAGCTGAAGACATTCTCTCCAAACTCATCGAAAAGCGTCTTGCGCGGAGGGAACTTAACAGCCAGCACCAGCTTGCCTTTCTCCCCTTTTTGCTCAAGAACAGGCAGATTCTGATAGTCTTCCTTAAAAGCCTTGACCTCGACTTCTTTATCGTTATCTCTTTTAGGGAAAACATGAGCCCGGGCGATCTTTTCGACCTCTTCCGGCTTCACATTCCCGACCACAAACAAAGTCAGATCCGGTTCATCGTAGAACTCGTTAAAGAACTTCTTCAAAGCGACCAGATGGACGCCTTTAAGATCATCTTCGTCCCCGTAAGGATTTTGCCCCATCGGCGAAGCGGAATAGAGAAGCGGACGGACTTTATCTTCCGCCTTAACGCTTTCTTTCTTGATTCTTTCTAAATACTTCCCTTTCAGTTTTTCCGTCTGATCGTTATCGCAATCTAAGCTATCGAAAATCGAAAGGAAATCATCTAAAGAGGAGAGCACTTCTTCTTCCTTGCACTTATATTCATATGAGGTATAAGACTCCTCGAGACGATAAGAGATCTTTCCATTTCCTTTTTTTAAAAGCTCCGCACCTTTTTTACCCGGATAAGCTAAAAGAGCCTCCGCTAAAAGGCCGGGAGTGCCCGGAAGAATCTTCTGATTTCCGATTGTGAACTCTCTAGCGTACCCGCCAACCGAGCAATAAAGCCCGATGATTGCTTCTTTAGCAAAAGCCAAAGGGGCGCAAACGACTTTCAGCCCGGATTCCAAGACGGCCTGGTAAAGAACTTTATCGACTTTGTCGTAGGTCACTTTTTGCATATTCTTTCTCTCCTTTTTTATCGATTATTCTCCGGTATTGATCCCGGTGCCATCGTCCGCTTCCTTCACGACTTCCCTCCGATTGCCGTTAACGGTCCTGATCACCCCTTCTTCCTCCAAAGCATCGAGGATAGAAGCGGCACGGCCGTAACCTAAAGAGAAACGACGTTGGATCGAAGAAGTGGAAGCGATGTTATTGGCGATGACAAACGCCTTGACTTCCGCATACTTATCATCATCAAAACCTGAAGAGCGATGCTCATCATCACCTTCCATCCCTTCTCCTTCCCCACCCTGATTCTCATCAGGATTGAAATTAAGGAAGGCCTGATTATAAACCGGCGCAGCCTGAGCTTTAAGATAATGGACCACCGCGGAGATTTCATCGTTAGAAACGAACGCGGACTGCAAACGGACGGTAGCTTTTAAGGAAGGAATACGAGCTAAAAGGTCTCCTTTGCCGAGCAGAGCTTCCGCTCCGCCTTCATCGAGGATCGTTCTTGAGTCGATATTGGTCGGAAGATAAAGAGCGACACGGGCCGGAATATTGGCCTTGATTGTACCGGTGATGCACTTAACCGAAGGACGCTGGGTGGAAATAATTAGATAAATACCAGCCGCTCTGGCCTTTTGAGCCAAGCGCTGAGTTAAAGCATCCACATCCCTGGGAGCCTGGCCCATCATATCGGCGAATTCATCGATGACACAGACGATATTAGGCAGATTTTCCAAAGAGGTCTGAGTCTTCTTCAACTTGTTGTAATCGTGGATATTCGAGCATTCGTAGCGGGAAAGGATCGAGTAACGTCTCTCCATTTCGCTGACCAGCCTCTTCAACATCGCCACCGCATAAGAAATATTCGTGATGATTGGGCAGTAAAGATGAGGCATCTCCGAATAACGGGTGAACTCGACCTGCTTAGGATCAACCAGAATCAGTTTCAATTCATCAGGATAATTTCTCATGATCAGAGTCATGATGATCGAATGGATAAAGACCGACTTACCTGAACCGGTGGTGCCAGCGATCAAAAGGTGAGGCAACTCATCCAACGAGACGCAGACGACCTCGGAAGAAATCGATTCCCCGAGAGGTACCAGCAACTTATCATCGCCTTTTTTCAAAACCGCACCGAAGCAATCAAAGAAAGAAACCATGGTCGGAGCCGCATTCCCGACTTCGACACCGGAAGTATCCTGACCTTTAACAACCGCTTCCAGACGGACCGACATATCGCCTTTCAAATCGATCTTCATTTCGGATTCGACATCCGGAGAGGAAATCTGGCTGACTCTTACACCCGGCTCACGCTTAATATTGAATCTGGTGACGGAAGGGCCGATGGTATAAGACTCCACCTCAGCTCCGATTCCCAGCTTTTGATAGACACCGTTAATCACCGGGATCTTTTCATCAGCAGCTCGTTTATTCTGTTCAAACTTTCCGAAATCCTGCCTTTGGGTCAGCAAGGTAATAGAAGGCATCGGATAACGGAAGATCTTTTCTTCAGGTTGTTTGACCTGAGGCTTTTCCTCAGGTGCATCAAGGACGATCGATTTAGCCGGTTTCTCAATTGTCGGCTTCACCGGAGCGGAAGGAGCAGGGGCTTGTTCTACAGCTGGCTTCTCTTCAGGAGGTAAAACAGGTTTAGCAGGTGAGACGATAAAAGTCCTCTGCTGAATTTGACTAGCGGGTTCTTCTTCCTTAACCGGCTCTTTAGGAGCAACAGACTGTGCAGGGGCTTCTTCCTTAAGAGGAGAAGGAGAAACAAAAGAGTTGCTCGTAAAAGGTGAGGCGGAAGAAAGGGCCTTATCTTCGGGCGCATCTTCATCCTGATAAGCGGATTTCTTAATTAACTCAGTATCATCTTCCCCTTTTAATTCCGCGGAGAAAGAAGCTGAGGCGAAAGGCGAGGCGGATTTAACATAAGGAGCCGGAGCGGGCTTTTCAGCTGAATCAAGAGGCTTAGCAGGCTCTTCTTTCCTGGCAAAACCGAATAAGGTCGGAGTCTTTTCGGCAGGTTTGTTGACTTCCGCCGGCTTTACAGGTTGCTGGATATTGTTGTCTTTTTTCTCTTGAGTTCCCTGATACGCCACTTCCTTAAAGGGATTAGCCTTACCGGCATTCGGAGTCGGGGCGGGATTCATTGTTTTATCCGCGGCAGCTTTCTTTTTCTCTTCTTCTAAGGCCAAGGTCTTCTTAGCTTGTTTCTTGGCCGCAATTTCTGAAAGGTTCTCGTAGATAGTCATAAACGGGATCCTCAGAATCAAGATTGCGGCGGCTAAGAGGAATAGATAAGCGAAAATAATCGTTCCGATTTTTCCAAGTCCGGTCAGGAACAAGGAAGCGAAGAAATAGCCGATGAAGCCTCCTCCCGCCTTGCCAGCGATCGTGATGGAACTGACTTTAAAAGCGGTCGGAGCAATCTGAGCGATAAGCGTGCTGAACTTATCCGCAAAACTCGGTAAGGAAAGTCCTTCGACATCTAAAGAAGAAGCCAAGGCCCCGAAAATGAAAAGCAAGACGTAACCTAAACCGGTGAAGTTAATTCTCATCCGTGGCCAGCGACCTTTGATGATCATGAAAAGGCCAAGGATAACCATAAGCACCAGGGCGATATAAGCAAAAAGGCCAAGGACATAAATCAAAGAGTAAGCCAGAAAACCACCTAGCCATCCGTAAGCGGTAAAGCCAATAAGACCCAGACAGACAAAAATAAAGCCGATTACCGTATCGGTAAACCGACTTGAGAGATACCAACTAGTTTTATTCGAGTCCTTTAAAGGCGCAGACCCGGAATCAATGTTTTTATTTTCTTCCATGAAATCTAATAAGGAGAGTTCTTCCTTATAGATAATTATACTAAATATATTTAATGAATTTATAGAGAAAATCAGATTCTTCCGGAAATTTTTAAACTTATAACCCTAATGGAAGCGGAAAACCAAATTATTTTTTATATAAAAGGCCAAAATTGTATAATTAACCTAGTCCTAAATGTCAAAGAAGCTGTAGCATAATAAAAGGAACTCATCGGAGGAAATATGGTCATCATCAAAAAATACGGCGAAGGTACCCAGTCAAAAAGGCTGATAATCGCCCAGAAGGTGTATTTTATCCTCGCCCTCGGTCTAGCAATCTCTTTAGCGATCGCGATTCCTTTTATGTTCCCTATTAAAAACAATAACTTCCTGCCCTCTTTAGAAGCCGTCCCTATCACCGGTGCTGTTCTTTTAGCTGCCGGTCTTTTCTTTTCCTTCTTCGGGCCTTATAAAGATTCCTTCCTCTATAACAAAATCGCTATGTGCATCCGTCACTTCACTTCCCTGGCTTTAAGCATCATGCTGATCGTGGTCTTAAATCCCATCGGAGCGAAATTCTCCGCTTCTTATGCTCCGTTGATCGGGGGATTAGTTATCGTCATCATCTTCGCCTTTTCTTCTTTGTTCTTCGTCTTTATCGATATCTTTCTTCCTCTGCCCGCCCCTTTTATTAAAGGCGTAAAGATTTTCTCTTACGGACAAGCCGGAGCTTCCTTAATCAGCATCCTTTTAAGCCTCACCTGCTTTTTGAACTTGCTCGGTTCAGATGGAAGCGTTCCTTCCTACGTCTTAAGAGCTTGGCAAATCGGCATGCTGGTCTTTATCGCCTTAAGCTTCAATGAAGTCTTCGCTATTTTATTCGACTTTTTATATCCGGATGCCTTAGAGGATATCCGCAGTCAAATAACTTTCCGCTTTAATTAAAAAGAAATCCTAATTAGAAGCACCTAAAACAACAGACTTTAAGGATTAATAATAAATATTCGTCTCGTGGTTTTTCATCTTAATACTGAGGATAACAAAAGGCTGCTACGGAATATAAGCGTAGCAGCCATTTTTATAGATAAATTCAGCTTTTTTATTTAGTCTTTAAGAAAGCCTTGCCTTCTAAGAACGGAATGCGGGTGGAGAATTCCCCGACCTTCAGATCTTTTAAGGCATTATCAAGGATATTCATCTTCGAATCGAGATCATCGAGAACGTGAAGAACGTAAGCCTCAGGAGTCTGCGGAAGGACCGGGGAGCCAAAATCCGGCTGCCCGTGATGAGCAAGGATCATATGGGTGATAACGGTCAATTTATCTTTCGGGGTCTTCAGTCTTTCCCCGGTTTCCATCACCATCTCCGCCCCGATAGAAATATGTCCGAGCAAATTACCTTCTAAGGTGTAGTTGCTGGCGATAACTCCCGACATCTCCTTGATCTTCCCGACATCGTGAAGTAAGGCACCGGCCAAAAGATAGTCTTGATTAAGACTAGGATATCTAGAGCAGATCAATAAGGCATCTTTAGCGATCGATAAGGAATGGTAGACGATCCCCGCCCGATAGGCGTGATGGACGCTGACGGCAGCCGGATAGGTCATGTAACGTTCCTGGTTTTCTTTGATGACCGTGGAGGCCAGAGTCTTTAGATCCTCATCTTGGATTTGTGAAAGAATCTCTTCGACTTCCTTATAAAGTTCCTCATCTCCGATCGGGCAGGATAGATAGAAATCGTTGATATCATAGCTGCCTTTTTCCATCGGATAAACCGTTTCTATTTTCAACTGGGGGCTACCTTTATATTTAAAGATATTGCCTTCAACCCTGACCACTTGGCCCGGGACGATAATATCCATATCGCCATCTTCAATCGACCACTTTTTGCCGCTGATACTGCCGGAAATATCGGTTAAAGTCAAGCTAAGATAAGCGGAACCATTCGAGGCTACGCCACGTTCGCAAGTCTTTACCAACAAGGGGCCATTAAAAGGGCCACCCTCTTCCAGCATGTCTTTTAAATAAGTCATTTAAGACCCTCCATCTCTTTAATAATATCATTATACGAATAACGATGGGCAGTAAGTTTCCTGATTAATCTTTCTTTGATTTCTTCCTCTTCCATTCCTCTGCCCTTCAAGGAAAGATACTCTAAACGAAGTTCTTCTTTTAATGAGGAAAGTTCTTTTTCCCTTAACTCTTGAGCTAAGTCAGGATCATCCTTCAGAATCTTTTTTAAAGCTTTCCGCGCTTCATCTTGACCCCAGCCGAGTTTAACTAGTTTATTAATCGCGTTATCTTCCAAAGCTAAAAGATTTCTTCCGTGCACCGTCTTTAAGGCATTTTCAGCTGCGGCGGAGATGTCTTCTTTTTCAAAAGAAGAGATAAGCAGAGGCCTGATTTCCTCTTCTTTAATACCTTCACCTTTCAAAGAATAAATGACTTTTTCCTTGGAGCAGCCTTTATTTAAAGAGGCTTGAATAAAGCCGGTAATATAAGCTTTTTCGTCATAAATACCCTGATGTTCGGCTTTGATGACCGCTTCCTGGGCTTGGACGTAAGAAGCTTTTTTGACTTTCATCAATTTCTCAACCAGTTTCTTACGGGAATAAAGCCTTCCGGAAGAAAGCAATAAGGCCAGATAAGAAAGGAGATTTATTTCATCCTTGCTCTCGCTTAAAGCCTTGATGGTCTTTAAGGACAGCTCCTTACCCGGATAAAGTTTCTCTCCGTCCAGATAAGTCTCATTAGTCATCTGAAAAGAAGTCCCGTCGGTGAAAAAGACGCTGACTTCCTCACGGTTAAATTCTAGCCGCAAAATCGTCTTGCTACCAGTATTTCCTACAGGCCTTGGCATAGACCTCCATAATGCGCTTATAGTAAAGCTCCAAACCGAACAGTTCCATATCGCGGCGATAAGCCGATTCGATGATTTTTTCTTTTTCCTCTTCACCTAAAGACATAATCTTTTCCAGCTTTTCATCAAAGCTTCTTTCATTAGTGAAGAAGAATCCCGTCACTTCATCTTCGATAATACCCGAAAGATTATCATCGTAGCGGGCTAAGACTAAGGTCTTCGAAGCCATCGCTTCGTTATATGTAAGCCCCTGGGTCTCGGAAGTCGAGGCGGAGACATATAGGTCAGCTAAAGCATAAAAAAGCGGAACATCGCTATGAGGAACTGGGCCGACAAATTCCGTATAGGAATTCATCTTTAAATCGCTGACTTTCTTTTCCAAGGCAGCCTTATCCGGGCCATCGCCGACAATCAGCAACTTAATCCCGCTCTTTCTCTTATTCTTCAGGTAAGAAGAAAGGAAGGAAAGGATGATACCATTTGATTTCTCCTTGGCGAGTCGGCCAAGTATCAAGATAACGAATTTATCCTTTAATCCGTATTTTTCCTTAAGCTCGTCCAGACGAGAAGAAGAAATATGATCCGCCTGGAAAGCGGAAAGATCAAGTCCATTCGGGACGACATTGATATATTTTTTGACTCCGTACCGCCTTAAGGCATCACGAGTTTTATAAGAAGTAGTCATAAACTCGGTTGTGGAGTCACCGATCATGGCGGAGAAAGAAGCCACGACTCTTTTAGCGAACCTGTCGAAAGGCTTAAAGCCTTTAGTCACATAGTAGGTATAGTCTTCGTACATGGTGTGGTAAGTATAGACCAAAGGAATGCCGAGATTAAAAGAAACAATGCGACCGAAAATCCCGATGCCCGCTTCCGTCTGGATATGGATGACTTCCGGAGCAAAGTCTTTGATTAAGCGATAGACCCTCCGGTTATAGAATGAAGAAAATTTGTAATTATAAAGCCTTTTGACGGTGATGCCAGGGATTCTGACAATCCCATCGATATAAGAAATCTTTTTCTGACCCTCCAAAGCTGGAGTGACCACCATGACTTTATGCCCTTTGGCCATCAAAACGTGAGCTAAAGTCCAGGTAGCGGTCGCTACCCCATTAATCTGCGGAGGATAAGTGTCGGAAAATAAAGCTATTCTCATGTCCCTTTTACTTCTTATCGGCTATTTCTTCTTCCTTTTTAGCCCTTCTCTCAGCTTTTTTCAACTTTCGAGCCATTTTTCTTTTATCGTGGCGCTTTTGTTCTTCTTTTAAAGCATCGCGATCAGCTTTGATTGCTAAAGCGATTTCCGTATCCGTCTTATCGGATAAGTGATCATCTTTTTCAATCTTGGAGACATCAGCGTAGACTTTCTTCAAATCATTCTGGGAAGAAGCGGAGATCTCATCATTTTCCTTATAGATATCTTTCTGCTCCATAATCAAAGTCTCTTTGATATCTTCAAATGATTTTTCAACTTCCATCGGAGAAAGGAAGGTCTGATAATCCGCATAGGTCTTATTCTTGTTCTTTCTCTTCCAAGGCCAGAGACTTCTCTTGCTCTTCACCTGATTTTCTTTCGTCTCGACAATCGAGATACTATTGGTATTAGTAGCATCCAACGCTTCTTGTTCAGGAACTACTTTGACTTCCCTTAAAGTCGAGGCGTAAGGATCAGCTGTATCAACCTGATTCTGCGCCACGGAGATGATCTGTAAATCAACAAACGTCTTGCGGTTATCAAATTGATAGATATCTTTCTTAGGTGAACCGCGGTAGAGGACGAAAATCACAAAGCCGATAAGCAAGGTGAAATAGAAGGAAATCGAACGATAAAGAATATTGGCGGCTGAGGTGATGGCCGCATCACCGTAGATCTTTGAGAAGAGCAGATAGAAGCCGTATTCTACACCTCCGGAGGCACCGGGAATCGGAATAAACGAAGTGATCATCGAAAGATAGGAAGAGGCCCAGATGGATTCGATAAACTTCCCTTCCATCGGAGCTGATAAGGCCATGCCAGCTAAAAACGGCATCATGTTATAAATCGTGAATTTCAGGAATTCCAGGACACCGGTCAGCAACATAATCCACCAGTTCTTCATTAAACGACCTAACTCGATACGGAATGTGGCGACTTGAGCGGCTAAGGAAGTCTTTTTCCGCTCCGGGTCTTTAATCAGGTGAAGCTTGCCCCCTAATCCGATAACCCGAGTCAAAATAAAACGGTGAATCCATTTGGAATAAGCCATCACAAAAAGGATAAGCAAAGCGAAAATATTGATGCAGAAGCCGGTGATAGAAAGCGCCATCGGGGAGAAGTCTAAGCCTAAAATCTGAATGTTTTTCATATTGGAAATCGTGGCTTCGTAACCGAAGACCATCGCTAAGACTCCGTAGATAATAATCATCGTCTGGGAGACGATGAAAAGCATGACCAGAATCGAAGCGGAATCCGCCGGGCGCACGCCTTGGCGGGAGAAAGTGTAGGCTTGAGCGAACTGCCCACCGGAAGAAAACGGAGTGATAGCGGAAAAGAAACCACCGATAAAGCCGTTAAGGATTCCTTGGTAGACTTTGAAACTGCGTTTATACATCTTGGTCAGAATCGCGAGGACGGCACCTTCCAAAACAAAGCAGCCGACCGCGGAGAGCAGCATCAGGAAAACGTAAAGAGACTTCGCTTCGCTTAAGGTGACAAGGATGGTTTGAGTATCACCTTGCAGCACATAATAAACAGCTAAAAGCGTTACGGCCACCATGATGATGACAGAAATCAGATAATGTCTTTGCTGTTTATTTAACTTACCTTTTTTCTTTTCGACAGCTTTTGGGGCATCCATTGCTCTTCTCCTAAAGGAATACCAAAATCCGGTATCAACTTATTTTACTATAATAATCTATGTTGAGGGCTGATTTTGTTATCCGGAGATTTATAATATTAGCAATGGAAGAAAAAGGAAAGACTAACCACATCAGCCGTGATCCGAAAAAGAGGCTTACTACCTCGATGGCTTTAGCCGCTCTTTGCTTGGCTTTAGCAGCTGTTTTTCTGTCTTTAGGTTACCTTCTGCCTTTTATGGGGCTTTTCATCATTATCTTTATTCCCTTCCTCGCTTCCTTAGAAGCGATTAAAGGGGATATCAAATCCCAGCTTATCTTCTTAGCCGGATCCATCTGTATCGCCTTTATCGATATGCAGGAAGGATTCTTTGACTTTCTCCCTAACGTCTTAATAGGTCTCGCCTTTGGAAACGCGGTAAAAAAACAAGGTATTTCTTTCTTTTCCTTCATGATTCTTTTACTTTCCAGTTTTCTGATCAATACCTTGATGATCTACCCCTTAAACTTTTTCTATCAAGTCGATATGATCCAAGCTTACGGAGCTTTAATGGGCTTAGCGAAAGAAAGGTTTGAGCCGTTCTTTCTGGTCTTCGAGCTTGTTCTTACTTCCGCTCAGGCTTTGATTTGTTTTGCCATCATCAGCGAAGAGCTAAAAAAGCTCGCTAAACCCGTGACCGCTATTAAAGCAGATGAATTCCTTTCGGGGCTTATTTTCCTAGGAGCAGAGCTTATCTGCTTTACGATTGGATTTTTTATTTATAAGCCTTTATGCTATTTATCAATCGGGTTTCTTTTAATTCAAGCCGGAGGAGAAACAGGTAGCAGTTTTAGATACGATAAAAAGTTATTTATAGTTATTTATTCTGTATTGTTTATTTTATCTCTAGGTTTATTTTTCTTCCTTTTGTCTTTTCAAGACAAAGAAATCAAAAGACTTTGTCTTCTTCCTTTTGGATTAATCTTCGTAACGTTGGGATTGTTTATGTTAAAATACAATAGTATCCATCCAGTTGAAAAAATTGCGAAGGAAGAGCTTAAAGATCTTAATGACAGGAGCTAGCCATGGGAGAATTCTTTAAAAGATGCGGCATCGGCGTCGTGGTCATTGTGGCCGCTCCGCTTTGGATTGCTTATTATGCTCTCTACGTGGTTTTTGGTATCCTCCTGCTTCTTTTCTCACCTATCAGATGGTTAGCTTACGCCATAAGGCATAAGAAGATGAGCGTTAAATCGGAATACGATCAGAAAGCGGAAGCGATTCTGAAAAGCACTCAGAATCCTTCTCCTTCCCCAACTCAAAATCAACAGATACCCGGTTATATTTTTTCCTCTTCTCCGACCACTTCCTTCTCCGCTCAGGATGTAAGACAAAATAATAATCCTAATCCTTATCAGCAGCCTCCTGTTCAGCCTTATCAGCAGCCGAACTATCAAAGCCAACCTGCTTATCAGCCGCAACCGACTAATTATCCTAATCCAGGATACGCCTCTAATCCGACATATCAGCCTAACGGCAATACTTACCCGGTAAATAATCAGGCCTATCCAAATCAAAATCAGTATCCTAATTATCCGAATAATCAGCAACCTATTAATCAACCCAGCCCCTTCCAGTCCTACGCCAATCCTAATCCTAACCCCCAGCCGAATAATAATTATCCTGCCGGTAGCCAGGATGGCATAGGCACGATCGATAATCCGCAAAACGGAGGGCAGAACAATGGTTAATTACAATGTTTTAGTCTTAGCCGAAAAGCTGTCCGAATCGGATAAGAAACTCTTGGTCGCTCTTTTAATCATCGTCTTTTTGATCATCATGATTTTCGGTTACCTTCAGAAACTGGTCGGTTGGATCATGAATAACCAAGGTCACCAAGTCGACACGATGATGTACGACATTATGCGCACGAGAGTTATCGATCAGAATCAGAAAAGGGTCTTCAATAAAGAGGCTTACCGCAAATCGGAAATTCTCTTCCTGAAGAAATCCTGGCCTTCCTTCTTAGCTATGGCGGTCTTTGTCGGGGTCTTGATTATCTACGCCGCCGCAGTCCATCAGATGGATCTTTCCTTCTTTCCAAAAGCCTGGAAGGATTTGACTCCAACCTTCACCTGGCCGACTTCTAAATTCTTCGGGCTGATGATTCCTTCCGACTGGCCGACTTTAGATAAAGCTCCTGATTTCTCTTATTCCAATGACAAATACCTAAGTCTATTAGTCATCGTCGGATTCGCAATTTCCGCCGTATTCTTCTTGGTCTACTGCCAAGCCCTCTGCGCTCGTTCGATGCGTATTAGACAGCTGGGTAGAACCTACTTCAGAAAAGACTTAAATAAAATCGATCACGATCATATCTAAAAGGGGGATATCACAATGTCAGAGATTAAAACTGTCTTAGTCACCGGAGGCATGGGTTATATCGGCTCCCATACCGTCATCGCCTTAATTGAGCAAGGCTATCAACCGATTATCGTCGATGATTTAGCTAATTCCTCGCCTGAAGTCCTGAATAGACTGAAGATTATCACCGGTAAAGATATTCCTTTCTTTAAAGGCAATGTCTGCGACAAGGCCTTCTTAGAGAAGATCTTCTCTTCTCATAAGATCGATGCTGTCATCCATTTTGCCGGCTTTAAAGCGGTCGGTGAATCGGTTGAGAAACCCTTGGAGTATTACCGCAACAACCTCGACTCCACCCTCACTCTATTAGAAGTCATGACAGAAAAAGGCGTAAAGAATATTATTTTCTCTTCCTCCGCTACCGTCTATGGCACTCCTGTCCATGTCCCGCTCACAGAAGAAGATCCGATCGGCACGGCCACCAATCCTTACGGCACAACCAAAATCATGCAGGAAAAGATCTTTACCGATTACGCTTTCGTCCATAAAGATTTTAACATCGCTCTTTTAAGATACTTTAACCCGATCGGTGCTCATCCCTCCGGTTTAATCGGTGAAGCTCCTTACGGGACACCTAATAACCTGATGCCTTATATCACTCAGGTAGCGGTCGGCAAACTGCCGAGATTAACCGTCTTCGGCAATGACTACCCCACCCCAGATGGCACCTGCATCAGAGACTATATCCATGTCTGTGATTTGGCTGATGGCCACGTTTTAGCTTTAAAAAAACTCGCTCAGAACCCCGGCTTAGTGATTTATAATCTCGGAACCGGCAAAGGAACCTCAGTCATGGAATTGATCCACGCTTACGAAAAAGCCACCGGGGTCAAGATTCCTTACGTGATCGCTGCTCGTCGTCCAGGTGATGTAGCTGAAAACTACGCCGGGACCTTAAAAGCTGAAAAAGAACTTGGGTTTAAAGCGAAAAGAACCATCTTTGATTCCTGCGCTGACTCTAACCGCTGGCAACAGAAAAATCCGAAAGGATATAACTAGATCTTCTTTTAAATGTTTTGCACTGTTGATTTAAAATCAACATTAGTTTTTTGATGCCAAATAACTTTATCGATTTCTGCAATATTTGTGAAATAATCGCTAGGTAACATTTATTTTTTATGCCATCCTTTATATAATATAAGTAGTGAAATGAAATTATCATTTAACCGGGTCGAAAAATACTACCAAAGCCAAGGTAAATCCATCAAAGGATTAGATGGCGTTAGTTTTTCTTTAAACGATAATGACCGCTTCGTCGTTGTAACTGGTGAGTCAGGATCTGGCAAATCAACTTTAGGCAAAATTCTTGCAGGACTATTAGACATCGATGAAGGAAAATTCATATTTGAAGGAATTGATGTCAATTCTCTAGACTCAAATGGAAAAGAAGATTTTTTTGCCTCCCGTGTCTCATATGTTTCCCAAGATGAGAGTCTAATCGAGTCTTTGTCAGCCAGAAGCAATATCGCAATAGCTCTTTTCAGAAAGGGACTGAGCAAAAAAGAAGCAAACAAACAAGCTAAGGCCGCTTTATCGGAAGTTGGCTTAAATCCTGAAAGCAAAATTAAAGTCTCTTTTCTCTCCGGTGGGGAAAGACAAAGAGTTGCGATAGCTAGAGCCCTAGCTACCAAAGCCCCACTCATCGTCTTTGATGAGCCGACAGGTAATCTTGATAAAGCAGCGGCCGAGAAAGTAAATTCATTGATAGGCTCACTTTCTGAGAAGCGGTTAATATTTTACATTACCCATGATTACGAAGGGGCTCTTCCCTACGCGACTAGGCATTTAATATTGCAGGACGGTGAAATCATTAAAGATGAAATCATCAATACAAGAAAAGAAGATCAACAGATACTTGAAGAGGAAAAGAATCCATCAAAACAATCACGTTTAAAAGCTTGTCTCTCTGCTTCTAGCACGCTTTTATTTTCAAGCGGCAAGGCTTCTTTCTTAACAATCATCGGGGCTTTTTTAATGATTATTATTATCCTTGGCTCGGCCTTGGGATTCACTTCTTTTTTAGCAAGCTCCACGGATGATGGGAAAAAAGTCATTTCCGATGGCTACTTCGATAAAACCAATCAGACCCACGATGCTTTCGGCAACAAAGTCAGTTTAAAAAAAGTCTCAATCGACTCTGCCCTTCCTCAGTTAAACGATGATTCTTTCGTTGATTATTCATCTTTATTAGATAAAACGAATCTGCATTTATTTCTGGATGATGAAGTCTCCGCAATTAATAACAACACGAATATCGATGGGTTTTCTTATTCAGGAATTCAGTTTCAAGTGGCACCGTATATTCCATTTAAGACTAAGGAGGAGAAAACAGCATCTGTTCCAGAAAATGAAGAAAAGGCTTCTTTGCTGATCAAAAATATTCCCGCCGAGAATCCTATCTACCTCAGCCTAAGCACGATGGTCGGTCAAAAATTCTTCCTGACCTTTTTTGACGCATTAAACACCAGCACTTTAGATAGCAAGACCAACTCTGATACCGCACTTTTAGAAAATGCTCCAGAAGTGACCATCAATTCTTTCGCCACCACCGATAATCCATACTTGGAAGATGGGACAGTCTATCTTTCTGCTTCTTCAAAAACCATGCGTATCTTAGAGGAACAGATCAAAGATATACATATCGGTATAAAATATCCAGACCTGACATGGATTTCATTGAATTCGATAAACAGTCAGGAAGTTGATGTCAGCATCGACTGCGAAGGAAGCACCATAAAACATAGCGAAAACTTCATTTTCGATAAATCAAAGCCGGATAAAATTCAGCTGCCGAGTAAATAACAAAACAAGTCTCTCTTTTTTATCATAAACGGAACAAAAATACCGAGCAGTGCTTTTACCTCAGGTAATTATTTTTCCGAATCATCCCAGATTGAATTCGTGAATCTGACTCCCAGCCAAGAATACCTCGATGAAAGCTTCTATTTTCCTAATTTTCTTTTAATCAAGGATTACTATGAATCAAGATCTTCTTTTAATGTCTTTTTCAGTTCTCCTAAGAAGGCGTTTTCATTCTCTCAAAGCCTTTCTTCTCAAGAATATTTTTCCTTTTACTTTGCTTCTTATAGCCCTTATTTTTCAACGTTGGACTTTTACGCTCTTCCTTATGAATCAAAGGTAAGAGCCGGATGGATTATGTTGGCGGGAGTCTTAATAATCATCGGAATCTCTTTCGTGTTCAAACTAATTCAAGGAAAAATAGACAGCCAAGACCAGGACACTAGAAAAGTGTTAAAGAAAATGGGATATCGAGAAAAGGATATTTTCTTAATCGAGTTTTTCGACTTCAGTATCATCTTTACTGCCGTTTCAATTCTTGTCTACTCTTTGACAATCTCTGGGCTTATCAATAGCGTATTGAACAGATTAGTTGCTTTCTGCCCAGCTTTTGTAGCCCTTTCTCCGCTTCTGATTTTAATCGTTATTTGTCTCTTGTCCCTTCCTAGAATAGGAGCCAAGCACTTATGATTGAAATCAGAAACCTAAGTAAAACATTTGAAAACGGAAGTGAAATACATCAAATCTTCAAGGATGTAAACATCGTTTTCCCTGAAGACGGATTCATTTTCATCAGCGGACGCTCGGGAGTAGGAAAATCAACTCTTTTGAATTTAATAGCTGGACTGGATAGCCATCAAGGTGAGATAGTTTTTGATAAGACAGCAGTCAATATTGATGTATACCGTCGGAAGAATCTCGGATTAGTTTTCCAAGATTTCTTGCTGATGGAGAATCTCTCGGTTGAAGAGAACATCACCCAAGCTTTGCTGATTAGCGGCTTAAATGATGAGAAAGAAATTAAAAATCGAATTGCACGTTCATTGGAGCAAGTTGGCTTGAGTTTCAATCCCTCACGTCCGGCCTCTTCCCTTTCGTTAGGACAAAAGCAAAGGTTGGCTTTGGCAAGGGTTCTTGCGGTCAATCCAAAGACAATTCTTTTAGATGAGCCAACCACAAATCTGGACATCAATAATTCCTTGCTGATCATGAATCTGTTAAAGTCATTATCCAAAGATCATCTTCTTATCTGCGCTTGCCACAACCGGAATCTAATCAAGCTATACGCTGATAGGGTCTATGAAATCGATAATCAAAGGATTGAAGAGACACCACTAGATCAATTTGAAGCACCCGAACAAGCCTATCTATCTGCTAAAGATTCTTATCAGTCCCCGATGCCTAATACAGAAATTCCAGTATTAGACCAAGATGTCCCCTCACATCAAAAACGTTCCATAGGCAAAAACTTTTTAGACTCCTTCTTGAAACGCAGAAACAAAATCTCCAATCTCTTATCTCTCGCTCTCCCCTTAATTTCCTTTATCATATTAAATGCTGTCATCGGAAGTTTTGAAAGCAGCCAAAATAGTGGCCTCGAACGGTATTGCCCAGATAACCAGATTGCGTTAGTACCGATCAGTAGTCAGCAAAATAACCCGGTCCCGCTCAGTTCTCTATCAAAATGGCTCGGTGAGGAAGAAAGCTGCTTGATTGATACAGATATCTACAATCCCTTTTTGAAAACTGATGGGACTAAAGAAAGTTCATCCTCACCCAAATTATTTTTATCATCCGACCGGTTTTCATTCTCCAGTTCTTCCGTATCTCAAGAAAGTATTTCCTTCGAAAGCGCCACCCCTCTTTCAATTGAAAAATATAAGAAAGTTCCTGAATTAAAAGAGATTTTATCGGCTTTTGATTTGAAAGACAATGAAGTTGTTTTTGATAAATCTATTTTCCAAGAAGCCTTTAAAAAGAAGCCGCTTTTTTCAGAGAGTTTAGAGAAGACAGTACTGGGATCAACCTTCATTTTCAATAACTTTTTTGAGCAAGAAGTTTTTACAGTAAAAGGTCTGGTGGATACCCATGCTCACGGTGTATATCTAAGCGACAAAATGTCCGAGAAAATAAGAAAGCAAAATTTCGGCTTTAATGGTTCTGCCGAGAATGCTTTTTCTGATTATAAACAACTCTTCGATCTTGACGATACAATTCTCATTGACTACCAAACCGCAAAGAATTCTTCCGATTATTCATTTTCCAAGGCTGATTCTTCTCTCGATGATAGTGTCTTTTTCAAATCATGTTTGGAGAATAAGAACTCCCCCGCTTGCTTTGCTTCCACTTCCGCCAAAAAGGTGATTCAACAATACCTCGGGCAGCCATTAAATCCATCTTTGTCTTTCGATTCAAACACAATTGTCAATTACCTACCCGATCCCAGCAAAAAAGTGATTTGCTTCACCGATTACCAAGGCAGCAATGGAACCGTTAACTCGCAGAAAAAATTCTTTGCTATAAGTGTCCGCTCTAAGATTTATAACTCAGCCGAGACATTTAAAGTCACTCCTGAACTTGTTTCCGGTCAACTACCCTCTTCTTATAACGACTTCTTAATTCCCTCCAGTATCTTCACACATTTTTCGAGCCTAGATGAAATAAACGATTTAATAAGCGCAAATCTTTTTGTCTACAATCAATATTCCTTTAGTTCATCAATGGTTACTAATAGTTTTGTTCCTCGAGTCTCAGGTGTCTACTCTTCTTCTTCATTATCGGATCCGCTCCTCATCACTCAAGAACTGGAGACAAGACTAGAAGGAATCAACGACTTTATTCCAACCTACGGTAGCAGCAATTGGAAAGATAATGTCTCAAGCACCCTAGGAAAAAGCTCATTTCTAATCTCAACCAACCCAAAGACAACTCAGAAATACCTCCAAGAGGACCAAGAATTTCAATCCCTGCATTTGAAAGCTTTAACATATAGAGAAGCCATTAATGAAACTGTCGGTCAGGAAAATGTTTCATCTGCAAGGATAAGCCTAGCCATTTTCTCCGTCTTAATCGTGGTCTTTATAGCCTTGGTAGCTTTGGATTCCATTTCTACAATTAAGCAGGATAAGAAAGAAATCGGCATCCTTCGTTGTTTAGGAATGAGCAAGAAGGAATTATTTATTTCTTATTTTAAGAAAGCATTGTCTGACTGGTCTATTTCATGTGTATTGCCTATTTTATTAGCTACGATTGTTCTCTTATCAATAAATATATATTGCCTCAGTTGGTATCTGATTCTTTTCCTTTTTGGTCTCCTCTTAATCAAAACAGCCAGCACTTCAATTCCGCTTTTATATCTGTTAAAGCAATCACCGAGCCAAATCATGAAGAAAAACTAATTGAAAAGACTCAGCCATTAATTCTTAAAGAAGCGATAAAGGCAAAATAAAAACCGGCAGTTCAATAAACTCCCAACAAATTCAGGAATGAACAGCCGGTTTTTTAGTCTAAAGATACGGATAGTCGCTGATATGAATCGTTCCGACTCTCTGAAGATAGGCAGCTAAAACATCTCTCATAAAGGCTTGATTGCCGTTGATGTTTTCCCCACCATCGAGACCTTTATATAAAGGATCTCCGCTCTTAGTAATCAGATAATCGATCGTCACGACCCGGTAAGTAGCACTCGAATCGACTTTAGTTCCGTTCACATACCACGAATAGCCATTCAAAGTAACGTTATCTGAATGATAATCGGACTTGGCGGCTAAGATGAAGTTGCTGCCGCTGACCTCGATTGCCTGCACCAAATTATCAAATGGCGAAGTGGAATATAGGTCACCAATCGTAATCGGATATAAGCCGGTTGAAGCATCTTTAGTAGTAGAAGTCCAATCCGCGCGGACACCGCCGGTATTATGGAAGGAAGCAACCACCGTCGAATCATTCCCGTATTCAGAATCGTTAGCGAAGAACATCATCGCTTTAGTAACTAGATTACCTAAACTCCCGGAATTAGAGCTAGAACTGGAATTACGGCAGAACGGCCCATCGCGGTACCCGACCACCTTCTCCATCAGAGGTTTGATTTCTTCGTTATAGTCAGCGATGACTTTATCTACTTCCGGATCAGTTCCGCTGATCGTTCCTTTATCGTTCCATTCAGCGCTGGCTGTGGATAATTGATAAGAACCGTTAGTTAAGGTGAAGACCATCTTTGATAAAGCCCGCCCGGAAGAGGAAGACTCTAAGTAATATTTCCCGTTCGAATCTTGGTTCTCCCACTTCTGATGATCATGGCCGCCGAAGACCCCATCGACATAGGAGGACTCCAAGTAACTATCGGTCGCCGAATCCGGTCCCTGATGAGTGGAGACGATGACAAGATCGCATTTTTCTTCAGTCTTCAGTCTCTTAGCTTCCGCCGTGACTAAAGGAACATCGGCTTCAAAGGAAATATCAGCGATCATCTTCGCCGAGATATCTCCTGCGATATTCTGCATAATAGAGCCGATGATACCGATCTTCGCTCCCCCTCTTCTCACGATAGTCGAAGGTGAAGCGAAAGATGCGATTTTGCCGGTAGATTTCGAATAAATATTAATTCCAAGGAACGGGAAAGTGGCATGCTGCTCTTCCGTGACGATCTTGCTAGTCCCCCAGTCGAATTCATGGTTACCGATGGCCATCGAGGCAAAACCCATCTTCGACATGATATCGGTCATGCAAAGGCCTTCGGAGATGTTCGAAAGAGCGGAGCCCTGGAACATATCGCCGGAAGAAAGCAGAACTGAGGAAGGGGAATAATCCGCATCGTTTTTGATTTTATAAGATAGTTTCGACATCCCCGGGAAGTAGGTCGAAGAATTCGGAGTCTCTTCAATCGCACCGTGAACATCGTTAAGCGAATAAAAGGAAATCTTTTCCGGCTTCACATCGCTGATGGAAGATGAAAGCGAAGAGGAAGAGGAAGACTGAGAAGACGAAGAGGAAACTACTTGTGAAGAAACCGCAGAGGAAACTGAGGACTCTTTAGAAGAACTGCTCTCAGTTGAACTGGCCTCAGAACTGACTAGGGAGCTAAGTGAGCTCGAAAGGAGACTTGAAGAGCTCTGTGTCTCTGAGGAAGGCAGATTGCCATTGGTGCAGCTTGAAAATAAAAGGCAGAGGAGGACGGCTGAAAGCGAAAGCAAGTTTTTACGTTTCATTTGATTCTCTCCAAATCCTCGGAAGATAAGATATTGTTCTCTTCCCGATTAAGAATAGTAAAGCCATGATGATTATAGACATCGTCCCGGTTGTACTTCATCACTTCATTTAGATTATCCGTATAGACGCCCCCCGCTTCTTCAACGAGCAACTGCGGAGCGCAAGTATCCCATTCTTTCGTCCCATTGCCGACGGCATACGAGACTTCAGCTTGCCCGGAAGCAATCTTGCAGGCTTTTAAGGCTGAACCGCAAGGGATGACGGAAGCAATCACGTCGCTCTTGGCTTTATAAAGATCTTCCAGTTTTTCATTGTAATGGAAAACAGAACGGAGAACACGAAGATCTTTGGTCTTATAAGAAACGTGAATCTTCTGAATCATCTTATCTTTCTTTTTTAAGAAAGCACCCCTGCCTTTTACAGCAAAATAAATATCTCCGGTGAAAGGAATCGCGACGACTCCGATAACCGGTTCGCCTTTATATGTCAAAGCTAAATTAATGGCGAATTCATCATCCTTTTCGACGAAATCCGACGTTCCATCGAGCGGGTCGATAATAAAGACTAAATCCTTAGTCAAACGTGTCTTGTCGTCTTTATCCTCCTCGGTCAGAAGACCATAGGAAGGAAATTCCTTCAAAAGGGTATCTCTGATCAGTTGATCGGAGGCTTTATCAGCTGTGGTGACCGGAGAATTATCATCCTTGATTTCAACTTGGAAACCCAGATGATAATAACCCATGATAATCGAAGAGCAAGACGCCGCTAAGGAAAGCAAGGTCTTCAGTTCCCGATGATATTCCCCGTAAGATTCAATCACCGACTCTTCCAGTCTTTGGATGACTTTATCAGCTTCCGCCATGGAAGCCAAAGTGCAGCCGGAAGCATTAAAATGTCCACCCCCGCCAAATTCCACAGCGACCTTATGGACATCGATCTCCGGACCTTTCGAGCGGAGTTCGCAGTAAACCTTTCCGGATTGATCTTCCCCGAAAACTACGTAGACATGTGATTCCTCGATATTGCCGATCGTATTGACACAGAGCGCTGCTCCGTGACCATCGTAACCGTACTTTTTAGAGACTTCATAAGGCACCTTGCAGTAAGAGACCCCGAAGAAAGTCTTCTGGTAGTTAGAATAAAGATAACCCTTGAACTGCACGGAATCCTCGCTGACAACGTAAATGGAATCGTAAATAGTCTGCACATCCGCTCCGTCTTCCGAAAGACGAGCTGCGATCGAAAGCAGATTGGAATCGTAGTAATACTGGAACCTTCCCGAATCGGTGGTCAAGCCTAAATAAAACAAAGAAGCCGCCATCTTCGGCAGATGTTTAAAGCGGGAGTAAAGCATCGAAGCTAAAAAATCAGAAACGGAAGCGCGGTTCTCATCGATAATCTCCAAACCACCGAAATCCTCGGCGAAATAATGGTGATCGACTTTGATCATCCCCGTGCCAGGCAGATCGAAAGCTCTCTTATCACCGACTCTTCTCCGATCCGGCAGATCGACGATGATATGAAGAGAACGTTTGATGATTTCATCATTAACAAAGAAGGCGTGCGGGAACGAATCCGGAGCGGAATGCCAATCGGTCTGGGAGACATATATTTCTTTATCGGGATAGAATTCCGCTAAAGCGTACTTCAATCCTTCCGAAGCTCCATAACAATCGCCATCCGGGTAGATATGCCCGAAGATGACAATCGACTGATTCTCCTCGATCATTTTAAAAAGCTCTGCTGTTTTATCCATATATCTTGGGATTCCTCTCATCTTGAGTAAAAAAAGAAGGCGGTTATTTATTCCGCCTTCTTATTTTAACAGATTCGGATGCTTTTTTCTTTAGAAAGCTTTCCCGAGGGAGCCGAAGGTCGTCGCCTTGACTCTGACAACTTCTTTAATACCCTTCTCCGCACCCGGGCCGATGATCTTACGAGGATCGTAGACTTCCTGATCCTTCGCTAAGACATCTCTAACGACCGCGGTCCAAGCTTGCTGGCATTCAGTGTTGATGTTGATCTTAGCAGTGCCGCGATCAATAGCCATCTTCAACTGGAAATCAGGAATACCGGAGCCGCCATGTAAAACGAGCGGAATCTTAACCAAATCAGCGATTTCTTTCATTTCCTTAAAGCCAAGTTTCGGCTCACCATGATACGGACCATGGACGGAACCGAGGGCCGGAGCGAGGAAATCGATCCCGGTCTCTTTCACCATCCTGACACATTCCTCAGGGATGGCGTACATATTCTCTGCGACGACCGCATCTTCCTGGCCGCCGACTCTGCCTAATTCAGCTTCAACCGTGACACCGCGCGGATGAGCGTATTCAACGACTTTCTTAACCGCAGCGATATTCTGCTCAAGCGGAAGTTTGGAGCCATCGATCATGACGGAAGTGAAGCCGGCATCGATCGCAGCTTTGCAAATCTCAAAGGAACCGCCGTGGTCGACATGGAGCGCAACCGGAACGGTGATATTCAAATCTTCCATTAAGCCGTTAACTAAACCGACAACGGTATTCCATCCGCCCATATAGACGGCAGCGGAAGAAGTGACACCGAGAATCACCGGAGTCTTTGTCTCTTCGGCGACCTGCAGGACTGCTTTGGTCCATTCGACGTTATTGATGTTAAACTGACCGACAGCGTAATGGCCTTTAAAAGCCTTTTCGAGCATCTGGGACATATTGACCAATCTCGTTCTTGCCATGGGTTAAACCCTCCTTTGATTTAAACGCTTTTTTGAACAAAAAAAGAAAGAGTATTAAGCGCCAAGCTCTTTCTTAGCCTTTTCGGCCTTTTCATCTTCGGAAGCATCATCATCTTCTTCATAGGCATCATCAGTCGCATTCTCATCGACATCTTCACCTAATTCCTTAAGTTTCTCATCGCCATCGGATTCTTCCTCATCGCCTTCTTCTTCCTCATCATCATCGACCTTATCGTTATAAGCTTCGTTCATATCGATATGGACCTGTTCAAAAGGAACGCGATCGCGAAGATCCCAGCAATTATCAGCAAGGACAACAAAGCGCCCATCGATTGAAAGGTTAGTATAGAACTGCGACATCTTAGACTTTTTCTCGTCTTCGCTGAAACCGAGGCGTTTAGAGACCTCGTTGATCAAATCGAAGAACGACATCGACGCCTTTTTCTCAGTCAAGACTTTGAAGGCGACATCCAACATCGATTCTGCCATGTTTTTTCCTCTTTTCTATCAAGAAAACTTTTCTACATATGCTCAGGCGCACTAACCCCGATCAGCGCCAAGCCTTCTTTAAGGACAATTTCCGCTGCTAAGCATAAGCCTAAGCGCGCGGAGGTCTTCTTCTGATCGGCAGGGTCTAAGACTCGGCATTTTGTATAGAAATCATTGATGCAAGACGCCAAATCCCTAACATAGATAGTAATTTTATAGGGGCTCAAAGTCAAGCCGGAATCAAGGACTGTTTTCGGAAATTCCTCAAGTTTTTTCATCAGTCCGGTCTCAGCGGAATCGCTTAAGCCTTCCCCGCTGCTGTCAATCTCATATTTCCCATTTGCCATCTGCAGGATGGTGCATAACCTGGCGTGAGCGTATTGGCAGTAGTAAACCGGGTTAACGGTTCCCATGGTTTTCGCTAAATCCAAGTTAAAATCCAAATGCTGAGAGGCCGCGCGAGAAACGAAGAAGAAACGGACGGCATCAACTCCGACTTCCTCGCAAAGCTCCTTCAAGGAAATCGCATTGCCGGTTCTCTTCGACATCTTATATTCTTTGCCTTCTTT
Organism: Bacilli bacterium; assembly: GCA_022652945.1. Classification (GTDB taxonomy): domain Bacteria; phylum Bacillota_I; class Bacilli_A; order RFN20; family CAG-288; genus Scatoplasma. Next base: position 71,254 of record JALCRV010000005.1, read on the forward strand.
AAAAAGCCTGACCATCTGGACTAACTCGACATCGAGTTTATCCGGATTGTAACCTAAGGATTTTACAGAAGACTTAATACGCGAGATATAGCCGTGATGATCAGCACCGAAAAGATCGATTAAATATTGAAAGCCACGATCGAATTTATTCTTATGATAAGCGATATCCGGGAGCAGATAAGTATAAGCTCCGTTCGATTTGATAATGACTCGGTCCTTATCATCGCCATCTTTGGTGGTGTTAAGGAACAAAGCACCATCTTTTTCATAACAATACGGTTTCAAAAGGGCGATAGTTTCTTCGACCTTGCCTTCTTCACGGATAGCTTTTTCCGAAGTGAACACATCGAAAGAGACACGGAATTCCGCAAGATCTTTTTTAATATTCTCCAAAGCCATCTTCACTCCGCGTTCGCGGAAGAAAGCCAAAGGTTTCTTTTTAAAAGACTCACCGCCTTCTTGATAAAGCTCTTCAGCAAACTCGATAATATCCGGTCCGTGATAACCATCATCGGGGACTTTGGCGTCTTTATCGCCGAGTTTTTCTAAGTAGCGGGCTTTTAAAGACTTGGCGAGATTATTGACCTGATTTCCCGCATCGTTAACGTAATATTCCCTGGTGACATCAAAGCCGCACTTTTTCATGATTCTCGCTAAAGAATCACCTAAAGCTGCACCTCTGGCATGTCCTAGATGCAAAGCACCGGTCGGGTTAGCGGAGACGTATTCCAGAAGGGTCTTTTCCCCCTGCCCTTTATCGGAATTGCCGTATTTGTCTTTCAGTTCGATAATCTGAGGAATCACCGATTCCACCGAGGCGGAAGAAAGGAAGAAATTAATAAAGCCGGGACCGGCTTTTTCAACTTTCTCCACTTCCGGAAGCTGGAAAGCGGAAATGATATCCTGGGCGATAACAGCCGGGGCTTTATGTAATTTCGAGGCGAGTTTCATAGCCACTGAGCTCGAAAGATCACCCTGTCCTTCATGTTTAGGATGCTCAAGGATGATTTCCTCAGGTGAGATCTTTACACCCATCGAGGTAATGATTTCGCTTAATTTAACTTGGATTTTTTCTTCGATAGCCATATTTATATATCCTTATATATAGACAATTGATTATAGAATCAAAGTCTTGAGAAGTCTATTTTTTCATGACGAGGACACTAGCGAAGCAACCGATGGCTTTTTGTTCACCGATGGCATCAAGTCCTTCATTGGTCCCTGCTTTAAGGGAGACATTAGATATTTCCGTCTTTAACTCCTGAGCCAGATTAGCGCGAATCTTTTCGATAAACGGCCTGAGTTTCGGTTTTTCAAGAATTACGGAGATATCAACGTTAGAGACCTGATAGCCTTTTTCGGAAATTAAGCTTAAGGCTTTCTTCAGAATGAGAGAGGAATCCATGCCTTCCGTTTTTGAATCCTCCGGAGGAAAATAAGTCCCTAAGTCACCTAAAGCCAAGCTTCCTAAAAGGGCTTCAGCTAAGGCGTGATAAACGACATCTCCATCCGAATGGGCTTCGGTCTTATAAGCACACGGGATCTTAATCCCACCTAAAAGTATGCCATCTCCTTCGCTAAGGCGATGGACATCGTAGGCGCTGCCGATTCTGAAAAGAGAAGAAGACATCGATTATTTTCCTTGATCTTTCACAACGTTGAATTTAATAAAGAGAATATCGCCATCTTTCACAACGTAGTCTTTACCCTGAGTCATGATCTTCCCGGCAGCCTTCAAGGCTAACTCGGTCTGATATTTATCAATATCATCATAAGAATAGACTTCGGCTTTGATAAAGCCCTTTTGGAAATCGGTATGGATGATACCGGCGCATTCCGGAGCGGTCATGCCTTCATGGAAGGTCCAAGCTCTGACTTCATCAGGGCCGACCGTGAAGAAAGTACGTAAACCGAGAAGATGATAAGAAGCTCTGGCGACTTTTTCCAGGCCCGATTCATTTGTCCCGAGCATCGAAAGATATTCATTTCTTTCCTTCTCGGACAGCGGGGCTAAGTCTTCTTCGACTTTTGCGCAGACCGGAATCGAGACACAGTGCTCCTTAGCGGCGAAATCTTCAACTACTTTATAGTTTTTATCCCCATCCGGGTTGGCGTAAGCTTCTTCAGAAACGTTGCCGACATAAATAACAGGTTTTAAAGTCAGAAGGTTCAAAGGCTCCAGATACTTCAGCTCTTCAGGAGACAGCGGAATATCCCTGACCATCGTCCCTTGATTCATTATCGGGAGGATCTTATCGATCACCGCTAACTCAGCTAAGCCATCTTTATCTTTAGTAGCTACAGCCTTCTTGGCGTTCTTTTCTCTTCTCTTCGTCACCTGATCGATATCCGACATCACCAATTCAAAATCGATGGTCTCGATATCTCTTAAAGGATCGACGCTGCCTTCGACATGGATGATATCCGGATCTTCAAAGCAGCGAACGACATGGACAATCGCATCGCAGTTGCGGATGTTTCCGAGGAATTGGTTTCCGAGGCCTTCACCTTTAGAAGCTCCCTTAACCAAGCCGGCGATATCGGTGAATTCGAAAGTCGCTCTGACTTGCGATTTGGGATTGAACAGACTCACCAAACGGTCGAATCTCTTATCCTTGACTTCGACGATCCCAGTGTTGGGATTGATCGTGGCGAAGGGGTAGTTTTCCGCGATGACGTGCGAATTAGTAATAGCGTTAAAAAGAGTGGATTTGCCAACATTAGGCATTCCGACGATACCAGCTTTAAGTGACATTTTTTATTTTTATCTCCGAATTTAATATTTCAGCAAAAGGATTTTACCATAGCGAGGAGGTTTTCTCAATCGAACGAATAAGAAAAACTCCCCGCCGAAGCGAGGAGAAAGTTATCTTTTTTGTTTTACCAAAGTGATTAAACGATGGTTATTTAGCCTGGTCAGCAGGAGTGGCAGCAGCATCCGACGCAATCTTCTTGACGTTGGAAGCTCTCAGACCACGCTCGGAATTCTCGACGTCGAACTCGACTTTCTCGCCTTCCGCAGCGGTCTTGTAGCCATCCATAACCAGGGCTGAATAGTGGAAGAAGACATCAGACCCATCCTCAGCGCGGATGAATCCAAAGCCCTTTTCCTTGTTGAACATCTTAACAGTACCCTTCATGGAAAAAGCCTTTCATAGCACCTAGATATCCTAGGCACGTGTATACTATATCACAACTAGCGGAAAAGTGCATAATTATTTCTTTCTTAGCTACCAGTTAAGCCCACATCTGGGCATTTTTTAAAATTCCTTTTGAAAATTTAGGGGCTTGACTGATTTACCGACTGCCCAATATTAATTAATTATTGTGACGTTTAAACTCGAGAGCAATCTTTATAGAAGCAAGCGCCCCCGCTAAGAGAGTTAAAAGCAAAGCCGCCACGAAATTAATCACGAACATTTCTGGAGCGAAGGGAGTAAAGACCACCCCCAGTTCTGCTTCAAGACTCTTACCGAAAAAGATACTAAAGATAAATAAGGATATGGAGGAAGATAAATAGGCGGCTAGGCAGATTAGGAAACTCACGCCCCAATAGTAATCGATGATTTCCCTTGTAAAGAATCCTAAAGCTCCCATCATCTCAATTCGATTAGAGCCATCGTTGACAAATAAGAAAATCACTAGGCAAAGAAGGACGGATGCAATCAAGGCGGAGAAAAAAGAGAAAGCCGCCAGCCCTTTCTCGATATATCCGATTAAGTCATCGATCGTCTGCGACATTTTTAAGACCGGCAAGGAGAATTTGTATTCCGGGTAGTCTTCTGTCAGTTGATTAAGCACCCCATCTAACAGATATTCGCTTTTAAAAGCAATCAGGACCTTATTGATAACCCCGGTCTCTAAAGGCAGATCGAATTGGTCTTCTTCTAAAGCAGTTAAAAAACGCGGATTTTGGTATATGGCGTTGGTGTCGTCTTCAACAATGCCGGTGATCTTCACTTCTCCGTCTTTGAAGATATTCTTAAAGCCTCCATCCAAGAACTCCGTCTGGGTCAAGCAACTTAAACACAAAGGCTGATTAAGACATTTACGTTCCCAGCCATCTTCAAAAAGAGCCTGAGCCAAAGATGATGAGATTAAGACTTCAGAAAAATCCGAAGGGATTTCCCCACGCAATAAGTTTGGATAAGATAAGTACGGCTTAAAGATCAGAGGGTTTTTCTGAGTACCTGATAAGTCTCCCATAACGACACCTTTTGAAAAAACAATCGTAGAACCCTGAAAACCGTGCAGATCGAATTTAGCTTCATAATTAAAATCCGCAATCTGATTCAAAAGATCTCTTTTGGACGAAACATAAACCGGTCGAAGAAACCCTCCCGTATATCCTTGATCAGCAAAATAATAAAAAGAATCGGATAAGCTAAAGGTCTTAATGTATTTCCGATATTGCTGGATGATACTGTAAACTTCGGAATAATAAATTCCCTTTTCCGCTTCTTGGAAGACCTGAATCCTTCCCGCAGTTAAAGGGTCATCTTTCTGATAATAACAAGTTAGTTCATCCTTCAGATTGCGGTAACAAACCTCCTTGAAGGTTTTAGAGGCGGCGGCTTTTTCCAGGAAATCTCGTTTTTTATCAGGATTTGCTAAAAGTACATATGATTTAAAAACTGTCCACGGATTTTCAAAGGGACCTTTGGGGGATAGGACTGTTTTAAATCTCATCTGTTCTTCAATCAGGTTTTCTTCAAAAAGAGGATCGGTATGGATAATCTTTGTTTTCACGGTCGGGATGACTCTTTTAACTTTAAAAATCAATTCCAAGGCATAACCAAAAGCGGAGGCTTGTAAGTCCAGGTGCAGTTGTAAGCCCTGGGAAGAAATATAAGAATTGACTTCTCCGGTCGGATTATCCTTCCTTAGATTCAAAAAATCACAAAGGAAAGACATATCATATAATGAAAGGCCTAAACCAATTTCCTCATAACTTAACGAAAGATTGCTGAAATATTTAGCATTTTCACCCAGCTCCTTATAGTAAGTGAATTCGCCGAAATTCCTTAAGGATAAAGAATTCATCGTTAAAGTCGTAAAACCAGATTTAAAATATGCTCGGTTTTCATTAACGAAAGTATTTTCGTAATTCAGGTTGTAATAGGTCCCAACCCCGTAGATATCTTCCGAATATTCCTTCGACAAAGAAACCGCTACAGGATAATCCAAAGAGAGATAATCGCTATTTTCAATTGTCTTTTCCCTTCTTTGGACTAACATCGTATTTCGTTCAGCGCTTTGGGAGAGATAGTTAGTAAGACTGGAAGAGATCCCAGAAGAAATCAAGGAAATCAGACCTAAAGAAATCAAAGCGAGAGAAGAAGCAAAAGAAGAAAAGAGCGCATGCTTTTTGTTCCTTAATAACATCTTAAAAGCGGAAGGAATGATTTTATGAAAACCGTAATGGCTGCGCGGAGAAGAAATAATATCCTTTTTCTTTTCCGGATTCAGCTTTCCGGCTCTATAAGAGAGCTTACCGTCTCGAAAGGTCAGAACATTATCATCTTTTGAAATCTCGCTTACGTTATGGGTGATGACTATAACCAAAGCGGAAGAAGAAAGTTCTTTAAATAAAGAGGTGAATCTGAGTCTCATTTTTCTATCTAAAGGACCGAGCGGCTCATCGAGCATCAGAATGGCGTAATCTTTAATGATCGCTCTAGCTAAACTGACTCTTTTAATTTCGCCACCAGATAGACTGGAGCATTTTTCTTTCAGCAGATCGCGGATTGAAAGAGTCTTGGAGACAGCATCCAACCGGTTCCTTTTCTCCTCCTCCGTCAGCTGATAGATGGCTAAAGGCAACAGGATATTTTCTTCAACGGTATCCTGGGAAGTAACTAAATCCGACTGCATTGAGACAGAAAGCACATCACGGTAAAGCATGCTCTTTTCTTTTTGAGAAAAAGAAGATAGTTCCTTGCCTTGAAAGAGAATGCTTCCTTGATAATTATTCAAGAATCCAGAGATAAGCTTTAGAAACGTAGATTTCCCGCTTCCCGATTCTCCGACGATATAAAAAAGACCGCTCGAAGGAAAGGAAAACGAGACATCTTTAATAACATTAGATTCGCTTCCTTTATAGGCGAAGGAGAGATTGTTGATTTGAATCATCATTCGCCTTTCAATGACAGAACTAAATCCGTCGAATAAATCGGCCTTAAAGGAATCTCACCTGAAAAATAGGCGAATAAATAAGCCAGACAAGGCATTAAAGCCCAAATCCATAAATCCGCGAAGGGCTTCAAAAAGGCCTCAAGTCCATAAAAGATCAGAAGTTTATTTCCGACAAAGATAAAAAGCAAAGCAAAAAAAGCGGAAAGAACAATTAAAGAAAAACTAAAAATAAAGATCTGGCCTAAGCCAATGCGGAAGAAATCCTGCTTAGAAATGTGAAAAGATAAGTAGACCGCCATCTCTTCTCTTTTTTGACGATAGATATTTTCAATTACCACTTGTTCTAATAAAAAAGAACAGACTAAAGCCAGAACAATAAAAATAACGACAATCTCGGAAAAGGAAGAAATGATATCCTCTAAGGAGACAGTCATTTCCAAAGGAAGACTGAAAAGATCGATGTTAGGAAAGGATTCATCGATGGCGTTTTTTAACACCAAAGGATCAGGGGTAAAGGCCACGCTTTTAAAAGCTGTGAGTTCATCATCATCGTCAGAAAGAAAGCCCATCCTTTCTTTTAAAGTTATTTGAGTCGAAAAGGTTCTTGAGGCATTCTTCAAAAGAACAGGGTTTAAATAATCTGCCATTTTTCCATAGTCATAATAAATGGAAGCTCTCGACAGCAAGTTTTTTTCCTTAGAAATGCCGACGATTTTGAAGGAAAAATCAAAAGAAAGGATATCGTGGACTTCCTGACCGTAATATGTGGTTCGAACATCGACATCATTCTTTACATTAATCAGATTCCCAATTCCGATTTTTTCTTTCGAAAGGCTTAAAAAGGCTTCGTTAACTACGACTTCCGACCAAAGAGCAGGAATCCTGCCTTCCTTTAAGCGAGAGGAAGAAGGAAAAGAGGGGGTTAGAAAGCAGTTTTCTTCAAGAAAATTGCCTTGAACTGCCACGTTGGGGAAGGATGGCAACAAGAAATCAAGACATGGATAAAAAACAGCAGTTGGCTGAACTTCATTTAAGGCCATCTGATTATTGCTAGACAGGCGGACCTTTTTTAAAAGATCCATCTCTTGCCCCGGAATATCGTAATGCCGGTTTTCAGTTAAAGAAAGGCAGGTATAATCAAAACAATCCCTTCCTAATGACTCGATGCTCTTCTTACCACCGGTATTTAGACTTACCAGCATCATAATCAGCCCCAAACAGATAGAGGTGAAAAGAAGAGAAGAAATAATGGTCAGAAAACGACTCTTCAGAAAAGAAAAAGCTAATTGGATATTGTCCGCTATCTTGATATGCCCTTTAGAGAATTCTTGCTCCTCGTCAGCAGTCTTATATTCAGCCTTGGAAGATTTCAGCTTTTTTAGTAATCCGGAATCAATCGTAAAAACCTCCTCGGAGAAATCGAAGGCCAATTTTTCATTATGAGTAACGATTATTATCAATCTATCTTGACTGAGTTTTTTAAAAATCCCCATCATTTCGGAGGAATTTTCGCTATCTAAGGAACCGGTCGGCTCATCCGCGAGAATGATCTGATTATCTAAGGCTAATCCTCGAGCTAAGCTTACCCTGGCTTTTTGACCACCTGACAATTGATCGATTTTTCTTTCTGAAAAATCCTCAAGACCTACCAAGGCCAAGCATTCCTTTGCTTTTTCATGTGCTTTAAAAAAAGAGCAGCCGTAGATAACCAAAGGCAAAGAGACATTATCGATGACACTTAAATGATCGATTAAATATAGATTTTGAAAAATAAAGCCGACCTGTTGAATCGGGCAGCCCCATTTGACTTCCCCTTCATAGGAAGTCAGATAGCCGCCGAGAATATTCAATAAAGAAGACTTCCCCGAGCCCGATTCTCCAATAATCGAGACTAAACCTTCCGAAGGAAAAACAGCGTTTAAGTTAGAAAAGATCTCTTTTCTTCTTCCTTCCGATTCAAAGGCAAGACTCAGATTAGCAATTTCTATTGAAGCCATAAACCTTCCTCAATAGATATCGTCTAGGGAGAGATTAAAAATTAGGAAATTAAAAAAAGATTACGAATGATGAGAACGAAAGAGACAAAGAGATCAGATTTTTCCTGAAAAGACCATGAATAGCAGAAAGCCCAATAAAGCCATGAGGATAATCACGAATAAAAGAATGAAGAAAATCTTCAGCCCAGAGACTTTTTCTTCAGTAGGGACGTTCGGAGTAGAATCGACATCCACGATGACGCTTTTCTTTTCTTCCTTCTGTTCCTTATAAGGGGCATAGATTCTTTTCGCTAAGGATTCGCTGGACTTTTTATCTTTTAAATCGCTCGAAAGCGCCTGATTAGAGGTTTCTTCAGAAGAGGGCTTTTGAACTTTATTTTTCTTTTTAAATAGTTTCATTGCTCACTGCTCATTTCCATATAGAAGCTTAAAGGCATTCTCAGCCAAAGCAGCAATGGTTACCGGGCCAACGCCACCGGGAACCGGAGTATAAGCTAAACAATCCGGGATAAAGCCCAAATCACCGCCACCATCTTCCTGGTAGCCGCAGTCGATAATAATCTGTTGAGGCCTGATATCTTCTTTCTTCACTAAGCCACGGTGGCCCGAAGCCAGAATAATATAAGTAGATTCTTTCGCTAACTGAGAAATAACTTCCGGTTCAACCTTGGTATGGACGACGCTGACTAAGGCGTCTTTTTTTATCATCATCAAAGCACAAGGCATACCAACACTAACCGAACGGCCGACAATTAAGGCCTTTTGGCCTTTAGGATCAAGATGATAATACTCAAGGATCTTTCTAACCGAGGAAGAAGTGCCAGAGAGATAGTCTAGATTACCCTTTGTCAGTTTCCCCAGGTTTAAGGAAGTCAGCATATCGGCATCTTTTTCAGGATGAATTAACTCAATCAGTTCTTTTTCTTCCTTAAAGAGCAAAGGACGGCAAAGAAAAACACTGCCTAATGGATCCCTATTAGCCTCATCGATTGCTTTCTTGGCTTCAAGAGCATCCTTTACAATAATCTCTTTGACCTGTTGATTTAAATTCGTCAGCAATTTGCCGATTAATTTAGCATAAGCCCCAGCCTCAAAGGAGGCTTCGTTATAAATAACGTAGCCGGTGATCTTCTCCCCTTTGGCAATCCTTTCGCTCAAAGAAGAAAGAATCTGTTGTCTAATTGGCTTGCCAAGAAGTAAATCGGACATCTTTCTTTACTCTTTTTCTTCTTCCATCTTCACAGCAGCCGGAACCTTCGGCAGACCCGGCATCGTGACAATAGTTCCCGTGATAGGAATCACAAAATGGGAACCGGCAGCGATATTGATTGAACGGATGTTGATATCAAAATCCGTAGGTGCTCCAAGGACTTTCGGATCATCAGTCAAAGACATCGGAGTCTTCGCCATGCAGACATAATAATTATCGCAGCCCATCTGGTGGCAGAAGGCGAGGTCTTTAAGAGCTTCCGGTGAATAGATAACGTTCTTAGCTCCGTAGATTTCCTTGCAGATCTTCGCAATTTTATCTTCGATGCTCATATCTAAGGTATAAAGCGGATGGTAATTGGAATCGCCTTCTCTTAAAAGCGCCAAGGCCTTATTAGCGACATCGACAGCGCCCTTCGCCCCAGCATTGAAGCCATCGTTAAGCGCGTAATCATAATGCCTCTGAGCGCACCAATCTTCCAAAGCCTTCACTTCATCAGGAGTATCAGCGGCGAATTTATTGATATTGATCAAAACCGCCATTCCGAATTTCTTCATGTTCTCGACATGCTTTTCCAAATTCGGCAAGCCTTTTAACAGAGCTGGGACATTTTCCTTATCCAAGTCTTCGAAAGCAACCCCGCCATGTAATTTCAAAGCGCGGATTGTCGCAACCATCACGACCAGATCAGGCTTAAGGCCAGCTTCCTGGCATTTGATATCCAAAAACTTCTCCGCGCCCAAATCGGAACCGAAGCCCGCTTCGGTCACGACAATATCACCTAAGGCCATAGCGGTCTTAGTAGCGATAATGGAGTTGCAACCGTGAGCGATATTAGCGAAAGGCCCACCGTGGATAATAGCCGGAGTGTGATTAGAAGTCTGGACAAGATTAGGCTTTAAGGCATCTCTCATCAGCTTCATAACAGCGTTGGTGACTTTCAGATCCTTGACCGTCACAGGTTTGCCATCGAAGGTATAAGCCACGATCATTCTACCTAACCTGACTTTAAAATCATCAGGATCCTTAGCTAAGCAAAGGATCGCCATCATTTCGTGAGCGACCGTGATGACAAAGCCATCTTTGCGAGGAGTCCCGTTAGTGGCTACGCCTTTTTTGTTAATTGGACCTTGAGCGATTGTGATTTCTCTTAAGGCACGATCATTCATATCCAAAGCCCGCTTATAGACAACTCTTTCCGGATTGATCTGGAGCTCATTGCCTTGGAAAATGTGGTTATCGATAACCGCAGCAATCAGGTTAATCGAAGAAGTCAAGGCGTGAAGATCGCCAGTAAAATGCAAATTGATATCTTCCGAAGGTTCGACTGTTACCTTGCCTCCGCCTGTCGCCCCGCCCTTCATCCCGAAGACCGGGCCTAAGGAAGGCTCTCTTAAAGCTACGATCGCTTTATTGCCAAGCAGAGTCAAAGCATCAGCTAAGGCGATGGAGGTTGTGGTTTTCCCTTCGCCGGCCTTAGTCGGAGTAATCGCCGTCACCAAGATTAACTTTGTTTTCTTACCAACCGGCGGGACTTTCGGCTCAATCTTCGCTTTGTAATAACCGTAAGGGATAATTTCTTTAGCGGACAAGCCTAATTTCTTCGCAATCTGCGTGACCTTTAATAACTTCATAAGTTTTTCCATCCTTTCGCACTCGTAAACTGATATTAATTATATCATTTGGCGTTCATCAGTGAGATGAAAAAAGACAACATCGCAAGACCTTCACTGTTCGGACACATGAAATTAGAGCCTAGTTCTAGGCTTATTCTTTTCTCCGCTGCTTCTGTCGAAAAAGTTATTTTAATCTTGCTGTAATCAGTAAAACCGTTTTTCTTCAGTTCTTCTTTAAACTTCCTAGCTAAAGGCTCACCAGTTTGATCCAAAGTCCCAATCTTAAACTTAGTGGAATCAAGGCGCAAGGCGGAACCTGTAGCTGAAATAAAAGGGATGCCTTTATTTAGACAATACAAAGCCAATTGCGTTTTAGCTTTAACGTCATCGATACAATCGAAGACAAAGTCAAAGCCGCTTTCCAAGTACTTATCAGCGTAGAAGTCAACGATTGTTTCATATGACGAAAGCGGATTGATTCTCTTTAAGTGCTTTAAAGCCATCTCCGCTTTCTGCCCATTTAGATCATCCATATCGTAAAGGAGCTGCCTATTTAAATTAGAAGGATCCACAACATCTTTATCAAGCAAAGTAATTTCACTGCAGCCAAGCCTAGCTAGACCATCAGCGACAACTGAGCCTACCCCGCCCAAACCTATTACTGCAACGCGGCTCTTTTCAATATTATTAAGACGCTCAAAACCCAAGGATGGTTTGTTCCTTCTTCTCCTCTCTAAATCAAAGGAGATGGCTTCGTAAATCTTCTCAGGAGTTAAGGAATAAATTGAAGGGAACTGATGACGTAAGAAAGTCCTTTGTCTTTTCGCATATTGCCTGGTATCGGTTTTGACTTCTTCAACTATTTCTTCAATCTTCTTTCCATCTTTTAAACCCGCGATGACTTCTTTATAGCCGATAGCTTGGAAAGCAGGAGCGGAAAGCGGATAAGAAGCCATCAGGCCTTTAACTTCCTCAAGAAGACCCGACTGGAACATCTGATCAACACGTTTATTGATTCTTTCATTGCCTTCATCTTTATCCATTTCAATAGAAAAGAAACGGCAGGGATAAATAGGAACAGGAGTTTTCATCAATAGATCTGATTTCTTTGTTCCGGTCCTAGCGATTCTTATCGCCCTGATTACCCTTCTAAGATTATCCTTATCAATAACTGCAGCGGTCGAAGGATCTTCTTTTTCTAATAGAGCAAAGGCTTCTTCTTTAGATAGTTTTTCTAAGCCATCGTCTTTTTCTTCCTCTTCGATAAATTCATAAGGGAACAGACTAGCCTTAACGTAAAGGAAAGTCCCTCCGCTCATAATCACATCTTGCCCTTTAGCAAGATACTCATCGAGAAGTTCACGACACTGTTTTTGATATTCCTTTACGCTTAACTTATCTTTTATAGAGCAGGAGCCGATCAGATGATAAGTGACACCGGAAAGTTCTTCATCGGTAGGCTTGGCGGAACCGATATGCAATTCCTTATACATCTGGAAAGCATCAGCCCCGATCAAAGGCAAAGAAAATTCTCGGGCCAGCTTTAAGGCCAAAGAGGTTTTTCCGCTTGCCGTCTGACCGAGGATTACATAAATCATTTATTAAAATCCCGTCCGTTTAAATAACTTTTCAATATCGTATTTGGATAGCTTGATAACCGTAGGTCGGCCATGGGGACAATTCAATGGATTCCGGCATAATGAAAGCTGTTTTATTAAAGCAACTTGTTCATCATGTGTAAGGATGTTATTAGCTTTGATCGACATTTTGCACGCTTTGGTAGCGATAGCCAGATGTTCAATTACCGCCGTATCCACCTTAGCATCTGCCAAGACTTGATTGATGATATCCCTTAAGACTGAGTCATCATCCTTTTGCGAAAGGAACTCCGGGATTTCCTCTACCTTCAAGGCGCTCTTGCCAAAGGGGACAACAATGATTCCTAAATCCTCCAAGGCTTTCGCATGGGCTTCATCGCAGTTATTCATCAAGGAAGGAGTAAGTTCAATCACAATCGGGAACAGAGGGACAATCCTATCGTGTTTGGTTTTGAAGTTATCCTCGCACTTTTCAAAATTGATTCTCTCCGCGGCCGCATGCTGGTCTATCATATACAAGCCATCGGCGGAATCGCAGACAATATAAGTCTGCAAAACCTGCCCCACTGGGTAAATGGTTGGGAAGGAGGTCTTCTCTTCAAAGAAGACAGGCTTTCTTTCTTGAAAACGATCCTCGATAAAGCCATGGGAATCTTCAACTGAAAAGCTCTTATTTTCCGCTTCCTTTTCTCCAGCAGAAAACAACGATTCCATATTAGGCTCAACCGGCTTATTAGTTTGCTCGCTTTTTTCTTCATCTTCTTGAAACAAAGGATTAGTAAAATCCTTGGGCTCTAAGGTCTTGTTTTCTGCGACTAACTCGGTTGGCCGTGGGCTAGGAATCGAAGGCTGAGCAAAAGTCGAGCGAGTCCTGGTCAGGACTTCTTGGACTTTATCATGGACTGAAAGAGCCAGCTGGTCTTCACAAGAAAGTCTCACTTCTTTTTTAGCCGGATGGACGTTAACGTCAACCAAAGAATAATCAACCGTAAAATGAATCACCGTTAAAGGATATCGATTAGGTGGCAGATAATCTTTATAACCGTCGATAATAGCTTTCTGGACTTTCGGTATATATACAAAGCGGTTATTCAGAAAAGTCAGGATATTATAACGAGTCGAATAATTAATCGAAGGATGGCAGATAAAGCCTTCCGCCTCAAAGCCATCACCTTCCAACTTAAATTCTAAAGATGATTTAGCAATCTCGTTTCCGAAAATCGAAGCGATAGTCTCTAAAAGATTATCCCGTCCAGTCGTTTTGAAGATGGATTTTCCATCGAGGGAAAAAGAAAAAGAAATCGAGGGAAAACCTAGAGCCAAATGCTCCGCCGTCTCGATTGAAGAGGCATTTTCCGTCCGATCGCTCTTCAGATATTTAAGACGAGCCGGGGTGTTATAAAAAAGCTCTTTAACCTCAAATGAGGTTCCTTTACGTAAAGCTGCATCAGAAACAGAAAGCGGTTTGCCGGGCTCAGCGTTTATTTCGGTCCCCACCCCTTGCCCTGAAGAAGTAACCATATGGACACGGCTGACCGAGGCGATCGAAGGCACCGCTTCACCACGGAAGCCTAAGGTGGTAATTCTCATCAGATCGTAGACGGAACGAAGTTTAGAAGACGCGTGACGTTCAAAGGCTAGCAAAGCATCATCCCTTTCCATCCCCGAGCCATCATCCTTCACCGAAATCATTTCCTTACCGCCGTTATAGACGGCAATATCAATATGTTTCGAATCAGCATCAATGGAATTCTCCGCCAATTCCTTAATAACCGAAGATGGTCTTTCAATTACTTCGCCGGCGGCGATCATGTTTGCCAGGTCGGCTGACATTACCTTGATCTTGCCCATCTTACTTTACCTTCTTCTTTAATTCGAAAAGGAAATTCAAAGCTTCCATCGGAGACATCGTCAAAGGATCAAGACTCTTGATGGCCTCCAAGGCTTCCGTTTCTTCTTTGCTGGCTCCGCTCTCTTTAACAGGAGTCTCCAGCATAGTCTTCAACTCCGAATAATTGATCTTCTTGGCTTCCAAACGTGCGAGTATTTCTTCCGCTCTAACTAAGATCTCACTAGGTAGGCCAGCCAGTTTAGCGACGTTAATACCGTAAGACTTATCCATCGGCCCGGGTTCAACTTTATATAAGAAAGTGATCTCCTGCCCTTCTTCTTTAACGGAGACATGGACATTATTCACAGTCGGCATATCTTGGACTAAACCCGTGATTTCATGATAGTGAGTGGAGAATAGAGTTTTAGCGTGCACGTCTTTTACGATGTATTCGATAATCGACTGAGCTAAAGCCATGCCATCGTAAGTGGCAGTCCCACGCCCGATTTCATCAAAAATCAGCAGTGAGTTCTGCGTAGCATTTCTTAACGCGCGGTTAGTCTCCGCCATCTCAACCATGAAAGTCGACTCCCCTTTTATCAAATCATCGGAAGCGCCGATTCTGGTAAAAATCGCATCAAACACATAAAGATCAGCCTTTTCAGCTGGAACAAAGCAACCTAGCTGAGCCATAATCACCAGCAAAGCAAATTCTCTCATATAAGTGGATTTACCACCCATGTTCGGTCCGGTGATAATAAGGACTTCCAAATCGGAAGGCATCACATAATCATTTGCAACGAAGGCTTTCTCCGGCATCGCTTTTTCGATAACCGGATGTCTCGCTTTCAGAATTTCGATTCTCTTCTCGCGATTAAAAGTCGGACGGATATAACCATTTTCCGCCGAGACTTCCGCTAAAGAGACAATCACATCGAGTTGGCTGACAGCTTGAGAAAGAAGCTGAATCTGTTCAGTGTAAGTCTTCACCTTCTCACGGAGTTCTTGGAACATCTTGTATTCCATATCGACTCTGGCTTCTTCCGCGTGCAAGATCTGCGATTCCGCATTCTTCAGTTCTTCGGTGATGAATCTTTCACCGGTGGTCATCGTCTGCTTACGTATATAACCGAATTCAGGCTTGACCTGACTTAAAGCTCCGTTGGAGACTTCAATATAATAGCCGAAGATTTTAGAGTATCCGACTTTTAAGGTATGGATACCGGTCTTTTCCTTTTCCTTGGTCTCTAAATCGACCAACCAGGCTTTACCATCGGTTGCCATCTTGATGACTTCATCAAGTTTCGAATCATAGCCTAACTTAAAGATGCCGCCTTCCTTAATAGTCGGCGGGCAATCGTTAGCGATGGCCTTTTCTAAAAGATTGATTAAATCGGTGAAATCAGAAAGACCTGAGGCGATGTCATTGAAATGCGGTGAATTCAGTTTAGCTAAGGATTCTTTTAATAAAGGAGCGACTTTTAAGGAAGCCTTTAGCTGAAGCATTTCTTTGCCTGAGCAGGAATCGAAGCCGACTCTAGCGATTAAGCGATCGAGATCATAAATCTGTGCAAGCTGATCTTTCAAGTCTCCTCTGATTAAAAAGTTTTCAATTAAAGTCTGGACTTTATCCAATCTTTCCTCGATTTCCGTTTGATCAGACGAGGGCTCATTGATATAAGTCTTTAAGAGTCTTTCCCCCATCGGGGTCTGGCAGTGATTCAATAACCAGTAAAGGCTTCCGTAAGCTCCTTCTCCGGAGATGGATTTAGTCAGTTCAAGATTAACGCGTGAAGAATGATCTAACGCCAGCACTTTAGTTAGAACTCTCGGCACCGCAGGCTTAAAATAGTCGAGATCTCTCTTCTGAGTTTCATGAAGATAATTCATTAACTTAGCGACAGCCGTCATTTGTCTTTCATCTTTGACGTATTTATATAAGGGCTCGTAGCTTAAGGAGCCTTCATCATTATTAAA
Source organism: Bacilli bacterium (assembly GCA_022652945.1). Classification (GTDB taxonomy): domain Bacteria; phylum Bacillota_I; class Bacilli_A; order RFN20; family CAG-288; genus Scatoplasma. The sequence continues at coordinate 87,618 of JALCRV010000005.1, forward strand.
ATAAGTCAGGCAGATCTTAGTCGCCGTCTTAATTGCATTAATCAAAGCCGCATCCATAGAAGTGGAGACAATTACTTCCTTGGCATCATAATTAACCAGTTGAGCAACCACGTCTTGATATGAATGGGAAACATTCATCACATCGATTTCCCCGGTGGAAAGATCAGCGAAAGCCAAGGCATAGGTGAACTTAAAATCAATCAAGGCCGCAAGATAGTTATTGTCGGAACCTTCAATCTCTAAATTGGCCCCCGGAGTGATAATCTGGATAACATCTCTTTTAACTAGGCCTTTCGCTAGCTTAGGGTCTTCCATCTGTTCGACGATGCCGACTTTATGCCCGTTATCAAGAAGCTTCTGAACATACGCCAAATAGGCGTGATGAGGAATCCCGCACATCGGGACTCGATCTTTCTGCCCAGCGGATTTTCCCGTCAGAAAGAGTTGCAATTCCTTTGAAGCGATTTTGGCGTCATCGAAAAACATCTCATAAAAATCTCCGATGCGATACATAATTATCACATCGGGATGTTTTGATTTAACCTCGAGATACTGCTCAATCATCGGGGTATAAGTGACATTATCTTCTTTCTTGGCCATAGTTCTTGTTTTCGTTATTAGATTATACCAAAAACCCATGCCTTTTTCTTTAATAAAGAAAAAGGGGCACCGCCCCTTTAAGACAAAGATTCTTCAATCTTTAACTAATCAATCATCATCTTCTTTGTCATCGTCATTCTCGTGGTTTTCGAAATAAATCTTTCTAATATGATGGTTCTTATCCCACTTGCCTGAATGAGTCAGAAAATCCATAAGCGAAGTGATCGAGTAAAAGACCGGAATAGTCAAAAAGAGAAACCAATAAGGATGCCAGAGATTCATCTGGAAGCCGAGAAATAAATAAACGCCGGAGATTAAAATCGGATAGCCACCCCAGGCCCAAGTCTTCCGGAAAATCGAATCCTCCAAGGTTGATAAACTGCAAGTGATAAAGAAAATCAGCCACAGAGGATGCCAAAGCCCGGTGATGCCTGATACAACCACATAAATCAAAATTGAACTCAGCCAGATGATTGGATCGAAGAAACGACGGAAATTAGCTCTGCGATCTAGATGGAGCTTATTGATGGCGATATCCTTTTCTTCAGGAGTTAAAGTTTCTTCATCCTCATCATCTTCTTTATTCATATCAGCCTTATTAGTTTGGGCTGCATCCTGCTTTTCTTTTTCCTGGGCGGCGATATCCTCAACGCTCTGGTCAGTCTTTAATAACTCATCAAGTGAGACACCGTAAAGCTGAGCTAAGCAGATCAGATTATCCGTATCGGGGCTCGCTTCCGCTCTTTCCCATTTAGAGACGGCTTGTCTAGATAAGCCCAGTTTGCTCGCCAACTCTTCCTGGGAAAATCCATTCTTCTTTCTTAACTCAATTAATCTATCAGCGATTTCGATGTTCATAAAGGGCTTCTCCTTTCAACAAGACAATTATCTTTTTTTCCTGCGGTTGCGGCCACCGATTCTAGTTTGAATCGGCAGCAACCTTTGGTTGCGGCTATAAAAAGCCGGATATTATGCGGCTATTTTAGGACTTATTTTCCGCTTGCATTTTAAGGTAATCTTCTTTTTTCAGATAGAAACAGAGTTCATCACGGTACTCATCAAGAAAAATTACGTGTTTTTTCTTGATGGTTTTATAGTAAGTAAGACCGCATTTAACTATGACTCTCTCGGAGCGATTATTGCCAAGGTAATGGCAGATAAAGATCATCTGGTAATCCTTCTTAGTGAAAAGATAATCGATTAAGGCTTTGCAGGCCTCAGTCATATATCCGTGTCCCCAGTAATCTTTTGAGAGGACATAGCCGATCTCGATGGATTTCCGATCTGGGAAGTCCTTTGCGTCTGAATACTGGTGAAGACCGATGGAGCCGATAAGCTTCCCTGTCTCTTTTAAAACAATCCCGCTTTCATCCGGATCAAAAATAAAACTATTCAAAATCTCAGCTGATTCTTCCTTGGATTTATGATGAGGCCAGCCGGCGGCTTCCCCGACATCCTTTACGGAAGCATACTCATAAAAATCATTCAGATCAGTTTTCTTAAAAGGCCGTAAGACTAATCGTGGTGTTTTAATAACATCCATAAGTCAAAACCCTCGCTTAATGGATATTATACAAAAAAGCGGGAGACTCGGAATTTAAATTATGAACAAATCGCGAATGGATTGCTCCATCTCCTCAACTTTCTCTTTTAATTCCTGGTAGGTCACAACCAACGAATCGTTATCGTAACTAGCCTGCAGTTCCTTAATAGATTTTACTTCTGCTCCACGGGCTTCAAAGGCGATATTCTTTAAGTCCTTCTTTCGACGGACAATCTCGTTTTTTAAAGCATTCAGCCTTTTATCTTCCTCTAAGGTTTTCTTTGCCAGAAGATATTTCTTTACGGTTTCCGTCTCCAAAAATGCCTTGGACAATTCCTTAGCATCTTCCAGAAGATTATTATTATTCATCGAGCAGTTCCCCGATCAGCGAATAAGTATGGGACTCGAGAATCTTTACTTTTCTGATCTGTCCGATCAAAGACGAATCGGACTTTACATGAACTAAACGGTTATGTCTTGAATAGCCGGAAATCATTTCATCGTTTTTCTTCGAGACTGAATCGAATAAGACCTCGACGGTCTTTCCGACTTCCTTCAAGGCAGCAGCAGTCGCTTCTTTATCGATTTCATCCTTTAAAGCCATAAAGCGTTTCGACTTTTCTTCCTTGCTTACCCCATCAGGGAAAATCGCTGCCGGAGTCCCATCGCGAGGAGAATAAATAAAAGTAAAGGCATTATCATAACCGACTTCGCGGCAGACCTTTAAGGTTTCTTCAAAATCCTCTTCTGTCTCATTGGGGAAGCCGACGATAATATCGGTGGAAAGATAGATATCTGGGATATAAGAACGCAACAATTTAACTAAGGCTAAATACTTAGTTTGGTCGTAATGCCTGTTCATCCTTTTAAGCACCTTATCAGATCCTGACTGCAAAGGCAGATGCAAGGCAGGCATGATATTCGGATAAGACGCCATGACCTTAAAAACATCCTCGGTAAAATAAGCTGGATGCGAGGTCATAAACCTGACCCGATCAATTCCTGTCTTAGCTACCGCTTCCAACAAATTAGAAAAGGAAGTGACACCATCTTTTAAATCAAAACCGTAAGCATTCACATTCTGCCCGAGGAGAGTCACTTCTTTATATCCCTCTGCTTTTAAGCAGTTAACTTCAGCCACCACATCTTCAATCTTCCGTGAACGTTGCCTCCCACGGGTATAAGGAACGATGCAGTAGGTGCAGAAGTTATCGCATCCGTACATGATATTAACGAAAGCCTTGTACTTATCAAAGCGCAAGGAAGGCATCCCTTCAACGATTTCTCCTTGCTTAGACGGAACATCAAAGATCCTTTTCTCATCGGTAAGACAGGCATCCAGCAAAGTGTAAATCGAGTCGAGGTTATGGATTCCGAAAACCAGTTTGACATAAGGGAAATTATCTTTGATGAATCTCATCGGCTTTTCTTCTTGAGCCATGCAGCCGCAGATGCCGATGATCTTCTCAGGATTATCTTCCGCACTTTTCTTCAGCCGTCCTAATTCCCCGTAAATCTTTACTTCCGCGTTCTCTCTGACCGCGCAGGTATTGAACAAGACTAAATCAGAAATTAAAGGATCTTCTTCCTTTCGCATTTTTAGATTTTCCAAGTAAGCGGAAAGGATTTCTGAATCCCTGACGTTCGCTTGGCAGCCGGAAGTCTGAAGGCAATAAGATTTTCCTTTGGCCCAAGCCAAAAGCTTCTGGCTGGGAGAGGAAGAAGCAACCCTAGTCGGAGCTGGGGCTTTTAAATCCCTCCTTCCGGCTTGTTTTAAATCCGGAAAGGCAATAATCTCGCTTTTATTTTTCATCTTCTTTAAAACCTTAATGATCAGTCTTCAAAATAATTTATCGGCTCGATAGAACAGCAAAGTCCTGTACTCTCATCAGCTTTAACAACGACACCTGAAAGAATTCCTTTTCCCTTATCAGGCGTCTCAAAGACCGAGGGGAGACCTTTCCAAGTCCTGGTAATCACCCCTTCAGGAGAAACACCAAGAATCGAATCATAAGCCCCACACATCCCAGCATCCGAAATAAAGCCTGTTCCTAGAGGTAGGATGCGGCTATCGTTTGTCTGGACATGAGTATGAGTGCCAATCACCGCGGTGACTTTTCCATCGAAGGCCTTAGCTAAACACATTTTTTCACCGGTGGCTTCCGCATGGAAATCCACGATATGGATATCAGCTTTTTCACCGCTAGTGATCAAATTATCTAAAGTATCGAATGGATTTAAGTCAGCTCCTTCCACAAAGACTCGACCTAAGAGATTAGTCACTCTGATTTTAATTCCGCCTACCAAGAATATCTTACTGCCATTTCCCGGTACGGAAGGATGGAGATTGGCGGGACGAACCATATCTTCATAGGAAGATGATTCAGTTATAACCTCGCTGATGCGGAAGAAATGATTACCCATCGTGATAGCATCGATGCCGCCTTTTTTCAGCTCTTTATAGTGAGTTAAAGACAACCCCTTGCCATGGGTAGCATTTTCACCGTTAGCGATCGTAAAGTCTATTTGATACTTTGCTTTGATTTCCGCAAGCTTATCCTGGACAATCTTGCGGCCAACCGGACCATCGATATCACCTAGAAAGAGAATAGTAACCATCTTTTATGAATTATTTAGCAACTTCCACAGCGCGGACTTCACGGATAACCTGAACTTTAATCTGACCCGGATAAGTCATCTCAGCTTCGATCTTTTCCTTAATCTGTCTGGCTAAGGAGAAAGAATCATCATCCGAGACTTTATCAGGGACCACCATGACTCTGACTTCACGGCCAGATTGCATCGCGTAGCAATTGGCAACGCCAGCGAAGGATTTGCAAACGGTCTCGAGCTGTTCGATACGTTGGACATAATTCTCCAAAGTCTCGGAACGGGCACCCGGACGAGCAGCCGATAAGGTATCAGCGGCCTGGACTAGGTTAGAAATGACAAACTTCGGAGGGACATCACCGTGGTGGGATTCAATGGCGTTGATGACAACTTCATTTTCCCCGAACTTCTTGGCGAGTCTGGAACCGACTTCGACGTGGCTGCCTTCAAGTTCGAAATCAGCGGATTTGCCGATATCGTGAAGCAGACCAGCACGTTTAGCTAAGGTCTGATCAAGACCTAACTCCGCAGCCATGATGCCGCTAAGAATAGCAACCTGGACGGAATGGTCCAAAGCATTCTGACCGTAAGAAGTACGATACTTCAAACGTCCGATGTAGGAGAGCAATTCGCGGTTGAAACGGGTAAGGCCAAGTTTATTGACAGTATCCTGACCGATTCTCAAGACGTCCTCTTCAAGTTGGGCTTTGCACTTAGCGTAGATTTCTTCAATACGCCCCGGCTGAATACGGCCATCTTTAATCAGCGCTTCAAGAGTCTGTCTGGCGATTTCACGTCTGATCGGATCGAAGCAGGAAAGGGTGATAACCTCAGGGGTATCATCGATAATGACATCGACACCCAAGAGGGACTCGAGAGATTTAATGTTGCGTCCTTCACGTCCGATAATACGTCCCTTCATATCCTCGGAAGGTAAAGTGACCGTGGAAATAGTCTGTTCGGTCGTGACATCCTGAGAATACTTAGAAATGGCGATAGAGATAATATCCTTAGCTTTGTTATCGCATTCAGTCTCAATTTCATCAAGGCGATTCTTCTCATATTGGGAGACTTCCTTAGTCATCTTCTCTTCTTCGCGCTTCATCAGTTCATCGTGAGCTTCTTGGACGGACATCTGAGCAACTGTCTGGAGTTGATTGATGATTGCATCTAGTTTGGCCTGGACCTCAGCTTGCTTAGCAGCTAAATCAGCGGTGCGCTGTTCATAGTTGGCTTTAGCTTGGTCAAGAGCGGTTTCTTTGGTAAGCAGCAACTGATCACGACGATCGATTCCCGCTTCACGCTGATCGAGTTTCTTTTCTTCTTCAACGACTGAAGCTTTTCTTTCTTTAATATCCTGATCGGCTAAGTTCTTAAGTTCCTGAACCTGAGCCTTAGCATCGATCTTAGCATTCATCTTAATCTTCTCGGCTTGGATTTCGGCGTCTTTAAGGATCTTATCCGTGGCGACTTTAGCTCTCTTCTCTTTAAAGAAAGGAATGAAAACGACAACTAGGATACCTAAGACCAACCCGCCGATAGCGGCGAGAGCAATCCAAAGACCCAGAAGGTCGCTGGCTGCTAAAACAGAAATGTAATTTAACATATAACGGTTTTCACTTTTCTAGGTATGGAAATAAATGCGCCACACCACGCATAGATCAAAATTGAGTTTCAGTTATTATGGATAAAAACCATCTCAAGGCTTAAGAGAATATGCTCAAGGAAAGCCATTACTCCCCTTAGGAGTATTTGACGATCGACAGCATCTATAAGACAATTTTTACTACAATGACTTATATATCAATGCATCCTTTTTAGAAGGATACGGATTAATTATAGGCTTAAAAGTAAGCCATTACAATCGAATATTTTGGGGAAATCCCATTATAAAAAAACGGATGCAAAAAAAGGTTCAAGAACTGCCGGAGGTTTTAAGCAAAAATCCATTTTCCTCTTTCCAAATAAATATTTTTAAATGAACGCCTAAGGCAATTTGAAAATTCTATTTGCGTTTTCGGGCTTTCTTATCTATACTTACATTGCTTAAGGAAGGAAACTTCCAAAGCTTCTATCTATTCGGGGATGTAAAGGTCTCGACAGGTAGGGAGCAGCCTTGAGCGCAGCGGAGTGGCGGCCTAACCGCTAAAGCACGATAAATGCCAAACCTATTTATCACAGATATGCGCCGGCTTTTGCCGCCGCTGCTTGCTAGTCTTAACTAGCGCAGCATAAGCGGGAGGTACACTCCCGAGCATAGTCTAGAGAGTACTCGCTATTCCATTCGGAGTTCCCTAGGCTAACCAAGAACGGATAGTCTCACCTCAAGATAGTCTGAGGCAGATGAAATTAAGCGCTATCGCCCCTGAGAACAATACGGCCGTTACGAAGCTCAGGGTATTATGACGGCCTAAGCTGTAGCGATCAGGACTTTGCCTTATTTGGACAGGGGTTCAACTCCCCTCATCTCCACCAGCAAAAATAGCCCGAGAAATCGGGATTTTTCTATGATTTGACACTACCGTTTTTTTCACCCGACAGAACACGTGTCAAAAAGCTATCGACCTTCTCAGAATCAGTCTCAGCACAATGCAAATAATACTTGTTTGTGATCTCAGAAGACGAATGTCCGAGCATATTTGATACAACCTCTACACTAAAACCACTGTCAACCAAGATGATTGCAAGCGAATGTCTGAACGAATGAAAACGGAAATAAGGAATACCAGCCTTACGACAACCATCAGCCACAGCACGATAGACAGTGGTAGCACCAATAGGCAACCTATGATCATAAAAAGAGAAGAAAAGATAATCATCGGGAAGAAGACAATAATCCTTGATGTACTCATCAATCAACTTGCAAACAAACTCAGGAAGCAAGACTTTGCGCCTTGAAGAAACCGACTTAGGAGAGATAGGCAGGCTTGCCAATCTCAACACACCACCTTATAAACTCGTCCTTGTTTGAGCAAGGAGGACTAGTGATAACGCAATCGAACTGAAACGAAGGAACACATTTAAGGAAATCAAGTTGATCTTTAGTAGTTGTAACAACCTTGAAGCCCTTAGCACGAAGGACAGAGGCAATGCGAGACGAGCCGTTATCGCAACACTCCCAATAAGTAAGAGAAGGATCTAGGAAGGGAACTAAGGCTAAGACAGCGTAATCAGGAGTATAAACATCGCCATTTGCGCCGTTTCGCATACGATTAAACATCGCTTGTATCAATCCGCCCTCACCCCCTTCCAACAAGCCAACTTTCTTTCTTCTTTGCAGGACACTAAGAAGAAAGCGAAGAACAGCGTGTAATTTATCTAGGCTCTTATTGACAAACGAGCAAAACCAAGCAATAATAGAATCAAACGACAGGCCGTTGCTTGCCTATTCCCGGACCGATGTCCGGTTTTTTTTTAAGCAAAGACTCATACTTATCCATCCTTCTAACCTTAAAAAAAGTAGGACGAGCATTTTTCGCCTTAATCCTTCTAGGAAGAGGAGAAACACCGACACCAGTCTTTAAAGGGAAATTAGTATCTTTTCTCAGCAGAGGAAACAACTTATCATCACAAAGAAAGGCCAAATTTTTTGAATGAAGAAACCCCTCGGAAGTAGTCAAAGAATCAAACACACGGCCCTTAACAGAATTAGTCTTCAAAAGCCCGAAAGGCTTGATAACATAAACAAAGTGAACACCCCTATAACGCTCACAAGAGAAACCAGCACGAATAAGATCAGGATTAGGAACAGAAATAATATCGCCCTTCTTATAAAAACGCTTAGGATTGACACAAACAATTCTTTGATTAGGCATAAAACCACCTCACTCACGAGAAACAAACTTCAAATTACGCTTTCTGTCAAAGCCAACAGTGAAAACGGAATTGTCAGAGGGAACAGAAACCTTATAGAAGGTTTGACCTTCCTTGATAAGGAAGCCTTTTCCTCTCTTGCCGATACGAAGAAGATGATCGTAGACAGAGCGACACTCTTTGGGATTATCTGACATATCCCAGCGACAATAGCCTTTACCCTTCCAAGAAGAACCGTATCCCATAGAAACACCAGCCTTTCTTTCTAACGGCAGTTATTACGGAAATAAGGCTTACGAGTCCACTTACGATGAACAACCTTACAGCCTTGACTCAGAGCGGAATGATAATCAGCGAGGAAGTCTCTACGAGCCTTATAATCTTCCTCATTAAACCCTTGAATCTGCTTACGACCATCAGCCTTATAAACGATGTCAAACGACCGTAACCGCTTCTGTCCTTTTTTCTTGAAACCAAACATATTTTTTATTTCCTTTCCTTAAAATATGGATTTTTATAGCGATAGACTTTCTTGCAGAAGAAACCACCGCCATAATCCCAAATACCACCAAACACATAACCGTACCGAACATCTTTACGAGACTTAAACTTTTCATTCAAAGAAGAAACGCATTTGCCATAATCACCAACAATAACAAGATCATCAGTAAGATCACCGCCAATAAGCGAACCAACACCGCAATTTGGTTTTAAAGAATAGCCAGCACCGTGATATGTAAAAGACATAAAAGCCACCTTTTTATTTCCAATAAAGACGGATAAACTTCTTATTCTTTGCGTAATGCTCATAGGCTTTCCTAGACCCAGCAGAATAAGGAGAACGATCTTTCCTTAGATCACCAGCCATAGAGCGACAGTAATCATCAATACCCCAAACACGATCTGTCTTGACTAAGGGAAAACCACGCTTCTTTCTCTCACGGATAGTAGAGCTAATATCAGCATTTGTATCTCTAATACCCTGAATGTATAGATCAAGGTCACGGCCGTTAAGCTTTGTAATACGATTGACATTCATATTTCCATTTCCCCTAGAAAAACTAATGATTCCTCAAAGAAGACCGCAAGTATTCCAAAACCTTATTACGATTCCGAGAGTAGTAATAATCCTGAGATCCATAACGATAAACAGTGCCTACCTTCTTACGGTGACCGTTAGCAGTTTTCTGCATTACCCAATGAGGAATCATCCCAGTAACACGCCATCCGACAGGTGATGTGTACCCCTCCTCTTGGGCACTTAAAGGTGTCCAGGATTCGGGGTACACATCAAACAATTTAAGTCCTTTTAATAATTACCGAACGATTGATTTTTCATTGAAGAAAATCAGCCATGCAAATCAATCTTTGAAAACTAAAGCAATTTTAGCAAGCAAAACGCCGACGAATTTGCAAATAGCAACCGAAAAGTGGAATTTAGATATTCAAAGTTGGTAGTGCCTTTACTCCCTTTAAACGAGAATATCCTCGGGAGGAAAAGATGTAAATGGAAAATATCTTGCAAGTCAAAGGGCTCTGCAAAAAATACCCCTCGTTCAAGTTGGACAATGTATCCTTTTCTATCGCTAAAGGTGAGATCGCCGGCTTCATCGGCAGAAACGGTGCCGGAAAAACAACCACTTTAAAGTGCCTAGCTAACCTTGTCCATAAAGATGATGGAGACATTACTATGTTTGGCCTGGATTTTAAGAAGAACGAAGAAGAATGCAAGACTAAAATAGCTTTTGTTTTAGAAGGTATCGACTATTATCCTAGGGTAAAAATCAAAAAGTTAACCGAGGTAACTAGAAGATATTATCCAAAATGGGACGAGAAGAAATACCGGAAATATCTTCGTGCTTTCGGTTTAAAAGAAGACTTAACGATGAAGCAGATGTCCAACGGGATGAAGCTCAAATATCAACTCGCTGTCAGTTTGTCCCATGGAGGAGATCTGTTAATATTCGATGAACCAACCTCCGGTTTAGACCCCATCTCTCGTGATGAGATACAGGAAATCTTCAAAACCATTGTCTCTGACAAGAATAAAAGCATTCTTTTTTCCACTCATATCACAACCGACTTGGAGAAATGCGCGGATAAGATCATCTATCTTTCTCATGGTCGAATCGTCATGGAGAAATCTAAAGAAGCCTTTCTTGCTTCCTTTAAATTAATCGAGGGTGAGAAAAATCTTCTGGAGCGAAAGGAGTTCATCGCTTCCCTGATTTCTTACCGGGTGGAAGAAGACAGATTAGTCGGGCTGGGGTATTCAGATAAAATCATCCACATAAATAACGTAGTGGAACGTGCACCCAATTTGGATGAAATTATGATTTTCTACGAGAGAGGACAAGAAAATGAAAAATTTGCTTTATAAAGAATTCCGACTTTCCTTAATGCCGATTAATCTGCTTTTCCTCCTTTCGCCTTTGCTGGTTCTGATTCCGGGCTACCCATATGCTGTCAGCTTTATCTATCTGCCAATCGGTTTAATCCAGATGTTTAATCTTGGAAGGGAGAATAACGAGATATATTATTCTGCTTTACTGCCAGTTAGAAAGAATTCTTTCGTTAAATCCCGCTTCCTTTTAGTAATTGGCTTACAGGTAGCGGATTTGCTGCTGACAATTCCCTGCCTTTATCTAAACGGAGCTTTAAAGATAATCAATTATGCGGGACTAGAAGCTAACTGGGCCTTAGAAGGCCTGGGGCTAATAATGTTCGGGCTTTTCAACGTGATTTTCTTAACGATGTTTTATAAAACGGGAGTTAAGTCAGGAATTCCTTTTCTTCTGGCCTTTTCTATCATGCTGATAGTCGGGGAGTCATTAGATCTCGTGTTTTCTTTCGTTAAGCCCTTCCCTAGCCTATTAGATACCACAATTTTTCAGATAAACTGGGCTCAGGGGGCTGTCTTCGCTTCAGGTCTTTTAATATATATCTTATTGACTCTTGCTTCCTATCTTCTCTCTATTCAAGAAGCCGAGAAGATTGAGATATAAACAATTATGGTAAAATCAAAAGGAGAAATATCATGACAACCGGAGAAAAGATTTCAATTCAGAGAAGAAAGATCAATCTTACCCAAGAACAACTGGCGGATCAACTCTTGGTCACCCGCCAAACTGTCTCTAAGTGGGAAACGGATTTAGCCTTCCCGGAAACAGATAAGTTAATTGCCATGTCGGAACTTTTCAATTGCTCAATCGATTATTTGTTAAAGGAAAATATTGAAGAAGCCACATCTGTTAGAGAAGAAGGGCTTAATAGAACAAAAATCAATGGTTACATCAACAGTATTTACTTTGAATATAAGAGCAAAAAGACTATCCATGGCATCCCCTTGGTTCATGTTAACTGGGGTTTCAGAAGAAAAGCCAAAGGCATCATTGCCATCGGAGTTAGAGCGGAAGGTGTTATCGCCATCGGCATCTTTGCAATGGGTCTTTTATCTTTCGGTGTCTTTTCCCTCGGCATCTTAGCTTTTGGCGCATGGGCTTTAGGCTTTATCGACTTAGGCGCAATTGCGATAGGAGCCTTTTCCTTCGGAGCTATTTCAATCGGCTTAATGTCAAACGGTGCGCTTTCCGTCGGAGAATTTGCCTATGGGGCTTTAGCCATCGGACAATACGGAGCGGTCGGAAACCGCGCTTACGGGTTAGTAACTTCCGCTTCGACGATGGATTTATCTTTCGGTACTTACTTCAAGGAAGCTTCTTCGGCTTTCCGCTTTTCCGAAGCAGGTAAAAAAGCCCTTAGCGAGGTGGTCCCTGAAGCCTTAAAATGGCTGATGAATTTCTTCCTCAGCCTATATAGTTAAATCTAACTCCTTTTAGGATGATCCTTGTCTTCTTCCGGTATCACATAGCCGTGGCTAACAGCATAGATCGCCAGTTTGCTGATAGAATCAAAACCAGTTTTATTTAAGATAGAACGAACATATGATTTTATCGTGTTTTCTGAATAAGATAATTTTTCAGCGATCTCTTTTCTTCCATACCCCTCGCAGACTAAGCGCAGAATAGAAAGTTCCATCTTCGAAAGAGATAAAAGCAAAGAAGATCCATCGTTTTCCTCTTTTAAAGGAAAACAATGCTTCCCTTGAGAAACTGAGCGGATGATTTCTTTCGTTTCCTCTAAGGAAATGTTCTTATACACAAAAGCATCCGCTCCTTGCTCTTTAGCTTTTTGCACAAAACTAATCTCAGGATACCCGCTCATTAAAATGACCTTAATTTGAGGAAAACGGGCTTTGAGGAGAGGAAGTAAATTTAGCATGTTTTCTTCTTTTAAGCAGGTGTCGGAAAGAATGATGTCGACATGGTTTTGATTTAAGAAATCCATCAGACCTGACGTTTCTTGAAAAAGTCCGACAATTGAAAAATCATCTCTCAAAGAATCAGCAAAAGAATCTAACAAAATTTTTTGATCTTCGATGATGACTATTTTAGTTTTTCCCTGGTCCATAAGAACATTTTACACAATAAGACCTTAAAAGCATACCCAAAAGGGTGAATATTCCCTCTCTTTCTGCCTAGAAAGCCGGCTAAGATTGCTTCAATTCGCCGATTTGCATAAAATAATTGATATGAATAAGGAAAAAATGTGGCCATGGATACTTTTAGCCCTGCTGACCGTCGCTGTTTTTTCTGCTGGACTGATTATTTCCTTGCTTAGGGATGTTCCCTCGACTAGCCAAGTGCCAATGGGAACTACTTTTGTTTTCGTTTGTTTTACCTTGTTGATTGTGATTTGGGGCGGAACGATGATTTACCGCACGCAAGATATAAACATCAGACATTACTTTTTCTGGATCATTACTTTTCTGGCGATGCTAATCATCGTCGGTTATGTTAAAAGGCTGGCTTACTCAGAAACCTTCACCCGTTATTTATGGTATCTTTCTTATCTTCCCTTGCTAGTTCTCCCCACTTTCTGGCTATGTTTGATTCTCTCTTCGCTAACTAAAATAAATGACAAAAAAGCATTACTTATTTTGCTAAGTATCGATCTGATTCTTTTCGCCATAGTCCTAACAAACGACTTTAGCGGTTTAACCTTTATCTTAAGTGAGGATCCGAAGAAATATAAGCATGGGGTCGTTTATTTTATGATCTATGGTTATATTTTCCTTCAGCTTTTCTTGGCGATGGTTATCTTCAGCCATCGGACGATTAAGAGGAATTCCTTCAGACAGATTTGGCCCGTCTGGCTGGTTTTGCTTCTTATCGCAACATATTCAGTTTTATATATCCTTCCTAACTCTTTTATCTTTGATATTCCAATCCTCCATACTTATTATTTTGTCTATGCTTTCTTCTCTTTAGTCTTAATCGAGATCACTCTGGAGACGGGGCTTATTCAAAACACCGGCTTTTATAAGAGATATTTTGAAAGGTCATCTTATTGCTTGGCGTTGGTGGATGGAAACTATAATCCCATCTATACCAACCAACGCTTCCAAATGGTCGAGGAAATCAAAACAACCGACAATACAGTCGTGAATTTCACCAGATACCGCAAGGAAAAAATAGCTGATGGTTATCTGATTATCCAAGAGGATCTGACCACCTTGCTTTCTTTACAAGAAGAGCTGAAAACCAAACAAGCCGAATTAAGAAGAACGACAGAAATCCTAAAAAAGAACCAGAAGGTAGATTTAACCTTCGAGAAAATCAAGACTCAGGAAGAATTACTTAAAGCCATCGACGAGGAAATCGTTGAGAAGAATAAAAAAATCAAAGAGATCGTCGCCAGCTTCCCAGATGAACTGACCGAACAAAATCGTCAGGAATACCTTCCTATCTTGGCTGATCTAAAAATTCAAATCTGCTTTTTAAAGCAGCGTTGCTTGTTCTTGATTAACGGCTCTAAAAACGGCAGGCTGACCCACGATGAATTTGCTCTTTCGATGGGGAGTCTATTGCAGGATCTACGAAGCCTGAATTATCAAGTGGCGTGCTCTTACGGAGATGAAAAAGGCGGTAAATTGTCTTTCTGCTTAAAAGCCAACGACTTCTTCTATACGCTTGTGCAAAGCTTTAACGGGAAACCCGGAGCGATTTTCCTTTCCGTTTCCTTAGGCAAGGAACAAACCAAGGCTCGCGTTTTCCCTTCTAAGCTTTTTAAACTCGTCCCAAATAAGCTTCAATTAAAAAAGACTGAGGAGGATGGTGATTTAATCATCACCATGGTTAAGGGAAAATGAACGCCATCTTTAATGATTCGATGGAAGTGAAGGCGGTAATCATCATTTTGCTTTTGATGATTACTTTGCTTTTATCTGTCGGTTTGTTAATGGAGATTTTGCTAAAGCCTAACAAGATAAAGATGGCGTATGCGATTATGGCTATTTGGGGAGGTGGCTTGTTGGAATTAGGATGGCTGATTGCTTTTTATAACAATAGCAATGTCCTATTAACTACTATGTTGCTTTATTGTCCGGCTTTGGTCCTCGCCTACGCTCCTTTTTACGGCTTTAAGGAGAAGAAACCAATCGTTATCGCTGATATGCTTGCGCTCTTTTTGATCCTTCCATTTATGCAGTTTAATAAATATACGATCATCTATTATTTCTTGGCTTTGGTCTTTTATTTCTTCCGCTCTTCCTTTTATCTGTTTTCCATGCTGAGCCTGATCGTGGAAAAGGTTAATCTCTATTCCCTGAAAATAAGCCTAGATAATCTCGATGGCGGCTTGATAATCACCGATAAAAGACAAGCTCCGGCCTTTATCAATCAAACTTTTATCAATTACCTCGCTAAAAAAGACATTCCCCAACATCAGAAAAAAGATCAATTGATGAAACAATTGACTTCTGGAGCCGAAAAGGTCGCAGATTATTCCTGGCTGATTAAGGATGAAAACAACTATTTCCTGTTAAAGGAAAAAGAAGGCGAGGGGGGCAGCGAGTTGCTTCTTTTAAATGTCTCCTCGGAAATGGCTTTGGAAAATGAGCTCAAGAAAGTCAATGAAGATTTAACTAAGGAACAGAACACTCTGATTGAAGCCTTGGATGATTTAAAGAAGATTGAAAGAATCAAGGAAAGGGATCGAGTCCGCAGCCTTGTTCATGACTCTTTTGCTGAAGAAGTCTCCTTTATCCATCAAATCATCACCAATCCGAAGACCAACGATTTAAGGCCTTTAAAAGAGCTGGTAAAAAAAGAGCCGTTTAAGGAAGACTCTAAGACCAAGGATGTTAAAGAATTAATCGAGGAATATCAGTTATTAAATGTTAATATCATCTTGAAAGGTTCTTTAAATAAATTACCTCATCAGGATGTCGCTTTAGCGATTATTAAAGAAGGCATCGATAACGCTATCCGTCACGGCAATGCCGTTAACGTCAATATCGCTATTCAGAAAGGCACTGATACATATAATGTAGAAATAAAAAATGACGGCAAAATACCGACGGAATTCTCTATGCATAATGGATTAACTAACCTGAAGGCATCTGTGGAATCCATCGGAGGAGAATTGGTCATTGAGAAAAATCCGGCCTTTACTTTGATTGCGAAGATTCCTCTGCTATCAGATTAAATTTGCATTAACATGTTCTTAAAGGAGGCGGTTATGTTCAATAAAGGGCATCTATATCCTGTGAAAGAAGAAGTGAAGAAATTTACTAAAGAGATTCCTTTAAAAGAATATCCCCGGCCGAACCTTGTCAGGAATTCTTATCTTTGTTTAAACGGAACATGGGATTTTTACTTAGGAAAAGCAGAAACGGCCCCCGGAACTTACACCAGCAAAATCCTCGTGCCTTTCGCCGTAGAATCCCCACTTAGCGGGATAGAAAAATTAGTCGAGCCCGATGAGATTATGTGGTACTCCAGGGAGGTAAAAATACCGCCTGAGATGAATGATAAGAACCTCATCCTGCATTTCGATGGTGTCGATCAGGAATGTGAGATTTTTATTAATGACGAGTTAAAAGCTACTCACGTCGGAGGTTATACACCTTTCCAATTAGAATTAGGAAAAATCAGCTCTTCTTTTAAACTGACTTTAAAGGTCATCGACCGGACAGATTTGTCTTATCATACCCGCGGAAAACAGCGTCTAGATCCTCAGAATTCCTGCTTTTATTCTTCCTCCTCAGGAATCTATAAGCCGGTCTGGTTAGAAGGGGTGGAGGAGGAGTTTATCAAGAATGTCTTTTTCTATCCTTCCTACGATAAAAGAAGCGTGGAAGTCTTAGTGGAAGCTAACTCAACTAAAGACATCACACTGGAAATTGAAAATCAGAAAACTCTCGTTAAATCCGGGGTCAAAACAGAGATTAAGCTTCTTGCTTTTCATCCTTGGTCGATTGAAGATCCTTTCTTATATCAGGTGAAAATAACTCTCGGAAAAGATGAGGTCTCTTCTTATTTCGGAGTGAGAAAAATCTCGAGAGGCGACTATCAAGGCAAAGAAGCATTTTACTTAAATGACAAACCGTTGATCATCAACGGCCTTTTAGACCAGGGGTACTTCTTTTTAGGAAATCTTACGCCCCGTTCCTATCAGGATTATGAAAACGACATCAAGAAAGCCAAGGATTTAGGTTTTAACTGCTTAAGGAAGCATGTGAAGATCGAATGCCCGATGTTTTATTATCTGGCGGATAAACTTGGTATGCTGCTAATCCAGGATTTTCCTAACGGAGGAAGGCCTTACCGTTTCTTTAATGCGGTGGCTCCGCGCCTCTTCCCTTTTATGGATGAAAAATACCTTAAAGCGAATAAGTTGGGACGAAAAGAAGAAGCTAGCCAACAGGAGTTTGAAAAAGAATCTGAAGAATACCTGGTACTTCTTAATAATTACCCATCCATTATTATCTATACGATTTTTAACGAAGGGTGGGGAGAATTCGCCCCGGAGCAAAATTACAACCGCTTAAAGAAAAAAGAATCCTACCGTCTTTTCGATACCGCTTCCGGTTGGTACGATACGCCTTTCTCCGATATCTATTCTGTGCACTCTTATGATACGGCTGGCAAACTGCGCCTTGATCACCTGGCGAAGAGACCTTATCTCCTTTCAGAAATCGGGGGTATCGGTTATAAGGAAAAAGATCACTTCTATTTCGGCTTCCTTTATGGGCATCACGTAGCTTTTAAGAAAGAAAACCTGAATAAGAAATACGAGAAATTATATAGAAGAGAGATTATTCCTCTTTTAAAAAAAGGTCTGCTGCAGGGTACGATTTATACTCAGCTAACCGATTGTGAAAGAGAAGGAAACGGCATTCTGACTTTCGATCGTGTCCTGAAGATCGATGAAGAGCTGATAAAGAGCATCAATAAAGAAATACTAGAGATTCAGCTAAGCAGAAATAACTGACAGGTTTCAATTTGCAATGACATTTTCAGTCCGCAAACAATGAGCGGAAAACAATAGGATTCAGTTTTTTTCCATTTTCAATATTGAGTAAATATATAATATATATAAATTAGAAGTTCACTATCCATGGATCAATCAGGGCGCTTTCAAAGCTTAGTCGACAAATACTTGGCTAACATCGACGCTTACATTAACGCTGATGCGTTTTCGGAACTTCCGTCCTTGAAAGATGAAGAAATCATCCCTTTCATCAGAAAGAGAACTGCTAAATACAAGGAAATCTGCAAGGAAGATGATGGAATCATCTCCGAGCTTTTCGGTCAATATAAAAACGGGCAAAAGATCCTCGATGACGAAACAGCTGACAGGTTGGAAAATGCCGCGGACATTTTCACTTCAAAGTATCCAGCACGTGAATCGGGTTTAGGTTTGGAGATTTATAAGCTCGTTCTAGAAAATGTCTCGGCCCGCAACGATTTCAATAGTAAAATCCGTCTGCTTTATAAATGTGGTTTGGCAACTTATTATTCGACCAACTCTTCCACGCCTGATGAGAACCCATATTTCAGGCAGTTTTTTAATTACATCGATAAATATTTCACTTTATCTAAAGAAAGCCGGCTTTATTTTTGCCGGGGCTTAGGTAATACCATCATCGGGCAAAATGAAAAAACGAAAGCTCAGATTTACCAGTTGTCTTTTGCTTACGGAGATAAAATAATCGCTTTCTTCCAACGGGATGATGTCAGGGCTCTCGATCCGGATTTCCAATTCGATAAATGGATTCTTCTTACCCATAAGAATCTAACTACTTTCCTTCAGACTATCCGTATCTATAAAGACATCATTCCCTTAAAGGACCGCGAGAAGACTTTGGAGCATGCGGAATACGCCTATAGACATGCGGGAGAGTTCTATAAAGCTGACGATCCGATCAAGTTACAGACTGAATACGCTTATTACGCTTCTTTGTTCCATGCCGAGAAAATCACCTTAGGTGACCTTTTAGAGAACCTTAATAAGATGCGTCAGCGTCCGACTGGCGATCCTTATTCCCCAGGAAGCATTTATCTAAAATCAAAAATACCAAGTTACATCATCGAATATTACAGTACATATTCAGATGATAATCCCCAGGTAAAAGTAAGCGAGTACGAAAGAATCTTCAATGAAGTCTTGACTTATCTTCAGGGCTTAGGCCAACACAAGAATTACACCACCGCTCAAGACGGGATGCTGGCTTTTATTACGGCCTCTTTAGTCGATACTGAATTAGCAACCATCCAGGAACGTTTGTTCTCTTTAACTATCAAGGTTCACCTTCCGACTTATGCCCATACGAAGATGGTAACAAAGCTTTCCCTCATGCTGGCTAATTATCTCTATGACCACCGGCCGGATTATTTTTTGGGATGCAGCGGCTTAGAGACGATGGAAGCGGTCAATAATCCGATTAACAGAAAGGCCTTCTTCGATAATTTCTCAGAGGGCTGCCTTTTCCACGATATCGGCAAGTATTTCTGCTTGAACGCTATCTCCACCTGCTACCGCAGCCTCAGCCCCAACGAAGAAAAACTGATCAAGATGCACCCTTGGGATGGGCATGAATTATTCAAAGGGACTAACGATGAACGCAATACCGTCATGGCGGAAATCATTTATTATCACCATCTTTATTACGACCGCTTCGATGGTTATCCTTATATCCCGATGAGCGTCAAAATCATCAATAAAAAAGCGGTGGATATCGTCGCTGTCGCGGACTCTTTAGATGCCGCCACCGATAATATAGGCAAAGCTTACGCTGATGCCGTCTCCTTAGATGATGCTTTAAAGGAATTAAGAGAGGGCGAAGGAACCAGATATTCCCCGGATGTTGTCGATCTTTTCACCATTCCAGAGATTTACGAAAAGACCAAGGAAATCCTTGATCAAGAACGTCAAAATATCTATATCACATGCGCTAAGGAAATCATGGAGAACAAGACAAAAGTCTGATTTCTGTTTTTAAAGTTGGGCGACAATTTCCAGCAGGTCTTTTTCCGAGGAATAATAAATCTTCTTGAAAGTATCATCCCCAGCGATCATCGCTGAAAGTTTTTTGTTGCGAGTGATGTCATAAAGGACCACGACCGGTTTCCGGTGAGCTTCCGCATAAGCTAATTCATAACCGACACCTAAGGAAGGAGTCGAGCATTCAGCTATCACCAGATCGCATTGATCCAGCAAAGTCCGATCGCGGAGATAGATATATTTATCAGTCTTCCCATCTTCGAATTTATTCAGATCAGCCAAACCGATATGTTCGGTCAATACATCGTATTTCAGTTTCAGGATATCGATGATCTTATTATAAATAACAGCATCTTCTCTCCCACCGCGGATCGAACCGGAGAAATAGACCTGCTTTTTAGTAGATTCAGTTGGCATAACTTGCCCTCCTATTTTTGATTCTGACCTTTATCGCCATTAGGAATCGGTCTTTTTTCCGTATGCCGATGGAAAAAGAAACGCTTTTTAGGTTCAGTTGGTTTCGGGCTAGGAGTAAAACCTCCTCCCTGAGTCGGCAACGACTGAGTCGAAGGATCGAGATTTTCCGAGACATGCTCTTTCTCATGATAATAAGTCGGCTGAGGGTTCTTATTAAAACTGCTTCCATTCTGGCTCTCTTCGTCCTGATAAGAATGGTTATTCATTTCCCTCTGCTGCTTTTCTTCTTTAGCTTTGACTTTCTGCTTATATTCATAAGCCTTCATGTTCATTAAAGCCTGAACACACTGATCGTTTTCCCCTCTTAAAAGCATCTGACGTTTCTGCACGACATCAAAAAAGGTATCGGAATCCAAATGGCCGATAACATTGATATCCGTCTTCAGGAACATATAGATATTGTTGCAGTAACAGAAGGAATCTTTTTCCAAGAAAGGATTCTTAACCTTCAGAATCGGGACTTGCCTGGTTGATTGTTTAGAGTTAGAGGTGATCAGCAAAGCGAGGATATTAGTCTCACCTTGCAGATTCGGATCGAGGGCTTGATCGTAAATACAAACGAAAGGATGGGCGAGCATTTTTTTCGTGAACGGGTCATAATTCTTCGCGGTGAAGACAGTCCCGGGGTAGATAAAATTATTCTTTTCCATCTTTCGGTTAGCTTTTCCCCTTCATGATGATTATATCCGTTTTGCTTACTTCATGAAAGTGCCCATGAAAATGGGAGAAATAAAAAGGAAAAATGAAAAGTATTACTTAGTTCCCGTCGAGCCATAGCCGCCGATGCGTTCACCTTGAGCCTTGTCGTCATCAGTAATCTCGTACTTCATAAAGATTCCCTGAGCTACCCTTTCGCCTTTCAGCAAAGTCACACTTTTAGCAGAAAAATTATAAAGCGGGATCATTATATGCCCATCGTTAGAAGGATTGGAGAAATAGTCCGCATCGATCACCGCGACTGAATTAGTAAGTCTTAAGCCACGCTTAACCGCTAAGGAACTGCGCGGAAATATCAGCAGAACGTCATCCTTTTCCATCTGAGCCTTCACTCCGGTCTGAATCAGGACTGAACTGCCTGGAAGGATTGTCACCTCTTCTAAGGTCATAAAATCATAACCAGCGGAATAAGCTGTCGAGCGAACAGGTAAAACCACACCCCTGTCCTCAAAGCCTTTGACAACCATGAATTTTCTCATCTTAAAACCCCTTTACTAATATATAAAATAAACGCCTTGCAAACAATCGCCTACTTGCTTTCGTCTTCCCAGCCTTGGCACATTCTGACAGCTTTATGCCACTTATTCAGATACTTCTTTCTTTCTTCATCTGCCATCTTCGGGCGGAAAATCTTATCCTTAGTTTCCAAAGTCTTAATCTCCGGAAGATTCTTGAATTCCCCGACCGCTAAGCCCGCTAAGTAAGCCGCGCCTAAAGCCGTGGTCTCATTAGTCTTGCCACGGATGGCTCTAACCGAAGCAATATCAGCTTGGAACTGCATCAGGAAATCGTTGCGGGAAGCCCCGCCATCGACTTTCATATTCTTGATTGGAATCCCCGTATCCTGGCTCATCGCATCGATCAAATCAGTCACCTGATAAGCGATGGATTCCAAGGAAGCACGGATCAGATGGCAACGATCGGTGCCACGGGTAATGCCAAAGATCGTGCCGCGGGAATACATATCCCAGTAAGGAGCGCCTAAGCCGGTAAAAGCCGGAACGATATAAACCCCGCCGTTATCCTTGCATTTCGAAGCGAAATATTCCGAATCGGTCGCATCGACGATAAACCTCAGTTGATCTCTGACCCATTGGATTACCGCGCCACCGACGAAGACGGAACCTTCTAAAGCGTAATCAGGTCTCCCGCGAGAATCAACAGAAGCGGCGATAGTCGTGACCAAGCCATGCTTAGAAAAGCAAAGCTTATTGCCGATATTCATCAGTAAGAAACAGCCGGTGCCGTAAGTTGTCTTCACGTCACCTTTCCGGAAGCAGGTCTGGCCGAACAAAGCGGCCTGCTGATCACCCGCGACTCCGGCGATCGGAATCTCCGTATCGAAGATGGAAACGAATCCGAAAATCGAAGAGGAAGGTTTCACTTCCGGCAGCATGCACATCGGGATTTTAAAATAATCGCAGAGTTTCTTATCCCAAGTCAAAGTGTTGATGTTAAAAAGCATCGTTCTTGAGGCGTTGGTGTAATCGGTCGCGAAGACTTTTCCACCCGTCAGTTTCCAAATCAGCCAAGTATCGACAGTCCCGAATAACAAATCGCCTTTTTCCGCTCTTTCTCTGACCCCCGGGACATTATCGAGAATCCACTTGATTTTCGTCGCCGAAAAATAGGCATCGAGAACAAGGCCGGTTGTCTGTTTGATGTAATCAGCTAAGCCATCTTTTCTGACTTGCTCAACAATCGGAGCGGTTCGACGGCACTGCCAGACAATCGCGTTATAGACGGGCTTACCAGTATGTTTATCCCAGACGATCGTCGTTTCACGTTGATTGGTGATTCCGATGCCCTTAATGTGGTAAGGACGGATGCCGCACTGGGCAATCGCTTCGATCATCACTGAATACTGTGAAGCGTAAATCTCCATCGGATCATGCTCAACCCAGCCGGGCTGAGGGAAAATCTGCTTGAATTCTTTTTGGACTACCTGGACAACCTGACCTTCGTTATCAAAGACCACCGCTCTTGAGGAAGTGGTGCCTTGATCCAAAGCAATCAGATATCTTCTTTTCTTGCCGGAAGGCAAAACATTATCTTTTTCAGGAGCCTCCATTTTCAATCCTCCTTATTAGGAAGGATGTTCTTGGTGGCTACAATATCCACCCCGGACTCCAAGACGTTTTTAATTACGATATCCCCGATTTTCACCGGCGCTTTCAGTTCAACGCTATCCAGAGCCTTCATAACTTCGAAAATCAATTTTTTAGAGATAGGCTTATTCGTCTTAACGGAAACACGCGCAAATTCCCCACCGACGACCTTGACTGTAGAAGTGACAGTCCTCACCGGATTAGTCACTTCGGAAATCCCGTAAGCCGCCCCGCGGGGGCAGGTGTTCCCTTTAACTGTCAATTTCTCCGTATCGACTTCCAGATGGCAGCCGCGCGGACAATTGATGCAAATCATTTCCTTTATCATTATTTCTGTCCCTCCTGAAGTAAAGAAACAGTCAGTTCGCTGTAGTCTTTCATATCAGTTTTCTTGATTCTGATGCTTTCCATCTCGGAAGGCACGACTCTTAGGCGCGGGAAGGAAAGGATTTCCTTGCCCTCAGCCGTGACTTTAATCTTCACTTGACCAGTCGGACGGCGGACACGGAAGAAAAGATCAACATAATCGGTAACTAAATCGCGGCGGATGAACTGCGGGCAAAGATACCCGATGCCATCCCCCGGAACCGCCTTAACCAAAGAAACTTCTTTCTGGCCATTGCTAATATAATCCGCTGCGTTTTTGCCGGCTCTTTCGCCTTCCGCCGAAACATTATCGACCAAATCGTGGACTTGGAGGACATTGCCGCAGGCAAAGATGCCATCAACCGTGGTCTCTAAGTTATCGCAGACGACCGGTCCTTTCGTACGATTATCAAGTTCGACTCCGGCTTTCTTCGAAAGTTCATTTTCCGGAATCAAGCCGACGGAGAGTAAAAGACAATCGCAATCGAAAGTGATTTCACTTCCCGGAATGGGTTTATTATGCTCATCGACTTTGGAAATCACGACCTGCTTAACTCTCTTATTCCTGTCATCGGAGATGATATCGGTGACAGTGTGGGATAAGTAAAGCGGAATATCATAGTCGTTAAGGCACTGGACGATATTACGATTAAGGCCATTAGAATACGGGCACAGTTCAACATCAGCTAAGACCTTGGCTCCTTCCAACGTCATACGTCGAGCCATGATCAAACCGATATCGCCCGAGCCTAAGATCACGATTCTCTTGCCGACCAGATAACCATCGATATTGCAGTATTTCTGAGCGGCGCCAGCGGTATAGATTCCCGCACAACGATCGCCGGGAATCGCGATTGCGCCACGGCTTCTTTCACGGCAACCCATCGCTAAGATAATCGCCTTGCCGTGGATTTTCCTATAGCCTTCTTTAGCGGACACGACCGTGACGAAATGATCTTTCGACAGATCGATCGCCATCGTATCGGAAGCGATTTTCACTGAAGTATCAGCGAGCATTTTAATATAGCGATCTGCATATTCCGGACCGGTCAGTTCTTCTTTAAAACGATGGAGACCGAAGCCGTTATGGATGCACTGGTTTAAAATTCCACCCAAGTGATCATCACGTTCGATAATCAGGATATCTTTTAACCCAGCAGCATAGGCGCCGTAAGCGGCTGCTAAACCAGCAGGCCCGCCGCCTATGATCACCAGATCATGGTTTTCAATTTCTATCATGTTTATTTGCCCTCCTTGGTTTCGCATAAGGCGATCGAAGAGCCTTCAACATCCTGGAAGACCTGATCGAAAGGCAGGTTGAATTCCTTCTTCAGCAAAGCGAAAATCTTCGGACCGCAGAAGCCACCTTGGCAGCGACCCATGCCGGAATTTGTTCTTCTCTTGATGGCATCGATTGTCCTGCCCGGGATAATCCCGTGCATCGCCTGAAGGATTTCTCCTTCCGTGACGGTCTCGCAACGGCAGATAACTCTGCCAAAGTGCGGATCGGCAGCGATAACCTTTTCTTTCTCTTCTTCGGTCATCTCCGAGAAATAATCAGGGAGCGGACAATATACAAACTTTCCTTTCTCTTTCATCTTTAATCCGGCGTGCTCCAATAAACTGACAGCTTCCAAGCCGAAAGCCGGACCGCAGGAAAGACCCGGGGATTTAATACCAGCGAAATTGATGAAGCCTTTAATCAAAGAGGATTCCTCGATGAGGAAATCATCGTGGTCTTTTAAGGTAGCGCGGACACCAGCGAAGTTACGGATATTAGAAGTGAAGGCTAAATCCGGAATCGAGAGGAGCGCCATCTCACGGATGTAGTCCATATTCTTCTGGACGGAACCGGTATCGTCTTTCGAGCCGACTTCAAAATCCGCATTCGGACCGACGATTAAGTTTTGATGGACAGTCGGAGCGACCAAAACGCCCTTGCCTCTTTCAGTCGGGGTCTGGAAGACGACGGATTTAACCATCGAGCCCTGATCCTTATCCAGGAGATAATACTCGCCTTTACAAGGGAGGATCGTAAATGACTGTTCAGCTTTATCTTTCAAAATAAGCTTATAGATATCATCAGCGTGAGTGCCGGCACAATTGATTATGTAACTGGCCTCGACTAAGCCTTGGGTGGTCTTAATCCGGAAAGCACCCATTTTTCCATCGATATCTTCAACCCCGGCGTTCAGCATCAGATTCACGCCGTTATAAACAGCAGTCTGCGCTAAGGCCAAAGCCAATTCCCAAGGTGAGACAATGGCGGCTGAAGGAGCGTAAAGTGCATAATCGCAGTCTTTGTTGATATGACGATCGATATCGTGGACAGCTTGCTGAGTGCGGAGGATTTTCAAACCCTTGACCCCGTTTGCGATGCCGCGGTCAAATAAGGTATTGATGACCTTATGATCCGCTTCGGTCCGCCCGATGACTACCGAGCCGATCTGCTTATAGTGAAAATTAAGTTTAGGAGCTAAATCATGTATTAAAGCGGAGCCTAAGACATTGAGCCTGGCCATATTGGTCCCAGGTTTAGGATCGTATCCAGCGTGGATAATTGCGGAATTAGCTTTGGTTGTCTTCATCGAGACGTCGTTCTCTCTTTCGATGATGACAGCCTTGATATCGTACTTGGCTAATTCAAAGGCGATTGAAGCACCTGTGATACCGCATCCGATGATTGCTACATCGTATTTCATGTTATCAAGACCTTTCTAAAGTAAATTATAAGACGGTGCCTTAATTAACTCAATAAAAAGGGTGAAAGCGCATACAGAAAAAACAAGAAAATAAGAAAAATAAGCAATTTTTGGCTCCCTAGTCCCTTAAGAGACATAAAAGACAGACATAAAAAGGCCCGCTTTAACAAAGGTCTTCTGCTTCCTGAAAGTAAGACACTTAAAAAGAGATACATATGATAGAATAAAGCAGAATCAAAATATAAAGGCATTTAAAAATATTTTATGGGGCAAGATAACTCAATCCTCGAGCCGCTCGAGATGTTTAATAAACAGTTAAAAGGCCAGAACAGCGAAAATGCGGCTAAGTATTTTGATGAGTTTGCAAAAAAGGCTGGGATCGATCCGAAAGCCAATGCCCAAGCCGTTAATGATTACAATCAAAAATGTCTCGCCCGAGACTTAGCTAAAAAGGAAGCCAGAAAGATTCATGCGAAGAAAGTGCTTTTGATCCTTTTAGGTTCTTTTGTCATCGCTGCCGGGGTCGTTTTTATCATCTTAGCGGTAGCTGCTCAGTTATTTATGCCGCTTTATATCTATATTCTTTTGGCAATTTTTCTGATCGGTGGCGGTATCGGGATCATCATCCTCACAAATAAGATGCTGAACGGGAAGATTAAAGATAAAGATCAGGCCTTAGCCGCTAGAGAGGCGGAAGCCCAAGCAGCTTTGCAACTCTGCTGGGCCATGATGAATCCTTTAAATTCCCTTTACGACTGGAATATGCAGGCGGATGTAATTAAGATGACCACCCCGCTTCTGGAGTTAGATAAGAATTTCGATATCAAGAAATATGCTTACCTGGAAGAAAAGTACGGTCTTTCTCAGCTGGATGATTCTTTCCGCTCGGTTAATTTTGTCCAATCGGGAGCGGTCCAAGGGAATCCTTTCTTTATCAGAAAAGATTTGATTCAGACTACCTTTATGAAACGCTATACAGGTTCCATCGTCATTTCCTGGACCACGACATCTAAAGACTCGGACGGAAATACTCAGATTGTCAATCATACTCAGACCTTAACAGCTTATGTTGATAAACCAGCCCCCGCTTACCATTACGAGACTTATCTGATCTACGCTAACGATGCCGCTCCTGATCTTTCTTTTTCCCGTATTCCTCAGGTCAGTATCAACGCCTCCGATAGAGATCTTAAACACCAAGTCGAAAAGGAAGAAAAGAAAATCCATAAGGCTTCAGAAAGAGCGGTCGATGATGCAGGACATCAGTTCACGGAGCTTTGGAATCCGGAGTTCGAGTCTCTCTTCCACGCTTTAGATCGGGACCAGGAAGTCCAATTCCGTCTGCTTTTTACTCCCTTAGCTCAGAAGAATGAATTGAACTTGATTAAATCAAAGGCACCTTACGGAGATGACTTTAATTTCACGAAGGTTAAGTGTCTTAATATTATTTACTCCCGCCATTCTCAGGCTCTGGATTATTCCGGCAATCCCGGTTACTTTATCGATTATGATTTAAATAACGCTAAGAAGAAATTCGTCTCTTACTGCGACAATTATTTTCAGGGCCTGTTTTTCGATATGGCTCCTCTGCTTTCCATCCCTCTTTACCAGCAAAATAAACCGCAGGAATATCTTTATAAGCAGGAATATGAAATGAATATCTCTCCTTATGAAGATATGGTCTTAGCTAACAGTTTCGACCGGAATCTTTTAAAGCCTCTTAATGCGGTCACTGAATCGATTCTCCGTACTTCCTTTGAAGGCAAAGAAGGCGATTCAGATAAAATCCGGATTACCGCTCACGCCTACTCCGGAACGCAGATGGTGGACTATATCTCCGTCCTCGGTGGAGATGAAAGAATCCATCAAGTCCCGGTCTACTGGGTTAAATACGATCCAGTCAGCAAAGACACCTTCATGGTCATTAAGAAATATCCGACCACCAGATACTCCTACAACCATCAAGGCTTAGCAGATCTCCTCTCCGCTTTTCAGACTAAGACCTTTGGAGCCTCCGGGTTGCATTATGAACGCTGTCTTTTAGCGATGTTGCTTGCTAATTCTGACTTAAGCCCAGAAGAAGGTAAAAAACTGGAGGAGTTAACTAAAGAAGGAAAATAAAACTAAGTTGGCTTTATTACGGGGATGATATATGATTAATTTAACTTCTGATGAAAGGAAAAATCACTATGGCAAATGAAATTGATGAAGTAAACGGACCGATTAAAGAAGAAGGTCGGGATATCCATGTAATCGATAAGCAGATTCCGGTTAAGGTCGGCCCTGGTTCGATGATTTTTGAGGTTGTCTTATGGGTGGCTGGAATTATTCCCGGCTTGATTTTCTTCATTATGAAAATCAAAGCCCAGAACTATCTAAGAGCCCTCCAGCAGAAAGTCCAACACGATGCTTCTACGATCGATAACTATCTGGAGCAGAGAGTCCTGATTCTGCAGAACTGCGCGAGGATTCTTGATAAAGCCATCTCTCTGGATAAAGATACGATGACTCAGATCGCCGCCTACCGCGGGGGAGCTAATCCGAACAATGATGCTTTGAGAAATGACATTGCCTCCAAGATGGAGACGGTCGCCAATAAGATCAACATCGCCGCGGAGAATTACCCAACTTTACAGGCCCATTCCGAATTAGCTGATGCGATGCAGCAGAACAGCTACCTCCAGAAAGAAATCACCGCTGCCCGCGAGGTCTACAATGACACCGTCGGTCAGTGGAACCGCGATATCTTCCAGTGGCCGGTCAAGATGATTGTCGCTGCAAAAGCCGGTTATACTTCCCGTATTCCGTTCTCGATCTCTAACGAGATGAGAGAAAAAGCCAAGGGCACTTTCTTCTAAATCTGTTCTTGCTTATCTAGCCCCTTTTAGCCCAAGGGGCTTTTTCAATGCTTTAATTAAAAATGAGAAATAAAATTAAAAACCATATGAAAGGAAACTCAGAACAAAAACGATATTTTGAATATTGATTTAAACGGCTTTTTAAACTATATTCAGGCTTAGGATTTATTCTCTGTCGCCTTAAAAAGCACTATCTCTTCTTAAGGGGTGATGACTTAAGAAAGATGATTATAAAGAAGGAACACTAAAATGGAAAAACTCAGCTGTAATCCGTATCTGCCGGAGGGTGAATATTTTCCCGATGGCGAGCCGCATGTTTTCAATCATCGCCTTTACGTCTACACCTCCCATGACCGCTACGGAGGCAAGGCTTATTGCGAAGGCGATTATATTGTCTGGTCAGCGGATATCGATAATCTCGGAGTCTGGACAAAGCAAGGTATCGCCTTTAAAAGAAAAAGCCCGAACAATCCTTCCGGGCGTCAGTTTATGTGGGCTCCCGATTGCGTGAAGGGAGAAGATGGCAAATATTACCTTTATTACTGCTATGCTTTTGATAATCACATCTACGTCCTGCAAAGCGATTATCCCGATGGGCCATTTAATCCTTACGGGAAAATCCATTATCCGGACGGAACTGATTACGGACACGGAAAAAACGATATCGCTTGTTTTGATCCGGGTGTCTTTAAAGACGATGACGGACAGGTTTATGTCTACTCCGGGTTTTCTCCGCGTGAGCCGATGATTAAGATGCTTAAAATCCGCTGCCACCTGAATAATGTCACGAGCGATGGCAACCAGGTCGTTAAGCTGGAATCCGATATGCTGACCGTTAAAGGCGAGCCGAAAATGCTGATTCCCGGTATCGGCAATAGCCGTCAGACTTCTTTTCAAGGCCACGAGATGTACGAGGCCTCTTCATTAAGGAAGATCCGCGGAAAGTATTACTTTATCTATTCGACGATTCTTTCTCACGAACTGGCCTATGCGATTTCCGATAAACCGGATGAAGGCTTTAAATTCGGCGGTGTTTTGATCTCGAACGGAGATATCGGTTACCGCGGCTTAGAAGAGAAAGATGCTCATGCCTACTGGGGCAATAACCATGGCTCCATCGCGGAAGTCGGTGATAAATATTATCTGTTCTATCATCGTCAGACCAATCGTAACGAACAAACTAGACAAGGATGTGCCGAACCGTTAACGATTAAAAAAGACGGCAGCATTCAAATGGTGGAAATGACCTCTTCAGGAATGAACGGGCCTTTCGAGCCTACCGGAATCTTCCCTTCTTATATCGCTTGTAATGTCAAAGGCAAGAACGGAGCGGTAAAGTGTGTGAGCTACGGCCTTATCCATACTAAAGGCTACTCCCGCTTCCCTTATATCGGAGAATATGAAAACGGCAAACAATGCGTGCTGAATATGCAAGATGGAAGCAAAGTCGGCTTCAAGTACTTCAAAATGAATGGCAAAAAGACCGTGAAAGTCGTCGTCCGTGGCCATCAAGGAAAGCTTCTGATTTCCGATACAATCGATGGGCTGATCAAAGGAGAAATTAACTTATCTAGATCCCACCGCTGGGCTTCCTTTTCCACAGTTGTTGATTTTGGAAAAGGCAAAAAAGCCATCTATTTCACCTACCAAGGCAAAGGAAAAGTCGATTTTAAGGAATTCGAACTGATCTAAATCTGAACAGTAAGCATTTTCCATCATCCTGTTAAGCTTTTCGGTTATGATGAAAACAAAAGGAGATTACCACAATGATAATCGATGAAGACTTCACCTTACTTAACGGAAAGAAAATTCCCGCTTTAGGTTTCGGGACTTGGCAGATTAAAGAAGAAGACGCCGAACAAGCATGCTTAACCGCCTTAAAGGCCGGCTATCGCCATATCGATACCGCCCAAGCTTACAATAACGAGGAAGGTGTCGGTCGAGCCATTAAAAAATCCGGCCTGAAAAGAGAGGATATCTATCTGACCTCGAAAGTCAAAGCCGAGATTAAGACTTATGAAAAGGCCAAGGCTTCCATCGAGGAATCCTTAAAAAAGCTCGATACCCCTTATATCGATTTGATGCTGATTCACGCTCCGCGCCCTTGGGTTGAGATGCCTCTACGCTTAAAAAGATACTTTAAGGAAAACCTCGAAGTCTGGAAAGCGATGGAGGAAGCTTATCAGGCCGGAAAACTAAAAGCGATTGGCGTCTCTAACTTCCAGGTTGATGATCTGGAGAATATCATCGATCATTCCTCGACTGTTCCGATGGTTAATCAGGTGCGCTTTTTCATCTCTCAGGTTCCTGAGGATGTCTTAAAGTTCTGCCTGGATAAAAAGATCGTGGTTGAAGGCTACTCCCCGATTGCGACCGGACGTTTACTGAAAAGCAAGGCGATCGGCAAGATGGCGGAGAAATACTCCGTCTCCATCCCGCAGCTTTGCATCCGTTACGTCTATCAAAGAGGAGCCTTGCCCCTTCCTAAAGCCGTCCATGAAGAACATATTATCGCCAATACGAAAATCGACTTCACAATTTCCCAAGAGGATATGACAGCTCTGAATAATCTGAAAAAGCAGATTATCGGAGCTTGGTAGCCCTTCAGCGGCTGATTCGCTTTAATAAGTCACCGATCTCGATCATCTTCTGGTCGAGATCTTTTTGATCCTTGGCATGTTCGACACAGGATCTTAAATGAGCCTGGATAACCATGTTATCGGCTTTTTTAAGACCAGCAATGGCAGCGAGAATCTGGTTGGAGACATCGATGCAGTAACTGTCTTCATCGATCATTTTCAACACCCCTTCCAGCTGCCCGATGGCGATAGCGATTTGATGTTTGACCGCTTTATGATCGGCAACCATTTACTTCACCCCTTTAAATTCGTAACCCGCATCAACGATCGCTTGTTTCAAAGCTTCTTCCTTGATGCCATTAGGTGAATAAACGACCGCATCCTTATCTTTTAAGGAAACGTTAACCGCGTTAACCCCCGAGACTTTCTTCAAAGCCTCACTAACGTGCATGACGCAGTGATTGCACATCATGCCCTCGATTAAGATTGTCTGCTTCACTCCTTCTTGTTTAGTCTCTTCTTTCTTCTTGAATAACATATCTTCTTCCCTCCCTTTCTTTCCTTGCCCGTGATTTATGTCTCTTCTTCTGAACAGGCGTAACCTTAAAGCGTTAAGTACGACGCTAACTGAGGATAACGACATCGCCAAAGCGGCGATCATCGGATTAAGTTGAATATTCAACGGCGGGAAATAAAGAATGCCAGCCGCTAAAGGAATCGTGATGACATTATAGAAAAAGGCCCAGAACAAGTTCATCTTAATGTTCTTTACTACTTTCGAAGAAAGCTCATAAGCAGCGACGACATCGTTAATATCCGATTTCATCAACACGATATCGGCCGCATCGATAGCGACATCCGTTCCTGCTCCAATTGCCAAACCGATATCCGCTTTCACTAAAGAAGGAGCGTCGTTAATCCCATCTCCGACCATGGCGACGATTAGTCCTTGTTTTTGAATGGACTCGATATATTTTTCTTTATCTTCCGGCATGACTTCGGCCTGATAGGAACTTAAGCCAGCTAAAGAAGCGATATGCTTAGCGGCCTTTTTGTTATCACCGGTCAAAAGCAGAGTCTTCTTACCTAAGCTATTCAAGGTTTGGATAGCTTGATATGAAGTATCTTTTAAGGTATCGGAAATTCCGATTAGCATCTTTAATTCTTTAAAGGAACTGATAAACAAGACGGACTCTCCCCGTTCGGAAAAGTCTTCATAAGCTTTAAAGACAGACGGAGAAAGAGCAATATGATTCTCTTCCATCATCTTCTTATTGCCGACTAAGTATTTCGTTCCTCCTTCTTCCCCTTCAATTCCTAGACCCGGCCGATAAAGGAAAGAATCGATTTTCTTTTCTTCTAAGTTTTTCTTCTTGGCGTACTCAATGACCGCTTTAGACAAAGGATGTTCCGACTGTCTTTCTAAAGCCGCAACAATCGAAAGCAAGGAATCATCTTCGTTGTAGATTTCACTAACTGACATTTCCCCTTTAGTCAAAGTCCCGGTCTTATCGAAAACGAAGACATCCGCTTTTGAAAGTTTTTCAAAAGCTTCCGCGGACTTGATGATGATACCGTTTTCCGCCCCTTTTCCAGTTCCCACCATAACCGCTACCGGCGTGGCCAAACCTAAGGCGCAGGGACAAGAAATCACGAGAACAGAAATAGCAAAATTCAAAGCCTTTTCCACATCGTAAGAAGAAACGAATAACCAAACTAAGAAGACTATTAAGGCGATAGCCATAACCACCGGGACAAAGATCCCGGCTATTTTATCCGCCAAGTGAGCTAAAGGGGCTTTAGAGGAAGCCGCTTCCTGGACTAAGGAAGCGATTTTAGAAATCGCCGTGTCTTTCCCTAGCCTTTCAGCTTTAAAGATAAATGAGCCCTCCTTATTTAAACTCCCAGCGCTGACTTTTTGTCCTTTGTCTTTATAGATAGGTAAACTTTCCCCGGTTAAAGCTGATTCATCAAGGTTGCCATATCCTTCGATAATCGTCCCATCCGCTGGGATTGAAGAAGCCGGCTTCACAACTAAAAGATCTCCGATTTTTAAAGAAGAGACAGGCACTTCTTTTTCCTGACCTTCTTCTAAAAGCACAGCGGTAGCAGGAGTTAATAGCAGCAGACGGGAGATAGCTTCCGAAGTCTTTTTAGTCGCTCTGGATTCAAAAAACTTCCCCATCGAGACAAAACCGATAATCGTACCCGCTGATTCAAAATAGATTTTTTCCGAAAGGGCCATCAGTTCTTGTGAAGAAGCGGAAGCATTCTTCAAAACTATCATTTTAATGAAAATATAGATACCGTAAAGAATCGAGACCGCGCTTCCTAAAGCCACTAAGGAATCCATATTCGGGCTTAAGGAGAATAAAGACTTAAAACCCCTGATAAAATACCCGAAATTCAAAATGACAATCGGCAAAAGAAAAACAATCTGCAGAGATAAAAGAAGCAATGGATCTTCGCTGAAGAAGGGCCAGGAAAACTGCATCGCCAGCATATGGCCCATCGAGACGTACATCAAAAGCGCTAAGAAGAACAAAGTGATGATCAGGATCAGCCTTTTCTTATCGACTTCTTTTTTCTCTTTCTTTTCAGCCTCTGCTATATCCTTTTCTTTGCTGACTTCCGCTCCGTATCCAGCCTTCTTTACAGCTTGAATGATTTCTTTCTCATCAGCTAAAGAAGGGTCATAATCGACGACCATGCTATTTAGAAGCAAGGAGACATCAGCTTGTTTAACACCTTTGATTTGGCTGACCGCCTTATTTACGTGCGCTTGGCAAGCGGCACAGGTCATCCCGGAGACTAAGAATTTTTCCTTCATGGAACACTCCTCACATCGATATTATATACCCCCTAGGGGTATTTAGTTAAAAGATGCTCAAATCCTTTAAACCATTTGACTTAAAGTAAACTTGAAGTTCTATAATCCGTTTAAAGGAGCATAAATGATATGGACAAGTTTACAGATCTTTTCCCCAGAGGTGAGAAGAATAGCGCTTATGAGAAATACTTTAAAGGCCAGAGTTATTTAAAACTTCTCGATGAAGGAATCATCGGGATCGCTAACGTCACTTTCGAGCCTAAATGCCGGAATAACTGGCATATCCACTTAGCCAGTAAAGGCGGAGGGCAGATTCTCCTATGCACTGGAGGCAAGGGCTATTATCAGGAATGGGGACAAAAAGCCAGAATCCTTCTTCCCGGTGATGTGGTGATCATTAAACCAGGAGTCAAGCATTGGCACGGGGCTTATAAAGACAGTTGGTTTTCCCATCTGGCTATTAGTATCCCCGGTGAGAACCTATCAACCAAATGGGAAGAAGAAGTCAAAGACGAAGATTACAATAAACTTCCTTAGGAGGAACATAAAATGAAAAAAGTCACATCCGGTCAAGAAGCCTTAGGAGATTTTGCTCCGCAGTTCGCTTCTTTAAATGATGATGTCCTCTTCGGTGAAGTCTGGTCAAAAGAAGACGAATTAAGTCCGAAAGAAAGAAGCTTAATTACGATCGCCGCCTTACTGGGCAGTGGAATCCTAGATAGTTCTCTTAAATACCATATCCAGAAAGGCAAGGAGAACGGCATCAATGAAAAAGAGATGGTCGCTTGCTTAACTCAGCTCGGTTTCTACGCCGGCTGGCCTAAAGCCTGGGCGGCTTTCAGAATGGCGAAAGAGATTTATCGAGGTGAAGGAAAATAAGAAGGCTGATTTATCTATAAAAGCAGCTTCCGTCTTTTCCCTTCTCTTCTTGAAAAAGCTTTTATAATTCAAGAAGCTTATTAAAAAAGTTTTGAATCAAAGAGTAGCATCTAAGGAATAAGCCCTTAAGTAATGGATTTTTTAGTTATAAACTTTTTTATAACTTTTTAGCACTCTTCTATTGACAGTGCTAATTATTGATGTATAATACAGTTAGCACTTGAAGAATGAGAGTGCTAAAAACAAGGAGGATAAAACTTATGTCTACTAATGAAAATCAGATCGCTAAAAAGAATGAAGGAAGAAACGAAGGAAGAAGCTTAGGGTTTTTCGATCCGCTATTTGATGCTTTCTTCCCTGAAGAGAGGAACTCTAACCATCTGATGAAAACCGATATCAAGGAAAATGATGGTGGTTATGAATTAGCAGTCGAGGTTCCGGGCTTGAAGAAAGATCAGGTCAGCTTAAAGTATTCTGATGGTTACCTGACAATCGCCGCTAAGGAGAATATCTCCGATGATCATACTTCCAAGAATGGTAAGTTTATCAGACGTGAGAGATATCTCGGCTCTTACGAGAGAAGCTTCTATATCGGCGAGATTGACCAGAAAGATATCAAGGCCAAGATGGAAGACGGGATTTTAAAGGTGTCCTTCCCTAAAGAAAAGGAACATCTGCCTACGGAAAACAGCATCCAGATTCTTTAAAGGATCGCTGTCTATATATAGAAAGAGTCGCGGTGAGAAAACACCGCGCTCTTTTTTTATAGAGTTCAAATATCAATAACTTTTGCCTTTATATATATCAGAAATTATTGCTTTTGTTCCTTTTTAACATATAGTTTTGTCCCTATTTTTTCAACAAATATTTAAAATATTTAGCCAGTTTAAGGCATTTTATGTGTCTATCTTTCTTTATTGAAATAGGCATTTTTAATAATTAACAGCCGCCTCATAATTAAACCAAGGAGGAAAAAAACATGTTTTCCAAGAATTATATCTATGCTCATACGATTAAGCCTCTTTACTGCAAGAAGATTCATGAAAAAGAAAATTATACCCTTCAGGATCTGAGGCAGATGCAGTACAATAAATGGAGCAGAGCCAAAGGCGTCTACTCCGGCAACTTCCTTCCTAAAGAGGAGAAGAAAGCCAGGCTCCTCAAGCAAGGATGGGTATATGAATTTCCGAAATATGCCCATACGGAGGGAGCGGACAAAAACATCGTTTACAAGTGTCTCCGCAACAACCAGTACGTCAGAGAATGCCATGCAGAAAATCGCTTTCATTGGCATTGGTTGAATTGTTTTCTTGCAAAAGGCTTTACAGAGCATATGAGAGAGCTGAAGAAAAAACATTTGCCGAAATATCTTAATGAATATGGTGAGCCTTCCACCAACTGGAAAGATAACCATTTTTATAAATAAAGGGGGGCATATGAAGCATCCGATAAACGAATATCCCGATTTCTTAACCGGAACCGAGGAAGATTCTATCGCAGATATAGATTATGATGCCGAAAAGCGCACTATCACAATTGTTATTCAGGTTGATTTAAACGAATATGACGGGCTTCCTCAAGAAAGCAATATTGTTTCATTGCTTGCCCCTAACGAAAAGGCACCATATCCCAATAATCTTTATGCAAAAATTATCTTTTATGACGTTGATATTTTAAGCAGCCATTTTTTCGAAATACTGAATCACGAGAATGAAACAGGTTGGTACAATTGGATTTGGAGTGTTTCCTTTATAGACGGAGCTCCGATTTTCGATTTGGATCCTGAAGATTGGTCTAAAGATGAGCGCATAAAATTCAGAGCAAGTTCTTTTGAGTATTTATCATCAAAACAACCTGCGGAGACCAAGCGCAAAGGTTTCAAAGTCAATAAAATACAATCGCAAGATTTAGAATGGCCCACTTTTTCGTTTACTTTATTTAAAGATTTTATGCCTGAGCCTACTTGGAGCACTATCACAGCCTTTTCATATAATACGGACAAAGAAACAATTACCATGGTAGTAAGCCAGAACTGGAGATACATAAGCAAAAAAGCCGCTTCCGTTCTTGATAGGCCAGACAAAGAAGGCAGATGGGTGGAGGCTAAAATCAGATATTGCTTCCATCATGTAGTGATGTTGTCTAAAGAGAGCCAAAAGGTTTTTGAAGAAT
Source organism: Bacilli bacterium (assembly GCA_022652945.1). Classification (GTDB taxonomy): domain Bacteria; phylum Bacillota_I; class Bacilli_A; order RFN20; family CAG-288; genus Scatoplasma. Next base: position 125,221 of record JALCRV010000005.1, read on the forward strand.
GGGAAAAAAGAGGATGGCAGATTGACATCTTCAGTTCAGAGTTTAAAAATGGAGTATATACATTCACCCCGAAGCCTATCATTTATGCTTTAAACAATCCGTCTATCTCTTTTACAGCCGAAACGTTCGAATATGGACTAGTATTCTAATTCTTATACATATCAATATAAAATCCCGCTCATTGTACTTAGCCTTTTTTCTAAGGAACTAAACAGTGACCAAGATTATAGGTACACATCCCAAAGGCCAAAAGAGAAGGACTTCCCCGCTCGTTAGACTAGGTGGCAACTTTTATTTCTTCTTTAGATTATCTTCCTTGCCAGTCATATTTTTTTTACGATAATAGTCCCAAATAGCAAACTGCTGCCTTCTTTTAGCTTCTTTGGTCATTCTGGACTTAGGCTGTTTTTTTCTCCCAAACATTATTTTGACCTCCATTCTTCAGATTTATATTCAGCTTTAAGGTTGTATAGGTTGCACTCAATGAAATCATCCGCCTCTTTGATTATTTCCTTGATAGATTCATTCTTTTCATCTTTTAGAACATAAGGCGCCTCAATATCATTGATGCTGAATATCGCTAAAGTGTCCTTCCCATCGGACAAAATACCAGCGATGATGTTATCTTGGACCGGTCCGTTAAGAGCTTTGCTAACCAGCGGGATCATTTCAACTTTGATTCCGTTTGCTCTAAAGCAATAAAGCCTTTGATTCTCAACCGCGAAATAAAAGTTCTTAAGTGATTTATAAAAAATAATCTGCTGTCTTTTATATTCTGGAAGGCGCGAATACTCATTTAACATCGAGCGAAAACAACTAGAGACACTTGTGTCCATGATTCTGGCTTCATTCATAGCAATCTCGTCAAATACGGCCAGGTTCTCATTCAAGGGCCTTACGGAAAGTTGACCTGCAGTTTTATAATCTTCTTCATCATCGAAATAAACAGAGTCAAAAATTTCTTCCAAGTCTACCAGCATTTTTCGAAAAAGTTCACTATTAAGCCCCAACGCACTTTTTCTCTCTATCAGGTTTTCAATCTTCGCTCGTCTTTCTTTTCTAATATCTAACAGGGATGGAATGATACTGTTCAAAAGACCGTTTATATTTGGCCTGCCTTTTTTTAAATACTTTAAAGGAAAATACTTGCAGGCATCGTTATTAAGAACAGATAAGACTGTCTCACTTATTGTCACATTAATCTTGTCCATCCATAAGGCTCCATTAAATTAATGGTATAGTTTTGTCCCTATTTTTTCAACAAATATTTAAAATATTTAGCCAATTTAAGTCGTTTTATGTGCCTATCATTCTTGATTTAAACAGTCATTTTTAATAATTAACAGCCGCCTCATAATTAAACCAAGGAGGAAAAAAACATGTTTTCCAAGAATTATATCTATGCTCATACGATTAAGCCCCTTTACTGCAAGAAGATCCACGAAAAAGAAAATTATACCCTTCAGGATCTGAGGCAGATGCAGTACAATAAATGGAGCAGGGCCAAAGGGATTTATTCGGGCAACTTCCTTCCTAAAGAGGAGAAGAAAGCCAAGCTCCTCAAGCAAGGATGGGTGTACTTAAACCCGGAGCATAATGACACGCCAAAGGCAAAATGCCACGCCGATTACAAATGCCTAAGAAACAACCAGCATATCAGATAATGCAATGCGGGAGGCCGCTTCCACTGGCATTGGTTCAACTTTTTTAAGCCTAGTGGTTTCATCGAATGGAGAAGACAATTCAGCGATAAGAGCAAAATTGAGTGTCTAAATGATTATGGAGAGGTTGAAACAGACCCTAAAAAGAATCATTTATATAGATAAAGGAGACAAAATAATGAAACATCCAATTTGCGATTATCCTAAGTTCATGCCGGGAAGTGGCGATGATGATCTTATGGATTTCGATTATGATGAGAAGAAAAGAACAATTACAATGTTGCTTTCCATAGATACTATTTTCTTGAATCCAGACATTAAAAAAGCCTTAGGATCTAAGATCTCCATCACGGGAGATACTTATGTGTTAATTACCTTCTACGATATTGATATCGTCAGCAGGGATTTCAAAAAGATCATCGGATACCTTGATAAAATCAAATACTTTGTCTTTTTCGATTCGGTTGGCTTTTCCGATGGTTGCCCATCATTTGATATTGATTTCCAAGGCCTTGACTGGGACGGGCCGATGATCATCAGATTTCATGCTTCATCATTTGAATATAAGAAATCAAAAAGACACAAATTGATTAAGCACTTTGATTTCAGCAAGCTCCCTCATGATAAAGAGCCGCTTGTCATCAAGACATCTGATATTGCTGACTACAAACCTAGCGGGCCCGCCTGCTATTTGAATGCGTTCAGTTTTAATGAGCGAAAGAAGACAATGACCATGGTGATCAATTCCACATGGCACGACTTGTCCGAAAAAGCATTTTCGGCTCTTGGACGTCCTGAAATGAAAGGACGTTATATAGAAGCCAAAATCAGGTACTGCTTCCACAATGTGGAAATGACCAGCCCTAACAGCCAAGAGGTTTTCGATGCATGGGAAAAGGTTGGCTGGCAGATATGCTATTACAATATTTTGATTGAGAACGGGCAATTGACTTTGGTCTTCCCTAATCCCATTGATGAACAAAAAGTGGATGAGATTAGTTTCAAGTCAGACGTCTTTGAATACGGGCTTGTTGAATAACTTTCTTAGCCAACATATGGGTCATCAATAAAGCATAAGATATGATTTTTTGATGGAATAATTCATTAAAAAGCAAAAGTATCTTTAAAATGCTCAATAGTGTCCTCTCACTGATAATCACATTTGTCTTCATATATGTTTTGATGTAATTGTGGTTTATCTTTGGCTTTTTCAAAAACCAATTTAATATCAGTAAAGATTGAATGTAGATATTACACATTTATCTAAAATCTAACTCGCACGGTTTCTCATCTTAGGTATACTTTTATAGCAAAAAAACTTTTCGTCATCCAAAGTCTGTAACAGAAAAAGTTGTTGTTTTCTTAGGCCTTAATTGATCAATGAAGTTTTCGAATCTATTTTAAAAGAGTCTTTTATTCCTCAAGCTTGTGGAATTCATCCCGGCGGCTGACAAAGTCATCTAAGACATCATCGTAACAGGTTATCTTAAGTTCTGAATGGACTTGTTCAACCATCCAGGGCTTGATGTTTCTTAAATGAGGGAACGGAAGCCAGATAAAAGTTTTCGGGAAGTGCTTAATAACCGTATCTGGTTGAACCTTACCCTGCTGATTATATTTCATCGGTAAGGTCACATGGTTTTTAACGTAATAATTCAAGGCATCCTGATCAGGCATGAAAGAAAGATTATGGAGGATAAAATGCCGGCACTTTTCAAATAAACCGGTCTTCCTTACTTCCGACATATTAAAAAGCATAACTCCGGAATTCATGTACCAGCGGTGAAGCCAGACGGAGCCGACCATATCCAAGGCCGCTGCGAATTCCTTCCCCTCCAAATCTGTCTGATATAAACTCGAGATATCTTTAGCAATCAAGGTATCCGCATCAAGATAAAGGATCTTATCCGGAATCTCCGGGATCAGATCAGCGAACAATCTCAGCATGGCATAAGGGGTATAGACCGATTTTAGATTGACACTTTTTTCCATGTAGCCAATAAATACTTGGCTCGCATCGATGACTTTAAGGCAGGAACCATCGTGACGTTCTTGAAGGATGTTATTTATATATTCCGCCTTCTTGGATGATATTTTCTTAAAGGAAGGGTTTTCTTGAATTAAATCCATCGTTAAAAAATAAACCGTCACCGGCTCTTTATTATGTTTCAGATATGAAAGGACAATTATCAGTAGACCGTCTGCGACCTTGTCATTTCCGCTGATCATCAAGTTGATCATTCTAATCCTGCTTTCCTTTTTTCTGCAGATAAATCTTTAGGAACAGTTTAATGATACTTAAAAAGCAAACTTAAGTAAACCCAGCCCCATTCAAGCTATAATATTAACGAAAAGAAAGAAGGAAGAAAAATATGGAAGACATCAAGGGTTTAATGCTTCTCGCGGATGGAGTCGAGGAGACCGAAGCGGTCAGCGCTCACGATATCCTGACCAGAGCCGGAATCAGCCTCACTCCCGTTTCAATTAAAGACTGTCATCGTATCCACACCTCGATGGGTATGACTATCCGCGTAGATACAAGATTAAAAGATTTTGAAGATCTTTCCGCTTTTGATTTCCTGATTCTCCCGGGCGGAAAACTCGGTGTGACTAACTTAAAGAAATCCAAAGCCGCCATTAACTGCATCAAATACTTCCACGATAACAAGAAGCTTCTCTGCGCCATCTGCGCGGCCCCTTCAATCCTCGGAGAATTAGGTTACCTCGATAACAAGAAATTCACCTGCTTCCCCGGCTTTGAAGTCGGTAAAGGCATCAAAGATGATGCGACCGGTGTAGCCGAAGATGAATTATTGATCACGGGAAGATCCATGTATTTCACCATTCCCTTCGCTGAAAGAATCGTAAAGCATTATTTAGGTCAGGCTGGAGTCGATAAGATTTATCACGGAACCCGTGGTGCGGACTTAAAGGCCTAAGCATCAAAAATCTTAGCGAAAAGCGAGAGATTCGTTCCCTCGCTTTTTTTAATTGAAAAAGCCGGGCTTTTATTCCCGGCTTTGAAGGTGATTTACTTACTTTCCTAACAGATGATCGTATTCGGCGATTTCTTCTTTATCGGGGACATAGACATAAGGAACATTCCGATAAAGCTCATTGTAATCAAGTCCGTATCCCATCAAGAACTTATTCTCATTCATGACGGTTCCACAGTAGTCGGTCTTGACCTCGACTTTACGTAAGAAAGTCTTATCGATTAAAGCGACGATGATGACTTCTTTCGGATGATATTTCGAAACGATGTAGTTTTTCAGGTAATGCATCGAATAACCGGTATCGATGACATCTTCGACGATTACGACTGTTTTGTCTTTAACATCGAGAGTCAGATCTTTCTTCAGATTGATAATCCCGGTTGAAGCGGTGCCGGAATAAGAAGAAATCTGGATATAATCAGTTAAGATAGGCAGGTCGATCTGTTTAATCAGATCCATCATGAAATTCAGCCCGCCTTTCATGACACCGACGAAAACAGGAAGGCTTCCTTCCTTTTTAAGCCTGGTGTTTAACTCTCCTCCGATCCTAACGCAGATCTCATGGAGCTCTTTTTCAGAAAGGATGACTTGACGCATAATGATAACCCCCTTCGTTATTGAATAAATTAATTATACGTTATATGAACTATGTTACCACTTGCTTAAGACAGAAGAAAACGCTTACTTAGGTAAAAAAGGAATTTTGTTATGTGGCAAACTAAAAGCAAAATAATTTCAGCTTCCAACCGAAGCGACAATATTACCTATGCTTCGCCGGCCTTAATTTATCACCCGACAAGGGATATTTTTAAGTGCTCTGGTGGATTCCGTTTAAGTGTTTGGGTCAATTTCGTTTAAGTGTTTGGGTCGAATATTTTTAAGTGTTTGGGTCAATTCCGTTTAAGTGTTTGGGTGAAGTTCCTATGAGTTTAGGAGCCTGAAGCAGTCTACAAAGATTCTTTTCGACAATAAATCACCACTTCTCTTTATCAAGGAAAGTTTTAAAGATAGCAAGCCTAAAAGTTTCAATTAATTTATGTTTATGGGACTAAAGAGCTCGCAGGTAAATGATTCCAGCGGCAAAAGAAAAAATCGCGCCTTAGACATACCGAATATGAGCCGGCCGTTTTAATCAATTGAGTTGCCTAGCCCTATATAGAAATGCAATCAGTATCTTTCAGATAAATTTCATATAGTACCCTTCAGATTTTGATTTTCGTCGTTAAACGTCCAAGATGTTTCCCACCAATTTTATGCCATCTTCAAAATTCAAAATCTCTGATACAAAAACCGCTCAGTCCAGACTCATTCATGTTTTCAAATAGTCCGTTTTCAATGAGCACAGTTGAGCTTTTCAGCGCAAATAGAAAGTGTTTTAGGTACAACAATCAGGTCTCTTTCTAAGTACTTCATTCATTTACATCATCGCTTTCTTTATATCGTTGTTTTTTTCATTCTTTTTCATCATCAATCAAGTTCTAAAATTTTTTAAACAAATGTCAAAATCCAAAATCCGATTACTAATTAATAACTACCATCCTTTCATTTGAGCCTCTTTAAAAGAGACAACTTTCCCAACCTTAAAAGCACCTTGTCAGGGTAAATATTTACATCGGATTTACATCCCCAAAATGCCCTTCCGGCTTGTTATAATCTTCACTACAAAGAGGACGGGCAGATGAAAGATAGCACTAAAGAAAGGACAATCTTAGCAATCGATTTGAAAAGTTTCTACGCCTCGGTCGAATGTATCGACCGGGGGTTAGATCCTTTCTCAACCCCTTTAGTCGTCTGCGATTTAACCCGTGGCCAAGGCACGATTATCCTAGCGGTCTCCCCTTATCTTAAGACTCTAGGTATCCCTTCTAGATTAAGGCTTTATGACCTGTCGAAAGTGGAAGGGATGATCTACGCCACCCCCAGGATGGAACGTTATATTCAAAAAAGCGTCGAGGTCCTTTCGATCTATCTTAATTACGTCAGCGAAGAGGATATGCACGTCTACTCCGTTGATGAGGCCTTCTTAGATGTCACTTCCTACCTGAAAGCTGCTAAGACCGATAAAATCGGCTACGCCAGAAGGATTATCAAAGAGATCAGAAAGAAGACTGGCTTAACGGTCACCGCCGGCATCGGGCCTAATCTTTTCGTCGCTAAAGCCGCGATGGATGTCGAAGCGAAACACAATAAGGACTTCCTCGCCAGTTGGGAAATCAAAGATCTACCTCAAAAACTCTGGCCCTTGTCTCCGCTTTCTAAAATGTGGGGCATCGGCAGCCGGATGGAAAAAAGACTTAATGATCTAGGCTTTTATACCGTCGGCGACATCGCTGTCTCTTCCCCGGACTTTCTAAAGAACAGGTTTGGAGTAATCGGGGAGGAAATCTACCTGCACGCTAATGGAATCGATGATGCTTTAATCCAGAAGCCTTACGTTCCCGCTTCCGCTTCCTTGGCGGTCGGACAGACTCTATTTAAAGACTATACCGGCGAGGAGGCTAAATTGATCCTGAATGAATCCCTCGATGAATTGATGCTGAGACTTCATAAGGAGAATAAGTTAGCTTCCGGTATCAGTCTCTGGATCGGCTATTCAGTTTATGGAGGATTTGCTAAAGGGATGAGATTTAATCAGCCGACGGCTAAAAGAGCGGAATTTAAAGAGGCAATCGAAGTCCTCTTCAGCCGCTATTACGACAGCCGCTTTACAATCCGTAACGTCTCCTTAGCGGCTTACGGGCTTATCGAGAACGATTATGAGCAGCTCTCGTTATTTACTTCACCTGAAAAGAAAGACGATGAGCAGGCCTTAGACGAGGCCTTAAAAGAAGTGAGAAAGCTTTACGGGCTGAAAAGCCTCTGCCGCGCTTCCGCCTTACTAAATTATTCGACCGTTTTAAGAAGAGACAACCAGATTGGAGGACATCGTAAATGAACGAAAGAGGAATGAAGAAGTGGAGGCCTTTTGCTGCCCTTCCCCAATATAAGGATTACTATAAAGACATGCTTGAAGAACGAAAGAAGGTTCCTAAGCCCCTTATTTCCGAGGACCAAGCCGAGGAAATCGGCATGGTCTTAGGTAAGTTAGTTAAAGGCGATCGGATTTCCCTTTCATATTTTAATAACGGAAGGATTTTGTCTTATGAAGGCGAATTTATCAAGCTTGATATCGCCTCTCGGCTTCTATTCGCTTCGGAGCTTTCCTTAAGTTTTGACAATCTCTTAAAGATAAGACAGAATTAGATTAATTCTGAAAGAAGGAAATAAAAATGAGAACTAAGAAAACAGATAAGACAACTTTAAATAAAAAGATACCCTTAAGGCCTTTGACTCCAAAGATCCTGATCGATCATCGGACTGGCAAAGTGCCCGTCTGGGCTAGCGTTAAAGAAAAGCAGGAGATGATTCTGATCCATGAGAAAGAAAAGAACTGCTACACGTTTTATCTTAAGGATTTCCCCGATCAAAGAATCTCCTTCCCTAACGAGGAAGAAGCGACAAAGCAAGCTGATGAATACTTAAAAGAAGGCTATAAGGTAACAAGGATTTAAAAAAGGCCCTTAAAGGCCTTTATGCTGAATGTCTGATAAGCAGCTCCTTAACGTTCTTCGAGGATCTGCTTTTTCTTTTTCTCGAATTCTTCCTGGGTGATTACACCACGATCCAACAGGTCTTTATAAGATTCAATGGCTTTGGCTTTCCTTAATTCCTCTTCCGGATCGGAAGGTTTATTCCCGCTCTGAGGGATGAAGACAGAGTTATTGATCTCGATTCCTCTAGTCAGAAGAAGAATCAGGACCGCGAAGATAACCTGGGTCAAAAGATTGCCGATATATAAAACAATCTGCGCATTATCGTTCATAACCCCGGTCATCATCGAAAGGGCTTGGATGATCACGGCTAAGGAAGAAGAGACTAAAAGAAGGATACCGGAGATTTTGATGATTCTTAGGATATCCGCAGTATTCTTCCCGCAGATAAAAATGATTGAACTGATGACTAAGACAGCGATGAAAAGGAAACTGAAGGCGGAAAGGACCCAGGAGATAACTAAGAGCACTGAGTCGAGAGAGTTAACGACGCCGGCAAAGTTCGTATCAGCAATTTGTGCGTTTTTCGAGGAAAGGGTCAAAACGGAGAAAATCGCAAAGAAATACGAAATCAGATTCATGACAGTCGGAATCCGCGGATCTTTAAATTCCACTTTATCAGCGATGATAAGAAGCACCATAATCGCCAAGGACAAAGAAGACGAATAGATGGTAAGGCGAGTATGGTTAACTGAAGAGTAGATGGCGGCGGAGATTATGACAAAAATCAGCTGGATAACGAAAGCCAGAATAGCAACATAAAAATACTTTGAATCTTTTTTAAAAGCTATTTTCATCTGTAACTGCTTCCTTCTGATTAAAGACCGAGCAACTTCTTCTTTTTCGCTTCGTATTCTTCCTGGGTGATAACACCTTTATCAAGAAGATCCTTATATTCCTTTAAGGCCTGAGCGGTGCTCTCTTCGGTGGCAACCTGGGAAGCTTTGGACGGAGTCGTATTAACGACGCTATCGGTATCCCAGTTGGTGATCGGCAGCCCATCGGAGTCTTTCGCTCCGCCGGTGATAATCATGATCAAGTCAATCAAAGCACCGATGCCGAATAAGCCGAAGGTGAAGATATAAAGGACCCCGAGTCCGATCTTTCCTTCGTAGAACTTATGGACACCAATCTCCCCTAAGAAGAGACAGAGGAGCAAATCGACTAAGCGCGACTTAGGAGAAATTGTCGCCTTTCCCGGCATCGGATAGACTTCCTGCATTTCATCCATAATCATCACCTCAATCGAGCTTAGTTAAAGTCAGCTCGACCCTTTCCCTGATTTCATCTTGACTCAGAATATGTAAGACCTGATAAAGGTTAGGTGATTGCTGGGAAGTCGTCAGAGCGACTCTGACGATCGAAGCCACATCACCGACGTGGCCTTTATACTGGTCCTTCGCGTTCTTATAAATCTTAAAGGAAGAAGCGAAACCGTGTCTTTCCCCTAAGGCTTTAAGCGACTCAAACCAAGCATTTTCATCTAAAGTATAATCCGTAGAAGTCAAAAAGTCATTCAGGATTGCTTTTGTATCTTCCTTGCTGATCAAAGGATTAAAAGGAAGAGCGGGCAGTTCAGCGAACATCTTTTTATATTCTTCCTGATAGAAGAAACGGATATGCGGATAGATATCCGCATATTTCTCGTAGTCTTTTCTCGGCTTTTCCTGCTCGCGTTCGATATCCATGATCTTCTCGAACTTGGCATAGTCCTGTTCGATCAAAGAAGTAAGTTTGCTATCGAAGCGTTTAGCCCAGTTATAAGCTTCCGAAGAGATTCTTTCTTTCGGATAGTAGGCTAAAGTCTCCTTGCAGATGAACTGGACCTTGCCGATATCAAATAAGGCACCATCCAAGGACATCTTATTAAAGGAGAAGACGAAATCGGTGAAAGGCACTTTCGGATTGGCTAAAAGCCATTCCTCAAAGTTCGAATTAGCGATCGTCATCAGGTACTTAATCAAGCCTTCAGCCGGATAACCTTGTTCGATGAAATAACTGACTGCCGCTTCCGGATCCTTTCTCTTAGAAAGCTTACGTTTATTGCCGTTATCAAGTTTCATGATGACCGGCAGATGGGCGTATTTAGGAGCCTGAAAGCCCATAGCCGCAAATAGTTCAATATGGATAGCTAAAGAAGCGATCCATTCCTCGCCTCTCGTGACCAATGTCGTCCTCATAAAATGATCATCGCAGACGTGAGCGAAATGGTAAGTCGGCAGACCATCGGATTTCATGATGACGATATCCTGGTCGTTTTCCGGAATCCTTAAGTCGCCTCTGATTTCATCGTGGACCTTGATGAAGTTAAGATGGTTGCCCAACGATTTAAAGCGGATGACATAAGGAACTCCCGCTTTGATTTTCTCGTACTGTTCATCAAGAGTCAGATAACGGCAGCGGGCGTATTCCCCATAATACCCGGGGATGACGCGGTTAGCTTCCTGAGTAAGACGTAAAGCATCCAGATCAGCAGGGGTGCAGAAGCAAGGATAAGCCCGGCCTTTCAGCATCAGGTCTTTGATGCAGATACGGTAGATATCCTGTCTCTGGGACTGAATATAAGGTCCGTAATCACCTTTCTGGGTTTTCCCTAGATAACCTTCATCAGGTTGGATTCCAAAGATCTTCATCTGTTCGATCAAATCTTCACCCGAACCTTCGATTTCTCTTTTTTGATCAGTATCTTCCAGTCTCATGAAGAAGACACCCTTGGATTGCCAGGCGCACTTAGAGGACACCATCGCCGTAAATAAAGAGCCGGTATGTAAAAAACCGGTCGGAGATGGAGCAAAGCGGGTGACTTCTGCGCCTTCAGGTAGATGGCGGGGAGGATATCTCTTTTCAAGATCCTGGACGGTCAACTTTACATCCGGGAAGATGAGATCAGCTAATTCTTGGATAGTATGCATATGTTCTTTCTCCTTCTATTTAATGGGTTTAGTATAGAACTTTCCGTAGACTTGGTTGGACGAGGTAACGTTGACAAAGCATTCCGGATCGACCTTGCGAGCGTAATCGACGACCTGTTTCACCTCGGAAGCTGAAACGACCATGAAGATGACCTTTCGAGGTTTACCGGTATAGCCACCGATGGCATCTACCACCGTGCACCCGTGCGGGAAGGCTCTTAAGAGCATCGTTGCCATCTCCGGGTTATCAGTGTTGATCTGCAACTGAGTCTTTTTATTCTTGATGTTAATAAGATCCAAGGTCTTGGCGGAGGTGAAGAAATAAATGCAGGTATATAAGGAAAGGCTGATTTCTCCAAAGGCTTCCCCGCCAGCTTTCTTCAATCTGATAGCGTTGATGATGGTGTAGAGCAAGACGATGATCGTATTTGCGATTACTGAATACTTCCCGACTGTCGTGGATTTTCTTTCTGCGATGGCGAAGGTGACAATATCGATACCTCCCGCCGAAGAGCCGATCATATAAGCCAGACCGGAAGAAAGCCCGGTCAGAATGCCAGCGACCAAGGCGCGGGCGATATAGTCGTTAGAGATGGAGAAGATATTAGTCCAGGATTCCGGGATTACTTTAATGAACAAGGAAGAAACCGCGACGTTGATAAAAGTGATGACGGTGAACTTATGCCCGATGAACTTCCAGGCGATAAAAAACAGAGGGATATTGATAACAAAATAAGAAATGGAAGTAACGGTGCTTTCGGTTCCGGTGTAGCCGAAGATCTGCATGATTCTTAAAACACTCTGCGACATACCTGAAGCACCGCCCGAAATCAAGGAAGGCGTATGGATCAAAGTATTCGTCGCATCGTAATAATCGATTGGAGCGACAAAGGAGCGATAACCGTAGGCGAAAAGGAAGGCGGAAACAACGGTGATAAATAAAAGCCAGATCCATTCCAGACCCGTTCTCATCACCGGGTGATCAAGCAGATAATCTCTGGCTTGGTTTTCTTCTTTTTTCAGAAGAGTCGGTTTTTCTTTACGAAAGCTAGGCTTAGTACCGATCGGCTCAGATGCAGTTTGTTTCTTCTCGGGTGTATCCATCTTTTCCTCTTCGGGGATATCCTACTTCTCTTCAATCCCCTTATAACATATGTATTATACTTTAACCCTAGTCAAGAAGGTAGTAACTAAAGCGTTTTTAAAGCCGATTAAAAGGAAAGAATTAAGAAGGCCTTAATTAATAAAAAAAGCCCACCTTTACAGGTGAGCTGAAAGTCAACTTAACTAATTCAGGTTACTTCTTAGCGGCTTTGACTTCAATGACTTTTTTGCCGTTATAATAACCGCACTTAGAGCAAACGTGATGAGGTTTAATCATCGCGCCGCAATTAGGGCACTCGACCAACTGGGCCGGATGGAGCTTAAAGTGGGTTCTTCTTAAGGCCTTAGCGGTCTTGCCTGTTCTTCTCGGGGGTACTGCCATATGATATTCACTCTCCTTCTCTCTGCATACGCAAAGAGAATTATAACTAAAGGGGGTAGCAATGTCAAATATGATTTTGCCCTCCTACACCCTGTTAATACGGCCTTTTTAAGGTACTTATGATACGTTAGAAGAACAAAACAGCAAAAAACCTAAAAAGAAACAACCCGAGTCAGAAAAAGATAGAGCCCAGATGGTAGAATATATAAGGATAAGAAGAAAAATAAAGGAGATCTATATATGGCTAAACTTAAAGATGTCAGCGTCATCAGTCCGACTGTCTTAAGACTTAATTCCCCCGCGCAGGCTGGGGATGAAATCGATCTGAAAGATCTTCAGCAGGTCGATTTATCTTATATAGATAACTTAATTAAATCAGGTCAGGATAAGGCCTATAACGAGAAATTCGCTTCTTTGCAAAGAGAATGGAAACTTACTTCTGAAGCTGAGAAGAAAGATATCAACTCCCAAGCGCAGTTACAGATCCAGAGCCTTAAACAACAGATAGATGCTTTAAACGAGAAAATCTCTGTTGAAAAAGAGAAGGCTATCTTGGAGACGAAGAATGAATACAATCCGCAGATTGTTCAGTTAAAGAACGATCTGCAGAGAGCTTTAGATGAAAAGAAAGCAGCGGAGGAACAAGCCGCTTTAAAACAGAAGAGCGCTGATCAGGAGATGATTCAGGATATTAAAGAACAGTTAATGAATGAGAAGATGAATAATATCCAAGCCATAAAGGAAAAAGATGATGAGATAAATGCTTTAAGATTGAATAAGGCTTCAACTGGGGTGAAGACTTTAGGCGAGCAGTTGGAGACCTGGTGCAATAATGAATATCAGAACTATGCGGTGACGGGGTTTGAGAATTGCACTTGGGAGAAAGATAACACCTTGGTGGCTTTTGAAGGTGAAGATGGCAAAGGAACGAAGGCGGATTATATTTTCCGCGTTTATTCTTCCGATGAACACACTCAGGAGAATGAGTTAGCTTCCGTTTGTATGGATATGAAGAATGAGAATCCGGAATCGAAGACTAAAAAGAAGAATGCGGATTATTATAAGAAACTGGATTCCGATCGGACTAAGAAGAACTGCGAATACGCTTTGTTGGTCTCCGAGCTGGAGATGGATAAGTTTAATGATGCTCCGATAGTTAAGGTTACGGATTACCCGAAGATGTATATGGTCCGTCCTCCTTACTTTATCGCTTTCTTAAGCATCATCGAGTCTTTAGGAAAGAAATATAAAGATCTCTTAGAGAAGGTCAATAAAGATAAGTTGGACTTTAAAGAAGCTCAGGAAATCATCGACGAATTTGAGCAGATGAAGTCAGCTTATCTTGATAAGCCGCTCGTAGCGATGGAGAGCCAGTTACAGGATATTCTAGATAGCTCCAAGAAAATCGCTGATGCCAACCAGAAGATCAATGATACAGCGAATAAGCTGATTAACCAGACCTTGGAGAATATCAGAACCAAGATAGCTAGGTTTGATATCAACAAGTTAGCCAAGAAAATAGACAATATCTAAAAAGTCATCAAAAATATACAAAACCACACCTTTTTCAATATTTATCGGTAACCTATACTTATAATTAAATCAGCCATAACTTAAAGGAGCCTTTTTTATGTACCATACTAAATCTTACTTTCCTTCCCATCCAAACCCTCAATTCGCCAGAAAGGACTTTCTTAATCTTGATGGTCAATGGGACTTTGTTTTCGATGATCAGGACGAAGGAATAAATAATCAATACTTACAGCGTTTCCCGACCGGATTGAAAATAAACGTACCTTTTAGCTATCAGACTGAAAACTCAGGCATAAATATTAAAGAGCCACATAAGATCCTTTGGTATCAGAAGGGATTTGAATTTTCCAAGATTAGCAATCAAAGAGTCTTCCTTCATTTTGAAGGAGTGGATTACTTAGCTGATGTCTATCTTAATGGCCAGTATCTAGGTCACCACCAAGGCGGATACGAAAGATTCAGCTTCGAGGTGACTTCCCTTCTTAAAAAAGGAATGAACGTCTTAATCGTCAGAGCCGAAGATGATTTCTCCGCTATCCATCCCCGCGGAAAACAAAGAACAAAGCCTGAAAGTTTCGGATGCTTCTATACCGAAACCAGCGGTATTTGGAAGTCTGTCTGGTTAGAAAAGACCGGCCAAACCCTCCTTTATTCCGTAAAGATCTATCCTTCCTTCAAAGATAATGAAGTGAAGATGGAGTACGAAGTCCAAGGTAAAGAAGATGGTATTGAGTTAGAGACTGAAATCACCTATCACGATGAATTGATCGCGCGGGAAAGAAAGACAGTTAACCATCCTTTCTTTACCCAGACCTTCGATCTTACAACCGATTCAGATTTCCTGAAGATTCAAATCTGGAGTCCGGAACATCCGAATCTCTACGATGTAAAATTCACGATCTTGAAAAACGGTAAAATCATCGATACGGTTTATTCTTACTTCGGAGTAGCCGAATATTCCGCTCAGGATCGGAATATCTACCTTAACCGCTGTCATTTCTTCCCCCGCTTTGTTCTAGACCAAGGTTATTCTTCTAAAGGCGGATTGACTTTAAAAGAGGAAGAGATGGTTAAGGATATCAGTCTGATGAAAAACATCGGAATGAATGGCTGCCGGAAGCATCAGAAAATCGAAAGCGATCTTTTCTATTATTACGCTGATATCCTTGGCTACGCTTTATGGCAGGAACTGCCTTCCTTTTACGATTGGAAACAGGAGACTATTCTCTTAGCTAGCCACGAATGGCTGGAGATTTTAAAGCAGCATCTGAATCATCCTTGCCTGATGGCATATGTCATCTGCAATGAATCCTGGGGTATCCAAAGTATAAATGAGAAAAAGGAACAACAGGAATTCACTCTAGGTTTATATCATCTGACCAAAGCCATCGATCCTAAGCGTTTTGTCATCTCTAATGATGGTTGGGAGCATACTTTATCTGATTTTCTGACTCTGCATGATTACTCTTCTTCAAAGGAAGAACTTTTAAAAGAATTCTCTTCTATGGAAGAAGACCTGAAAAATGGAATCGAAAGAACCGATTCTATCTTAAAGCCGAGAGCTATCGATAATTCTAAAGTAATGGATAAGCCTATTCTTTTAACTGAATTCGGAGGAATCGCTTTCCAGAAAGATCAAAAAGATGGCTGGGGATATGGGAATATGGTTACCTCGGATGAAGAATACCTAAAGAGAATCAAAGGGCAAGTAGATGCCATCTTTGAATCTGGAGAGATCCAAGGTTTCTGTTATACCCAAGTTTCTGATGTTGAGCAGGAAAAGAACGGATTAACTGATGAAAGCAGAAATTATAAAGCGGATAAAGAAAAGCTGAAAGAAATATTCGGAAGAGAAAGATAACTGCTATGTGACAAGTTAAAAGCAAGATGGCATGTGCATGTATCATTGCCACTGAGCCAATAGTGGCTTCAAATTTTATTGTTACTTACCATTATCATCTCAGAAAACTTTGCCTTTTATGTGGCTTTTAATTTTTTCTGTTAAGTGACAAACGGACTTATTTTCCTGTCTAAAGGGGCCCGTTGAGATTTTTCTTGTATCTGAAATGAAAAACAGTATAATAGAAAAGACGCAACCTTTTATTTGGACGTCATTCGAGGAGAAGAAAAAGCAATGAAACCGTTCGAAATACTCTTCTTTGTGATCGCGATACTGCTCATTGTCCTTTCCCTTCTGACCGGACCTAAATCACGCGGTGCTTCAGGCGCTATTACCGGCGGCACTAACATGAATATCTTCGCGAAGACCAAGGAAAGAGGCGTGGACAAGATTATTTCGATTATCACGATGATCTGCGGTATTCTCTTCTTCTTGTTTGCCATCTTAGCCCGTTACCTTTGATTCAGGATTTATAGAGGGGCATAAATAAAGTTCCCCTCTTTTATTTTGTTGGAGGCCTACGTCTTAGATCCGTTTGACGATGTTTATTTCGCTTGTCGACCGTTCTTTGAAAAATGTACCTGCGTCACAGATACCAGAAGGAGAATTTATCATTTATGGAACAAAAAGAATTTATCGCTTATTTTAAAGGAAATCACCATCCCTTGAAGGATTTTGCTGAGCACTTCCAGCTCAGCGTCGAAGATGCCCAGAAAGAAATCCAGATTTACCTGGATAACGGGATTATCATCGAGACCTTGAAAGGCTACATGCTTACTTCCGATTGCCGAGTAACCTTAGGCACGATCGTTTTTATGAAAGACAATTACGCTTTTATCCAACCCGTTGGCTCTTCGATGACCAAGAAAGATGACATCCGTGTCGCAGGTAAGTCGTTAGATGGCTACATCCTTAACGACAAGGTTTATTTCCAAGTCGATAACTGGAATAACGGCACGATTGTTGGTCTATATTACCGCAACAAGTATTTATCGGGCACGGTCTTTAAAAGACCGAACGGCTCTTTCTTTTTAAAAGCCAAGCAAACCACCACCACCGATATCGATATCCATCTGCAAGATAGCCCCGCTTTACAAGGCCTGAGCGATGGCGATTTAGTAAAATGCGAAATCATCTCGTCCGCCAGGGACGTAATTGAAGTTAGCTACGTCGAGACCTTAGCCAAGGCCTCAGAGGTTGGAGCGGATATTTCCGCTATCATCGCCTCTAATGATGCTCCTCTTACCTTCCCGACCGATGTCCTGACCCAGGCCAAGATGATCCCTCAGACGCTTTCTAAAGATGACTTAAAAGGCCGCGAAGACTATCGTAATGACGTAATTGTCACAATCGATGGGGCGGATGCCTTGGACTTTGATGATGCCGTCTCCTGCATCCCGTTTGCTAAGGGCTATCGAATCGGCGTCTATATCGCTGATGTCTCTTATTACGTCAGACCGAATACTCCTTTAGATGAAGAAGCCATCAATCGTGGCACTTCCATCTACGTCGCTGATCGAGTCGTCCCGATGCTGCCGACCGAGCTTTCTAACGGCATCTGCTCTTTAAATCCGAATGTCGACCGTTTAGTCATGGCCGTCATTATGGATATCGACGAAAGTGGCAACATCTACCGTTCCGAGATTCATCCGGGTGTCATCTGCTCCCACGGCAGATTGACCTATCAGGAAGTCAACGAGCTATTTAAAGACAATAAGAAAGGCGAGCTTTCGGAAGATATCGTCCAGATGCTCTTCCGGATGCATGAAGCCACAAAGAAGATCCGCTTCCTTCGTGAAAGAAACGGCGCCCTCGATCTTGATTCCACCGAATTAAAGTTCGCTCTGGATGAAAACGGCAATCCGACTGAAGTCATCAAGAGAACTCAAGGCGAAGGCGAAGACATGATCGAAGACCTGATGATCATCGCCAACGTCGAAGTCGCAAAGTTCCTCTCCGAGAAAGACATCCCGACCTTATACAGAGTCCACGACAATCCGCCTTCCGAAAAGATCGAACTCTTCAAACAGTTCCTTCGCCAGATGAAGATGGTTCAGGACTTCCCGTCTAACGTCACCCCGGCTACTTTATCGCATTGGTTCTCTTCGATTACCGATCCGAAAGTCCACCAGGCGGTCTCTTCCTTCCTGCTCCGCTCCTTAGCTAAGGCTAAGTACTCACCGGATAACACCGGCCACTTCGGACTCGCCGAGCCGTTCTATCTGCACTTTACTTCCCCGATCAGAAGATATCCTGATCTGATTGTCCACCGTACGTTAAGAGACTATGTCTTCAATCAGGAAACCTTCAATTACAATCATCTTCATACTTACCTCGAAAACCTCGGAGTCCTGACCTCCGCCGCGGAACGCCGCGCCGTTGAGATCGAACGTGAGGTTGACGACTTAGAAGCCTGCAAGTATATGTCTAATCACCTTGACGAGACCTTCCAAGGTATCGTAACCGGAATCAACGCCAAGGGACTATATGTCGAGTTGGATAACGGAATCGAAGTCTTCGTCGCTTTGCGCGACATCGATCCGAACCAACGCTGGATCTATTCCGATCGCCACATGGATATTCAGAACACGGAAAGAGATGAGGATGATAACTACACCTTCTACCGTCTCGGAACTGCCATGGAAGTCATCATCTCTGAAGTCACCATGGAGGATAAAACAATACACGCTATGACACAGAAAGCCAAAGATTACAATCAAGCCTTTAGAAATTACGAATCAGATGTCGAAAAAGAAGACGGAGAAAGAAGCGAAAGACCGGATTATTCCAGAGTCAGACACGGTGGTTACAATTCCCGTCCGCGTTCTTCTTTCGGCGGCGGTTACCGCGGAAAGAGAGATTCTTTCCATTCCCGTCCGTCTTATTCTTCCCGTCCTTATGAGGATGAAAGAAGAGACGAAAGAGAGCAAAACGAAACTAACGATAATCCTGCTATCGAGGAAGAAAAGCCGTTTGTCGAAGAGAATGTAAATCCGGAGACGGAAAATACTGAAACCAAGGCGGTCAATGCCGAGGAAACTAACCCGGCTCAGGAAGAATCCCAGACCGAAGAGACAGCATCCTTAACCAGATTTGTCTCCGGCAAGGATTCGATGGATACCGCTGAGACGAAGCGAAGAATGGAAAATACTCCGCGTCGGCCTTCATTCGGCGGCCGTCGTGATTCGCATTCTTCCTATCGTGGCGGACGTTCTTCTTACGGACATGACGATCATCGTTCCTTCCATCGCGATGGTGATTCTTCGCATCGTGGTTACGGACGTAAGTCTTATCATGATGGGCCGATTGAGAAAAATCCTTCCTTCAAATACTCCGATAAACAATTCGATCTAGGCGAAACTAGCGAGAATCAAGAAGGGGGCGAAAGAAAAGATTATTCTTCCCGTTCCTCTTACGGACATGATGATCACCGTTCCTTCCATAAGGATGGGGATTCCTCTTATAGAGGCGGACATTCCTCGTACGGACATGACGACCATCGTTCCTTCCATAAGGACGGTGACTCCTCTTATAGAGGCGGGCATTCTTCTTACGAACATGACGACCATCGTTCCTTCCATAAGGATGGGGATTCCTCTTATAGAGGTGGCCATTCTTCTTACGGACATGATGATCACCGTTCTTTCCATAAGGATGGGGATTCCTCTTATAGAGGTGGCCATTCCTCTTACGGGCATGACGATCATCGTTCTTTCCATAAGGATGGGGATTCCTCTTATAGAGGTGGCCATTCTTCTTACGGACATGATGACCATCGTTCCTTCCATAAGGATGGAGGTTCCTCTTATCGGGGCGGAAATTCTCGTGGCGGATATGCTTCCAGAGGACGTAGACCTTATAATAAGGACATGAAAGGTTCAGATCATGGCCATGGCGGAGAAGGACAAGAAGGCAAGTAAAGGCGAGAAATTAATCGCTTCGAATCGCAAAGCCCATTTTAATTATTTCCTCTCAGATTATCTGGAGGTCGGGCTTTCCCTTTCCGGTACGGAAATTAAGTCCATCAGAGCTGGTCACTGCTCCCTTTCTGATTCCTATATTATGTTCAGAAACAACGAGGCTTTCGTCGTCGGAATGGATATCTCCCCTTACGAAATGGGAAATATCTTCAATCACGAGCCGAAAAGAGACCGGAAAGTCCTGATGCATAAATCCGAAATCAGAAAGTATGAAGAAGCTATCAAAATCAAAGGCTATACTGTAGTTCCGGTTCGCTGCTACCTGAAAAGAGGTAAGGCGAAACTGGAAATCGCTCTCGCTAAAGGCAAAGATATCTACGACAAGAGAGACACGATCAAGGATCGCGATATCAAGCGCAAGATCTCTGAAGCCATGAAGGAAAAGAACGGATAATTAGTCTAAGGAGACTTATATGGAAGTAAGTAAAAGAGCCACTTCTCACCTTCTAGTCAGAAGGTTGACTTACTCAGCGGTGATGATCGCTTTAAGCGTCATTTTAACGCGGGTCCCCTTTTTGACCTTTTATATTCCGGGAGCTACGTGGCTGAGAATCGGCTTCGGTTCGATTCCTATCGTGGTTTCATCTTTGATTTGCGGGCCTTTTTGGGGCGGATTGGTCGGAGGAGCCGCGGATGCCATCGGTGCATTATTAATGCCGGCTGGCGATTACTTCTTCGGTTACACCATCGATTCAGCTTTAGAAGGGATTATCCCTTGGCTGGTGATGCGTTTATTTAAAGGAAGGGAGAAAGGTGAGACGCTTTCTTATCTTGCCCTTTCTAGTACCATCGTTGCTATCGTCATCGCTTTCTTATCTCTTTTCTCGACTTTTAAGAAGCAGACTATCTATCTGTGGGCGAAAATTCTGATTCCCTGCGGATTCGCCGCCTTTTTTGTTATCTTTTACTTCGTGATTTTCTTTCTCTCCAAGACCCATACTTTCGCCAAAGGCCAAAGAGAAGAAAGAAGATTTTCTTTCTTGGATATTTATCTGATTGCTTTATTTAATGAAGTAATCGTCGGAATTCTTTTAAAGAGCGGCTGGAATCTGATGTACGTCCAAGTCGGATATCTCTACTCCGCTTTCGCGGAAGCAATCCTTTTCCTGATAAACGGAACGATCAAGTCCTTCATGGTCTTCTTTATTATCAATGCGGTCTTTAAAGCCGATCCCAATATGGTGATTTATCAAAAGAAAGCCGCCATTATCCAAAAGAAGCCTGAAGTTAACTCAGTGCAGCAAGAAAAGAAAGACGATATAAGCAACGACATCAAAAAAGAAAAAGGCGATTAAAAAGATATCGCCTTTTTTCATCATTCCTTTCTTAGCAAAAATATCCATGGTCTTAAAAAAGGCCAGGCACATTAAGACAAAAGGCAAAACCCCGACAAAGCCGACAAAAAAGCCCGTCGGTAAACCGATAGTATAAAAGCAGATAGCGCAGATTAAAAGATCTATCGCTTCCAGAGAATCCATTATTACGAGAAAAAGATGATCTTTTTCTTCCTTATTCATCATGAGCATAATTATCTTTTCCCCTTAAAATAACCTTTCTTCCTAATTAATATACATCATTCATCGAAATATTTTTTGTTTGTCTCTTCTCTCTATTTAAAAAGAAGGTTTATACTTGAAGAAGATAGATTAACGGGAGGAAAAATTATGTATCAAGAATTCCAACGCGGATGGATTGAGGTCATCACCGGGCCGATGTTCGCCGGCAAGTCGGAAGAGCTTTTAAGACGTATCAGAACCTTGAAGTATGCGAATAAGAACATCGTCTGCTTCAAACCCAGCATCGATGATCGTTATTCGGAAACCTCGATTGCTTCTCACGCTGGAGGCCGTTATAAGGCCTTCCCCGTCAAGAACGCCAAAGATATCCCCGCTTTAGTCCCAGAGAATACCGATGTCATCTGCATCGATGAAGTCCAGTTCTTCGGCGCGGAATTAATCCCCATCCTTGATTACTACGCCAATAAAGGAGTAAGAGTCATCGTCGCAGGCCTAGATCTCGATTTCAGAGGGGAGCCATTTGGAATCATGCCGACCTTATTAGCGAAAGCTGAGTTTGTCACCAAACTCACCGCCGCTTGTAAGATCTGCGGTGAAGCTGCCACCAGAACTCAAAGAATCATCAATGGCAAGCCAGCTTATTACGAAGATCCGGTCATCGTGGTCGGAGCGGCGGAATGCTATGAAGCCCGCTGCCGTAAGCATCATGAAGTCCCGCATAAACCCCTGGGCGAAACTTCAAAAAAATAGACAAATCAGGAACGAATTGCTAAAAGGCTAAAAGCATAATGATTGCTCTTAGCCTTTTTTTCATATATAAATGTGGGTGATAAAGGAGTTCAAATTATGGAACACTTCGATTTAATTGTCATCGGTTTCGGTAAAGGCGGAAAGACCATCTCAGTCGCGGCAGCCAAAAAAGGCTGGAAAGTCGCAATGATTGAAAAAGATAACAAAATGTACGGCGGAACCTGCATCAATGTCGCTTGTATTCCGACCAAAGCCATCTCCTTTAAGGCTTCTTTAGCTTCCTTTCAGCAAGGAAGCTGGGAAGATAAGAAAGCTTTTTATAAAAAGGCTGTCGAGGATAAGGACGTCTTAATCGAAAAACTCCGCAGCAAGAATTATCACATGCTCAAGGATAATCCTAACATCAAGGTCTTCGATGGGACCGGCTCTTTTATCGATGCCCATAAAGTAAAAATCTCTTCAGAAGGAAAAGAAGAAATCATCGAAGGGGAGAAGATTGTGATCGATACGGGCGCCAGGCCTTTCATTCCGCCGATCAACGGAATCAACAAAGCCAAAAGAGTCTATCTTTCGGAGACTTTGCTCTCTTTAAAAGAACTGCCTTCCTCTTTAGTGATTATCGGCGGTGGTTATATCGGGATGGAATTCGCTTCGATGTTTGCTTCCTTCGGCTCCAAAGTCACAATCATTCAGGATTCGCTGGCTTTTTTACCCCGGGAAGATGAAGAGATCGCTAAAGCGGTTTATGACTCCTTGATTGCTCGTGGCATTAAGATTATCAAAGGAGCGAAGATCACTAACATCCTGGATAATGAAAATATGACCGATGTAATCTACTCCATCGATGAGAAAGAAGATAAGGTCTCCGGAGATGCTATCTTAGTCGCTACCGGAAGAAGACCTAACGTCAGCGAGCTGAATCTTCAAGCGGCGGGAGTTGAGCTTACTGAAAGAAACGCTATAAAGGTCGATGAACATCTACAGACGACTCAGGACAATATTTATGCCGTCGGTGATGTAATCGGTGGGCTGCAGTTCACTTATATTTCCTTAGATGATTATCGGATCTTAGCTGCTTCCCTCTTCCACGCTAGCGAAAGGACTTTAACTAACCGCGGCCAAGTTCCTTATTCGGTCTTCCTTGATCCACCCTTCTCCAGGGTGGGCCTGACGGAAAAAGAAGCTCTAGAGAAAGGTTACGACATCTTAGTCGCCACCTTAAATCCAGCCGGAGTTCCGAAAGCTCATATTCTTATGCGCCCTCTCGGATTGATGAAGGTCATTATCAATAAAAAAGATGATACGATCCTCGGCGCCCATCTCTTCTCCGCCGAATCCCAAGAAGTCATTAATCTATTTAAGTTAGCGATCGATCAGAAGATTCCTTATCAAGTTCTCCGCGATAACATTTATACTCATCCGACCATGGCGGAAGCGATTAACGATCTTCTGAACAATATCCGTTAAAATAAAAGACAGGTGCCCCTTTAAAAGAGCACCTGTTTTTTTACCAGGTCCGTCCAAGACCGTCAAAGGACAGCCGAGGGCGGTTTCTTCAATCCGTGCCTTGTCGCGGAAGGAAGTCAGATAAATCAACTAGCCCGCCCGGGTTAAAACGTAAACCCGGGAAGCTTTAATAAACAAGAATCGATGATTAGTCCATCAGGCCGGTGACATCAACGCTGTAGCCGGTGTAGGAAGCCGAAGCATCCTTACCGAACTGGCAATCGTTGTTGCCCGAGCCGGAAAGCCACATCTCAAGCATATTCATCGGATCGTTGTAATCGCAGACCCAGCCAGCACGAGAGCACTCGAAGTTGCCCGCCTGTCTTTGCGCAACCGCAACGTTCCAATCCGCAGCCGGCTGGACATCGAAGGTGATGCCGTACTGAGCATAAGTAGCCTGGATAGCAGTCGCAATCGCAGCATGGCCGGAGGAAGTGTTGGTCAGGAATTTAACCGTCGGAACATTGGTGAATTTCTGGCTAACAGTATCGTAAGTGAAACCAGCAGCTTTGATATCCTCGATAGCTTCCGCGACGTTAGCCGCATAAGCCGCATCGGTATCTTCGATCGAATAGTAGCCTTTGCCACCGTTGGCATTCTTGCAGAATTCAGTCGTGCCATCGGCATCGTAGACACCAGCAGCGACGAAGCTAGAAGCCGGGATCTGCCCGCCTTTAGTGATCTGGTTGACGATGTAGTTACGATCGACTAAGAGGCTAAGTCCTCTTCTGAACTTCTCTCTCTTAGTTTCCGTATCAGCAATCGCGGCATAACCGGCGGGATTAGCCGCAGCTTCATTGACGTTGAATTCGTAGTAGTAAGTGCCGAGCTGAGGCATATTGTAGTATTCGCCTTTAGCGGTGTAGGTCGCCTTGATCGTATCGATTTCACCGATCGGGAACGAATCAGCTAAATCAAGTTCGCCAGTCTGATACTGGGAATAGATGGAGCTATCGTTATCCTCGAGATGGTAACGAATTGTATCGATAGTGACATGTTCAGCATCATAGTAGTACGGATTCTTTTCAAGAGTCAGCATAGAGTTATGAGCCCAAGCGGTGACTTTATAAGGTCCGTTAACTACATAGGTAGCAGGATCGGTCGCCCAAGTGCCAGCTTCAGTCGTATCTTTTTCGGTTACGATCTTTTCCTGAACCGGAGCGTAGACCGGGAAAGCGCAGAGCTGGAGGAAATAAGCAGTTTCAACCGGCAGAGTGCAATAGAAATGGGTGCCATCATCAGAAGCGGAAATACCGAGCTTTTCAGCACCGGTCGCATCAGCTTCAACCGCCGCAGCATTCTTAATGCAATCGAACATATAAGCGTAAGCGGAGCCCGTCTTGCCGGAAGCTGTACGGTTCCAAGAATAGACGAAATCCTTCGCATCAAGAGTGGTGCCATCGGACCATTTCATTCCGCTTCTCATCGTGAAGTCATAATGAACGGTGCCATCAGCATCGGAAGTCTTGACGTAAGAAGTAGCGCAGCCCGGAGCTAAAGTGACACCGCCCTTGCCATCGGAGACCAGATTATAAAGGCCCGAGAAGCAGTGAGCGATATAGTTAGCGCCATCGACCGTGGTATTCAAAGCCGGATCGATTGTGCCCGGTTCAGAAGCGATGCAAGCATCGATAGTCTTCGAACCATCAGTCTTGCTGGCATAGGTGAAAAGCTTATAGCCCATCGGAGAATAAGCCATTCCCTTAACCTTGGCGGAAAGCAGATATTGATCGGTGTAGTTATAAATAGGCATTAAACCACCAGTCGACATCAGCAAATCCTCAGCTTTATGCATTAAAGCGAAACGCTTAGCAACATCGGTCTCGGTCTTCGCTGCATAAACGACCTTATCGTAAGTATCCTGCCAAGTGCCTTTAAGGACTTTGGCGTTAGGATTTACGGAAGACTCAGCCGAAGAGGCAGCGGCCGAAGACGAAGCGGCGACAGAAGTAGCGGGAGTCCCGCAGCCGGTCAGACCGAAAACGGTCACGACCATCGCTAAACCCGCTAAACACAAACTCATTTTCTTTTTCATATTATGTTATTCCTTTCAATCATTAATTATTAATTGATTAATTCATACTTATTGGTCGGGGATCAGATATCCTCAAGACCTATTCATGTGCCTTTACGATCGGCGAGAAGAAACTTCAGCTTTCAGTATCATTTACCCGTGTATTATGCCCCCTTTTCCTTTTTAGACACCTCAGGAGCCCCTTTAACTCCTGAATCATTAACGCCGCTCGCTACACCTGGATAGTGACAAGCGACGAAATGGTCTTTCTTCACTTCGACTAGTTCCGGTCTTTCCTGAGCGCACTTATCGGTTGCAAACGGACAACGGGTGCGGAATGAACAGCCGGAAGGAGCATTCAAGGGCGAAGGAATATCGCCTTGAAGCATGATTCTCTTATTAGCCCGAGCGACTTTCGGATCCGGGACCGGGATCGCGGAAAGCAGACTGACCGTATAAGGATGCTCCGGCTCAGCGAAGATATCCTTATCGGAAGCTAACTCGACGATACGTCCTAGATACATAACAGCAATCCGGTCAGAAATATGCTTCACGACCAGAAGGTTATGAGCGACAAACAAGTAAGTCAGATGCAACTCATTCTGCAGTTCCTTAAAGGTATTAAGGACCTGAGCCTGAATCGAGACATCCAAGGCCGAAACCGGCTCATCGCAGACAACGAAGGAAGGATTCATCGCTAAGGCTCTAGCAATCCCGATTCTTTGTCTTTGTCCGCCGGAGAACTCATGGGCGTAACGAGTCGCCTGCTCACTGTTGAGCCCGACTCTTTCCATCAGTTTTCTGATCTTGGCGTTTCTTTCATCCTGCGACTTATAAGCTTTATTGACATCCAAGGGCTCACCGATAATATCAGCAACGGTCATTCTCGGATCGAGTGAGGAATATGGATCCTGGAAGACGATATTGGTCTTCTGACGATATTCCTTCACCGCCGCTTTATCTTTCGGATCGACTCTCTTGCCTTCAAAGAAGACATTTCCGCTCGTGGGATTATAAAGGAAGAGGATGGCTCTGCCGGCGGTAGTTTTTCCACAGCCGGATTCACCGACCAAGCCTAAGGTCTCGCCTCTTTTGATATCGAAGGAGATATCATCGACGGCTTTAAGATCCTTATGCTTCATAAATCCCGTGCTAATCGGGAAATACATCTTCAGATGCTGAACGGAAACAATCGTATCGGGCGCAAGAGGATGATCGGAAACGACAGGCTTTTCTTCTTTTTTACTAAATAAGGCCATAATCATTTCCCTCCTTTCTTCTTGCCTTTCACAGTTTGTTTCTTCACCGGGGCTTTTATCGCCTTCTTTACCGGCTTTTTCTTCACGACCGGTAAATCAACTCTCGTCAGGCTTTTAACCTCGGAAGGATTCAGTGGAGCCTCAGGAGGCAAAGTCACATCGATCTGGCCTTGATCCTGAAGAGTCTTAATCGCATTCCAGCAGGAAACATAATGATCTTCGCTGAATTTAATCTGTGGCGGGAACTGTTCGAGGCAGATCTTCATACAATGGTCACAACGCGGAGCGAAAGGACAACCTTTCGGCAGACACATCAGGTCAACCGGGTTACCTTTAACTGGAACCAGAGGTCGATCATCCGCTAGAGTCGGAACTGAATTAATTAAGCCTTTCGTATATTCATGAGCGGACTCGTAGAAGATATGATCCGCCGTGCCTCTTTCGACGATGCGCCCAGCATACATCACATCAACTTCATCGCAGACAGTCGCCACCACACCTAAATCGTGAGTGATGATGATAATAGCCATCCCCATCTTCTGCTGAATCTCTTTTAAGAGTTCAAGAATCTGGGCTTGAATCGTGACATCGAGCGCCGTAGTCGGTTCATCGGCGATCAATAAATCAGGGCTGCAGACCAGAGCCATAGCAATTACAGCTCTTTGCAGCATGCCGCCGGAGAATTCGAACGGGTACTGTTTCATTCTCTTCTCCGGTTCATTGAAACCGACGAGTTTAAGCATCTCAATCGAACGTTTAGAAGCATCTTCTTTGCTGATCTTATCGTCATGAGTACGGATAGCCTCGATTAACTGATTGCCGATGGTATACACCGGATTCAAAGCGGTCATCGGATCCTGGAAGATCATCGCTATACGGTTACCGCGGATTGAACGCAGAACCTTTTCAGAGGCTCCGATCAGTTCGGTGCCATCAAGTTTAATCGAGCCTTTTTCAATCGTGCCGTTCTTATCGATAATCTGCATAATCGAATAAGAAGTGACAGATTTACCAGACCCGGACTCCCCGACAATACCGAGAATCTTTCCCCGATCAAGGCTGAAGGAAACACCGTTAACAGCTTCGACCTTGCCAGCCATGATTTTGAAAGAGACATGAAGATCATTGACTTCCAATAGAGGGACATGAGGATTGCCAATCGAATTTATTGCCATAAGTTAATGCCCTCCTTTCTATTTCGAAAGCTTCGGATCGAAGGCATCGCGTAAGCCATCGCCGAGCAAGTTAAGAGCTAGAACAATGAAGCAGATCATCAAGGCCGGAACCAACAGACGATAAGAATAAGTCTGCAGGTAATCCAACCCTTCGGAGGCTAAAGAGCCTAAAGACGGCATCGGGATCTTCACGCCTAATCCGATGAAGGAAAGGAAGGACTCGGTGAAAATAGCGGACGGAATCTGTAAAGCGACCGCCACGATAATCACCGACATCGAGTTAGGAAGTAAGTGCTTCTTGATAATCCACCACGGCGAAGCTCCCGAAGCCCGAGCAGCCATCACGAAATCTTCTTTCTTAATAGTCAGGATCTGTCCTCGGACCAGACGGGCCATCCCAACCCAGTAAAGCAAAGCGAAAACTACGAAGATGGAAATCATGCCAGTGCCAAGCCTCGCAAAGAAGGAGCCGGCAGCCGGAGTAATTGCTTGATTCAGGACGGAAGAAAGCAGAATGATAATGATCATATCCGGGATGGAATAAATAATATCGACGATTCTCATCATCACCAGATCGACCTTTCCGCCTAAAAAGCCGGAGATGGAGCCGTAGATCGCACCGATTATCAAAACGATAATGGAAGCGAAGAAGCCGACGATAAGAGAAATCCTCGTCCCATAGATGACTCTGATAAAGTAATCACGGCCTAAATTATCAGTCCCGAAGAGATGGGGGAAAACAAACTGCCCGGCATCGATCTTAGCTTGTTCAGTCGTCCCATATTGGAAAGGCATGAGATTGTTATAGGAAGCATCGGTCCGATGGCCGGTAGCGACTCCGAGCTGCTGGGAATAAGAATACGGCCAGAACAGCGGGACGAAAATAACAACCAGGATAATAAAGACCACGAAGATCAAAGAGACCATCGCCACCTTGTTCTTTCTTAGACGTTTCATACCGTCTTTAAAGAAAGTCGAAGGTTGACGCATCGTATTAGCAGCGGCTTTTTCTTTTTCGTCCGCTAAGGTAAACTTCGAACAATCGAGTTGGAAGCTCAGCGGGTTTTTCTTTTTGAATTGCATAATAAATCCTTGAGTTCCTTTCTAGTCGAAGTCGACCTTCGGATTAGCGACTACGTAGAGAATATCGGAAACCAGCAGCATGATAACCATGATGTCTGTTAAGAAAATCGTGGTTCCCATAATCATCGAATAATCGCAGCCGGTGATGGAAGAGATGAAATAACGACCTAGCCCGCCGATGGAGAAAACCTGCTCAACGACTAATGAGCCGGTGATGATATAGGCGAACTCCGGGCCAATATAAGTAATGATCGGAGTTAAGGAATTCCTCATCGCGTGTTTAAAGATAACTTTCGATTCTTTTAAGCCTTTAGCTCTCGCAGTCCTGATAAAATCCTGATTCAGGACATCAAGGGTGGAAGAACGAGTCATCCTGGTGATATAGGCAGTCGGATAAAGAGCTAAGGTAATGACGGGAAGCACGTATCCAGCGCTTGATAAGGCAGCTGAAGACGGGAACCAGCGAAGCCTGTTGCAGAAAATCAACAATAGCAAAGAGGCGATAACAAAGGAAGGCATCGCGACTGAAGCGGTCGAGAAGACCATGATGATTCGATCGAGAATCTTATTCTGATTGACCGCCGCTAAAGCCCCGAGAACAATCCCGAAGACCAGGGCGACAATTAAGGCAATCATTCCTAAGACACCGGAGATCTTTAATCCGTCAGCGATAACATCCATGACAAAGCGGCCTTTTAAGGTCAGACTCGGTCCGAAATCCCAAATCAAAGCTCTCCAGAGGTAACGTAGATACTGAGTCCCTAGAGGATCATTTAATCCGTACTTCTCATTAAGAATCGCCAAAGTGACTTCTGACAAAGCCTTCTCGGAAGCAAAAGGGCCACCGGGAATCGCCTGCATCGACCAGAAAGTAATCGTGATCACCGAAAGAATGGTGATGATTGACATCCCCAGCCGCTTCAGGATATAAACGAGCATCTTCTTGTTCATAATCTTAAAACCCCTAGATCAATAAATCTGGAGTTTACCTGAAAAGCTCAAATAGCTTTTAGAACAAATAGCACCTTACGTGACTAGTTGTCTTCAAGTATAGATCTGGTTTCTTCGCTAAGCTAACAAGGTAACCGCTAGATTTATAACAAGAAGCATAGTACTCAAAAATGACATTTGCAAGAAAATTTTCAGAATATTTACATCAAGTTCATTGAAACCGCTTACAGGAAAAACGCGATTTTTTATTGGCTTATGAGTCAGTAAAAATAAATAGATATCATATGTGCTTCTTAGCTTTTTAAATAAATTATTATTCCCGTAAATTTGATAAATAAATATTTTTAAATGTAAATTATTCATATCTGAAATCAACTCAGTTAAAAAAATAAAATACATTTACAGGAAAAATGAAAATTATCAGTAAATCACCTCACGAAAAAGCCCGAGGTGTTACCCTCGGGCTAAGCAATCTTAAGAAGAAAGCTTTTAGTCTTTCTTCACGTCTTCAGCGACAAAGTCGGTGACGTTCTCCGGCTTTTCAGCCTTCAGATCATCGCTCGGTTCTTCGCCGTCTTCTTCAACGAAGGGATGATGGACGAAGATAGGCTTTTTAGTCATATCGCCGGCCATTTCATCAGGAGTCAAAGAGTTCGGGTTGAAATCAGGAGCTTCCGACTGCGCTTCGGCTTCTTCTTCCTCTTCATCATCGACATCGCCGTTGAACCCAGTTCCCGCCGGGATCAACTTACCGATCATGACGTTTTCCTTCAAGCCATGGAGGTAATCGATACGGCCTTTAACAGTCGCATCGGTGAGCGATCTCGTGGTTTCCTGGAAGGAAGCGGACGAGAGGAATGACTTAGTATCCAAAGCAGCCTTCGTAATGCCCAAAACGATCGGACGTCCGACCGCCGGATGCTTGCCTTCCATCAGGGCCTGATTGTTCGCCTGAGTGAAATCGACAGTATCGATTCTCGAACCCGGCAGCAGATCAGTATCGCCCGACTCGACAACGAGCATCTTTCTCAGCATCTGTCTAGCGATGACCTCGATGTGCTTATCGGAAATCCCAATACCCTGCGAACGGTAGACTTTATCGACCTCTTCGAGGATATAAGACTCGACGTTAGCGACGTTAGAAGTCATCAATAGCTTCTTAGGATCAATCGCGCCGGCGGTAAGCTTCTGGCCGGCCTGGACGTGATCGCCGACCTGAACGATAACGTTCGAGTGGGCGTTAGTCGTATAGTTCTTAGTCTCCGGAACGAAGGTTCCCTTCTGATCGGAAACGTTGACATCATCGTTCTCGACGGTGATATCGTAGATCTTCTTATCGATATCGTGAGTACGGATTTCTTTGACGACGCCCGGAATCTCCGAGATGCAGGATTCGCCTTTCGGAGTACGGACTTCCAAGACTTCCTGGACACGAGGGAGACCCTGAGTAATATCTTCAGCACCAGCGACACCGCCGGAGTGGAAGTTCTTCAGAGTAAGCTGAGTGCCCGGCTCACCGATGGACTGAGCAGCCATGATGCCGACCGCATCGCCGATCTGAGCTAACTCGCCAGTGGCTAAGTTACGCCCGTAGCAGTGAATGCAGACACCATCTTTGGTTTCGCAAGTGAACAGAGTGCGGATTTCGACTTCCTTGATCCCGGCTTTGACGATGCGAGTCGCATCATCTTCCTTGATCATGGTATTAGCCGGCACGATGATTTCACCAGTCTTCGGATCAGCGACATCGTGGACGGTGAAACGTCCGACCAGACGATCATATAAGTGAACGATTTCCTCAGGATGCTGGCCTTTAGCCTCATCATCCGGATGCGGTTCACGAGACATAATCGCTTTGACGACGATGCCGTGGTCGCAGCCGCAATCTTCCTCACGGACGATCACGTCGTGGGAGACATCGATCAATCTTCTGGTCAGGTAGCCTGAGTCAGCGGTCTTCAGAGCCGTATCAGCGCCGGTCTTTCTGGCGCCGTGGGTGGCAATGAAGAATTCGGAGACGGAGAGACCATCACGGAAGCAGGACTTAATCGGGATTTCAATGGAGGAACCATCAGGTTTCGCCATCAAGCCTTTTAAGCCGATCAGCTGGACGAAGTTAGTGAGCTTACCACGCGCGCCGGAGGTGGACATCATGAACACCGGGTTTCTGACCTCGAGTTTAATCAAGGACTTGACACGGTCTTCAATCTTTTTGCCGACACCCTGCCAGACGTCGACGACTTTGGTATATCTTTCGTGTTCGTCAAGTTCGCCTTCATCGGCTTGCTGACGGAACTTCTCGATCTTCTTTTCAGCTTCATCGAACAGTTCCTGCTTATCAGCCAGAGGCGAAGTGATTCCGAGGTCAGTCGTATCCGCGGAAATATCGCTTAAGGCGACAGTGATGCCGGAAATGGTCGAATAATCGAAGCCGAGGTTCTTCATCTTATCAAGGATGTGAGCGGTCTTCTCCGCCTTATAGCGATAGAAGAGCTCACCGATGATAGCGGTGATCTGATCCTTGGTGATCGGGTTCTTTAACGGAAGCGCAGCGATGTGCTTCTTGATATCGGTCCCATAAGGGACGAAATCATCAGGAAGGTAATTCTCGTCTTCCTCATAAAGTTCCTTCTTCCCGGTGTGGACGAAAACCGTCTGTTCCTGGGAGTTGATATAAGGGAAATCATCAGGATAAATCGAGTTAAAGATAATCTTACCCGGGGTGGTGATAATGTAAGCATTATTCATCGCCTTGTTGAAGTAAGTCTTATGGAGCGAAGAAGCGCGGATCGCAATACGGTTCTGCAGATGGATGAGGCGGTTATTATACGCCATCATGACCTCGTCAGGATCCTTGAAGACCTTGCCTTCGCACTGAGCGTAGAGATCGTATTTAGCGGCTTCGATCTCATCGTTGAATTTTCTGTAGTAACGAGCCTGCTGCTTCATTCCGGCGATATTGTTCTCCAGAGTGATGTAGTAATTGCCCAGCAACATATCCTGAGTCGGGATGCAAATAGGCTTGCCATCCTTCGGACCGAGAATGTTGTGGTTCGCAATCATCAGATCGATCGCTTCCTCTTGAGCCTTCTTGGAAAGCGGCACATGGACAGCCATCTGGTCGCCATCAAAATCGGCGTTGAAGCCGGTGCAAACAAGCGGATGGAGACGGATAGCTCTGCCCTCAACCAAGACCGGACGGAACGCCTGGATGCCTAATCTATGCAAAGTCGGAGCACGGTTAAGGAGCACCGGGTGGGTCTTGATGATTTCTTCGATAGCATCCATGACCTTCTCATCCTGGCCGTCGATCATCTGATCGGCTTGCTTACGGGTGGAAGCGGACTTATCAGCCATCAATTTAGCAGCGATAAACGGACGGAACAGCTGGATCGCCATCTCACGAGGGATACCGCACTGATCCATTTCCAGAGTCGGTCCGACAGCGATGACGGAACGGCCGGAGAAATCGACACGCTTGCCAAGCAAGTTCTGTCTAAAACGACCGGGCTTGCCTTTAAGCTGGGACGAAAGCGACTTAAGCGGACGATTGCCCGGGCCAGTGACAGCCTTGGAACGTCTGCCGTTATCGATCAAAGCATCGACCGCTTCCTGCAGCATACGTCTTTCGTTGATGGTGATGACCTGCGGAGCCTTCTGATCGATGAATCTCTTCAGACGGTTATTACGGTTGATGACTCTTCTATAAAGGTCGTTAAGATCGGAGGCCGCATAGCGTCCGCCATCAAGGGGGAGCATAGGTCTAAGATCCGGCGGCATAACCGGAAGGACAGTCAAAACCATCCAAGAAGGATCGTTATGAGACTTACGGAAAGCCTCGACGAGTTCCAATCTCTTCAAGAGTTTGATTCTCTTCTGGTTCTTAGGAGAGTTAGTAGTCTTCAGTTCTTCCTGAATCTTCGTGAATTCAGATTCCAAATCGACTTCCTTCAAAAGCTTCTGGATCGCTCCAGCGCCCCAATCGAATTCAGCACCGGTGTACTGAGCGATATAACGGGAAGTGGTGGTGAAATCAACCGGAATCTCTGGATTCTGAAGGCGGATAAGAATATCCTTGCCTCTTTCGACATCGGTAGCGATGCCGGAATCGATCAAATCCTGAACGATTTCGATAAACTTCTGACGGGAATCACGTTCATTGAGGACCATGCCCTTAGCGAGCGCTTTAGAAGAGCCCGTATTCAGGACGATATGGGAAGCGTAATAGACGACCTCTTCAATCTGTTTAGGAGGGACATCAAGGAGAACGGAAATTCTCGAAGGAGTGCCCTTCAGATACCAGATGTGGGTGCAGGGTGAATAAAGGCGAATATGGCCCATTCTTTCACGTCTGACCGCTTTAGTAGTAATTTCGACACCGCACTTTTCGCAGATCTTGCCAGCGAAACGAGGCTTCTTATATTTGCCGCAGTAGCACTGGTAGTCCTTGGTCGGACCGAAGATCTTTTCGCAGAAAAGACCACCCGGTTCCGGTTTCTGAGTACGGTAGTTAATAGTCTCGGCCGACTGCACTTCACCTTTAGACCATTCGAGGATCTTATCGGGTGAGGCGAGCTTTACTTGGATCGCGCAGAGTTTATTTAAATCAAACATACTTTCTCACCCTCCTTAGTCAGCATTCGGATCGGCGGAAACCACAATCTCCGGTTCCGCTTCCTCTTCATGCTCTTCCTCTTCCGGCTCTTCGGAAGGCTTATCGCCGTCATCCTTCGGCTCTTCTTCGCCCATCTGGTAAATCTTACGTTTGATGGACTTTTCGAGCTTGATGGATTCGGAGGTAATGGAGGAAATATCGATTTCCTTCATGCCTTCAGTGTAAAGCCTGACATCGATTGCCAAAGACTGGAGTTCCTTAATCAAAACTCTGAAAGACTCCGGCATATTAGGTTTAGGAATCGGCTTATTCTTCAAAATGGCCTCGTAGCATTCGTTACGTCCGACCATATCATCAGACTTAATAGTAAGCATTTCCTGGAGAACATGAGCGGCGCCGTAGGCTTCCAAAGCCCAGACTTCCATTTCGCCGAATCTCTGGCCGCCGTTCTGGGCTTTGCCGCCCAAAGGCTGCTGAGTGACAAGCGAATACGGTCCGGTGGCTCTGGCGTGCAGCTTATCATCGACCATGTGCACCAGCTTAATCATATACATGACACCGACGTTGATACGCGAATCGAACCTTTCGCCGGTTTCACCGGAATAAAGGATCGTCTTGCCATCTTCGTCCATGCCCGCAGCTTTCATCATCTTCATGATCTCTTCGTTGGAAATACCATCGAAGACCGGGGTTGCGACCTTAAGTCCACCAAGCTTAGCGCAGGCCATGCCTAAATGGACTTCCAGGATCTGCCCGATGTTCATACGTGAAGGGACACCTAGCGGGTTAAGGAGAATATCGACCGGAGTGCCATCGGGTAAGAAAGGCATATCCTCGATAGGAACGATTCTGGAGATAACACCCTTGTTGCCGTGACGTCCGGACATCTTATCGCCTTCGGAGATCTTTCTCTTCTGGACGACATAGACTTTAATGGTCTCCAAGACATTCGGCGGTAAATCATCGCCGGTCTTTCTGGAGAGAGTCTTCACTTCGAGCACGATACCACCGCCGCCGTGCGGGACACGTAAAGAAGTATCCTTGCGGTCTTTGGACTTCGAAAGGAAGATCGATTCGAGGAGCTTAAGCTCCGGTGTCGGATCGGTATCGCCTTTCGGGCTGGTCTTACCAACCAAGATATCGCCCTCTTTAACCTCGGAACCCGGAGTAACAACACCCCGCGGATCCAAGTGGGCTTTCATCTTCGTGGAAAGATTCGGGATATCAGCGGTGAACTCCTCTTTGCCGTTTTTGGTCTTACGGCGATCGACGGAGTACTCGACGATATGCAGAGTAGTATAGACATCATCTTTCACCAAACGCTCGGACATGATGACGGCATCCTCGTAATTGTAGCCGTGCCAAGTGGTGAAAGCGATGACGACGTTTTGACCTAAGGCCAGTTCGCCGTGATCCATAGCCGGACCATCAGCAATCACATCGCCCTTATGGAACACATCGCCTTTATGGACGATGGAGGTCTGGTTGATGCAGGTGCCCTGGTTCGAACGCATGAACTTCTTCAGTTTATAAGTGAAAGGAGTCTTGGAAGGTCCTTCTAAGACATCGATTCTCTTCGAATCGGAATAAACGACCACGCCATCGTTATTGGCGATGACCGCAGCGCCAGAATCCGTAGCGATCTTATGCTCGAGGCCAGTGCCGACAAACGGAGCGTGCGGATGCAATAGAGGCAGAGCCTGACGTTGCATGTTGCCGCCCATCTGAGCACGGGTGGAGTCATCGTTTTCCAAGAACGGAATACAAGCGGAAGCGATGGAGACAATCTGCTTAGGGCTGACATCGATATAATCGACATCGCTGGCTAAAGCCATGATCGTTTCGCCGTTCTGACGGGCGAGGACTCTCTCATCGAGAATCTCGTGAGTCTTCGGGTCGAGACGGACGTTAGCCTGCGCGATCGTGTGGCTTCTTTCATCATCGGCGGAGAGGTAATCAGCCTGTTCCTGAACGACCTTATTGACCACGCGGCGATAAGGAGTCTCGATAAAGCCGAACTGATTGATCTTCGCATAGCAAGCCAAATTAGCGATTAAGCCGATGTTCTGGCCTTCTGGAGTTTCAATCGGGCAAATACGGCCGTAGTGGGAATAGTGGACATCTCTTACTTCGAACGAAGCGCGATCACGAGTAAGACCGCCCGGGCCCAACGCGGAGATTCTTCTCTTGTTGGAAAGCTCGGAAAGCGGGTTAGTCTGATCCATGAATTGAGCGAGCTGGGAGGAATTGAAGAACTCCTTGATGCAGCTGGTCAAAGGTTTAATATTGATCAGGTTCTCCGGAGCGACGTTCTCCATATCCTTGGAGACGGACATCTTATCGGAGATGATTCTTTCCATTCTGGAAAGTCCGGTGCGGAACTGGTTCTGAATCAGTTCCCCGACCGATCTGATACGACGATTGCCGAGGTGATCGATATCATCGATATTCCCGACTCCGTCGATAATATTCAGGAAATACGAGAAGCAAGCCAAGATATCGGAAGGAGTGACATATTCATCGTGGACGGAAACATCCGAGCCGACGACCCTTTCGACCTTGGTCATTTCATCATCAGCGTAGACATCGACTAAGGAGACGTGGTTATGCTCATCGAGGCCGGTGTTAACCGGGAACTCATATTGCATACCGCCCTTTTCGAAGAACTGCTCTTCTTGAAGTTTCTCGAGGATTTCCTTAGTGATCAAAGTGCCCTTCTCGACAACTAACTCACCATCGGCCGAAACCAAATCCTGCGCGACATGGTGATTAAGAAGCCTGTCGTAAGCTCCCAGTTTCGAATTGAGCTTAAATCTGCCAGCCGGGCCAAGATCGTAGTTACGATGAATGAAGAAACGAGTCTTGATCTGGTGGGCGACATCTTTATCATCGACCGGTTCACCCGGACGAAGCTTGGAGTAGATTTCCTTTAAGGCCTGGATTGAGATAGCGGTCGCCTTATCGACGCCGTTACCGGTGATATCCGGCTCCGGATATTTCTCCATAGTCTTTTTAAGCATCGGGCAGGAAGTGCCGAAGATGCGATAGATTTCTTCATCATAAACGATCCCCAAAGCTCTTAAGAGAGTGGTGACAGGGACCTTCTTTTGTTTATCGATACGGACGTAAAGCATGCCTTTAGCATCGGAAAGGAACTCAAGCCAAGTACCACGGGCCGGAATGATATCCGCTCCGTAGGTAAAGGTGGCCGAAGCGGTAACCTCTTCCTTATGCATATAGGCGCCTGAAGATCTGACAATCTGGGACTCGACGACCTTTTCGACGCCGTTAATGATAAAGGTCCCGGATTCGGTCATCATCGGGAAGTCACCCATAAAGATTGTGCCTTCCTTGATTTCGCCGTTATTCTTATTCTGCAATCTTAAAACAACATGCAGAGGAGCCGAATAAGTAAGGCTCGAAGTCTTGCATTCAAAATAATCCGCCTTGGGCTGATCGAAAGCGAGGGAAACATAATCCAGTTCCATCGTCTGATCGTTATTGCGGATCGGGAAGAAGTCTTTCAAGACCTCATCGATACCCGTCTTCATCAGCCATTGGAAAGACTCGGTCTGTATTTCACAGAGGTACGGCAGCGAAAGCTGCCCCGAGATCTTCGAGAAATTGGCACGATGATTGTAGGAATAATCGATGTCAGTCCTGTTGAATATCTCTTCGAAAGTTTTCATATAAGTTTCTCCATTCTGAAGCCTAGGGACAAAAACGTGCGGAAAGCGGGATCCCGCATTTCCGGATAATAAAACAAGGCTTTCGTACTTATCCGCTATTTTTAACCCCTGCCTGAGAGATGATCAGTTTAACCGGCTTATCAGTTAAAGCAATCATTCAGATAAATGCCCTCCTCCGGGAAGGTCTTCCTTCCCGGAGAGGCATAATGCTGACTAGCGGATATTTAGGACGGATAGCTTACTTGACTTCGACTTCAGCGCCGGCATCAACGAGCTGTTTCTTATAATCTTCAGCTTCAGCCGAAGAGATCTTCTCTTTGATGGCGACCGGAGCGGAATCGACGAGCTTCTTGGCATCCATCAGGCCGAGGCCAGTGATAGTCTGAACAGCCTTGATGACCTTGACTTTGTTGGCGCCAAAGGATTTAAGGGTGACGGTGACTTCGGAAGGGGCAGCTTCAGCAGCAGCTCCAGCAGCAGGAAGCCCAGCGCCCGCAGCAGCGACCGGAGCAGCGGCAGTGACGCCGAACTCTTTCTCAATCGCCGAAACGAGATCCATAACTTCAGCAATCGACATTTCCTTTAAGGAAGCGATAACATCAGCAGCATTTAACTTAGCCATAATTGATTTTTTTCCTCCAATTTTAATTTTTTTGGCATTTAGGACTGATCGGATTAGGCAGCAGCTTTCGGAAGCGAATCAGCATAAGCTTTCAAAGCGCAAGCAAACGACACGACCGGAGACTGCAGCGTCCCAAGCAACGAAGCGATAGCCGCGTTCTTGTCCGGGATCATAGCGAGGGTCTTGATGTGATCGTAATCACAATAGACACCGCCGACGACTGCACCTTTGACTTCCATATCCTTATGTCCTAACGCAAAGGTTAAAACCGGGATAAGGATCTTCGTCTCGTCTTCGCCAGTGAGGACCGCATTAGGGCCTTTCAGAAGCGGATCGAGAGCTTTGAAGTTCTCGCTGTCAAGAGCTCGCTTGAGCAGTGTGTTCTTCGCGACTTCCATTTTGCCGCCGTTCTTTTTAAGATCAGCTCTTAAGACGTTAAGGGATGCGACATCGAGATTGTGATAAGTGACGATGACAGCGCATTTCGCCTTGGCCAATTCCTTATTGAGACGGTCGACTGTGGCTTTCTTCTCTTCAAGAATAGTCTCGTTCATTCTTTTACACCTCCTATCTTGATAGATATATTTGGCAACAATATCCCAGATTCCTCTTATTAGGAGGAAGAAGTTGTTCTGTAAGATGAGAACCGCTTTGTACCTCGGCAGCGTAATTGAGCTTATTCAGCCGCTGCGGTCTTTGGTATATTGATTGCTCCAAAAGAGAAACGACTAGGCTTAGCCAACGATAGCCAGCTTAATAGCCGGGCCCATCGTGGTATGGACGACCGCATTCTGGACATAAATGCCCTTGATAGCAGCCGGACGGATTCTGACGATCGTATCGACGACAGTCTGAAGGTTGGCTTGGATCTTCTCGGCCGGGAAAGAAACACGGGCGATAGAAAGATGGATGTTGCCAGCGGAATCGGCGCGGTATTCGACTTTGCCGTTCTTGATTTCAGTGATAGCTTTAGCGATATCCATCGAGACAGTGCCGGATTTAGGGTTCGGCATTAAGCCTTTCGGACCTAAGACACGGCCCATACGGCCTAACTGGCCCATCATATCAGGAGTCGCGACGATGACATCGAAATCAAACCAGTTTTCTTTCTGGATCTTTTCGAGCAACTCAGCGCCACCGACATAATCAGCACCAGCGGCTTTGGCTTCATCAACCTTGGAAGCGGTGATAGCTAAGACCTTCTTGGTCTTGCCGTTCCCGTAAGGAAGGGCGATGGTGCCACGGAGCTGTTGATCAGGCTGCTTGGTATCGAGGTTAAGCTTAAAGGAAACTTCGACGGTCGAATCGAATTTAGTCGTAGAAGTCTTTCTGACTAAATCAGAAGCTTCAGCGATCGTATAGCGCTTCCCTTTCTCGATGAGAGCAAGGACAGCGGCATATTTCTTATGTAACTTTTTCATGGATGTCTTTCTCCTTAGTCGACTACCTTGACGCCCATGGATTTGCAGGTTCCCTCGACGCTCCTCTCGGCAGCTTCAAGTGAATCAACAGTAAGATCCGGCATCTTGTACTCGGCAATCTTCTTCACGTCTTCTCTGGTGATCGTACCGGCAACCTTGGACTTATCCTTAGCGCCTTTTTCGATCTTGGCGGCTTTCTTAATCAAGAAAGTAACCGGAGAAGTCTTCAGCGTGATATCGAAAGACTTATCCTCGTAAATGACCAGATCGCAAGGAACAAGCTCCCCCGAACGATCCGAAGTCATGGCATTGAACTTAACGCAGAACTTGCCACCGATGCCGTACGGCCCAAGTTTTTGGCCTAATTTAGCTGGGCTGGCCTCACCGCCCATGGAGACGATCTTCATCGTCCTCAAA